>NZ_JOAX01000003.1 GCF_000720485.1 Streptomyces ochraceiscleroticus | reverse complement strand
CCCCCCCTCCACCTCCTCCACCACCCCCGACTCTCAGCAACACCGGAAGCCCGAGCGGGGGTCGGCCTCCCTCGCGTCCGTCCTGCGGCGTTCGAACTCGGCGCGGGTGGGCACCGGGGCGTCCGGGTCGTGTTGGCGGAGGTGCTCGACGTACCGGTCGTACGCCGACTCACCGGTCAACTCCCGCACGTACCACCGCACGCCCCGCGCCCACCGCGCCACAGCGGCCCTCCACCGGCCCCCATACGGCCTCCGCGCCACCCCGGCGCTCCACCGGATGCCCCGCGCCCGCCGCATCACGACAGCCCTCCACCGGCCGCCAAGCCCCACCATGCCACCGCCGCCCTCCCCCTCCACCGGTCTACTAGCGCCGACCGCGCCACCGCCGCCCTCCACCGGTCTCCTTGCGTCCGCCGCGTTACGACGGCCCTCCACCGGGCACTCCGCCTGCCCTCCGTGCCGTCCGGCCCGTCACCTCCTGGCCTCCTCGCTCCCGGTCGCCGCAAGTTCCGCCTTTTCCTCCGGTGTGGCTATCAGGCCGGCCGGGGCGACGAGGCGGGAGGTGACGTACGGGGCTTCGTGGAGCGGGGTTGCGTCCGGGGTGCGGAGGTGGCGGATGCACATGCGGGCCGCGTCGGCGATCACCACCACGATCAGCAGGGCCAGTACCGCCGACAGCACCCCGTCCACCGTGGAGTTGGTGACGACCGTGTGCATGTCGTCCATCGACTTCGCGGGCGGCAGCACCTTCCCCGCGTCGATCGCGTCCTGGTAGACCGCGCGCTGGGTGAAGAACCCCACCTTCGGGTCGCCGGAGAACACCTTCTGCCAGCTCGCGGTCAGCGTGACCACCGCGTCCCAGGCCAGCGGTATGCCCGTGATCCAGGCCCACTTCAGCCGACCAGACTTCACCAGCAGCGTCGTGCACACCGCCAGCGCGACCGCCGCCAGCAGCTGGTTGGAGATGCCGAAGACCGGGAAGAGCTGGTTGATGCCGCCGAGCGGCTCGTGGACGCCCACCCACAGGAAGTACCCCCACAGGCCCACCACGGCCGCGCTGCACAGCACCAGCCCGGGCTTCCAGCTGATGTCCCGGAACGGCTTGTAGGCGTTGCCCAGCATGTCCTGGAGCATGAAGCGGCCCACCCGCGTGCCCGCGTCCAGCGCCGTCAGGATGAAGAGCGCTTCGAACATGATCGCGAAGTGGTACCAGAACGCCTTCATCCCGGCGCCGCCCACCACTTGGGAGAAGATCTCCGAGACGCCGACGGCCAGTGTGGGCGCGCCGCCTGTCCGGGACAGCAGCGTCTGTTCCTCCACGGACTTGGCCGCGGCCGCCAGTTGGTCGGGGGAGATGGAGTATCCGAGGTGGGCGACGGCCTGAGAGGCGGACTGGACGCTGTCGCCGATGACGCCCGCCGGGGCGTTCATCGCGAAGTACAGGCCGGGGTCGATGATGGACGCGGCCACCAGCGCCATCACCGCGACGAACGACTCCATCAGCATCGAGCCGTACCCGATCATCCGGATCTGGGTCTCCTTCTGCACCATCTTCGGTGTGGTGCCCGAGGAGATCAGCGCGTGGAAGCCCGAGAGCGCGCCGCAGGCGATGGTGATGAAGGCGAAGGGGAAGAGGGAGCCGGCGAAGACCGGGCCGTCGCCGCGGCTCGCGAAGTCCGTCACCGCGTCCATCTTCAGCGTCGGGAGCGCGATCACCACGCCCAGGGCCAGCAGCCCGATCGTGCCGATCTTCATGAAGGTGGAGAGGTAGTCGCGGGGCGCGAGCAGGGTCCAGACGGGGAGCACCGAGGCGATGAAGCCGTATGCCACCAGCCAGATGACCAGGGTCTTCGGCTGGAGGGTGAAGGTGTCGGCCCAGGAGGACTCCGCGACCCAGCGGCCGCCGACGAGGGCGAGGAGCAGCAGCGCGATCCCGATGAGCGAGACCTCGGTGATCCGGCCGGGGCGGAGGAAGCGCAGGTAGACGCCCATGATGAGGGCGATGGGGATCGTCATGCCGATGGAGAACGTGCCCCAGGGGGAAGCGGCCAGCGCGTTGACGATCACCAGGGCCAGTACGCCCAGCAGGATGATCATGATGGCGAAGGCAGCGAGCAGCGCCGCGGCCCCGCCGAACGGGCCGATCTCCTCGCGCGCCATCTGGCCCAGCGACTTCCCGTCCCGCCGGGTGGAGAAGAAGAGCACCACCATGTCCTGCACGGCGCCCGCGAACACCACTCCGGCGATGATCCAGATCGTGCCGGGGAGATAGCCCATCTGTGCCGCGAGCACCGGTCCGACCAGCGGTCCCGCGCCCGCGATGGCCGCGAAGTGGTGGCCGAGCAGGACGCGGCGGTCCGTGGGGTGGAAGTCGATGCCGTTGTTCAGCCGCTCGGCGGGGGTGGCGCGGCTCTTGTCCACCCGCAGCACTCGCGTGGCGATGAAGCGGGAGTAGAAGCGGTACGCGATGGCGTACGTGCCGAGGGCGGCGGCCACCATCCAGGCCGCCGACACCTCCTCGCCGCGGCCCAGTGCGAGCAGGGTCCAGCCGACGGCGCCGATGAGCGCAACGGCTGTCCAGATGACGATCGTTCGCGGTGATGTCGTACGCACTGGCCGTCCTCCCGTCCTGACGGTGACGGAAGGACCGTAGAGCAGGGAATGTGACGTGCGCTACACCCTGTGGATAACCCGGGTGACGGGGATGTGCGCTTCCGTTCCCCCCCGCCCGTGCCGCTAGTCGTTCGGCCGCTGCAGGCGGGCCACGAACTTGTACCGGTCGCCGCGGTACACCGAGCGCACCCACTCGACCGGTTCGCCCTGGGGGTCCAGGGAGTGCCGGGAGAGCATCAGCATCGGCAGGCCCACGTCCGTGCCCAGCAGCGTGGCCTCGCGCGGCGTGGCGAGGGACGTCTCGATGGTCTCCTCGGCCTCCGCCGGGCGGACGTCGTAGACCTCGGCCAGCGCGGTGTAGAGGGAGGTGTACTTGACCAGGTTGCGGCGCAGGGCCGGGAAGCGCTTGGCCGACAGGTGCGTGGTCTCGATGGCCATCGGCTCGCCGCTGGCCAGCCGCAGCCGTTCGATGCGCAGCACCCGGCCGCCCGCCGCGATGTCCAGCAGCCCGGCCAGCCGGTCGTCGGCGGTGACATAGCCGATGTCCAGGAGCTGCGAGGTGGGCTCCAGGCCCTGGGCGCGCATGTCCTCGGTGTAGGAGGTCAGTTGCAGCGCCTGGGAGACCTTGGGCTTGGCGACGAAAGTGCCCTTGCCCTGGATGCGTTCCAGCCGCCCCTCGACGACCAGTTCCTGCAGGGCCTGCCGCACGGTCGTCCGCGAGGTGTCGAACTCCGAGGCCAGGGTGCGCTCGGGCGGTACGGGGGTGCCCGGCGGCAGCGTCTCGGTGATCTCCAGCAAGTGCCGCTTGAGCCGGTAGTACTTGGGCACCCGCGCCGTGCGCGCGGCTCCGCCGCCGGACTCCGCGCCGGCCCCGTCGGTCTCCATGACCCGCCCTTCCGACTCCACTCGTGCTGTCGTCACCGGCTCCTCCGTACGTAGCGGCTCACATCGTGGCACGGGTGAGGTGCTGATGCTCCCTCGCAGGTCCGCGCCTGCCGGATGTCGGTCCGGTAACGGAGCCGACTGCGACTCTTATACACCTCTTGACACCCCTAAAGGTCTAGGCCAAGCTGCGGGCACTGGTCTAAACCATTAAAGACCACACATAGCCATTAGGGGAGTGTGCTGTGAAGCGTGGGCTGATCGCGGCGACGGCAGTCGCGGGAATGCTGGTAAGTGTCGCGGCCTGCGGGTCCGGCGGGTCGGCGGGGGCGGACAGCAAGAGCCTCACCGTATGGGTCATGGACGGCTCCACCCCGCCGGGCTGGACGAAGGGCGTCAAGGCCGCCTTCGAGAAGAAGACCGGCGCCAGGCTGAACATCGAGATCCAGAAGTGGAACGGTATTCAGCAGAAGATCACCACCGCGCTCTCCGAGGAGAACCCGCCGGACGTCATTGAGGTCGGCAACACCCAGACCTCCGCCTACGCCAAGACCTCCGGCCTCGCCGAACTGGACGACCTGAAGAAGGAGATCGGCGCCGACTGGACGCCGTCCCTGAACAAGTCGGCCGTCCACGAGGGCAAGCAGTACGCAGCCCCCTGGTACGCAGCCAACCGCGTCGTCATCTACAACAAGAAGATCTGGGCCGAGGCCGGCATCAAGGACACGCCGAAGACCCGCACCGAGTTCTTCAAGGACCTCGACCTCATCCAGAAGAAGACCGACGCCGAGCCGCTCTACCTGCCCGGCCAGAACTGGTACTTCTTCGACGGCCTGACCATCGGCACCAAGGCCGCCCTGGTCAAGAAGCAGGGCGGCAAGTGGGTCTCCAACCTCGCCGACCCCAAGGTCGCCAAGGCCATGGACATCTACAAGCAGTACCAGTCCTTCAGTAAGGCACCGAAGGACAAGGACGAGGCCACTCCGCAGCAGGGCGAGGTCTTCGCCAAGGGGAAGACCGGCGCGTTCATCGGCATGGGCTGGGAGTCCGGGATCGCCATCAAGGCCAACCCGAAGATCGAGAAGGACATCGGCTACTTCACCATCCCCGGTGAGACCGCCGGGACACCGGAAGGCGTCTTCCTCGGCGGCTCCAACCTCGCCGTCGCCGCCGGCAGCCAGAAGCAGGACCTGGCCAAGAAGTTCCTGAAGATCGCGCTCTCCGACAAGTACGAGGGACAGCTCGCCCAGGAGGGCGGCGTCATCCCCAACAAGGAGTCGCTGCAGAGCGCCCTGAAGGGCAACCCGGCGGCCGAGGCGGCAGCGCCCGCCGTCGCCGGCGGCGGCACCACCCCGCTCATCCCGGAGTGGGGCGCCGTAGAGAACCCGCCCAACCCCATCAAGACGTACATGACCGCTGTGCTGAGCGGTAAGAGCCCGATGGACGCCGCCCGGCAGGTCGAGGGCGAGTTCAACAAGCGCCTCGGCCAGAAGCAGTGAGCGCGAGCACCACCGACGTACGGCCCCGTAAGGCGGTACGGCCTGTGAAGGAGGCGCCGCGGCCCGCCAAGGAGGTGCGGCGCCGCGCCTACGGGCCGTACCTCCTGCTGCTGCCCGCGCTCGCCGCCACCGCGGTATTCCTCGGCTGGCCCATGGTCACCAACGGACTGCTATCCCTCCAGAACCTCAACATGGGACAGCTCATCCGGCACGCCACCGAGTGGAACGGCCTGGACAATTACGGCGAGATCCTGGGCAACGAGGAGTTCTGGCGGGTCTCCCTCCGCTCCCTCCTCTTCACCGCCGCGAACGTCGTCCTGATCATGGGCATCGGCACCCTCACCGGCCTGCTCCTCGCCCGGCTCGGCCCCCGCATGCGGCTCACGCTCCTGTTCGGGCTCGTCCTGGCCTGGGCCATGCCCGTCATCGCCGCCACCACCGTCTACCAGTGGCTCTTCGCCCAGCGCTTCGGCGTCGTCAACTGGGTACTGGACCGCCTCGGATGGCACGGCATGGCGGACTTCAACTGGACCGGCGGCCAGTTCTCCACCTTCTTCGTCATCACGGTTTTGGTCGTCTGGCAGTCCGTACCCTTCGTCGCGATCAACCTCTACGCCGCGACGACCACCATCCCCAAGGAGCTCTACGAAGCGGCCGCCCTCGACGGCGCCGGCCTCTGGAAGAGCTTCACCTCGGTCACGCTCCCCTTCATCAGGCCGTTCCTCTACGCGACGACCTTCCTCGAAGTCATCTGGGTCTTCAAAGCCTTCGCCCAGGTGTTCGCCATCAACGAGGGCGGCCCGGAGCGGCTCACCGAAATCCTCCCCGTGTACGCCTTCATCGAGGGCATGGGCAATCAGCACTACGGCATGGGCGCGGCCATCTCGCTGCTGACCATCCTGATCCTGCTCGCCCTGACCTCGTACTATCTCCGGATCGTGCTCCGGCAGGAGGAGGACGAGCGATGAAGCGCAGTCTCTTCGGCCGCTTCTGGCCCAACGCCACGGCCCTGTTCCTGACCGTCGGCTTCCTCTTCCCCGTCTACTGGATGTTCAGTACGGCACTGAAGCCGGCCGGCGACATCATCAGCGAGGACCCCGTGTGGTTCCCGCTCACCCCGACCCTCGAACACTTCCGCACCGCCGTCAGCGCCCCGCACTTCTGGCGGTACGTCGGCAACTCCGTGACCGTCACGGTCCTCGCCGTGGGCATGTCGCTGGTGATCGCCCTGCTCGCGTCCTTCGCGATCGCCCGGATGCGCTTCAAGGGCCGGCGCGGCGTGATCGTCACCTTCATGATCGCCCAGATGGCGCCCTGGGAAGTGATGGTCATCGCGATCTACATGATCGTCCGGGACGGCGACATGCTGAACAGCCTGCTGCCTCTCACCTTCTTCTACATGGTCATGGTGCTGCCCTTTACGATCCTCACCCTCCGCGGCTACATCGCGGCCGTCCCCAAGGAGCTGGAGGAATCCGCCATGGTCGACGGCTGCTCCCGCCCCCAGGCATTCCTCCGGATCATCCTCCCGCTGCTCGCCCCCGGGCTGATGGCCACCTCGCTCTTCGGCTTCATCACCGCCTGGAACGAATTCCCCCTCGTCCTCATCCTCAACAAGCAGACCGAGGCCCAGACCCTGCCCCTGTGGCTGTCCGGCTTCCAGACCAACTTCGGCGACGACTGGGGCGCCACCATGGCCGCCGCCTCCCTCTTCGCCCTCCCCATCCTGATCCTCTTCCTCTTCCTGCAGCGCAAGGCGGTCGGCGGCCTCACCTCGGGCGCGGTGAAGGGATGACGCGGACGCCCGCCTGCCTCCGCGTCGACGCCGCCGGTCTGCGGTCTGATGAAAGCCGCGCCCGGTCCGGTACGGCCTTCCGGTCCGGTACCGCCCTCCGGCCCGGCACCTCCGGCCGCCCGCCTGCTCGTTCATGCGCAGTGAAGGGACACGCAGCTCCATGACGACGCTCGTACGCTCCGCCGACACCCTCACCCGCGACGCGCTGGCCGTGCTCCAGCCGGGCTTCACGGGGACCGAAGCGCCGGGCTGGCTGCTGCGCCGGCTCGGCGAGGGCCTCACCTCCGTCGGCCTGTTCGGACGCAACGTCCACACCCCCGAACAGCTCGCCGCCCTGAGCGCCCGCCTCCGCGCCGAGACCGACGGCCTCCTGATCGCCATCGACGAGGAGGGCGGTGACGTCACCCGCCTCGAAGTACGCGGCGGCTCCTCCTTCCCCGGCAACCTCGCCCTCGGCGCCGTCGACGACACCGGCCTCACCCACGCCGTCGCCCGCGAGCTGGGCCGCCGCCTCGCCGACTGCGGCATCACCCTCAACTGGGCCCCCAGCGCCGACGTCAACTCCAACCCCGGCAACCCCGTCATCGGCGTACGCTCCTTCGGCTCCGACCCGCACCTGGTCGCCCGGCACACCGCCGCCTACGTTCAGGGCATGCAGTCCGCCGGCGTCGCCGCCTGCACCAAACACTTCCCCGGCCACGGCGACACCGCCGTCGACTCCCACCACGACCTGCCCCGCATCGACGCCGCCCGCGACACCCTGCACGCCCGCGAACTCGTGCCCTTCAAGGCGGCCGTCGCGGCCGGCACCAAGGCCGTCATGAGCGCGCACATCCTCGTACCGGCCCTCGACGGCGAGCTGCCCGCCACGCTCAGCCCCGCGGCCCTGCACGGACTGCTGCGCGCGCCCGTCGCGGCCGGCGGCCTCGGCTTCGACGGCCTGATCGTCACCGACGCCGTGGAGATGCGGGCCATCGCCGCCACATACGGGATCGAACGCGGCAGCGTGCTCGCTATCGCCGCCGGTGCCGACGCCATCTGTGTCGGCGGCGGGCTGGCCGATGAGGCGACCGTGCTGCGCCTCCGCGACGCCCTGGTGAGCGCCGTGCGCTCCGGCGCGCTCACCGAGGAGCGCCTGGCCGAGGCGGCGGGCCGGGTCCGCGCCCTGGCCCGCTGGACGCGCGACGCCGGGCGGCCTCCGTCACGCGCACACGGGGGAGCGGGGGACCCGGATGTGGGGCTCCGGGCGGCCCGGCGGGCCCTACGGGTGACGGCTGCCGAAGGCGCGTACGAGCCGTTGCGCACGCCCGCGTATGTCGCGGCGTTCACGCCCGTCGCCAACATCGCGGTCGGCGACGAGACGCCCTGGGGCGTCGCGGCCGAGCTGGAGCGGCTGCTGCCCTCCACCACGACCGGCAGCTACGCCCCGGCCGACGCCGAGGAGGCCGGTACCTCCGCACTGATCGCGAAGGTGCTGCGGGCCGCGGCGGACCGCACGATCGTCGCCGTGGTCCGCGACGTCCACCGGCACTCCTGGATGGCCGACGCCCTCGCCGCTCTCATCGCCGCCCGCCCCGAGACCGTCGTGGTCGAGATGGGAGTCCCGCAGGCGCCGCCCACCGGAGCGCTGCACATCGCCACCCACGGGGCCGCCCGCGTCTGCGGACGGGCGGCCGCGGAGGTCATCACGGGCGGCTGAGGACGCGGCAGACGCACAGGTGCCGAGCCCCGCCGGACTCGGCACCTGTGCGTTCCGTACGGGAAGTCTTACAGCCCCTGCCACTCCGGCTTGGCCGCGTACGTCGCGCGGAAGTAGTCCGCGAGCTTGAGCTCCGAGGCCGCCGCCTCGTCGACGACCACCGTCGCGTGCGGGTGAAGCTGCAGCGCGGAGGCCGGTACCAGCGCGGACACCGGACCCTCCACGGTCTGGGCCACCGCGTCCGCCTTGCCCTCGCCCGTGGCCAGCAGCACCAGGTGACGGGCCTCCAGAATGGTCCCGATGCCCTGGGTGATGACGTGGTGCGGCACCTCGTCGAGGCTGTCGAAGAACCGGGCGTTGTCCTCCCGGGTCCGCTGCGTCAGCGTCTTGATACGGGTACGGGAGGCGAGCGAGGAGCACGGCTCGTTGAAGCCGATGTGCCCGTCGGTGCCGATACCCAGCAGTTGCAGGTCCACGCCGCCGGCCTCGGCCAGCGCGCGGTCGTAGGCGTCACAGGCCGCCTGGAGGTCCTCGGCGGCGCCGTCCGGGCCCATGAAGGAGTCCGCGCCCAGCCCGAGCGGCGCGACGACCTCGCGCAGCACCACGGAACGGTAGGACTCGGGGTGGCCCGCGGGCAGCCCCACGTACTCGTCGAGCTGGCAGATACGGGCCCGCGAGGCGTCCACGGCCCCCGCCGCGACCTTGTTCGCGAGCGCTTCGTAGATGGGCAGCGGGGTCGAGCCGGTGGCCACGCCGAGCAGCGCGTCGGGCTTGCGCCTCAGCAGGGCGGCCATGGCCTCGGCGATCAGCTCGCCGCCTTCCTTGGCATCCGGGACGATGACAACTTCCACGCTGGGCCTGCCGTTCTGGAGAGGGGGCAAGTGGTATAGACCACTCTAGCAGCGGCGTCGCGGGCCCGTGGTGCCCTTGGCGCACAGCCGCGCACGCCACCGCCTTTCCATGCTCCGCGCTCCCCACCCGACGGGCTACCGCAGACCCGGGGACCCCGATCCACCTGCGCACACGCCGACGGCCCCCGCTCCTCGGGGGAGCGGGGGCCGTCCGTATGTCCGTCTGAGTATGCGCCCGATGTGCGCCTGTACAAGCGCCCGGAAACACCCGCGGGCCGCGGCGCCGGGACAGGACCCTCAACCTGTCCGGCACCGCAGCCCGGAGCTGACATCGGCCGGTGTACGCCGTGAGGTGTGCGGTTCCTCGCGGCGCCCGGTCCGGCCGATCGGAGGCCGCGGCGCAGTCAGGGCAGAGAGCGCCTCGGTCCTCTATCCGTCCTCCTGTGCGGGGAGGGCGGAAGCCTTTTACCGATTCATTGTGGACTAGACCATGCGCATCAGTCCATGCCTGTGCACGGTCAACGGATACACCGTACGCCGGTAGGCTCGCATGCGTGCCCTCCATGAACGATCTCGTCCGTCAGCACACCGCTCTGAGCGACTCCGACCTCGAGTGGCTCCATCTGCTGGTCTCCGAATGGCAGCTCCTCTCCGACCTGTCCTTCGCCGACCTCGTCCTGTGGGTGCCCACCCTGGACGGCACCCGGTACGTGTCCGTCGCGCAGATGCGCCCGAACACCGGGCCGACGTCCTACCAGGACGACATGGTCGGCCACCTGGTGCCGCGCGGCCGCCGCCCCATGCTGGACACCGCGCTGGACGAGGGCCGCATCGTGCGCGAGGGCGACCCCGAGTGGCGCGAGGAAGTACCCGTACGGGTGGAGTCCATCCCCGTACGCCGGGACGGCCGGGTGCTCGGTGTGATCGCGCGGAACACCAACCTGCTCACCGTGCGGACGCCCAGCCGACTGGAGCTCACTTACCTGCAGAGCGCGTCCGACCTGGCGCAGATGATCGCTGCAGGATCGTTTCCCTTCCCCGGCCAGCAGGTCGACATGGACGCCTCGCCGCGGGCCGGCGACGGGCTGATCCGGCTCGACGCGGACGGCGTCGTCCAGTACGCCAGTCCGAACGCGCTCTCCGCGTACCACCGTCTCGGACTCGCCGCCGACCTCGTGGGCCACCACCTCGGCCGGGCCACCGCCGAACTCGCGCCGGCGCGCGGCCCCGTGGACGAGGCCCTGTGGAAGCTCGCCAGCGGCTGGGCGCCGCGCGAATTCGAGGTGGAGGGCGACGACGGCGTCATTCAACTGAGAGCCATCCCGCTCAAACCGAAGGGCACGCACATCGGTTCACTCGTGCTCCTGCGCGACGTCACCGAATTGCGACGCCGAGAGCGCGAATTGATTACGAAGGACGCGACCATCCGGGAAATCCACCACCGGGTGAAGAACAACTTGCAGACAGTCGCCGCCCTCTTGCGGCTGCAGGCCCGCCGGATGGATTCGCCCCAGGGGCGCGAGGCGCTGAACGAGGCGGTCCGCAGGGTCGGTTCCATCGCGATCGTCCACGAGACGCTGTCCCAGACCCTGGACGAGCGGGTCGAGTTCGACGAGATCGCCGACAGAGTGCTCGCCATGGTGGCGGAGATCTCGCCGGGGAAGGTGGCCGGGCGGCGCAGCGGCCGCTTCGGCATCCTGGACGCCGAGGTCGCGACCCCGCTGTCCATGGTGCTCACCGAGATCCTCCAGAACGCGCTGGAGCACGCCTTCGCGCCGGGGGAGCAGGGCACGGTCGAGGTGGGCGCGGTGCGCGGCGGCAGCAGTACGGAGCCGCGGCTGCGGGTCACCGTCCAGGACAACGGCCGCGGGCTGCCCGAGGGATTCGACCCGCAGCGCGCCGGCAACCTCGGGCTGCAGATCGTCCGGACGCTGGTCGAGGGGGAGATGAGCGGCACGTTCGACATGCTGCCGGCCCCCGGGCGCGGCACCCAGGTGGTGCTGGACATCCCGGTGCGGGCCGAAAAGCACTGAGCGCGCCGGAAGGGCCTTGACCGCCCGCGGCCGGTTCATCCCGCTCGCGCCCCGGTGTACGGAGGTACCGGCGAGGCGCCTGGTGGCGCATCTCACGCGGTACGCACCACCATGCGCTCCCTCCCGTACGGCCATACGGAGGCGTGCGCGGACAGCAGTAAGCCCCGGACCGAGTTACGGTCCGGGGCTCAAAGCTCACGTTGCTTAGCGCATCGGGGGTACTGCGCGCTGCGGCTCGGATGCCACGGGGCGTCTGGTTCAGGCGCTGGCGTTGCGCGCCCGGTTACGAGCCGCACGGCGCTTCATTGCGCGGCGCTCGTCCTCGCTCAGACCACCCCAGACGCCGGAGTCCTGGCCGGACTCGAGCGCCCACTGCAGGCACTGCTCCATGACGGGGCAGCGGCGGCAGACGGCCTTGGCTTCCTCGATCTGCAGCAGCGCAGGACCGGTGTTGCCGATGGGGAAGAAGAGCTCGGGGTCTTCCTCGCGGCAAACGGCGCGGTGACGCCAGTCCATGGCTGCTCCATCTCCTCGTATTACGGGAACGTTGCTTGTGAATGTGAACGCTTTCACGAATCCCTCCGCAAGGGAAGGGCCGAACACCCGCATGGGGCTGGTGCGGTCCTGGAAAAGAGGAGGGGATTCGGGCTCTCAAGGGGGCCGAAGAGCGGCCGTCCCGATCGCCATGAAGAGACTCGCAAACCTCGGCGGCGGATACAACCCCTTCCGGAAACTTTTTTTTGATTCCTTGGTGTCGGCTGCGTCACAGCCGTACTTCTGGGGGGTGGAAGTCAGCCTAAACGTTCGACTGAAAGGACTTTAGGCCCTACTGCTCACACAATCACACGCAGTGCACGGCGTACGCCTGTGAACGTCACGCTGGAACGCAGTCCCAGGTGGTCGCCGTCCATCTGGAAGGGCAGTGGAACCTGTGAATGCAAGGTGAAGTCCGTCTGATCATGAAGCGATACGGCGTGCTTTCCCCGTGGGCCGCGGTCCGGGGTTGACGCCAGCAACTGGGTGGCGTACCGGGCGACCGCCGGGGTGGAGAGTCTGGTCAGCGCGAAGACGTCCAGGGCGGTGTCGAAGGACGCCTGCGGTGACGGGTAGACCGGGCGATTGCCCAGGTAGGTCCAGGGGGCGGTGTTGCAGATTATGGACAGGACGAGATCGTCGATCACCTCCGTCGAGCCTGGTTCGGCGCCCGGGTGCTCCAGCGTGATCGTGCCGTGCCGGCGGTTCGGCTCGCCCAGGAACTGACGCATGACCTGTCGTACGTACAGCGCATGGGTCGAACGCTTGCCGCGTTCGCGCTGTTGTTCGACCCGCCCCACGACGCCGGCGTCGAAGCCGAACCCCGCGCAGAAGGTGAACCAGCGCTTCGGAATCATCTCGTCCTGAGTGTCCGGTGTGCCGGCGGCCAAACCCAGTCCGACCGTACGTTCGCTGCCGTCGCGCAGCGCGTCCAGCAGAGCGCCGGTGGCCTCCACGGCGTCGTTCGGCAGGCCCAGCGCCCGGGCGAAGACGTTCGTGGAGCCGCCGGGGACCACCGCGAGGCGCGGCAGCGCCTCCGGGGCGGGGCCGTGGGTCAGCAGACCGTTGACGACTTCGTTGACCGTCCCGTCCCCGCCGAGGGCGACCACCAGCTCCGTCTCGCCGCTCTCCGCGGCCCGGCGGGCGAGGTCGCGCGCGTGACCGCGGTACTCGGTCTGCGCGACCTCCAGCTTCAGGTCGCTGGCCAGCGCGTGGGCCAGTACGTCACGGGTGCGCGCACTGGTGGTGGTGGCTGCAGGGTTGACCACGAGAAGTGCACGCATGAGGAGCAGGGTACCTACCTGTCGGTACGAGGGCCCAGCCCTGCCCGTCAGGTGGACCGGGCCCCGGCGCTACCCTGCTGGGGTGAGCAGCAGCAAGCAGAAGCGGACCCCAGCCGCCCCCACGCCCGCCCCCGGACCCGCCGGGCCGCGGCCGCGCCGGCTGACCGCCGCAGCGGTGCTCACGGGCCTCGAAGGGCTCGCGCTGGCGGCGCTGGGCGTCTACATGCTGGTCGACGGGCTGACCGGCTCGCCGGACAGTCCGCAGCAGGCCGAGATGGGCGGGATCACCGTGATCGTGCTGGCGCTGCTGCCGCTGATCTCCGCGCGCGGGCTGTGGCTGCGGCGGCGCTGGAGCCGCGGGCCCTCGCTGATCACTCAGATCGTGGCGCTGCCGGTGGCCTGGACGCTGATCAACGGCGGTGGCGCGCTGCTCGCGGGCGGCGTGGCCCTGGCCGTCGTCGCGTTCCTCGTGCTCGGCCTGCTGGTCAATCCGACGGCCACCGAGGCGCTGGGCATCGGACCGCGCGAGGACGCGTAGCCGACTCGCAGGGGCATGCGGGCGCGTGGCCGGCGGGCGCTCGCTGCACGCCGGGGCGGTCACACGGCTGTACGCCGGTATTCGCGCGGGCGCTCCGAGGGCCGTACGCCGGTCTTGCGCGGGGCGTGCCAGAAGCCAGTACGCCGGGCCTGCGCGGGGCGGGCCGGAAAGCCGTGCGCCCTCCGTGCGAGCGGGCGCGTCGGGAAGTCCTTACGCCGACGGGCGCGGGCGCACCGGGCCCGTGAGGCTCTCGGTGGAGCCCGTGGGGCTGTCGGTGCGGCCCGCGCCCGTGGTGGTGCGGTCGTGGCCAGGAGTGCGGCGGATCCGGCGGTCTCCCGCCCCGCCGGGGCGTCCGCTACTCCTCGACCAGCAGTTTGTCGCGGAGCTGGGCCAGGGTGCGGGCCAGCAGCCGGGAGACGTGCATCTGGGAGATGCCGACCTCCTGGGCGATCTGCGACTGGGTCATGTTGCCGAAGAAGCGCAGCAGCAGGATCTTCTTCTCGCGCGGCGGCAGGTCCTCCAGCAGCGGTTTGAGGGATTCGCGGTACTCGACGCCCTCCAGCGCCTCGTCCTCGGCGCCCAGGGTGTCGGCGACCGCGGGGGACTCGTCGTCGGTGTCCGGCACGTCCAGCGAGAGGGTGCTGTAGGCGTTCGCCGACTCCAGGCCCTCCAGCACCTCCTCCTCGGAGATGCGCAGGTGCTCGGCCAGCTCGTGGACCGTGGGGGCACGGCCGTGCCGCTGGGAGAGCTCCGCGGTCGCCGTGGTCAGCGACAGCCGCAGCTCCTGCAGGCGGCGCGGCACGCGGACCGCCCAGCCCTTGTCACGGAAGTGCCGCTTGATCTCGCCGACCACGGTCGGGGTGGCGTACGTGGAGAACTCCACGCCGCGCTCCGGGTCGAACCGGTCCACCGACTTGATCAGGCCGATCGTGGCGACCTGCGTGAGGTCGTCCAGCGGCTCGCCGCGGTTGCGGAAGCGCCGGGCGAGATGCTCCACCAGGGGGAGGTGCATCCGGACCAGGGTGTTCCGCAGCTCCGCGCGCTCGTCGGAGCCCTCCGGGAGCTTGCGCAGCTCGTAGAACATCGCGCGGGCACCACTGCGGTCGTGCGGATCATGCGCATCGTGGGGGTGATGCTGCGGATCCTGCTGCTGCCGCTGCTGCTCGCTGTGGTCCATGTGGTCCGCCCGCTCTGCCTGCTCCGCCGCGTTCAACCGGCCGCTGAGGTCGTCCGTGCCCATCGGGTGCGGCCGGGCCTGCTGCTCGGGGATGGCCACTCTGGGCTCCATCCGCGCGCCGCGCTCCAGATCCTTCACAGGGCCCCCTCTTCGGTCATGACGGTCCGGGACCGGCGCCGCGCTCCTTGTACAGACTGATGCTGACCGTCTGGTCCTCGGCGACGGTGGAGTCGACCTTGCCGGCCAGTGCGGAGAGCACCGTCCAGGCGAAGGTGTCGCGCTCTGGAGCGCGTCCGTCGGTGGTGGGGGCCGATACGGTCACCTGCAGCGCGTCGTCGATCAGCCGGAAGACGCAGCTCAGCACACTTCCGGGGACGGCCTGCTGCAGGAGGATCGCGCACGCCTCGTCGACGGCGATGCGCAGATCCTCGATCTCGTCGAGGGTGAAGTCCAACCGGGCTGCCAGTCCGGCCGTGGCCGTACGCAGCACCGAAAGGTAGGCACCCGCAGCGGGCAGCCGGACTTCCACGAAGTCCTGATTCCCGGGCTCGCCTGCGATCTGGGACACCCTCACCTCCAAGGTGACACAAGCTGTTTGAGCTGATATTCATGCCGGACCGGATCCTCCCGGCGGAAGGAACGGTCACCCGGCACAGCGCATGCGCTGTGCGACGCTATCGCGATCTGCGGTGCAATGTCGCCCGGGATCGGCGTGGCTGCCGGCCTGGCACGACGGTGGGACTCGCAGTGTCCCGCAAACCCACGAGTGTCACTCATTGTAAGCCTACGGGTACGGACAGTGGCTAGGGGTCTGCACTGCCAAATCGGCGCTGGTTACGCTGCGTTGGCATCTGCAGTTGCCGCGAGCTCGTGCAGTGCCTCTCCAGTGAGCCGGAAGACGGTCCATTCGTCCATGGGCTGAGCACCGATCGACTTGTATATACCGATGGACGGTTCATTCCAATCCAGGACTGACCATTCAAAACGTCCGTATCCGCGACGGACGCATATCTGCGCCAGCGCGGCGAGCAGTGACTTGCCGTGTCCGCCGCCGCGGTGCGCAGGCCGGACGTACAGGTCCTCGAGATAGACACCGTGCGTGCCCGTCCACGTGGAGAAGTTGCGAAACCACAGGGCAAAGCCCACTGGGGTGCCGGACTCCTCGGCGATCAGCCCGAAGACGGCCGGGTGCTCGCCGAACAGGGCGTCGCGGAGCTGCTCTTCGGTGGCCTTGGCCGACTCCAGCGCGCGCTCGTACTCCGCGAGCTCGCGGATCATGGCGTGGATCGCCGGGACGTCGGCGGGTGTCGCAGTGCGGATCATGCTGTGAAGGCTAACGGGCACCACTGACAACCGGCGCCGGGCACCACGCGGCCCGCGCGCCCCGGAAGAGCGCTCGCACCAGCGCTCAGACCAGTGACTTGTCGGCGAAGCACCAGCGCCAGACCTCGCCCGCCTCGAAGGAACGCATCACCGGATGCCCGGTCGCCTCGAAGTGCGCCGTGGCGTGCCGGTACGGCGAGGAGTCGCAGCAGCCGACGTGGCCGCAGACCAGGCAGAGCCGCAGTTGCACGGGGTGGCTGCCGACGGCGAGGCACTCGGGGCAGGTGTCGCTCAGCGCGGCCGGTTCGGGGCGCGGCAGGTCGAGAACGTGCGGGCACTCGCTCATGATTGCCAGATTAGCCGGAACGTACGGGGACGGGTCGTGCCATGGACGTGATGCCACTGCTGTTGCTGGTCGCCGGGAGCGCGGCGGTCGCGGGACTGGCGCGGCGCACACCGGTGCCGGCGCCCCTGCTGCTCGTCGCCGCCGGGCTCGGCGCCGGCTATCTGCCGGGCGTTCCCGATTACCCCCTCGACCCGCACATCGTGCTGCCCCTGCTGCTGCCGCCCCTGCTGCACACCGCGGCCCTGGACAGCTCGTACCTGGACCTGCGGGCCAATCTGCGCCCGGTGGCGCTGCTGTCGGTCGGCTACGTGCTCTTCGCGACGGTCGCCGTCGGGTACACCGCGTACCTCGTCATCCCGGACCTGCCGCTGACCGCGGCCCTCGTGCTGGGCGCGGTGATCGCGCCCCCGGACGCCGTGGCGGCCACCGCCATCGCCCGCAGGCTGCGGCTGCCCGGCCGGATCACGACCATCCTGCAGGGCGAGTCGCTGGTCAACGACGCCACCGCCATCACCGCCTACAAGGTGGCGCTGGCCGCGGCCGTCGGGGAGGGCGCGACCTGGGCCGGCGGCCTGAAGGAGTTCGGCATCGCGGCGGTCGGCGGCATCGGGATCGGGCTGGTCCTCATGGGGCCGCTGCACTGGCTGCGCTGCAAGCTGCGGGACTCCGCGGTGCTGGAGAACACGCTGTCGCTGCTCATCCCGTTCCTCGCGTACTCGGTGGCCGAGCAGGTCGGCGCCTCCGGGGTGCTCGCCGTCGTAGTGGTCGCGCTGTACCTGGGGCACCGCTCCTGGCAGGTGGGCTTCGAGACGCGGCTCCAGGAGGCCGCGGTGTGGACGATGGTCTCCTTCCTGCTGGAGTCCGCGGTCTTCGCGCTCATCGGGCTCCAGCTCCCGGTCGTGGTGCGGGGGCTGGGGGAGTTCAGCACCGTGCAGGCGGTCACGTACGCGCTCGTGGTGTTCGCCGTGGTGGTGCTGGCGCGCTTCGTATGGGTGTTCCCCGCGACGTACCTGCCCCGGTGGCTGTCCGCGCGTATCCGGGAACGGGAGTCCGACACGACCTGGACGGCGCCGGTGATCGTCGGCTGGGCCGGGATGCGCGGGGTGGTCTCGCTGGCGATCGCCTCCTCCATCCCGCTGACGATCCACGGCCACGCGCCCTTCCCGGCGCGCAACCTGGTGCTCTTCCTGACCTTCAGCACCGTCATCGGCACCCTCGTGGTCCAGGGGCTGACGCTGCCGCCGCTGATCCGCCTCCTGAAGCTGCCCCGGCCGGACCCGCAGGCCGAGACGCTGGCCGAGGCGCAGGCGCAGAACGACGCGTCGGACGCGGCGGAGCGCCGGCTGCAGGAACTCCTGGCGGACTCGCGCAACGCGCTGCCGGGGCCCTTGGAGGACCGGCTGCGGACCGTACTGGAGCGCCGCCGCAACGCCGTCTGGGAGCGGCTGGGGCCGCCGAACGCGGAGACCGGGGAGTCGGTGGAGGCGACCTACCTGCGGCTGGCCCGGGAGATGATCGGCGCGGAGCGCGCCGTCTTCGTGGAGCTGCGCGACGCGCGGCGCATCGACGACGAAATGCTGCGGACGCTGCTGCGCCGGCTGGACCTGGAGGAGGCGGCGGCGTACCGGGAGACGGTGAGTCCGGAGTAGGCGGTGCGCGCTGCCCAGGGATGCGCGCCGCCTCAGTTGCGCGCCGCCGCCCTAAGAAGTGCCGCCCCACAAGACACGCCGCGCTTCAGGGCGAGCCGGTGATCACCGCGGCCACGGTGGTCCCCGGCGCGAAGGCGCCTTCCTCGGTGCGCGTCACCAGGCCCAGCAGCATCTTCGCCACGTAGACCCGCTCCAGCGGCAGGCCGTGCCGCGCCTCGAAGTCCGCGGCGAAGGCGTCCAGCGCGGGCGTGCTGCGGGCGTACCCGCCGCAGTGGAACGCGGTCTCCAGCCGCCAGTCGCCGCGCCGCCCCCCGAAGGCCGCCTCCTGGAGGCGGAGCACGTCCGACTCCAGGAAGTGACCGGGCCCGGGGCCGCCCTTCAGTACGGGGAAGCCGACGGCCCGCTGCCCCGGGGCGAGGCCCGCGGCCAGCCCCGCGAGGGTGCCGCCGGTCCCGCAGGCCACGGTGACGACGTCGGCGGCCCCGGCCAGCTCGTGGCCCAGGGCGGCGCAGCCGCGGGCGGCGAGGGCGTTGCTGCCGCCCTCGGGGACCAGGCGGTACGGCCCGAAGCGGGCGCGCAGCGCGTCGAGCAGCTCGGGGTCGTCCTTGCGGCGGTAGCGGGCGCGGTCCAGGAAGTGCAGCTGCATGCCGTCGGCGGCGCAGCGGGCCAGTGAGGGGTTCAGCGGCCGGCCGGCCAGCTCCTCGCCCCGTACGACGCCTATCGTGGCGAGGCCCAGGAGACGGCCCGCCGCGGCGGTGGCGCGCAGGTGGTTGGAGTACGCGCCGCCGAACGTGAGCAGTGTGCGGTCTCCGGCCGCCGCGGCGGCGCGGAGGTTGGGCTCCAGTTTCCGCCACTTGTTGCCCGGCAGATCGGGATGTATCAGGTCGTCCCGCTTGAGCAGCAGGCGTACGCCGCGGCGCGCGAACCGGTCGTCCTCGATCTCCTGAAGCGGGGACGGCAGGTGCGGCCGCAGCGTCATCGGGTCGGGGACGGTGCCGGTCACGCCCCCATTGTCCGCGCGGAGCCCGGTCGCGATCGAATCGGTGTACGGGCCGGACCGCCGTACCCGCCTGCCGGCGCCACGCGGCGGGAGGTCACCCCAGGCGCTTCCCGATGCGCTCGCGCAGCGTGTCCATCGAGAAGCCGCGCGGATCGACCTTGCCCGGCTGCCACTCCAGGTGGCCGAGCACCGAGCGCTCGTTCCAGCCGTGCACCCGGCACAGCGCGGCGGCCGCCTTCTCGACGGCCTCGAGCTGCGCGTCGGGCCACGGGTCCTGGCCGTCGCCGAGGTTCTCGCACTCGAAGCCGTAGTAGACGCGGTTGCCGTCGGTGTCGGCCTCGTTGTCCGGCGGCAGCCGCCGCTCGGCGATCACCGCCTGCAGGACGTCGCCGTCGCCGAGCCCCGCGTGGTTCGCGCGGCCGTGGCCCACCAGATGGACTGTGCCGTCCTTGGTGATCACGCCGTGGCACAGCGGGCCCGGCAGGTCCGGGTGGCCGTCGTAGCAGATCCGTACGGTCTCCTCGGCGCCCGAGGTGACGGTGTGGTGGATCATCACGCCGTGCACCCCGCCCCAGGGGCCCTTGTGATTGCGGTTGTGCGTGCGCCAGTTGCGGACCTCGACGACGCGCAGCCCTTCGTCCCGCAGCGCTTCGAGGAATCTGTCCGCTGACATGGGTGAGGCCATGAACGGCTCCCGTTCCGGTGACACGACGGCCGCCGACCGCGCACCGCCTCGTAAGAGCCTGTGGCCGGACCCCGGCCGGATCGGTCACAGGCCCTGAAACGCTTGTACTGGAACGGGAGGTCCGAGGTCAGCAGTTCGCGGTCAATGCGAGCCGAAGCGGCCGCTTACGGGGCATACGCTGGACATATGTCCCCACCGGGGCGGTTTCGCACGGGGGATACGAGGGAACGCGGGCGTCGTTCCGGAACACGCCCCCACGCGCCCTGGAACACGCCCCTATGCGCCGCGCAGGACGCCGTCCCCGTGCGTGGCGATGTGCGCCTCGAGCGCCTGCAGCGCCGCCGCCGTCGACTCCGGGGAGCCGCTGCCGCGCCGCTCGGCGTAGTACGCGGCGCCCAGCCGCTTCAGCAGATCGGCGCCCGCGCGCTGCTGCTGCACCTCGTCCACCTTCTGCTTGCCCTGCGCCAGGCCACGCTGCGCCTGCTCCTTGGCACGGTCCAGAAATCCCGCCATCGTGCTGCCTCCGCGTCGGTCCATGGGTCTCGCAGGCACCGGCGCCCGTCCTGCTCCGGCCCCGGTGCGTGCCGTACCCGATCAACGGCCGGGACGCGGCGGCGGTTCCCGTGCCAGGCTGGAGACGTGTACCGGGAACGGCCCTCCGTACTGCCCGGCGCCGCCGTGTGGACCAAGACCCCGGGAACGGCGCCGCGCCCCGTGCTGCCCGACGGCTGCACCGATCTGATCTGGTATGACGGCCGCCTTCTGGTCGCGGGTCCGGACACCCGCGCGCATCTGCCGCCGGCGCCGGAGCGGGCCCCGGAGGCGCCCGTCGTCGGCCTGCGCTTCGCCCCGGGGCAGGGCCCGGCCGCCTTCGGGGTGCCCGCTGACGCACTGCGCGACCTGCGCGTTCCCCTCGACGAGCTGTGGCCCGGCGACCGGGTGCGGCGGCTGACCGACGAGCTGGCCGCCGCGGCGGCCGGCCGCACCCCGCAAGCCCCGGCCGGCCGCACCCCGCAAGCCCCGGTCGGCCGCGCCCCGGAAGCCCCGGAAGCCGCGCCCGGCCGCGCCCTGGAAGCCGCTGCCGCCGCCCGGCTGCGTACGGCTGCCGCGCCCGACCCGGCACGCGGCCTGATCGCACGCGCGGCGGCCCGGGGCACGCCGGTGCGTGAGCTGGCCGACGCGGTCGGCGTGGGCGAGCGCCAGCTCCACCGCCGCTGCCTGGCCGCCTTCGGGTACGGCCCCAAGACCCTCGGCCGGGTGCTGCGCCTGGTGCGGGCCCTGGACCTGGCCCGCTCCGGGATGCCGTACGCCCAGGTCGCCGCGGTCGCCGGGTACGCCGACCAGGCCCACCTGGCGCGCGAGGTGAAGGCGCTGGCGGGAGCCCCGCTCGGGGTGGTCCTCGCGTCGGGATAGCGTGTCCGCCATGGACTACCAGGCCGTTCTCGAGGAGGTGGCGGACCGTGCGCGGCCGCTGGTGAGACAGGGGAGGGTTGCCGACTACATCCCCGCGTTGGAGTGCGTCTCGCCGGACCGCTTCGGGATCGCGCTCACGGACCTCAACGGGGAGACGTACGGCGTCGGGGACTGGGAGGTCCCGTTCTCCGTGCAGTCCATCTCCAAGGCGTTCTCCCTGGCCCTCGTGCTGGCCCAGGAGGACCAGAGCATCTGGGAGCGGGTGGGGCGCGAGCCGTCGGGCACGGCCTTCAACTCCCTGGTGCAGCTCGAGTGGGAGCAGGGCATCCCGCGGAATCCTTTCCTCAACTCGGGCGCGCTGGTCGTCACCGACCGGCTGCAGACCCTCACCGGCGACGCCAGCACGGCGCTGCTGGACTTCCTGCGCGAGGAGAGCGGCAATCCGGAGCTCTCCTTCGACCAGGCCGTGGCCGGCTCGGAAGCCGAACACGGCGACCGGAACGCGGCGCTGGCCCACTTCATGGCGAGCTTCGGCAATCTGGAGAACCCCGTCCCCAGCGTCATCGAGCACTACTTCTGGCAGTGTTCGATCGAGATGAGCTGCCGGGACCTGGCCACGGCCGGCGGCTTCCTCGCCCGCCACGGGCTGCGCGCCGACGGGACCCGGCTGCTGCACGCGCGCGACGCCAAGCGGATGAACGCGGTGATGCTGACCTGCGGCACGTACGACGCGGCGGGGGAGTTCGCCTACCGGGTGGGGCTGCCCGCCAAGAGCGGGGTGGGGGGCGGCATCGTGGCGGTCGTCCCCGGGCGCTGCACGCTGTGCGTGTGGAGCCCGGGTCTGGACGCGCGCGGCAATTCGGTCGCCGGGGCCGCGGCGCTGGACCACTTCACGACGCTCACCGGATGGTCGGTGTTCTGAGCGCCGGCTCTCAGGAGGGCAGCGGCGCGAAGAGGTCGACGCCGTGGCCGTCCGGGTCCAGGACGACGGCGTACCGCTGGCCCCAGAAGGCGTCCCACGGCTTCTTCGCGCCCCGGTACCCGGCGTCTACCAGCTCCGTATAGAGGGCGTCGACCGCCTCCGGGGACGCGCACTCGAAAGCGAGCTCGGGCGTGCCCCCGGAGGACGGTGTCCAGTCCGGGTCGATGGCGCGCAGCGTCTCGTGGGTGTCCCACATCAGCCGCAGCCCGCCGGGCAGCGGCGCGTCCGCGTGCGGAGCGGTGTCGGCCTCCGCCGGGATGTCCAGGCCGAGGCGCCGGTAGAAGGCGAGCGAGGCCGCCATGTCGGCGGCGGCCAGGCCGATCGCGGCGAACCGGGGCGCGGGGGCGGTACGCGCCGCCGCGGTCCCGGGGGTGGTCTGTGCGCTGGTCCTGTCAGTCATGTGCCGAGCGTACGAAGGCGCGGCCCCGCCGGTCTTGAACGAATCGGACGTCCCCGGACGCCGCACCCGACCCGCGAGCCGCGCCTACGGACGCAGCCCCTGCGGGCTCAGCGCCTGCAAGCACCGCCCCTACGGGCAGCGCACGACCTGTCCCGCGTACGAAAGGTTTCCGCCGAACCCGAAGAGGAGCACCGGCGCCCCCGAGGGGACCTCGCGCCGTTCGACCAGCTTCGAGAAGGCCAGCGGCACGGACGCCGCCGAGGTGTTGCCCGACTCCACGACGTCCCGGGCGATCACCGCGTTCACCGCCCCGATGCGCTCGGCGACCGGTTCGATGATCCGCAGGTTGGCCTGGTGCAGTACGACGCCGGCCAGCTCATCCGGCCGTACGCCGGAGCGCTCGCACACCTGGCGCGCGATGGCCGGCAGCTTGGTGGTGGCCCAGCGGTACACGGTCTGCCCCTCCTGGGAGAAGCGGGCCGGCTCGCCTTCGATACGCACCGCGTCGCCCATTTCCGGGACCGAGCCCCACAGCACCGGGCCGATCTCCGGTTCCGCCGACGCGGTCACCACGGCCGCGCCCGCGCCGTCGCCCACCAGGACGCAGGTCGAGCGGTCCGTCCAGTCCACCACGTCGGTGAACTTCTCCGCGCCGATCACCAGCGCGCTGCGTGCCGCGCCGGCCCGGATCGCGTGATCGGCGGTGGCCAGCGCATGGGTGAAGCCCGCGCACACCACGTTGACGTCCATCGTGGCGGCCGCCGGGATGGAGAGCCGGGCGGCCACCCGGGCGGCCGTGTTCGGGCTGCGGTCCGTGGCCGTACAGGTGGCGACGAGCACGAGGTCGATGTCGGCCGGGGCCAGGCCGCTCGTCGCGAGCGCCTTCGCCGCGGCGGCGGCGGCCATCGCGTCCACGGTCTCGTCGGGTGCGGCGACGCGCCGGGTACGGATGCCGACCCGGCTGGTGATCCAGGCGTCGTCGGTGTCGACGAGCTCGGCCAGGTCGTCGTTGGTGAGCACCTTGGCGGGCTGGTAGTGGCCCAGCGCCAGGACGCGCGACCCGGTCATCTCTCCCCCTGTGGGTGAAAACTGGAAACGGAATACCGACCTCACCAGTGTTGGCGGCGCGGTGGCCTGCTGAGGTGCGTGACCGTCCAATCTTCGGGGCGCGGATCTGGAGAGTTCCGACCGTCACCCCGTGATAAGCGATTCCGCTGAGAGCGAGGCGCGGGACGGCCGTACACCCGTACGGGCAGAGTCGGCGGCATGAGACTGCTGATACTGGGTGGTACGGAGTTCGTCGGGCGGGCCGTGACCGAGGCGGCCCTCGCGCAGGGATGGCAGGTCACGGTGTTCCACCGGGGCCGGCACGAGGCACCTCCGGGCGCGGCCGTGCTTCAGGGGGACCGCACCGCTCCGGAGGGGCTCGCTGCGCTGCGTACGGGGGAGTGGGACGCGGTGGTGGACACCTGGTCCTGGGCGCCGTCGGCGGTACGGGACTCGGCCCGGCTGCTGGCCGGCCGGGCGGGGCGCTACGTCTACGTGTCGAGCGCCTCGGTGTACACGCACCCGAAGGCGGCGGGGCTGGGCGAGGAGGCACCCCTCGTGGAGGGCGCGTCGGACGCGGGCGACGTGCCGTACGCGGAGGCCAAGCGGGGCGGTGAGCTGGCGGCCGAGGAGTCCTTCGGCGCCGACGGGGCGGTGTTCGGGCGGGCCGGGCTGATCATCGGGCCCTACGAGAACGTCGGGCGGCTGCCGTGGTGGCTGTCCCGGATCGCCCGCGGCGGCCCCGTGCTGGCCCCGGGTCCGCACGGCCTCCCGCTCCAGTACATCGACCCCCGCGACCTCGCCGCCTGGATCCTGCACGCCGTCGAGGCGGGGCTGTCGGGCCCGTACAACCTGATCAGCCGGAGCGGCCACGCCACCATGGGCGAACTGCTGGAGGCGTGCGTCAAGGTCACGGGGTCGGCCGCCGAGCTGCGCTGGACCGACCCGGAGAAGATCCTCGCGGCCGGCGTCGAGCCGTGGACGGAGCTGCCGGTCTGGGTGCCGCCGGGTTCGGAGTACCACGACACGCTGCACCGTACGGGGGTGGAGAAGGCGTATGCCGCCGGGCTGCGCTGCCGTCCGGTGGCGGAGACGGTGGCCGACACCTGGGAGTGGCTGCGGTCGATCGGCGGGAAGGCGCCGCAGCGGCCGGACCGCCCGCTGGTCCGGCTGTCCCCGGAGAAGGAGGCCGAGGTGCTGGCCACCTCCTGAGAGGCGCGGGCCGTGCCGTGCCGGAACGCTCCGGCACGGCTGCCCGCTACAGCCAGCCGTTCCGTTTGAACCCGCGGTGGATCACCACGCACGCCGCCACGATCACGCACATCACCAGCGGGTATCCGAACACCCAGTCCTTCTCCGGCATGTGCTCGAAGTTCATGCCGTACACCCCGCACACCATCGTCGGGACGGCCAGGATCGCGACCCAGGCGCTGATCCGGCGCATGTCCTCGTTCTGCGCGATGGTGACCTGCGCGAGGTGAGCCTGGAGTATCGAGTTCAGCAGCTCGTCGAAGGCGGTGATGCGCTCGGTGACCCGGGCCAGGTGGTCGGCGACGTCCCGGAAGTACGTACGGATGCGCGGGTCGACCTGGGCCAGCGGCTGGGTGGAGAGCTGGTGCAGCGGCCGGTCCAGCGGGGCCACGGCCCGCTTCAGCTCCAGCAGTTCGCGCTTGAGCTGGTAGATCCGTCCGGCGTCGGCGTTCCGCCCGCCCTCGGCGAAGACCGCGCTCTCCACCACGTCCATGTCGTCCTGGACGGCCGCCGTCGCCTCCAGGTAGTCGTCGACGACCAGGTCGGCGATGGCGTGCAGGACGGCGGACGGGCCGAGCGCGAGCTGCTCCGGGTCCGCCTCCAGCGCCTCGCGCAGCGGGCCGAGCGAGCCGTGCCCGCCGTGCCGCACGGTGATGACGAAGTCCTCGCCGGTGAACACCATGATCTCGCCGGTGTCCACGACCTCGCTGGTCGCCGTGAGCCGGTCGTGGTCGACGTAGCAGGCGGTCTTGAAGACGGTGAACAGATTGGTGTCGTACTGCTCCAGCTTGGGGCGCTGGTGGGCGAGGACCGCGTCCTCCACGGCCAGCGGGTGCAGCCCGAACAGCTCCACGATCTCCGCGAACTCCGCCTCCGAGGGCTCGTGCAGCCCGATCCACACGAACCCGTCGCCCGAGGCGCGGACCCGGTGCACCGCCTCCGCCACGGGGTGGTCGCCGGTCAGCCGCACCCCGTTCTCGTACACCGCGCAGTTGACGACCGTGGTGCCCAGCGGCGAGCGCGCCGGGTGGGCGAGGTCGACGCCGCGGCTGCGCTGTTGCGGCAGGCGTACGGCCCGGCGGAGGTGGCGGATCATCGACAAGGGGACTCCCGGGCGGCTCCTACGGGCGGGCGACGCCCAGTATGCCGATCAGGGCGCTCCGGTTCATCCCCGGCCCGCGACGTGCCGCTCCCGGGCGGCGCCCAGACCCGCCAGGACCTGCGGGACGAGCAGGACCAGCAGGACGAGTACCGGGACCGTCCAGGTACCGGAGGCGTCGTGCACGGCGCCCAGCACGGCCGGGCCTGCGGCGGCGAGGATGTACCCGAAGCACTGGGCCATGCTGGAGAGCTGCGCGGCGTGCCGGGTGTCGGGCGCGCGCCGCACGATGAAGAGCAGCGCGAGGCTGATCGCCGCGCCCTGGCCGAGACCGAGCAGCGTCATCCATACGTACGCGCCGGTGGCCGGTGCGGCCAGCATCCCGGCCAGACCCAGGGCGCACAGCACCGCCCCGAGCGCCGCCAGGTGCCCCGTCCGCAGCCTGCGGCCCGCGATCACGGGGGCCAGGAAGGAGCCCGCGATGCCCAGCAGGGACGAGAAGGACAGCATCCAGCCCGCGTCGCCCGCGCTCATGCCCGCGTCGGTCAACATGGTCGGCAGCCAGGCGGTGGCCGCGTAGTAGCTGAGCGACTGCAGGCCCATGTAGCCGGTGACCTGCCAGGCCAGCGGGGATCGCCACAGGCCGCGCACCGGATGCGCCGCCTGCCGCGCCGCGCCTTCGGAGACCCGCGTACGGGAGCGGGTCTGCGGCAGCCAGACCAGCAGGGCGAGCAGCGCGAGCGAGCCCCAGCAGGCCAGCGTGGCCTGCCAGCCGAGACCGGTGGCGGTGCGCAGCGGTACGGTCACGCCCGCCGCGAGCGCCGCGCCGCCGAACAGGGACATGGAGTACAGCCCCGTCATCAGCCCGGTCCGCTCGGGGAAGTCCCGCTTGATCAGGCCGGGGAGCAGGACGTTGGCCACCGCGATGCCGGCGCCGATGACGACCGTACCGGCGAACAGCGCGGCCACCTGGTCGGCGAGGCGCAGCGCGGTACCGGCGCAGATCAGCACCATCGTGCCGAGCAGCGACCGCTCCAGCCCGAAGCGGCGGCCGAGCCGCGGCGCCACGGGGGCGAGCAGGCCGAAGCAGAGCAGTGGGAGCGCGGTGAGCAGGCTGGTGGCGGCCGCCGACATGCCGCTCTCGGCGCGGATGGTGTCGGCCAGCGGGGAGACCGCGACCAGCGCCGGGCGGAGGTTCAGGGCCAGCAGGATCACGCCTGCGGCCAGGTAGAGGGAGCCGCGTACGGGGCCGGGCCCGGCCGCGGGCGCCGCGTCCGAGGGCGTCCGGGCGGATATGCGGGCGTCCGGCCGTTCTTCGGTGCGCATGGGGGCGGCCTCCTGGGTCTCGCGCGGCATCAGTCCTGCTCCCGCAGTGCCGTCATGGCCTCCTGGAGGTGCGCCAGCGCGGCCCGCTCGGCGGCGTCCGGGTCGCACGCCGCGATCGCGTGCACGATCGCGGCGTGCTCGCCGAACTGGTGGCGTACGGAGTCGGGCACCGGGGCGGCCAGCACGGACTGCAGCGTGGCCCGCAGCGCGTCGGTGAGGTGGTCGTAGAGGTCGGCCAGGACGCTGTTGTGCGCGGCGGCCGCGACGGTGCGGTGGAAGGCGATGTCGGCCTCGATGAAGGCCGCGGTGTCGCCGGTGTGCCAGACCTCGTCGCGGTGGGCGAGCGCGGCGCGCAGCGCGACGAGGTCCTCGCCGGTGCGGCGCAGGGCGGCGTAGCGCGCCGCGTCCCGCTCCAGGCTCGCGCGCACCTCGTACGCCTCCAGGTCGCCGGAGCGGCGCAGCCTGCGCTGTACCGCCGCGCCGAAGTCGCTGCTGGCGCGCACGTAGGTGCCGTCGCCCTGGCGGGGCTCCAGCATGCCGGTGTGCACGAGGGCGCGGACCGCCTCGCGGACGGTGTTGCGGCCGACGTCGAGCTGCTCGACGAGCACCGGTTCGGCGGGGATCTTGCTGCCGACCGCCCACTCGCCCGCGGCGATCAGGCCCTCCATCTGGTCGATGACCAGGTCCACCAGGCTGGTGCGGGTGGTGTTGCGCAACGGCATCGGCTGCCGTCCCCTTCCGGTGTTCTTTCTCCGACGTAGTACACCGGTGATGGGAACATCCCATGTTTGGACGTGTCAAAACGACCGTGCGGCGGGGGCCTGTGGGTCTGGGTACCGCCGCACGGTCCGGTGCTGCTCAGTGGTGCCGGCCGTCGGCCCTCGTGGTCATCGGCGGCAGGTCGACGGCCGGTGTTCCGGGTGGGTCAGGACGCCGTGCCGAAGTGGGCGCCCTTCAGGCCGTTCGCCCAGAGCTGGTCGACCTGGGCGCGCTCGTTGGCGTCCGGCTGGGAGTTGGTGCAGGACGGGCCGGGGCCGCCGCCGGACATCAGCTCGCTGCACGGGCCTTCGTAGTGGTCCGGCAGGCCGAGGACGTGGCCGGTCTCGTGCGCGGTCACGCGGGTGGAGTCGTACTCCTGGTTCTGCTGGTAGTCCAGGAAGATGTAGCCGTGACCGTGGCCGTCGGTGCTGGCGTAGGAGCCGCGCGAGTCGTTGCCCTCGCGGTAGGAGAAGTCCGCGCCGCCGCTGCCGGCCTGGAGCTTGACGTTGGAGACGGCGCTGTTCCAGATCTGCGCGCTGCTGGATATCTGCTGCGCGAAGGTGGGCGCGCCGCTCGCGTCGTACGTCACCGTCACCGAAGCGGCGCCGGTCTTCTTCTGCTTGGCGAGCGCCGACTTCAGCACGGCCTCGAAGAACCGCTTGGTGTCGGCCTTCTCGGCGGCCGAACCGACGTACTGGGCCGCGGTCACCGTGTGGTCCGCGGGGGCGGCCGAGGGGGTGGCCACCGCGGGCACGGCGGCGGCGAGGCTCGCGGCAAGGCCCAGACCAAGTGCGGCCGACAGCACCGTCTTGGGAGATCTCATGTGGGGGGCTCCTTAGTGTCCGGGGGACCCGGCCGAGGTGTGGGGCAACGGCCGGGACCCGCGGATGAACTGTGGTGCCGCCGAGTCTGCGGGAGATATCCGGGGGCGCGGAGATTCCATGTGGCGATAGGACGGTCCAATAGCCCCTGGGAAATGTGTGATTCGCGGGGTTCGGGTGGCTGGTGCGACAGGTAAGGACGTCGTTATGCTCCGCGCGTGGAGCTTGAGGTGAGGCACCTACGTGCGCTGTGCGCCATCGCCGACACCGGCAGCGTACGCAAGGCCGCGCGGCAACTGGGCATGACCCAGCCCTCCCTGACCACGCAACTGCGGCGCATCGAGAACGCGCTGGGCGGCCAGCTCTTCATCCGTGAACGCTCCGGCAGCCGGCCGACGCCGCTCGGCCACACCGTCCTGCACCGCGCCCGGCCGATAGTGGCGGAGATGACCGCACTGGTCGACGAGACCAGGTCGGCGGTGGTGCGCGAGCAGGGCACGCGGCTGCGCGTGGGCAGCACCGGCAGCCGCGCGGTGGCCGGCTGGCTCCGCCGGCTGCGGGCCCGGCTGCCCGAGACCGACACGACGATACGGATCGACCTCTCGGGCAACACCCTGCTGCAGATGGTCGCCGCCGGGCAGCTCGACGCGGCCTTCGTGCACGAGGTCGAGGGCTCGCCGCTGCGCGTCCCCGACGGCCTGGCCGAACGCGAACTCCTCGCCCGCGAGCCGCAGTTCATGGCGCTCGCGGCGACGCACCCGGCCGCCGCGCTGGAGGCCGTCACGCTCGCCGACCTCGCCGGGGACCAGTGGATGGTCGATCCCTCCGTGGACGGCGAATGGGCCGGGCTGCGGCGGATCTTCACCGCGGCCGGGATGAACCCGCGCGTGGTGCACGGCGACTACCTCGCGGCGGGTGACCTGGTCGCGGCCGGCGAGGTCGTCACGCCCTGCCAGCCGACCACCCGCCCCCGCCCCGGCATGGTCGTCCGCCCGCTGCGCGGCGACCCGCTGGCCGTACGGCTGTTCCTGGCGTACCGCGGCGGCGGGCGCGACACCGAGTGGGTCGACGCGCTCTTCGACGACCTGCGGGCCGCGTACATGGAAGTGGCCTGGGCGAGCACGGCGTACCGGAAGTGGCTGGTCAGGCACGAGAGTCTGCTGGCGGTGGGGTCCTAGGACGGGTCCGGCGGGCCGCCGTGCCGGTGGCGCGCTCGGCGGCCCCGCGGTAGGCGAACCAGGGCAGGAAGAGCTGGGTGAGCGGGCCGACCGCGAGTGCGTACAGGACGGTGCCGACGCCCGCGGTACCGCCGAGCAGCCAGCCCGCGGCCAGCACGGTGACCTCGATCAGGGTGCGGACGGACCGGAGGGAGCGGCCGGTCGCGGCGGCCGCGCCGGTCATCAGACCGTCCCGGGGGCCGGGACCGAAGCGCGCGCCGACGTAGACGGCGACGGACAGCGCGTTGAGCAGGACGCCGCCTGCGAGCAGGCCGCACCGGGCGGGGAGCGCGAGATGCGCGGGGACCATCCGGAGACCGAGGTCCGAGGTGCACGCCAGGACGACGATGTTCGCGGCCGTGCCGAACGTCGGCTTCTGCTCGAGCGGAATCCACAGCAGCAGGACGAGAACGCCGAGTACCGCGCTGATCGTGCCGAAACTCAACGGCGTGCGGTGCGCCAGCCCTTCGTACAGGACGCTCCACGGGTTGACGCCCAGCGCGGAACGGATCATGAGCGAGAGGCTGAACCCGTAGAGCGCGAGGCCGGTGAAGAGCTGGGGGAGGCGCCGCAGGGGGCGTTCGGCCAGGGGTACGTAGGTGAGCGGGGGCAGGGGCGGGGCGGTGCGCACGGTGGTTGTCCTTCGTTGGGGCCAATGCCGCGAGTCTGTAGAGTCATTGGCCTCGAAAGCAGGGCCAATTCCGGGGGAATGGTGGGTATGGCCGAGGCGGGGCAGCGGCGCGGCGACCGGACACTGGGCAGCCGGCAGCTCGCCGCGTTGCTGCCCGCGCCGGCCGTGGCACGGCCCGCGTACCGCCGGCTGGCCCGGGAGATCAGCGCGCTGATCCTGGACGGACGCGTCGCGTTGCACGTCAGGCTGCCCGCCGAGCGGGAACTGGCCACCGCCCTCGACACCGGCAGGGCCACCGTCACCGCCGCCTACGACCTGCTGCGCGAGCGGGGGTTCGCGCGCAGCAGGCAGGGCGCCGGCACCTGGACGGACCTGCCGGAGGGCCGCAGACCGCACGGCGTCGCCCGGCTCCTCGGCGCGGCGGACGCCGCGATCGACCTGGCCCGGGCGGCCCCCGGGATGCCCGGAGCGCCGATCGCCGACGCCCTCGCCCGCCTCACCCCCGACCTCGTGGAGCACGCCGAGCGCACCCCCGGCTACCACCCCTACGGGCTGCCGAAGCTGCGCGCCGCCGTCGCCGAGCGGTTCACCCGGCGGGGCCTGGCCACCGTTCCGGAGCAGATCCTGCTGACCTCCGGCGCGCAGCACGCGTTCACGCTGGTCGTCTCGCTGCTGTGCCGGCCCGGCGACCGCGTCGTGGTCGAGAACCCGTCCTATCCGAACGCGCTGGACGCGCTGCGCAGGGCCCGGCTGCGCACCGTGCCGGTCCCCGTCACCGACAGCGGCTGGGACATCGGGATCACCGAATCGGCCCTCGTCCAGTCGGCGCCCCAACTGGCCTATGCGATACCGGACTTCCACAACCCGACCGGTTGCCTCATGCCCGAGGAGGAGCGCGTCCGGCTGCTGCGCGCGGCGGGGCGCGCCGGCGCGTGGCTGGTCGTCGACGAGACCCTGGCCGACCTCGCGCTCGACGTCCCCGCGCCGCCGCCCCTCGCCTCCCTCGCCCCGCCCGGCGGAGCCGCCCAGGTCATCACCCTCGGATCGATGAGCAAGACCCACTGGGCGGGGCTGCGCATCGGCTGGCTGCGCGCCCCCGCGCGACTGGTCACCGAGCTCGCCGGCCAGCGGGTCGCCACCGACATGGGCGGCTCGGTCCTGGACCAGCTCCTGGCGCTCGCCCTGCTGGAAGGGGCCGGGGAACTGCTGCCGGCCCGCCTGGACCGGCTGCGTGAACAGCGCGCGGCACTGGCGGCCGCACTGGCCGAGCACCTGCCGCGGTGGACCTGGCGGCAGCCGCCCGGCGGCCTCTCGCTCTGGGCCGACCTCGGTGAGCCCGTCGCCCCGGCGCTGGCCGAACGGGCGCTGGACTACGGGGTACGCATCGAAGCCGGTACCTGCTTCGCCACCGACCCGGGCATCTTCGAAGCGCGTTTGCGCATCCCCTACACGCTGCCTCCGGACACGCTGCGCGAGGCCGTGCGCCGGCTGGCCGCCGCGCTCGCCGACGGCCCCGTACCCTCGGCCGCCACCCGGCGGCGGCACTGGATCGCCTGAGCGCTGCCGGGCGGCATCCGGAGGGGCCCCGTGCGCTTGCCCTGTATGCCGTGCGGGGTGCGGTCGCGGCGAGGAGAATCCGTACCGGAGGCTCGTACGCGGCCGGGCAGCCGGAATTCTCCCAAGATTTTTCTCCCCTCGTGTCGAGGACCGGCCGCCGGCTCCGACGTCTCCGGTGAGAGGCGCCCAGCGGGGACGCCGGAAGCTCCCGAGGAGTGAGCGACGTGAAGTACATGCTGATGATCCAGGCGAGCCAGGCCCACTACGACGCCATGAACGGCAAGGACTCCGGCAAGACGCCGTGGACCGAGGGCGACCTCAAGGCGATGTTCCAGTTCATGGAGAGCCTCAACAACGACCTCGCCGAGAACGGCGAGATGATCGACGGGCAGGGGCTGAGCGAGCCCGCGCAGGCCCGCGTCGTGACCCCCGGCAAGGACGGCGTACCGGTCGTCGCCGACGGCCCCTACGGCGAGACCAAGGAAGTGCTCTGCGGCTACTGGCTCCTGGACTGCGCGTCCCTGGACCGCGCCACCGAGATCGCCAAGCGCATCCTGCAGTGCCCGGTCCCCGAAGGCGCCGAGAACGGCCCCGTTACCATCCGGTCCATCCCCGACAACCCGCCCTGCGAGGTCTGAGGCGACCGGGGGCCGTGGGCGCACCGGAACGGACCGAGGACCTGCTGCGCGCGCTCGCGCCGCAGGTCCTCGGCGCGCTCGTGCGGCGTTACGGGCACTTCGACCTCGCCGAGGACGCCGTACAGGAAGCGCTGCTGGCCGCCGCGGTCCAGTGGCCGGAGGCCGGCCGCCCGGACAATCCGCGCGGCTGGCTGATCAAGGTCGGCGCGCGCCGGCTCACGGACCTGCTGCGCGCCGAGGAGGCGCGGCGGCGGCGCGAGGAGACCGCGTACGCGCTGACGCCGCGCGACGAGTTCCACGCCCCGGCGCCCGGTGAGAGCCGCGCGCCCAGCGAGGACGACACCCTCACCCTGCTCTTCCTGTGCTGCCACCCCGCGCTGTCCCCGGCCGCGCAGACCGCGCTGACGCTGCGCGCAGTCGGCGGCCTGACCACGGCCGAGATCGCCCGCGCCTACCTGGTGCCGGAGCCGACCATGGCGCAGCGGATCAGCCGTGCCAAGCAGCGGATCAGGGCGGCCGGCGGGCACTTCAGGGCGCCGGCCCCGGAGGAGCGCGCCGCACGGCTCGGCGCCGTCCTGCAGATCCTGTACCTGATCTTCAACGAGGGGTACACCGCGACCTCCGGCAGCCGGCTGCAACGGGTCGAGCTGGCCCGCGAGGCGATCCGGCTGACGCGGTCGCTGCGCGCGCTGCTCCCGGAGGACGGCGAGGTGGCCGGGCTGCTGGCGCTGATGCTGCTCACCGATGCCCGCCGTGCGGCGCGTACGGCGCCCGACGGGTCGCTCGTCCCGCTCGCCGAACAGGACCGCGGTGCCTGGGACCGGGAGGCGATCGCCGAGGGCGTGGCGCTGGTCAGCGACGCGCTCCGCCGCACGGCCCTCGGCCCGTACCAGCTCCAGGCCGCGATCGCCGCGGTGCACGACGAGGCGGAGCGCGCCGAGGACACCGACTGGCGCGAGATCCTCGGCCTGTACCGCCTGCTGGCCCGGATCGCGCCGAGCCCGGTGGTCACCCTCAACGAGGCGGTCGCGCTCGCCATGGTCAGCGGCCCCCGGGCCGGCCTGGACCTCCTCGCCACCGTCGCCGGCGACCCGCACCTCGCGGACCACCACCGCCTCGACGCGGTCCGCGCGCATCTGCTGGAGCAGGCCGGGGACCGCGCCGAGGCCCGCGCGGCGTACGCACGCGCCGCCGAACGGGCACTCAGCGTCCCGGAGAAGCGCTATCTGCAGACCCGGGCGGCGCGGCTGCGGTGAGGGGCCGCCCGGAACGCTCCGGAATTCGGTCAGAGGCGGCGGATCCGGGCGGAAATGCCATGACCGACAAGCAGGTAAATCACGGCAGGCAGCCCGTAATTGAGGAGCACGCGAAGTCCTTCCGTGTCCATGGTGAAAATGTCCTGCGACCACCAGGCGAGTCCGTCCGCGAAGCTCTCCACGAAATCGACGAACACATTCGCCTGGTTGGCGCCCAGCAGGTAAAGCAGAATCCACAGGATGAGGAACGCCGCGGCAATGTCGGCGATCGTGTGGATGATCAATGCGGTGCGTGCCGTGCCGGCGCCGTCGCGCGGGCGGCGGTACCGCTCCCGGTCCGGCCCGCCGTACCCCGGCTGCCCCTGGTCGTACGGCGCGGCCGGGCCGGGCCCGTACGGGGCGTGCCCGGCGTCGTAAGGGGCCTGCGGGGCGTACGGGCCGTTCATCGGCGCGGAGTCGTGGGGGTTGCTCACGGGATTTTCCCATCCGGCGCGGAAACGCCTCGACGAAGATGAATGGAGCACGGCCGGTGGCACGCCGAGGCGTTTCCGTCCGCATTTCTGCCGGCGCTTTCCGCACCCGCATTCTTCTCAGCGCCGGAAAGCCCCCGCAGCGTTACGGCCCCGGCCGCCTCCGGCAGCGGGCGCACAGCGGATAAGCTGGTGTTATCGCCCGCTGGGCATGGTCTGGAGCTGAAGGTGTGGCGGGTACGGGAGAGCAGGTGACCGTCGATGGGTACGAGTGCGGAGATGGCGGCCGTTCTGCAGACCCTGCATCCGGTCACCGGCGCTCAGGGGCTGATCGGCACCGACCCCGAGAGCTGCGCCCGGGTGCTGGGCGTGGACGGCGTCGCGCTGTCACTGCTGACCAGCGACGGCACTGCCGAGATGGTGTGGGCGTCGGAAGGCGACAGCCGCCGACTGGAGGATCTGCAGTTCACGCTGGGCGAGGGCCCCTGCGTCGACGCGGTGGGCCGCGGCTCGCTGGTGATCGAGCCGGACCTGAGCCGGCTGCCCGCCGATCGCTGGCCCGTGCTGCTGCCGGAGCTGGCGGCGCTCGGTATCGGCGCGGTGTTCTGCTTCCCGCTGCTGGTCGGCCGCGTCTGCATGGGGATACTGACCCTCCAGCGGCGGGCGGCCGGGCCGCTGACCGACGCCGGCATGGACGACGCGCTGATCCTGACCGGCGCGCTGACCGCCGTACTCCTGGACGGCGGGGCCGCGAGTGACGCACTCATGGCCGTGGAGCGCCCGTCCGACCTCTATCGTGCGGCCGTTCACCAGGCGACCGGCATGATCAGCGTGCAGGCCGGGATACCGCTGTCCCAGGCGCTGCTCCGGCTCCGCGCGTACGCCTACCGGCACGGCCGGCCCATTCTGGAGGTTGCCGAGGACGTGGTCGCCAGACGCCTGGACTTTCGTAACGATGGACCCGAGCCGGACCCGTCCGGCCGGAAGAGGGGATGATCGCGGTGGCTCCGCAGGAAAGGGTGCTGCAGGCGTTCGGCGAAGCGGTCGGCACGCTGATCGACGACTTCGACCTGATCGACGCGCTGCACCGGCTGTGCGCGCGGGGCGTCGAACTCCTCGACGTGACCGCGGTCGGCATCATGCTCGCCGGCCCGCACGGTGACCTGCAGGTGCTCGCGGCCTCCGACGAACGCACAGGGGTGCTGGAGCTGTTCGGGCTGCAGAGCGAGGAGGGCCCGTGCGCCGAGAGTTACCGCAGCGGTGAGGCCCTGGTGAACGCCGGTCTCGCCGCGCCCGACGGCACCGCGCGCTACCCGCTGTTCGCCGAGCGCGCCCGGCAGGCCGGCTACGCCACGGCCCACGCCCTGCCGCTGCGGCTGCGGCAGCGGAGCATCGGCGCGATAGGCATGCTCCACGCGGGGCCGCACACGCTGGACCCCGAGGGTGTACGGCTGGGCCGGACGCTCGCCGACGTGGCGACCCTCGCCGTCCTCCAGCAGCACACCATCGAGCAGGGCAACGTCGAACGGGCCCAGGTGCAGGCCGCGCTCGTCAGCCGTACCGTCATCGAGCAGGCCAAGGGCGTGCTCGCGGAGCACTGGACGACCGGCGTCGACGAGGCGTTCGACGCGCTGCGCGGCTATGCCCGCCGGCACGGCGAGCGGCTGGCCGATGTGGCCCGCGGGATCATCGACGGCACGCTCGGAACCGAGGCGCTTCGGTAGCGGCCGGTCAACTCCGGCAGCCGCTCGTCATAAGGAGTCGTACGGGCCGCGGCCGTTGTCGGCGGACCCACCGCCGTGCCGGCCGTCGTGCAGCCGGGCCAGCGTCTCCTCCGCGATCTCCGGCAGCGGCCTCCCGCTCACGAACGCGTCGGCGCGCAGCCGGGCGAGCGCCTCGGCCACGGGGACACCCGTCTCCTGGGAGAGCATGCCGGCCGCGCGGTGCGTGCGGCCCCAGTGCGCGTCCATCATCGGCGTCGGATTCCACGGCAGCGCGGACGGCGCCGTGAGCAGCGCCACCGTCGCGGCGCGCGCGGCCCGCGCACACTCCCGTACGGTCTCGTCGTCCGGCTCCCAGGAATCGTGCCGCAGCAGGTCGATGGAGCCCATGGGGGGATCCTCGCTGCCGTCGGCCATCGGGAAGGCGTACACCGCGCCGATCCGCCGGAGTTCCTGGCGCGCCGCGGCGCCGAAGATCGGCCACTTCGTCAGCCGGCCGTGCAGATCGGCCACGATCTGCACTCGCCCGGTCGCCGCCGCCGTCACGCACGGACCCTCACCCACCTCGAACTGGATCTCCTCCAGCCGCATCGCCGCCTCGCCGCACGCGTGCAGGAGCTGGCGGTCGGGGGTATCGGTGAGCAGCGAGATCGTCGCCCCGTCCACCGGAAGGGCCTCGCACAGCGCCTCGCACAACCGCTCGGGCAGCCTGCGAGCATCCCCCTCGGCGGCAGCGGCCAGCACCAGCTCCGCCGCGGCGGACGAATCCTTCATACGATCACTTGCCCCGGTCGGTGGTCCTTTCGCAACGGGCTGCCCCTCACGGGTAACCCTGCGGCCCCGAAGGCAAACCGCCTGCCGGATCCGCGGCCGGGCAGGCACCCGTGGGCGAACCGGGAACACGGAAAAAAGACCGCACCCGGTCCGCCGTGGCCGCCGTGTTCGGCGGCCTGCGGACCGGGTGCGGTCGGTAGGCCGGGGTCAGGCCTTCTTGGTCTCCCAGAAGATCTTGTCGATCTGGGCGATGTAGTCCAGGGCCTTCTGGCCGGTGGCGGGGTCGTTCGAACCCTTGGCGGCCGAGAGGGCCTTGAGGGTGTCGTTGACCAGCTGGTGCAGCTCCGGGTACTTCTCGAAGTGCGGGGGCTTGAAGTAGTCGCTCCACAGCACCGAGACGTGGTGCTTGGCCAGCTCCGCGCGCTGCTCCTTGATGAGGACCGCGCGGGTGCGGAAGTCCGCATCCTCGTTGGCCTGGTACTTCTCCTGCACGGCCTTGACCGACTCGGCCTCGATGCGGGCCTGGGCAGGGTCGTAGACACCGCAGGGCAGGTCGCAGTGGGCGCTGACCTTCACCTTGGGGGCGAACAGGCGGGAAAGCATGTTCAGTCCTTCCTCGTGATCGTCTTCTCAGGTGCGAGATTACTCGGTACGGGAAGGCTTTTCTCGGGTGGGCCGGGGGTCTTAGGGCAAAAGTCCGGTGGGAGGCTGGGGCTGGTGGAGGATTCGACCGGGAGGTGCCGGATGCCGGAGCAGGTGCATGAGCGCTGGCCCGATCAGGGGCAGGAGCAGGGCCGGGAGGGCCGGGGACCGCTCCGGACGATCGGTCTCGCCGAGGTGTACAACCCCTCGATGGTGCCCACGCTGCGGCCCGGGGACCAGTTGGTGGTCCGGTACGGCGCGGTGGTGCGACCGGGCGACGTGATCGTCCTGAAACACCCGTTCCGGCAGGATCTGCTCATCGTCAAGCGGGCGGTGGAGCGGCGCGCGGGCGGCTGGTGGGTCCAGGGGGACAACCCCTTCGTCGAGAACGACAGCCGGGAGTTCGGCACGGTGCCCGACGAGCTGGTGGTCGCCCGCGCGTGGCTGCGGGTGCGGCCGCCGCGGGACGCGAAGCGGTCGGTGCGGGGAGTGCTGGGGTGGGCGTTCTCCGCGGTACGCCCGGTGGGCCCGCAGCGGCCGGGGCGCCGCTCACGGCCGCGGTGAGCCCTCGCTCTCGCGGCGCTTGCGGGCGCGGTAGGCCGCGACGTTGGCGCGCGTGGCGCAGCGGTCGGAGCAGTAGCGCCGGGAGCGGTTGGTGGAGGTGTCGAGGTACACGTTGCGGCACGGCGCCGCCTGGCAGCTCCCGAGGCGGTCCACGCCCAGTTCGGTGAGGTGGACGGCCAGGCCCATGCAGGCGGTGGCCGTGTAGCCGGCGGTGGCGTTGGCGGCGTGGTCCGCGATGTGCAGGTGCCAGTCGGGACGGCCGTCGGCGTCCCGCGTCTCGTGCCCGGAGATCTGCGGGCTGACCGGGAATTCCATGAGCAGGGCGTTGAGGAGGTCGACGGCCAGCACCTCGTCGCCGCCGGCGGCCGCCTCGAAGATCGCGCGCAGCCGGGTCCGCACGGCGCGCAGCCGGGTCACGTCGGCCTCCGTGGCCCGCCGGGCGGTGTGCTGGGCGGGGCCGAAGAGGGCGCGGACGGCCTCGACCGACGTCAGGGTGTCGGTGCCGCGCTCCGGCTGCTCGCTGTTGACCAGCCGCACGGCATAGTCCGAGTAATAGGCCAGTTCCACCTGTAGTCCTTACCGGGCGCGGGCTAGTCTGCGTACTGAGCCCGTAATGGGCGTTGTCTGTTCGAGGGTATTACAGGCGAGAGGGGTTCCGGTGACCGAGGCCGTGGCGCGGACGGACTGGCAGGCGTGGCAGGACAGTTGGGACCGGCAGCAGGAGTGGTACCTGCCGGACCGCGAGGAGCGGTTCCGGGTGATGCTGGACATGGTCGAGGCGGTGACGGGCCCCGAGCCGCGCGTCCTGGACCTCGCGTGCGGCACCGGCAGTATTACCGACCGGCTGCTGAAGCGGCTGCCGGGTGCGCTCAGCACGGGCGTCGACCTCGACCCCGCGCTGCTGGCCATCGCGGAGGGGTACTTCGCGGGCGAGCGCCGGGTGGAGTTCGTCCGGGCCGACCTGAAGGACCCGGCATGGCCGGCGAAGCTGCCGTACGAGTCGTACGACGCGGTACTGACCGCCACCGCGCTGCACTGGCTGCACAGCGACGAGCTGAGCGTGCTGTACGGGCAGCTCGCGGGCCTGGTCCGGAAGGGCGGCGTCTTCCTGAACGCCGACCACATGCCCGACCCGGCGACGCCCCGGCTGAACGCCGCCGACCGGGCGCAGCGGCACGCCCGCATGGACGCGGCCAAGGCGGCCGGCGCGGTGGACTGGAAGGAATGGTGGGCGCTCGCCGCCGCCGACCCGGTGCTGGCCGGGCCGACCGCCGAGCGGTTCGAGATCTACGGCGAGCACGCGGAAGGGGAGACGCCCTCGGCGGCGTGGCACGCCCAGACCCTCCGGGACGCCGGCTTCGCCGAGGCCCGCACGGTCTGGGCCTCCCCGTCGGACGCGATGGTGCTGGGGCTGAAGTAAGCGCCTTCCCGAGCCGGGATGTGCGAGGGGGCGGTACCGGCCGGTGGCCCGTACCGCCCCCTCACCCGTACCGCCTGCTCAGAGCACCTTCGACAGGAACGACTTGGTGCGGTCGTGCTGCGGCTTGGTCAGGACGTCGCGCGGGTGGCCGGACTCGACGACCACGCCGTCGTCCATGAAGACCAGCGAGTCGCCGACCTCCCGGGCGAAGCCCATCTCGTGGGTGACCACGACCATGGTCATACCGTCCGCGGCCAGGTCCTTCATGACGTCCAGGACGTCGCCGACCAGCTCCGGATCCAGCGCCGAGGTCGGCTCGTCGAAGAGCATCAGCTTGGGCTCCATGGCCAGCGCGCGGGCGATCGCCACGCGCTGCTGCTGGCCGCCGGAGAGCTGGGACGGATAGTTCCCGGCCTTGTCCTTCAGGCCCACCCGGTCCAGCAGCTTCAGGGCGCGCTCGCGGGCCGACGCCTTCGACTCGCCCTTGACCTGGACCGGCGCCTCCATGACGTTCTCCACCGCGGTCATGTGCGGGAAGAGGTTGAAGCGCTGGAAGACCATGCCGATGTCGCGGCGGCGGGCGGCGACCTCCCGGTCGCGCAGCTCGTACAGCTTGCCGTTGTGCTCGCGGTAGCCGACCAGCTCGCCGTCGACCGAGAGCCGGCCGGCGTTGATCTTCTCCAGGTGGTTGATGCAGCGCAGGAAGGTCGACTTGCCGGAGCCGGACGGGCCGATCAGGCAGAAGACCTCCTTGGGCGCGACCTCCAGGTCGATGCCCTTGAGGATGTGCGCGGCGCCGAAGGACTTGTGGACGCCCTCGGCCTTGACCATGGGGACGGCCTTCGACGCGGACTTGGCGGCGGTCATGCGGCACCTCCGGCGGGGTGGTTGGAGCCGCCGGACAGCTTGGCCTTGGCCTTCTGCAGCGGGGTGAGCGGGAGCTGGCGGCTGGAGCCGCGGGCGTAGTGGCGCTCCAGGTAGTACTGGCCGACGCTGAGCACGCTGGTGGCGACGAGGTACCAGACGGCGGCGAGGATCAGCATCTCCACGACGACGCCGGAGTCCCGGCCGACGTTCTGCGCGGACTGCAGCAGGTCGTAGTACTGGACCGCGATCACCAGCGAGGAGGTCTTGAGCATGTTGATGACCTCGTTGCCGGTCGGCGGCACGATGACGCGCATCGCCTGGGGCACGACGATCCGGCGCAGGGTCTTGCCGTGGCTCATGCCGAGCGCGTGCGCGGCCTCGGTCTGGCCCTCGTCGACGGCGGTCAGGCCGGCGCGGCAGATCTCCGCCATGTACGCGGCCTCGTTCAGGCCGAGGCCGAGCAGCGCGCACAGGAACGGGGTCATGAAGTCCGACCACTCGTCCTTGTAGATCGGCATGATGTCGATGTACTGGAAGACGAGGCCCAGGTTGAACCAGAGGAAGAGCTGGACGTAGACCGGCGTGCCGCGGAAGAACCAGATGTAGAACCACGCGACGGTCGAGGTCACCGGGTTCTTGGACTGGCGCATCACGGCGAGGATCACGCCGAGCACCACGCCGATCACCATGGACAGCACGGTGATCAGGAGGGTGTTGCGCAGACCGCGCAGGATGTCCGAGTTGAAGAGGTAGTCGGGGATCGCATCCCAGTTGACGTTACCGGTCGCGAAGGCCCGGACGAGGAGCGCGAGCACGGCTATGACCACCAGGGCGGCGACCCAGCGGCCGTAGTGGCGCACGGGCACGGCCTTGATGGGCTCGGGCAGCGGCGGGGGAGCGTCCTGCGGCGGCCTGGCCGCCTTGTCGACGTCGACAGACACGGGTGTTGCCTTTCGGGGTTCGGGAGTTCGGCGGGCGGGAAGGGGCGGTGCGCGGCTACGCGCCGCCGTTGAGCTTCACTTCCTTGACCCCCGCGTCCTTGACCTGCCACTTCTTGAGGATCTTGGCGTAGTCCCCGTTCTTGATCGTCGCCTCCAGCGCGGCCTTGAGGGCGTCGCGGAGCTGCTCCTGGCCCTTGGGGACGGCGATGCCGTACGGAGCGGCCTCGACCTGGTCGCCGACGACCTCGAAGTCCTTGCCGCCGCCGGAGGTCTTCACGGCGTACGCGGCGACCGGGTAGTCGCTGGAGACCGCGTCCACGCCGGCGGTGCGCAGCCGGGTCTGGGCCTCGGAGTCGTTGTCGAACGCCTCGATGGAGATCGTCTCCTCGCCGTCCTTCTTGCACTTCTTCGCCTGGTCCTTGGCGTAGTCGTGCGAGACGGTGCCGCGCTGTACGGCGATGGACTTGCCGCACAGGTCGGCCCAGTCCGAGATGGTGTCGCTCTTGCCCTTCTGGACGTAGAGCGAGACGCCGGCGTTGAAGTAGTCGACGAAGTCGACGCCCTCGCCGATCTTCTTGCCGGTGGTGGAGTCGATGCCCTCCTGGCGCTCCTTGGTGTCCGTCATCGCCGACATCGCGATGTCGTACCGCCTGGACTTCAGGCCGCCCATGAGGGTGTCGAAGGTGGCGTTGTTGAAGTTGAGCTTGATGCCGAGCTGCTTGCTCATGGCGGCGGCGAGGTCGGGGTCGATGCCCACGATCGCGCCGTTCTTCCGGAACTCCACCGGCTTGTACGTCGCGTCCGAGCCGACCTGGAGGAAGCCCTTGTCCTGGACGGCCTTGGGGAGCTTCTTGAAGAGCGGGGCGTGCACGTTGCGGGTCTTCGCGGCCTCACGCTTGGCGATCGCGGCGTCCGTCTGGTCGCCGCAGCCGCTGAGCAGGAGGGCGGCCACGACCGCTGTCGCTGCGCCGGCGGCCGTACGGGACCTGCCGGAGGCCGGGCGACGGCGGGTACTTGCGGTCATGCGTTTCCTCCTGCTGCGGAACGGATGGAGCCGGCTGGGACGGGGACGTGGGAGCCGGCTCCGAGTGGGGCCGGGCACACACCATCGGGCATCGCGACCTCGTTCGGTCACGGAATCTTGCCATCCGGACTCCGTTATTCGGACTGCCCAGCAGGTCAAAATCGCATAACGGACGTGGCGAAGCTGGTCAGCGGTGTATGGCGGGCACGCTCGGACCGCTGCGGAGGCGGCATGGACTCGAAGTCTCGGCATGTGGACGGAAGATGATCCACGCGTCCGGCTTTTCGAGCGGTTTGAGGTTATTGTCGGAATTGCGAACGCGAGGGTAACCAATCTGACTCGTCGGGGTGCACGCCCGTCGGGTACAAAGGGTCGTTACACCCCTCATCCGGGGCTCAGGGCGCGTGTGCGGCGCGCCCGGCGTCCGTACCTCCCCCCGCGCGGCGGCCATCCGCGGCGCAGGGACCGGACGCGGTGCCCGCCCGCTCTGCAACCAGGGAGCGGTCACCCTCAACTGATTTACGACAAAGGGGTCAGAACAGTGGCAGCGGAGATCGTCAATCCTCGCAGCGACAGCAATACGGACGAAGAGCCCTTCGATCCGGCCTTCGCGCTCCACCGCGGCGGCAAGATGGCCATCCAGGCGACGGTGCCGGTGCGCGACCGGGACGACCTGTCCCTCGCCTACACGCCCGGCGTCGCCAAGGTGTGCAGCGCCATTGCCGAGAAGCCCGAGCTCGTCCACGACTACACCTGGAAGTCCCAGGTCGTCGCCGTGGTCACGGACGGCACCGCGGTGCTGGGCCTGGGCGACATCGGCCCGGAGGCGTCCCTCCCGGTGATGGAGGGCAAGGCCATCCTCTTCAAGCAGTTCGGCGGGGTCGACGCGGTGCCGATCGCGCTCGGCACCACGGACACCGACGAGATCGTCGACACGGTCGTGCGGCTCGCGCCCTCCTTCGGAGGCGTGAACCTGGAGGACATCTCCGCGCCGCGCTGCTTCGAGATCGAGCGCCGGCTTCAGGAGAAGCTGGACATCCCGATCTTCCATGACGACCAGCACGGCACCGCCGTGGTCACGCTGGCCGCGCTGCGCAACGCAGCCAAGCTCACCGACCGCGCGCTGGGGCAGCTTCGCGCGGTCATCTCGGGCGCCGGTGCGGCGGGCGTCGCCATCGCCAAGATCCTCATCGAGGCGGGCATCGGGGATGTCGCGGTGTGCGACCGCAAGGGCATCGTCTCCGCGGACCGCGAGGACCTGACGGACGTCAAGCGCGAGCTGGCCGGCTTCACGAACAAGGGCGGCCTCACCGGCTCCCTGGAATCCGCGCTGGAAGGCGCGGACGTGTTCATCGGCGTCTCCGGCGGCACGGTTGCCGAGGAGGCGGTGGCGAAGATGGCGAAGGACTGCCTGATCTTCGCGATGGCCAACCCGAACCCGGAGATCCACCCGGACGTGGCGCACAAGTACGCCGCGGTCGTGGCCACCGGGCGCAGCGACTACCCGAACCAGATCAACAACGTGCTCGCCTTCCCGGGCATCTTCGCGGGCGCCCTCCAGGTGCGTGCCTCGAAGATCACCGAGGGCATGAAGCTCGCCGCGGCGGAGGCGCTCGCCGCGGTGGTGGCCGACGAGCTCAGCGCCGACACGGTGATTCCCTCGCCGTTCGACGAGCGGGTCGCCCCGGCGGTGACGGCCGCGGTTGCCGCGGCTGCGCGCGCGGAGGGCGTCGCACGGCGCTGACGCCGTTGCCGCCTGTGGTCCGGGCCCGCTCCTCTTTCGGGGAGCGGGCCCGGACCGTTTGCGTGCGCGCGTGGGTTGTCGATTGTCCGCGGCGCCGTGGTGGCTGGTCGCGCAGTTCCCCGCGCCCCTGAAGGGGCGCGTGTCACACCGCGTATTGGTTCCGCAACGGCGCTCCCCCGGCGTACGTTCGGATCATGTTCGCTGCCTACGCCGCCCGAATCGACCGTGACGATCCGCTCAGTGGCCTGGAGTTGGGCGAGCGCCCGGCTCCCGAGGTCCGCCCCGGCTGGACGACCGTCAACGTCAAGGCCGCCTCCCTCAACCACCACGACCTCTGGTCGCTGCGCGGTGTGGGACTCGGCGAAGAAGCCCTCCCGATGATCCTCGGCTGTGACGCCGCAGGCATCGACGCGGACGGCAACGAGGTCGTCATCCACTCCGTGATCGGCCAGTCCGGCCACGGCGTCGGCCCCAAGGAGCCCCGCTCGATCCTCACCGAGCGGTACCAGGGCACCTTCGCCGAGCAGGTCGCGGTCCCCGCCTGGAACGTGCTCCCCAAGCCCAAGGAGCTCAGCTTCGCGGAGGCCGCCTGCCTGCCGACCGCCTGGCTGACCGCGTACCGGATGCTCTTCACCAACGCGGGCGTACGCCCCGGGGACTCGGTACTGGTCCAGGGCGCGGGCGGCGGCGTGGCCACCGCGGCGATCGTGCTCGGCGCCGCGGCGGGCCTGCGGGTCTTCGCCACCAGCCGGGACGAGGCCAAGCGCAAGCGGGCGCTGGACCTGGGTGCCGAGGGCGCCTTCCCGAGTGGCGAGCGGCTGCCGCAGCGGGTCGACGCGGTGATCGAGACCGTTGGCGCCGCGACCTGGTCGCACTCCGTCAAGTCCCTCAAGCCCGGCGGCACGCTCGTGATCTCCGGCGCCACCAGCGGCTACCACCCCGAGAAGACCGAGCTGAACCGCATCTTCTTCCTGGAGCTCAAGGTCGTCGGCTCGACGATGGGCGACAAGGAGGAGCTCGCGAGCCTGCTCAGCTTCTGCGCCGCCAAGGGCATCAAGCCGGTCATCGACTCCGAACTGCCGCTGGACCGGGCCCGCGAGGGCTTCGCGAAGATGGCCGAGGGCGACCTCTTCGGCAAGGTCGTGCTGACCGTCTGATGGACCGCGTACACCTGCTGCCGGCCGCCGGACGCACCGCCGCCCCCTGGAGCAACGGGGGCGGCGTGACCCGGGAGATCGCCGCCGGGCCGCCCGGCGCGGGCTGGGACGCCTTCGACTGGCGGGTCAGCCTGGCGGACGTGGACCGGGACGGCCCGTACTCCCCGCTGCCCGGCGTCCGGCGGATCCTCACCATGGTCGCCGGAGGCGGCATGGAGCTGACCATCGACGGGGAGCGGACCGCCGTCACCGAGCGGTTCCGGCCGCTGTCGTTCCCCGGCGGCGCCGCCACGGACTGCCGGCTCGCCGCCGGCCCCGTCGTCAACTTCAACGTGATGGTGCGCGACGGGCGGTGCGCCGCCGAGGTGGCGATGGCCCGCGGCCGGTACGCGGTACGGCCGGCGGCCGGTCCGGACGGCGCGGTACTGGTCGCCGCCGTGGCCGGGGCGGTGCTGCTGACGCCCGCGGGGAGCGCGGAACCGGTGCCGCTCGGCCGGTACGACGCCGCGCTGCTGCCCGCCGGGACCGGCGCTGACCTCGACGGAGGCCCGGACGGCGTCGCCGCCGTCGTCACCTTCACCGCCGGCGGCTGATTTTTGTACTCCCGTGCCGCCCGTGGGCGATCATGTGCGCAGGAATGGCGGAGGGGACGGGGGAACCACCCGCTCGCCAGCGGGACTTCGGCACAGAGGCGGACATGTTCATACGGCGGCGACGCGCGCCCTTTTTTCTTATCCGGACGGCGGCCAGGACGGCAGGCACGGCGGGTGGGCGCCGCACCGTCCGCAGGGCGGCCGGGCTGGCCGCCGCGCTGACGCTGACGCTGACCGCGTGCGGCGGCGCTGAATCCGAGGGCGACGCGGACGTCACGCTCGACCTGGTGGTCGCCGACTACGGCCACCGCACCGCCCGGTCCTCGACCGACTACTGGAAGCGCGTCATCGACGCCTTCGAGAAGCGGCACCCGGACATCGCGGTGCACCTGGATCCGGTGCCGTACACCCGGCTGGACAAGACGGTCGCCGCGCGGGCCGCGGACGGCGACGCGCCGGACATCGCGCAGTCGGGCGTCTTCGCCCCGTATGTGGCGAAGGGGCAGCTCTACAGCGCGGACGAGACGCTCTCCATCGGCACCCAGGCCGACTTCGTCCCCGCGCTGGCCAGGGCGGGCGAGATCAGCCACGTCCAGTACGGGATGCCGTTCAGCTCCAGTACGCCGCGCCTCTTCTACAACAAGAAGCTCTTCGCGCGGGCCGGCATCGAGCGCCCGCCGACCTCGTGGGCCGGGATCGAGCGCGCCGCCGCCGCGCTGAAGGCCGCCGGCGTGCAGACGCCGTACGCGCTGCAGACCGGCCCGGAGGCCGCCGAGGACGAGACGCTGAGCTGGCTGCTCGGCAACAACGGCGGCTACGTCGGCATGAGCGGCGGCTACACCCTGGACTCCGCCGAGAACACCGCGACGCTGACCGCGGTGCGGGACGGCCTGGTCGACCCGGGCCTGACCGGTCCCAAGGGTTCGTCGCTCAACCGCACCGAGGCGTACCGTGGCTTCGTCACCGGCAAGGTCGGCATGGTCCTCGCCCACCCGGTGCTGATCCCGATGGCCGAGGAGGCCCATGTCCCGTACGGGACGGCCCCGTTCCCCCGGCGCACGGGCGGCGCGGCGACGCCCGCCGGGCTCTCGGACTGGCTGGTGGCCTTCAAGCAGCACCACCACGCCCAGCAGATCGGCACCTTCCTGGACTTCCTCTACAGCACCGACAACGCGGTGCACTACGCGGGCGGGCAGGGCACCCTGCCGGTGACCGTGCCGGCCGCGGAGAAGATGCGCGCGGACGCGGTGTACCGGCCGCTGTGGCCGTTCGTCGACCAGCTTCCGAAGGTCCAGTTCCAGCCGATGGGCACGACGAGCTGGCCGCGGGTGCGGGCGGGGCTCCAGGAGAAGATCGCCGGCGCCCTCTCCCGGAACGGCGACCCCGCCGCCGTCCTGGACGGCCTGCAGAACGAGGCGGACCATCGCGCGGCGGTGGTCGACTGAGAGTCCGCGTCCGGACCCCGGCGCCACGAAGGCGCCGGGCGAGGGGTCAGTACGCGACGCGGATCGTGCTGATGCCCAGGGTGCTGGTCTTCGGGAGGTGACCGGACTCGAAGACGGCGGTCAGCAGCGGGGTGATGAGCTGGGCGAGGCGGTCGGCGCGGGCCCGGCCCAGCGCCCGCCACGGACCGGCGGCGAGCTGGTCCGTCTGCCGCTCGACCGCCTCCCGGCCCTCGCGGGCCCGGTCGGTGGCGCGGCCGTCGGGCGCGATCCAGCCGCGCGCGGCCAGCCGGTCGCGCGCCCCGTGCCACTCCAGCGGGCTCCAGCCGCGGCTGCGGAAGTGCTCCTCCGGCGCCGCGCCCACCGCCGCGAACGAGACCAGCGACTCGCACGGGTCCAGCCCGGCGGTGAGCAGCGCGGCCAGGTGCCCGTCGCCGCGGTGCTCGCGCAGGACGGTCAGCGCCTGCCACAGCTCGAGATGCGGCTCGGAGGGCCAGGGCAGGTCCAGATTGGCGGCGGCCAGCGGCCGGGCGGCCGGTATCGCGTTCTCCGCGGCCTGGCGGGCCAGCCGGGCCGCCTCCGCGAGCTGCTCCTTGGTCAGCCGGTCGCCGATCAGCCTGCGCAGTACGCGGTCCATCGCGTGCAGCCGGGCCTCCAGCACCTTGGCGGGCCCGGCCGTCGACCAGATCAGCGGCACGTACTGCTCGACCATGCGTGGGCTGAAGCTGTAGTACGTGGCGGCCACCAGCTCGGGCCCGGCGGCGCCCAGCGGCGCGGTGCGCCAGGCGAAGTAGCTGGGCCAGCGGGTCCCGACGTCGTACCCGAGCGCCGCCGCCTCCTCGAATGCCTCGGGGGCGAAGTAGAGGGTGGCGTGCAGTGGTTCGAGGTGGTGCCACAGCCGGCGGGCAACCGCGGGGTACTCCGACATCGCATACCTCTGGCCTTCAAGTCACTTATGAATAGGAAGGGTTGATGTCAAGCGTGAGCAGGGCCATGGGACGGCGGAATGCCGCGGCCGGTCCGAGTACGGACGGCAGTCCTGCGAAGGGCCGGGTTCCCCGATTACCTGGGGTGAACCCGGCCCTTCGAAAAATAACCGTGGGTGACTACTGGGTGGGGCGGCGCAGCAGCGCGCCGATGTGCGCGGCGGCCGTCGCGAGATGCTGCCTCGCCGCCGCCAACTGGGCTTCGTCCACGCCGTGGTCGCGCGCCGCGTCCCGGAGGTCGTCGCGGAACCGGTCCAGCAGCCGGTCCAGATCGCGGGCCGGATCGCCGGTGGCCGGTTCGTGCGCCCACACCGGCTCCGGGGGCACCGGATCGGCCGTTCCGGACTGCGCGGATTCGGCGGTACCGGACGCCGCCGTCGGCTCGGAGGCGCCGGACGCCGCCGCGAAGCCCTCCGTGAAGCGGCCGACCTCGCGCGAGACCTCGGAGAGCGCCTCGCGCACCGCGCCCGGCCAGTCGCCCGAGCGCACCTGCTCCTGGGCCCGCTCCTGCACCCGGCGGATGACCTCCTGGACCTCCTCGCGCGCGGAGTCCTTGGCGTTCTTGGCCTGCTTACGGGCGCGCTGCGCCTCCTGCTTGGCCCGCCGGCTCTCCTCCTTGGCCCGCCGGGCCTGCTCCTTCCACTCCTCCTTGGCGCGCCGGAACTCCTCCTTGGCGTACCGCCACGCCTCGGGGTCGTCGGGGCCGCGGTCGAACGCCTCGGAGGGGCCGGGGAAGCCGGGGAAGTCGGTGCCGCCCGGCCTGCCGTCGCGCCCTGCCTGCCGGCGGGCGGCCTGCGCGGCCTCGCGCATCTCGCGGCGCAGGTCGCGCGCCGAACCGCTGACGTCCTCGCGGATGTCGGAGGCGAGCGCCGCGACGGACTCGCGGATCTCCAGCTCCAGTTCGGCCAGTTCGCCGCCGCGGGCCGCCAGTTCGGCGCGGCCGGCCTCGGTGATGGAGTACACCTTGCGGCCGCCCTCGGTGGCGTGCGTTACCAGGCCCTCGTCGGAGAGCTTGGCGAGGCGCGGGTAGACGGTGCCGGCGGAGGGCGCGTACAGACCCTGGAAGCGCTCCTCCAGCAGCCGGATGATCTCGTAACCGTGGCGGGGCGCCTCGTCCAGCAGCTTCAGCAGATACAGACGGAGGCGGCCGTGCGCGAAGACGGGGGGCATGGCTCTACAGCACCTTCTTGTGGGCGGGCGGGTCGGCGGGGGCGTCCTCGGAGCGCGGGCGGCGCAGCAGGGCCAGCGAGCCGGAGACGGTGGTGACCTTCAGGCGCCCGGTGCCCGCGCCGAGCCGTCCGGCGAGGGTCTTGGCGCCCCACTGGCCGCCGACCCGCAGGTCGTCGAAGGCGTTGGAGACCGCGCCGCTGGTGGTACTGGCCTCCACCTCGGTGTCGGCCGGGTCCGGCAGCCGGATGGCGACCTCGCCGGAGACCGTCGTCAGGCGCACGTCGGTACCTTCCGCCGCCGGGTCCAGGTCCACGACCATGTCGCCGGTGACCGACTCGGCGTGTACGGAACTGCCGCCGCCGTCGATGATGGTCAGATCGCCGGAGACGGAGTGGAACCGCAGGTCGCCGGTGACGGCCTGGGCCTCGACGCGGCCGGTGACGGTCTCGGCGCGCACCGGCCCGGTCAGCCGGGCCAGGGTGGCGTCGCCGGAGACGCCGCGCAGCTCCGTACGCCCGGAGATGCCGGAGAGCACCGCGCTCGCGCCGACCGTGCCCACCTCGACCCGGGCGGTGGCCGGGACGGTCACCGAGATGACGGCGCTGCGCTGCCACCCCTTGCGGTCGAGGAACTTCAGCAGTCCCCGCCAGGGGAGGTCGTCATAGCCGACGGTGAGGGTGCCGTGGTCGTAGGAGACGGTGAGCGGCGGGCCGTCGATCTCGGTGATCTCGACGCGGGTGCGGTCGGCCGTCGTGCTGCCGACGACGTTGACCGTGCCGCCGTACACCCGTACTTGCAGCGTGTTCACCGGCGCGTCGACGTCGAGCGTGCGCGGCTCGGTCACCTCGGCCGGGCCGTCCGGCCACTCTTTCCTGCCTGACATGTCGTGCCTCCCCTGTGTACGACAACGCAACATATCGTGTTCCCTTGAGAACACGATATATCGCGGTTGAGGGAAGTCAAGCGCCCCGCGTCACTCGTCGTCCTCGTCGTCCAGCCGTGCCAGCCACGTCGCCAGCCGCTCCACCGGCACCTCGAAGTCCGGGTTGAGGTCGACGAACGTACGGAGCTGCTCGGCGACCCAGCCGAGGGTCACCTCCTCCTCGCCGCGCCGGCTCTCCAGCTCCTCGATACCTCGGTCGGTGAAATACACGTGAGTGCTCCGCTAAGGGGGTAGGGGTAAGGACATTCCAGGTCAGGATAGGCAGCGGCGGTCCGGGACCGCGCATCGGCACCGGGCACGGGCCGGCCTCCTGGCGCAGGGGGCAGCGGGGGGTGGCATGAGCGAGGACGCGACACATGTCGCACGGATCGAACTGCCGGACGGCACGCCCGTCTGGGCCCGGATATCCGGCGCCGAGGGGCTTCTCCCGCGGCCGCGGAACGAGGGGTCCGGGGGGTACGTCGACAGCGGCCGCCGGGACGGCGCCGACGGGGGTAGTGACTACGTCGACAGCGGGTTCTTCAGCGACCGCGTCCTGGGGCGGATGGAGAGCCTGGACGGGCTGGTGCACGGCGTCGCCCGGTCGCTGGCCGGGGCGCTCCAGGGGCTGCGGCCCGACGAGGTCAGCGTGCAGTTCGGCATCGAGCTGAGCGGGAAGTCGGGGACTCTGGTCGGGCTGCTCGCGGACGGCGAGGCCAAGGCCGCCATCAATGTGACCCTCACCTGGCAGGGCGGCCCGCCCGCCGACCTGGCGGAGGGCGGGGCCGGGGGCGGCGCATGAACGGGGCGCACGATCCGGACGCGTACTTCTCCCGGCGCTTCGCCCCGCTCGTCAAGGCCGCGACCGTGCGCATCCACGCCGCCCGGGACGGGTATCCCCACGGAGGGCAGCCCGAGCCGCCGCTGTGGGGGAGCGGCTTCTTCGTCGCCCCCAACTGGGTGCTCACCTGCGCCCATGTCGCGCTGGAGGGCGAGGGGGGCGAAGTGGGCGTGAGCTTCGAAGGGGGCAGCGCGCGCGGCCGCGTCGAGTGGGCCGAGCCCGCCGTGCGCACGGCCGGCCTGCTGCCGGCCCCCGACCTCGCCCTGATCCGCCTCCTCCAGCCCACCGCGCACCCCTGCTGCTGGCTCTCGCCGCGCACGGTGCGGGCGCACGGCGGCGAGCGGGTCGCGTACTTCGGGTACACGGAGATCGCCGGGACGGTCGGCGCGTTCGACGGGCGGTGCACCGTGCGCGGGGAGTTCGGCGGCGACGGCCTGCTGCGCCTCGGCAACGAGGACGAGATGCCGGAGGGGCTCTCCGGCGGCCCGCTGGTCGACGTCGAGCGCGGCGAGGTGATCGGCGTGCTGAAGGGGCGGCGCGGCGGCGCGCGCGACGGCGGGCTCGGCATCGCGCTGGCCCAGCTCCGCCGCATCGGCGTGCCCGGCACCGCGATCGGCCGCGAGGAGGACGACCCGTACCACCGCGTCCTGCACGCGCACGACCGGTACCACGCCGACCGGCACGCCGACGTCAGCGAGGCCCGGGACACCTGGACCGAGGCGCAGAGCGGGCTGCCCGCCTCGGCCGCCACGGTCGCGGCGCTGACCCCCAAGCGCCGGGTGGTGCTGCACGGCCTGCTCGCCCAACTGCCGCCGCCGGCCGGCACGCCCGCGCTGGTGGCCCTGGTCGACGAGCTGCTGCCGCGCCGCGGCGAGGGACTCTCGACCGCGCCCCGCGGCTGGCGCGAGGGGCTGGAGGTCTACCTCGACCGGCTCGAACTGCGCGATGCGCACAGCGAGTTGGAGGCCGTCCTGCGGTACGCGGTGTACGCCGCGACTGCCGAGCATCCGTATCCGGCGGCGGCCGAGGCGGCCGACGCGGTCTGGGGCTGGGTGCGCGACCTGGCCAAGACCGAGCTGCCACCGCTGGCCAGGCACCGGCTGGGCGCCGAGTGGCACGCCCGGGTGCGGGCCCGCGCGGTCGGCCGGGGCCGGCGCACCGGCGAGCACGCGGCCGCGGGACCGCTGCCGTCCGTCCTGCTGGAGATCACCGAACGCGCCTGGGAGCAGGGCCGGTTCGACTGGTACCTCACCGCGAGCAGACCCTCCGGCGACCTGCCGCTGGGCGAGGGCCGGCACGGCACGGCGCTGGCCGACCTGCCCGCCGAGCTGGCCGGTCCGCTGGGCGAGGCGTTCCGCCGCAGCGACGAGCCCGGCCGCCCGGCCATTCTCGAAGTCGCCTTGAGACAGGCGCTGCTGGACCTGGACGTGGACACCTGGCGGATACCGCCGGGCAGCAGACCGATAGGGGAGCTGCGGCCGGTGGTGGTGCGCTGCGCCGACCGGCCGCCGGGCCCGGCGTGCGGCGAAGGGGACGGTGCGGATCCGGGAATCGGGCCGCAGGAGCGCTGGACGCGGCTGCACGAGGACGGCATGGAGCACTCCTGCGTCGACTGCGACGAGGGCCGCCCCGAGGAGGTGACGGCGGACCTGCTGCGGGAGCTGGGGCCGAGGTCCTTCCCCGTACTGTGCCGGGTCCCCGGGGGCGACGGCGGGGCCACGGCGATCCGCCGGATCGTCGGCAGCGGCCACCCGGTGGCACTGTGGCGCAGGGAGCGCATGGACCCGGTGTGCGGGGAGTACCACCGCGGGATACTGCGCACGGTCAAGAGCGGCACGACCGCCCACCGGCTGCCCCTCGCCGTCCGTGAGCTGCGGGCCGGCATCGGCGCGGCGGAGCCGGAATCGTACTGGTCACGCGGGATCACGCTGCTGTACGACGATCCCGGGCGGCCGTTGCCGGGTGCGGACGATGTGCTGGAAACGCCGTGAGGGGCACCCGGTTCCGGGCGTGCTCCCACCGGTTTCCGTGTGCTTCTACCGGGTCGCGGTCCGTCCCGATACGGTCGGAGCGTGGCCGGTGCGCTACCGCCGATGACCCACCACTGACGAGGAGTTCGCAGTGAGCGGACCGAACGAATGGCTCATCTACCGCGGCACGGGCGAGCCCCACGACGGCATCGCCGCGCTCCCCGACCCGCCACCCTGGCGGGACTTCGACGGCGCCCCGCTGGTCGCGCCCGGGCCCGCCACCGACAGCTCCTCCACCCGGCGGCTCGGCGAGCACGTCGCGGAGATGCACCGGCCCAGCGCCGAGGAGCTGGAGATCGTCAACGCCGCGCTGTACCTCCGCCGTCCGCTGCTGGTCACCGGCAATCCGGGGACCGGCAAGAGCACCCTCGCGCACGCCGTCGCCCATGAGCTGAAGCTCGGCAGGGTACTGCGCTGGCCGGTCGTGAGCCGGACGACGCTGGGCGACGGGCTGTACCGCTACGACGCCATCGCCCGCCTCCAGGACGTGCAGATCGCCGCGAGCAGCCGGGCGGCCGGCGGGCCCGGCGTGCAGGCCGCGTCCCCCGGCGGCATCGGCAGCTACATCCGGCTCGGTCCGCTGGGCACCGCCCTGCTGCCCACCGCGCAGCCGCGTGTCCTGCTCGTCGACGAGCTGGACAAGAGCGACATCGACCTGCCCAACGACCTGCTGAACGTCCTGGAGGAGGGCGAGTTCGCCATCCCGGAGCTGGAGCGGCTGGCGGAGCGGGAGCCCGAGGTGGAGGTGCTCACCGACGACGGGCAAAAAGTCCGCATCCGCGACGGGCGGGTGCGCTGCCACGCCTTCCCGTTCGTCATCCTCACCAGCAACGGCGAGCGGGACTTCCCCGCGCCGCTGCTGCGCCGCTGCATCCACCTGGAGCTGGGCCAGCCCGACCACAAGCGGCTGGCCACGGTCGTCCGGGCGCACCTCGGCGAGGAGGCGGCCCGCGCGGGGGACGACCTGATCGCCCGCTTCCTGGAGCGCTCCCGCAGCGAACTGCTCGCCGCCGACCAGCTCCTGAACGCCATCCACCTCACCCACCAGGCCGCCCCCACCAGTCGCGACCGGCTCGCCGACCTGCTCATCCAGCGCCTCGACCGGCCGAGGTGAACGCGTGATGCGGGACCGTGCAGGACGCCCCACCGCCCCGCAGAGCTGGGCCGACGTCGTCGCGGCGCTGCGCGGCGCGGGCCTGGACCCGGACGCCGGAGAGCTGGCCGACGCCCTGTGGCTGGCGCAGTGGTGCCGGCCGCACGGGGCCGCCGCTGATCAGGAGAGCGGCGGCGCGGCGGCCGCCGAGGACCGGGCGCCGGGAGCGCGGACACCCGCGCCCCCGCGCACCGGCACCCGGCAGGACGGCCCCGGCGCCGACCGGGAGCCGCCCGGCAGCGGGTCCGCCGGGCCGCCCGGCGCCACCCACGTCGCGCTCTACCCGGCCGGCCAGGAGCTGCCCGGCAGCGGTGCGGGCGCGCCCGCCGGGCCGTACGGCAGCGGCCTGCCCGTGGGCGTGCCCGCCGCGCCCGCGCTGCCCGATCTGCTCGCCCTCCAGCGCGCCCTGCGCCCCCTCCAGCGGTACCGCAGCGCGGCGCCCGCCGTGCACCACGTCCTGGACGAGACGGCGACGGCGGAGCGCAGCGCGCGGTCGGGCGGGCTGGTGATGCCGGTGTTCCGCGCGGTGCCGCGGGCCGAGGCGTCGCTGCAACTGATCATGGACGCGTCCTCCTCGATGTGTGTCTGGGAGCGGCTGCTCCACGAACTCCAGCAGGTCTTCGCCCAGTTGGGCGCCTTCCGCGACGTCCAGGTGCAGTTCCTGCACCAGGGCCCGGACGGCCGCCCCGCGGTCTCCCGCCGCTTCGAGGCGGCGCACGCGCCGTTACGCTCGGCCGACCAGCTCAGCGACCCCACGGGCCGCCGCGTCACCGTCCTGGTCAGCGACTGCGCGGGCCCCCTGTGGCGCAGCGGCCACGCACACCGGCTGCTGCACCGGCTCGCCCGGCAGGGCCCGCTCGCCGTCCTCCAGCCGCTGCCGCAGCGCATGTGGTCCCGCACCCGGCTGCCCGTCTCCTATGGGACGCTGCGCCGCGGCGAGGGCCCGTCCTACGCCACGGCCCTGCACTTCACGGGCGACACCGCGCAGGCCGGCGGCGGCGCGCTGCCGGTCCCCGTACTGCCGCCCGCCGCGGGCGCCCTCGCGGCCTGGGCCCGGCTGCTCTCCGGTACCGGAGCGGGCAAGGTGCCCGCCGCCGTCGGCTGGCTCCGCGCCGACCAGCCCCCGGCCCCCGCCGCGCGCCCACGCGACCCGCTGCCCGCCGCCGAGGTCGTCGCGCGCTTCCGCCGCGCCGCCTCGCCCGGTGCCGCGCAGCTCGCCGTCTATCTGGCGGCGGCCCCGCTGTGCCTGCCGGTCATGCAGCTCGTGCAGCGCACGATGCTGCCCGGCACCGGCCCGGCGGAGCTGTCGGAGGTGCTGCTCGGCGGGCTGCTGACGCGCACGGACGGCGAGTCGATGGCCGGCGGCCCCTGGTACGAGTTCGTCAAGGGCGTGCAGGAGGTACTGCTCGGACCGCTCGGCAGGGACGAGGCGCTGCTGGTGCTCAAGCACTGCTCCGCGTATGTGGAGCAACGGTTCGGCAAGGGCGGCCCGAACTTCCCCGCGCTCGCCATCGCGCAGCTCACCGGCGACCGGCGCACGGACCCGGCGGAGTCCGCCGCGCGGCTGCGCACCCACCCGCCGGCCGACGGGCCCGGCGTACGGGCCCCGCAGCCGTTCGCCGAGGTCGCCGCGCACGTCCTGGAGCGGTTCGTCCCGCTGCGCAGCGTCTCCGCCGACGCGCACGAGGGCCCCGGCGGCCCGGCGTCCTCCGAGGCGGTGCGCCGCTCCCAGGCGCTGGTGCGGCGGTTCGCCGCCGACGGCATGGTGCAGAACCTCCTCGACGCGGTACAGCTCCTGCGGCACGCCACCGGACGCGAGCGGCACCGTGGCGCGGACACCGCGCTGTGGAGCGAGCTGGCGGAGACCCTGCTGCGGCTGTGGGAGCTGCAGGGCGGCCGGGCGCTGCTGCGCGAGGCGCGGGAGGCGGCGCGTACGGCGGCGCAGTCCGGCGAGGCACGCGCCCGCACCGCGCTGGGACGGGTGCTGCACACCGAGGCGGGGGAGCGGCGCGCGGCCGGTGACGACCGCGGGGCGCTGGACCTGCTGCGCCGCGCCGACCGGGAGTTCACCGCCGTGTGCGCGACCGCCGGGCTGGAGCCGTGGCACGCCCTGGAGATCACCCTGGAGCGGGTGCAGGTCCTGGAGGAGCAGTGGCGGCTGGGCGGCGACAGCGGGCTGCTCCAGGAGACCGTCGGGATGCTGGAGGCGTTCGCGGACGCCTGGCCGTACGACGAGGCGCAGCCCTCGGGGCTGCCGCTGGCGCACGGCCGGGCGCTGCTGCGGCTGGCCGGCACGGCCGCCGACCGGGAACAGGCCGCGGCGTACGCGGAGCAGGCCGCGGCCTCGCTCACGCACGCGGCCGACGCGATGGCCGCCGAGGGGGCGCCCGAGGACGCCCGGCTGTGGGCCCGGCTGGACCTGACCGACGCGCTGCTGATGCTCACCGGTACCGCGCTGGACCGGGCCGGGCGGCTGGTCGAGGACATGGAGGAGGCGGCGCAGGGGCCGGACGAGCGGGCCGCCGTGCTGGTGCGTGCTGCCCGGCTCGCGGTGCGCCGCTTCGAAGCGGACGGCGACGCGGGCCACTTGGCGGAGGCCGACCGGCGGTACGAAGCGGCCTGCCGCGCGGTGCCCCGGGACCGCGAGGGCTACGGCGACCTGATCGAGGAGTGGGGCGACGCGCTGATGCGGCGGGCGCGCGAGCCCGGCGGCCGGGCCGTCATCCACCGTACGGTCCGGGTGCTGCGGGACTGCCGGATGGAGACCGCGGCGGGCGATCCGCGACTGGCGCGCCGGCTGCTCATGCTCGGCCGCGCCCTGCTGCTGCGCAGGACCGACGACGACCGGGTGGATCTGCGGGAGGCCGAGCACCTCTTCGGGCTCGCCGCGCAGTCCGCCGCCGACCCGCTGGTCCGGGCGGAGTGCTGGCTGGAGCTGGGCGGCACGCACCGGCTGGCGCACCGCCGCTCCGGCCTGGACGCGCAGCTCGAACAGGCGGCGGACGCCTACCGGCGCGCCGCCGACGCGGCCCGCGCCGCTCAGGAGGGCGCGGCGGACCCGGACCCCGCCGTACGGCTGTGCGCCCGCGCGTACCACCTGCGCGGCGAGGCGTACGCGGACGCGCGGCGGCCGCGTGCCGCGCGCGACGCCTACCGGCTGGCCCTGGAGGAATGGCGGCGGCTGCCCGACGAGGGCGGCCCCGCGGGCCGGGAGACCTCGCGCCGGCTCATGGACATCGGCGGGTGACAGACGGCAGATTGGAACGTGCGTACCAGCGGGGGCAGTTGGCGGGAAGGGGCAAGGCGATGAGCGCGAGCCGCAAGAACACGGGGGCCGGGCAGGCGGAGACGGCCGGGGCCGCGGTGCCGCCGGCCGGCGAGCTGTCCGAGCTGCCGGACCTGCTCGCCCTGGATCTCGCGGAGCTGCGGACGGTGGACCACCCGGTGCTGTCGGAAGTACTGGAACGGATACGGACGCGCGTGGACGAACCCACGGAGATGCTCTGGGGATTCAACAGCGCCTTCTGAAGCGGACCTGCTGAAGTGGACCGCTGTCATCCGAACAATTTCGGTCGTCGGAGCCGGGGGAACCGGACACCGGCGATCGCGGCCGGTTTGGTCACGCCGTCCCGCAGGGATACTCCGCCTCGGACCGGCGACGGGGGCCGTCCCTGCGCGGGCCGCGGCTTTGGGGGTGCGGACGTGGCGCAGCAGACCGTACGGGACACGGGCCCGTCGGCGGCGGACCGGCCGGACGTCCCCTCTTTCCGGCACCCTTTCCGGCAGTTCATCCTCAAGGTGCACGGCCACTGCAACCTCGCCTGTCGCTACTGCTACCTCTACGAGGCCGCCGACCACGGCTGGCGGGACCGCCCCGCCTCGATGAACGACGCGGTCCTGGACCGCGCCACCGCCCGCATCGCCGAGCACGTCACGGCCCACGGCCTCCGGAACGCGGCGCTCGTCCTGCACGGCGGCGAACCGCTGCTGGCCGGCGCGGACCGCCTCGGCCGCGCCGTCGATCTGCTGCGCACCCGCCTCCCCGGGGACTGCGCCCTGCACCCCACCGTCCAGACCAACGGCACCCTGCTCACCGGCACAGCGCTGCGTACCCTCGCCGGGCACGGCATCAAGGTCGGCGTCAGCCTCGACGGAGGGCTGCCCGCGCACAACGCCGCGCGCGTGGACCACGCGGGGCGCCCGGCCTGGTCCCGCGCCGTCCGCGGCCTGCGCCTCCTCGCCGAGGAACAGCCGGACGCGTACGCGGGCGTCCTCGCCGTCGTCGACCCGCGCACCGACCCCCTGGAGACCTACGCTTCGCTGCGCGCGCTCCGCCCGCCGCGCCTGGACCTGCTGCTCCCGCACGGCAACTGGACCGCCCCGCCACCGGGCCTCGCCCCTGGCGCCGACCGCCCCACCCCGTACGGCGACTGGCTCTGCGCCGTCTTCGACGCCTGGTGGGACGGCGGCCCCGGGCAGCCGAGCGTCCGGTTCTTCGAGGAGTGCCTCGCCCTGCTGCTGGGCGCGCCGGCCGGCGGCGAGTCGCTGGGTCTGACCCCGTTCACCGCCGTCGTGGTGGAGACCGACGGCAGCATCGAGCAGGTCGACTCCCTGAAGTCCGCGTACGAGGGCGCCGCCGCCACCGGGCTCGACGTCTTCCGCCACTCCTTCGACGATGCCCTCGCGCACCCCGGCATCGCCGCCCGGCACGCGGGCGCCGCCTCGCTCGCCCCCGTGTGCCGCGCCTGCCCGCTGGTGCGGGTCTGCGGCGGCGGTCAGTACGCGCACCGCTATCGGCAGGGCAGCGGCTTCGCCAACCCCTCGGTGTACTGCGCCGACCTCCAGCGGCTGATCCGGCACGCCGCCGGGCGGCTGGCCCGCGCCGCGCGGGGGCCCGCCTGATGAGCAGCCGCGTCCCCGCGGGCCTGCTGCGCGAGCTGGGCCGGTCCGAGGGCGGTGCGGAGGCGCTGGGGCTGCTGGTGGACGACCAGCGGACGCGGCGGCTGCTGTTGCTGCGCGCGCTGCTGGACGCGGTGGACTCCGCCCGCGGGCCGAGCGTGCCGCGGCCCGCGGCGGCCCGCGTGGCGGCGCACTGGGCGCTGCTGGAGGCCGCCGACCGCGCCGACCGGGACGCCACCCGGCGGGTGCTGTACTACCCGCTGCTCGGGCCCTGGGTGCGGCGCGCCCTGCGCGGCCTCGCCGCCGCCGTCCCGCCGCCCGGCCTCCTTCCCGACCTCGAACACCTCGGGGCCGTCGCCGCCGCGGCCGCCGCCCGCGCCCGGCTCCCGTTCACCCTGAAGCTGCGCGCCCCGAGCGGCGTACTGGCCCTGCCCACCCTCGGCGCGTACACCTTGCACGGGCGGGCGGCCGGACGCGAGGGACCGCCACCCGAACTCGAACTCGCTTACCGGAATGGCAGGTTGACGATCCACCCGCCCGCCGGGCCGGCCGCCGTGCTGCTGCCCCGGCCCGACGGCGCCTGGGAGTCGGCCGACCCCGCGTGGCGCCCGCTGCGCCCGCTCACCGGTGGCCCCCATCCCGTACTCCTCGACGACCTCGACCCGTTCCGTACGGCCGACAGCGGGCTGGAGCGGCACGGCCTGAAGCCCGCCGAGCCGCTCACCACCGCCGAACGGGCCCGCTGGCAGGGCGCCTGGGCCGGGGCCCGGCCGCTGCTGGAGCGCGGCGGCCCGACCCGCGCCCTGGAGGCGGACCTCCTGCTGGACTGCATCGTGCCGCTCGCTCCACCGCCCAACGCCAGCCCGCACGCCGCGGGCCCCGCGCACTGCAGCGGCACCCGCCGCGAGGCGTTCGGCGCGGTCCTCAGCTCCACCCCGCAGACCCCCGCCTTCCTCGCCGCGACGCTCGTCCACGAACTCCAGCACGCCAAGCTCGCCGCGCTCGCCGAGCTGTCGCCGCTGCACCACGACACCGGTACCGCCCTGCACTGGGCGCCCTGGCGGCCCGACCCGCGCCCCTTCGACGGGCTGCTCCAGGGCACCTACTCGCACCTCGCGCTCGCCGACTACTGGCAGGGCTTCGCGCTCACCGCCACCACCGCGCTGGAGCGCCACACCGCGTGGGCCGAGCACTCCCGCTGCCGCGAACAGGTCGGCGCCGCGCTGCCCACGCTGCTCGGCTCGCGCACCCTCACCCCGGCCGGCCGCGTCCTGGCCGGCGCGATGGCCGACCGGCTCACCCGTTTGCGGGAACGCCCGCCTCCCGAGGGGTACTTGGCCCGTGCGAGCGCCTACGTGGAGACGTCGCGGACGATGTGGCGGCGACAGTACGCGCGATGACCGCCGACGACCGGTTCGCCGGTGTATGTTCCCCAGAAGGGCAGCTCTGACGGTCCTTGCCCGGCCGCCGGTTCGTACGCAAGACGAGGGAGTCGTTCGAATGCCCGCAGCGCGCAGGAGCACCGCACCCGCCGGCCGGCCACCGGTCACGGTCAGTTTCGCCGGCTTCAACCGCGCGTGGGCCGCCTGGATCGGCGACCGGCTCGAACGGCACGGGATGCGGGTGGCCTTCCAGCGCTGGGACCCGCGGGCCGGCACCCCCCTGGAGGACGCGCTGAGCGACCTCGCGCTCGCCGAGGGCACGGTCCTGATCGTGCTCAGCGACTGGTACATCCAGCTCGGCCCGCGCAGCCACGAGGAGTGGAACGCCGCGCTGCGCACCGTCGTCGCCGACCGCCAGGACAAGTTCGCCGCGGTCTCCATCACTACGAACGCGCTGCCCACCGCCACCGCCGTCTTCGGCGCCGCCGAGCTGGCCGACGTCGGCGCCCGCGAGGCCGAACGGCGGCTGCTGGCCCGGCTCGGCATCGAGCCCGATCCACACGCCGAGCCGGAGGACGACGGCGGCGGCCCCCGCTACCCCCAGGAACAGCCGCGCGTCTGGGGCGGCGTGCCGCGCCGCAACACCCGCTTCACCGGCCGCGAGAACCTCCTCGCCGACGTCTACCACCGCCTCCAGCAGGCCGAGCGCGGCGCCGCCGTGTGCACGCTGTACGGCATGTCCGGCGTCGGCAAGACCCAGCTCGCCACCGAGTACGTCTACCGCTTCGGCTCCGAGTACGACGTGGTCTGGTGGGTCGCGGCGGGCGAGCGCACCCCGATGCGCCAGCGGCTGGCCGAGCTGGCCCCCGCGCTCGGCCTGAGCACCGGCCAGGAGTACGGCGAGCGGTTGCGCGCCGTCCGCGACGCGCTCCGCCGAGGCGAGCCGTCGAACCGCTGGCTGCTCGTCCTGGACGGCGCCGACCAGCCCGAACACGTCGCCGACATGCTGCCCTCCGGGCCCGGACATGTCCTCCTCACCTCGCAGAACCGCGAGTGGAGCGAGCACAACACCATGATGTTCGAAGTGCCGGTCTACACCCGCGAGGAGTCCATCGCCTTCGTCCGGCGCCGCGCCCCGCGCCTGGACCGCGCCGAGGCGGACCAACTGGCCGAGGCGCTGGAGGACCTGCCGCTGCTGCTCGACCAGACGGCGGGCTGGCTCAGCGACTCCACGATGACCGTCGACGAGTACGTCGAACTGCTGGAGAGCGGCGCCGACGCCGAGGTCGTCCGGGTCGCCCACGACTTCCCGATGACCTACCAGACCTCCTGGTCGATACTGCAGAACCGGCTGGCCGAGGCCGTGCCCGCCTCCGTCGACCTGCTGCGGCTGTGCTCCTTCTTCGCGCCCGCCGCCATCCCCGTCCGGCTGCTCCGCGAGATCCCGCCCGGCGACCTGCCGGAGGAGCTGACCGGGCTGATGAACGACCCGCTGCTGTGGAACCAGGCCATCAGCAAGCTCCTGCAGTACTCGGTCGTCCGCATCGAGTCCCACGACGTCACCGCCGACGACGCGTCCCCCGGCGGCGAGATCCTCTACATGCACCGCATGGTCCACCAGACCGTCCGCGCCCTGATGCCGGACCGGCAGCAGGCGGAGTACAGCCGCGTCGCGCAGCGCGCCCTGGCCGCCGCCGACCCGCTGCGCCCGACCGACACCCGGCTCTGGCCCCGGTTCGCCGAGCTCGCCCAGCACCTCAAGGCCGCGAACGTCCTGGTGAGCCGGGACCCCGACGTGCAGAACCTGGTCCTGAACGTGCTGCGGTACATGTACCTCTCCGGCGAGTACCGCTCCGGCCTCAAGCTCGCCGAACGCGCCCTGACCGCCTGGCGGGAGCTGCTCGGCGACACCCACCCGCGGATCTGGGACCTCAGCTACCACTACGCCAACCTGCTGCGCGCCACCGGCGACTACGCCGCCACCGAGGCGCTGGACCGCGTCGTCCTGGACCATCTGCGCGAGACCCAGGGCCCGCGCGACCTGGACACCCTGCGCGCCGCCACCGGGCTCGCCGCCGACCTGCGCGGCCTCGCCCGCTTCGAGGAGGCCCTGGAGCTGTCCGCCACCGTCCTGCAGGGCTACACCGAACTGGTCGGCGAGCAGGACTCGCGCACCCTGAACGCACAGAACAACCTCGCCGTCTCGCTCCGCCTCCTCGGCCGCTACACCGACTCCCTCGCGCTGCACCGCCGCACCCTGGAGGCCCGCCGCGAGCTGCTGCGCCCCCGCCACAACTGGTCGCTCTTCTCCGAGATCCACGTCGCCACCGACCTGCGCCTCCTCGGCCGCTACGCCGAGGCCACCTCGGTACAGGAGCACAGCGTCCGGGTGCACCGCATCGTCATGGGCAACGACAACCCCCAGACGCTGCGCGCCGAGCACAACCTCGGGCTGTGCCTGTACCGTTCCGGCGACCGCGCCAAGGCCGGCCGCCTCCTCGGCCGGGTACTGGAACGGTCCGAGCGGGTCCTCGGCGAGACCGACCCGCTCACCCTCATGGTCGCCGTCAGCTACTCCTGCTTCGCCCGTGAGCACGGCAGCCTGGACCAGGCCCGGGAGATCGGCGAGCAGGTCGCCGAGCGGTACCTCTTCCAGCTCGGCGCGGCCCACCCGTACGCGATCGGCGCCCAGGCCAACCACGCGCTCGTGCTGCGCGCCGCGGGCGAGCGGCAGCAGGCCATGCTGCTGTCCGAGGAGGCGCTGGCGGGGATGCGCCGGGCGGTCGGCCCCGACCACCCCTGGACGCTGGGCTGCGCGCTGAACGCCGCGGCGGCCCGCAACTTCTCCGGCGACCCGGAGGCCGCCGCCGAACTCGGGCGGGACACCGTCACTCGTGCCACCGCCACCCTCGGCCTGCACCACCCGCTGACCCTCTCCGGCCAGATCGCGCTCGCCGCGGACCTGCGCGGCCTGCGCAAACGCCAGGAGGCCGACAAGCTGGAGGAGGAGGCACTGACCGGCCTGAGCACCGTACTGGGCCCCCAGCACGCCCACACCGTCTCCGCGCGCTCCCGCACCCGGCCCTACTGGGACTTCGAGCCGCAGATGACCTGATGCGGCGTCAGCGGCGGCCGGGCGTCCCGTACTAGGCCGGAATCCGCTCGCGGCGGCCGGGCCCGGTGGGATACGGAAGAACAGGGCCGTATCGACGGTCCCCCGGAGGAGAGCAGGACCGTAATGGCGCAGCCGGCGGAGTCGACGTTCCCGCAGCGGCAGACGGACGCCGCGTCCGCGCGGGTGCCGCGGCCCGCCCGGCCGGTACGGCCGGGTCCGCCGCCCGGCCCGCGGGTCACCGTCAGCGTCGCGGGGGACGGCCGGGCCTGGGGCGACTGGATCGCCGACCGCCTCGAACGGCACGGGCTGCGCGCCCCGCTGCACCACTGGGACCCGCCCGCCGCGATGGAACTGCGGGCCGCGCTCGCCGGGCTCACCCTCTCCGGCGGCCGGGTGCTGCTCGTCTTCAGTGCCGGCTACTTCCAGCCCGGCGTGCGCACGGGACGGGAATGGGACGCCGCCCTCGCCGCCGTCACCGCCGCCCACCCCGGCCGCTTCGCCGCCGTCTCCGTCACCGACCCCGGCAACCTCCCGCGCGGCGCCACCGCGCTCGGCCCCGCCCAGCTCACCGAGGCCGGCGCGCACCACGCCGAGCGGCTCCTGCTGCGCCGCCTCGGGCTCCCGGACACCCCGGCGCCCGGCACCGGCGGCCCGCGCTTCCCGCTGGACGCGCCCGACGTCTGGGGCGGGGTGCCGCGCCGCAACCCGCGCTTCACCGGGCGCGCGGCCCTCCTCGCCCGCATCCACCGCCGACTGGCGGGCTCCGTGCGGGGCGCCGCGGTCTGCACCCTGCTGGGCATGGCGGGCGTCGGCAAGACCCAACTGGCCGCCGAGTACGTGCACCGCTTCGCCACCGAGTACGACGTGGTGTGGTGGATCGCGGCCGGGACGGGGGAGGAGGCAAGGCGGCAACTGGCTGGTCTCGCAACGGAGTTGGGGATCAGAAGCGGTACGGGGACCGCCGAGCGGCTGCGCGCGGTCATGGACGCGCTGCGCCGCGGCGAGCCGTACCACCGCTGGCTGCTCGTCCTGGACGGCGCGGACGACCCCGAAGCGGTGGCCGGCCTGCTGCCCAGCGGCTCGGGCCACGTCCTGATCACCTCGCGGAACCGCTCCTGGGACACCTACAACACCCTCCTCCTCCCGGTCCCCGTCCTCGACCGCCCCGAGAGCATCGCCTTCGTGCGCCGCCGCGCCCCGCGCCTGGACGCGGCCGAGGCGGGCCGGCTGGCCGCCGCCCTGGAGGACCTGCCGCTCCTGCTGGACCAGACGGCGGGCTGGCTGAACGACTCCGACATGAGCGTCGGGAGCTATCTGCGGCTGCTGGAGGGCGGCATCGGCGACGCCCGCACGGTCGTCGCCGAGGACTTCCCGATGACCTTCGCCGCGGCCTGGACCGCGCTGCTGGACCGCATCGCCGAGACCGCGCCGGACGCCGGCGAACTGCTGCGGCTGTGCGCCGTCCTCGCGCCCGGCACCGTACCGGTCACCCTCCTCGGCCGGATCCGCGGCGACTTCGCCCCCCTCACCGGCGACCCGCGACGGCTCCAGGACGCGCTGCGGCTGCTCGCCCGCTACTCCGTCGTGGACGCCATGGAGACCGCGGACGGCACCGAGATCACCGGCGTCCATCTGCACCGCATGGTCCGCCTCCTGGTCCGCGAGGGCGTCCCCGCGCCGGAGCGGGAACGGTACGAGCGGGCCGTGCGCGGCGCGCTCGCCGCCGCCGACCCCGGCCGCCCCGACGACCCCGCCGACTGGCCCGCGTACGCCGCGCTGCTGCCGCATCTGCTGCCCTCCGGCGCGCTGGAGGCCGACCCGGAGGAGACCGCGCGGCCGGTACTGAACTGCCTGCGTTACGCCTATCTCGCCGGTATCCAGGACACCGGCCTGGCCCTGGCCCGGCGCGCGGACCGCACCTGGCGGCTGCTGCTGCCCGAGGACCACCCGCGCCGCCTGGACCTGCTGCACGCACACGCCAACCTGCTGCGCGCCACCGGACAGTACGCGGCCTGCGAGGAGCTGGACCGGGCCGCGCTGGAGCGGCTGCTCGGCCGGCGCTCCACCCCGGACAGCGACATCCTGCGGGCCGCCACCGCGCTCGCCGCCGACCTGCGCGGCCTCGCCCGCCTCCAGGAAGCCCTGGAGCTCTCCCGGTACGTGCTCGACGGCAGCCGGCAGACCTTCGGCGAGGGCGACGCGCGCACCCTCGCCGCGCAGAACAACACCGCGGTCTCCCTGCGGCTGCTCGGCGCCTACGACGAGGCGCTGGACCTGGACCTGCGGACGCTGCGGGCGCGCCGCCGGCTCCTCGGGCCCGGCCACCCCTGGACGCTCTACTCCGAGCTGCACTACGCCACCGACCTGCGGCTCACCGGCCGTACCGAGGCGGCGCTGGAGCTCCAGGAGCGGACCGTGCGCAGCCACCACCGCGTCCTGGGCGCCGATCATCCCCAGTCGCTGCGCGCCGGGCACGGCCTCGCGCTCTGCCGCCGGGGCGCCGGGCAGGGGGAGCGGGCCCGGCAGGGCATGGAACGGCTGCTGGAGCGGGCGGTGCGGCTGCTCGGCCGCCGGGACCCGCTCACCCTGATGACCGCGGCGGGCTTCTGCTGCCTGGAGCGCGAGTCCGGCGACCCGGAGCGGGCCCTGGCCACGGCCGAGCTCACGTACACGGGCTACCGCGAACTGCTCGGCCCCGCCCACCCGTACACCGTCGGCAGCGACGCCAACCACGCGCTGGCGCTGCTCGCGGCAGGTGACCGCGCGGCGGCCCTGGGGTCCCTGAGCCGCGCGCTGCTCGCCATGGAAGCGGCGGTCGGCCCGAGCCACCCATGGGCCCTGGACCTCGCGCACAACACCCGCTCCACCGAGGCCGACCTGCCGCCGTACCAGCTCCGCGACTTCGAGCCGCTGACGATCTGAAGGGACCTGCGCCCGGCGGCGGAGATGCGGCGAAGAAAGTTGTGGACATGACAAGTGCACGCGTCTTGACGATCCAGGATTACCCGGCAGTAGCCTGAAGCGCCCTCCCCACACGCACCGGTGCTTCCCCTCCCCCTTCCCTGCATCCGTGAGGACACGTGAAGAAGACACCGCTCATGGCCGTGCTCGCCGGCCTGCTGTTCGCCCTGCACGCGCCCGCTCAAGCCGAAGCGGCCGGCGGCTCGGGCTTCACCTCCGCCAGTCACCCGGTCCTTTTCGTCCACGGCTGGTCCGGCAGCGGCGCCAACTGGGACACCATGGCAGGACGCTTCCGCACCGACGGCTGGCCGGCCGGGTACCTGGACCAGTGGAGCTACGACTCGCGTCAGTCCAACGCCACCACCGCACAGCAGCTGGCCACCGAGGTCGACCGGCTGCTCGCCGCGACCGGAGCGTCCCAGGTCGACATCGTCACCCACTCCATGGGCGGCCTCTCCTCGCGCTACTACGCCAAGAACCTCGGCGGCGCGGCGAAGATCGACGCCTGGGTGTCGCTCGGCGGCCCCAACCACGGCACCGACTCGGCCAATACCTGCGCCGACACCTCGTGCGGCGAGATGCGGATCGGCTCCGACTTCCTGACCGCCCTGAACGCCGGGGACGAGACGCCCGGCAGCCCCCGCTACGCGACCTGGTGGTCGCCGTGCGACACCGTCATCAACCCCGACAGCAGCGTCTCGCTGGCCGGCGCGGCCAACACGCGCACCGCCTGCCTGAGTCACAACGCCCTGCTCACCGACGCCACCGTCTACGCCCAGACCCGGGACATGGTCAACGGCTGACGCCGGCCCGGACATACGGGCGGGGCCCCACCGGAGTGATCCGGTGGGGCCCCGCCCTTTCAGGTACTGCGACGCCGGTGGCTCAGGCGTCGAACGCCTCCGCGATGAGCTGGGCCTGCTCGGCCTGGTGGCGCTTGGCGGAGCCGACGGCCGGCGACGAGGAGTGCGGCCGCGAGATGCGGCGCAGACGCTCGCCGTGCGGGATGTCGGCGCCGACCGCCAGGTCCAGGTGGTCGATCAGGTTCAGGCCGAGGAACGGCCAGGCGCCCTGGTTGGCGGGCTCCTCCTGGACCCACAGGAACTTGCCGGCGTTCGGGAACTTGGCGATCTCCGCCTGCAGCTCCTTGCCCGGCAGCGGGTACAGCCGCTCGATGCGGACGAGCGCGACGTCGTTCGCACCGCGCTTCTGCCGCTCGGCCTCCAGGTCGTAGTAGACCTTGCCGGAGCAGAAGATGATCTTCTGCACGGCGTTCGCGTCGACCGTGCTGTCGCCGATCACCGGGCGGAAGCCGCCGGTGGTGAACTCCTCCGTCTTCGACGCCGCGGCCTTCAGACGCAGCATCGACTTCGGGGTGAAGACGACGAGCGGCTTGTGGTGCGGGTTGTGCACCTGCCAGCGCAGCAGGTGGAAGTAGTTGGAGGGGAGCGTCGGCATCGCGACGGTCATGTTGTTCTGCGCGCACAGCTGGAGGAAGCGCTCGATGCGGGCCGAGGAGTGGTCCGGGCCCTGGCCCTCGTAGCCGTGCGGCAGGAGCAGCGTGACGCCGGAGGTCTGGCCCCACTTCTGCTCGGCGGAGGAGATGAACTCGTCCACGACGGTCTGCGCGCCGTTGACGAAGTCACCGAACTGCGCCTCCCACATCACGAGGGACTCGGGACGGGCCAGCGAGTAGCCGTACTCGAAGCCCATCGCCGCGTACTCGGAGAGGAGCGAGTCGTACACGTTGAACCGCGCCTGGTCCTCGGAGAGGTACAGCAGCGGCGTGTAGTCGTTGCCCGTCTCGCGGTCGATGAGGACCGCGTGGCGCTGGCCGAAGGTGCCGCGGCGGGAGTCCTGGCCGGCGAGCCGGACCGGGGTGCCCTCCATCAGCAGCGAGCCGAAGGCCAGGGTCTCGCCCATGCCCCAGTCGATCGTGCCGTCCTCGACCATGGCCGCGCGGCGCTGCAGCTGGGGCAGCAGACGCGGGTGGACGGTGACCCGGTCGGGGATGTTGACCTGGGACTCGGCGATCCGCTTGACGACCTCCTGGGAGACCGCGGTGTCCACGTGGACCGGGAACTCGGCCTGCGGCTGCGGGACCTCGGGCGCCATCGGCGTCGTGGTGGCCTCGCGGACCTCCGTGAAGACCTTCTCCAGCTGGCCCTGGAAGTCCTGCAGCGCCTGCTCGGCCTCCTCCAGCGTGATGTCGCCGCGACCGATGAGGGACTCGGTGTAGAGCTTGCGCACCGAGCGCTTCTTGTCGATCAGGTCGTACATCAGCGGCTGGGTGAAGGCCGGGTTGTCCGACTCGTTGTGACCGCGGCGGCGGTAGCAGATCAGGTCGATGACGACGTCCTTGTTGAACGCCTGGCGGAACTCGAAGGCGAGCCGCGCGACGCGCACCACGGCCTCCGGGTCGTCACCGTTCACGTGGAAGATCGGCGCCTCGATCATGCGGGCCACGTCCGTGGCGTACATGGAGGAGCGGGCCGACTCCGGCGCGGCGGTGAAGCCGACCTGGTTGTTGATGACGATGTGCACCGTGCCGCCGGTGCGGTAGCCGCGCAGCTGCGACATGTTCAGCGTCTCGGCGACCACGCCCTGGCCGGCGAACGCCGCGTCACCGTGGAGCTGGACCGGCAGGACCGTGAAGTCCGTGCCGCCCTTGCCGATGATGTCCTGCTTGGCGCGGGCGATGCCCTCGACGATCGGGTCGACCGCTTCGAGGTGCGAGGGGTTGGCGGCCAGCGAGACCTTGATCTGCTCGCCGTCGAGACCGGTGAAGGTGCCCTCGGCGCCCAGGTGGTACTTCACGTCGCCGGAGCCGTGCATCGACTTCGGGTCGAGGTTGCCCTCGAACTCGCGGAAGATCTGCGCGTAGGACTTGCCGACGATGTTGGCGAGGACGTTCAGCCGGCCGCGGTGGGCCATGCCGATGACGACCTCGTCCAGCCGCGACTCGGCAGCGGAGTCGATGACCGCGTCCAGCATCGGGATGACGGACTCGCCGCCCTCCAGCGAGAAGCGCTTCTGGCCGACGTACTTCGTCTGCAGGAAGGTCTCGAACGCCTCGGCGGAGTTCAGCCGGCGCAGGATGCGCAGCTGCTCCTCGCGCTCCGGCGGGGTGTGCGGGCGCTCCAGGCGGTCCTGCAGCCACTTGCGCTGCTTGGGGTCCTGGATGTGCATGTACTCGATGCCGGTGGTGCGGCAGTACGAGTCGCGCAGCACGCCGAGGATGTCGCGCAGCTTCATCATCGACTTGCCGGAGAAGCCGCCGACCGCGAACTCGCGCTCCAGGTCCCAGAGCGTGAGGCCGTGCTCGGTGATGTCCAGGTCGGCGTGCTTGCGCTGCTTGTACTCCAGCGGGTCCGTGTCGGCCATGACGTGGCCGCGCACCCGGTAGGCGTGGATCAGGTCGAAGACCCGGGCCGCCTTGGAGACGTCGTCGTCGTGGCTGACGTCGATGTCCTTCAGCCAGCGCACCGGCTCGTACGGAATCCGCAGCGACTTGAAGATGTCGTCGAAGAAGTCGTTCTCGCCGAGCAGCAGCTGGCTCATGATGCGCAGGAACTCGCCGGAGGCGGCGCCCTGGATCACGCGGTGGTCGTACGTGCTGGTCAGCGTCATGACCTTGGAGACGCCCAGCTTGTTCAGGGTGTCCTGCGAGGTGCCCTGGAACTCCGCGGGGTACTCCATGGCGCCGACGCCGATGATGAGGCCCTGGCCGGGCATCAGGCGCGGCACGGAGTGCACGGTGCCGATGCCGCCGGGGTTCGTCAGCGACGCGGTGACGCCGGTGAAGTCCTCCATCGTCAGCTTGCCGACCCGGGCGCGGCGGACGATGTCCTCGTACGCCTGCCAGAACTCGAAGAAGCTGAGGGTCTCGGCCTTCTTGATGGCCGCGACGACGAGCTGGCGGTCACCGTTGGGCTTCACCAGGTCGATGGCGAGGCCGAGGTTGATGTGGTCCGGCTTGACCAGCGTGGGCTTGCCGTCCTTCTCGGTGAACGAGTAGTTCATCGAGGGCATCGCCTTGAGCGCCTGCACCATGGCGTACCCGATGAGGTGGGTGAAGGAGACCTTCCCACCGCGGGCGCGCTTGAGGTGGTTGTTCATGACGATGCGGTTGTCGAACAGCAGCTTCACGGGAACGGCGCGCACGGACGTGGCCGTGGGCAGCTCCAGCGAGGCGTTCATGTTCTTCGCCACGGCGGCGGCCGGGCCACGCAGGGTGACGTACTCCGGGCCTTCGGTCGCCTCGGCGGGCTTGTCGTCCGCCTTCGGAGCGGCGGCAGAAGTGCGCGCGGCGCCAGCCGCTCCGGTGGAGCCGGTGCTTGCACCGGAGGGCTTCGCGTCGGCCTTGGCCGGGGCGGCCTTCGCCGGCGCGGGCTGCGCGGGCGCCGGCTTCGCGGCGGCGGGCTTGGCCTCGGCCTTTGCCGGGGCGGCAGCCGCAGGTGCGGCGGCCGGGGTGGCAGGCGCGGTGGGCTTGGCCTCGTCGGCTGGAGTGCCCGACGTCACCGGTGCGCCCGGCTTGTAGTCGGCGAAGAAGTCCCACCAGGCTCGGTCTACCGAGTTCGGGTCCTGGAGGTACTGCTGGTAGATCTCGTCGACGAGCCACTCGTTCGCACCGAATCCGGCTGCAGGGTTCTTACCCTGCCCGTCTTGGTCGGTCGAGGCACTCGAGGTGTTGGGGGACTGTGGCGACACGGCGGCAACCGCCCTCTTCCGCTTCCTAAAGGTGGTGGACAGCGGGAATAAAGGCTACGCCTCTGTCGACCGATGCTGCAGTCCGGGAGGGGTACTCGTCGCGCACGTCACATTTGGCGGCGGGTTTCGGGGAACGAGATGGCGGGAAACAAGCGTAGTTCGCTCGCACCTGGGTAGGGGGCATCGCCATCGCACCCCCGGTGGGGACACGGGGAACACCCCGAATGAGTGGTTCCACCACCGACCCTACGTCACGGGGCGTCAAGGATGGGGCTGACCGGTCCCCGGAAGGGTGACGCGGATACGGCAGCCACGCGGGGATTCGGCCACTCCGATCCGCCCGCCGTGCAGATCCACCGCCCAGCGCGCGATCGCCAGGCCCAGTCCCGTGCCGCCGTCGGTGCCCGGACCGGACGGCGCGGGGCCGCCGCGGTTGAACCGCTCGAAGACCCGGTGCCGCTCGGACGCCGGGATGCCGGGCCCCTCGTCCTGCACCTCCAGGACCAGGCTGCCGGGGCCCTCGCCGCGGCGCGCCCGCACGGTCACCCGGCCGTGCGGCGGGGAGTGCTTGATGCCGTTGTCGATCAGGTTGGCGACGACCTGGTGCAGCCGCTCGGCGTCCGCGTGCGCGGTCAGCTCCGGCGGCGAGACGTCCAGGTGGAGATGGACGTCCGTACGGCTGTGGTGGCTGGAGCCGACGGCCAGGGTCGAGGCGCTGCGGCTCATGTTGGCCTCCTTCAGCACCCCGGAGAGATAGGGCCAGACCTCGAAGCGGCGGGCGTGCAGCGGGATGACCCCGTTGTCCAGCCGGGAGAGGTCCAGCAGGTGCTCGACCAGGCGGCCGAGCCGCTCGGTCTGGCTCAGCGCGGTGCGCATCGTCTCCGGATCGGCCTCGGAGACCCCGTCGACGACGTTCTCCAGCACGGCGCGCAGCGCGGCGATCGGCGTGCGCAGCTCGTGCGAGACGTTGGCGACCAGTTCCTTGCGGTGGGTGTCCACCGCCTCCAGGTCGGCGGCCATCGTGTTGAAGGCGTCGGCCAGCTCGCCGAACTCGTCCCGGCGGCTGCCCTGCACCCGCCGCGTGTAGTCCCCGGCGGCCATCGCCCTGGTCACATCCGTCATCTCGTCCAGCGGGGCCGTCAGCCCCTGCGCGACGAACTGGGTGATCAGCAGCGAGGCGATGATCGAGAAGACCGTGATGACCCGCAGCTCCGTCGCCGAGTGGAACGCGACGAGGACCAGCAGGGTCGTGATGATCACCGAAACGGTGACCAGCGCGCCGAGCGCCGCCTTGACCGAGCGGTACGGATCGAGCGGGCGCATCGCCTCCCAGGCCCGCTGCCACAGCTCACGCGCCAGGGGTAGGGGCGACTTCATGCCGGCGGGGTCTCCAGGGCGTAACCGACGCCGTGCACCGTACGGATCCGCTCGGCGCCGATCTTCCGGCGCAGCGCCTTGATGTGGCTGTCGACCGTACGGGTGCCGGAGGCGTCCGCCCAGTCCCAGACCTCGGCGAGGAGCTGCTCACGGGAGAGCACGGCGCGCGGGGTGTTGGCGAGGCAGACCAGCAGGTCGAACTCGGTGGGGGTGAGGTGCACGTCGGCGCCGCGCACCCGGACCCGCCGCTGCGCGTGGTCGATCTCCAGCTCGCCCAGGCGCAGGATGCCGCTGCGCGGGGTGTGCGCGGCGAGCGCGGCCCGCTCGACGCGGCGCAGCAGGACGTGCACCCGCGCCGCCAGCTCGCGCATGGAGAACGGTTTGGTCATGTAGTCGTCGGCGCCGACGCCGAGACCCACCAGCATGTCCGTCTCGTCGTCCCGCGCGGTGAGCATCATCACCGGGACCGGCCGCTGGGCCTGTACCCGGCGGCACACCTCCAGGCCGTCGAAGCCGGGCAGCATGATGTCGAGGACGAGCAGGTCGGGCTGCCACGCCTCGGCGGTGTCCACGGCCGACGGGCCGTCGACGGCGGTCTGCACCTGGAAGCCCTCGGCGCGCAGCCGGGCCGCGATGGCGTCGACGATCGTCGGGTCGTCCTCGACGACGAGCACCCGCCGCTGGGCGCCGGGCGTGGCCGCCGCCGCGGCGCCGTGGGTGGTCTGAGTCTGGTCCATCGCCCGCCCCTGAATTTCCCCGTGCGTGGTCGCGTACTGACTTGCTGTACCGGAGTACTGACTAGGTGTACTGCTGTGCTGACCGGCTGTACTGACTGGTCGCATACTGCTGGCAGCAGCGTAAAGGCACCATGTGACCCGCGGCTACGCGCGTTTCCCTGCGAGGTGGACCACGTCCGGGACGCCTCGGACAACGGGGATCTCTTCGGTGCGAACCTCGCTGAATCCGGCATTCCGGAGCGCATCCTCAAAAGCGGGCGAGGGCTGCGCGGACCAGACGGCCAGCACCCCGCCCGGCGTCAGCCGGTCCCGGCAAGCCGCGAGACCGGCGGGGGAGTACAGGCCGCCGTTGTCCTCGGTGACGGTCCAGTCCGGGCCGTTGTCGATGTCCAGGCAGAGCGCGTCGTACGTCCCGTCGCCCGCGCCCTCCCGTACGTGCGCCACCAGATCGGCCTGGACGATCTCCGTCCGCGGGTCGGCCAGCGCCGGCCCCGACACCGCCGCCAGCGGCCCCTCGCGGTGCCAGTCGATGACCGCGCCCTCGCGCTCGACGACCGCGATCCGGCCCCACCGCGGCTCCGCGGCGGCGCGCGCCAGCGAGAAGCCGACGCCCAGCCCGCCGATCAGTACGGAGGGCCGCGCGCGGTCGGCGGGCAGTGCGGCGAGCGCGGCGTCGATCAGCAGCCGCTCCGACCGACCGTCGGAGGTGTCCATCAGGAAGCACCCGTTGGCGATGATCTCGAAGTGCGGCCCGCGCTGCCGCAGCACCACCTCACCGTACGGCCCGTTCCGGCGCTCCAGCGTGACGGGCGTCTCGTCGGTGGCGTACAGGGCTGACATGGGTGCGGGGCCTCCGGAGTCGGGATGGATGCCGGACGGGCCCCCACTTTATGAGCCCTTACGTCCCGTACGCGCGGCCGTTTCGGCCCTCGCACCGCGCGTCCGCGTCTGATCGCTGACAGCGAACAAGCCCCTGGGAACATCCACCGGCTCACGAGCATTGAGTGGGTACAGCTCAACTTGCCTGCCGAAGGGGAGATCATGGCTTCGACGTCCACACCGCTCACCCTGCCCGTGCTGCCCCTCGACGACGAGGTCGTCCTGCCGGGCATGGTGGTGCCACTGGACCTGTCCGACGCGGACGTACGCGCCGCGGTGGAGGCCGCGCAGGCCGCCGCCTCACCCGGTAACAAGCCACGGGTGCTGCTCGTTCCACGCATCGACGGCACCTACGCCGGTATCGGCACGCTCGGCAAGGTCGAGCAGGTCGGCCGGCTGTCCGACGGCGACCCGGGCGCGCTGATCCGCGGCCTGGGGCGCGTGAAGATCGGCTCCGGCACGACCGGGCCCGGCGCCGCCCTCTGGGTGGAGGGCACGACGGTCGAGGAGACCGTCCCCGAACCTGTGCCCGGCCACGTCACCGAGCTGGTCAAGGAGTACAAGGCGCTTGCCACGAGCTGGCTGCGCAAGCGCGGCGCCTGGCAGGTCGTGGACCGTGTCCAGCAGATCGAGGACGTCGGCCAGCTCGCCGACAACTCCGGGTACAGCCCCTTCCTGTCCACCGAGCAGAAGGTCCGGCTGCTGGAGACCACCGACCCGGTGGCCCGGCTGAAGGACGCCACCGAAGCGCTCCGCGAGCACCTCGCCGAGCAGGACGTCGCCGAGTCCATCGCCAAGGACGTCCAGGAGGGCGTCGACAAGCAGCAGCGCGAGTTCCTGCTGCGTCGCCAGCTCGAGGCGGTCCGCAAGGAACTGTCGGAGCTGAACGGCGACACGGACGACGAGAGCGACGACTACCGCGCCCGCGTCGAGGCCGCCGACCTGCCCGAGGACGTCCGCAAGGCGGCCCTGAAGGAGGTCGACAAGCTGGAGCGGTCCAGCGACCAGAGCCCGGAGGGCTCCTGGATCCGCACCTGGCTGGACACCGTCCTGGAGCTGCCCTGGACGGAGCGCACCGAGGACGCGTACGACATCAAGGGCGCCCGCGCCGTCCTGGACGCGGACCACGCGGGCCTGGACGACGTGAAGGAGCGGATCACCGAGTACCTGGCCGTGCGCAAGCGCCGCGCGGACCGCGGCCTCGGCCTGGTCGGCGGCCGCCGCGGCGGTGCCGTGCTGGCCCTGACCGGCCCGCCCGGTGTCGGCAAGACCTCCCTCGGCGAGTCCGTGGCCCGCGCCATGGGCCGCAAGTTCGTCCGCGTCGCGCTCGGCGGCGTCCGGGACGAGGCGGAGATCCGCGGCCACCGGCGTACGTACGTCGGCGCGCTGCCGGGCCGCATCGTCCGCGCCATCAAGGAGGCGGGCTCCATGAACCCGGTCGTCCTCCTCGACGAGATCGACAAGGTCGGCTCGGACTTCCGCGGCGACCCGGCCGCGGCGCTCCTCGAAGTGCTCGACCCGGCGCAGAACCACACCTTCCGCGACCACTACCTGGAGGTCGAGCTCGACCTCTCCGACGTGGTCTTCCTCGCCACGGCCAACGTCCTGGAGGCCATCCCGGAGCCGCTCCTGGACCGCATGGACCTGGTCCGCCTCGACGGCTACACCGAGGACGAGAAGGTCACCATCGCCCGCGACCACCTGCTCCCGCGCCAGCTCGAGAAGGCCGGCCTGGAGCCCGGCGAGGTCGTGATCGAGGACGCCGCGCTGCGCAAGCTGGCCGGCGAGTACACCCGCGAGGCGGGCGTGCGGAACCTGGAGCGCGCGATTGCCCGGCTGCTCCGCAAGATCGCGGCCAAGCACGAACTGGGCGAACAGGACCTCCCCTTCACCGTCGGCGTGAACGAGCTGCGCCCGCTGATCGGGCGGCCGCACCACGTCCCGGAGGCCGCGCAGGACCCGGAGGAGCGGCGCACGGCGGTGCCCGGTGTGGTGACCGGGCTGGCCGTGACCGGCGCGGGCGGCGACGTGCTGTACGTCGAGGCGTCGCTCGCCGACGCCGAGACCGGCGGCTCGGGTCTCCAGCTCACCGGCCAGCTCGGTGACGTGATGAAGGAGTCGGCGCACATCGCGCTCTCCTTCCTCCGCTCGCGCGGCGCGGAGCTGGAGCTGCCCGTCGGCGACCTGAAGGAGCGCGGCGTGCACCTGCACGTCCCGGCGGGCGCGGTCCCCAAGGACGGCCCGAGCGCGGGCATCACCATGACCACGGCGCTGGCCTCGCTGCTCAGCGGGCGTCAGGTCCGGCCCGACGTGGCGATGACCGGCGAGGTCTCCCTCACCGGCCGGGTGCTGCCCATCGGCGGCGTCAAGCAGAAGCTCCTCGCGGCGCACCGCGCGGGGATCACCACGGTGATCATCCCCAAGCGCAACGAGGCGGACCTGGACGACGTCCCCGCCGAGATCCTGGAGAAGCTCGACGTCCACCCGGTCTCCGACGTCCGCCAGGTCCTCGACCTGGCCCTGACCCCGGCCTCCGCGCCGGCCGCACCGGAGGTGCCGGTGGCGGCGTGACGGCCGCGTCCGGCCATGAGGCCCGGAACTCCCGCGTGGCGGGGCTCCGGGCCTCGCACTGTCCAGAAAGAAGGCGGTCAGCCCGTCGCCAGCTTCCGGAGCTGGTCCAGTGAGCCGTTGAAGACGTTCTGGTCGCCGGGGAAGCGGCCGCGGTCGGCGTACTGCCAGATGGTGTGGGCCGGCCAGCCGGCGGGGAGCGGGTTCGGGGAGGCGGCGTAGCGGGCGATCCACAGCGGGTGCTTGATCCCGAAGGACGCGTTGTCGCCGGTGCACAGCCGCCACCAGTTGGTGGCGGTGTAGATCATCGGGTAGCGGCCGGTCCGCGCGTGCACCGTGGCGCTGAAGTCCCGGATCCAGGCGTTCATGGCCGCCCGGCTCAGGCCGTAGCAGGTCGCGCCGTACGGGTTGTACTCGATGTCCAGCGCGGGCGGCAGCGTCCGGCCGTCCGCCTTCCAGCCGCCGCCGTTGTCGACGAAGTAGTTGGCCTGGGCGGCGCCGGACGAGGTGTTCGGCAGCGCGAAGTGGTACGCGCCGCGGATCATGCCGGCGTTGTAGGAACCGCCGTACTGCTGGCCGTACTTGGGGTTGCGGTAGCCCGTGCCCTCGGTGGCCTTGACGATGGCGAAACGGGCGCCGGCGCGCCAGGCCGCTGCCCAGTTCACATTGCCCTGGTGGCTGCTGACGTCCATGCCGGCCACCCCGGCGAGCGGCTGCGGCGCCGGGCCGGAGGCGGCGCCCTCGTGGGTGCGGAGCGTGGAGCCGGCGTGGTCGGTTCCGTAGGGGTGGGGGGTGTCCGCCGAGGAGGAAGCGGGGGCGGCGGGGGAGGTGGGGGATGCGGATGCGGCGGAGGCGGGCACGGCCACCGCGAGGGCCGTGCAGAGCGTGGAGAGCAGCGTGATGCACCGGCGTATGCGCATAGGGGGGAGCCTCTTTCGAAGACGCGCACGGGGGAGGGGGAGACAGGGCGCCGTGCCGCGAGGGCCTGCGGGAGGGGGGCCGGCGCAGGTCCTCGCGGCACGGTGGGGGAGCCCTGTCGGCCTCTTACCCGTTCGCGAGCGCCTGGAGACGGTCGTACGCGCCGTTGAAGAGGTTGTGGTCGCCCACGGTCGGCCCGGTGGACGTGTACTGCCAGATGGTGTGGAAGCCCCAGCCGGCCGGGAGTTCACCCACCGAGGAGCCGTACCGCGGGATCCACAGCGGGTTGATGCTGCCGAAGCCCGCGTAGTTGCCGGTGCACTGCTTCCACCAGTTGGTGGAGGTGTAGATCACCGCGTCCCGTCCGGTGCGCGCCTTGTAGGTGGCGAACCAGTCCTTCATCCAGTTCACCAGGGCGGTTGCGCTCATGCCGTAGCAGGTGGCGCCGTAGGGGTTGTACTCCATGTCGAGCGCGCCGGGCAGTGTCTTGCCGTCCCTGGACCAGCCGCCTCCGTGGTCCACGAAGTAATTGGCCTGGGCGGCGCCGGAGGAGGTGTTCGGGAGGGCGAAGTGGTAGGCGCCGCGAATCATGCCGACGTTGTAGGACCCGTTGTACTGCTGAGCGAAATACGGGTTGATGTAGCTGGTGGATTCGGTCGCCTTGACGTAGGCGAACTTCACCCCGCTGTTCCACAGCGTCGACCATGCGACGTTGCCCTGATGGCCGCTGACGTCCACGCCTTCCACGGACGCCTGGACGGACGGCGCGACGGGTGCCCCCGCGCCGCCCTCGTGCTTGGCGACCTGCGAGCCGGCCCAGTCCTGGCCGGGGTGGGTGGGCTCCGGCGCGTCCTTGCCGGGAGTGGTGGCGGGCCCGGCGGCGGTCGCGGTGCCGACGGTGCCGCAGAGCAGGGCGAGCAGGGTGAGGAGGATTGCGGCCACCGTGGCGGTGGGGCGCCGGAGGTGGCGGGCCGGGCCGGATCTGTGCACGCGCATACGTGACTCCGTAGATCTCGGTGGGACCTGGGAGGGAGTGGGCCGACTTGGTGTGGTCATGCCATAAAGGACGATACGCGCGTAGACCAGAGGCGGAAAGGGGGACCAGGTGATTCCGTTGGTCTAATCCTGCGAAATACTGGCTCAGCTGCGGAATCGGCCGCCGCTGAAAAATTCTTCCATCGTCCGGAAAACGGGAAAGGGCGCTGACGTGCACAACACCGGAACCGACGGAGCGGCGGCGAAGCGGCCCGGCGGCATCGACGACCTCTTTCTGTCGCTGGAACACGAGTTGGCCGTATTTCTGCGCCGTGCCCGCGCCTCCTCCGGCGAGATGGCCCGCGAGGTCCACCCGGACCTGGAGCCCTCCGCGTACGGTCTGCTGCTCCGGCTCGCCGAGGCCGGCGAGCAGCGCGCCACCGAACTGGCCTGTTACTTCGGTGTCGGCAAGGCGACCATCAGCCGTCAGCTCCGGGCCCTTGACGATCTGGGCCTGGTGGCCCGCCAGAAGGACCCGGCCGACGGGCGCGCCGTCCTGGTCCGGCTCACGGACGAGGGGCTGGCCCGCTTCACCCGGGTGCGCAGCGCCCGGCGTGACCGGTATGCCCGTCGGCTCGCCGCCTGGGACCGCGGGGAGATCGCCGAACTGGCGCGGCTGCTGCATCGGTTGAACGATGAACAAGAGCCGGAACAGGACGAGGTGCAGGAGCAGGACGAGGCCCGGGAACAGGGCGAGACGCAGGAAGACGGACGGGAACAGGGCTGACGCCCGGAGCGCGCCACCGCCCGCCCCCCCCTCACAGCTCCGCGTACACCACCGCCGCGTCGTCGTGCATTTTGCCGCGCGGAAAGTCCAGCCCGTCCGCGTCGGCGTTCTCGGCCGCCCGCACCCGGTCGATGAGCGCCTGCGGCCCCTCCTTGCGCACCACGCCCAGGCAGTCGGCCCACGAGCCCTCGCGGAACACCTCCACCCAGCGCCCGGCCCCGTCGCTCAGCGCGGTCAGTGAGCGGACCCGGTCGCGCGGCACGGTGCCGGTGACCGCGCGCGCCGCCACCGAAGGGTCGGCGGCCGCGGTGTAGAAGCCACCCTCGGCGTTGCGCAGCGCCTCGACCGCCGCGACGTACTCGCGGGCCGCGGCCGCCCGTTCGGCGGAGCCCTCCGGCAGCGCCCGTACCGCGGCGCGCAGCTCGCCGACCGCGGCCGGAAGCTGTTCGAGGCGCTGGTCCAGTACCGCCTCGACCGTGCCGTCCGGCGCCTCGACGAGGAGCGCCGAGTCCGACAGCACGAGGTACTCGACGGCGTACGGGGACCAGCGTGCGGCGATGGCCGTCGCCTGCGGAGTCCTGCTGTGAGAAAGGTCACAGGTGTCGCGATGGGCCGCGGCGGTGCGCCCGATGGCTTCGGAGAGGGCTTCGGTGAGTGTCATGTCGCGGAGCGAACCGGACAGTTCGAGCATCGCGCCCCCGAGGCGCGCGGTGAACCACGGCACGTCGTGGCGGCACCCGAAGTCCTCCGGCGGTGGCGTCACGCCGTCGAGCAGAACGAGGACGCCGCCCTGCCCGGAAGCGGGCAGCGCTACTGATGCGTAGTCCTCATTGGGGCGTTGGGGGTCGCCGGGCTCGGTGGCGAGTTCGATACGCATGCGGGCAAGCATGCCGGAGTGGCGGGAAGAGACCGGGGAACGGCCGGGGAAGGGCGCCCGGAATGCGGGGAATCGGGCGCGCGGCGCGTGAACGGGGCCAATTCCGGCCCCAGGACGGCCCGAAAGGCCGCTGCGTAAGATGCGGGCGGGCATCCTGCCAGGCCCCGGACGGTTCTCCAAACCCGCCCGCCGATGGCCTACTGTTGCGCCTCACAGCGGAAGTTGATGGTCAACTTCCGATTGATGTTCACTCATTCAGGTGGCCGGGCAGGCGTTGCCGGGCCACCGCGCGGCGCCGGTGAAATGGTCGTATTCCGGATCATGGGTGGGGCCATTCCCTCATCGCGACGCGCACAGCCGGACTGTCTGCCCGGCGGGGGCGTGAGGTGCTGCGGACGCGCCGCAGATCCGCCTTCCGGGGAGAACGGCCGGGTCCGCAAGGCCACACACGGCGTGGGCAGGCGAGACAGGATTGCGAGCAGCGGTGCGGAAGAAGCGGCTTCGGGGTGACGTGGTGGAGCCGGGAACACCGGCCGGCCCGGCCAGGTCCGGTACGGACGGTGACCGCGCGGGCGGACGTCCCGCGCGCGTGCGCAACAGGCTCATGGGGGCCGTGGCGGTGGTCGCCGTCGCCGTCATGGCGGTCGGCACGCCCGTCATCGCCTCGGCAACGCAGGATGTGGACGGCTCCCAGGAGCTGGTCGACCTCGGCGAGCTGAACGCCCGCGCGGTGACCCTGTCCCACTCCCTCGCCGACGAGCGCGACGCCATGACGGTGTACGTCGCGGGAGGCCGGACCACGCGCGGTGGGAACGGCGTCTCGGAGGCCCAGCGGGCCCGCGTGGACCGGCAGATCAAGGACCTGCGCGCCGAGGCGGCCGAGACCTCCGCGGAGACCGCGGCGTTCGGTGACGCCGGCAAGCTGCTCGACTCGCTGCCCAAGGTCCGTCAGCAGGGGCTGACCGGCGCGGGCAGCGCCCTGGCCACGTTCAAGTCCTACACTGCCACCATTCAGGCGCTTGACGCCATTTCGACCGACATCGCCCGCCGGGTGCCGCCCCGCGCCACCGCGGCCGGCTCCCACGCCGAGGCCCTGCCGCTTCTCGCCCGCGCCACCGAACAGGCGTCCGCCAGCCGCGCGCTGCTGCTCGCCGGGCTGGCGAGCGAGGGCCGGGAGACCGACCTGTCCGCAGCGGCCCAGCAGTCGCACGTACGCGAACTGGCCTCGCTCGCCGACTTCGCGCAGAGCGCCGGCGACGGAGCCCGGGACAGCTACGACCGCACGGTCAACGGCACCGACGTCGACACCGCCGAGCGCTACCTCGACAAGCTCACCGACCAGCCCCGGCTCTACCCCCTGGACCTCCAGCTCGACCGGAAGCGCATCGAGTCCACCACCGCCACCCGCGTCGGCCTGATGCGCAGCGTGGAGTCCTCGCTGAGCACCGCCGAGGTGAAGGCGATGGCGAAGCTCCGGGACGACGACGTCACGTCGCTGGAGATCCGCATCGGGCTGGTCGGGCTCTGCCTGCTGCTCGCCGTCGGCATCAGCGTCTGGGCGGCGCGCACGATGACCCAGCCGCTGTCCGCGCTGCGCCGCGGGGCCGCGCGGGTCGCCAAGGACCCGGCCGACGAGCAGTCCATCGAGTACAAGGGCCGCAACGACGAGTACGCGCAGACCGTGCGCTCCGTCAACGCGCTGCACGCGCAGGTCGCCGAGCTGGCGCGGACGGCCGCCGAGGCGGAGGGCGAGCGCGCCCGGATGGCGAACGGCCGCAAGCGGCTGGCCGCCGAGCGCGACGTGCTGCTGGAGGAGCGCGCCGACCTCACCGAGCGGCTGGCCGCGCTGCGCTCCGGCGTGAACAACCGGTTCGTCAGCCTGGCGATGCGCACGGTCGGCCTCGTCGAGCGGCAGCTCGCCGTCATCGAGGGCCTGGAGGAGAAGGAGCAGGACCCCGAGCGGCTGGAAACGCTCTACAAGCTCGACCACTTCGCCGCGCGCGTCCGCCGGAACAGCGAGAACCTCCTCGTCCTCTCCGGCTCCGAGCACAGCAACCACAACGCCGTGCCGGTGCCGCTGCTGGACGTGCTGCGCGCCTCGATCAGCGAGATCGAGCGGTACGAGCGGGTGCGCATCCAGTCGCTGCCGCCGCACTCCCAGATCGCCGGCTTCGCCGCCGACGACGTCAGCCACCTCGTCTCCGAGCTGCTGGACAACGCCACGGCGTTCTCGCCGCCGGACGCCCACGTCGAGCTCTCCGGCTGGCTGCTGGAGAGCGGCGAGCTGATGCTCTCGGTCCAGGACCAGGGCATAGGGATGACCGCCGAGCGGATGGCGGAGCTGAACCAGCGGCTGGCGGACCCGGAGACCGCGACGTCCTCGGAGACGGTCGACGAGGCGCTCGGCCTCGGCCTGTACGTCGTCGTACGGCTGGCCGCGCGGCACGGCGTCCGCGTCCAGCTTCGTGACCAGCAGCAGGGCGGCGTCACCGCCGTCGTGGTGCTGCCGAAGTCCATCCTGCCGACCCGTCCGACGCCGGCCGCGGCCGCGCAGCCCGGCACGGTGCAGACGGGGCCGACCCTCCCGGGCTCGGTCGCGGAGGCCAACTCCAACGCGCTGCCGCCGCGCGGCCAGCGGATGCTGCCGCCGCAGCGGGAACAGCAGGCCGAGCCGCAGCAGCCGCAGCAGCCCCAGCAGGTTCAGCCGCAACAGGAGCAGCAGCCCCAGCAGCCGCAGTCGGCACCGGCTCCCGTCGGTGATCCGCTGACGGACCCGCTGCCCGACCCGCTGACGGATCCGCTGCCCGACCCGCTGACGGACCCCCTGCCGGACTCCCTCCGGGGACCTGCACCGGACTCCCTCCGGGGGCCCGTGCCGGACCCGCTCACCGACCCTCTGCCGGACTCCCTCACGGGCCCGTTCACGGACCCGCTGATCGAGGCCGCGGAGCGGACGATCGACGCGGCGGGTATCGGGACGGCCCCGGCCGCGTCGAGCACCGGCGTGCCGAACACCGGCGTGCCGGCCCCGGCCGCGCCGAGGCCCGGCGTGCCGGACTTCTCCGGTGACCCCGACGGCGGCCCCGAGACCGGTGCCGTACCGGCCGGCCGGTCGCCGTACGTCGACGACGAAGCCCCCGCGGCGCCGGCCCCGGCCGACGGCGGCAGTGCCGAGCACAGCCGGGCCGAGGACGCCGAGGAGGAGCCGCCCGTCCGGCGGCTCACCGACATGGGGCTGCCCAAGCGCACGCCCCGCGTCGTGGCACAGCGGCCGCCGAGCGCGCCGCGGCAGGGCGGCGGGGTGAACGCCGAGGCGCTGCGGCGCCGGCTGGGCGGCTTCCAGCAGGGCGCGCGGGAAGGCCGTCGGGACGTGGAGGCCGAGATCGCGGAGCGCACGTCCGAACAGACCATCCCACAAACGGACACCGACGGAGCGGGGGCCCCGGGAGAGAGTCACGTTGTCGAGGAGGCACGCGATTGAAGGCGCAAGCGCCCACTGCTTACGGACTGAGTCATCAGGCCCGGAATCTGCAGTGGCTGTTGTCCAATCTGGTCGACGAGGTGCCGGGCATCCGTTCGGTGGCCGTGGTGTCGTCGGACGGGCTGCTGCTGCTGGCTTCCGACCCGCTGCTGGCGGAAGGGACCGCTGAGGCCGCAGGCCGGCGCGGCCCGCGGGGTTCCAGCGCCGACCTGGCCACCATCGTGTCCGGCGTCGGCAGCCTCACCAACGGCGCGGCGAAGCTGATGGACGGCGGCACGGTCAAGCAGACGATGATCGCCATGGATGAGGGCAGTCTGTTCGTCAGTTACATCAGTGACGGTTCGCTGCTCGGCGTGCATGCCACCCCCGACTGCGACATGAGCGTCATCGCCTACCACATGGCGCTCTTCGTCGGCCGGGCCGGCCATGTCCTCACCCCCGAACTCCGCAGCGAACTGCGCAAGTCGATGGAGAGCTCCCAGTGAGTACCGCACCCAAACTCCCTACGCGCAGCGGGGACCGGAAACCCGCGCGCGTGCGGCCGTATTCGCTCACGGGCGGCCGCACCCGCTTCGGCCACGTCCTGCTCGTCGAGACGTTCGTGGCCGCGCTGGAGGCGCCGGAGGAGCGCCGCGAGCTGACCTCGGGCGGCTGGGCCGACCGGGTCATGCCCGAGATGCGCGCCATCGTCGAGCTGTGCCGCCGGATGCGGTCCGTCGCGGAGATCTCCGCGCTGCTCAAAATGCCGCTGGGCGTGGTCCGCGTCCTGCTCAGCGACCTCGCCGACCAGGGAAAGATCCGCGTCTACGGCTCCGGGCACGGCACCGGCCAGCCCGACCGCGCGCTGCTTGAGAGGGTGCTGAGTGGACTTCGCAGGCTCTGAGACGATGACGGCGAGCGCCGGGACGCCTGCCGCCGACGAGGGGCTGCAGAGCTGGCAGACGGACCGCACGCAGGCCCCCATCGCCACCAAGATCGTGGTGGCGGGCGGGTTCGGCGTCGGCAAGACGACCTTCGTCGGGTCGGTCTCCGAGATCACGCCGCTGCAGACCGAAGCGGTGATGACGCAGGCCAGCGAGGACACCGACGACCTGTCGGCCACCCCGGAGAAGACCACGACCACGGTCGCGATGGACTTCGGCCGCATCACGCTCGACCAGGACCTCGTCCTGTACCTCTTCGGTACCCCGGGTCAGCAGCGGTTCTGGTTCATGTGGGACGACCTGGTCCGGGGTGCCATCGGCGCGATAGTGATGGCGGACACCCGGCGTCTCGAGGACTGCTTCCCCGCTCTCGACTACTTCGAGAGCTGCGGTCTTCCGTACGTCGTCGCCGTCAATCACTTCGAGGGGACCGCCGAATACGCGGCCGAGGATGTGCGCGAGGCCCTTTCCGTACCGCATGGGGTGCCCGTGGTGATCATGGATGCACGCCAGCGGATCACGGTCGTGGAGTCCTTGCTCACCCTCGTCGCGCATGCCCTGGAGATGACCCCCGAATAGGCCCGCAACGTCGCGGACCCGAAGCAGAGAAGAGCACCACCATGCGGAAGATACTCATCATCGGAGCCGGCCAGTCCGGTCTCCAGCTTGCCCTTGGACTGCAGTCCAAGGGCTATGAGGTCACCCTCATGTCCAACCGCACCGCCGACGAGATCCGTTCCGGCCGGGTCATGTCGACGCAGTGCATGTTCCACACCGCCCTCCAGCACGAGCGCGACCTCCAGATCAACTTCTGGGAGAGCCAGGCGCCGCGCATCGAGGGCCTGGGCGTCTCCGTGGCGGCCCCGGGCAGCTTCGAGTCGCCCGAGGGCTCCCAGCGCGCCATCGACTGGGTCGGCAAGCTGGACGCCTACGCGCAGTCCGTCGACCAGCGCGTGAAGATGGCCGGCTGGATGGAGACCTTCGCGCAGCGCGGCGGCCAGCTCGTGATCCACGGTGCCGCCGTCTCCGACCTCGACTTCTTCGCCTCCCGCTACGACCTGACGCTGGTCTCCGCGGGCAAGGGCGAGCTGGTGTCCATGTTCGGCCGGGACGCCACGCGTTCCCCGTACGACACCCCGCAGCGCGCGCTGGCCGTCGCGTACGTGCACGGCATGGGCCCCCGCCCGGAGCACCCCGAGTTCGACGCGGTCCGCTGCAACCTCGTCCCCGGCGTCGGCGAGCTCTTCGTCATGCCGACCTACACCACCTCGGGCCGCGCCGACATCCTCTTCTGGGAGGGCATCCCCGGCGGTCCGCTGGACGCCTTCCAGGGCGTGAAGGATCCCAACGAGCACCTGGCGCTGACGCTGGAGCTGCTGGAGAAGTTCCTGCCCTGGGAGTACGCGCGCTGCACCAACGTCGAGCTGACCGACGCCAACGGCACGCTGGCCGGCCGGTACGCGCCGACCGTGCGCAACCCCATCGGCAAGCTGCCCTCGGGCGGCCTGGTGCTCGGCGTCGCGGACGTCGTCGTGGCCAACGACCCGATCACGGGCCAGGGCTCGAACTCCGCGTCCAAGTGCGCCGCCGCCTACCTCGACGCGATCGTGGAGCACGGTGACAAGCCGTTCGACGCGGACTTCATGCAGGCCGCCTTCGACCGGTACTGGGCCACCGCCCAGCACGTCACCAAGTGGACGAACGCCATGCTGGCGCCGCCGCCGGAGCACGTGCTGAACTACATCGGCGCGGCCGGCCAGCTCCAGCCCGCGGCCGATCGTTTCGCCAACGGCTTCAACGACCCGTCCGACTTCGAGAACTTCTTCTACGACCCGGACAAGGCGGGCGCGTACCTGGCGTCGCTGACCGCCTGAGCCGCGGGCACGCGGCACGGAAGCGGGGCGGTTCCCTCGGGGGGAGCCGCCCCGCCGTGCGTCCCGGTGGGTCTTCAGTCACCGGGCGCCGACGCGTCGCCGTAGCCCGTGTCGTCCCCGTCCGTGGCGCCGTCCGGCAGCTCCGGCGGGGTGTAGTCCTTGAGGCCGGCCGCGTCCTCGTCCGGGCGGACGGCGCCCAGCAGCGGGTTGGCGGCGATCGGGGAGATCTTGACCTTGGCGCCGGGGCGCGGGGCCTGCACGACCATGCCGTCCCCGAGATACATCGCCACATGCGTCGCGCCGGGGAAGTAGATCACCAGGTCGCCGGGGCGCAGCTCGCGCAGGCTGACGTGCGGAAGCTGCTTCCACTGCTCCTGGCTCGTGCGCGGGATCGGCTTGCCGGCATGGGCCCACGCCTGCGAGGTGAGCCCCGAGCAGTCGAAGGAGTCCGGGCCCTCGGCGCCCCACACATACGGCTTGCCGACCTGCGTCAGCGCGTACGCCATGGCCCGCTGTCCGCCCTTGGACGGGGCCTGCGGGCCGCCGAGCGCGCCGGAGCCGAGGAACGCCTGCTGCGCGTCCTCCATGCCGGCCCGCTCCAGCCGGCTCAGCTCCGCGAGCTGCTGCGGCGAGAGGGAGGAGAGCATCGTCTCGACCTCCCGCAGCCTCCCCTCGACCTTCGCCTTCTGTTTCTTCCGCCGGTCGGCCAGGGACTTCTTCCTGTCCAGCGCCTTCTTGGCCTTTGTCGCCAGCTCGTTCGCCTTTTTGGCGCTGCCGGCGAGCCGGGTGACCGTGTCCGCCTGGTGGCCGGCCGCCTCCTTGAGCAGATGGCCGCGGTCCAGCGCCTGCTCGGGGTCCTTGGAGAGCAGGAACTGGACGTACGGCGAGAGGCCGCCGGGTCCGGAGCCCGTGTACTGCTCGCGGGCCAGCCGTCCGGCGTCCGCGCGGCCCTGCGCCAGGTCCGAGCGGGCGGCCCGCAGCCGTCCGTCGAGCTTCTTGGACAGCTTGGCCTGCGCCTTGAGGTCCTCCTCGGTGGCGTTGTACGCCTCGGTGGCCGCCTCCGTCTGCTGGTAGAGCTTCTGCAGCCGGGTCAGCAGCTCGCTCACGGGGATGTCGGGCGGCGCGGCGGGCCTGCTCGTCGCGTACACAGGTGCCGCGGGCAGCGCCACGGCGACGGCGCCCAGGAGCGCCACCGAACCCACCGACCGCCGGAACCGTCCCCGCACCGCGCCACCTCCGCTCTGGACCGACCATCCGACTGGTTCGGATGGTGCCATGGGTCACGCCTTCCCGCCGGGGGAGCGGGCGAACCGGGGGACGGGCATCACCCGATCGGCGGCCGCAGTGCAGGCCGTCGAGTAAGAGCAGAACGACCGGCGGGCGGCAGGAGTTCCCTCAATGGCGCCGTTTCCACGGCCACTTGGGCCGCCCCGCACCGGGTGCCGCTTCCGCGTCGTAGGCGTACACCCAGCCGCGCGGCAGCCCCAGCCGGCCGGCGGGGCCCGGCTCGCGACGGTAGACGTGCACCGTCTCCGGCGCGCCGGCCTCCCCGGGGACGGGGATCTCGTACCGGGCGGGTGGCCGGCCGGTCGCGTCGACCAGGACGGGGAGCACCCGCCCGTCCATCGGGCCGCCGACGAAGGGCGTGTTCTCGCTTCTCACGCGGCCAGTGTCACATCACGGCAAGCGGGGCGGGATCAGAGCAGGTGGGCGGCGCCCGACAGGGCCGGGGCCAGCCGCCGCGCGAGGATGCCGACCGGCCCGTCGGCGGTCTCCGTGGCCAGCGCGGCGGCCGCGGCCCGCGCGCTCTCCTCGTCCGTCGCCGAGGTCGCGACGAGCAGCGCGACGAAGTGGTCGACGAGCCAGTCGCGCAGCTCGTCCAGCGGCACCTGCTTCTCCTCGTCGACCCAGATCAGCGAGGCCGCCTCGACGGCGGTGATCCACGTACGGACCATCATCCGCAGCCGCGGGCCCGGCTCCGGCGCGCCCAGGTGGCGCAGGATCTGCTCGGCGGCGGTGCGCCGCACCTCGTCGACGATGGCGTTCGTGCGGGCCGTCTCCACGACGCTGCCGCCCTGCAGCAGCGCGCTGAATCCGGCGTCGTGCTGGTCGACGAAGGCGAGGTAGCGGTCCAGCGCGCGGGCCAGCCGCAGGGTGAGCGGGCCGGTCTCCGCCTCGTCGAAGCAGCCCTCGAGGTTGTCGGCGGCGCTGCGCAGGGCCGCCTCGTACAACTGCTGCTTGCCGCCGGGGAAGTACCGGTAGACCAGCGGCCGGGAGACCTGCGCCGCGTTCGCCACATCGTCCAACGACACGTCCTCCGGCGCCCGTTGGGCGAAGAGGCCGAGGGCCGCCGCCAGCAGCTGGGCGCGCCGCTCCGCCACGCTCAGCCGCCGGTACGCGGGGCGGGGTACTGCTGGTGCGGTGCCGCTGCCGTTCATGGACAGCAGCGTAACCGGCCCACGGTGCGGGTCGCCTGGGTGTCCAGGGCGGCGCGGAGCCAGTCGTGAGCGGCGCCGAGGTTGGGGTCGGCGCCGGACAGCTCGGCGTGGAGCTGCCAGTAGCGCTCGATGTACGGGTCGGCGGCGAGCTGGTGGCCGAGCCGGTGGCGGAAGGCGGGGGTGTCGCGCAGCCCGCGGGCGCGGGCATGCGCGTCGACGAAGCAGTCGAGCGCCTCGCCCTCGTGCGGTGACCGCCGCGCCCGCAGCGCCTGCGCGGCGAGCGATGCGGCCTCGGTGAGGCCGTCGTAGAGCACGCCCAGGTCGTAGCCCAGCTCCGGCCGGTGTGCCGCCGGCTGGCAGTAGTCGGCGTCGGGGCGGGGGATGCCCGTGAGGAGGGCGTGCAGCCGGGCGAAGGCCAGTACCTGGGCAGGCGTCGGGTCTTCGGGCGGCTGCGGAATCGACTTCTCGACGATCGCGGAGGCCAGCCGGGCCGGGAGCCGCACGGGCAGCCAGGACCGCCAGAAACGGGCCGGTGCCGCGGTGCTCGGCGGGGCGGTCACGGAGCCGAGGAGGTGCAGCCGCTCGGGGCGTTCTTCGGGGGCGCAGTCCCGCAGGAGGTGGAGGGCGGCCTCCCGCCAGCGCAGGGCGGCCAGCCGCGTGCCGAGCTCCCGCAACTGCCCGGCGAGCACGTCCTCCAGTGCCTCCCCGAGCGCCTCCTCCCGCTCCAGCACCCGCCCCACGTCCGGGACCGGCAGGTCCAGGGTGCGCAGCGAGCGGATCAGGCGGAGCCGGTCGAGCGCCTCGGGCCCGTACCGGCGGTGGCCCCCGGCGCTGCGCGCGGCCTCGGGCAGCAGGCCGCGGTCCGAGTAGAAGCGGACGGTCTTGACCGTGACGCCCGCCTGTCCGGCCAGCTCGCCGATGCTCCACATGCCGTCGGATTCCACGCTTGAACCTCCCTCAGGGGGAGCTCCTACGGTACCGGCGAGCGTGGCCGGCCGAACGGGGCCGGGCGCGGGGGACCGAGGCGCGCGAGGAGAGATTCATGACGGCATTCGTCCTGGTGGCGGGGAGCTACACCGGCGGCTGGGTGTGGGGGGAGGTGTCCGACCGGCTGCGGGAGTCGGGTGCCGAGGCGTACCCGGCGACGCTCACCGGCATGGGGGACCGCCGCCACCTGGCGGGCCCCGGCACGGACCTGGAGACCCATGTCGAGGATCTGGTCCGGTTGCTGGACGACGTGGCGGAGCCGGAGGTCGTGCTCGTCGGCCACTGTTACGGCATCCATCCGGTGCTCGGCGCGGCCGGCCGGCGCCCGGAGCGGATCGCCCGGGTCGTGTACCTGGACGCGGGGATGCCCCAGGACGGCGTCCCGGCGCTCCAGTTGGTGCCCGACCCGGTGGTCCGCGACCGGCTGTCGGGCGAGGACGGGGGCGAGTCGGCCGATGACTGGCTGCTGCCCCCGCCGGCGGCCGACGAGTGGCAGCGCTGGGGCAGCACCGCCGGTCTCTCCGAAGCCGACCTGGCGCGGCTGACCCGCCTCGCCGCGCCGCAGCCCCGCGGCACCCTCACCCAGCCGCTCCGCCTCCCCGAAGCGGCCACCGCGCTGCCGACGACCGGCGTCTTCTGTACCGCCAACGGGGCGAGCATCGCCGCGGCCGAGGCGATGGTCGGGTTCGGGGACCCCCGCCTCAAGGCGCTCGTCGACCCCCGGGTGACCTTCTTCGAACTGGACACCGGGCACTGGCCGATGCTCTCCGCGCCCGACGAGCTGGCTGAAGTACTGCTGAAGGCCGCGGCGGGCGAGGGGTACCGGCTGGCCGCGACGGTGCGCGAACAGCCCGGCCATCTGCGGCCGTTCCTCATGGAGGTACCGGAGCGGCGCCGCGAGCGCATCGGGCGGGTCGACCTCTACCTGCCCGACGGCCCGGCGGAGGCGGAACTCCCTCGCCCCGCGGTGGTGTTCGTGCACGGCGGCCCGGTGCCGCCGGGCATCGACCCGACGCCGCGCGACTGGCCGACCTTCGTGGGCTACGGGCGGTACGTGGCGGGGCTGGGCGCGATCGGCGTCACGCTCGACCACCGGCTGCACGCCGTCACCGACTACCCGCGTGCCGCCGAGGACCTCGCCGAGGCGGTCGAGCTGGTACGGGCCGATCCCCGGGTCGATGAGGACCGCATCGCGCTGTGGCACCTCTCCGCGGGCGGGTTGCTGCTGGCGGACTGGCTCGCGGCGCCGCCGCCGTGGCTGCGGTGCGTGGCTGCCAGTTACCCGATGCTCGCGCCTTTGCCGAGCTGGGGCCTGGGGGGATCCCGGTTCCGCCCGGCCGAGGCGGTGCGCGGCGCGGGGCGGCTGCCGTTCGTGCTGACCCGGGTGGGGCGGGAGCGCCCGGAGGTCGCGGCGACGGTCGAGGAGTTCCTGACCGCCGCGGCGGACTGCGGAGCCGCGGTCGAGGTGGTCGACATCCCGCAGGGCCACCACGGGTTCGAGACCAGGGATCACACCGACGAGGCGCGCGCGGCCGTGGAGCGCGCGGCGCGGTCCGTACTGGGGCATCTGCGCGGCTGACCGGGCGCCGGGCGGCGGCCGCTCCCGCGACCGGCACCGCCGCCCTTCGGCTCACGCCAGCAGGCCGGAGCTCTTCCAGAGCTTGCGGCCCACACCGCGCAGCACACCGATCTCGTCCAGGAAGTCGGTGAGCCGCTTGGCGCCGCTCTGCATGACCTCGCGGCGGTGGCCGCTGGCCTTCACCTGCGCGACGGCCTCCCGGCGGTCCAGGCCGACGTTCGTGTACACCTCCGGGTTGACGAAGGCCACGGAGAAGACGCGCGCTGCCTCGCCGGAGGAGATGCGGGTCAGCTCCTGTTCCCAGCGGGGCGCGCGGACCATCTGGCGGCGCAATTCCTCGCGGGCGTACCGGACGTGCCGGGCCTCCTCCACGACGTGGATGCGGGTGACGCCGCGTACGAGGGTCTGCACCCGCTCGTCCGGGAAGGTCAGCCGCTGCATCCAGTCCAGGATCTCCTCGCCCAGCAGCGTGCAGGCGAAGGAACCGGGCGTGGTGGAGACGGTCTTGAGGATCCGCGCGAGGTTGTGGTTGAAGCGGGAGACGGGGTACGTGGGCGCGCCGCCCGTCTGGATCAGCCGCGCGAACATCTTGGAGTGCCGGCACTCGTCCGCTATCTCCGTCAGCGCGTACCGCACATGGGCGCTGGTGACGGACTTGTCGTAGATGTGCCGGACGAGGAGCTGCATGAGGATGATCTCGAACCAGATGCCCAGCGAGGCGAGCGACGCCGCCTCGTGCCGGGCGAGGTCCATCCGCTGCTCCTCCGACATCTTCTTCCACAGGGGCGTGTCGTAGAGCGAGACGAGCTCCGGGGGCCAGAACCACTTGCCGTCCTCGATCGGCGCGTCCCAGTCCAGCTCGGTGTCCGGGTCGAAGGAGTGCTTGGCGGAGGAGTCCAGCAGGCGCTCGGCAACCTGCTCACGGTCCTTGAGCAGCCCGAGCGCGTCGCGCAGGGCCTCGGTTTCCGCCGTGCTGATGTCAGGAGCTGTCGTCATGGCTGTGGCTACCTCGCTCGTGGGGTTACCGGCGGTCACGTCTTATGAGACTGCGCGTCAGTAAGGCCGTCAATCCCCCGCACACGACTTCTTGACCCGTCGGTAAGGAGCGTGTGAGCCTGCCAACTACCGCACCCGCAGCGGTGTTCGGTGATCCGAGGAGGCTCCCCATGTCCACCCGCGAGCTCTACACAACCGACCCGGGCGACTCGCTGTGGCAGGTGCCGGCCACCGGTGCCGCCCGCTTCACCTGGGAGTACGACGACGGCCGCGACCGCCTCCTCGCCCTGTACAAGAAGGGCAAGGACAAGCAGTGGGACGCCGATCTGCGCATCGAATGGGACCTGGAGGTCGACCCGCACGACCCGCTCGGCACTCCCGATGAGGCCATGTCCCTGTACGGCACGACATATTGGGACCGGATGACCGAGAAGGAGCGCGGGGAGCTGCGGCAGCACTACGCCTCCTGGCAGTTCAGCCAGTTCCTGCACGGCGAGCAGGGCGCGATGGTCTGCGCGGCGCGGATCGTCGAGTCCGTCCCCGACCTGGACGCGAAGTTCTACTCCGCGACCCAGACCATGGACGAGGCGCGGCACGCCGAAATCTACAGCCGCTTCCTCCAGGAGAAGATCGGGATGCTCTACCCGATCAACGACAACCTGCAGGCGCTGCTGAACGACACCCTCAAGGACTCCCGCTGGGACATGCCCTACCTCGGCATGCAGGTCCTCATCGAGGGCCTGGCGCTGGCCGCCTTCGGCATGATCCGCGACACCACGAACAAGCCGCTGCCGAAGCAGATACTCGCCTACGTCATGCAGGACGAGGCCCGCCACGTCGCCTTCGGGCGGATGGCCCTGCGCGACTACTACAAGCAGCTCACCGAGGCCGAGCTCCGCGAACGCGAGGAGTTCGTCATCGAGGGCTGCTACCTCATGCGCGACCGGCTGCGCGGCCTCGAAGTACTGGAGAACTGGGGCATACCGAAGGCCGAGGCGGAGCGGTTCACCGAGCAGTCCGAATTCCTGCACCTCTTCCGGAAGCTGCTCTTCAGCCGCATCGTCCCGTGCGTGAAGGACATCGGCCTGTGGGGCAAGCGTCTCCAGCAGGCGTACCTCGACATGGGCGTCTTCGACCTCGGCGACTCCAACCTGGATCTGCTCATGGCCCAGGACGAGGAAGTGGCCGAGAAACTGGACGCGGAACGCTTCGCGGCCGAGGAGGCCGCCCGCACCGCCGAGGTGGCCGAGGCGATCACCCGCGGCGGCACGGCGGAGTGAACCGCGGGCCCGGGCGGCGTGGCCGGACGCCGCGCGGGCCCGCGGTCGGCGTCGTGGTCAGCGGCGGCCCGAGCGGGCCAGCCAGCGGCCCTCGTGGCGGGTGACCTCGATCGGGCGGCCGAAGCAGGCCGTCATGCCCGCGTCGGTCAGTACGTCCGCCACCGGGCCCTTCGCCTGGACGCGGCCGTCGCGCAGCAGGACCGCGTGGCCGATGGCCGGCGACAGCTCCTCCAGGTGGTGGGTCACGGTGACCGTCGCCAGCTCCGGCCGGTTCAGGGCCAGTTCGTGCATGGTGTCGATCAGGTCCTCGCGGGAGGGTAGGTCGAGCGCGTTGAACGGCTCGTCGAGCAGCAGCAGCGAGGGGTCGGCCATCAGCGCGCGGGCGATCAGGAGCCGGGCCCGCTGTCCGCCCGAGCACACCCCGTACGGCCGGTCCGCCAGCTCCTTGCAGTCCAGCTCGGTCAGCAGCGCGTGCGCGCGCTCCCGGGTGGCCTCGTCGTACTTCTTCCACAGCGGCTGGACGGTGCCGGTCGCGCCGGTGAGGACGACGGTGTGCCCGGGCAGGTCCACCGGTACCTTCTGCGCGCTGGAGACCAGGCCGATCGCGGCGCGCAGCTCCCGTACATCGACCGTGCCGAGCCGGTGCCCGAGCACCTCCACGGTGCCGGCGGTGGGGAACATCAGCGCGCCGACGAGGCGGAGGATCGTGGTCTTGCCCGCGCCGTTCGCGCCGAGCAGCGCCCAGTGCTCCCCGCTGCGTACGGACCAGTCGATGCCGTCGAGGATGGTCTGGCCGGTGGTGACGCGGCGGACGCTCGCCCCCGAAAGGGCAGCGATCACACGCGCCTGGGTGTCGTCCGATGGGCTCATGCGCGGCAGGTTAGCTGCATGGGCCATGTTTGTGCGGGGGTGTCCGGCGGGTGGACGAGTTCCGGCCGGTCGGGCCGGCGGGCCGGGCCCGGACCAGGTCCGTTCAGCCGGCCAGGCCCAGCAGCGCCCGCATCCGTGCGTACTTCGCCGTCAGCCGCTCCCGGGTCGCCGCGTCCAGGACGGCCAGCCGGTCCGGATCCGCGTTGTGCGCGAGGTCGGCCTCCTTGACCAGCAGCGCGCCGGGCGTGGCCAGGATGCGCGCGGCGTACTCCTCCGGCGGCTCCCCGGCCCGCTTGGTCAGGGCCAGGACCATGGCCTTCGTGGCCGGCGGGAGCGCGGCCCCCGCCAGCCACTCCGACGACAGCGCGTCATCCTCGACCGAGTCGTGCAGCCAGGCCGCCGCGATCTGCTCGTCGCTGCCGCCGCGCGCCCGTACCCCGGCCGCCACCGCGGCCAGATGCCCGGCGTACGGGCGCCCCGCCTTGTCGGTCTGCCCCTCGTGCGCCCGGCGCGCGAGCGCCTCCACCTCGGGCAGCGTCAGCAGCGTCACGTCACTCATGGGGCCATTCTTACGGGCGCACTCAGCGCGCGGCCCCCGGGTCGTACTTCGCCAGTGAGCTCTTGACCTCCTTGGCGTGCGGGCCCTCCCACCAGGGGATCGTCTCGACCAGCACGGGCTTGGTGCCGGAGGCCAGGACCAGGGCCCGGCCCGGCGGCATGGACCCGAGGTCGGAGACGTGCAGGACGCGCTCCCGGCGCGTGGACTCGTTGACCGTGCGGTGGCCCGACCAGCCGCCGAACTCCGACTCGCGCGTCGTCTGGTAGTCGGTCAGGTCGAACTCACCCGCCAGCTCCGAGAGATCACCGAGGAACTTGGTGTCGGAGACGCCGCCGCCGTAGACCCGGACGTTCGCCGCCGACCACAGCTTCTCCATGCCGCGCTCGCCCCAGACCTCGATGCCCTGGGCCCAGGACTGCAGGATCGTCATCAGGATGATGCCGCGCGAGCCGTAGTGCGAGTACAGGTCGGGGAGGTTCCGCCAGCGGCAGACGTTCGCCGCCTCGTCGAGCACGCCGACCATCGGCACGGGCAGCCGGCCGCCGCGCTGCGTGGTCGCGTACTCCTCGGCGGCTTCGACGACCGCCACCGTCAGCGCGGTGACCAGCGGGCCCGCGCTGTCGCGGCCCTCGCGGGAGAGCGAGTACAGCGCCCCGCCGGTCCGGACGAACTCGTGCGGATCGAACTCCGGCAGCGGCGCCCCGGGCGACGGCGTCACCCAGCGGTTGACCTCCGGGTTGATCAGGCAGGACGCCATCTGCTGCGCGACGCCGTAGATACCGCTGCGCTGCTTGTCGGGCGCGTTGACCACGCCGTACACCCCGTCGGCGGGCATGGTGTGGCCCGCGCCGCGCAGGATGCGCTCGGGGGTGTCGTCCTTGGGGTTGGACAGCCAGGTGTAGATCTGCGTGATCGGCATTCCGGCGGTGGCCGCCGCCAGCAGCAGGTTGGCCAGCAGGTCCTGGCCGGCCGGGTCGAAGAACGCGTCGGTGGACGCCTCGGCGTCCCGCGAGCCGGACGCGAAGTGGTCCGCCATCTTGCGGGCCTTGGCGATGTCCGTGACGTAGGTGAGGGGGTTCCACCACCAGCTCGGCGCCTCCTGCGCGACCTGCTGTGGGTCGAACACCCACACAGGGCCGCGCGCCGCACGCGGACCGCGGGTCGCGTCCACGATGTCCCGCTTGTTGGAGGTCACCAGCACCGCGCCGGGCGCGTCCAGGATCGCCGGAATGGCCCGCCGCGTCGTCTTGCCCGTACGCGGTCCCCAGATGTCGACGTGCATGTCCTCGAACGAGCCGAACAGCGGCTGCTTGCCGCGCACCGACCGGCCGATGAAGACACCGGGCACGCCGACCTGGGCCCCCAGCCGCTCGGCCGTGGCCGCGGCGCCCTGCATGGTGAGCTTCCCCAGCTCCTCGCGCTGGGCCAGGTGCCGGGCCGCGCCGTCGACCTTGGGCTTGGTGCGCCGCTTCTGCACCACGCGGTACACCGCGAGCCCGGCCAGGGCCAGTACCACCGCCTCGCCGGCGGCGATGGCGCTGGCGGCACCGCCCGGCCAGGTGTAATCGCCCTTGACCAGGGCGACGACGAACGTCAGCGGATTCCCCGCCGGCGCAGGGCCGCCCGAGGCCGCCGCACCACCCATCGCCGCCAGCCACGCGGCGCACACGGCCAGCAGCACGACCGCGACGAGAATGAAGATCTCAACCGTCCAGTCGTCCTCGGCCCGAGGCTTCTTCTTCTGTTCCACGGTCACGTGCGGGGGATCCTTTCTGCGTGCGCCGGCACGGCAGGGTCGTTGGGTCGGACGTCGGGTCAGTCGGTGGGCCGGACGTCCTGGGTCGCGAAGACGAAGAAGCCGTGGCCGGCATTGATGACGGCGTAGCCGTTGGTGGAGAACTCGGGCAGCTTCTCGATCCCCGTTTGCAGGACCTTCTTGTCGCGCATGCCGAGCGCGGCGGGGCCGCTCTCGTCCAGGTCCGCGTAGAGCACACCGTTGCCCGGCAGGGCCACCGGGCGGATGTTCTGCTCGCCCCCGTCCTGCCGCCACAGCTCCTTGCCCGACGCGGTGTCCCAGGCCACGGCGCCTTCGCCGTACTGGGTCACGACCGTTTCGCCGTCGGGCGAGAGGGCGGCGGCGTCGTCGGCGGCGCCGGTGCTGTAGTCGCTCGCCGGTCCTTCGATGAGCCGCCGGCCGGTCTTCGCGTCGATGAGCGTGAGGACGCTGCCCTTGCTCTCCTCGGCGTAGACCGACCAGCCGAGTACGGCCTTGCCCTCCTGGAGCGGAGCGATCCAGGAGCTCGTCCCGGTCTCCTCGTCCAGCCGCTTGCGGATGGCGGCCGGCGGCTCCAGGTCCTCGGTGCTCCACAGCTTCTTGCCGGTGAGCGCGTCGGTGGCCACCAGCCACTCGGCGGACGGCTGGTAGGAGACGTCGGAGGAGATGCTGATCCCGAAGCCGGCGTCGATCCTCGCCCCGAGGTCGGTGCCGCCCTTGAGCTTCGTGCGGATCGTCTCCCCGCCGCCGATCGGCAGGTACTTCTCCCCGTCGCCGTCCCCGTCCGCCACCACGTAACCGTTGCGGACCGGCAGCCCTTCATAGGCGTCGGCGTCGAAGACGGAGCTGCCGAGCTTCTTTCCCGAGGGGGCGTACATCGTGAAGACGCTCCGCAGCCGCTCCTTCTCCAGACCGTCGGCAGCGGTGTGCTCACGACTGCGCACCAGCAGCGCGGGGGAGCCGTCCTTCCACTCGCTGACCTGGACGTGTTCCGCGGCAGTCGCGCCGGCGGAGTCCACGGTGCCGTCGGGGTCCGCCGCGACCTTCACTGCCAGCTTCTTGCGGACGGCGCCGGTCTTCAGGCCGCGGAGCCGGACGGTGAACCGGGTCTCGGCGGCGCCCTCCTTGTGCGGCTCCTCCACGACCAGGGCCGAGGCGTCGCCCACGACGCACCGCTCGTCCTCCGCCCGGCCGTTGCTCATCGTCCCCGCGTAGCCCGGGCAGCTGCCGGCCTCTTCGGACGACAGGCTCCAGGACGCCTTCCGGGCCAGCCCGGGGATGGCCTTCCCGGTCCATGCGGGGCCCTTGCGCGCGGCGGGCGAGCCGTCCTTCCCGGCCCGGTCACCGGTCGTTGGCGCGTCCGCCCCACCGCACCCGGCCACCAGCCCCATGACCAGGGCTGCGCCGAGGACCGCCGTGCTGCGTGTCTGCCACTTCACCGTCTTCACTCTGCTTTCCCGTGGCCGGCTCAGGCGTCCCCGTGGCCGTCGCCCTCGACGGCGTTGGTGCCCTTGGGGATCGGTACGCGGTACACGTGCGTGATCTTGTCCTGGTAGTCCCACTTGCTGAACTCCACGGACTTGCCCGGCCGCGGCGCGTGAATGATCTTGTGGCCCTTGGGGTCCCAGACCATGCCGACGTGCTCGGAGCCGCGCGAGCTCGGGTTGAAGAAGATCAGGTCGCCGGGCTGCGCCTCGCTCAGGGAGATCTCGTACTTCTTGAGGTACGGCTCCTGGGAGAAGGTCGTGCCGGTGATGTCGATCTTGCCGCCGCTCGCCTGGTAGTACGCCCACTGCACGAAGCTGGAGCAGTCGAAGCTGGTGGGGTTCTCGCCCTGCAGACGCGGCGCGCCCAGCACGTACGGGACGCCGACGCCCCGCTGCGCCCAGCCGAGCACGGCCCGGATCACCGGGTCGTCCGAGTCGGGCAGGACGCCGGACGCGCCCGCGCCGTCGGGGGCGACCGCCGGACCGTCGTGGTCCTTGGCGCAGTTGGCGAACTGCGCGTCCCGGCCCTCCTGGCCGTCCTCCGAGCCGGGCACCGTGCCGTAGTCCGGGTTGGCGGTGATCTTGCCCGCCATCCACTGCTCCGGGTCGATCATGCCGGGACCGTTGTCCTGGCCGCCGACCCAGGGGTTGTCCACGCCCGGCTTCAGGACCTCCCAGTGCAGGTGGGGGCCGGTGACATTGCCGGTCGCGCCGACGGTGCCGATCTGCTGCCCGCGCTTCACCTGCTGGCCGGTCTTGACCATGATCCGGGTCTGGTGCGCGTAGAGGGTGACCACTCCGCCCGCGTGCTCGATGTTCGTCTCGTTGCCGTACGAGCCGCCGCTGCCGGCCTTGGTGACCTTGCCGTCGGCCGGCGCGTAGATGGGCGTACCGCTGTCCGCGACGAGGTCGAGCCCCGTGTGGTAGCCGAGGCTCCACATGTTGCCGCGCTGGTGGTACTTGGTGCCGATCTGGTAGGTGCCCTTCTTCAGGGGCCACTGCCAGTCCTTGCCCCCGGCCGACGGCTGCGGCTTGGCGAGCGGCTGTGCGTAGGCGGCCGGAACGATGGCGGTTGCGGCCGAGGGGGAGTCCTCGTACGCCGCCTGCTCGGTGGAGCCGCTGTCGTCACCGTCCAGCGGCGGGGTGGACCAGGAGCGGGCGGCCGTCGCGCTGATGCTCAGCGCCTTGCCGGGGTTCGCGCCGTTGTTGACCGGCTCGGGAATGTCGGACTGCTGCCCCAGGGTGGGGAAGTCCGGGTTCTTCTCGATGGTCTCCTTCAGGTGCGCGTACCAGCGCTTGATCAGGTCCTGGTCACCGGTCAGGGTGCCGCGGTAGCGCGCCGCCTGGGTGAGGACCACCCGCATGTAGATCGTGTTGCTCGTCGACGAGCCGGAGTAGATGCGCAGCGCCTCGGCAGCGTTCGTCTCGGCGTGCTTCGCGTGCAGGTAGTTGGCCGTGCCGTAGGCGGCGTCGTCGATGTTGTACAGGTCCTTCTTGCCGTCGCCGTTGCCGTCGTCGCCGTAGTCGTGCCAGGCCGGCTTGCCGAACTGCAGGATGCCCATGTACCCGGCGCTGTTCTTGCCGCCGGGCGCCGCGGACTTGTCCTGGCCGAACTTGGTCTCCTGGTACATCTGCCCGGCGATGAGCGTCCAGTCGAGCCCCTTGTAACGCGCGGCCGCACGCATCGAGGCGAGGATCATCCTGGGCGGTATCTCGTTGCGCGCCGTCTCGCTCGGCATGTACATCTTGCCCGCCGGCATGATCGGGTTCGTCGCCGCGGCGGGGCCCGTACTGCCGGAGTTGGCGTTGTCGTTGTAGTCGGCGCAGGCCGCGCCCGCCGTGCCGCCGCCCATGCCGCCCACCAGCGAACTGATGAGCACCAGGATCAGGAAGCCGATGCCCGCGACGGACAGCGCGCTGCCGCCGCCCCCCAGGATCAGCAGCCATTTGGTGCTGCTGCTCTTCTTGTCGTTGCCCCCGCCCCCGTCACCGGCAGCAAGCTGAGCCATCTTCTTGGCTGTCTTGGCTGCCTTCGCGGCCTTGGCGGCGGCGGCCAGAACCGCTGGCGCCACCATTAGCGGCTCACTCTCCCGTCTGGTCGGAGGCGCCCACGTTGCCGAGGCCGAAGATGTCGAATCCCGAGACGCGCCACTGGCCGCCGCTCTTCTGCACGGTCACCAGCCAGGCGTTGGTCTCCTCGCTCGCCTCGCCGTCGAAGGTGCGCCGCGCGGTCACCTCCACGACGCTGGAGATCGACTGTCCGCTGCCGCGTGTCAGATCGTCGGCGATCATGGCGTCGCGCTTGACCACGGCGGTGCCCTTGGACACGCACTTCGACGCCTTGCACGTGGCCCACTCCTTGCCGCTGGGCAAGGCGGTCTCCTGCTTCATCGCGGTGTCGCGGTTGGTCAGTTCGAGCAGGGGCGGTACCCAGGTACCGGCTGCCGAGGTGTGGCTGTAGGTCGCGATGCCGGCCATGTACCGGGCCATGACGTCGTGCGCCTCGGCGATGTCGGCGCGGGACATGATCGGGGCCGGGCCGTCGCCACTCGCGCTCGTGCCGCCGGTGCCGTCCGCCGCGGCGCCTCCGGAGGCCGTGGGCGACGGGGTGGCCCGACCGCCCGCCTCCGAGCCGTCCTCGTCGTCGAAGAGTGTGAACACCGCCAGCACCACGACCAGGAGAAAGCCGAGCAGTCCGAGGGCGAGCAGCCCCTTGCGCTTGTTTTCCGCGTCCGACTCCACGGCCCCGCGTCCCCCTTGTGTTCTGCTGCCGGTCCGGCGGTGGGCAATGTTGACCGGAACACGATAGGTCGGGGCTGTAGCAAGGAGGCTGCCGCGCTTTCCGGAGCACCGCGGCACTTTCCCCGTCGAGGAATTCCTTTCCCCGAAGAGGAAATCCGGGGGCCGAAATCAGGACGGCCGCGGATCCACCGGCAGCGGATCGAACGGGTAGGCGGTGTGGCCGTCCTTGGGGGAGCAGGCGGCGAACGGCCCCACGTCCGGATCCATCAGGACGCGCAGATGGGGGTCGGCGTGATGGAGCCACCAGGTCGACATGCCCAGCGCGGTGTCGTGCCGCAGATGCTCGAACGCCAGCCAGAGCGCCGACAGCCGGGCACCCGCCTCCGGGTGCTCCCACCAGCGCGGACACCATGTCGCGACGGAGCCGTTGAGCCGCCGGCGCAACACCTGGGCCAGATAGTCGGACACGAACGCGTAGACGTCGGGGAAGAGGAACTCCGGCTCGCCCTGGGCGGCTTCTGCTGCTGTGGTCATGAGGTCTCCGAAGGTCAGGCGAGGAAGACGCCGAGGACGAGGAGGGCCACGACCACCGCGCCCATGACGATGCGGGCGGTGGGGTCCTCCCTCTCCCACAGGTCGTGGACCAGTGCCCAGCCGGTGAGGCGGGCGGCCCGGCCGTTGTGCATCGTGGCGTCCTCGGGGTCCTCCTCCGGCGCCTCCCGGTGCTCGGCGGCGCCGGCGGAATCCTCGAGACCGGCCGGCATGCCCTGCTGCTCCTGCGCCACCAGCACCAGGGACTCGAGGAGTTCGGGCATCGTGTGCGGAGTGAGGGGGTACGCCACCGTGCCGTACTGCGTCTGCATGCAGAGCTGGGCCTGCCACGGGTTGCCGGGCTCGTAGCCCGCGACCCAGGCATGCTGCGCCGCCAGCGTCTGCGGCGCGGGGGCGGGCTGCGCGTAACCCGGGGCACGCGGATCGTCCGGCTGCGGGTGCGCGTACTGCTCGCTCAACTCTCGTCCTTCGCCAGGGCTGTCGGATCGGGGGCGCCGGATGGACAGACCCCGCCGCATTGTCGCGAAAGGCTGTGTCAGCGGTGGCGGACGCGTCTCCGGTTTTCCTCACCGCAATTCCTCGCCTTTTCCTCCCGCCCGCCGGGCGAGGAAAACAACGGCATTGCTGCGACAAGTATTTGCCACACTGCTCGGGCACCTGGCTGAACGGGGGCCCGCCACGAACAATGCGGCGGCCGGTGACCGAACGCGTTGGAGAAACCGACTCGATGACAGACCACAACAGCCCTGCTGGCGCGGTCGGCGGAGGCCAGCCTTCCGGGCACCCCGCTCCCTTCGGTCATCCTGCGGAACAGAGCGGCGCGCAACAGCCGCCTCAGCAACAGCCCGCGCAGCAACAGCAGTACGGCGGTCAGTACCCGGGCTACCAGCAGAACCCGCAGAGCCCGCAGCAGGGCGGACAGCCGCAGGGACAGCCCCCGCAGCCGGCTTCGATGCCCTCGGACGCCGCGCGGGCGCAGGTCGCCGCGGCCTGGGTGCGCAGGGCGCCGCAGGCCGCCGTGCCGCCGAGCCAGGCAGCGGTACCCACCCTCCCGCCGCGCGCCTCCGCCGGCTCCGGCAAGGACGCGAAGAAGGAGAAGCGGGAGCGGGCCAGGGCCGAGCGCAAGGCGGAGTACGAGCGCAAGAAGGCGGCCCGGGAACAGCGCAAGTCGGGCGGCAAGCCGGGCGCCGCCACCACGGTGGCGGGCAGCCCGGGTGGTGGAGCGGCCGGCACCGGGAAGTCCTTCGACGTCCCCAAGCCCGGCGGCCGCATCCCCTCGGGCCGGCGTACCCACGTGGCGCTGCGTGCCACGCTGATGATCGCCACCTGCGCGCTCGCGCTCGGCTCCTGCGGCGTCATGGGCCTGGTCATCGGCAAGTCCGGCGCACCGCAGGCAGCCGCTCTGGACGCCGCGGAGGCCGAGAAGTACCGGCTGACGCAGTTCCCGACGCAGGCCGCCGCCACCTTCGCCGAGCACTACGCCCTGCTGTGCCTGACCTACTCACCGCAGACCTCGGAGAACCGGCGCAAGGCGCTGGCCCGCTTCGCTTCGGCGGGGGTGGACGCCGACTGCGGCTGGAGCGGTGACGGTGCCCAGAAGGCCGTCGTCGCCAACTGGGACGGCACGGTCGAGAAGCTGCCCGAGTACGGGGAGCACGGCCGCTACCTGGGCATCCAGGTCCGGCTGAGCGACGGCAGGCTCACCACCCTCTCCGTGCCGGTGTACGTGAAGGACCTCGCCCACGGTGAGGGCCTGCGGATCGCCGGCAACGTCGGCGAGATGCCCCTGCCGGCCCGCGGCTCGGTCCCGCCGGTCGACGAGGACGACCAGGTCGTGGACGACGTCCTGTCCGCGCAGCTCCAGAAGAAGGTGCTGCCGGGCTACTTCGAGGCGTGGGGCCGCTCCGACGCCACGGCGATGACCCGCTTCACGACTCCGGACGCCACCTCCTCCGCCACCTCCGGCCTGCAGAGCGCGCTCTCCGAGCCGCAGGTCAACGAGGTCCAGGCGCTGGCGCCCGAGGGCTCCGACGACGGCGACACGATCTCGTACAAGACCGACCAGGCGGTACAGGCGCGGGTCACGGTCGACTGGACCGACGCCGACGGCGGCACCGTCCGGCGTGCGTACCGGATGACGGTCGTCAACACCGAGCAGGGCTGGTTCATCAAGGACATCAGGGGCGGCGTCCTCGACCCCGAAGGCGGCTCCGCCGACGCGGGCGAGGCGACCCCCGCGCCGGAGGCGAGCGCCGGCTCCGGCGACGACGCGGCGACCGAGCCGTCCACCGAGCCCACCAGCAAGAAGGACAAGGAGTCCGCCGGCGGCAAGAAGCGCTCCGGCAAGGACGACTGACCCGCACACCACAGGCCGGCGCCGTGCCGTCCCGGACCGCCGGCCACTCCGCTCCCCCCTCAGTACTTGAAAGGAACACGCCATGTATCTGGCAGCCACCACCATGAACGAGATGTTCGGCAACATCCAGGACATCCTCCGCAACGCGGGCACGATGGTCGCGGTCATCGCCCTGCTGATCCTCGGTATCCGCATGCTGCTGTCGATGAAGCGCGGCGACGGAATGCGCGAGGCGTTCCAGGGCTTCGGCATGATCGCGCTGGCCGCGCTCATCATCGGTGGCGCCACCGGCCTCGCGTCCGTGCTGATCGGCCTCGGCGAGCAGATCGGCGGCAAGGGCTGACCCGCTGGGCCTCCCGGGCCCGCAGGATCACCCGATTCCGACCGCCAGACCTCGAGGGGAGCGGCTGATGGCGCCCGAAGCACCCGAGTCCATGGTCGCCTACGACCACACCGATCTGCTGAACCGTCCCAAGCGGATCTGGAACTGGGGCAACATCCCGCTTCCCGGTCTGCTGCTGCCCGCCCTCGGTGCGGCCTTCGGCTTCGGCCTGGTGTGGCTGATCGCGCTGCTGTCGCTGTCGGCCTTCCTCCCCTTCCTCGGCCTGTCGATGTGGACATCGATCCTGTACTTCGGACCGCCGTTCGCCATCTACTTCATCTGGGGACGCCCGCTGCCCTCGGCACTCACGCTGAGCCAGCAGATCGTGGTCTGGGCCGACTACTGGTTCCAGCCCAAGCGGCTGCAGGGACTCTCCGCCGACCGCGAGCCGGAGGAGCTGCACTGGCAGGTCATCCTCTGGCAGCCGGGCTCACCGCGCTGGCAGTCGCACTACGACCAGGCGCGCCGGGCCGCCGCCGAACGCGGCTCCTCCTTCTCCGCAGGCCCCGCCCGCAGCACGGCGGGCGGGGGCCTGTCCGACACCACCGCAGGATGACTTCTCCATGTTCATGCTGATCCTTCTGGGCGGGGCGGCCGCCTTCTTCGTGGTCGCCATGATCATGGCGGCTGCTTCCAAGGGCAAAGGCCAGGGCCAGGGCGCCCGTAAGCAGTCCGCGACCCAGCGCACCAAGACCGCCCGCGAGGAGCTCCGGCTCCCGTACCGCTACGCCGACGACATGATCTTCGTCCACGGCAGTTCCGTGTGGACGGGGCTCGTCCTACCCACCGCCATCGACGAGTACCTCAGCGCCGCCGAGCTGCAGTCGATGGCCGAGGGGCCGGCGCGCGGGCTGCTCAGCCTCGCGCGCGGCGACCGCAACGTGGAGTGCCACTACCGCAAGGTCTACCAGCCGATCACGGCCCTGAACTGGGCCGAGGAGCTGAACGCGGTGGCCTGGGACCCGACCGAGAACTACAAGGCGTACAACCTCCGCAAGGCGGAGTACCAGGAGCGCATCGGCGCGATGCGCGAGCGCAACATCCTGCTGGTCAAGCTCGGTTCGCTCAAGCGCGGCGACAGCGGTGTGGTCGCCGAGGAGGACGAACCGCACGAGGACCCCGGCCTGCTGCGCGGCGTGCGCGGCGTGGCCGACCAGGCCGCGGCCACCGCCACGGGAGTCAATGACGAGTACCTCTCGCCCATGGCGCTCGCGGAGTGGACGCAGGTCGCCACCGAGGTGCACGAGAGCCTGGAGGGCCTCAACGGCACCCCGCTCACCCGCGAGGAGCTGGTCTGGCTCATCCGCAAGCCGCTCCACGGCGAGCTGCCCGTGCCGCCGGAGCCGGTGCTCGGCAGTCGCTCGTGGGGCCCCGACCAGTTCGACCTGGTCGTCGACTTCTCCGGCGAGAACCGCAAGACGCACATCGTGCTGCACCAGTACGACGAGGTCAGCGGCGAGCGCCAGACCAGCTACACCACCACCCTGGTCGCCGCCAACTGGCCGGCCGAGACGCGCTTCCGGCAGAGCACCGCGTGGGCCCGGTACGCCGCCCAGCACGTCGAGTTCCCCGTCGAGATCGACATGCGGTTCACCCTGATCCCGTACCCGAAGTTCAAGGACCGCGCCGACAAGATCCGCGGCAACCTCGTCGACGAGATGAACGACATGGCGAACTCCGGGCGGCAGCCCGACACCAAGCTCGCCCACCAGGTCACCCGCGCCCAGAACCTCTGCGACGACATCGACGAGCACAAGATGCCGGGCATGGAGGCGCAGATCCGCTTCACCGTCTCCGCTCCGGACGTCAAGGAGCTGGAGCGGCGCCGCCGCATCCTGGAGATGCAGTTCAAGCAGGACCTGAAGGTGACGCTGCTGCGCCCCACCCGCCAGCAGTGGCGGCTCCTGCAGTCCCAGCTTCCGGGCGACGCGCCGAAGCTGCCCATCGCTCCCTACCTGCGCCTGCAGGAGGTCGAGCAGCTCGGCGCAGGGCTGCCCACGGCCGGTACCGAGCTGGGGGACAACCCCGAGCACCGCTCCGGCAAGCGGCTCGGCTGGGTCGGCAACCTCGTCGGCTGGGCCGGCAAGATGCCCGTGCACTACTCGCTGCACGTGGGCCCGGCCCGCAACGACGGCGGTGGCCTGGCCATCGTCGGCGCGTCCGGCGGCGGCAAGTCCTCGCTGGCGCTGCAGAAGTTCTACGAGGAGTCCGAGTCCGGCGTCCGCTGCCTGGTCATCGACCCCAAGACCGACTTCGCCCAGATGTGCTACTACCTGGGCTTCGGGGCCCAGGTGAACGATCCGGGGTTCGCGGGCGACGCGGAGTCCGGCATCCTCGGCACGCCACAGAGCCGCTTCCAGCCCGTCAACCGGGAGTTCTGGGACGAGACCGAGGTCGTCGACCTCCTCAAGGGCCAGGCCGGCGTCCTCGACCCCTGGGTGATCGCCCGGGACGTCGCCTCCGGCCGGCTGCTCGCGGAGAGCATGCTGCGCGGCTTCCTCGGCGACGAGGACTACCAGCGGGTCCGGCTGCCCGTCATCGAGGCGATGGCGACCGTCGTCGGCTGGTACAACTCCGCCGTGCGCCAGGCCGTCGAGCAGGGCATGTCCGCGCGCGACGCCGCGCAGCAGGTGCCGCGCCCGACGCTGTGGCAGGTCGTGGACGAGGTCGTGCGCGCCTACGACCACGCCGTCGCCACGGGGGACCGGGAGGCCGCCAAGGACCTCAAGCTGGCCCAGATGCTGCTGACCGAGCTGCGCACCCTGCCGTACGCGCGACTCGCCTTCGCCGAGCGGCCGCAGCCGCTGTCCAGCATGCGCAAGCGCCGAACGGTGATCACCCTGCGCGGATTCCAGTCCCCGTCGGCCACCGACCCCCGCAACTGGAACCCCGCCGAACGCCTCGCGGCCACCGCGCTGATGGCGGTCGTCGAGCTCGGCAGCCAGATGCTGGACGTCGGGTACGAGAAGAACCCGGTCACCGGCGAGGTCGGGCTGCGCCCCAAGGCCCTCTTCGTCGACGAGGCGTACGTCGTCACCGCGACCGAGAGCGGCCGCGACCTGATGCGACGGGCGCTCAAGCAGGGCCGTTCGTACCTCGCGGTCACCGTGCTGATCACCCAGCAGGCCATCGACCTGGTCCAGATCGAGGACTCCGAGGCGCGCAGCGGTGGCGCCAACCAGATCCACACCGTCTTCGCCTTCAAGCAGAAGTCCGCGCAGGAGGCCGCTCTCGTGGCCCCGCTCCTCGGCCGCGCCGAGGACGACAAGAAGGTCATCGACGCCCTCCAGGACCTGCGTACCGGTGTCTGCCTGCAGCGCGACGCGGACAAGCGGGTCGGCACGGTGGCCGTCGACCTCGTCTTCCAGGAGATCCTCGCCGCCACCGACACCAACGGCACCACCCGCCCGGCCCGCCAGGGCAAGAACCCGCCGCTGAGCGTGTGGGAGTGGACGTACCTGCAGGAAGCGGCGGCGGACCCGGCCGCGACGGCGCGCGCCGCGGAGCCTGCCCCTGCGGGCACGCCGGGCAGCACGTCCGCCGCCTGAGCCGGAAGACACCAACGAAAGAGGTAAGAGCCATGCGGATGAAGCGAATGCTCCTGATCGGCGCCGCTCTGACCGCCCTGACGTCGGTTGCCGCCTGCGACGGGGGCGACGCGAAGGGCGGCGGCGCGCACAGCGGTGCGGACCAGAAGGGCGAAGGAAAGCAGGACGGCGGGCTGCCCAGTGCCTCCTCGCTCAAGAAGGCACAGGAATTCCTGCAGCAGCACGTCGACTGCTCGAACCTGAGCAACGACCCCCATGACGACCGTCTCAACGACCCCTTCGTCGACGACGTGTCCGACTCGGCGTCCGCCGAGAAGAAGCGGGAAGCGGCGGCCTGGACGATCCAGGAGGAAGCGGTGTGCGGCACCGACTGGACGTCCAGCTATCTGATCTACCGCCCCAAGAACATGACGGCCTTCGAGCAGGCGTACAAGAACGACCGCGAGAAGAAGGTGAAGCGCGGGGTGATCGACGCCGGACGTACCGACGGCAAGTTCTTCCTGGGCAAGGACTTCGTCGTGGACTACTCCGGTGAGGGTTCGGGCGGCCTGGAGAAGACCGGCCTGCTGCAGCTCAACTGTGCGCCGTCCTTCGCGCCGCCGAGCGGCTACAAGAAGGAGAAGGCCCATATCTCCGGATGCGTACTGACCAATTACGTGGAGAACTGAACCGGCCCGGGCCGGTACCGCCCTCTTCGCTCACTCATTCTCATTCGGGGGATTCCCTATGGTTCCGCGCCGCGCAATAAGCTGGCGATTGATCAAGGTCGGCACGGCGGTGCGGGCCGGCCTCTTCGTGCTGCTCGCCCTGGCGGCCGTCCTGCTGGCAACCCCCGCGCCCGCGAACGCCATGGCATTCGCGTGCGACATCACCGGTGACGACAGCTACCAGATGGACACGCCGGGCAACAACGGTGAAGCGCTGATGCCGGCGGTCAAGCAGTGGGACCGCAATGCGAAGCCGGACGAGGGCTCGCTGACCGAGCGGGTGCGCGGTGGCACGGTCAGCGGTTCGGTGGAAATGCCGGGCCCGGCCGCCAATTACACGCTGTACGAGCTCAACGGCATGCGCGGGCTGAACTGGTCCATGACCTTCAAGGGGAAGGGCGACGCGGCCGAGGACAACGGCGAGTGGGGCAGTGGCGCCGACGAGTGCAGCGTCATGGACTACGTCAACAACGGCATCGCCGACAGCATTTTCAACGGCACCAAGATCCTTACGCGCGCGTCCATCTCCATCAAGGAATCGGCGTCGAACCCCAGCCCGCTGGCCGGCCTTTACGAGGGCCGGGACAACGTCGTGCAGACGCTGAAGAAGAACGTCCTGCGGCCCGCCGTCCCCGTCATGATCGTGCTGACCGGCCTCTGGGTGTTCGGCAAATGGCGCAAGGGTGACATGCGCGAGGTCTGGTCGGGCGTCGCATGGGCCGGCCTCACCATTGTCGCGGTGATGGCCTTCTTGACGGGCGGCAATTACGACAAGGTCGTCAGTACGGCCGACTCGGGTATCGCCCAGGCCAATTCACTGCTGACCGAGGCCGTGCTGTCCGGCATTTCCGGCACCATGCAGCCACCGTGCGACCTGCCGAAGGGCGTGCACAACCGCGGTATGCGGGTGTCGAGTTGCGCGATGTACGACACCCTGGCATTCCGGCCCTGGGCCCTGGGGCAGTTCGGCGATGCGGGCAAGGACTGCATCATCGACGACAAGACGGGCTGCACCGCCGCGGACCCCGGCGAGACCTGCGACTGGGGCAAGGGAGCGCGCTGCCAGGACCTGCGCGTCCGTCATGCCGTCGCCCAGTCGGAGACGAACAAGGACCGCGGAAAGGACCTCAATAAATTCGAGGACGACTGGACCCCGATCCGCCAGGAAGTCGCCGGCGGAGACCACGGTGACATCTTCAAGGACTGGTCGGGACAGAACGCCGGCAACCGTGTCGGCATGGCCTTCTACTCCATCGTCGCCGCGCTGATCGTGGGGCTGATGGTCATGGTGCTCAGCGTGCTGACGCTGCTCTGGCACGCCGTCACGCTGATCCTGGTCGTGCTGCTGCCCCTCGTGGCGACGCTCGGCATCCATCCCTCGCAGCAGAAACTGCTCAAGGGCTGGCTGGAGACGTTCATCCACAGCTTCGTGCTGCGCGCGGGATTCGGCGTCATCCTCACGGTGCTGCTGGTGCTCTACCAGATGATCCTGCCCGCGCAGATCGCGCTGGGCATGCAGCTCCTGCTGCTGCTCCTGGTCACCGTCGCGGTGGTGATGATGCTCAAGAAGCTGCTGTCCGGGAACTTCAGCCCGAAGATCGCCGGCGCCGAGGACGCGCTGGGCGTCGGAGACATGGCGAACGCCGCCACCAGCAAGTTCATCGACAAGAGCCAGAGCGGCGCGGGGAGCGCCGGACGCGTCGGCGGGCGGGTCGCGGCCGGCGCCGCGGGCGCCGCCACCCGGTTCGCCGACCGCAAGCTGCTCGGCGGCAAGCTGGAGAAGGGCGGCTGGACCAACCCGACCAAGCGGCAGCAGCGGCAGAACGCCTACGAGGCGGCACAGGCCAACAAGCAGCGGGTGGGGCAGCCCGGTGAGCAGCCGCAGCAGCAGTCCCCGCCGCAGCGGCCGGAGGCACCGGCGACGGAGCAGACCGGGCCGAAGAAGTCCGCCCGGCCCCGGCTGAGCAGCACCGGGCAGCAGCCCGCCCAGCCGTCCGCACCGCAGCAGCAGTACCAGGCACCTGCCCAGCAGCCCCAGCCGCAGCCGGCACCTCAGCCGCGCCAGGCGCCGCTGCCGCGACAGGCACCGCCGCAGCAGCCGCAGCCCCCGCAGCAACCTCCGCAGCCGCCTCCGCCCCGCTCCGACGGCCGGATCCAGCAGTAGGCATCCGCCCCGACCCGCCTCCCACCGCCCACCGACCACCGTCCCCCTCGCACCCCACGGAGGAGTCCTGTGCCGAGTCAGATCGCCAACCGCCCCCCGCAGGAACTGGGCGCGGAGCTGTGGTCGCTGACCGGACTCAACTGGGACGTCGTGTGGGCGGGGGTCCCGGCCGAGGAGACCGCGCGCCGCGAGTGGTGCGCGGCCTTCGGCTGGCAGCCCCTGTGGTTCGAGGCAGGGCAGTACGTCCGGACCCGGCAGGGCGGAAAGCTGCGGCTCGGCTCGGTGGCGTACGGGCGTCCGGTCACCCGCGTCGACTACACGTCGTGGGCCGTCCGGTCGACGGCCGTCGAGGAGAACGCGCGCCTGACCGAGGCGCTGCTGGAGCGCTGGCAGTCCTGCCTCGCCGCCGCCACGACCGTACTGGGACCGCCGACCTGGAGCGGTGCCTGGGACACGGAGGGCTTTCCGGACCTGCCGGGCCGGGGCTTCGACGGCAGCGACGAGTGGCGCCTGCAGCACCAGGATCCGCACCGCCTCGCTCTGTGGTCCTTCCGGACACCCGGCGCACCGCTCTTCTCCCTCCGGGCGAACCTGGGGGCGGGCATCGCGACCGGCCAGGGGCTCGGTGAGGCCAGGATCTCCCTCGTCTGCCACGGCCCGGAGGACCCGGACGACCAGGGACCGGGCTGGCTGCTGTGACGTACGAGGGAGGGGCCGGGCGGTGCTACCGGCCGACGGGGCCATGGTGCGAGGATCTTCCGAGCCGGGCAGGAACCGGTCGAATCCGGCCGGTCCGGCTGATACGGCGTACGAGTGGAAGGCAGTGACAGGATGCCGACGGTGACGGAGGAGCGTCCGCCGCGGGCCCTCGCCGAAGAGCTGCGAGGGCTGACCCATGTCGACTGGACGGCGGTCTGGGCGGGTCCGCCCAACCCCGGCCAGGCCCTGGACGACTGGTGCGCGCTGTTCGGCTGGCAGCCGCTCACCGTGGAGCGCGTCCTGCGGGTGCGGACCACGACGGGAGCGGACCTCACCCTGGAGCCCCTCGTCTCCGGGGGCTGGAGCCCCGTGCGCTCCGTGACCTTCACGGTCCGGCACCTGAACGCCGACTCGCAGGACGAGAACGACCTGGTACTGGAGCAGACGGCCGAGGTGTGGCCGGCGTACGAGGCGGCGGCCCGGGAGGTGCTGGGCGCGCCGGAATTCTCGGGGGCCTGGGACGATCCCGCCTTTCCCGAGCCGCCGAACGACCGGCACTGGCTGCCCTCGCGCGACTTCCGGCTGGGACGCCGTGACCCGTACCGGATGGCCGTGTGGAGCGCCAAAGATCCGGAGGGGCCGGTGACCGTGCTGACGGCGAAGAGCGGCGGGGTCACGCGCAGGGGAGTGGGGAAACGAGGCGTCATGATCAACGTGCACTGCTACCCGCAGGACGCGCTGTGAGCGCGCCGTACATCCCGGAGGACATCGGCAGGCGCGCCCTGGGCCTGCGCGATGCGGACACCCCGGCGACCGACGAGCAGGCCGGGCGGATCGCCGACCGCATCATGACGGCGGCCGACCGGGTGGGCATGAGCGTCCCGGAGTACGTGCGCGAACGTGCCCGGCGGCTGAACGTCACCCCCGAGAACCCCGAGGTGAAGTCGGCCTTCTGGTCCTTCGAGGTGCCGCACCCCGACCTCCCTCCGGGCAAGGCGCTGTCGAACATGTACATCGCCGAGGCATGGGCGGAGTCCGAGAACGAGAAGGTGCCCGGGTCGGCCCGCTACCTGGAAGGGACGCGGGGCGGCCGGGCCCTCGGCAACCTCCGGCTGTGGGACACGGCGGTCCACCGGGAGCTGAACCTCCAGGGTGACGAGGGCTGGGACCTGGCGAAGTCCGCCTGGTCCACCCTCTCCCAGCGGTACGCCGAGGCCGCCAAGGGCGAGGTCGTGGTGTTCGCGCAGACGGCCTTTCCCGGCACGGTGCTGCAGACCACCGAACTGCCCGCGCTGCGGACCAATCCCGATGTCGGTCCGGACAACATCAAGTTCGCTTACGCGGCACCGGACGACTGGCCGCCGGTGGCGCGCGAGGAACTGGGCACGGACGCGGTGCGCGCCCAGGCGCAGTTCGCCCTCGAGGACAAGCCGCTGCACGTCGACCCGGCGGAGTACGCGGCGAAGCCGGCCGAGGAACGGACGGCGGTACTGGGCAAGCTGTCGGCGGACGTTGCGCAGGCCGACGCGTCGCACGTGCGCATCACGCCGCTGACCGCGGACGCGGAGGTCGCCGGCGCGAAGCAGGAGGGCGGCAAGGAGGCCGGTGCCTCCGGGCCCACCGCGCCGACTCCCGTATGGCAGATGGGCTTCACACCGCGGCCGACAGCGGCGGCGAAGGGCACCTCGGCCGCGCCGGTGGCGGCCCCGGAGCCCGCGGGGCCGGGCGTGGGCAAGGCCGTGACCGGTACGGGACTGGGATGACCGAGCCGGCGGATGACCGAGCCGGCCGATGAGCGCGCCAGGGGGCGTGGAACGGGGAACGAGGCGTATGAAAACCGCAGAAAAGACCGGTGGGGCGAGCCGCGAAAAGACCGTCGGAACACTGTTTCGCCGACTGGTGCGCCAGGACCGGGAGGATCACCTCGCGGTGAAACTCCTGCCGCGCATCGTCTTCGGAATCGCCGCCGCGTTCACCCTGTTCCACGTCGCCTCCTCCAGTGCCGCCGCATTCACCGGCGTCGCCGTACTGCTGGCGCTCGCGCTGCTCTGCTGGCTGCTGCGCAGCCGGAAGCAGCTGCTCCTCGCGCTGCTCGCCACTCCGCTCACCGCGGCCGTGACCGGGTACCTGGCCGCGGCGGGCGATACGGCACGGGGTGTCACTGCGGATATGATCAGTGGTCAGGCGGTGTTCGGTTACTGGGCGCTGGCCGGCATGGCCCTGCTCGGCGCCTGGATGATCAAGGAGCACCCGGGACGGCGCGGTGTCACCGTCCTTCTCGCCGACGGGGTGCTGATCATCGCCTCGTTCGTCGGAGCGCTGGTGCCGTGGGCGGCCGTGCCGATCGGTTTCCTGGGCGTGCTCACCGTACTGGCGCTGCGGGGCCGGGGAATCACGGTATTGCATCGTCGATTGACGGCATTCGCGGCTTTTCTGCGACGTGCCGGAACGCACGCGCGAACCGGCGACTGAGCGCGCTGTGAGAATTCTGTCACGGCTCTGCGTGCAGAACTCTGATCATTTTCGGTCGCGTTGCACGTCGGAAAGAGCATGCCTTAGAGTCCCGACGAACATTAGATTGTTTCGGGGGATTCAACTTATGCGTACGGTCGACCGTACGGCGCCTGCTGCGCTGTCCGCGCCATCCGATGATTCGCCGGCTCTGCCGTGTCAGCGACGCTCCGACCTCTTTCACCACCCCCTCCTGGAGAATCCTCCGGTGGGGGACGGAGTTTCGCATGCGCAGATGCGCGAATTCGAAGCGCTGGCCGCTACGGCGCGGGAGATGTGCGCCTCGTGTCCGCTGTGGGCCGAGTGCCTGCAGAGCGCCGTCGTCCATGCCGATCCTTACGGGTACGCGGCCGCCACCACCGCCGACGACCGCCGCTGGATGCGGCGTGCGCTGAAGATCGGGGACGCCGAGGGAAGCCTGCGGCCGGCGGGCGCCGACCAGGGCACGCTCGGCGAGCTGACGCGGGAACAGCGCCGCCATCCGGAGGCCAGCCAGCGCGAAATGGCTGTTCGGCTGGGGTGCAGCCGCAGCACCGTCTCCCGTCGGCTGGCCCAGGTGCGGGCCCGGACCGACGAGTTCACCCGGCGTCCGCGCCGCGGTGAAGCACCCGAACCCGAACTCGGCGCGATACTCGACGCCTTCGACGCGCTGCAGGACCACCTGGCCGCGGACCGCGGAATATCGGTACGGGTCGGAGGGGCACGGAGCACCCGCCCCGGTGCCGGGGAAACAGACGCGGTTCTGCATGTGCGATGTGATGAAGCGAACGGGGGATTCATGTCCGGAGAGAGCGAGCGAAGAATCGCGTTCTCACTGGGAGATCCGGCGGCGGCCGTCCGTCAGGCGGTGCTGTGGCCGCTGGCCCGTACGGCGGCACCCGCGCTGGCGGGCGCCGAGAATCTCGTCGCCATGCTCATTGCGGCTCCGGGCAGCGGTGTACGGCCGGAGACGCTGACCAGCGTCCGGCTGGCGCGCCGGGCCGTCGAGTCGCTGCTGCCGGACGAGCCGGAGCCGGCCGCCGACGTGGAGAGCCTGCTCCAGGGGTCGGTCTCGGTGGAGCTCGCGACGACGAATCCCATGGCCGCGCTGCGGCAGGCGTTCCTGGTACCGCTGCTGCGCCACCTGGTGAGCTCGCTCGCGAACATCGAGACGGTGGGCACCATGCTCGCGGCGGTGCCCGGCGCCGAGGCCGCCGTCAAGGAGATCGAGACGATACGCACCGCCCGGCAGTATCTGGAGCGGCAACTGGCCGCGGGCGTCCGGGAGGACGAAGCCGCCGGGCTTCCGGGTACCGATGCCGGGCAGGCCGCGCCGGACCGGCCGCCGGCGGACGGGTCGGTGGCCCCGGCGGCCACGCCGTCCGGCCCCTTCACGCCCCGGGCCGCCGGCGAAGTACGCGCGGGCCGGGACCTGTTGCACAGCGTTCCCGCCCAGCTCCGCCGCCTCAGCATCCGGGCGGCCGTCGAGCAGGCGGTGGCCACCGTCCCCGAGCCCTTCACCGGGCGGGATCTGATCGACGAGGTCGCCGCGCGGAGCGGCACCACGCTGCCCGGTGAGTCGGCCAAGGCCGTGAGCAATGTACTCTCCGCCATGGTCAAGTCGGGGCGTCTGCGGCGGCTTTCCCGGGGGACGTACGTGCGTGCTCAGGGGCCGGCTGCCGATGCCGGGGCCGCCGGGGCTCCGGACACGCCCGAGACCTGATCCGCGAGGAGGCCCGCGCCCCGCCGGCCCGGAAGGACGACTGCAGCATGAGTGAGATGGCCCAGCCCTCGGTCCCCGCCTACCCGGGCGACGCGCAAGTACGGGTGTTCTCCCCCAACGCCGGGCTGATCGACGGGGTACCGATCACCGCGCCGCCGTACGGCGACATCCAGGAAGTCGTCATCTCGATCCTCCAGCAGCGGGCACAGCAGCTCGGCGGCCCGACGCCGGCACTGATCATGGACGACCGCTTCGGCAGCCAGATCCGTCTCCTCGTCCACCCCGACGGCGCCACGGAACCGCTGGACTGACGACCGGCACGGGCGGGACTGCCCTCACCGGTCGAGCGCCGCCTTCATCACCGCCCGGGCGACCGGCGCCGCGTTGCCGCCGCCGCTGATGTCGTCGCGGTCGGCCGCCGCGTCCTCGACGACGACGGCGACGGCGACCGCGGGCCGCTCCGCGCCGTCCGCCTGTGCCCAGGAGAGGAACCAGGCGTACGGCGTGCCGGAGTTGCCGACGCCGTGCTGGGCGGTGCCGGTCTTGCCGCCGACCGTCGCGCCGGGGATCGCCGCCTTCGTACCGGTGCCGCGGGTGACCACATCGGTCATCAGCTCCCGCAGCTGCCCCGCGGTGTCCTCGCTCATCGCCCGGTGCAGCCGGCGCGGGCGGGTGCGCGCGAGGGTGTCGCCGTGCGCGTCGGTCAGCCGCTCCACCAGGTACGGGCGCCGCAGGTCACCGTGGTTGGCGACCGCGGCGGCGACCATCGCCATCTGCAGCGGGGTGGCGGCCGTGTCGTACTGGCCGATCGAGGACAGCGCGAGCTGCGCGTCGTTCATGTCCGTATCGAAGGTGCTCTCCACCACCCGGGACGGGATCGTGAGGCCGTCGTCGTTGAAGCCGAACTTCTCCGCCGTCTCCGCCATGTCGTCCAGGCCGGCGTCCACGCCGAGGCGGGCGAAGACGGTGTTGCAGGAGACCTCGAACGCGCGCCGCAGGCTCGCGTTCTCACAGCCGCCCGCCTCGTTGGTGAGCCGGGTGGAGGTACCGGGCAGGGTGTACGGGCTCGGCGTGTCCGTGGCCGCGTCCGGATCGTCCACCACGCCGTGCTCCAGCGCGGCCGCCGCGGTGACGACCTTGAACGTCGAGCCGGGCGGATAGGTCTCCTTCAGCGCCCGGTTGAGCATCGGGCGGTCGGCGGAGGCGTTGAGCCGGGTCCAGGCACCGGTGGTGCCGGAGCCGCTGCCGGACAGCTCGCCGGGGTCGTACGAGGGCGTGCTGACCAGCGCGAGAACCTTGCCGGTCGCCGGTTCCACGGCGGCCACCGCGCCCTTCTTGCCGCCCAGGCCCTCGTACGCGGCCCGCTGCAGCGCCGGGTCGATGGTGGTGACGACGTCCCCGGGGGGCTGCTGTTCGCGGGTGAGCGCGGTCCACAGGGGGAGGGGCGCGAGCCGGGCGTCGGTGCCGGAGAGGAGGTCGTCCTCGGCGTTCTCCAGCAGCGTCGTGCCGTAGACCTGGGAGGCGTAGCCGGTGACCGGCGCGTACAGCGGGCCCTGGGTGTACGTACGGGCGTACCGCAGCGACCCGCCGCTGTCCCGGGAGCCGGTGACGGACCGGCCGCCGACGACGATGCTGCCGCGCGGCTGGTTGTACCGCTTGAGGTCGGCGCGGCGGTTGGCGGGGTTGTGCGCGTACTCGTCCTCGTTGAGGAGCTGGACGCGGGCGGCGTTCAGGAGCAGCAGGACGAGCAGGAGCAGGCAGAAGACCGAGGTGCGGCGGATGTGCCGGATCACCGGGACCCACCTCCGTTCCGGCCGTCTCCGTGCGGTCTGCCGCCGCCGCGCTCCTCCTCCGGTACCACGATCCGCTCGATGACTCCGGTGTCCGCGCGGGCCGGCCGGGGGCGCCGTGCCCGGTCGCTGATGCGGACCAGCAGCGCGACCATGATCCAGTTGGTGACGACGGAGGAGCCGCCCTGCGCGAGGAACGGCATCGCCATGCCGGTCAGCGGGATCAGCCCCATCACCCCGCCCGCGATCACGAACACCTGGATGGCCAGCAGTGAGGAGAGCCCGACCGCGAGCAGCCGGCCGAACGGTTCGCGGATCGCCAGGCCCGCGCGGTAACCGCGGGCGACCAGCAGGGTGTAGAGGAGGAAGAGCGCGGTCAGCCCGGCGTACCCCAGCTCCTCGCCCGCCGTGGCCAGGATGAAGTCCGACTTCATGGCGAAGCCGATGAGGGCCGAGTGGCCCTGCCCGAGGCCGGTGCCGAGCAGGCCGCCCGCGCCGAAGGCGAAGAGCGAGAGGGCGAGCTGGCTCGCGCCCTCCCCCCGCTGGATGCTCGCGAAGGGGTGCAGCCAGTCGGCGACCCGGCTGTGCACATGCGGTTCGAGGCTGCCGACGACGGCCGCGCCGACCGCGGCGAGCAGCAGCCCGACGGCGATCCAGCCGGTGCGCCCGGTGGCCGCGTACAGCAGGACGACGAAGACGCCGAAGAAGAGCAGCGAGGTGCCCAGGTCCCGCTCCAGGACCAGTACGGCCACGCTGACCAGCCAGATCGCGACGATGGGGCCGAGCACCCGGCCGGTGGGCAACTGGAGCCGCCACAGCCGGCGGCCGGTGTACGCGAGCGCGTGCCGGTTCGCCGCGAGATAGGCCGCGAAGAAGACGCTGATCAGGATCTTCGCGAACTCGCCGGGCTGGATGGAGAACCCGGCGAAGCGGATCCAGATCTTCGCGCCGTTGACCGCGGGGAAGAAGATCGGCACGATCATCAGGACGAGCGCGGCGGCCACGCTGAGATACGCGTACCGCTGCAGCACCCGGTAATCCCGCAGCAGCGCCACCACCCCGATGAACAGCGCCACACCGACCGCGGACCAGACGAGCTGGGTGGGCGCCGCCTCGTTCTTCGGGGTCTCCTGGTCGAGCCGGAAGATCAGGACCAGTCCGAGGCCGTTGAGCAGGACGGCGATGGGCAGCAGCAGCGGGTCGGCGTACGGTGCGCGGAGGCGCACGGCGAGGTGGCCGAGGAGCGCGAGGACGGCCAGCCCGGCGCCGTAGCGCGCGGCGCCGGCGGGTACAGTGCCGTGCCGGGCGAGGCCGACCTCGACGTAACCGTAGACACTGATCAGGACGGCCCCGGCGAGCAGCAGCAGTTCGACGCCCCGGCGCCTGGGCAGCCGGAGACCGGGGGGAGGGGCGTCAGCCGTCGCGGCCGTGGTCGCGGTCATGTCAGGCAAAGTAGCAAGAGGCCGGGCGTATCCCACCGAGGACGATCATGTTCCGGTCGTGCGTCGGCGGGCTCGCCCGAGGGCCGCGCGCGGTGGCCGGGGGACGTCCCAGACGTACCGGTCGTTTCATCTCGTTACCAGTTCGCTGCCAGGTCGCTTGGTCAGCACGGGTACCGGCCAGGCAGTATTGCGGGCATGACCAAAATCCGCTCGGGCGTCACCGCTTGGCTGGCCCGCAGATATCTCGCGCGGACTCAGAAAAAGGGCTTCGATCTATCCCGTATGCCCTTCTTGCCCGAGTCCACCCTCATGCCGCTGCGTCGCCACGGCCTTGACCCGGTGGCCGACTTGTCGGCAGTGCGGCAGAAGTCCCCGGTGAGCATGCTTCCCGTGCCGCTCGCCTCCAAGGTGTGGTTGGTCACGGGATACGACGAGGTGAAGGAGGTGCTGGGCAAGGCCAAGGCATTCAGCACCGATTACACCAACCTTGTCGGCAATGCCGGCGCCGACGCCGGGAAGAACCCCGGCGGCCTCGGATTCGCCGATCCGCCGGACCACACGCGGCTGCGCCGCCTGCTGACGCCCGAATTCACCATGCGCCGGCTCGGCCGGCTCACCCCCCGCATCCACGAGATCGTCGAGGAGCGGCTGGCGGAAATGGAGCGCCTCGGGCGCTCGGGCGAGCCCGTCGACATCGTCCATTCCTTTGCCCTGCCCATTCCTTCCCTGGTGATCTGCGAACTGCTGGGCGTTCCGTACGAGGACCGCGCGGACTTCGAGCGGCTGAGCGCTGCCCGCTTCGACCTGTTCAGCGGCGCGAACGCCTCGTTCGGCGCCATATCGGAATCACTCGCCTATTTCCAGGAGATCGTCAAGAAGGAGCGCAAGGACCCCGGTGACGGCCTGCTCGGCCAGATCGTGCGGGACCACGGCGACACCGTCACCGACGATGAACTGGCCGGCCTCGCCGACGGCGTGCTCACCGGCGGCTTCGAAACCACGGCGAGCATGCTCGCGCTCGGCGCCCTCGTCCTGCTCCGCGACCCCGACCACTTCGCGGCGCTGAAGGACGGCGACGACGCCACCGACCGCTACGTCGAGGAATTGCTGCGCTATCTCACCGTCGTCCAGGTCGCCTTTCCCCGGTTCGCCCGGGAGGACCTGGAAATCGGCGGCGTGCCCATCTCCGAGGGCGACGTCGTACTGTGCTCGCTCAGCGGCGCCGACCGGGACGGAAAGCTCGGCCCGGACATGGAGCGCTTCGACCCGCAGCGCAACGTCCCCTCGCATCTCGCGTTCGGTTACGGAATCCACCGCTGCGTCGGCGCCGAACTGGCCCGGATGGAACTGCGCACCGCCTATCCGGCACTGGTCCGGCGTTTCCCGAACATGCGCCTGGCCGTCCCGGAACAGGAACTGGCGTTCCGGAAGCTGTCCATCGTCTACGGCGTGGAATCGCTGCCGGTGCGGCTGCACGGCTGAGATGGCGGGCATCGCTACGGATGCCCGAAGGGGGAATCGAAGGGGGAAGCGTCCGGCCCGACCGCGGCCGGCGCTGCCATCCGCGCCCGGTCAGTGGCCTCCGACCGCAGCCATGGAATGTCACGGCGTGTGACATAGTTTTTGTGGAAGCTGTCGGCCGACCAGGGAGTGACGGATGGCTGTCGAGTGGCGACCCGTACGGCAGTCCCGTACGCACGAGCTCGTCCTCGAAAGCATCGAGGAGCGGGTGCTGGCCGGCGAGCTCAAGGCCGGTGACCGGCTGCCGCCCGAGCGTGAGCTCGCCCCGGTGCTCGGCGTCAGCCGCTCCGCGCTCCGCGAGGCGCTCCGCGTCCTGGAGACGATCGGCGTCCTGGTCGCCCAGGCCGGCCGCGGTCCCGACGCCGGCGCACGCATCGTCCGGAATCCCGACGACGCGCTCGGCCGCCTCCTCCGCCTGCACTTCGCCCTCGGCAGCTACTGCCTGGAGGACGTACTGGAGGCCCGCGTCACCCTGGAACGCTCCAGCTTCCAGGCGGCGGCGGAGCGCGCGGCGGCCGGCGCCGACGAGTCTGCGGCCGGTCCCGACGAGGTGGCGGCCGGCCCGGACGGGGCGGCCGCCGGCCTCGACGAGGCGGCGGAGCTGGTCGCGCGGATGGGCGAGCCGGACGTCGGGGTCCCGGAGTTCAACGACCTGGACACCCGCTTCCACGTCCAGATCGCCCGCAGCTCCGGCAACGCGCTGACCTCCACCCTCACCTCGGCCGTCCGCGAGTCCGTACGCCCGCTGATCCTGCGCGCCCTGGAGGCCGCCGAGGACTGGCCGGCCACCGCGGCCGCGCTCAACGCCGAGCACGCCGAACTGCTCCGCCTGGTGCGCGCCGGCGACGGCCCCCGCGCGGCCGACCTCGTCGAACAGCACATCCGCGGCCTGCACGGGACGCTGGTGGAGGAGGGGCCGGGGGCCTAGCGCGCGTACGGTCCCGTACCTGCTCCCGGAGCCCGACCCGTCCTCCCCGGGGCGGGTCTTTTCTTCGACTGCTATGGTCCGACCATAAAAAGGTAGAAGGAAGACGGCCCGTACGGGAGGCTCCATTGCGCATCGGACTCTTCGCCACCTGCCTGGGTGACACGCTCTTCCCCGACGCGGTGCGCGCCACCGCCGTCCTGCTCGCCCGCCTCGGCCACGAGCTGGTCTTCCCGCCGGACCAGACCTGCTGCGGCCAGATGCACGTCAACACCGGTTACCAGCGCGAGCCCGTCCCCCTCGTCCGCGGCTTCGCCGAGCAGTTCGGCGACCCGTCGATCGAGGCGGTCGTCATGCCCTCCGGCTCCTGCGCCGGCTCCGTCCGCCACCAGCACGGCATCGTCGCCGAGCGCTACGGCGACGCGGCCCTGCGCGCAGGCGTCGCGACCGTACAGGCCAAGACGTACGAACTCTCCGAGTTCCTGGTCGACGTGCTGGGTGTCACCGACATCGGGGCGTACTTCCCCCACCGGGTGACGTACCACCCCACCTGTCACTCCCTCCGGCTGCTGCGGGTCGGCGAGAAGCCGCTGCGGCTGCTGCGCGCCGTCGAGGACATCGACCTCGTCGAGCTGCCCGAGGCCGACGCCTGCTGCGGCTTCGGCGGCACCTTCGCGGTCAAGAACGCCGAGACCTCCTCGGCGATGCTCGCCGACAAGATGCGGCACGTCACCGGCACCGGCGCCGCGGTCTGCACGGCCGGCGACTCCTCCTGCCTGATGCACATCGGCGGCGGACTCTCCCGTATCGAGGCCGGTACCCGCACCCTCCACCTGGCCCAGATCCTCGCGTCCACGCGCACGTCGCCGTACGTGCTCCCGAGCACCCCGCTGGAGGCCACCCGATGAGCACCCCCACGTACCTGGGCATGCCGGCGCTCCCGCCCCGTTCCCCGTACGGCACCGGCAACCTCCGCGGCGACCGCACGTTCCCCCGCGCCGCGCACGACGAGCTCCGCAACGGCCAACTGCGCCGCAACCTCGGCAAGGCCACCCACACCATCCGCGCCAAGCGGCTCGCCGTCACCGGCGAACTCCCCGACTGGGAAGCGCTGCGGGACGCCGGCTCCGCGATCAAGACCGACACCATGAACCGCCTCCCCGAACTCCTGGAGCAGCTGGAGGCGAAGGTCACCGAGGCCGGCGGCACGGTCCACTGGGCCCGCGACGGCGCCGAGGCGAACGACATCGTCACCCGCCTCGTCCAGCAGACCGGCTCCGACGAGGTCATCAAGGTCAAGTCCATGGCCACCCAGGAGATCGGCCTCAACGAACACCTCGCGGACCAGGGCATCAAGGCCCATGAGACGGACCTCGCCGAACTGATCGTCCAGCTCGCCGACGACAAGCCCTCCCACATCCTCGTCCCGGCCATCCACCGCAACCGCGACGAGATCCGCGAGATCTTCCGCGCCGGAATCCCGGGCGTCGACCCCGAACTGGACTCTGTACCGGCCCACTTGGCGGCCGCGGCCCGCGCGTACCTCCGCGAGAAGTTCCTGACCACCCCCGTCGCCGTCTCCGGCGCCAACTTCGGCATCGCCGAGACCGGCACCCTCTCGGTCGTCGAGTCCGAGGGCAACGGCCGCATGTGCCTGACCCTCCCCGACACCCTGATCACCGTCATGGGCATCGAGAAGGTCCTCCCGCGCTACGCCGACCTGGAGGTCTTCCTCCAGCTCCTGCCGCGCTCCTCAACAGGCGAGCGGATGAACCCGTACACGTCCCTGTGGACGGGCGTGACCCCCGGCGACGGCCCCCAGAACTTCCACCTCGTCCTCCTCGACAACGGCCGGACGGCGGCGCTCGCCGACCGCATCGGCCGCCAGGCCCTGAACTGCATCCGCTGCTCGGCCTGCCTGAACGTGTGCCCGGTGTACGAGCGGGCCGGCGGCCACGCGTACGGCTCGACCTACCCCGGCCCCATCGGCGCCGTCGTCACCCCGCAACTCGCCGGGATGGACGTCTCCGCCGACGACCCCAACAGCTCCCTCCCGTACGCCTCCACGCTCTGCGGCGCCTGCTACGACGCCTGCCCCGTGAAGATCGACATCCCGTCACTGCTGGTCGAACTCCGCCACCAGCACACGGAGGCCACGGGCCGTACGGCCGAGAAACTGGCCATGAAGGCGGCGGCCGCGGTGATGGGCAGGCCGGGGGTGTACCGAGCAGCCCAGAAGGCGGCGGGCCTGGGCCGCGTCGTAGCGGGCCGCGACGGCAAGATCTCCCACCTCCCGCCCCCCTTCAACGGCTGGAGCGACAGCCGCGACACCCCGGCCCCGCCGAAACGGTCCTTCCGGGCGTGGCTGGCATCTGCGGAGGGCGCGAGCGCGCTGCGCGCCGCGGCGGAGGAAGGCGCGCGGACCCGTACCGAAGCCGACGGCCCCGACGAGGAGGAACAGTGACAGTGACCGCCCGCGAAACGATCCTCGCCCGCATCCGCGACGCCCAGGCCCTCGCGCCCGCCTCCGCCGTGGACATCCCCCGCGACTACCGCACCGGCCGCACCCTCCCCGACGCCGACCGCCTGGCCCTCCTCACCGATCGCCTGGTCGACTACAAGGCCGAGGTCCATACGTGTACGGCGGACCGCACCCCCGAGGTGATCGCCGACGTACTGCGCGAGCGCGCGGTGTGCCACCTCGGCATCCCACCCGGCCTCGACCGCACCTGGCTCTCGGCGTACGAAGGCGAGGTACACGTCGACTCCGCCGACACCCCGGTCCCCGAACTCGACGCCCTCGACGGCGTGTTGACCTCCTCCGCCGTCACCTGCGCCGAAACGGGCACCATCTTCCTCGACGCCTCCCCCGACCAGGGCCGCCGCGCCCTCACCCTCGTCCCCGACCTCCACGTATGCGTCGTCGACCTCTCCACGGTCACCCCCGGCGTCCCGGAAGCGGTAACCCGCCTGACCCCCACCCACCCCACCACCCTCATCAGCGGCCCCTCCGCCACCTCCGACATCGAACTGGAACGGCTGGAGGGGGTGCATGGGCCACGGACGCTGGCGGTGGTGATCCGGACGGACATGTGAGCCGCGCGCCGGTCCGCGCCGGATAGGATCGCCGCCCACGGAGGCAAGGGGGGCGGAAGTGGCGGGGGAGTGGTGGCGGCGCGGACGCTCGACGGTGTGGGGTGGGGCCGTTGCGGTCCTGCTGATCGCCGGCGGGTTCGGTACCTGGATCACGGGCAGTTGGCCGTTCGGCGGTGACCGGGACCGGTACTGCTGGGGTGCGTGGGAGACGGAGAGCGGGCCCGAGTTCCTGGCGGACTCGGCGGTCGAGGACGGTGGCAGGCGGACGGTCCACGAGACCGCGCCCACGCCGGAGCGGCCGCGTGGCCGCTGTACCGTCGCCCTCCGCACCGACGAGAGCGGCGGCTCGGAGACCCGGACCGAGATCACGGTCACGTACGGTCCGGCTCCCCAGGACGCCGCCCGGCGGATGGAGTGGATCCTCACGTACCTCGGCGACAGCGCCGTACCGCTGCCCGACGGGCTCCCTGGAGCCACCGACGGCAGCCACGCGCTCCTCGTCCTGCCGAAGCGGTGCGACACCCGCGACGGCCGGCCGACGGCGGTCACGCTCGACTCCGACGCCCGACGGAGCTGGCACGGCGGAACGTCGCGGACCAGCGCGGGTATCGGCGGCGCCCGTCCGGCCGCCGGACTGGTCGTGGCGGCGGCCAACCGCGGGATGAAAGCGGCGGGTTGCGCGCCTGAGCGCGACCTGCGCTTCACCTCGCCCGTGCTCACGCTGCCCGAGGGCGACGAGATCGTCTTCACGCGCGCCTGCCGCATCCGGGGCATGGAGTTCGACGACGACGCGACGCAGGGCATGAGGCACCAGGTCGGAGCGGCCACCCGGGACCTCCAGTCCTGCTCGGTCGGGACCTGGGGCCGCGACGGCGGCCCCGTACTCGACGCCCTGATGGTCGCCCAGCCGCGGCTGAACGCGCTGTTCGACGGCGCGGTGGGCGACGCGGCACCGGCGCGCGGATGGCGCGGTACGGGCGTCCGCGCCGACTCCCACCAGGTCCTGCGCGCCGACTGCGCGGGCCGGTCCACCACCTTTCTGCTGCGCGCCCCGTCCATCGGCGAGGCCGCGGCCGGCCGGTACTTCGCGGCCTTCACCAACGCCGTGACACAGCGCCTGGGATGCGCCCCCGTCGCACCCGCCGCCGACGCCGCACCCGGGGGGACCGGCCGATGACCGCCGACATGAGCAAGGAGACCGAGAGCGGTGCTTCGGACAACGGCGCCCCGGCCCGCAGCGGCGTACTCGGAACCGGACCCTTCGTGCCACGTACGCCCTGGTGGCACCGGTGGCACTGGCGGCGGCTGACGCGCGGCCGGCTGCGACCCGCGCTCGCCGCCGGGCTCGCCGGGGTACTGCTCGGCGGCACGGCCGTGGCCTGGCAGACGGACGCAGGCCCGTTCGCGGACGGACGACGGGCCTGCTGGTCCGCGCTCGACAGCGCGGACGTGGCGGCGCTGTTCCGCGGCAGCGAGGACATCGACAGCGTCGACACCCCTCTCGACGGCGACCCGATCGGCTCCGAAGGCCCGTCGGGCCAGTGCGTGCTGCAGTCGGCCGACGGCAGCCGGGTCACCGCGCAGGTCCACGAGCTCGACCCCCGCTTCGGGGGCGCGGGCGACCAGTGGGCGGACCAATTCCTGTCCGCCCGCCTGACTCCCTTGGGCGGCGGTCTGCTGGGCATGGCGTCGGACACCCGCGCCTGGCTGGCCGTACCGGACGGCTGTACCGGCAGGCCGATGACCGGCGACGGGCCGCTGGTGATCGACGTGGCGACGGGCTGGACCATGTACGACGACGTGGTCGACGGCACGGAGCGCGACCGGCTCGCCCGTACGGTGGTCAAGCTCGTCAACCACTACATGGCGGGCAAGGGCTGCGACGGGACCCTCGCCGACCCGGTGCCCCGGCTCCCCCGGCCGGCCCGCTTCTCCGACGAGAAGCCCGGCGCCTTCTGCGGCATCGAGGGGCTGCGGACGTCCGGGGAGGAGTGGGCCGCCACGTACCGCCCGATGGTGACGGGGGGCCCGGGACCCGTCCGCACCTGCGACCGCCACGTCTCCTTCGACCATCCCGCGCTGCGGCTGATGACCGTCGAGGACCCCCGCCTCTCCGTCCTCTACCGCCGGCAGTCGATGCAGGAAGGCCGTCGGATCGAGGCCGCTGCCCCGGAGGACGGCCGCGGCTTCTACCGCCCCGGCTTCGCCCTCTTCCAGGCCGCCTGCCAGACCGGCGAGGTCACCTTCCTCATCCGCGCCGACGACGCGTCCCACGCCCACATCGTCCGCACCCTCTTCCCCCGCTACGTATCCAAGGAAGCAGCCCGCCTCGGCTGCGGCCCGCTCCACCTCACACTGCCCCCGGACCCGGACCGGTGACCACCGGCCGCGCCACCCGGCGGGGACCGGCCCCGGCGGTTACCCTCCGGCATGCAGACATTCCTGCCCTGGCCGGACTTCGCGGCCTCCGCCGCGGTCCTCGACCCGCGCCGGCTCGGCAAGCAGCGAGTGGAGGCGCTCCAGGTCCTGCGGGGACTCACCGTCCCCGGCTACGGCTGGCGCCACCACCCGGCGGTCCGCATATGGGCGGGGTACGAGGAGGCCCTCGTCCGGTACGGCCTGGAGATCTGCGAGGCATGGACCGCGTCCGGTCGCCAGGACACCTGCGCCCTGACCCTCACCCAGGACTACACCGCCCACTTCCCCGGCGACCCGCCACGCGACTACGCCGCCCTGGCCGCCTCCCACGACCTCCCCAACTGGCTGGGCGACCCCGACTTCCACCGGAGCCACCGGTCCTCCCTCCTCACCAAGGACCCGGACCACTACCGCCAGTACTTCCCGGACACCCCCACCGGCCTGCCCTACGTATGGCCATCCTCCGACCGCGCCGCGCAGCGGTAGTCGTGCAGGGGTGGGGGCCTAGGCAACCTCGATTCCGTACTCCTCGACCAGGTCGACCAGACCGCCCGGATAACCCTTGCCGCCGGTGACGAAGCTCCAGTCGCCATTGGCCCGTCTCCGGAACGAGCCCAGGACGAGAGCGGTCTCACCGGGGCGGCCGTCGGAGACGTCCAGTTCGTCGATCGCCGTGCCCGAGGGATCCGACAGGCGGATCCGGGCGTCCGAGAAGCCGGACAGGTCCGCGTCGGGATCGACCTCGGGGTCGACGGCAGCGACCAGGACGAGCCGGTCCGCCTGCGGAGGAAGCTGTTCGAAGCGCACCCACACAGCCGCTTTGTCCGGGCTGACGGCAGGCATCATCCGGACGGTGCCGTCGGCGGTACGCGGGTTGTTGAAGAAGACGAACTGATCCTCGCTGAGAACGCGGTTCCCCTGACAGACGAGCGCGCACACATCCAGCCCCACGTCTCCGGTCCACGTCAGACCCAGCACGCTGGTGTCGTTCAGCTCGGCGTCCAGCCCGCTGTCCAAGCCGCCGTTCTGGTCGGCATCGAGGTGCGCCGCAGCTTCCTGCCGTTCGGGGGTGCCCCCGAGGCGCCCGTTCAGGCCATGGCGGCTCAGGAGGTCGACCAGCTCGGTGCCCGCAATGAGGGTGAGCGGCTTGCCGTTGGCGAAGGCGTGCGAGCCGGGCCCGAAAGCGGAGGTGGTGATCAGTACGCCCTTGTTCGCGCCGACGTCCTGCACCGTGCCGTACAGATCGCGCACCGCGCTCGGCGGCACGGTGCTGCGGTACCGCTTCGCCTGCACGACGATCTTGCCGCCGCGGATCGGGTCGGGGTCCAGCGCGTCCACGTCCACACCCCCGTCCCCCGACCGCTCCGTGGTGACCGCCTGCATCCCCATGGCCCGGAACAGATCCGCCACGAGCTCTTCGAACTCCAGCGGGTCCATCTCGTACAGATCCGGTTCCTCGCCGTCTCCGTGGGAGACCACGCTGCCTCCGGCCTCGCCGGGCAGCCGGCCGGGCCGCACCTGGGTGCGCCGCTCGGGGCGGTCCGACAACTGGCCGCGGAGCCCGTCCACCAGGCAGTCCGGAGCGCTCACCTGCGTCAGGTTCAGCCTGGCGAAGTCGGCGCGCGGAGCCATCACGGTGGCCAGGAAGACCTGCGCCCCGTGACCGGTGGCCGGGTCGGTGTCGTCCACGAAGCCGTTCAGGACGACCGAGTCCAGCACGCCGAAACGGTCGGCGGCGAAGACGTCGTGCAGCGCCAGGAGCACGCACTGTGCCAGAACGTCGCGGTACAGGGTCCGGCGTTCGACGGCCGACCGCTGGACCTCCTTGTCCCGGTCGGCGCCGGGCATGTATCTCACCAGCGACACCTCGGGGACGACCGCGTAACCGGGCAGCTCCCAGTTCAGGACGAGCTGGCGGGCGGCGGAGTCGAACGAGGCGGACACCTGACGGGGAAGGCCTTGCGGCCAGCCCTGCGAGGAGTAGAGCGCGGCGGTGAAGTACTCCACCACCGATTCCGGCTCACCCCGCTGAAGGGCGGCGGTCAGCCCCTCGATGCCGGCGTTGTGCCGGCGGATCGCCGCCAACTGTTCGTCCGCCCACTGCTGGTACTGCTGGTGATACAGCGCGAGCCGATGCTGCCGCTGAGCTTCAGCCGCCTGCGCCGCCCGCCAGTCGTGCTCGTACCGAGCGCGTGCCTGCTCCTGCGCCTGGCGATTCGCCCCGAACCCCCACCCGCCCTGCGGCTGTGGCTGGTAGGCGTTCGGGTCCGGCATGGGTACGGGCACACCGAGCCGGCCCGGAGCGAAAGGCTCCACCCGCTCGGGGCGGGCCAGTGCGGCAGGCGTGAACGCGGGTGCGTCACACCCTGCCTTCAGGAGGTTCTTCAGTACCTCGACCCGCGCGTCCAGCTCCTCGGTACGCCGACGCGCATCGGCTTCCCGCTGCTGCCGATAGGCCGCCTGCTGCTCCCGCTGACTGCGCGCGGCCGCCCGTTCCGCCGCTCGCTGCCGGCGCTCCTGCTCCCGCTGATGCTGCACCTGGGCGCGCTGCCGGGCCTCCTCCTGTCGCCGCTGCTGGCGCTGGATCTCCGCCCAGGTGCCGATCAGTCCGGTGGAACGGCGGCTCATATGCCCCTGGCCTTTCCGAGCCCCCCACAGGCTCCCCCCGAGACGCGGCGCTGACCGCACCCTCGTCCCCACTCACCACAACCAACCCACTACACGCGAAAGTTGATGTGACATACATACTGCACAGTTCACGAGCGATCCACCGCAGATGCATCACTCCACTCGAAAAGCCACGACGCTCAGCGGCACGGGAGCGCAAGAGGGAGCGCGAGAGGGAGCGCAACACACCACTGCCGCAGGCACCCGCGTCGACTGCAACGACAAAGGGCCGGACCCAGTGATCCTGGGTCCGGCCCTTCATACTTTTGGCACTCACGCAGATCAGCGGTCTGATCACGCTGATTCCCTGCGAAGTGCCCCCGGCAGGATTCGAACCTGCGCACACGGCTCGGGAGTGATTGCGCCGATCGGGCCTCATACTTGGCTGACCTGCGGCGGAGTATGTCAGAGCGTCCACTGCTGCCAGCAATGTGTCAGAGGTGTGTCGGAGGCCCCTGGTAGACCACGGAGCCATCACTTGGGGAGGCGGCCGGCTGCCCACGGCGGCGTCTTGGCTCTGCCTGTAGAAGAGAGTGATGGCTCCTATGGCTGCACGCCTTCGATCCGCAAGAAGGCTCTTACTGGGGTTGCCGGGGCTCGTCTTGAGGCTCCTACGGTCGGTGCTGGTTGACCTTCTACGGTGCGTAGAGAGCGGACAGTGGTTACCTCGGCTCTGGCGCCTGCTCTCTTCATGAATCCCAGCTAGGCCTGGCCACGCGGGTGGAATGGCTGACTTACACCGCCAGCTTGGGCTTCCCCTAGGGGATCAGCTCATCGGGTGTCAGTGGTGCCCTCTATCGTGCGGCCCGTGGACTGGTTAACAGATGATGAGATCATTGCGCTCGCAAGCGAAGACTTCGACGCGTGGGTTGAGACCCTGGAACCGTGCACGGTGTGTCTCGACAAACTCTGGCGCGTCGACGCGGGCCCCAAGGGGAAGGTATGTCCGCAGTGCCGCAACGCTGAACGGCAGGCAAAGCGGCACAAGCTGACGCGTGCTCGCGTCAATGCCATCCTCAGGGCCCAGGACGACACCTGCCCACTGTGCCGCAGACTGGGCGGCGACCTCTCGATGGAGGGGCCGTCATGGTGGCACATCGATCATGACCATGCCTGCTGCCCCGGCCCGTACTCCTGTGGACAGTGTGTACGAGGACTCCTGTGCAGGGACTGCAACACCCGCGGCTTGTCTTGGTATGAGAGTCTCACGGTCGACCTGCAAACCTGGGGCCACGCCAACACTTACCTGGCTGATCCCCCTGCACGCAGACCAGAGGCGGCGATACTGTTCCACGGTGATCTCAGCGGCGTCCGCTCACGAGACGGCTCGTTCGCCGGCTGGCGCTCCAGCAGGCCGCTCCATGAGGCCTTTTAGCCCTCGAGCTTGTATCGCACAGCGAGATCGCCCTCATGTTGCTTCGCAGCAGAGGGCCTAAACCCTGAGCTTGGGAATCACTGACCGTTTGGGTGTCATCACGGCCTTGACCTGCAAGAACGGCTATCTAAAGGCGCCTTGCGCCTGAGGTGCCGTGCGCCCCTGATGGCCGTGAATCACCGCTCCATCTGGTGCCCATCTGGTGCTCATCTGGTGCGCTTTGGTGCGACGGTCTCGCGTTCTCCCCGGCGTTGAACAGATCCAAGGCCAGGGCGTTGTCGGACCTCGGACGTCCTCGTCCGGTACAGAGTCGGCCCAGCGTCCGACGTAATACATGACGATCTTCAATGGTTTGGCTCATGTTGGCGGGGCTTGGGCTAACCTGCTGCCCCACAGTCTTGGGGGGGGACGCATGGGATTCCGAATCAACAGATCGTTCAAGGTCGCACCTGGCGTCCGCCTTCGGTTCGGCAATAAGTCCAGTAGCTTGAGTGTCGGGGGCAAGGCTGGCCGAGTCACGCTTAACAGCCGGGGCCGTCGCACGACGACTGTGCGCCTCGCCCCGGGCGTGTCCTATACCTTGTCCTCGGGAAAGAGGCCCAAGCGGAGTCGCGCCGTGTCCGGCACGCCAGCACCTCTCACTGCGAACGCCCCTCTCCGCGCACTCATCGCTCCACGCCGCAACATCACTGATGGTTGGGTAGCGGCCGACGATCGTGGTGTGGTCGTACATCGACGCGGTCTCGACGACTTCCGCATCCCGCTTGTGCAGCTTGTCAGCGCAGAGCTGGACGGGAAGGAGCTCGCACTCAAGGCGTCCGACGGAACTACTTACCGTCTGTGTCTTGTCACGTTCTCTGCTGCGCGGGACCTCCGTTTCGTAGAGACCGTGGCCCGCGCCGCAGAGCTGACCGTCAACCACGACGTCTCAGTCCTCCTGAGCCCCGCTTTAGGAGTTCGGTCCGAGTGCGGCCCACCGGCGTCAGCGAGTGGTCGGGTCGGACGTGCCGGACCGCGCACGGATGCCCGCATCTGGCGCTGCCGATGTCACCCGTGGATGCCAGCCGGCACTAGCGCTTTTTGCGGATCTTGCGCTTCTTCTCCTTGCGCTGGGCCACACCGTACGCAGACCACGGTCCCTGGTGGACTGGGCACCTGGACGTCCCGGTCACTACCGATCGCTGGCACCGCCCCCCTGCCTTGGTCGGGGCGCCACACTTCGCCATGCTGCTTCCCCCTCCGGTCTCGTAACGCAGTACGTGAAGTTCTAGAAAACGTGGCTCGGCTTTCACCGATCGGGAAGGCGCGTGCCGGATCCGTCGGGTGCACGCGGGCGCACGTCGACGCCATCAGTTCGGGAAGCTCGGGTGATCTAGGGCCTCTCGGCGCCTGACCTGTGGCGGAGTGTCCCGGACGCTTTCAAGACCGGAGATGCAGTACTTGCCGTTCCCTGTGGCTCCCCATCCAACCTGGTACGGATCTGGCACGGTCTGGAGTAAGACGTTCGGCCTTTGTCACCCCTTGATGCCTCAACCCCTCCCATGCGGGCGACGAAGGGCTGTCCCGCAAAGATCGGCTGGTGCGCCCGCCCTCAAGGGCGCGGCGCCAGGGCGGCATGATGTCCTCCGTGATGAACAGCGCAGACCTGCATCCTGCCCAGATAGCGGGTTACGACGGTGGTCCCCTCACGTACCAGGCTGGGCTCCTGGGCGAGCCGCTCTTCTGGCTGGGGCACCTCTCCTCGTGTCTCCAGAGCGAGGAAGCCGAGGAACTGCTGTTCGGCGCGGACTACGACGCGGCGGGCGACTTCCAGCGGCGACTGTGGGAGCGGGCCGAGTGGCCGGCATTCACGGTTCCGCTCACTGCTGATCACCGCCTCCACGTGGTGTACCGCACTGTCGCGGACGACACCGGAACCGACTACCTCCTCCACCACCCCGACTGGGATCATGCCGAACTCCTCGCCCGGGATGACGGGCACTTCATGGGGCCGGGCCTGTCCTGGCCCGAACTTGTGGCAGCTGCGGATAACGTGCTGCCCGGCGGCAGCACCACCGATCCCCACTCCCGTCTGTTGCTCCTGCTGCCTGCCTTCGGCGACGATGCAGTACCCGACGATGCTGTTGGCCGCCTGGCGGGTGCGCTACGTGCCCGCACGAGCGTGGAAGACCCCGAGACCCTCGCCTCTGCTCTCCTGGAGGACCAAGGGGCCCCTGGACCCGCGCGCTGGACGATAGCCGGGCACGGTTTCCCCGTGAGCGATGGCGAGTACTCCTTCCGCAACCCCACTAACCATTTCGCCCTGCCAGCCGATCGCCTGGCCCGGGTGGCCACCGCGCTGGAGCCTTGACCCACCCAATTTCCAACGGTGAGGCGTGGTGTTTGGAACGATCCAGCCGTGACCGCTGTGATCACGGCTACGCAGCTGGCGTGGATAACTCCGTTCACTGGGCTGAGCCCGCGCTGTTTCAGCAAGGTGATGACGACGCTGCGGCGTGACGGGGCGGACCCAGTCCGAATAGGCCGACCGTGGAGCCTGCCGCTGGAAGACCGGGTACTACTGGTTACGACCTACTGGCGTCGAACTTGACGATGCGCCAGCTCGCCCCGCTGTTCGCCATCTCAAAATCCGCAGCTGACCGCATCTTCGCCCCCTCAGGCTCCTGCTCGCGCTCCAGCCCCGGAAGCGGTTCCGCAAGGACACCGTGCTCATCGTGGACGGCACCCTGGTGCCCACCCGCGACCACACGGTGGGGACTGATGCACGATCGGGTGACACCTGAACTGGCTTGCCTTGTGCGGCGGGTGGGAAGAAGCGCGGCCGGACCAAGAAGGCCGACCCGCCGGTCCACGATGACCTGGTCCGCCGTGACTTCACCGCAGACCGACCGAATCGGCTGTGGCTCACCGACATCACCGAACACGCGACGGATGAGGGGAAGTTGCACCTGTGCGCGATCAAGGACGCCTTCAGTCGGAGAATCGTGGGCTACTCCATCGACGCGTGGATGAAATCCCGGCTCGCTGTCACCGCCCTGAACAACGCTGTGGCCCGACGCGGACACGTCGCGGGATGTGTTCTGCACAGTGATCGCGGCTCGCAGTCCCGGTCACGGAAGTTCGTCCGGGCGCTCGGCCACCACCAGATCGTCGGCTCGATAGGGCGGGTCGGGGCCACGGGTGACAACGCAGCCATGGAGTCCTTCTTCAGCCTGCTGCAGAAGAACGTCCTCGATCGCCGGACGTGGGCCCCTCGTGAGGAGCCGCGGATCGCGATCATGACCTGGCGAGCGGACCTACCACCGATGCCGAAGACAGATCGCACTCGGCCGACTGACCCCTGTCGAATACGAAGCCGTCATGACCGCACCGGCTCTCCAGGCCGCGTGACCGAACCTGTCACCCGATCGTGCATCAGTCCCTAAGGGCTGCCGAGGCGAAGCAGAACACCAAGCCGGACCCCTCCTGGTGGGATCTCTCCCGCGAGCACATGGCGGTCCGCTGGCGCACCGCAGCCGCGAAGACGCGTGAAGGACTGGCGGACAGCCTCGCCACAGCGGCCCTCGGGATGATGGGGGAGGGCCGCAAATCGCCGAGCCTTGAGGCCGTTCGGTTGGCGATGCGCTGGGCTGTTGTCCCTGCCCACCGTGATGAAGAACCACCAGTGGCATTGCGGGCGGCGTGAAAGTGGCTGGCCGCTCACTCGCTTCCCATATCGGCTCTCATGGACTCGAAGGTTCTGCGAGACGTCCATTACCGGCTCTCGTTCAAGGTGGACGACATGCCTGCTGCGGCGGACACGTACAAGCGGCGTCGCCGGGGCTTCAATACGGCGGTGGTGTACGCGGTTCAGGAGGGGTACCTCCTGAAGAACCCGCTCTCGAGGTGCAGGGAGCGCAACTGCTCACGGCCGTCTCGTACGTTGGGTCAATCCATCGCAACCGAGGACGGCGCCTGGTCGCGTTCTTCGGGTGCATCCTGTACGCCGCGATGCGGCCGGCCGAAGCAGTCGGGCTCCGACTCGCTGACTGCGACCTCCCGGAACAAGGTGGGGAACGCTCACCCTTCGCGAGACGCGCCCGATCTCAGGCAAGAAGTGGACGGATTCGGGTGCGCGCCACGACAAGAGGGGACTCAAGTAAGACCGCCCAGTCCCCATCCCGCCCCTCCTGGTGGCCATGCTCCGTACGCACGTGGGGGAATTCGGCACGGCGAAGGACGGTCGGCTCTTTCCCAATGAGCGAGGGGACCTGCTCGGCTCATCCAGCTACTGGCGTGTGTGGCAGGAGGTCCGGCCACTGGCCCTTCCGCCGGACAAGGCTGCCTCTCCACTGGGACGTCAGCCGTACGACCTGCGAAGCACCTGCATTACGAACTGGCTCCGTGCTGGCCTCCCCGTGGCTGAGGTCGCCCGGCGAGCCGGAAACTCACCAGAGGTGATTCACCGGCGCTATGCAGGCTGCATAGACGACAGCGAGGCGGAGAACAACAACAAGATCGAGAGAGCTATGGGGTGGAGCGCGGAAGTGGGTTAACCGCTTGAAGATGTCCAGAGCAGTGCTGAGCTGGCTCACAGAACCTCGCTCAGCACTGTTCTGCATCGATAGCGCTCCTCGCACTCGCTGGGTGTTGATGCCTGTTGCCATAGCGCAGTCTTGGATGATTCATCCGGTGGTGCGTTGCTTAATCCCGACCCTCAACTATTCGACTCGGCTCGCCCCGTGACCTAGTGACGGGGGCAAGTCTCATACAATGACTTGGCTGTGCAGCTCGGATTTCGCAGCGCGAACGAAGAGTGCTTCATTTTCATCGAATCGCTGAGCGGCTTCGTCGTACCTATCATGAAGGAGAGGAGGGACGGTAGAGATGCCCTCTATGAGGGCTCTGAATTCTTCGAAGTCGAACGTGTTGGGCGGAAGTTCGCTCTCGATCTCAGAGCAGGTTCGTTGTGCCGCTCGGACCTGGTGAGCCACATGTTCGTCCAGCTCACTGGAATCAGATGTGATTGCTGAGCGAAGGCGCCCCAGGTGAGACAGTGCCTCCTCAAGTCTTATGGCGGCCGTCCTCACGGACGGTGATGGATCGTCCGTCATTCGGCCAAGTCGATGCAACGCTCTCTCGTAAACTGCCTGCTTACTGAGGTGAGTCGCCATCACTTGAACAGCATTGGCCATTCCTGCAGCAGGAGCTGCAACCCCGTCAGGGCCCTCTAGCTCGATGATCGTTTGAGCTTCCTTGAGGGCCGCGAAAGCATCATCGATTGCGGCCTTCCCAGCTGCAAGGCGGTCCGCCGGAAGTTCTTCCTCGTTTTCCGCGACGAATCGCTCACCCACCTCCGTAACGCGATGCGCGGCAAGGAGGAAAGAGGCGTACGCCTCCCGTTGGATGCCACGGCGCCACTGTAGGCGAGCAGCGTTCGCCTCGGCTCGGACAGCGTCCAGTGCCGCACGATACGCAGACTTGGCTTGGGTCAGCCCCGCCTCGCTGGTGGCCTCTGCCGTGCGCAAGGCGGCCTTCGTCTGCCATCGGCCGATGAGCACGGTGGCCGGAATCCCGATGAGCGCCACGCCGGCCGCTGCTATCGCACCTATTCCCTCAAGGTCCATGCCGGTGATGTTGCCGCAACCCAGGGGAGCAGTTGGACCACACCCCGGGGGCGAGAGGCGAAGCTGCAGCCGGTCAGCGGCGATCGCGTCCCACACGCTCCTCACACGTGATCAGTGCGCAACAGTGACAAAGGCCCGGACCCAGTGAGACTGGGTCCGGGCCTTTGTTCGTGGCACTTGTGCTGGTCAGCGGTGTGATCACGCTGGTCCAGGCGAAGTGCCCCCGGCAGGATTCGAACCTGCGCACACGGCTCCGGAGGCCGTTGCTCTATCCCCTGAGCTACGGGGGCGTGTCGGGCGCTGTGCGCTTGCGACGGGTAGAACACTACCAGCTCGGAGGGGGTGGTCATGAACGGGTTTCGGGAAGTGGTGGGGAGGGGTTGGCGGGCGGTCGTAGCGCATCGGGGTGGCGTGGCCCGGGTGATCGGCGAAAGGTCCCTCGCACGGGGCGGAAGTGGGGAAAACCCGGACGCAGCAGGTGGCGCGCGCCTAGTCTCAATATGTGCCTGGCTTGTCCGGCCGGGTCCTTGTTGTCGACGACAACAAGGTCATCCGGCAGTTGATCAGGGTCAATCTCGAGCTGGAGGGCTTCGAGGTCGTGACCGCGGCTGATGGTGCCGAGTGCCTCGACATCGTGCACGAGGTGTGCCCCGACGTCGTGACGCTGGACGTCATGATGCCGCGGCTGAACGGACTGCGTACGGCCGAGAGGCTGCGCGCCGATCCGCGGACCAGGGAGCTCCCCATCGCCATCATCAGCGCGTGTACGCCGCTGGAGGTGGACAACGGGGAGGCCGTCGGGGTGGACGCGTTCCTCGCCAAGCCGTTCGAGCCGGTCGAGCTCATACGGACCGTGCGCCAGTTGCTGGGCGGGATCCGCGGCTCCGGGCCTGGAGGCGGGCCGGTGGACGGGGCGGCCGATGCCGATCCGGATTCCCAGCCCGCCGTCCGGCCCACGGGGTGACACGACCGGTACGGCGGGCAGCGCGAGGCAAAGAGGGGCGCGTGAGAGGGGTGGGTGAGGGGCGGGGCACTGCGCGGGGAGTGTCCGCGGTGCGAAACCCGTTCGCATACCCGCCCCGGTTCTCCCATACGCTTGTCCTGTGACTCCCGCTGAGCTCTCCCGCACCGTCCTGCGCTCCGTGCGCGGGGCTCTCGAAGCGCGGGAGCTTTCGCTGGGCGAATCCGACGTGCCGGTGACGGTCGACGTGCGGGTGCCGCCGCGGCCGGGTTGTGGGGATTACGCCACGAATGTCGCGCTGCGGCTGGCCGGTCCGGCCGGGCTGCCGGCGCGTGAGGTGGCCGGGGTCGTACGGAAGCGGCTGGCGGCCGCGCCGGGTATCGCCGGGGTCGAGATCGCCGGGCCCGGATTCTTGAACATCACGCTGGCGGGCGGTGCCCCTGCCGCGGTCGTACGGGAAGTGTTGGAGGCGGGGGCGGCGTACGGACGCCGAGCGGGGGCCGTGGACGGACACCCGGCTGACGCGGACGCGTCCGCTGACGGACACACCGCAGGCCGCCCCGCGGAAGGACGCACCCCCCGCATCGACCTCCGCCCCGCCCCCGGCCCTCGGGCCGCCGTCGTCGCTGAAACCCTGCGGGCGATCATGGAAGCGGTGGGGGAGGGGACCGGCTCCGAGGGGGAGGAGGTCCGGCCCGTTCCCGTGAAGGACGCGGCGGGGCGGTACGCGACCGCTGACGGGCTGGTCGCGCGGCTCGGCGTCGATGAGATGCGGTGGGTGCTGCTGTACCCCGCCGCGCACGATCATGTGCGGGTGCCGGAGCGGCCGGTGCAGCGGGAGGACAATCCGCGGTTCCTGGTGCAGTACGCGTACGCTCGTACGTGCGCAGTGTCGCGCAACGCCCGTGACCTGGGGGTCGATGCCCCGGCACCCGACAACCCGGCCGGTGAGCCGTCCGGTACCGGCGACCCGTACGACATCCCCCACACCCCCCTGCACGCCGCACTCGCCGCGTATCCCGCGGTGCTCGAAGCCGCAGCGCGGCTGCGGGCGCCCGATCGGCTGGCGCGGCATCTGGAAGCGACGGCCGAGGCGTGCCTGAGCTTCCTCGCCACCTGTCCGCCGCTGCCCGTCGGAGAGCAGAAACCCATGGCCGTTCACCGCGCCCGGCTGGCCGTCGCCCAGGCCGCCGGTACGGTGCTCGCGAACGGCCTGACCCTGCTGGGCATCTCCGCACCCGAACATCTGTGAACTTCCGAGGGGATCTCCCACCGCCATGAGCCGTTCCGCGCACCCCGCAGGGCCCCGTCACGCCGACGTACTGCCCGAGGGCCACTACACCGCCCCGCCCGCCGACCTGAACAGCCTCGACCCCCGGGTCTGGTCCCGTACGGTGCGCCGCGACGAAGACGGTGTCGTCTCCGTCGGCGGCATCTCCGTCGCCGACCTGAAGGAGGAGTTCGGTACTCCCGCCTACTTCCTCGACGAGGACGACTTCCGGGCGCGGTGCCGGGCGTGGAAGGACGCCTTCGGGGAGGAGGCCGACGTCTTCTACGCCGGGAAGGCGTTCCTGTCGCGGGCGATCGTGCGGTGGCTGCACGAGGAGGGCATGAACCTCGACGTGTGCTCGGGGGGCGAGCTCGCCACCGCGCTGGCGGCCGGGATGCCGGCCGAGCGGATCGCGCTGCACGGCAACAACAAGAGTGACGGCGAGATCCGGCGGGCCGTGGAGGCCGGGGTCGGGCGGATCGTGCTGGACTCGTTCCAGGAGATCGCCCGGGTCGCGCACATCGCCGATGAGCTCGGCAAGCGGCAGCCCGTGCAGATCCGGGTGACGGTGGGCGTCGAGGCGCACACCCACGAGTTCATCGCGACCGCGCACGAGGACCAGAAGTTCGGCATCGCGCTGGCCGACGGGCAGGCCGCCGAGGCCGTGCGCCGGGTGCTGAAGCTGGACGGGCTGGAGCTCACCGGCATCCACTCGCACATCGGGTCGCAGATCTTCGACATGGCCGGCTTCGAGGTGTCCGCGCGGCGCGTGGTGCAGCTGCTGGCCGATGTGCGCGAGGAGCACGGGGTCGAGCTGCCGGAGATCGACCTGGGCGGCGGGCTCGGCATCGCGTACACGCCGGACGACGACCCGCGGGAGCCGCACGAGATCGCCAAGGCACTGGGCGAGATCGTGCGCCATGAGTGCGAGGCCGCGGGGCTGCGCGTGCCGCGGCTGTCCGTCGAGCCCGGGCGCGCCATCGTGGGTCCGACCGCGTTCACGCTGTACGAGGTGGGCACGGTCAAGGAGCTGGAGGGGCTGCGCACGTATGTGAGCGTCGACGGCGGGATGTCGGACAATATCCGTACCGCGCTGTACGACGCCGAGTACAGCGTGGCGCTGGTCTCGCGGCGCTCGGAGGCCGCGCCGATGCTCTCGCGGGTGGTCGGCAAGCACTGCGAGAGCGGTGACATCGTCGTGCGGGACGCGTTCCTGCCGTCGGACGTCGCGCCGGGTGACCTGCTGGCGGTGCCCGCGACCGGTGCGTACTGCCGGTCGATGGCCAGCAATTACAACCACGCGCTGCGGCCGCCGGTCGTGGCGGTGCGCCAGGGCGAGGCCCGGGTGATCGTCCGGCGCGAGACGGAGGAAGATCTCCTGCGGCTCGATGTCGGATAAGTGAAATAGATGTCTCGGCATCTGGACGAGGGATAGGAATTCCCGTCCGGTGCATGAGACTGGTCCATTGCGAACACGGAAATGGCCGACGTGGTCATATCGAGGAAGAGCAGAGGTCGAATGATGCGTACGCGTCCGCTGAAGGTGGCGCTCCTGGGCTGTGGTGTGGTCGGCTCAGAGGTGACGCGCATCATGACGACGCACGCGGACGACCTCGCCGCGCGCATCGGCGCGCCCGTGGAGCTCGCGGGCATCGCGGTGCGCCGTCCCGACAAGGTGCGCGAGGGCGTGCCGGCCGAGCTGATCACCACCGACGCGACCGCGCTGGTCAAGCGCGGCGACATCGATGTGGTGATCGAGGTCATCGGCGGCATCGAGCCGGCCCGGAAGCTGATCACGACCGCCTTCGAGCACGGCGCGAGCGTCGTCTCCGCGAACAAGGCGCTGGTCGCCGCGGACGGCGCCGCGCTGCACGCGGCCGCCGAGGAGCACGGCGCCGACCTGTACTACGAGGCGGCGGTGGCGGGCGCGATTCCGCTGGTCAGGCCGTTGCGCGAGTCGCTGGCCGGGGACAAGGTCAACCGGGTGCTCGGCATCGTGAACGGGACGACCAACTTCATCCTCGACAAGATGGACACCAGCGGCGCCGGGTACAGCGAGGCGCTGGACGAGGCCACCGCGCTCGGATACGCCGAGGCCGATCCGACCGCCGACGTCGAGGGTTTTGACGCCGCCGCCAAGGCCGCGATCCTCGCCGGTATCGCCTTCCACACCCGCGTGACCATCGACGACGTGCACCGCGAGGGCATCACCGAGGTCACCGCCGCCGACATCGCCTCCGCCAAGCGCATGGGCTGCACGGTCAAGCTGCTCGCGATCTGCGAGCGCGCCGCGCACGGTGAGTCGGTCACCGCGCGGGTCCACCCGGCGATGATTCCGCTGACCCACCCGCTGGCCTCCGTCCGCGAGGCGTACAACGCGGTCTTCGTGGAGTCCGACGCGGCCGGGCAGCTCATGTTCTACGGTCCGGGCGCGGGCGGCTCGCCGACCGCCTCGGCCGTCCTCGGTGACCTGGTCGCCGTGTGCCGCAACAAGCTCAGCGAGGCCACCGGGCCCGGCGAGTCCGCGTACACGCAGCTCCCGGTCAGCCCGATGGGTGAGGTCGTCACCCGCTACCACATCAGCCTCGATGTGGCCGACAAACCCGGCGTCCTGGCCCAGGTCGCCATGGTCTTCGCTGAGCACGGCGTATCGATCGATACGGTGCGCCAGCAGGGCAAGGACGGCGAGGCGTCCCTCGTCGTCGTCACCCACCGCGCCGCCGACGCCGCGCTGTCCTCGACCGTCGAGGCGCTGCGCAAGCTGGACACCGTCCGGGGCGTCGCCAGCATCATGCGGGTCGAAGGGGAGTAAAGGAACCCATGTCTGCCAATACGAGCGCCGGTACCACTCATCAGTGGCGCGGCATCATCGAGGAGTACCGCGACCGCCTGCCGGTCAAGGACACGACCGAGGTCGTCACCCTGCGCGAGGGCGGTACGCCTCTCGTGCCGGCGCAGGTGCTCTCCGAGCGCACCGGCTGTGAGGTGCACCTCAAGGTCGAGGGTGCCAACCCCACCGGTTCCTTCAAGGACCGCGGCATGACGATGGCCATCACCCGGGCCAAGGAGGAGGGTGCGCAGGCCGTCATCTGCGCCTCCACGGGCAACACTTCGGCCTCCGCCGCCGCGTACGCCGTGCGGGCCCGCATGGTCAGCGCCGTTCTCGTCCCGCAGGGCAAGATCGCGCTGGGCAAGATGGGCCAGGCCCTGGTGCACGGGGCGAAGATTCTCCAGGTCGACGGGAATTTCGACGACTGTCTGACGCTCGCGCGCAGCCTGTCGGAGAAGTATCCGGTCGCACTTGTGAACTCCGTGAACCCGGTGCGCATCGAGGGCCAGAAGACCGCGGCGTTCGAGATCGTGGACATGCTGGGCGACGCGCCCGACATCCACGTGCTGCCGGTCGGCAACGCCGGCAACATCACCGCGTACTGGAAGGGCTACAAGGAGTACGCGGCGGACGGCATCGCCGCTCGCACTCCGCGGATGTGGGGCTTCCAGGCGTCCGGCAGCGCGCCGATCGTGCGCGGCGAGGTGGTCAAGGACCCGAGCACGATCGCCACCGCGATCCGCATCGGCAACCCGGCCTCCTGGTCCTTCGCGGAGGCCGCGCGGGACGAGTCGGGCGGCGCCATCGACGAGGTGACTGACCGTCAGATCCTCGCCGCCTACCGGCTGCTGGCCTCGCAGGAGGGCGTCTTCGTGGAGCCCGCCTCGGCCGCTTCGGTGGCCGGTCTGCTCAAGGCCGCCGAGGAAGGCAGGGTCGACCCGGGCCAGAAGATCGTCTGCACGGTGACCGGCAATGGCCTGAAGGACCCGGACTGGGCGGTGGCCGGCGCGCCGCAGCCGGTGACGGTTCCGGTCGACGCGGACGCCGCGGCCGAGCGCCTCGGCCTGGCGTAGGCAAGGCGTCCGGGGCCCAGCGGGTCCAGGACAAAAATTCGGCCGGAAAGAGCCGGTCGGAACGGGTTCCGCGGGACCGGCGCGGCTGTCGCACCGGTCCCGTTCCGCCCCACAGGGCAAACCCTGCAAAGGCTGCAAAGTGAGTGGTGTGGCATGAGAGGGCGCGCGACACGCATCGTGCGCCTCCCGTGCGCCCTATGTCGCCACTGAACCTTCCTTCGATAGGCTGGCAGCCAACTCCCCTCCCCGCGGCATAGTGCAGTGGTGTGCAGGGCAGGTCAGAACGGACCCCATGAGTCGATCAGGTGCCTCGGTACCGCGGCGCTTCGGGGCAGTACCGCAGTTTCACATCAAGGAGAGTCATCGAGCGATGGCCGGTCCAGCGTTCCGCGCCGCCGCCGTCCGGGTGCGCACCCCCGCCACCAGCGCCAATCTCGGTCCCGGCTTCGACGCCCTCGGCCTGTCCCTGGGTCTGTACGACGACGTCGTAGTACGCGTCGCCGACTCCGGACTGCACATCGACATCGCGGGCGAGGGTGCCGAGACCCTGCCGCGCGACGAGAGCCACCTGCTCGTACGGTCCCTGCGTACCGCGTTCGACCTGCTGGGCGGGCAGCCGCGCGGTCTCGAGGTCGTGTGCGCCAACCGCATCCCGCACGGCCGGGGCCTGGGCTCCTCCTCGGCGGCCATCTGCGCCGGCATCGTCGCCGCCCGGGCGGTGACGATAGGCGGCGAGCAGAAGCTCGACGACGCCGCACTGCTGGAACTGGCCACCGAGATCGAGGGCCACCCCGACAATGTCGCCGCCTGTCTGCTCGGCGGATTCACGCTGTCCTGGATGGACGCCGGTGCGGCGCGTGCCATCAGGATGGAGCCCGCCCGTTCCGTCGTTCCGGTGGTTTTCGTGCCCGGCAAGCCGGTGCTCACCGAAACCGCGCGCGGCCTGCTGCCGCGCACCGTGCCGCACGGGGACGCGGCGGCGAACGCCGGTCGCGCAGCGCTGCTCGTCGAGGCCCTGACCAGGCGCCCCGAGCTGCTGCTGGCGGCGACCGAGGACCGACTTCACCAGGAGTACCGCGCGCCGGCCATGCCGGAGAGCATCGCCCTGGTGAACCGACTGCGTGCGGACGGTGTCCCCGCGGTCGTCTCCGGTGCGGGCCCGACGGTGCTCGCGCTGGTCGAGGAGGGAGCGGCCGACAAGGTCGCGCGCCTGGCGGGCGAGGGATGGGCGGCCAACCGGCTGTCCCTCGACGCGGCGGGGACGAGCGTCCTGCCGCTCGCGGGGTGACCGACGGATTGCCGGTCTGAGAGAGGGGGAATGTTTGTTGGATCCGGTAGTGTTAACCTCAAGTGAGTACCCGACGCCGCAGCGGCGAGGTGCTTCGCGTCCCCAGTCGGGACCACTTTTCTTCCGGGAGCCTCCCAACCTGCTTGGAGCAAAGACCTAAAGCAGAAGCGAGCACGCTCCGGAAATCGGCGTGATGTGCATGAAGCGTGACCTGCATGAATGCGCAGCATCTTTCGCGTCGGAATCATGAACTGATCTCTCCGCCGAATTCGGCGGGACCACCGCCCCGGCCCGGTCCGTGAACGTCGAGGGACCGCGGTCGGACAGCACAACCGGTCGCCGAGCCAGACAGGCCGACGCCCGCTCCAGGGAAGGACCCTTCGTGAGCGACACCACCGATCTGATGGGCGTACGCACCGATGGCAGTGCCGCAGCGCCCGCCACGGACGCTCCCGCCGCGCCTGCCACCGGGGCCGCCACTGGTGCCTCGCGGCGACGCCGTTCCGGCACCGGCCTCGAGGGCATGGTCCTGGCCGAGCTGCAGCAGGTAGCCTCCAGCCTCGGCATCAAGGGCACCGCGCGGATGCGCAAGAGCCAGCTCATCGAGGTCATCAAGGAGAAGCAGGCCGCCGGCGGTGCCGGTGCGGCCAAGGCCGCCGAGGCATCTGCCGACGCGCCCGCAGAGACCGCCAAGCCCAAGCGCCGGGCCACCTCCAAGGCCCGTACCGGCGAGGCGGCGGCCGAGAAGACCGCCGAGAAGCCCGCCAAGGCGGAGAAGGCGGAGAAGGCCGCGGACACCGCAGGCCAGCAGCAGATCGAGATCCCCGGCCAGGGCGCCGGCGACGAGCAGCCGGCCGGCGAGCGCCGCCGGCGCCGCGCCACCGCCGCTGCCGGGAGCCCCGAGTCCGCCGCCGGCGAGGCCAAGGCCGAGCAGAAGACCGAGGTCAAGGACGGTCAGAAGGACGGGTCCGGCCAGGAGGGCGAGGGCCGCAAGGGCGGCGAGGGCCGCCAGGACCGCGGTGACCGTCAGGACCGCGGCGACCGTCAGGACCGCGGCCAGAAGGGCGACCGCCGCGGCGGCCGCGACCGCCGCAAGAACAACGACGGCAACGACGGCGGCCAGCAGGGTCAGGGCCAGGGTCAGCAGGGCGGCGGCAACCGCCAGCAGGGCGGCCGCCAGGACGACTTCGACGACGAGAGCGGCGGCCGGCGCGGGCGCCGGGGCCGTTACCGGGACCGCCGTGGCCGGCGCGGCCGCGACGACTTCGGTGCCGAGCCGCAGGTCGCCGAGGACGACGTCCTGATCCCCGTCGCGGGCATCCTGGACATCCTCGACAACTACGCGTTCATCCGGACCTCCGGCTACCTGCCCGGTCCGAACGACGTGTACGTCTCCCTCGCCCAGGTCCGCAAGAACGGCCTCCGCAAGGGTGACCACGTCACCGGCGCGGTCCGCCAGCCCCGCGAGGGCGAGCGCCGCGAGAAGTTCAACGCGCTGGTGCGCCTGGACTCGGTCAACTCCGTCGCCCCCGAACAGGGCCGCGGCCGCCCGGAGTTCGGCAAGCTGACGCCCCTGTACCCGCAGGAGCGGCTGCGCCTGGAGGGCGAGGCCGGCCAGCTCACCACGCGGATCATCGACCTCGTGTCGCCGATCGGCAAGGGCCAGCGCGGTCTGATCGTGGCCCCGCCGAAGACCGGTAAGACCATGATCATGCAGGCGGTCGCCAACGCGATCACCCGCAACAACCCCGAGTGCCACCTGATGGTCGTCCTCGTCGACGAGCGTCCGGAAGAGGTCACCGACATGCAGCGGTCGGTCAAGGGCGAGGTCATCTCCTCGACCTTCGACCGCCCGGCCGAGGACCACACCACCGTCGCCGAGCTCGCCATCGAGCGCGCGAAGCGCCTGGTGGAGCTGGGTCACGACGTCGTCGTGCTGCTGGACTCCATCACCCGTCTGGGCCGCGCGTACAACCTCGCGGCGCCCGCCTCCGGCCGCATCCTGTCCGGTGGTGTCGACTCGACCGCGCTGTACCCGCCGAAGCGCTTCTTCGGTGCGGCGCGCAACATCGAGGACGGCGGCTCGCTGACCATCCTGGCCACCGCGCTGGTCGAGACCGGCTCGCGGATGGACGAGGTGATCTTCGAGGAGTTCAAGGGCACCGGCAACATGGAGCTCAAGCTCGACCGGAAGCTCGCGGACAAGCGCATCTTCCCCGCGGTGGACGTGGACGCGTCCGGTACGCGTAAGGAAGAGATCCTCATGTCCAGCGACGAGCTGGCGGTCGTGTGGAAGCTGCGCCGGGTGCTGCACGCCCTGGACCAGCAGCAGGCCATCGAGCTGCTGCTGGACAAGATGAAGCAGACGAAGTCCAACGCGGAGTTCCTGCTGCAGATCCAGAAGACGACGCCGACCCCGGGCAACGGCAACGACTGACGCCGCCCGGCGGCCGCGCGCCGTCAGCGAAAGCCCTCCCCGTCACTCCGGTGACGGGGAGGGCTTCGTCGTACCGCGGCCGTGCGGACGGCCCGTGAAAATGGTGTGACGCATGACGCGCCCCCAAGGGCCCCTCTTGAGACCTTCCGCACAGACATAAAGTCCTTATACGTCCCGGTGTGCGGCCGACGAGCCGGACAAAAGCCCTGGTGAGCGAGGTGCGAACGGCCGTACGGCGAGTCCGGCACGCCCGGCCGGCGCAGCCGTGCCCGCCCCGCCGTCTGTGCAACCCTTCCCGGATGCCTCCCGTCTGAAGGGGTGCGAGACCACCACCGGTGAGAGGACGTGACAGCCGGGGACGGCGAGGCCGGCCGAGCAAGAGGACTGAGGAGCAGATGGCGGACAGCAGCAGGGCCGGACGGACGGCCGCGAGCCGTTCCCACGGCATACGCGCCACCGGCCGCCGGCGTAAGGGACCCACGAGGCGCCGCAGGGCGCTGACGATCACGCTGTGCGCGCTGGTGAGCTGTGTGCTGCTGGCCGGCGCGGGGCTCGGATTCGTCTACTACCAGCTCAACGGCAACCTCAAGGGCGTGGACATCGACGCGGCGCTGGGCGCCGACCGGCCGGACAACGTCGACAACGGCTCGATGGACATCCTGGTGCTCGGCTCGGACTCCCGGGCCGGGGACAACGCCAAGTACGGCTCGGACGGCGGCGGTGCCCGCTCCGACACCGCGATGGTGGTGCACGTCTACAAGGGCCACAAGAAGGCCAGCGTGGTGAGCATCCCGCGGGACACCCTGATCTCGCGGCCCTCGTGCACCAAGGGCGGGCAGCAGACCCCGCCGGCGCAGCACGTCATGTTCAACACCGCGTACGAGGTCGGCGGCCCGGCCTGTGCCGTCAAGACGGTGGAGTCCATGAGCGGCATCCGTATGGACCATTTCGTCGAGGTCGACTTCAGCGGCTTCAAGAAGCTGATCACCGCCCTCGGCGGCGTCGACATCACCACGACGAAGCCCATCCACGACCCGGACAGCCACCTCGACCTGGACCCCGGTACGCACAAGCTGGACGGCGAGCAGGCCCTCGGCCTGGTCCGCACCCGGCACGGCGTGCCCGGCGGCGACGGCAGTGACCTGGGCCGCATCCAGCTGCAGCAGACCTTCATCAAGGCGCTGATGGACCAGTTCAAGCAGCTCGGTGTGCTCTCGAACCCGGCGAAGCTCTACGACATCGGGAACACCGCCACCAGGGCGATCACCACCGACACCAAGCTGAACTCGGTGAACGCGCTGGTCGGCCTGGCCAAGAGCGTCGGCGGCATCGGCTCGGACCACATCAACATGGCCACGCTGCCGGTGACGTACGACCCGCAGAACCCGAACCGGGTGCTGCCGCTGGAGGCCGCGAACAAGCAGGTCTGGAAGGCGCTGCGGGAGGACAAGGCGATCCCGAAGTCGGCCCTGAAGGACTCGGCGGGCGACAAGGGCGGTACGAGCAACTACGTACGGTGAAGAAGGCGGCTCCGGTATCCGGCCCCGCGCGGGGGCCGGGAATATCGGGAGCCGCCCCCCGGTTTGGGGAGATGCGGCCAGTACTGGCAAACTGGACCGTCGGCCCCGGTTCACGTGACGCATCCCGCGAGCACGACCCGGTGCCCTCCCGATACATAGGAGATTCCCTTGAAGCGCGACATCCACCCGGAGTACGTCGAGACCCAGGTCAGCTGCACCTGTGGCGCCTCGTTCACCACCCGTAGCACCGTTGCAGGCGGCGCCATCCGCGCCGACGTCTGCTCCGAGTGCCACCCGTTCTACACGGGCAAGCAGAAGATCCTCGACACCGGTGGCCGTGTGGCCCGCTTCGAGGCCCGCTTCGGCAAGGCCGCCGGGTCCGCCAAGAAGTAGCGACCCACAAGGCGCCGGTTCTCGGTCGCCCCTCGCGCAGGGGCGACCGGACCGGCGTTTTGCCGTCCTTGGCCCGCCGGCCCGCCGGCCGCGGGCACCCCCGGTACATCCCAGCCAGCAGAGGAACACCACGATGTTCGAGGCGGTCGAGGAACTGATCGGCGAACACGCCGACCTCGAGAAGCGGCTCGCCGACCCCGCGGTCCACGCCGACCAGCGCGAGGCGATGCGGCTCAACAAGCGTTACGCCGAACTGACCCCGATCATCGCCACCTACCGCGCCTGGAAGCAGACCGGCGACGACATCGAGACGGCCCGGGAACTGGCCGCCGACGATCCCGACTTCGCCGACGAGGTGAAGGAGGGCGAGGTCCGCCGCGAGGAGCTCACCGACAAGCTCCGGCTGCTGCTCGTACCGCGTGACCCCAGCGACGACAAGGACGTCATCCTCGAGGTCAAGGCCGGCGAGGGCGGCGAGGAGTCCGCGCTGTTCGCCGGCGACCTGCTGCGGATGTACCTGCGCTACGCCGAGCGGATCGGCTGGAAGACCGAGATCCTCGACGCCAACGAGTCCGACCTCGGCGGCTACAAGGACGTCCAGGTCGCCGTGAAGACCAAGGGCCAGACCGAGCCCGGCCAGGGCGTGTGGGCCCGCCTGAAGTACGAGGGCGGCGTGCACCGCGTGCAGCGCGTGCCCGCGACCGAGTCGCAGGGCCGCATCCACACCTCCGCCGCCGGCGTGCTCGTCACGCCCGAGGCCGAGGAGGTCGAGGTCGAGATCGGCCCGAACGACCTGCGGATCGACGTCTACCGCTCCTCGGGCCCCGGCGGCCAGTCGGTCAACACCACCGACTCCGCCGTGCGCATCACCCACCTGCCCACCGGCATCGTCGTCTCCTGCCAGAACGAGAAGAGCCAGCTCCAGAACAAGGAGCAGGCGCTCCGCATCCTGCGCTCCCGGCTGCTCGCCGCGGCGCAGGAGGAGGCAGAGAAGGAGGCGTCGGACGCCCGGCGCAGCCAGGTACGTACGGTCGACCGCTCCGAGCGCATCCGGACATACAACTTCCCGGAAAACCGGATCTCCGACCACCGGGTGGGCTTCAAGGCGTACAACTTGGACCAGGTGCTCGACGGCGAGCTCGACCCGGTCATCCAGGCGTGCGTGGACGCCGACTCGGCGGCCAAGCTCGCCGCCGCCCAGTAAGCCCGGCGGCGGGCGGTCACGCCCGCTCCGACTCACCGCACGACCGAAGTACGTACCGGCTGGAGGACCAGTGCAGCAGTCTCCCGGGGGACACGGCACCCCTCAGCGGCCCGGCCGCGGGCCCAAGGCCCGGTCCGTGCTGCTCGCCGAGGTGGCCCAGGCGACCCAGCGGCTGGCCGACGCGGGCGTGCCCTCGCCGCGCTTCGACGCCGAGGAGCTCGCGGCCCACGTGCACGGCGTCAAGCGGTCCCAGCTCCACATGGTGGCGGACGCGGACTTCGACGCCCGGTACTGGGAGGCGATCGCCCGCCGAGAGGCCCGCGAGCCGCTCCAGCACATCACCGGGCGCGCGTTCTTCCGGTACCTCGAACTGCACGTCGGCCCCGGGGTGTTCGTGCCCCGGCCGGAGACCGAGTCCGTGGTGGGCTGGGCGATAGACGCGGTGCGCGCGATGGACGTCGTCGAGCCGCTCATCGTCGACCTGTGCACGGGCTCCGGGGCGATCGCGCTCGCGCTCGCCCAGGAGGTGCCGCGCTCGCGGGTGCATGCCGTGGAGCTGTCCGAGGACGCCCTGGTGTGGACACGCAAGAACGTCGAGGGGTCCCGCGTCGTTCTCCACCAGGGAGACGCGCTGACCGCGCTGCCCGAGCTGGACGGCCAGGTCGACCTGGTCGTCTCGAACCCGCCGTACATCCCGCTGACCGAGTGGGAGCACGTCGCACCGGAGGCCCGCGACCACGACCCCGAGCTCGCGCTCTTCTCCGGCGAGGACGGCCTGGACACGATCCGGGGCATCGAACGCACCGCACACCGCCTGCTGCGGCCCGGCGGCGTCGTCGTGATCGAGCACGCCGACACCCAGGGCGGCCAGGTGCCGTGGATCTTCACCGAGGAGCGCGGCTGGGCGGACGCGGCCGACCACCCCGACCTGAACAACCGGCCGCGCTTCGCGACCGCCCGCAGGGCGACGCCGTGACCGTATCCGCAGTTTTCGACCGGGCCCCGGCCGCCGCCGGGCGCCGTTCCACCCCCAACACCGTTCCGCACCAGGAGGCCCGCTAATGGCACGGCGATACGACTGCAGCGACGCGACCGACCGCGCGACCGGCCTGCGCGAGGCCGCCTCGGCGGTCCGGCGCGGGGAGCTGGTCGTGCTGCCGACCGACACCGTTTACGGTATCGGCGCGGACGCCTTCAACTCGGAGGCCGTCGGCGACCTGCTGGAGGCCAAGGGCCGCGGCCGGAACATGCCCTCGCCGGTCCTGGTCGGCTCGCCGAACACCCTGCACGGCCTGGTCACGGACTTCTCCGAGCAGGCGTGGGAGCTGGTGGACGCCTTCTGGCCGGGTGCGCTGACCCTGGTCGCGCGGCATCAGCCCTCGCTCACCTGGGACCTCGGCGAGACCGGCGGCACGGTGGCCGTGCGGATGCCGCTGCACCCCGTCGCCATCGAGCTGCTGACCGAGTTCGGCCCGATGGCCGTCTCCAGCGCCAACCTCACGGGACACCCGTCCCCGCAGGACTGCGACGCGGCCCAGGACATGCTGGGGGACTCCGTCTCGGTGTACCTGGACGGCGGGCCCACCCCCGCCGCCGTGCCGTCCTCCATCGTCGACGTCACGGGCAAGATCCCGCGGCTGCTGCGGGCCGGCGCCCTCGACGCCGACGAGCTCCGCAAGGTCGTACCCGAGCTCGAGGTGGCCAATTGATGGCCCCGCAGGGGCGTGGCATAGCGGGAACGCACGACGACTACACCTTCCGCATCCTCCACGTCAGCACCGGCAACGTCTGCCGCTCGCCGATCACCGAGCGGCTGCACCGCCATGGCCTGCAACGCAGACTCGGTACCGAGCTGACCAGCGGGATCGTGGTGGAGAGCGCCGGCACCTGGGGCCATGAGGGCGCCCCGATGGAGACCCACGCCGCCACCGTCCTGGCCGACTACGGCGCCGACCCGGCCGGCTTCATCGGCCGCGAGCTGCTGGACGAGCACGTCATCCGCGCCGACCTGGTCCTGACCGCCACCCGCGATCACCGCGCCCAGGTCATCTCCATGGGCCACTCCGCGGGCCTGCGCACCTTCACGCTCAAGGAGTTCAACCGGCTGGTGAAGGCCATAGACCCGGCCACCCTGCCCGGGCCGGACCCGGCGCTGCCGGACGGCGGCCTGGTGGTCCGTGCCCGCGCCCTGGTCGGCGCGGCCGCCGCGCTGCGCGGCTGGCTGCTCGCGCCGAACGCCGAGGCCGACGAGGTGCACGACCCCTACGGCGCGCCCATCACGTTCTTCCGCTCCATCGGCGACGAGATCAACCAGGCCCTCGACCCGGTCGTCACGGCCCTCACCGGGGTCCCCGCGCGCGCCTGAGCCGTCCCACCCGCCCGAGCCGCCTCACGGCCCGCGTGGCCGCCCCGTGGCCGCCCCTGGCCGTAAGACGCCCCCTGACACCCGCCCGGCCGCTCCGTCCCGCCGTACACCGCGCCCGGACGCCGTTCCGCGCCTACATTGGACGTACGTCCCCCGTACGAGGCCCGGAGCGAGCGATGCCAGCGACTCCCGCGTCCATCCGCAGCGCCACCCCGCACTCCCGGCCGGCCCGGCAGCAGAGCGACGGGCCGCCGCAGGCGAGCACGCCGGGCGCCTGGAGCGGCCCCGGCTTCGAGCAGCTGCGCGCCCAGGACCCGCAGATCGCCGAGGCGCTCCTCGGCGAGAGCGCCCGGCAGGCGGCGGGCCTCCAGCTCATCGCCGCGGAGAACTTCACGTCCCCGGCCGTCCTCGCGGCGCTGGGCTCCCCGCTCGCCAACAAGTACGCCGAGGGATATCCCGGCGCCCGTCACCACGGTGGCTGCGAAATGGTGGACTTCGCCGAGCGGACGGCCGTGGAACGCGCCAAGGCCCTCTTCGGCGCCGAACACGCCAACGTCCAGTCCCACAGCGGCTCTTCGGCCGTACTGGCCGCCTACGCGGCCCTGCTGCGCCCCGGGGACAGCGTGCTGGCCATGTCGCTGCCGCACGGCGGTCACCTCACGCACGGCTCGCCGGCGAACTTCTCCGGACGGTGGTTCGACTTCGCCGGGTACGGCGTGGACCCGGACACCGGTCTGCTGGACTACGACCGCATCCGGGAGCTGGCGATCCGGCGCCGCCCCAAGGCCATCGTCTGCGGCTCGATCTCGTATCCGCGCCACATCGACTACGCGGCCTTCCGGGAGATCGCCGACGAGGTGGGCGCGTACCTCATCGCGGACGCGGCGCACCCGATAGGGCTGGTGGCCGGGGGAGCGGCGCCGAACCCGGTCCCGTACGCCGACGTGGTGTGCGCGACCACCCACAAGGTGCTGCGCGGCCCGCGCGGCGGCATGATCCTGTGCGGCGCGGACCTCGCCGAGCGGATCGACCGGGCGGTGTTCCCGTTCACCCAGGGCGGCGCGCAGATGCACACGGTGGCCGCGAAGGCGGTGGCGTTCGGGGAGGCCGCGACGCCCGCGTTCACGGAGTACGCGCACCGGGTCACGGCCAACGCGCGGGCGCTCGCCGAGGCGCTGGAGGGGGAGGGCCTGACGGTCACGACCGGGGGCACCGACACCCACCTGATCACCGCCGACACCGCGCCGGTGGGCCTGGACGCGCGGACGGCGCGCGGCCGGCTGGCCGCGGCCGGCATCGTCCTGGACACCTGCGCGCTGCCCTGCCCGGCGGACGCCTCGGTACGCAGGACCGGCATCCGGCTGGGTACCGCGGCCGTTTCCACGCAGGGAATGGGGGAAGCCGAGATGGCACGTGTCGGTGCGCTGATCGGAGCGGCACTGCGGGAGGACGGCGCGGTCCGTGCGGCGACCACGGAACTGGTCCGGAACTTCCCGCCATATCCCCCGCACGCCTGAATCCGGGAACCACTTCCGCGCGAGCAACGTCCATACCTACATTCACGGCTGGGGGGCGGACACGCATATGGTGTGTGGCTGTGATGGCCAGCGATACCAATGGGGCAGCCCGTGCGTGAATACCTGCTGACGCTGTGCGTCACGGCCGCGGTCACTTACCTGCTGACCGGGCCGGTACGGAAATTCGCGATCGCGGCCGGCGCGATGCCGGAGATCCGCGCCCGTGACGTGCACCGCGAACCGACGCCGCGGCTCGGCGGCATCGCGATGTTCGGGGGTCTGTGCGCGGGTCTGCTGGTCTCGGCCCACCTGACGAACATCAAGAGCGTCTTCGAGTTCTCCAACGAGCCGCGCGCCCTGCTCTCGGGCGCCGCGCTCATCTGGATCCTCGGCGTCCTGGACGACAAGTGGGGCGTGGACGCGCTCATCAAGCTCGGCGGCCAGATGATCGCCGCGGGCGTGATGGTCCTGCAGGGTCTGACGATCCTGTGGATCCCGGTCCCCGGTATCGGCACGGTCTCGCTGACCCCCATGCAGGGCACGCTGCTCACCGTCGCGCTGGTCGTCATCACCATCAACGCGGTGAACTTCGTCGACGGCCTGGACGGCCTCGCCTCCGGCATGGTGTGCATCGCGGCCGCCGCGTTCTTCATGTACGCGTACCGCATCTGGTACGGCTACGGCCTGGAGGCGGCGGCGCCCGCCTCGCTCTTCGCGGCGATTCTGATGGGCATGTGCCTGGGCTTCCTGCCGCACAACATGCACCCGGCGCGGATCTTCATGGGCGACTCGGGCTCGATGCTGATCGGGCTGGTGCTGGCCGCGGGCGCGATCTCGGTCACCGGCCAGGTGGACCCGGACGCGATGCAGCTCTTCGCCGGTAGCGAGCGGCTCGCGGTGCACACGATGGTGCCGGTCTACATCCCGCTGCTGCTGCCGCTGACGATCATCGCGGTGCCCTTCGCCGACCTGGTCCTCGCGATCGTGCGGCGGACCTGGAACGGCCAGTCGCCGTTCACGGCCGACCGCGGCCACCTGCACCACCGGCTCCTGGAGATCGGCCACTCGCACAGCCGCGCGGTGCTGATCATGTACTTCTGGTCGGCGCTGATCGCGTTCGGCGCGGTGGCGTACTCCGTGAACAACGCCAGCGTCTGGATCGTCCTGGGCATCGTCGCGCTGAGCGCGGTGGGCCTCGGTCTCCTGCTGCTCCCGCGGTTCCGGCCGCGGACGCCGCGCTGGGCGCAGTGGATGGTGCCGCCGCGCTACCGGCGGCAGGCCGGCACGGGTGCGGCTGCGGAAGCCGGCCCGTCCGCTGCGGCCGCCGCGGCGGAGGAGGAGCAGCGGGAGCCGGTGCCGGCGGGGATCCACGGGGCCACCGCGATCGGCGACCGGTCCCGGTTCAGCGACTGGCGCGGGGTCGGCAGCCGGCGCTGAAGCGCGGGTTCCGGAAAATTGCCGCAGCTTTTTTCGAGATTATGTTCACCACACCGAAAATCGGACCATTCCGGTCGCATAGCACACAAAGTGGCGGCCGTCAGCGCACCAACGCGCGGGGTACTGCTCACGTGTGACAGGTAGCACACGAAGTAGGTAAAGACCTCATCAAATAGTTTGTGATACCGTTCACGAGACCCGGTGATAGAGCCGTAAGTCCCGAGTCGGACAGACCATTCGGCTCGTCAGCTCGTCAGCTCGCCGTCGTGCCGGGTCTACGCTCGTCCGCGAGCACACCTGCCCCCACCCCGCCGGAGCGCCGCCATGCAGTCACATGACGCTCGCCTGTTTCTTCGTGCCCTCGTCCCTACGCTTGTCGTCGGCGCCCTCGCTGTCGTCGTCAGTGCGCTGGTCGCCGGCGGAAAGGGTGCGATCGGTGCCGTGGTCGGTGTGGTGCTGGTGCTCTTCGTGATGGGTGTCAGCCTCGTCGTCCTGCAGCAGACCGCCAAGAAGTACCCCGGGCTGTTCCAGATGATGGGGCTCATGCTGTACGCCGTGCAGATCCTGTTCGTCGCGGTCTTCCTGATGGCGTTCAAGGACACCTCCCATTTCGACACCAAGGCATTCGCGTTCACGCTGCTCGCGTCGACCCTTGTGTGGATCGGCGCACAGGCCCGTGCGTACATGAAGGCGAAGATTCTCTACGTCGACCCCGACTCCGCCGAAGCGAAGCGCGCGGAAACGGCGGGGTCCGCGACGTGAGACGTAGGGCCGGGATAAACGCAGCCACGCAAGCCTGCTATCGTCCGGTGCCATCTGCGGCACAGTTGGCGCAGGCGGCGCGGCTCCCGAGTCCCCCGGGGCAGGACGACCCTCTCCTGCGGCCCCCGCCTGTGACGCGAACCGGCCCAGTGCCGAAGTGCCGCCCCCAAATCCGTAAGACCAGTCCAGTGCCGTTCCGCGGATCAACGCCGCGCCGACACAACGAGGTTGCCGTACCTATGCGCCACGCTGAAGGAGCTCGCGGTGAGTGCTGACATGAATACGCTCGCCTTTAACACCGAGTGTCACCTCTTCATTCCAGGGTGTGGCTTCGAGGCTCCCGGCCTGCACTCGTTCGTCTTCGAGCCGCTCTTCTCGATCGGCAGCTTCAACTTCAACAAGCCGATGCTGCTGGCCCTGGTCAGCACCATCGTCGTGGTGTGGTTCTTCTGGGCTGCTTTCGGACGGGCGAAGGTCGTGCCGGGCAAGCTGCAGATGATCGCCGAAGCGGGCTACGACTTCGTGCGCCGCGGGCTCGTGTATGACGCGCTCGGCAAGAAGGAGGGCGAGAAGTACGTCCCCTTCATGGTGTCGCTCTTCTTCTTCGTGTGGGTCATGAACATCTGGTCGATCATTCCGCTCGCCCAGTTCCCGGTGACATCGGTCATCGCCTTCCCCGCCGGACTCGCCATCATGGTCTGGGTCCTGTGGGTGTACCTCACCTTCAAGAAGCAGGGCTTCGTTGGCGGCTGGAAGAACATCACCGGCTACGACAAGTCGCTCGGTGCGGTGCTGCCGCTGCTGATGGTCATCGAGTTCTTCTCGAACCTGATCATCCGGCCCTTCACCCACGCGGTCCGGCTCTTCGCGAACATGTTCGCGGGCCACATGCTGATCGTGATGTTCACCATCGCCAGCTTCTACCTGGCGAACGGCGTCGGCTTCGTCTACGCGGGCGCCTCCTTCGTGATGACCATCGTGATGACCGCCTTCGAGCTGTTCATCCAGGCCGTCCAGGCGTACGTCTTCGTGCTGCTGGCCTGCAACTACGTCCAGGGCGCGCTCGCCGAGCACCACTGAGCCCCCGTTCCCCCAACCCACAGTCGTCCGGTGGCCAACCCCCACCGGTCCTTGAAAGAGAAGGAAGAACCGGCATGTCCGCTCTCCAGACCCTCGCCTCCGCCGAAGCGTTCACCGGCAGCGCCAGCGCGATCGGTTACGGCCTGGCCGCCATCGGCCCCGGCGTCGGCGTCGGCATCATCTTCGGTAACGGCACCCAGGCGCTGGCCCGTCAGCCCGAGGCCGCCGGCCTGATCCGCACCAACCAGATCATGGGTTTCGCCTTCTGTGAGGCGCTCGCCCTGATCGGCATCGTCATGGGCTTCGTTTACAAGTAAACCGAGCCACATCGACGAACCCCTTAGACGGAAGGCATTGATGTGAACGCCCTGGTCACCCTGGCGAGTGAGGTGGAGGTTCCCCAGAACCCCCTCATTCCGCCGATCCCAGAGCTCGTCATCGGCCTGGTCGCCTTCTTCATCGTCTTCGGCTTCCTCGCCAAGAAGCTCCTCCCGAACATCAACAAGGTTCTGGACGAGCGCCGTGCGGCGATCGAAGGCGGGATGGAGAAGGCGGAGGCCGCGCAGGCCGAGGCCCAGCAGGTCCTGGAGGACTACCGGGCCCAGCTCGCCGACGCCCGCCACGAGGCCGCGCGCCTGCGCCAGGAGGCGCAGGAGCAGGGTGCCGCGCTCATCGCCGAGATGCGCGCGGAAGGCCAGCGGCAGCGCGAGGAGATCATCGCCGCCGGTCACGCCCAGATCGAGGCGGACCGGAAGCAGGCCGCGCAGACGCTGCGTCAGGACGTGGGCAAGCTCGCCACCGACCTGGCCGGCAAGCTCGTCGGTGAGTCCCTCGAGGACCACGCCCGGCAGAGCCGCACGATCGACCGCTTCCTCGACGAGCTCGAGGCGAAGGCGGCGACCGACACGGCGAAGGCCGAGGCCGGCCGATGAATGGAGCGAGCCGCGAGGCACTGGCCTCCGCACGCGAGCGTCTCGACGCGCTGACGGACAACGTGACCGTCGACGCGCCGAAGCTCGCCGAGGAGCTGGCTGCCGTTACCGCGCTGCTCGACCGCGAGGTGTCGCTGCGTCGGGTCCTCACCGACCCGGCGCAGGCCGGCGAGGCCAAGGCCGAGCTGGCCGGGCGCCTGCTGGGCGGCCAGGTCGGCGGCGAGACCGTCGATCTGGTCTCCGGCATGGTGCGCTCCCGCTGGTCGCAGTCGCGTGACCTGGTGGACGGCATCGAGGAGCTGGCGTACAGCGCCGACCTCGTCGCCGCACAGCGGTCCGGCGCGCTCGACGACGTGGAGGACGAGCTGTTCCGGTTCGGCCGGATCGTGTCCTCCTCGCCCGAGCTGCGCTCCGCACTGGTCGACCGCCGGGCGGGCAACGCGGCCAAGGCCGAGCTGATCCGCTCGCTGCTGGGCGGCCGCGCCAACGCGGTCACCGAGCGGCTGGTCGTCCGACTCGTCGCACAGCCGCGGGGCCGTAGCCTGGATGCAGGGCTGGACGCCCTGTCCAAGCTCGCCGCGCACCGCCGGGACCGGCTGGTCGCGGTGGTCACCTCCGCGGTGCCGATCAGCGAGACGCAGAAGCAGCGCCTGGGCGCCGCACTCGCCTCGCTGTACGGCCGGCGGGTCCACCTCAACCTCGACGTGGACCCCGAGGTCCTCGGCGGCGTGCAGGTGCGCATCGGTGACGAGGTCATCAACGGGACCATCTCCGAGCGCCTGGACGAGGCGTCGCGGCGGATGGCCGGCTGAGGCAGCCAACCAACTCAACAGCATGAGCAGCGGCCCGAGTTGGGCCGTAACGCAGGGAACAGCAACAGGGGGCGAACCCGCCCTCTGCCTGCGGCGGGGGAGCCCATGCCCCGCAACAAGACTTCGGGCCCAACAAGGAGAGCAGGGAACCCAGATGGCGGAGCTCACGATCCGGCCGGAGGAGATCCGGGACGCGCTGGAGAACTTTGTCCAGGCGTACAAGCCGGACGCGGCCTCGCGCGAGGAGGTCGGGACGGTCAGCGAGGCCGGTGACGGCATCGCGAAGGTCGAGGGACTTCCCTCGGCGATGGCGAACGAACTGCTGAAGTTCGAGGACGGCACCCTCGGCCTCGCGCTGAACCTCGAAGAGCGCGAGATCGGTGCGGTCGTCCTCGGCGAGTTCAGCGGTATCGAGGAGGGCCAGCCGGTGCAGCGCACCGGTGAGGTGCTCTCGGTCGCCGTGGGCGAGGGCTACCTCGGCCGCGTCGTCGACCCGCTGGGCAACCCGATCGACGGCCTCGGCGAGATCGAGTCCGAGGGCCGCCGCGCCCTGGAGCTGCAGGCTCCGGGCGTCATGGTCCGTAAGTCGGTGCATGAGCCCATGCAGACCGGCTACAAGGCCGTCGACTCGATGGTGCCGATCGGCCGCGGTCAGCGTCAGCTGATCATCGGCGACCGCCAGACCGGCAAGACCGCGCTGGCCGTCGACACCATCATCAACCAGCGCGACAACTGGCGCTCGGGCGACCCGAAGAAGCAGGTCCGCTGCATCTACGTCGCGGTCGGCCAGAAGGGCTCCACCATCGCGTCCGTGCGCGGCGCCCTGGAGGAGGCCGGCGCCCTGGAGTACACGACGATCGTCGCGGCTCCGGCGTCCGACCCGGCGGGCTTCAAGTACCTCGCCCCCTACACCGGTTCGGCCATCGGCCAGCACTGGATGTACCAGGGCAAGCACGTCCTGATCATCTTCGACGACCTGTCGAAGCAGGCCGACGCCTACCGTGCCGTGTCGCTGCTGCTGCGCCGTCCGCCGGGCCGTGAGGCCTACCCGGGCGACGTCTTCTACCTGCACTCGCGTCTGCTGGAGCGCTGCGCGAAGCTGTCGGACGACATGGGCGCCGGTTCGATGACCGGTCTGCCGATCGTCGAGACCAAGGCGAACGACGTGTCGGCGTTCATTCCGACCAACGTCATCTCCATCACCGACGGCCAGTGCTTCCTGGAGTCCGACCTGTTCAACGCGGGCCAGCGCCCGGCGCTGAACGTCGGTATCTCCGTCTCCCGAGTCGGTGGCTCCGCCCAGCACAAGGCCATGAAGCAGGTCTCCGGCCGACTGCGCGTGGACCTCGCCCAGTTCCGTGAGCTGGAGGCGTTCGCCGCCTTCGGTTCCGACCTGGACGCGGCCTCCAAGGCGCAGCTCGCCCGTGGTCAGCGCATGACCGAGCTGCTCAAGCAGGGTCAGTACCAGCCGATGCCCGTCGAGGAGCAGGTCGTCTCCATCTGGGCCGGTACCACCGGCAAGATGGACGACGTCCCGGTGGAGGACATCCGCCGCTTCGAGCGCGAGCTGCTCGACTGGATGGGCCGCGAGAAGAAGGAACTGCTCACCGGCATCGTCGAGGGCGGGAAGATGTCCGACGACACCATCCAGGCCCTCACGGACTCGGTCGCCACCTTCAAGCAGCAGTTCGAGACCTCGGACGGCAAGCTGCTCGGTGAGGACGCTCCGGGCGCCGGCAAGTGACGACGGAAGGGACCTGATCCATGGGAGCCAAGCTCCGGGTCTACAAGCGTCGCATCCGCTCCGTCACCGCGACCAAGAAGATCACCAAGGCGATGGAGATGATCGCCGCCTCGCGCATCGTCAAGGCGCAGCGCCAGGTGGCGGCATCGACGCCGTACGCGAGTGAACTGACCCGCGCGGTGACGGCGGTTGCGACCGGCTCGAACACCAACCACGCCCTGACGACCGAGGTGGAGAACCCGACCCGGGCCGCGATCCTGCTCATCACGAGCGACCGCGGCCTCGCGGGCGGCTACTCCTCCAACGCCATCAAGGCCGCCGAGCAGCTCACCGAGCGGCTCAAGGCCGAGGGCAAGGAGGTCGACGCCTACATCGTCGGCCGCAAGGGTGTGTCGTACTACGGCTTCCGCGAGCGCAAGGTCGTGGATTCGTGGACCGGCTTCACCGACAGCCCGACGTACGCGGACGCCAAGGCGGTCGCGGCGCCCCTCATCGAGGCCGTACAGCGGGACACGGCCGAGGGCGGCGTGGACGAGCTCCACATCGTCTTCACCGAGTTCGTGTCGATGATGACGCAGACGCCGGTCGACGACCGGCTGCTGCCGCTCAGCCTCGACGCGAAGAGCGGCGAGGACGAGGAGGCCGCGTCCAAGACCGAGCTGCTGCCGCTGTTCGACTTCGAGCCGTCGGCGGAGGACGTCCTGGACGCCCTGCTGCCGCGGTACGTCGAGTCGCGCATCTACAACGCGCTGCTGCAGGCCGCCGCCTCCAAGCACGCCGCCACCCGGCGTGCGATGAAGTCGGCGACCGACAACGCGGAAGAGCTCATCAAGTCGCTCTCGCGGCTTGCCAACGCGGCCCGACAGGCCGAAATCACCCAGGAAATCAGCGAGATCGTCGGTGGCGCGAGCGCACTGGCCGACGCGACCGCGGGGAGTGACTGACAACTATGACCACCACTGTTGAGACGGCCACGGCGACGGGCCGCGTCGCGCGGGTCATCGGCCCGGTCGTCGACGTGGAGTTCCCCGTCGACGCGATGCCGGACATCTACAACGCGCTGACCGTCGAGGTCGCCGACCCGGCCGAGGCCGGCAAGAAGAAGACGCTGACCCTCGAGGTCGCCCAGCACCTGGGTGACGGCCTGGTCCGCGCGATCTCGATGCAGCCCACCGACGGTCTGGTCCGCCAGGCCGCGGTGACCGACACGGGCGCGGGCATCACCGTCCCCGTCGGTGACGTCACCAAGGGCAAGGTGTTCAACACCCTCGGCGAGATCCTCAACAAGCCGGAGGCGGCTTCCGAGGTCACCGAGCGCTGGCCCATCCACCGCAAGGCGCCCTCCTTCGACCAGCTCGAGTCCAAGACCGAGATGTTCGAGACCGGCGTCAAGGTCATCGACCTGCTGACCCCGTACGTCAAGGGCGGCAAGATCGGTCTGTTCGGTGGTGCCGGTGTCGGCAAGACCGTTCTGATCCAGGAAATGATCTACCGCGTCGCCAACAACCACGACGGTGTGTCGGTGTTCGCGGGCGTCGGTGAGCGTACTCGTGAGGGCAACGACCTCATCGAGGAGATGACGGAGTCCGGCGTCATCGACAAGACCGCGCTGGTCTTCGGCCAGATGGACGAGCCCCCGGGCACCCGTCTGCGGGTCGCGCTGGCCGGTCTGACGATGGCGGAGTACTTCCGTGACGTCCAGAAGCAGGACGTCCTCTTCTTCATCGACAACATCTTCCGGTACACCCAGGCGGGTTCCGAGGTGTCCACCCTGCTGGGCCGCATGCCCTCCGCGGTGGGTTACCAGCCGAACCTGGCGGACGAGATGGGCCTCCTGCAGGAGCGCATCACCTCGACCCGTGGTCACTCGATCACCTCGATGCAGGCGATCTACGTCCCCGCGGACGACCTGACCGACCCGGCGCCGGCCACCACCTTCGCGCACCTGGACGCCACGACCGTTCTGTCGCGTCCGATCTCGGAGAAGGGCATCTACCCGGCGGTGGACCCGCTGGACTCGACGTCCCGCATCCTGGACCCGCGCTACATCACGCAGGAGCACTACGACTGCGCCTCGCGTGTGAAGACGATCCTGCAGAAGTACAAGGACCTGCAGGACATCATCGCGATTCTCGGTATCGACGAGCTGGGCGAGGAGGACAAGCTCACCGTCCACCGTGCCCGTCGTATCGAGCGCTTCCTGTCGCAGAACACCCACGTGGCGAAGCAGTTCACCGGTGTCGACGGCTCCGACGTGTCGCTGGACGAGTCCATCGCCGCGTTCAACGCCATCGCCGACGGTGAGTACGACCACTTCCCCGAGCAGGCGTTCTTCATGTGCGGTGGCATTGAGGACCTCAAGGCCAACGCCAAGGAGCTGGGCGTCTCCTGACCCCGGCTTCCGGATCCGGGGGCGGCCCTTGCCGCCCCCGGGCCCGACGCCCACTAGTATTTGACCCGACATCTGCTGTACCGGCAGGTGAAGACCCGAGGAGCCATCGTGGCTGAGCTGCACGTCGAGTTGGTCGCCGCGGACCGTCAGGTCTGGTCCGGCGAGGCCAGCCTGGTCGTCGCGCGCACCTCGTCGGGCGACATCGGCGTCATGCCCGGTCACCAGCCGCTGCTCGGCGTGCTGGAGTCCGGTCCGGTGACGATTCGTACGACCGGCGAAAGCGGGGACGGCACGGTCGTCGCCGCGGTGCACGGCGGCTTCATCTCGTTCGCCGACAACAAGCTTTCTCTGCTCGCGGAGATCGCCGAGCTGTCGGACGAGATCGATGTCCAGCGCGCGGAGCGGGCCTTGGAGCGGGCGAAGTCGGAGGCCGACGCGGCCGCCGAGCGCCGCGCCGATGTCCGGCTGCGTGCGGTGGCAGGCGTTCACTGAACCCTGTCACAGACGAGCTTTACCCTCAGCCGCGGGCTGCGCTGGAATTCTCCAGAGCGGTCCGCGGCTGAGCCGATGCAGGTGCGTTTCCCGTATTCGAGGCGAGGAGGTCGGTGGAGATGGTCCTCGCTCTGTGTGTGAGCGCCGCGGTCGTCGTCCTGGTACTACTGGGGCTCTTCGTCTTCGGACTGCGGCGGCGGCTGATCCAGCGGTCCGGCGGCACGTTCGACTGCAGTCTGCGCTGGGACGTGCCCGAGACGGCCGTCGCGACGCCGGACGGCGAGCCCAGCGGCAAAGGCTGGATCTACGGTGTGGCCCGGTACAACGGTGACCGCATCGAGTGGTTCCGGGTCTTCTCCTATGCGCCACGCCCGCGGCGCGTCCTGGAGCGGGCCTCCATCGAGGTACTGGAGCGGCGCAGCCCGGAGGGCGAGGAAGAGCTCGCCCTGCTCTCCGACTCCCTCGTCCTCGCCTGCCGGCATCGCGGAACGCGCCTGGAGCTGGCGATGAGCGAGGACGCGCTCACCGGCTTCCTCGCGTGGCTGGAGGCGGCACCGCCCGGACAGAGGGTCAACGTGGCCTGACGACTGTCCGGGTTTTGTGTTTTCCGGGGCCCGGCGGTGATCAGTGGGTGCCGCGGCGGGCCGCGCCGAGGCCCAGTTCCTGGGCGAGCACGGCCGCCTGCACCCGGCTGCGCAGCGCCAGCTTGTTCAGCAGCCGGCTGACGTGTGTCTTCACCGTCGCCTCCGCCATGTCCAGGCGCCCCGCGATGTCCGCGTTGGACAGCCCTTCCCCGAGGCAGTCCAGCACCTCGCGCTCGCGGGGCGTGAGCACGTCGAGCGCGGCGGTGTCGGGGGCCGGGGCGGCCGTACGCGGCGCCGCGAACTCCGCGATCAGCCGCCGGGTGACGGCGGGCGCGATGATCCCCTCCCCGGCCGCGACCGTACGGACCGCCGCCAGCAGCGTCGCCGCGTCGCTGGTCTTGAGCAGGAACCCGGCAGCGCCCGCGCGGAGTGCCCCGAAGACGTACTCGTCCAGGTCGAAGGTGGTCAGCACCAGCACGTCGGCCAGCCCCTGCCCGGTGATCTCCCGGGTGGCCGAGACGCCGTCGAGCCGGGGCATCTGGACGTCCATGAGCACCAGGTCGGGGCGCAGCTCGGCGGCCAGCCGTACCGCCTCCTCGCCGTCGGCCGCCTCGCCCGCCACCTCGATGTCGGGCGCCGAGCGCAGGATGAGGACCAGGCCCGCGCGGACGGCTGACTGGTCCTCGGCGACCAGGACCCGGACCGGGCGGTCGGTGCGGTCGGTGCGGTCGGTCATTGAGGCTGCTCCTTCTCGTCGGCGGGCAGCATCGCCCGTACGCGCCATACGTCACCGTCGAGTGCCGCGTCGAACGTGCCGCCCAGCAGCGCCGCCCGCTCGCCCATGCCGACCAGACCGGAGCCGGAGCCGGGCGCGCGCGGGCCGGGGCGTCGGCCGTAGGGGCTGGTGACGGCGAGGGACAGGGCGCCGTCGGCCCGGCTCAGGCGTACGGTCACCTCGCCGGGCGCCGCGTGCTTGAGCGCGTTGGTCACTGACTCCTGGACGATGCGGTACGCGGCCAGCTCCACCGGCGCGGCGAGCGGCGGACCGCCGGGCGGCCGGTCGTCCGTGAGGGTGAAGGTGAGGCCACTTCCGGCGCCGTGGCCCCGGGCCCGCTCCAGGAGGGCGTCCAGGGCGTCGAGGCGGGGCGTGGCGGCCGGCGCGTCCTGGGCCCCGGCGTTCCGCAGCAGGCCGATGAGGCGGCGCATCTCCGCCAGGCCCTGCACGCTGTTCTCGCGGATGACGCCGAGCGCTTCCAGGGTGGCGGCGGGCTCGTCGACGGCCTGCGCGGCGGTGGCGTGCAGGGCGATGGCGGAGAGGTGGTTCGCGACCATGTCGTGCAGCTCGCGGGCCATCCGGGCGCGTTCGGCGAGTACCGCTTCGCGGCGGTCCAGCTCGGCCAGCAGGGCGGTCTGCTCGGCGCGCAGCCGGGCGGCCCGGGCTGCCTCGCGGTGGTTGCGGATGATGACCGCGGTCCAGGCGGGGCCGATCGTGCCGACGCCCACGGCGACGCCGATGAGCAGCGCCTGCGGGTCGCGGAGCAGGGCGACGGGCAGCAGCGTGGCGAGCACGGTGGCCAGCACGCAGGCGCGCGGGATGCGGCGGGCCGCGGCAGGAGAGCCGTACATGACGGCCGCGTAGACCACGTCGGTGAACATCAGGACGGTGGCGATCACGGTGCCGGTGAGCACGTCCAGGGTGAGCGCGGCGACGGCGACGGCCAGTGCCGTACCGGGCGCGGTGCGGCGCAGCATCTCGGCGCCGGCCATCGCGGCGAGGGCGAGCAGCGCGAGCCGCGCGGGCAGGCCGAACAGCGGCGGGCCGCCGTGCAGACCGAGGAACCACAGCAGGACGCCGCCGAGCAGCCCGGACGCCGCGATGAGGACGTCGTCGCGGTGCGGGCGGCCGGGGGCGCTGAAGGGGCTCACCCGGCCATCCAACAACGCCGCCGCGCCCCGGACCTCCCCATCGGCGACGATCCGCCGCCGGCGCCGCGTACATCGAAGGATGCAGTGCCGGATCGTCATGGGCGACGACGAAAGGGGCGTGCGCGGCGGCGAGGCTGGAGGGGAGCGAAGGGAGCGCGCCGTGATCGTGACGCTGGTCGTGCTGTGCGAGGTCGGGTTCTGGGTGCTGCTGGCCGTGGGGCTGGCGCTGCGCTACCTGGCGCGGATGCCGCGCACCGGGGCCGCCGTCCTGCTGATGGAGCCGCTGCTGGAGCTGGTACTGCTCGTGGTGACGGTCCTCGACCTGCGCAACGGTGCGCAGGCGGACTGGAAACACGGGCTGGCCGCGGTCTATATCGGCTTCACGGTGGCCTACGGCCATTACACGATCCGGTGGGCGGACGGGCAGTTCGCGTACCGCTTCGCGGGCGGGCCGAAGCCGCCGGGCCCCGGCTACGGCCGGGCGCGCGCGGTCCACGAGTGGAAGCTGTGGCTGCGCACGGTGGTGATGGGGGTGGTCGCGGCCGGACTGCTGCAGGCCGCCGTCTGGTACGTGGGGGACGGCGACACCGCGTCGCTGCGCTCCTGGCAGATCACCGCGGCCCGCATCGTGGGGATCCACGGGCTGATCGCCCTCACGTACACGATCTGGCCGAAGAAGCCGAAGAAGACCGGGCAGGACCCGTCCGGGGCCGTCGCGGGGGAGCGGCCCCGGACCCTGACCGAGCCGTGATGATCAGCGCTCGCCGCCCGGGACCCAGAGGACGTCACCGAGCTCCTTGTTCGCCGTCCGCGCCAGGATGAAGAGCAGGTCGGAGAGGCGGTTCAGGTAGGTGGCGGTGAGCGTGTTCATCGTCTCGCCGTGCACCTCCAGGGCCGCCCACGTGGACCGCTCGGCGCGGCGGACGACCGTGCACGCCTGGTGCAGCAGGGCCGCGCCGGGCGTGCCGCCGGGCAGGATGAAGCTGCGCAGCTTCTCCAATTGCTCCAGGAAGTGGTCGCAGTCCGCCTCCAGCTTGTCGATGTAGCTCTGCTCGACCCGCAGCGGCGGGAACTCCGGGTTCTCCACGACCGGTGTCGACAGGTCGGCGCCCACGTCGAAGAGGTCGTTCTGGACGCGGACGAGGACCTTGACGACCTCCTCGGGGAGGTCGCCGAGGGCGATGGCGCTGCCGATGGCGGCGTTGGCCTCGTTGGCGTCGGCGTACGCCGCGATCCGCAGATCGGTCTTGGCGGTCCGGCTCATGTCGCCGAGGGCGGTGGTGCCCTGGTCGCCGGTGCGGGTGTAGATGCGCGTCAGATTGACCATTCCGTCAGCGTAGTTATGCCCGGGCCGTGCGGAAGGCACGTGTGCCCACCGTCACGGCGAGCCGCCTACGATGCAGTCGTGGCCGAGGGCCTGGTGAGCGGACGGGGCCTCAATTACGCGGTACGGAGCGCCGCATGAGGCCCTTGGGGGCCAAGCCCGTGTGATGTCCGTCATGTGAGACGTGACGCGCATCTCTAAGGCTCCAAATGGCGGCGAACGAGCGCTAACGTCGCTCGGAAGAAGCCGTGAAGTGCACAGGTGTGAGGGGTCATTCAGTGGCAAAGAAGCTCGCCGTCATCGGGGCCGGACTCATGGGGTCCGGTATCGCACAGGTCTCCGCCCAGGCGGGCTGGGACGTGACCCTCCGGGACGTCACCGACGGCGCGCTGGCCCGCGGCAAGGCGGACATCGAGGCGTCGTACGAGAAGTTCGTCGCCAAGGGCAAGCTGGACGCGGCCGACGCCGAGCAGGCGCTGGCCCGGATCACCACGACCACCGACCTGGAGGCGGCGGCCGACGCCGACGTCGTCGTCGAGGCCGTCTTCGAGAAGATCGAGGTCAAGCGGGAGATCTTCCAGACGCTGGACAAGCTGGTGCGGGACGAGGCGGTGCTGGCCTCCAACACCTCCGCCATCCCGATCACCAAGATCGCGGCGGCCACCGCCCGCCCCGATCGGGTCGTGGGCACGCACTTCTTCTCGCCGGTGCCGATGATGCAGCTCTGCGAGCTGGTGCGCGGTTACAAGACCAGCGACGAAACCCTCGCCGCCGCCCGGGAGTTCGCTGAATCGGTCGGTAAGACCTGCATCGTCGTCAATCGCGATGTGGCCGGTTTTGTCACCACGCGCCTGATCTCCGCGCTGGTCGTCGAGGCCGCGAAGCTGTACGAGTCGGGCGTGGCCACCGCCGAGGACATCGACACCGCCTGCAAGCTGGGCTTCGGTCACGCGATGGGCCCCCTGGCCACCGCCGACCTCACCGGCGTCGACATCCTCCTGCACGCCACGGAAAACATCTACACCGAATCGCAGGACGAGAAGTTCGCGCCGCCGGAGCTCATGCGCCGCATGGTGGACGCCGGAGATATCGGCCGCAAGAGCGGGCAGGGATTCTACGAGCACTGAGGAACCGGTCCGCGGCACACCCGTTCAGCCGTCACTCCTGGGAGTGATTTCGGTATCGGTTCGCTTACAGGCGGCAACTTCGTCGCGTGAGAGGCAGTCAGTTCTGTAGACGCAAAAACATTTTTCGCATCACGGGGAGCGCATATGCACATCAAGGGCGACCACGCCGAGCTGGTCGTCGGGGGCCGCCTCGACGTCCGCAGCGCGGCGGACGCCCGTACGGCCCTGCACACCGCCGTCGACTCCGGTTGCGGCGACCTGGTGCTGGACCTGACCGAGCTGGATTCCTGGGACGCCACCGGACTCGGCGTGATCATGGGCGCGCACCGCCGCGCGGGCCGGGTGAACCGCAGGCTCGTGCTGCGCGGGGTGCCGCCCCAGATGCAGCGCCTGCTCGTGGCGACACGGTTGCACCGCATTCTGGCCATTGAGGGCGGCCTCGAAGCGGAGTCGCTGCCCCGCGTCTGAGCCCCGCGTGACCTGCGGGGGACTGCGCGGCGGTAGGTAACTGAGAGGCGCAAGCGGTACATACGGCACTGATCCTCACGAATCCGTGACGTACCGGGCACAGCAGGGCCCCGGCGCATCGTAGATACTGTCGGAAGGCTTAATGTTCGGTTCTCGTCGCGCCCCGAGCGGCCGCGGCGGACACCGGACCAGAAGCGGCGGCCGGGGCCCCGCCCCGGCCCGGTCGGGAGTGCGGACGGCCGGAGGAGCAGTCGGCACGCCACGCATCTGGGGGGCTTGAGTCCATGGATCCGCACAACGGCCGGCGGCCGGAGCACAGCGCGCAGGACCATCCTGCCGACCCGCTGCCGTCCGGCGCCGACAGTTCGCAGTTCGTGCCGGACGGCCCGGTCCGTACCGCGCGGCTGATCACCGGCGACTACCTCCTCACCGTCAATCCCGTCGACGGCAGTGAGATCGAGCCGACGCCGCCGGGCGAGGAGCCGGGCACGCCGCAGAAGCACACGCCCAAGGAGCGCGCCGAGCGGGCCCGCGCGATGAGCGCCCCGCCGGTGCCGCCCGGCGGCCTCGGCCACCCCGTGGACCGGCTCCCGCTGCTGGAGCGCCAGGAGGAGACCGAGCGGCTGACCCGGCTGCTCACCCGCGGCCGCTCCGTACGCCTCACCGGCCCCTCCGGCGCGGGCCGCACCCGGCTGCTGGACGCGGTCGCCGCCGGCTGCGCCGGCCTCGCGCCCGACGGCGTCGTCCGGCTCTCCGGATACCGCCGCACGGCCACCGACCTGATGTACGACCTGTTCGCCGCCGTGTACAGGGCGCCGCACTACCGCCCCGGCCGCCCCGAGCTGCTCGCCGCGCTGGCCCGCGTCGGCGCCGTGGTGGTCGTGGACGACCTGGAGTTCGGCGGCGACGCGCTGGAGGAGCTGCTGGGGGCCACGCCCGAGTGCGCCTTCCTGCTCTCGGCCACCCCCGACGTGCCCGCGCCCTCGGCCGCCTCGCACATCGAAGAGGTCTTCGTCGCCGGCCTCGGCCGTGCCGCCTGCCAGGAGCTGCTGGAGCGGGCGGCGGGCCGGCCGCTGACCGACGAGGAGGCCGCCTGGGCGGGCGACCTGTGGTTCGAGTCCGAGGGGCTGCCGCTGCGCTTCCTGCAGGCCGGCGCGCTGCTGCGGCAGCGCGACCGGCGGAGCGCCGAGGCGGCGGGCGCCGACGCCGCGGGGGACGGCGCCGCGTCCGAGGGTACGGAGAGCCCGGAAGGCACGGACGGGACCGACGACGCGGCCGCTGCCCAGCCGCCGCTCCCCGGCATCCCCCAGGCCGCTTCCTTCGCCGCGCTGATCGTGGAGCAGCTCGCGCCGGCCGCACAGGACGCGCTGCGGCTGGCCGTCGCCCTCGGCGGCGACCTCCCGCACCCCACCCATCTGCCCGCGCTCTTCAAGGACAGCCGCGCGGACGCCGCCCTCGGCGACCTGCTGGCCTGCGGGCTGATCAGCCCGGCCGGCACCCACTACCGCCTCGCGGCGACCGTACTGGACCAGCTCACCGCCGCCGGATACGCCGAGGGCGCGGCCGGCCACGCGCACGCGGCGGCCCAGCACTACTCCTGGTGGGCCGGGCACCACTCGGTCGCCCCCGAGCGGGCCGCCGCCGAGGCCGACGCGCTGCTCGCCGTGATGGCCCGGCTCACCGCGAGCCGGGAGTCCGGGCACGCCAGCGCCGCCGTGCTGCTCGCCCGTACCGCCGCCCCCGCGTTCGCCGCGGCCCTGCGGTGGAACGCCTGGGAGCGCAGCCTGCGGCTCGGCCAGGAGGCCGCCAGGGTCGCCGGCGAGGTCGGCGAGGAGGCGTACTTCCACCACGAGGCGGGCGTCCTCGCGCTCTGCCTGGGCCACCTGGACAAGGCGCGCGCCGAGCTGGAGGCGTCCATCGGGCTGCGCGGCGCGCTCGCCGACCGGCGCGGCGCCGTCGCGGGGCGGCGCGCCCTCGCCCTGGTCGCCGACCGCACCGGCGTCCCCGTGTCCCCGGAGATCACCGCGGCCGCGGTGGCGGGCGAGGAGATCCCGCACACCGGGACCGACGAGTCCGCCTCGCCGCCCGGCTCGCCGACCGCGATCACCACGCCGATACCGCAGGTGGACGAGGCCGCGGCGACCGTGGTGACCCCCGCGGTGGTGACCGCGGCGGGCCCTGCGGGCGCGAAGAAGAAGCGCGCCGCGGGGTTCACCGGCGCGCGCCGCAAGATGGCCGCGGCCGGCGCGGGCACCCTGCTGGCCGCCGTTCTCGGCACGATCGTCACGCTCGGCGCCACCTCCGGCGGCGACGCCCCGGCGGACAAGGTCAAGTCCGGCCAGTCCGCCGAGGAGAGCAAGGACAGCGGCGGTCTGACCGCCGACGAGCCGTCCCGCGGCGCGACCGGCCCGGGCGCCTGGGACAGCAGTACTGGAGGCACGGTGACCGGTACGCCCGCCACGTCCGGCAGCGCAAGCCCCGGCGACCCCGCCACCAGCGCCGAGCCCGGCAGCCCCGGCTCCACACAGCCGAGCGGCCGGCCGACGGGCTCGGGGAAGCCGACATCGCCGTCCGGCAAGCCGACCGGCTCGACCAAGCCGCCGACGAGCAAGCCCACGTCGCCGACGCCCACCGAGCCGACGGAGGACCCGACCACGCCGACCCAGGACCCGGACCCGACCCCGTCGGAGACCACGCCCGGCACGTCGGAGTCCCCGTCGCAGTCCGAGGGCGGCCCGGCCGCGAGCAGCCCGATGAGCGCCGGGACGGGCAGTGACTCCGCCTCCGGGACCGCGTCCGACCCGTCTGAGCCGACTGCCTGACCGGCCCGTACCGCCGTACAAGTAGCGCCGGCCCGCCCGCGGAACGTCTCGCGGGCGGGCCGGCGCGTAGGCACGGGGAGGCGGGGTGCCTCAGAACAGTCGCAGCTTGTCGTCCTCGATGCCGCGCAGCGCGTCGTAGTCCAGGACGACGCAGCCGATGCCGCGGTCGGTGGCCAGCACCCGGGCCTGCGGCTTGATCTCCTGGGCCGCGAAGACGCCCTTCACCGGCGCCAAGTGCGGGTCGCGGTTGAGGAGTTCGAGGTAACGGGTGAGCTGCTCGACGCCGTCGATCTCACCGCGCCGCTTGATCTCCACGGCGACCGTCGCACCGTCCGCGTCCCGGCACAGGATGTCCACCGGGCCGATGGCGGTGGGGTATTCACGCCGAATCAGGGAGTAGCCCTCGCCGAGCGTGTCGATCCGGTCGGCGAGCAGTTCCTGGAGGTGCGCCTCCACACCGTCCTTGATGAGCCCCGGGTCCACGCCGAGCTCGTGGGAGGAGTCGTGCATGATCTCCTCCATCGTGATGATGAGCTTCTCGCCGCCCTTGTTCTCCACGGTCCACACATCGCCGTCGCCGCCCTTGAGGGTGCACGGCGGGGACATCCAGTTGAGCGGTTTGTAGGCCCTGTCGTCTGCGTGGATGGAAACGCTGCCGTCTGCCTTGACCAGGATCAGACGGGGAGCGGAGGGCAGGTGGGCGGTGAGCCGGCCGGCGTAGTCCACGGAACAGCGGGCGATGACGAGACGCATGGTGCGCCACGCTACTCGACGCCGGGTGGTCCACGCGATTCGCCCACAGGCGTACGCGGTGTACTCGTATGGCGGCGGGGCCGCGCGCGGGGTGACGTTGCGGGGGAAACCAACGCAGCTCCGGCGGGCTCGCGTGGCCGGTTGTGTGCGCAATCTCCTGGTGCGGGCAAGAAAGGCGGAATACCGTTGACGCGGGGGGTCGTGACGCGGACACGCTGCGTGGCGGTCCCTCGTACTGTCCCTGAGGCTCCGCCCCTTATGGAGCCGCGAGAGGAGAACCTCATGTCGCTCGACGTCTCACCGGCCCTCCTCGAACAGGCCGAGCGAGGCGAGGTCGACGAAGCCGCATTTGTCGACTGCGTCCGGACTTCTCTGCCCTATGCATGGGAGATGATCAGCTCGCTGGTGGCCCGCCTGAAGGTGGACGGCGGAGAGTTCGCCGACAACCTGACCCCGCCGCCCGACGAGCAGGCGCGCGGCCAACTGCTGCGAGCACTGGCGAGTGACGCGATACGCGGGTCGCTCGAGCGCCACTTCGGCGTGCGGCTGGCGTTCCAGAACTGTCACCGGGTCGCGGTCTTCCCGCTCGACCCGTCGGCGGACGACCGCCTGGCCCGTTTCACCTCCGTGCGCGGCCAGCTCCTGAACCAGTCGCCCGAACTGCGCGACTGCTGACCGGAGTTGCCGCCGCCGTGTGCGTGGGATGTGGCGCCGGATCGGCGTCAGTACGCGAGCGGCGGCAACCGCAACGGTCCGCCGGCGGGGCTCTTGGGCCCCGTCGGTGGGCGGACCGCCCGTCGGGCACATGAAGGATCTCCACGGACCCCCCGGCCCCCGGGGTCCTCTCGCCCGGGCCCTCGGCCCAGCGGCGCTCAGGACAGCGGTACTCGGGACAGAAGCTTTCTACAGCGGCATTCAGTGCAGCGGTACTCAATGCGGCCGTACTGAGGACAGTGGTACTCAGGCCAGCATCGGCAGGACCTCTTTGCCCAGCCGGCGGATGTTCTCCTCCGTCACGGCGAGGTCGCCGGAGCCCTCGACCAGCAGCGCGTGGCGCGCGATGCCGGTGCGCTCCGTCGTCGCGGCGAGCCGGTCCGCACAGTCCTCCGGCGTCCCGACCGGGTGCAGCTCGCAGAGCAGCTCGGTATAGGCCAGCGGGTCCCGCATGGCGCGGCGCCGGCCGTCGACCGTGACATGGGCCGCGAGCCCCTGGCGCAGCCAGCCGGGCATCGCCTTCAGCAGCGTCTCCCTGGCGTCCTGCCGGGCGTCGGCGATCTGCACCACGCCCGCCGAGACATGGGCGGCCGCCGCGACCTCGTCCGGATCCCGCCCCGCGGCCAGCGCCGTACGCCGCCAGCAGTCGACCATCTCGGCCTTTTCCTCGTCCCCCGAGTGCATCCCGAGCAGCATCGGCAGGCCGCGCTCGGCCGCCAGCCGCACGGAGCGGACAGAGGTGCAGGCCACCACCACCGGCGGGCCGTCCCGCCCGGCCGGCTCCTCGGTCGGGCGCGGCACCACCGCCACGTCCCGGAAGGCGTACCGCCCACCGGCGGCCCCGACGCGCGGCTCGCGCAGCCAGCGCAGCAGCAGGTCCAGGGACTCCGGGAACCCCTCCTCGAACGCCGAGAGGCCGCACCCGAAGACCTCAAGGTCGACCCATGGCCCGCCCCGCCCGACGCCGAGCGTGAACCGCCCGCCGGACGTCAGATGCAGCAGCGCCGCCTGCTCACCCAGCGCGACCGGATGCGCGGTCGGCAGGACGCTCACGGCCGTGCCGACTCCGATGCGGTGCGTACGCCCCAGCAACTGCGCTGCCAGGGTCACCGCCGACGGACAGATGCCGTACGGCACGAAATGGTGCTCGGCCACCCAGACGTCGTCGAGACCGGCCTCCTCGGCCACCTCGGCGGACCGCATGGCCCGGTGCAGTGTCTCCCCCTCGCCCTGGCCCGGAAACTGGGCGGCCAGGATAAAAGCCCCAACGCGCATCGCTCTTCTGCCTCCTCGCAGCCGACGCGACATCCCCCTTACAGGCAACAACGGCTGACACGTGCCAAGGGCACGGCTCCCGCCGAAGTTTCCTGATGATCGCAGCATTGCGACGGAGGGCCCGGGACCCCGGCCGGTCGTCGTAGGCTGGTGACAGCCCGTTACTCCCCCTGAGAAGTCCCGAGGTGCCCAGTGTCCCCCCGTCGAAACCGTCCGCGCGGCGGTGAGAATCCCTCGGATCGCGTGGGCGGCCCGCGCTACGGACTGGAGCGTACGGAGGAGTGGCGCGGCGAGGAGTGGTACGTACGGCAGATCGGCGGCGGCGCGGCGGCCAAGCACTACCGCTGCCCGGGCTGTGACCAGGAGATCCCGCCCGGTGTGCCGCATGTGGTGGCCTGGCCGCAGTACAGCGACGGCGACGACCGGCGGCACTGGCACAAGGCGTGCTGGAACGCGCGGGACCGCCGGAGCGCCCGGCTCCAGCGGTCCCGTAACGCGCCCCGATACTGACCCCGGACGCGACGCTTTTCGGACTCCTTGCGGTCCCTGTCCCCGTGGTCCCTAGACGTCCCGCTGGTGCAGTGCCACGAAGGCGCCGCCGAGGACGACGGCCGTCAGCCCCGTCACGATCCACAGCGGGTCCCAGCCCGAGGGGCCGGACGAGGCGACGGCGTTGCTGTACATCACGCCGAGCTGGCTCGGGATGGAGTACTCGAACAGGAACTCCCGCAGGTCCTGCAGGCTCTCCGCCATCATGAACAGCGCCAGCACCAGCGGCAGCAGCACCAGGCCGATCATGATCGTGATGGCGCCCGCCGAGTGCCGGAGCAGCGCGCCGACGGACAGCGCGAGCAGGCCGAGCATCGCGACGTACAGGCTCACGCCGACCGTCGCCTTGAACCACTCCGAGCCGCTCGGCGTGGCGCCGCCCTGGCCGCTGAGCAGGCCGGTCTCGATCAGCGCGACCAGCGTCGTGGTGACCGCGGTGACCACGAAGGACAGCAGGAAGAAGACGATCGCCTTCGCGGCGAGCACCCGCGCCCGGCTGGGGCAGGCGGTCAGCGTCGTACGGATCATGCCGGTGCCGTACTCGGAGGAGACGCACAGCACGCCCAGCGTGATCACGCACATCAGGCCGAGCAGCATGCCGAACATGCCGAAGCCCAGCGGCGAGGCGCCGCGCAGGTCGGTGCCGCTCGCGGAGATGCCGAAGCCGGTGAGTGTGCCGACGCCGAGCACGAGGACGATCATCACGCTGAGCGTCCACACGGTGGAGCGGACCGACTTGATCTTCGTCCACTCCGAGGCCAGCGCGTGCCCCAGGTGCGTGGGCCGCACCGGTATGGGCGAGACGTAACCGCCCCCGGAGAACTGCGCCTGCGGGTGAGCGGCGGCGTAGGCGGGCTGCTGCTGGGGCTGTGCCTGCTGCTGAGGCGGAACGGCAGGCGCCTGCTGCGGCTGCTGTGCGGCGGGCTGCGGCTGTGTGCCCGGCTGCGGCTGGGCCTGGGGCTGCGGCTGTGCGCCCGGCTGCGGTCCGCCGGCCCGCGGGCCGATGGCGTTCAGCATCATCGTGCCCTCGTCCTGGCGGGGCGGCTGCGGCTGCTGCGGCTGGTCGGGGGTGGTCATCGGGCGTCCTCGCTGTGCTGCTGGGTCGGGTCGGCGGGGGCGGCGTGCTGCTGCGGCTGGGCCTGCGGCTGCTGCTGGGGCGGCGCCGGGGGCGCTCCGTACGGCCCGGGGGCCGGCGCGCCCTGCGGCTGCGCTCCGTACGGGCCGGGCTGTCCGGCGTACGGTCCGGGCGCCCCGGCCTGCGGGCCGTACGCGCCGGCGTACGGATCACCCGCGTACCCCTGCGGCGGCAGCCCACCGGGTACCCCACCAGGCACGCCACCGGGCATCCCGCCCGGCACGACGCCCGGCACCGCCTGCGGCGGGACCGCCGAGCGGTAGTCCACCGCGCCCTGCGTGAGCTGCATGTACGCCTCTTCCAGGGACGCCTGGTGCGGCGACAGCTCCCACAGCCGGACCCCGGCCTCGTGCGCCAGATCGCTGATCCGCGGCAGCGCCAGCCCGGTGACGCGCAGCGCCCCGTCCGGCTCCGGCGCGACCTGGCCGCCCGCCTCACTCAGCACGGAGGTCAGCTTCTCGCCCTGTGCGGGCTCGGTGTCGGGCGTGCGGACCCGCGCGAAGCCGGTGGAGTTGGCCGCGATGAAGTCCTTGACGTTCATGTCGGCGAGCAGCTGGCCGCGGCCGATCACGATCAGGTGCTCGGCCGTCAGCGCCATCTCACTCATCAGGTGCGAGGAGACGAAGACCGTACGGCCCTCCGACGCCAGCTGCTTCATCAGGTTGCGGACCCAGAGGATGCCATCCGGGTCCAGGCCGTTGACCGGCTCGTCGAAGAGCAGCACCTGCGGGTCGCCGAGCATCGCGGCGGCGATGCCGAGCCGCTGCCCCATGCCCAGCGAGAAGCCCTTGGACCGCTTCTTCGCCACGTCCTGCAGGCCGACCAGGCCCAGTACTTCGTCCACCCGGCTCGCCGGGATCCCGGAGAGCTGCGCCAGCGACAGCAGGTGCTGGCGGGCGCTGCGGCCGCCGTGCACGGCCTTCGCGTCGAGCAGCGCGCCCACCTGGCGCGGTGCGTTCGGCAGCTTGCGGAAGGGGTGGCCGCCGATCGTCACGTGCCCCGAGGTCGGGGTGTCCAGCCCCAGGATCATGCGCATCGTGGTGGACTTCCCGGACCCGTTGGGCCCCAGGAAGCCGGTGACGGTCCCCGGCCGTACCTGGAACGACAGGTTGTGCACGGCCGTCTTGGCGCCGTAGCGCTTCGTCAGGCCGACTGCCTCGATCATTCTCCGCCCCTCGCGAGATGGTGTCGGGGCACGGCATGCCGAAATCACCTCATGCCCCCGTGAGGGTTACGAGGCTAACGAGCCATTGACGGTTCCGCTCAATCCCCGCGTGTCGGTGACCGGCGAAGTCCCGCTTCGCCCCCGATGGGCGGCAGATCGTCGTACGTCCGGACCTCCGCGCCGTCGTCCACATACGGTGCGAACTCCTCCTGCGGCAGCACCCGGCCCTCCGCGCGGAAGATCCGACGCGCCTCCGACCGCACCGCGCTGTCCGCGGCGGCCCGCGCCACCCACGCCTCCGGGCCGGGCCCGAGGATCCGCCGCAGCGCGGCCGACCCGGACAGCAGCTCGGTGAGGAGCGCCGGCTGCGGCCCGGCGGGGCGCGGCCCGCCGTCCGGCCCCGCCAGCACGCCGTGCCGGCCGACGTACAGGTACGCGCCGCTCAGCCGCTCCCCGGACGGCAGCGTCATGGGGAACCGGTCGCCGGGGAGCAGGACGCGGTGGTAGTGGGCCTCCGTGGCGTCCACGACCGCCAGTTGCGCGGCGTCCAGCCACCCCGCCACGAGCGTCACTTCGGAGTGCGGGTCGGTGAACGGCGCGGCGGCCACGTAACCCGGCGTACCGATGTGCGCCGAACTGCCCACCCCGATGCCGCGCAGGCGTACCGGGACCATCGGGACGGCCGCGGGGATGTCGCGCCGGGTGAGCTTGTACGAGACCTGTGCGGGGCAGGCGTTGGAGCCGACGGCGAGGACGGGGTGGCGCTGCCCGGCGGGCGGCAGGCCGCGGGCCCGCAGCACGTCGTCGAGGGTGCGGTCCGGGTCCGGGCCGAGCCGCCAGCCGCCGACCCGGTGCGGGCCGGGGACCGCGGTGAGCGGCAGCAGCGTCCCGCCGTCCAGCAGCGCGGGCGCCGTCACCGGCCGCCCCGGATACGTCAGCGGCTCCAGGGCCGGGACGGGGCCGAGCCCCGGCGCTCCCGTGGGCAGCACTACGCGTCCCGCTTCTTCAGGAAGAGGTACCCGGCGATCAGCGCGGCGATGACCCAGAGGGCCATGATGCCGAGCCCGCCCCACGGGCCGTACGGGACGTCGTCGCCGGTGGTCACCACCTTCATGACCTTCTGGCCCGCCTGGTCGGGGAGGTACCGGCCGAGCTTCCGGGTGGCCGAGACGGCGCCGAGGATGTTGGAGATCAGGAAGAAGAACGGCATCAGGATGCCCAGCGAGAGCATCGGGCTGCGCAGCACCGCGGCCACGCCCATGGAGAACAGCGCGATCAGCGTCATGTAGAGCGCGCCGCCGAAGACCGCGCGCAGCACGCCCGGGTCGCCCAGCCCCACCCGGAGGTCGGCGCCCAGCATGGCCTGGCCGACGGAGAAGGCGACGAAGCTGGTCACCAGGGACACGACGAACGCGAGCAGGGTGGCCACCGTGATCTTGCTGAAGAGGAAGGTGCCGCGCTGCGGCACGGCGGCCAGCGAGGTGCGGATCATGCCGGTGCTGTACTCGCCTCCGACCACCAGCACCCCGAAGACGATCATCGCGAGCTGGCCCAGGCCCATTCCGGCGAAGGCCGTGCTGGTGGCGTCGAAGGTGAGCCGCTCGCGGACCGGCATGGAATCGAAGTCGTTCTTGACGAGCAGACAGATCGCCGCGCCCATGACGACCGTGACGACCACGGCGATGCCCAGCGTCCACACGGTGGAGCGCACCGATCTGATCTTGGTCCATTCCGAGGTGAGGACCTGTGAGGCCACTGCCATCGTCAGCGCCCCTTCTTCCGCCGCCAGTCGGCGCCCCAGTCGCCGGCCGGCTGAGGTGGGGGCGGGGGCGTTGGAGGCGGCGGCGGGCTCGCGTCCGGGCCGGGAGCGGGCCCCGCCGGCACGGCCGGACCCGCCGTGTCCGAGTGCGCGTGGTACTCCACCGACTCGGCCGTGAGCTGCATGAACGCCTCCTCCAACGATGCCTGCTGCGGGCTGAGTTCGTGCAGGACGAGGCCGTGCCCGGCCGCCAGCTCGCCCAGGTCCCCGGCGCTCACCCCGTCGATCTCCAGCGCGCCGTCCGCCACCGGTACGGCGGTGTGCCCGGCCGCCGCGAGGACGTCCCGCAGCCGCTCGTGCTCGGGGGAGCGCATCCGGACGTAACTGCGCGAATTGCGCCGGATGAACTCGGCCATGGAGGTGTCGGCGAGCAGCCGGCCCTGCCCGATGACGACGAGGTGATCGGCCGTCAGCGCCATCTCGCTCATCAGGTGCGAGGAGACGAAGACCGTACGGCCCTGCGCGGCCAGGCTCTTCATGAGGTTGCGGATCCAGTGGATGCCCTCGGGGTCGAGACCGTTGACCGGCTCGTCGAACATCAGGATGCGCGGATCGCCGAGCAGCGCGGCGGCGATGCCGAGCCGCTGCCCCATGCCGAGCGAGAACCCCTTGGCGCGCTTCTTGGCGACGGCGGTCAGACCCACGGTGTCCAGCGCCTGGTGGACGCGGGCGCGTGGAATGCCGTTGCTCTGCGCCAGACAGAGGAGATGGTGGTACGCGCTGCGCCCGCCGTGCATGGCCTTGGCGTCCAGCAGGGCGCCGATGTACGTGAGCGGGTCGCGCAACTGGCGGTAGTGCCGGCCGTCGATACGGACCGTGCCGGCGGTGGGGTTGTCCAGGTCGAGCATCATCCGCATGGTCGTGGACTTCCCGGCCCCGTTGGGCCCGAGAAACCCTGTGATGATCCCGGGCCGCACGGTAAAGCTCAGCCCGTCGACAGCGAGCTTCTCCCCGTACCGCTTGGTCAGCCCCTCGATCTCGATCATGCGCCCACGGTAGGCGCGCTCACGCTCCTCCGCCGCCTGGATACCCCCATTCCAGCCCGCCCGCCGTTCGAGGACGCCCAGCCAGAACAAGCCCGTGGGATGATCGCGCACCAGCGGCCACATCAGACCCGCTGGGCGTTTGCGTACCAGCGGCGAAAATCAAGCCCGTCCGGCGTTTGAGGACGAGCGGCCGCCAGGCCGCGATACGGGAGCCGCACATGCACGTGACCCGCACCCGACACACCACCGCCCCGCACCGCGGTCAACGGCACGGGGCGGACGGAGCGAACGGATCGGCTCGGCGCCGCGTCAGCGGCCCTGCTGGGCAGGCACCCCGCGGGACGACTCCTCCTCGCCCGGCGTCCCCGCGGCAGCCACCGCCGCACCGGTCAGCGTCGCGAGCATCTCGCGGACGTTGGTGAGCTGGGCGTTGATGGAGTCGCGGCGGTTCGTCAGCGCCGCGAGCTCGCGCTCGGATTCGCTGCGGATACGGTCCGCCTTGGCATTCGCGTCCGCCACGATGTCCTCGGCCTGGCGCTGCGCGGTCTCCACCGTCTGGCGGGCCCGGCGCTCCGCGTCCGTACGCAGCTTCTCGGCCTCCAGGCGGAGCTGCTCGGCGCGGTGCTCGATCTCCGCGAGCCGCTTCTCGGCCTTGGCCTGACGCGAGGCCAGGTCCCGCTCGGACTGCTCGCGGCGCTTGGCGAGGTTGGTCTCGAAGTCGGCGGCGGCCTGGGCGGCCTTCGCGCGGGTCTCCTCGAAGAGGGAGTCCGCCTCCTCGCGCTTGGACTGCGCGTCCTTCTGCGCGTCGGCCCGCAGCGTCTGCGCCTCGCCCTTGGCCTTCTCGACGATCCGGACGCCCTCGTCCTCCGCCTTGGCCTTGCGGTCGGCGGCGAACGCCTCGGCGTCGTTACGGACCTGCTGGGCGGCCGACTCGGCCAGCTCGCGGTGCTGCTCGGCGGCCCGGCGCGCTTCCTCGCGCAGATCCTTGGCCTCCTCCTCGGCGAGACGGAGGATCTTCTCGACCCGGGCACCGAGGCCCGCGTAGGACGGCTCGGCGTCGTTGACCTGGGCCTGGGCATTCTGCGTTTCGAGGTGCAACTCCTCGATGCGCTTTTCCAGCGAGGTGATACGCGCAAGCGCGCTGTCGCGGTCGGCGACGAGCTTCGTAATGCGGTCGTCGACCTGACCGCGGTCGTACCCACGCCGCACGAGCTCGAAACCGAAGGGGGAGGAAGTGTCGCTCATGGGGTTCCTGTCGAAAGAGACCGGTGAGGTGATAAGGGGAATCCTAGGGGCCCGAGCGGCGTGTCATCGAGTCATTGACCGTTTGAAGTGGAGAATGAACCCTCATTTGAGTGGCTAAGCATCAGACTGCTTGCCACCCGAACGAGTTGCTCCCGCGCCCGCCGCGGCCTTGACGCCCCCCGAACCGGAACCCTGCCCCGAGCCGCCCTTTCCGCCGCCGGCACCGCCCGGCGTCTCGAAGGATTCCAGCGCCTCCAGGACGTCCTGGACCCGCGAGATCTCGGTGTTGATGTCCTCCCGGCGGCGGACCAGCACCTCCAGCTCGCGCTTCCCGTCGTCCACGATCCGCTGGGCCTCCTGCTCGGCTTCGGCGCGCAGCGCCTCCGCCTCCCGTACGGCCTGCGCCTTCTTCTGCTCGGCCTCCTTGATCAGCCCCTCGGCCTTCTTCACCGCCGCGATACGGACCTTGCTGGCCTCGCTGCTCGCGTCCGAGAGCATCTCCTTGGCCTTCTCCTCGGCCTCCACCCGCTGCGCCTCGGCCTGCGCGATGAGCTTGTCCACCCGCTCACCGGCGTTCTTCATCGTCTCGGCCGACTCCCGGCGGGCCCGGTCGTGCAGCTCCTCGACCTCGGCCTCGATGCGGGCGCGCAGCTCCTCGGCGCGCTCCCGGATGGCGGTCGCGTCCCCGCGCGCCTCGCTGAGCAGCGTGTCGGCGTCCGTACGGGACTTCTCCACCCGTGCGTTGCCGTCGGCGGTGGCCTCCGCGACGATCCGCTCGGCCTCCTTGCGGGCCGCGCCGACCATCGTGTCGGCCTGCTCCTCGGCGGCGGTGGCCGCCTTCAGCGCCTCCTCCTGCGCCCTGGCGATCAGTTGGTCAGCCTGCTCGGCGGCGTCCGCGCGGCGCTTGGCCGCGTCCTTGCGCGCCTCGTCGAGCGTACGGTCGGCCTCCTCCAGGGCCTCGTTGCGGAACCGCTCGGCCTCGGCCTCTGCGTCCGCCTTGACCTGGTCGGCCTCGTTGCGGGTGCGCTGCGCGTGCTGCTGCGCGGAGGTAACCGTTTCGGCCGCCTCGGTGCGCATCCGGTCCGCGTCCGCCGTCGCCTCGGCGAGCATCCGGTCGGCCTGCTCGCGGGCGTCGGCCCGGGTGCGGTCCGCCTCCCGCTCCGCCGTCGCGGTGGTCTCCGCCGCCTCCGTACGCAGCCGCTCGGCCTCCGTACCGGCCTCGGAGATCAGGCTGTCGGCCTGCTCGGCGGCGTCCGCGCGGCGCTTGGCCGCGTCCTTGCGCGCCTCGTCCGCGGTCCGGTCGGCCTCGGCGCGGGCGTTCTCCAGCGCCTCGGCGGCCTCTGCTCGCAGCCGCTCGGCCTGCGCCGTGGCGTCCGCGACGAGCCGCTCGGCGTGCTCGGCGGCCTCGGCCCGCAGCCGGTCGGCGGTCTCCTGGCCCTCCCGGACGGAGCGGTCGGCGTCCGCCTGGGCCGACGAGGTCAGCTCGGTGGCCTCGTTGACGATCCGTTCGGCCTCCGTGCGGGCCTCGGCGATCAGCCGGTCCGCCTGCTCGGCGGCCTCGGTCCGCATCCGGTTGGCGTCCTCGCGCGCCTCGGCACGGGCCCGGGCGGCGTCCTGCTCGGCGGCGGCCAGCGCGTCCGAGGCGTTCGTCCGGAGCTGCTGCGCCTTCTCCGTGGCGTCCGCGACCAGCTTCTCGGCCTGCGCGGTGGCCTCCGTCAGCAGCTCGTCGGCCTGCTCGGCGGCCTCGCTGCGGCGCTTGTTGGCGGCCTCGCGCGCCTCGTCCAGCGTGCGGTCGGCCTCCGTGCGCAGCCGCTCGGCCTCGGCGCCCGCCTCGGCCACCGTACGGTCGGCCTCCTGCGTGGCCTCGGCCAGCAGCTCGTCGGCCTGCTCGGCGGCGTCCGCACGGCGCTTGTCGGCGGCCTGCCGCGCCTCGTCCAGCGCGCTCCGCGCCTCCGTGCGCAGCCGCTCCGCCTCGGCGATCGCCTCCGAAACCGTGCGCTCCGCCAGCGACTTGGCGGCCTCGGCCTCGGTCTGCGCGTCCTGCCGGATGCGGCCGGCGTCCTGCGAGGCCCGCTCGCGCTCGTCGTACGCGTCGGAGCGGAGCCGGTCCGCCTCCTGCTGCGCGTCGTCCTTCGTACGCTGCGCCGCGTGCTCGGCGGCGGACCGCAGCCCGGCGATCTCCTCCTCGGCCTGCTCGTGCAGCCCGGCGACCGCGTCGCGCACCTGCTGCGCGGTCTGCTCGGCGGTGGCGACCAGTTCCTCGGCGCGCCGGTCCGCCTCCTCGACCAGCCGCTCGGCCTCGGCCTGCGCCTCCGCCACCCGGTTGCGGGCCGCGGCCAGCAGCTCCTCGCTCTGCTCGCGGGCCGCCGTACGCTCCTGGTGGGCCTCCTCGCGGGCCTCGCCGAGCTGCTGGTCGGCCTCCCGGCGGCGGCGCGCGGCCTCCTCCTGGGCCGCGGCCAGCGCCTCGGCGGCCTCCGTGCCCGTACGCTCGGCCGCCGCTGCGGCCTCCGCGCGCACCCGGTCGGCGGTCTCCTGCGCCTCCGACTTCAGCCGCTCGGCCTCGGCGGCCGCCTCCGTGGTCAGCCGCGTGGCGGTGGCCTCGGCCTCGGCACGTGCCTCGGCGGCGTCCGAGGCGGCCTCGGCACGCAGCCGCTCGGCCTCCTCCTCGGCCTGCTGCTCCTTCTCCCGGCGCCGCTCGGCGGACTCCGCCTTCAGCCGCGCGGTCTCCTCCTGGGCCTCCTTGCGCAGCCGCTCGGCCTCCTCGCGGGCCTCGCGCAGCGCCGTCTCGGCCGCGCTGACCCGCTCCTCCGCCTCGCCGTGCAGCCGGTCCAGCTCCGCCTGGGCCAGCTCGCGCCGCTCGTCCGCGCTGCGCTCGGCCTCGGCCCGCAGCTCGCCGGCGGCCTCCTCGGCCTCGGCACGGGTCGCCGCCGCGGCCTCCTCGGCCGCCGCGTGCAGGTCCTCGGCCTCGCCGCGGGCCTGCTCCAGCGCCTCCTCGGCCTGCGTACGGAGCTGCGCGGCGCGCTCGGCAGCCTCGGCGCGCAGCCGCTCGCTGTCCGCCGTCGCGCCCGAACGGGTCTCCTCCGCGTCGGACTTCGCCTTGGCCAGCAGCTCCTCGGCGGTGGCCGCGGCCTCCTCGATCTGCTGCACGGCCTCGCGGCGGGCCTCGCCGCGGATCCGCTCGCCCTCGTCGACGGCCTCGGTCCGGAGCTGCTCGGCCTCGCCGCGCAGCCGGCGCGCCTCCTCCTGCAGCTCGACGGTCTTGGCGCGGTACTCCTTGGTGTCGTCCTTGGCGGCGCCCTTGAGCTGCTGGGCGGTCTCGTGCGCCTCCTCGCGCAGCCGGTCCGCCTCGGCCTCGGCCTCCTTGCGGATCCGCTCGGCCTCCTCGGCGGCGGCCCGGGTGGTGGCCTTGGCGTCCTCCGACGCCTTGCTCACCATCTCCTCGGCGGACCGCGCGGCCTTCGCGAGCTGCGCGGCGGAGTCCTCGGCGGCCTTCGCGCGGGCCGCCTCCTGGGCCTCCGCGACCAGCCGCTCGGCCTCGGCCTTGGCATCGGCACGGAGCTGCTCGGCCTCGGCCTTGAGTGCCTCGGCCTCCTTGGTGGCCTCGCCGACCAGCCGGGCGATCTCCTGCTTGGCCGTACGGGTGCGCTGCTCGTTCTCCGACTCCGTCGCCGACAGCCGCTTGGCGGCGCTCGCCTCGGCCTCCTCGACGAGCTTGTCGGCCCGGGCGCGCGCCTCGCGCAGCGCCGTGTCGGCCTCCTGCAGCCGCTCCTCGGCGGTGCGGGTCAGCTCGGCGCTGCGCCGGCGGGCCTCCTCGGACTCGCCGGCCGTGGACGTACGGAGCTGCTCGGCCTGGTCGGTGGCCTCCTGGGCCTGCGTGGAGGCGGCGTTCAGCAGCCGCTCGGCGTCCGTACGGGCGCGGCGCAGGATCGCGTCGGCCTCCGCGCGGGCCTGTTCGGCCTCGGCGCCCAGCCGTTCGCGGGCCTGCTCGGCCAGCCGCTGTGCCTCGGCGCGCGCCTGCGACAGCGTCTGCTCGGCCTCGGCTCTGGACTCGTCCATGAGCCGGCGGGCCTGGGACTCGGTGCGGGCGCGCAGTTGCTCGGCCCAGGCGACGTTCTCGTTGACGTGGCTCTCGACGGTCTGGCGGCGCTCGTTGAGCTCCTCGTCCAGCCGCCGGCGGCGCTCCACCGCCTCGGTGTGCAGCTCGGCTTCGAGCCGGGACTGGCGCTCGGCCTGCTCCTGCAGCAGCCGCTGGGTCTGGGCACGGGCCTCGCGCAGCTCGCGCTCGGCGTCCGCGCGCAGCTGGTCGGCCTGCACCTGGGCGTTGTGCAGCAGCTGTTCGGCCTGGGCGCTGATGTTGTCGTACGCCGGGCGCGTCATCAGGGTACGGCGTGCCTCGTGGAGCTTGGCACGCAGAACTTCGACCTGATAGCCGAGGTCGTCGGCATGCTGGACGGCCTTGTCCCGCTCCGTCTTCAGCCGCTCCATCTCGGCCTCGAACTGCGAGAGGTGATCGTCAGCCTCGTAGCGGTCGTTGCCCCGCACTGCGCGGTCCCATCCGTCCCCTGGTCATGGTGGCGGCCGGCTCCGTCGTGCGTGGAGCTGACCCTTCCGAAGAAATGGTGTCAGATCATCGGCGGAGATTGGACCGAGCCCCGATCCGGACCCCGGCCGAAGCAGCACTCTACCGGCCGGGGAACGTGAAGGTCAGTGCTCTTGGGAGGCCGTGACCAGTTCGGTCAGCACACCGTGGCAGTCCTTGGGGTGCAGGAAGGTGATCCGGGAGCCCATCGAACCGGTACGCGGCTCGTCGTAGAGCACCCGTACGCCCTTCCCGCGGATGTCAGCAGCATCACCGTCCACATCCGCCGTGCCGAAGGCGATGTGGTGCACCCCCTCACCGTTCTTCTCCAGCCACTTGCCCACGGCTGAATCCTGACGGGTCGGCTCCAGGAGCTGAAGGTACGAAGCGCCGCCGTCCGACGTATCGTTGATCTTCAGCATGGCCTCCCGCACGCCCTGCTCTTCGTTGACCTCGGAGTGGAACACCTCGAAGCCGTAGGTCGCCCGGTAGAACTCGACGGTCTTGTCGAGGTCGAAGCAGGCGATTCCGATGTGGTCGATTCGCGTCAGCATGCTTCCAGTGCACCGCTCGCACGCATGATTACGCAACGTGCGCGCGATCACACCGGCAGGCCGGTGACCCGGCCGGTACCGCTCAGTACATTGAGGAAAACCCTCGTTAACTTCCCTGCACAGGAAGGCCGCGCTGATGTCCTCATCGAACGGCAGCACCACCTCCGTGATCGTCGCGGGGGCCCGTACCCCCATGGGACGCCTCCTGGGGTCCCTGAAGTCCTTCTCCGGCGCCGACCTGGGAGGCTTCGCCATCAAGGCGGCACTGGACCGGGCCGGCATCGGCGGCGACCAGGTGCAGTACGTGATCATGGGCCAGGTCCTGCAGGCCGGCGCGGGCCAGATCCCCGCCCGCCAGGCGGCCGTGAAGGCCGGCATCCCGATGAACGTCCCCGCCCTGACCGTCAACAAGGTCTGTCTCTCCGGCCTGGACGCCATCGCGCTGGCCGACCAGCTCATCCGCGCGGGCGAGTTCGACGTGATCGTGGCCGGCGGCCAGGAGTCCATGACCAACGCCCCGCACCTCCTCCCGAAGTCCCGCGGCGGCTACAAGTACGGCGCCGTGGAGATGCTCGACGCCATGGCGCACGACGGCCTCACCGACTCCTTCGAGAACGTCGCGATGGGCGAGTCCACCGAGAAGCACAACACCCGCCTCGGCATCCGGCGCCCCGAGCAGGACGAGGTCGCGGCCCGCTCCCACCAGCGCGCCGCCGCCGCCCAGAAGAACGGCCTCTTCGAGGCGGAGATCACCCCCATCGAGATCCCGCAGCGCAAGGGCGAGGCGGTCGTTTTCAGCCAGGACGAGGGCATCCGCGGCGAGACCACCGCCGAGTCGCTGGGCAAGCTCCGCCCGGCGTTCGCCAAGGACGGCACGATCACCGCCGGTACCTCCTCGCAGATCTCCGACGGCGCCGCCGCCGTGGTCGTGATGAGCAAGGCCAAGGCCGAGGAGCTGGGCCTGGAGTGGATCGCGGAGATCGGCGCGCACGGCAACGTCGCGGGCCCGGACAACTCCCTGCAGTCCCAGCCCAGCAACGCGATCAACCACGCGCTGGGCAAGGAGGGGCTGAAGGTCGCCGACCTCGACCTCATCGAGATCAACGAGGCGTTCGCCGCGGTCGCCGTGCAGTCCATGAAGGACCTCGGAGTTTCGCCGGAAAAGGTGAACGTCAACGGCGGCGCCATCGCGCTCGGCCACCCCATCGGCATGTCCGGTGCCCGTATCGTCCTGCACCTCGCGCTGGAGCTGAAGCGGCGCGGCGGCGGCGTGGGCGCGGCCGCCCTGTGCGGCGGTGGCGGCCAGGGCGACGCGCTCATCGTGCGCGTGCCGGGCAAGTGACGGGTACCCGTACCGGAAGATCGAGAACGGAGCGCTGAGCAATGGCAGATGTCCCCACCCTGGTCGCGCAGGCCCGGGAGGGCCGGCCACGTGCGGTGGCCCGCCTCATCTCGCTGGTGGAGGGGGCATCGCCACAGCTGCGCGAGGTGATGGCCGCACTGGCGCCGCTGACCGGGCAGGCGTACGTCGTGGGCCTCACCGGCTCCCCGGGCGTCGGCAAGTCGACGTCCACCTCGGCCCTGGTCACCGCCTACCGGAAGATCGGGAAGCGGGTCGGCGTCCTGGCCGTCGACCCGTCCTCCCCGTTCTCCGGCGGCGCCCTGCTCGGTGACCGGGTCCGGATGAGCGAGCACGCCTCCGACCCCGGCGTCTACATCCGCTCCATGGCCACCCGCGGCCACCTCGGCGGCCTCGCCTGGGCGGCGCCGCAGGCCATCCGCGTCCTGGACGCGGCGGGCTGCGACGTGATCCTGGTCGAGACCGTGGGTGTGGGCCAGTCCGAGGTGGAGATCGCCTCCCAGGCCGACACCAGCATGGTGCTGCTGGCCCCCGGCATGGGCGACGGCATCCAGGCCGCCAAGGCGGGCATCCTGGAGATCGGCGACGTCTACGTAGTCAACAAGGCCGACCGGGACGGCGCGGACGCCACGGCGCGCGAGCTGAACCACATGCTGGGCCTGGGGGAGTCCCGCGCGCCCGGCGACTGGCGCCCGCCCATCGTCAAGACCGTCGCCGCCCGCGGCGAGGGCGTCGACGAGGTCGTGGAGGCGCTGGAGAAGCACCGCGCCTGGATGGACGAGCACGGCGTACTCGCCGAGCGGCGGGCCGCCCGGGCCGCCCGCGAGGTCGAGACGATCGCCGTCACGACCCTCCGCGAGCGCATCGGCGACCTGCACGGCGACCGCCGCCTCGGCGCCCTGGCCGACCGCATCGTGGCCGGCACGCTCGACCCGTACACCGCCGCCGACGAACTGGTGGCGGGCCTGACGGAACAGGGCTGACACGACAGGAGCCGACCGGCTCCCCGGGGGGCGGGGAGCCGGTCGGCCTGGTGGGCGGCGGGGGGCGCCGCCGGTCTCGGGACGGTCAGTCGTCGTCGCCGTCATTGTCGTCGTCCGACGGCGCGTTGCTGACCGCACCGCTGCCCGGGTCGACGGTCACGTGGTGCTCGGCGCCGTCCTTGGTGACCGTCTCGGCCTCCCAGGCGAGCTTCTTGCCGTGGTCGGGGCCGTCCAGCTCGACCGAGACGACCGTGCCGTGCGCGGCGGCCTTCCCGGCCGCCTGAGCGATGTCCACGGAGGCGTCGTTCAGCACGGAGCGGACCCGGTCCTTGCCCTCGTCGCCGTCGTCGTCCTGGTCGACGTGCTGGCTGCGTACCTCGGCCTTGTCGGCGCCGACGGTGATGTCGTGCCACTTGCCGTCCTTGCCCAGCACGTTCACGTCCCAGGCGACACCGGACTCGTCGTCGTCCAGGTCGGCCTCGGTGACCGTGCCCGGCACGGCCTTCAGCGCGGCGGCCGCCGCCTGCTGCGCGGTGACCGAGGCGGCCTTCGCCTCCCGGGCGTCGTCGCCGTCGTTGTCGCCGCCCTGGCCCTGCGCGTTCTCGTACGACGCCACGCCCTCGGCCTGCTGCCCCTGTGCAGGCGACGAGCTCGACGCCGCTGCCGTCCCGTCCTCGCTGCCGATGGCGACGGCGGTCGCGGTGCCGCCGGCGATCAGGGCGGCCGCGGCAACGGTGGCGATGACGACATTGCGCTTCATGGTGAAGCCTCCAGGACGGGTTGCTGTTCGACAGGATCACCCGGGGGCCGGGGGGTCTCCCGGAGGGGGCCGGGGGTGGCCCCCAGGTGATGACCACACACTGCCGATCCCTTCCTGAAGCCACCCTGAAGGAGCCTGAAGCCGCCTTCAGGAACGGAGAGCCTGTGACATAACCTCGGTCGGGCGCCCGCCGCCTGGCACGCACTCTCGCGGCGTTGCCAAAAGGCCCTAGTAGCTCCGCTACGAGGCCCTTCCGGCGCCTTGCGATAGCACGCACCAGACGACGCGCGCTGATCCGACCGGGGTTATGACACAGGCTCTGACCCTGAAGCGGCCTTCAGCAAGCCGGTGGCACTCTTGTCGCATGCGCCTGTTGATCGTGGAGGACGAGAAGCGGCTGGCCCGTTCCCTCGCCGCCGGCCTGACCGCCGAGGGATACGCCGTGGACGTCGTGCACGACGGCCTGGAGGGCCTGCACAGGGCGAGCGAGGGCGCGTACGACCTCCTCGTCCTGGACATCATGCTGCCCGGCATGAACGGCTACCGCGTCTGCGGCGCGCTGCGCGCCGCCGGCAACGACGTGCCCATCCTCATGCTCACCGCCAAGGACGGCGAGTACGACGAGGCCGAGGGCCTGGACACCGGCGCCGACGACTACCTCACCAAGCCCTTCAGCTACGTCGTGCTGGTCGCCCGCGTGAAGGCGCTGCTGCGCCGCCGCGGCCGCACCGCGCTGCCCGTACTGACCGTCGGCGCCCTCACCGTCGACCAGGGCGCCCGCACCGTGCGCCGCGCCGACGAGGACGTGCCGCTGACCACCAAGGAGTTCGCCGTACTGGAACAGCTCGCGCTGCGGGCCGGCGAGGTGGTCTCCAAGTCCGAAATCCTCGAACATGTCTGGGACTTCGCCTACGAGGGCGACCCGAACATCGTCGAGGTCTACGTCAGCGCCCTGCGCCGCAAGCTCGGCGCGGCCACCATCCAGACCGTGCGCGGCGCGGGCTACCGGATGGTGCCCGGTGTTTAGGGCCATGGGATCGGTACGGGCCAGAGCGGCCGCCGGCGCGACGGCCGTGGTGGCCGTCGCCCTCATCGCGGTCGGGATAGCCGTCCTGCTGGTACTGCGCACCAACCTGGCCGGCCAGGCCGACCTGCACGCCGAGGTCACGGCCCGCGAGGTGGCCTCCCAGATCGCCACCGGCACCGCCTACCGGGACCTCGACCTGCCGGACGCCGACGACCACCCCGTGCTCATCGACGACGAGAACGGCCGTGTGCTGGCGGCCGGTGAGGACCTGCAGGTCGTCGACGGCACGAAGGTCTCCTTGGGGGCGCCCGGCAACGGCCGCCACGGTGACGATGACGACGACGGCGCCACCCCTCGCCCCGGGGAGGTGGACGACGAGGTCGAGCACTCCGACGGCACGGCCGTCGTGGACGGCGAGCGCGCCGACTACCGCTGGGCCGAAGTGGACGCCACCGACACCCACGACCGTACGGTGACCGTCATGGCCGGCACCTCGCGCGCCGCCGAGGAGGAGACCATCGGCTCGGTGCGGAACGCCATGCTCATCGGCCTGCCCCTGCTGCTCCTGGTCGTCGCCGGCGTCACCTGGCTGGTCACCCGGCGAGCGCTGCGCCCCGTCGAGGGCATCCGCAGCGAAATGGCCGCGATCACCGCCAGTACGGACCTCTCCCGGCGGGTACCGGAGCCCGCGTCCCGCGACGAGATCGGCGGGCTGGCCCGGACCACCAACGAGACGCTGGCGGCGCTGGAGGCGTCCGTCGAGCGCCAGCGCCGCTTCATCGCGGACGCCTCGCACGAGCTGCGCAGCCCCATCGCGAGCCTGCGCACCCAGCTCGAGGTCGCCGAGGCGCACCCCGAGCTGCTGGACCTGCCGGGCGCGGTGGAGGACACCGTACGGCTCCAGCACCTGGCCGCCGACCTGCTGCTGCTGGCCCGGCTGGACGCGGGGGAGCGGCCCAAGGGCACCCGGATCGACCTGGGCGCCCTGGCCCGCGAGGAGCTGTCGCAGCGGGTCGCCGACCGGCTGCCGGTGCGCGCCGGGGAGCTGCCGAGCGTGGAGGTGTCCGGCTCGCGCGGCCAGCTCAGCCGGATCCTGGGCAATCTCGTCGACAACGCCCAGCGGCACGCCCGTTCGCAGGTCACGGTGGACGTGCACCGGGACGGCCGGTGGGCGGTGCTGCGGGTGGACGACGACGGTACCGGGGTGGCCGAGGCCGACCGGGAGCGGATCTTCGAGCGGTTCGTCCGGCTGGACGACGCGCGCAGCCGGGACGACGGCGGCGCGGGCCTGGGCCTCGCCATCGCCCGGGACATCGCCGAACGGCACGGCGGCACGCTGGCGGTACGCGAGGGCGCGGCCTTCGAACTGCGGCTGCCGGTCGCGACGGACAGCCGGGACTGACGGGACCGGCGGTGCCGCGCGGGTGCGGCGATGTTCCCCCACGTTCCCCCACCCGCGTCCCGCGCGGCGTCCGGCCGGTCAGCAGCCCGGGCCCGTACGCGGATCAGTACTTGCCGCGGTGCCCCCGCAGGTGATCCGCCACCGGCGTCAGCGAGGCACGCAGCGCGTCCAGGTCGTCCGCCGAGAAGAGATCGATGAAGTGCTTGCGCACGGAGGCCACGTGGTGCGGCGCGACCCGGCGCATGGTGTCCCAGCCGTCGTCGGTGAGCACCGCGTACAGCCCGCGCCGGTCGGACTCGCAGCTCTCGCGGCGCACCAGCCCGGCGTTCTCCATGCGGGTGATCTGGTGCGAGAGCCGGCTCTTGGACTGGAGCGTGGAGGCCGCGAGGTCGCTCATGCGCATTCTGCGCTCCTCGGCCTCGGAGAGGTTCACCAGGATCTCGTAGTCGTTGTAGGTCAGCCCGAACGGCTGGAGATCCCGCTCGAGCTGGTGCGTCAGCAGCCTGCTGACGTCGAGATGGGTGCGCCAGGCACGCTGCTCCTGGTCGGTCAGCCAGGGGGTGTCACTGTCGGTCGTCATGAATGAATTCTACCCGTGAAAGTTGAATGGTAAATTAGTCATGCCCCGTGATCGTGGCCTCACCGAGCCCTTCCCGCCGGGGGTCATTCCGGCGGACAGGGCTCAGACGTTCGAGGTCACCCTCCGCAGACTACCGCTCACAGCCCGAAGCGGCGCTGGAGCCCCCCGAGCGATCCCGGGAGCTGCGGCATTTGTGAGCCACCGCCGTGACCAGCGGACCCGCCCGGTACCCCGGGTTCCGCCGGCACCGTCCCCGTCGGCGCCTCCGGCATGAGCTGCTCGGTCGACTGCAGCAGCACCGTGCCGGCCCCGACGAACTCGAACTGGTGCTCCTCGCCCGAGACTCCGCCGATCCCGGTGTGCGCCCGCAGGCCCCCGAGGAAGCCGCGCAGATACTGATGGTCGTAGTGATGGCACGGCGAGGGGCAGTCCGCCCAGCCCACCAGCGCCTGCGGATCGACCCGGATCGGCGGCTCCGCGAAGACCACCGGGCCGTTGGAGGCCGCGACGAATTTCCCGGTGCCGATGAGCGTCGAAAAGCCCGGCACGATCGACTGCTTCAGCGACAGGGATGGCTGAAAAGCGAGCAGGTTTCCCGACCGGATCGTGAGGTTGCCCTCCTCCAGGTCATAGGAATTCACATCGAACGCCCGGTCCGCCAGCAGCATTTTCCCGCGCCCCTGCGCGACCACCCAGTCCGCGGCGTGCAGCGGCGAATGGAAACTGGACGCGATCAGCCGGTCCAGCGCGCCGTGCCCGATTCCCTGGAAATCGATCTGCCCGAAATAGGCGATCATCTTTCCCTTCTGCAGGAACCACTGCCCGTCCAGCTCCACGCTGAACGCATACGGATTGACGTTGTCGTCCTTCGGCAGCGAATGCACATCGTGAATGACGGGACCGCTCACAACTTTTCCTCCGACGCCTGTACGTACACGGTGCCCTGGCCCGACAGTTCGAGCTGGAATGCCTCGCCCGAGCCGCGGCCGACCATCTCCCGCCAGCCGAGGGCCGTGGAGAGCTTGTTGCGGACGTTGCCGCGGTGGGCGACGTACGCCTGTGGGTCGACGTGGACCGGGCGGTCCTGGCGGATGGGCAGTTCGATGACGCCGCCGTGTGCCATCACCGCCGCTGAGCCGTGGCCTTCGAGGGTCGTCGTGAAGAGTCCCTGGCCGGTCACCTGGCCGCGCACCATGCCCATCACGCCGCCCTGCGAGCCCATGAACATCGTGCCCTGGCGCAGCGTCCCGTCGAACGCCAGCAGCCGGTCGGCCTCGACGTAGAGGGTGTCGCCGGTGAGGTCGATGACGTGGACGTGGTGGCCGCCGTGCCCGAACATCACCGAGCCGCTGCCCTCCACCGTCATCAGCGGGGTCGCCTCGTTCGCGATCCGCCGGCCGATCATGGAGCCGATGCCGCCCTGGCCGCCCTGGAGGTTCGGGGTGAAGCTGACCTCGCCCTGGTAGGCGAGCATCGCGCCGCGCTGGCTGAACAGCCGCTGCCCGGGCCCGACCTCGGCCCTGACCATGCGTGAGTTGAGGACCGTGAACGGCATCAGACCTCACCGCCGACGGTGTTGCGCTCGCTGGGCTGTACGTACACCAGGCCCTCGCCCTCGAAGCGGATCTGGAAGGCTTCGCCCGAGCCCTCTCCTATGAACGTGCGGAAGTTCACACCGGACTGGAAGTGCTGCCGCAGGTCGCCGGTGTGCGCGACGTAGGCGCCCGGGTCGACCTGGAGCGGGGCCTCGCGGGTCACCCGCAGGATGACGGCGGGCCCGTCGGAGGTGAGCGCGGCCTGGCCCGTGCCCTCCACGGTCGTGGTGAACAGCCCGTTGCCCTGCGAGGCGCCGCGCAGTCCGGTGAAGGTGGTCCCCGTGCGCAGCGCGGCGTCCGTGCACAGCAGGTTGCTGGCCTCCACGTACAGCTTCTCGCCGTGCAGATTCACGAGATTGATCTCGCTCGCGCGGTCCGCGAAATAGCAGGTGCCCTCGCCCTTCACCTCCATGACTTCCATCTGTTCCCCGGTCAGCCGCCGGGTGACCATGCCGCGCAGGCCCTCGCCCCCGCCGCTCATCTTCTTGAACGCCATCCGGCCGTCGTACGCGACCATCGCACCGTTCTTCGCCTTGACGGCATCGCCGGTCATGTCGACGGCGAGCACCTTGCTCCCCTGGAGCCGAAACTGAGCCACGGCATCAGACCGTAGTCCGCCGCGGCGGCGGAGGGCAGGGGACCGGGTGCGGACCGGCCGGGCGGCGGGGTCCGGCAACGGAACGGGCGACGGGCCCGGCGACGGGGGAGTGCGGCGCGGCTGTCACAATGGAGCGGTGCTTGTGAATGTAAGCACAAGCTAAAGGCTGCACCCACCCCACCCGAACGAGGTTCCCGTGGACATCAAGACCGCTTCCGCCCTGCGCCGGCTCCGCCTGGTCTCCGCCCCCGAGGCCGTCTCCTTCCTGCTGCTGCTGATCTGCTCGGTCCTGAAGCGGACCACGGAGTTCAACGCGGTGCCGGTGATGGGCGCCGTCCACGGCGTGCTGTTCATCCTGTACGTGATCTTCTGGCTGGACGCCTGGAACCGTACGAAGTGGTCGTTCGGCACCGCCGCGCTCTACTTCGTCCTCTCCGTCCTGCCCACCGGCGGCTTCTTCGCCGAGCGGAAGCTGAAGGGCGAGGCCGAGGCGTCGGTCATCGCCGCCCGCGCGCGCAAGGAGAAGGAAGGTGTGGTCAGCGCATGATCGTCGCATTCTCGGTGAGCCCGCTCGGCGTGGGTGAGGACGTCGGGGAGTACGTGGCCGAGGCGGTACGGGTCGTCCGCGAGTCCGGGCTGCCCAACCGTACGGACGCCATGTTCACCTCCATCGAGGGCGAGTGGGACGAGGTCATGGACGTCGTCAAGCGCGCGGTCGCCGCGGTCGAGGCGCGCGCGGGCCGGGTCTCGCTCGTCCTCAAGGCCGACATCCGGCAGGGCGTGACCGACGGGCTGACCTCGAAGGTGGACACGGTCGAGCGGTACCTCGCGGAGCCGCGGGACTGACGGCCGGCGGCCGCGGGCGTGGCCGGTGAGGCACCGTCCGCGCCCGTCTTCTGAGACGGGGCTGACCACCATATGGGCGACCGGTAGGGTCGGATACGTGCCGAAGCCGCTCAGTCTCCCCTTCGATCCCATCGCCCGCGCCGATGAGCTGTGGCAGCGCCGGTGGGGGGCCGTCCCGTCGATGGCGGCGATCACCTCGATCATGCGGGCCCAGCAGATCCTGCTCGGCGAGGTGGACGCCGTGGTCAAGCCGTACGGCCTCACCTTCGCGCGCTACGAAGCCCTGGTGCTGCTGACCTTCTCGCAGGCCGGCGAGTTGCCGATGTCCAAGATCGGCGAACGCCTGATGGTGCATCCCACCTCGGTCACCAACACCGTCGACCGGCTGGTGAAGTCCGGCCTGGTGGCCAAGCGCCCGAACCCGAACGACGGGCGCGGCACGCTGGCGTCCATCACGGACAAGGGGCGCGAGGTGTGCGACGCGGCGACCCAGGACCTGATGGCGATGGACTTCGGGCTCGGCGCGTACGACGCCGAGGAGTGCCAGGAGATCTTCGCCCTGCTGCGTCCGCTGCGGGTGGCGGCGGCGGATTTCAAGGACGAGTAAAAGCACCGTGAATACGGGGCGGTTAAGCCCTCCGCCACGCCCGGGGGCGGCGAAGATCGCCCCCGCTCGTACGGTTACGCTCGTGGGCATGAAACGAAGCGTGCTGACCCGCTACCGGACGATGGCGTACGTGACGGGCGTGCTGCTGGTCCTGCTGACCCTCGGCGTGATCGCCAAGTACCTGCTGCACATCGACGGTGCGGCCGGCTTCACCAGCGTCGTCGGCATCGCCCACGGCTGGCTGTACGTCGTGTACTTGATCTTCGCCTTCGACATGGGCTCCAAGGCCAAGATGCCGTTCGGCAAGCTGCTGTGGGTGCTGATCGCCGGCACGATCCCCACCGCCGCGTTCTTCGTCGAGCGCAAGGTCTCGCGCGAGCTGGAGCCGCTGGTCTCCGGCACCGCGGCCCCCCAGACCGCCAAGGTCTGACCGGCCCCGCATGAGCGAGCCGTACGCCGATCACCGCGACCATCCGCTGGTCGCCGCCGCCCGGCGGCTCGCCCGCGACACCCTCGCCCCGGCCGCCGAGCGCGCCGACCGCGAGGGTGTGGATCCGGCCACGATTGCCGCGGTCAAGGCATCGGGCGTGCTCGGCGCCGTCGGCCCGGTCGCATATGGCGGCTCCGCGGCGCCCGCCCCCGTCGTCCGGGAGATCGTCGAGATCCTCGCCGGGGCCTGCTGCGCCACCTTCTTCGTCCAGGTGCAGCACCACACGCCGGTCACCACGATCGCCGCGGCGCCCGAGGGCACACCGGTCCGCGAGCAGCTGCTGCGCCCGCTGTGCGACGGGACGCTGCTGGCCGGCGTCGCCTTCTCCCATCTCCGGGCCTTCCCGAAGCTGCCGGTGCGGGTCATCCGGGAGCACGCGGGCTGGCGCTTCGACGGCCGGGTGCCCTGGTACACCGGCTGGGGCCTGAACGACGTCCTGCTGCTCGGCGGCGCGACCGCGGACGGCGAGGTCGTCTTCGCCGTCACCGAGGCCCGCGAGCAGCCAGGACTGCATGCCACCGAGCCGCTGGAGCTGGCCGCGCTCTCCGGTAGCCGCACGGTCGGCCTGGAGCTGGACGGGCTGGTGCTGCCCGACGGCGCGGTGGCTCTCCGGCAGCCGTACGAGGACTGGGCCGCGGCCGACCGGCCGAAGAACACCAACGTCAACCCGGCGGTGCTGGGCGTCACCGGCGCCGCGCTGGACCTCCTGGACGCCTCGGGCGACGAGACCGCGGTGCAGACCGCCGGCGTGCTGCGCGAGCGGCTGACGGCGGTGCGCAAGGACGCGTACGCGCTGCTGGACGAGGTGCCCGCGCAGGAGCGCATTCCCGACCGGCTGGCCGCCAAGATGCGCGCGTACGACGTGCTGCGGGCGGCGACCACCGCGGCTGTCGTAGCGGGCGGGGGCCGGGCCGTGGGCCTGGACAGCCCGGCTCAGCGGCTGGCCCGTGAGGGCATGTTCCTGCTGGTCCAGGGCCAGACGGCGGATGTCAGGGACGCGCACCTGGCGGCCCTGCGGGGCTGACGGACCCACTGTCCGAGGGGCCGCGGCGGAGCGCCAGCCACAAGTACTAGGACGCCCTAGTACTTACATTTACTAGGACGTCCAAGTAAATTGGTGGCATGGACGCTGACGCGATCGAAGAGGGCCGCCGTCGCTGGCAGGCCCGGTACGACTCCGCACGCAAGCGCGACGCGGACTTCAGTACGCTCTCGGGCGACCCCGTCGACCCGGTGTACGGTCCACGCCCCGGCGACGCCTACGAAGGCTTCGAGCGGATCGGCTGGCCCGGCGAGTACCCCTTCACGCGCGGCCTGTATCCGACCGGCTACCGGGGCCGGACCTGGACCATTCGCCAGTTCGCGGGCTTCGGCAACGCCGAGCAGACGAACGAGCGGTACAAGATGATCCTCAAGGCGGGCGGCGGCGGCCTGTCCGTCGCCTTCGACATGCCGACCCTGATGGGCCGCGACTCCGACGACCCGCGCTCGCTCGGCGAGGTCGGCCACTGCGGCGTCGCCATCGACTCCGCCGCCGACATGGAGGTCCTCTTCAAGGACATCCCGCTCGGCGACGTCACGACCTCCATGACGATCTCCGGGCCGGCCGTTCCGGTCTTCTGCATGTACCTGGTCGCCGCCGAGCGCCAGGGCGTCGACCCCGGCGTCCTCAACGGCACGCTCCAGACGGACATCTTCAAGGAGTACATCGCGCAGAAGGAGTGGCTCTTCCAGCCCGAGCCGCATCTGCGCCTGATCGGTGACCTGATGGAGCACTGCGCGCGCTCCATCCCCGACTACAAGCCGCTCTCGGTCTCCGGCTACCACATCCGCGAGGCGGGCTCCACGGCCGCGCAGGAGCTGGCGTACACGCTGGCCGACGGGTTCGGATACGTGGAGCTGGGGCTGTCCCGCGGCCTCGACGTCAACACGTTCGCGCCCGGCCTGTCCTTCTTCTTCGACGCGCACGTGGACTTCTTCGAGGAGATCGCCAAGTTCCGCGCCGCGCGCCGGATCTGGGCCCGCTGGATGCGCGACGTGTACGGCGCGACCAGCGAGAAGGCGCAGTGGCTGCGGTTCCACACGCAGACCGCCGGCGTCTCGCTGACCGCCCAGCAGCCGTACAACAACGTCGTACGCACCGCCGTCGAGGCCCTCGCCGCCGTGCTCGGCGGCACCAACTCCCTGCACACCAACGCGCTGGACGAGACCCTCGCCCTGCCCAGCGAGCAGGCCGCGGAGATCGCGCTGCGCACGCAGCAGGTGCTGATGGAGGAGACCGGCGTCGCCAACGTCGCGGACCCGCTGGGCGGTTCCTGGTACATCGAGCAGCTCACCGACCGGATCGAGGCGGACGCCGAGAAGATCTTCGACCGGATCAAGGAACGCGGCGCCCGCGCCGTCCCGGACGGTCAGCACCCCATCGGCCCGATGACCTCCGGCATCCTGCGCGGTATCGAGGACGGCTGGTTCACCGGCGAGATCGCCGAGTCCGCCTTCCAGTACCAGCAGGCGCTGGAGAAGGGCGACAAGAAGGTCGTCGGCGTCAACTGCGCCCACGGCTCGGTCACCGGCGACCTGGAGATCCTGCGGGTCAGCCACGAGGTCGAGCGCGAGCAGGTGCGCATCCTCGGCGGCCGCAAGGCGGCGCGCGACGACGCGGCGGTGCGGACGGCGCTGGACGGCATGCTGGCCGCGGCCCGCGACGGCCGCAACATGATCGAGCCCATGCTCGACGCGGTCCGGGCCGAGGCCACCCTCGGCGAGATCTGCGACGCGCTGCGCGACGAGTGGGGCGTGTACACGGAGCCCGCGGGCTTCTGAGCAGGCGCGCAGCGGCCGGGTACACGACGGAATCCGTGGCGTTCTTCTGGGCGGTCCGGGTAGGTGGGTGCGGTCTGCATCCATCTATCCCTCCGGGAGACGTACGTGAAAAGACCCGTTCCGACCGCCCTCGGCACGGCAGCGCTCGCCACCGTCCTGCTGGCCGGTTCCGCGGTCATCAGCACGCCCGCCACCGCCGGGCCCGCGCCGAAGCCGCACGCCGCCGGCCTCCACCAGGCCCGGATCCAGGACGACTTCGACTCCCTCGGCCCCGAAGTGCAGGCCGCGAAGCTGTCGTCGGGCCGCACCGCGCACTACATCGACGAGGGGCCGCGGGACGGTAAGCCCGTGCTGTTCATCGGCGGTACGGGCACCAGCGCCCGCGCCGCGCACATGACGGACTTCTTCCGCAGTACACGCGAATCGCTGAACCTGCGGCTGATATCGGTCGAGCGCAACGGCTTCGGTGACACCGCGTACGACAAGGACCTGGACAAGGCCGACTTCGCGAAGGACGCGCTGGAGGTCCTGGACCGCATCGGCGTGCGGAAGACGAGCGTGATCGCGATCTCCGGCGGCGGGCCGTACGCCGCCGAGCTCGCCGCGCGGGCACCGCAGCGCATCGAGGCGCTGCACCTGGCCGCCGCACTGCCCCCGTACGGCGCGAAGCCCGACTACTGCGCCCTCTCCGACGAGGAGCTGGGCAAGGAGCTGGCCCCCACGCTCGCCGACCCGCGCAAGTGGTGGGCGTTCCCCGACGACAGCCCGACGAAGCAGATCCCGGGCTTCGCCGACACGGCGTACGAAGAGGGCGCGCGCACCTACAACCAGCGCGGCCAGAAGGCCGACCCGGCACCGCAGGTGCACGAGCAGAAGCTGTACTGCGAGCGGCCGGGGCCCGACCTATCCAAGCTCGCCGCGCCGGTCTTCCTCTACAGCGGCAAGAAGGACACCACCGTCCCGCCGAGCACCATCGCGACGTGGCGGCAGCACCTGCCGGGCAAGCCGGTGGTGCGCGCGTACGCCGACTCCGGGCACGACGTGCAGTACCGGCACTGGGACCAGATCCTGGCCGACCTGGCCGGGTTCACGGACCGCACGGTGATCTGCTTCAAGGACCACAGCGAGCTGGCGAAGGCCGCTGCGGCCGAGAAGCTGGTGGCCGGCGGGCGGGCCACGCTGGGCAGTTGTGCCTGGCAGTAGGCGGGCGACTGACCGTCCGCTACTCCGCCCGCTCCAGTGGGAACCGCAGCCGGAACAGCGCCCCGCCGCCCGGCGCCCGCTCCGCGGTCAGCTCGGCGCGGTGCGCGCGGGCGATCTGCCGGGCCATCGCCAGGCCCAGCCCCGATCCGGGGAGCGTCCGGGCGGCCCGGGCGCGGTAGAAGCGGTCGAAGACGTGCGGCAGGTCCTCGGCGGCGATGCCCGGGCCGTGGTCCCGGACCGTGATCTCCAGCGCGCCCGCCGGGGCGGTCAGCTCCGCCTCGACCGGGCCGCCGGGCGGCGAGAACTTGGCCGCGTTGTCGAGCAGGTTCGAGAGCAGCCGGGTCAGCCGGGCCGGTACACCGGGCACGGAGTCCGCGGCGGCGCGCGCGTCGGTCCGTACGGTGAAGGCGATCGCGGGCCAGTGCTCGCGGGCCGCGGCGACCGCGTGCTCCAGCAGCGCGGCCGGGCGTACCTCCTCGACCAGCGGCTGCGGTTCCTCGTCGCGGGCCAGCTCGATCAGGTCGTTGACCAGCGTGGTCACCTCGCGCAACTGGCGGCCGAGGGCGGCGGAGGCCCGGTCGCGCTGGGCTTCGGTCAGCCGGTCGGCGCGGGCGAGGAGTTCGGCGTTGGTACGCAGCGCCGTCAGCGGCGTGCGCAGCTCGTGGGAGGCGTCGGCGACCAGCCGGCGCTGGGCGGTGACCGACTGCTCCAGCTCGCCGAGCATGGTGTTGAAGCTGGCCGCCAGCCGGGTCAGCTCGTCCTCGCGGCCGGGCGGCCCGGCGGGCAGTTCGATGCGGTGGCCGGCGTCGCGGGTCGCGGCGATCCGTTCGGCGGCGGCGGTCAGCCGGGCGACCGGCGCCAGGCCCGTACGGGAGACCCAGTAGCCGAGCGCGGCGGCCAGCAGGACGCCCGCGCCGCCCACCGCGGCCAGCATCCCGGAGGCCTGCCGCACCCCCTTCTCCACGGTGTCCGCGCGCAGCGCCACCTGGACCGCCGTGCCGTCCTTGAAGTGCTGGGTGAGCATCCGGGCCGGGCGGCCGTGCAGGGTGAGTTCGCTGTAGTACGGGGCGTGCCGGCCGGCCGCGACCTCGCGGGTGGCGTCGGTGACCGGCAGCGCGTAGGGCTGCGACGGGTCGTCGGCGGGGTCGGCGGGGACGATCTGGGAGCAGGCCGGGGCCGCCAGGTAGCGGCACTGGGCGGCCATGACCCCGGGTCCTTCCTCTCGGTTCTGCTGCATGGCCAGGGTCGCGGACTGGGTGAGGTTCAGCTCGAGCTGGTGGCCCATGGCGTACCGGATGATGACGAACGCGGCGGTGCACACGCCGACGGCGACCAGCGCCACGGCCGCCGAGGCGGCCAGCGCCAGCCGGGTCCGCAGCGGCCGGCGGCGCTGCCAGGCCGCCCCGAGCCCACGGCGGCCGCTCATGCGTCCCCCAGCCGGTAGCCGACGCCGTGCACGGTGTGCAGCAGGCGTGATTCACCACCCGCCTCCAGCTTGCGACGCAGGTAACCCACGTACACCGCAAGGGAGTTGGAGGCCGGGCCGAAGTCGCGGCCCCAGACCCGCTCCAGGATCACCTCGCGCGGCACGACCTGTCCGGGGTTGCGCGCGAACAGCTCCAGCAGGGCCCACTCGGTGCGGCTGAACTCCAGCCGGCGGCCGGCCCGGCGCCCGGTGCGGGTGGCCGGGTCGAGGACCAGGTCGGCGACGGCCAGCGTGGAGTCCTCGGCGTCCGGTGCGGCGACGCGGCGCAGCAGGGCCCGGAGCCGGGCGGTCAGTTCGTCCAGCGCGAAGGGCTTGACGAGGTAGTCGTCGGCGCCGGCATCCAGCCCGTCCACCCGCTCGCTGACCGCGTCCAGCGCGGTCAGGACGAGGACGGGCGTGCGGTCGCCCAGCGCGCGCAGCCGCCGGCAGACCGCGAGGCCGTCCAGTACGGGCATCATCACGTCCAGCACCAGCGCGTCCGGCTGCCACTCCGCGACCGCGCTCAGCGCGGCCAGCCCGTCGGCCGCGCCGCGTACCCGGTACCCCTCCACGGCCAGGCCGTCCTCGACGGCCGCCCGCACCTCCGCGTCGTCGTCGACGACCAGGATGCGGGGTGCGGACGGGGCGGCGCCCGGGGTCGGCGGGGGCGATGCGGTCGGTGGCATGGCCCCAAGGCTGCCAAAGGGCGCTCTTAGAACCTTCTTAGGGCGCGCGACGAGCGTGGCGGCCATGCGCACACCACTCTCCGTCGTCATCGGTGCCGGGGGCACCGGTGGCCACATTTATCCGGGGCTCGCCCTCGCCGACGCGCTGCGCCGCGCCGTGCCCGATGCGGTGATCTCCTTCGTCGGTACGCAGCGCGGGCTGGAGAAGCGGCTGATCCCGCGGGCCGGTTACCGCCTGCACACCGTCGACATGATCCCCTTCGACCCGGCGCTGGGTGCCCGGCGCTATCTGCTGCCCGCCGCGCTGTTGAAGTCCGGTGCCCAGTGCCGGGCGATCCTGCGCGCGCAGGATGCGCAGGTCGCGGTCGGCATGGGCGGGTACCCCAGCGCGCCGGTGATCGTGGGCGCCCGGCTGGCGGGGCTGCCGAGCCTGATCCACGAGTCCAACGCGGTACCGGGGCGGGCCAACACGTTCGCCGCGCGGCTCACCCCGCACATCGCGCTCGCCTTCGACCGCAGCCGCGCGCACCTGCCGGGCGGCGAGCGGGCCGAGACGGTCGGCATGCCGCTGTCCGGTCCGCTCGCCGGGCTGGACAGGGCGGCGCTGCGCGGCCCGGCCCGCCGGGCGCTGGGCATCCCGGACGGCGCCCGGCTGCTGCTGGTCAACGGCGGCAGCCTGGGCGCGGCCCGGCTCACCGAGGCCGCCATCGGACTCGCCGCCCGGCACCGCCACCGCCCGGACCTGCGGATGCTGATCAAGACCGGCCCGGACGCGCTGAACGCTGCGCGCGAGCGGCTGGTCGCCGGGGGCGGCGCCGCGGTCGCGGAGGCGGTCCCGTACCTGGACCGGATGGATCTCGCCTACGCCGCCGCCGACCTGGTGGTGTGCCGGGCCGGCTCGGCGACCGTCGCGGAGCTGGCCACGATCGGGATGCCCGCGGTCCTCGTCCCGTATCCGCACGCGCCCGGCGACCACCAGACGCACAACGCGCGGGTGCTGTCCGACGCCGGTGCCGGGCTGCTGCTGCCGGACGCCGAGACCACCGCCGAGCGGCTCGACGCCGTCGTCGGCCCGCTCCTCGACGACCCGGCCCGGCTGGCGGCGATGGGCGCCGCGGCCGATCCGGGCACCCACGCCCGCGCCGCCGACCTGCTGGCGGCGAAGGTCCTCCGGCTGGCCGGCCGCTCCCCCTTCCCCACGACACCCGTCTCTCCGAAGGAGTACGCATGACCACGCAGCACACCCCCTACAACCCGTGGCAGGGCCGCCGGGTCCTCGTCACCGGCGCCGAGGGGTTCATCGGCTCCACGCTCGTCGACCTGCTCGTCGAGCGGGGCGCTCAGGTCCGGGCGCTGGTTCACTACAAGCCGTACGCCGAGAAGGGCCATCTGTCCCGGTACCTGCGTCCGGACGGCCCGGTCGAGATGATGGCGGGCGACATCCGCGATGCGGGCCGGGTGCGGGACGCGGTGGCCGGCTGCGACACGGTCTTCCACCTCGCCGCGCTGATCGGCATCCCGTACAGCTACGACTCGCCCGGCGCGTACGTGCAGACCAATGTGGTCGGTACGGAGAACGTGTGCGAGGCCGCCCGGCTGCACGGCGTGCGGCGGCTCGTCCACACCTCCACCAGCGAGGTGTACGGGACCGCGCGCACCGCGCCCATCGCCGAGAACCACCCGCTCCAGCCGCAGTCCCCGTACTCCGCCTCGAAGATCGGCGCCGACATGATGGCGCTCTCCCACTGGCACGCCTTCGAACTGCCGGTCACCGTGGTCCGCCCGTTCAACACCTACGGGCCCCGGCAGTCGGCCCGCGCCGTGATCCCTACGATCCTCGCGCAACTGCATTCCGGCGCCCGGGAGATCCGGCTCGGCTCCCTGACGCCGACCCGCGACTTCACCTATGTCACGGACACCGCCGAGGGGTTTCTGGCGCTCGCGGAGTGCGACCGGGCGGTGGGGGAGGTCGTCAACCTCGGTACGGGGCGGGAGATCTCCATCGGGCAGCTCGCGGAGGAACTGATCGCGGCCTCCGGCCGGACGGCGGAGGTGGTCGTGGACCCGGCGCGGCTGCGGCCCTCGGGCAGCGAGGTGGAGCGGCTGCTGTCGGACAACGCGCGGGCCCGGGAGCTGTCCGGCTGGCAGCCGCGGGTCCCGCTGGAGGTGGGGCTGCGGCGTACGTCGGACTGGGTCGGCGGGCACCTGCACCTCTTCGCGGCGGACCGCTACCAGGTCTGAGCTTCGCGGCGGACCGCTCAGGTCCGAGCACCCCGGGCCGGTGCGGCCCGCGCTCAGTCCCTGGTCTCCAGCCCGCCCAGCCCGGCGAGCAGGAGGGTGGTGAAGCGGGCCGCCCAGGCCGCGTCGACCGGTTCGCCGCTGACCAGGGCGCGGTGCACCACTGCGCCCGCGATCACATCGAAGATCAGGTCCACGCTGCGGGCCGCCGCCGCGGCGCCCTCGGGCCCGCCGCCGTCCGGCGGCAGTTCGCCGCGCCGCTGGGCGCGCTGCCGGCCCTGCACCACCAGCCGCTTCTGCCGCTCCACGACGGCCTCGCGGATCCGGGTGCGCAGCGCGTCGTCCGTGGTGGACTCGGCGACCACCGCCATCAGCGCGGTCTTGGTTTCCGGGCGGGCCAGCAGCGCGGCGAACTGCAGCACGACGCCCTCGATGTCGTCCTTCAGGGAGCCCCGGTCGGGGAGCTCCAGCTCGTCGAAGAGGACCGCGACGGCGTCCAGCACCAGTTCGTTCTTGCCGGCCCAGCGGCGGTACAGCGTGGTCTTGGCGACCTTGGCGCGCGCGGCCACGTCGCCCATCGTGAGCTTCCCCCAGCCCAGCTCGACGAGCGCCGCGCGGGTGGCATCCAGGATCGCGGCGTCGGCCGCGGCGCTGCGCGGGCGTCCCGTGCGGCCGGTGAGGCGGGCGCGCCCCTTGCGGGGGCCGGTGGGAGAGCACTGCATGCGGCCGACCATACCGGCCGGTAGGCGCGGGGCGCCCGTGACGGGTGAGAGAGATCACGAGCGCGGCGGCCCCGCACGCTTGCGGCGGCGGGGGACCGGAGAGTTACGCTACGACTCGTAGCGAAAGAGCGACGCCACACACACCGGCCGCGGGTGGGGACCCCGGCCACCACAGACCGGTCCTCCTCGGGACCAGCACGAACCGGTCCTCCTCGGGACCACACAGAGCTCCGTCTCCGGCCCGCTTCAGGCAATCCGGCGGGATGCGCGGCAGGGTACGGAGCTCACCTCGCGGGGTCCAGGGCCATGGGGGCCCTGGATTTTCCGCACCGCTTTCCGGAACGGCCCGCCCAGGGGGGAGGATAGGACCATGCAGCCACGCAATATGTCCATGAGTGGAGTGGTCGACCTCGCCGCGGTGAAGGCGGCCGGGGAAGCGAAGCAGAAAGCGGAACAGGCGCGCGCCGAAGCGGCGCGTACCGGCCAGGCCCCGGCGGGCGGCGGCCGGCTCGTGGTCGACGTCGACGAGGCGGGGTTCCAGCAGGAGATCCTGCAGCGCTCCACCGAGGTCCCGGTCGTCATCGACTTCTGGGCCGAGTGGTGCGAGCCGTGCAAGCAGCTGGGCCCGCTGCTGGAGCGCCTGGCGGCGGAGTACGCCGGCAAGTTCGTGCTCGCCAAGATCGACGTAGACAGCAATCAGGCCCTTTTCCAGCAGTTCGGCGTGCAGGGCATCCCGGCGGTGTTCGCCGTCGTCGCGGGCCAGCCGATCCCGCTGTTCCAGGGTGCGGCCCCGGAGGCGCAGATCCGGCAGGTGCTGGACCAGCTCGTCCAGGCCGCCGAGCAGCAGTTCGGCATCGTCGGCGCGCCCGTCGACCCGGCGGAGCAGGGCGGTGAGGAGCCCGTCGAGGCGCCCGTCCCGGCCGGTCCGTACGACGCGCTGCTGGAGGCCGCGACCCAGGCGCTGGACTCCGGCGACCTCGGCGGCGCGATCCAGGCGTACAAGAACGTGCTCTCCGACGACCCGGCCAACCCCGAGGCGAAGCTGGGCCTCGCGCAGGCCGAGTTGCTGTACCGCGTGCAGGACCTCGACCCGCAGGCGGTGCGCAAGGAGGCGGCCGAGGGCCCGGCCGACGTGCAGGCGCAGATCCGCGCGGCCGATCTCGATCTGGTCGGCGGGCACGTGGAGGACGCCTTCGGGCGGCTGGTCGACGTCGTGAAGCGCACGGCGGGCGACGACCGCGAGGCGGCCCGGGTGCGGCTGCTGGAGCTCTTCGAGGTCATCGGCAGCGACGACCCGCGCGTCGTGAGCGCACGTACCGCTCTGGCCCGCGTCTTGTTCTGACGACTCGCCAACTCCTCCCTCCTCAAACGGAACGGCGGCCACGTTTTACCAAATCTTGGTAATCGTGGCCGCTGTTACTTGGAGTAAGAGCGCTGGTATGGCTTCAGCCGTTTTGGGCGGAATTTCCGGATGTTTCTTCTGCGTTAAAGGCGACCCTGTGTACCGGGGTGGTTCCCCTCGGTACAGAGGCAGTTATTTGTCTGTTACTCGTAGGTAACGAGCCCCTTGTGCAGCGGCTCCGAATGGACCACGATCAGCCAAGCTCGGTCCATCACCCGCAGCCCGGCAGCCGGCCGGGAGCCGCGGAGGGTGGGTCCCCACCGAGCGGCCGGCGGCAGTGGCGCCGGTCGGGACAGGGGGGTCTTCGCCACACCGGCGGAGCCTGTCCAGAGAGGTTGCGCGAGAGCGTGGCCAGTGGTTGTCGCTCGGGGGTGATCGCCGGCGGTTCGGAACGCAAGACCTCCGAAGCAGGCGCTCTCCTTCCCGAGGACGTAGCACTTCTCCCATCCCAGGTGCGGCCGTATCCATGACCCGAGCGGCCGGTGCCGGAGATGTACGTCCGAGAAGGAGGAAAGTCATGGAGTCCCTGGCTCGTGGCGGGACCAGATGGAAGCGGTTCGCCGTCGTCATGGTGCCGAGCGTCGCTGCGACGGCCGCGATCGGCGTGGCCCTCTCGCAGGGTGCGCTGGCCGCGTCGTTCAGCGTGTCCGGCCAGCAGTTCAAGGTGTCGACCGACCGCCTGGACGGCACCGGATTCGTCCAGTACGGAGCTGTGGACGCCCAGAAGGGCGGCAAGCAGATCCCGGTCGCGGTCTCGGCGTTCTCCAACGCCAAGATCAAGAACCTGTGCCAGTCCGTCGTCGTGCCCGTCCCGGTCTTCGGCGACGTGTCGATGAAGCTCCAGGCGGGCGGCGGTGACACGCCGGTCGAGGCGAAGAACCTCTACATCGACCTGGACCAGCTCGAAGCGGACGCGACCTTCAACAACATCAACATCGGTGTTGCGGCGGGTTCGACGTCCAAGGGCCCCGGCATCAAGAAGGGCGACAAGGCCGACCCCGGTTCGTTCGCCCAGGAGGCCGACACGGCCGTCCTGACCGGAGTCAAGCAGACGGCGTGGGCGACCACCGCCGGTACGTTCAAGCTCAGCGGCCTGAAGATGAAGGTCTCCGCGGGCAAGAACGAGTGCTACTGACGCACTGAGCGTGCGGGCACGGGGGACCGAACGCCAGGCCCTTTGGGCCGCCTCCCTGTGCCCGTGCGCCGGGCGCCGACAAGCACCGAGCACCACCAGCTCACGTACCACCGAATTGCCAGTCCCGAGGAGCTGTACGAGATGAGCGCCGACACGCGACCACGGCTGAGCGAGACAATCGGCCGGCAGCGCCGTTCGTTCCGGGTTTGGCGGGGACAACGCCCGTACTGGGCCGGGTTGCTGACCCTGCTCGCCGGCATCCCGATCATGTACATCCCTTACGCGAACCTCACGATCGGTTCCCTGACCGTCCGCATGGCGACGACGGCGGGCGCGGGCTCGCTGATCATCGGCGTGCTGCTGGTCGTGCTCGGTCTGACCATGTGGTTCCAGCCCGCTTCGAGGGTCTTCGCCGGTGTCGCGGCGATCCTGCTGTCGCTGGTGTCCCTGGTCGTCTCCAACTTCGGCGCCTTCCTGATCGGCTTCCTGCTGGGGCTGATCGGCGGTGCGCTGGCGGTCTCCTGGGCCCCCGGCAAGCCGGCGCCGGCGAAGTCCGCCGCCGAGGACACCGACGGTGCGTCCGGGCGTGCGGACAGCCCCGACGACGGGTTCGACCCGTTCGGCGGCGGGCGGCCCGCGGCGACCGGAGCGGGCGGTTCGCGCGGCGTACTGGACGACCTGTCAGGTAAGAGCCCGACCAACGGGACGAACGGGAGGCACCGTGCCGGGTGAGGAGCTGCACGACGAGGGCGCAGCCGCCGGGGCGAGATCCGGGCGGCACGCGGCGCCGAGGAAGCCGCTGCTGACGCGGCTGCACGTGCCCGCCGGCAAGGCGATAGCCATTGCCGCCATGCCCTCCGCCGTGCTCATGGGCATGGGGCTCACGCCCCAGCTGGCCATGGCCAAGCCCAAGCCCCCGGAGAGCCCCTTCCGGGGCGGTCCGTGCGTGTCCGCCCCGGACAAGGTGGAGGGCAAGGACGCCAAGGACAAGGCGAAGGACAAGGCCGAGGACAAGGACAAGGAGGACGGCAAGGAGACTGCCGAGCCGTCCGCGAAGCCCTCGCCCTCCGGCACGGACGAGGACAAGACGTCCGAGCCGACCGCCGACCCGAAGACCGACGAGCCGTCGGACTCCGCGACGCCCTCGCCGTCCGCCTCCCCCGAGGAGGAGGAGAAGGACGGCGGCCTGCTGGGCGGCGTCGGTGACGCGCTCGGCGGCCTGCTCGGCGGCGGCGACTCCTCCGAGGAGGAGTCCACCGCCTCGCCGAGCCCGTCCCCGTCCGAGTCCGAGACCGCGTCCAAGGACACCGCCGAGGACACCAAGACCTCGGATGCGTCCACCGGCAAGGTCACCAAGCCGGTCGAGGACACCGTCGACGGCGTCAAGGACGGCGTCGGCAAGGCGGGCGAGTCGCTCTCGGGCGGCTCGAAGGCCGTCAACGACACCGTCCACGGTGCCGTGGGCACGGTCGACAACGCCCTGCCCGGCGGTGGTCTGGACGGCACGGACGCCAACGGCAAGAAGGGCTACCCCTGCGTCGTTGCGAACAAGCAGAAGGGCAAGGACGAGCAGACCCCCGTCACCCTGCCCGACGACCCCTGGCACCTGCGGGCCACCTCGCTCACCCTGCGCGGCCTGGACTACGCGGGCGTCTACAACATCACCACGCAGAGCGGGAAGTCCAAGCAGGTGCTGAAGTTCACCGCGGACAGCGTGGACATCGGCGATCTGCACCAGATCGTGGACGACCCGGCGACGGGGAAGCACTACCACGTCGAGACGGCCAAGGGATCCACGTCCACCTTCCGTGGCGGCAAGGTGACCATGTACACCGAGCGGCTGCAGGCCAATCTCTTCGGCCTCATCCCGATCGTCTTCGACCCGGAGCACCCGCCGCCGCTCAACATCCCGCACGCGTACTTCACCAACGTGAAGCTCGACCAGGCGGGTCAGTTCGGCGGCAATCTCCACCTTCCCGGTATGCGCGTGTCCATCAAGGACTGACGCCCACCGAGCCCTTCCGGGAGCCGCACCACGAAGGCCCCGCTCCTCCTCGGAGGAGCGGGGCCTTCGCTTGGTACCGGAGCGTCAGCCGCCCAGGTGGTGCACCCGGACCATGTTGGTGGTGCCGGGGACGCCGGGGGGCGAACCGGCCGTGATGATCATGGTGTCACCGGCGTTGTACCGCTTGAGCTTCAGCAGCTCGGAGTCGACCAGGTCGACCATGGCGTCGGTGGTGTTGACGTGCTCCACGACGAAGGTCTCCACGCCCCAGCTCAGCGAGAGCTGGTTGCGGGTCGAGACGTCGGTGGTGAAGGCCAGGATCGGCTGGGCCGCGCGATAGCGGGACAGCCGGCGCGCGGTGTCACCGGACTTGGTGAAGGCCACCAGCGCCTTGCCGTTCAGGAAGTCGGCCATCTCGGCGGCGGCGCGGGCCACGGCGCCGCCCTGCGTACGCGGCTTCTTGCCCGGGACCAGCGGCTGCAGGCCCTTGGACAGCAGCTCCTCCTCGGCCGCCTCGACGATCTTCGACATCGTCTTGACGGTCTGGATCGGGTACTGGCCGACCGAGGACTCCGCGGAGAGCATGACCGCGTCCGCGCCGTCCAGGATCGCGTTGGCGACGTCGGACGCCTCGGCGCGGGTCGGGCGGGAGTTGGTGATCATCGACTCCATCATCTGGGTCGCCACGATCACCGGCTTGGCGTTCCGCCGGCACATCTCCACCAGGCGCTTCTGCACCATCGGGACCTTCTCCAGCGGGTACTCCACCGCCAGGTCACCACGGGCCACCATGACGCCGTCGAAGGAGGCGACGACCTCTTCCATGTTGGCGACGGCCTGCGGCTTCTCGACCTTGGCGATGACCGGCACCCGGCGGCCGACCTCGTCCATGACGCGGTGCACGTCCTGGACGTCCTTGGCGTCCCGCACGAAGGACAGCGCGACCAGGTCGCAGCCCATGTTCAGGGCGAACTTCAGGTCCTCGATGTCCTTCTCGGACAGCGCCGGCACGTTCACCGCGGCACCGGGCAGGTTGATGCCCTTGTGGTCGGAGATGACGCCGCCCTCGATGACGATGCAGCGCACGCGGGGGCCGTCGACCTCGATCACCTGGAGGGCGACGTTGCCGTCGTTGATCAGTACCGGGTCGCCCTTGGAGACGTCGCCGGGCAGGCCCTTGTAGGTGGTGCCGCAGATGGTCTTGTCACCGGCCACGTCCTCGGTGGTGATGACGAACTCGTCGCCGCGCACCAGCTCCACCGGACCGTCGGCGAAGGTCTCCATGCGGATCTTGGGGCCCTGGAGGTCGGCGAGCACGCCGACGGCGCGGCCGGTCTCCTCGGCGGCCTTGCGGAGCCGGTGGTACCGCTCCTCGTGCTCCTCGTGGGTGCCATGGCTCATGTTGAAACGGGCCACGTTCATACCGGCCTCGATCAGCGTCTTGAGCTGATCGAAGGAGTCAACGGCAGGGCCCAGGGTGCAGACGATTTTCGAACGGCGCATGAGCTGAATCCTATCGGTTTGTTTCAGAGCGGAATATTCCACCTGGCGGAAGCGCCGAAAACTAGCTGCTGACCAGTGCGTATGTCTGGTTGGCGATCTCCAGCTCCTCGTCGGTCGGCACCACGGCGACCACCACGCGGGCGTATTCGGGGGAAATGATCCGGGCCTCGTCGGACCGCTCGGCGTTCAGCCGCGCGTCCACCGCCAGCCCCATCTCCTCCAGGCCCAGCACCGCGGCCTCCCGCACCGGCGCCGCGTTCTCGCCGACGCCCGCCGTGAACGCCACCGCGTCGACCCGGCCCAGCACCGCGGTGTAGGCGCCGATGTACTTGCGCAGCCGGTGTATGTAGATGTCGAACGCGAGCGCCGCCCGCTTGTCGCCCTCGTCGATCCGCCGCCGGATCTCCCGCATGTCGTTGTCGCCGCAGAGCCCCATCAGGCCGCTCTTCTTGTTGAGCAGGGCGTCGATCTCCTCGCTGGACATTCCCGCGTTGCGCTCCAGATGGAAGATCACCGCCGGGTCGATGTCGCCCGAGCGGGTGCCCATGACCAGGCCCTCCAGCGGGGTCAGACCCATCGAGGTGTCCACGCAGCGGCCGCCCGCCACCGCCGAGGCGGAGGCGCCGTTGCCCAGGTGCAGCACGATGACGTTGACGTCCTCCGGCTGCTTGCCGAGCAGCTTGGCGGTCTCCCGGGAGACGTAGGCGTGCGAGGTGCCGTGGAAGCCGTACCGGCGCACGCGGTGCGCGTCCGCGGTCTCCACGTCGATCGCGTACCGGGCCGCGTACTCCGGCATCGTCGAGTGGAAGGCGGTGTCGAAGACCGCGACCTGAGGCAGGTCCGGGCGGAGCCGCTGCGCGGTCCGGATGCCGGTGAGGTTGGCCGGGTTGTGCAGCGGCGCCACCGGCACCAGCCGCTCGATCTCCTTGAGCACCGCGTCGTCGATGACGGTCGGCTCGGTCAGCTTCAGCCCGCCGTGCACCACCCGGTGGCCGATCGCGGCCAGCTCGGGGGAGTCCAGCCCCAGCCCGTCCTCCGACAGCTCGTCCGCGACGGCCTTCAGCGCGGCGTCGTGGTCGGGCATCGGCTCCGTGCGCTCGCGCTTGTCGCCGCCGGCGGCCAGCGGAGTGTGCACCAGCCGCGAGGCCGGCTCGCCGATCCGCTCGACCAGCCCCACCGCCAGCCGGGTGCCCCCGTTCATGTCCAGGAGCTGGTACTTCAGCGAGGAGGATCCGGAGTTCAGGACGAGGACTCGGGTGGCGTCGGCAGTCATGGAAAAGCTTTCGGTTCGGTTACGGGAGTGGGGATACGGGGGTCAGCGGCCGGACGGTGCGTCTTGAGCGGTGCCGCCCTGGGCCTGGATGGCCGTGATGGCGACGGTGTTGACGATGTCCTGCACCAGGGCGCCGCGCGAGAGGTCGTTGACCGGCTTGCGCAGGCCCTGCAGCACCGGGCCGACGGCGACCGCGCCGGCCGACCGCTGCACGGCCTTGTAGGTGTTGTTGCCGGTGTTCAGGTCCGGGAACACCAGCACGGTGGCCCGGCCCGCGACCTCGGACTCCGGCAGCTTGGTGCGGGCGACGCTCGCGTCCACCGCCGCGTCGTACTGGATCGGGCCCTCCACCAGCAGGTCGGGCCGGCGCTCACGGACCAGCTCGGTGGCCTTGCGCACCTTGTCCACGTCCGCGCCGGAGCCGGAGGTGCCGGTGGAGTACGAGAGCATCGCGATCCGCGGCTCGACGCCGAACTGCGCGGCGGTGGCGGCGGACTGGATGGCGATGTCGGCCAGCTGCTCGGCGTTCGGGTCCGGGTTGACCGCGCAGTCGCCGTACACGAGCACCCGGTCGGCCAGGCACATGAAGAAGACGGACGAGACGATCTGGGCGTCCGGCTTGGTCTTGATGACCTCGAAGGCGGGCCGGATCGTGGCGGCGGTGGAGTGCACGGCGCCCGACACCATGCCGTCGGCCAGGCCCTCCTGGACCATCAGCGTGCCGAAGTACGACACGTCGGCGACCACGTCGTACGCCAGCTCCTGCGTCACGCCTTTGTGGGCGCGCAGCTCCGCGTACCGCTCGGCGAAGCGCTCGCGCACCGGCGCGGTCTGCGGGTCGATGATCTGAGCGTCGCCCAGGTCGATGGAGAGGTCGGAGGCGCGCTTGCGGATCGCCTCCTCCTCGCCCAGCAGCGTCAAATCGCACACGTCCCGGCGGAGCAGCACGTCGGCGGCGCGCAGCACGCGCTCCTCGCTGCCCTCGGGCAGCACGACCCGGCGGCGCCCGGAGCGGGACCGCTCGATCAGCTCGTGCTCGAACATCATCGGGGTGACGCGGTCGGACTTCAGTACCGAGATGCGCTTGGTCAGCTCGACGGTGTCCACGTGCCGCTCGAACAGCCCGAGGGCGGTCTCGGCCTTGCGCGGCGAGGCGGCGCTCATCTTGCCCTCGATGGCGAACAGCTCGCCGGCCGTCGGGAAGGACCCGCCGGGCACGGATATCACCGGCGTACCGGGAGCCAGCCGGGCGGCCAGCGCCATGATGTCCGGGCCCGGACGCTCGCCGAGGGTGAGCAGCACGCCCGCGATGGGCGGGGCGCCCGCGCTGTGCGCGGCGAGCGCGCCGATGATCAGGTCCGCGCGGTCCCCGGGGGCGACGACCAGGCAGCCGTCGGTCAGCGCCTTGAGGAACGTCGGCAGCATGGCGCCGCCGAAGACGAAGTCGCGGGCGTCCCGGGCCAGGCCCGAGTCGTCGCCGAGCAGCACCTCGCCGCCGAGGGTGTGCACGATCTGGGACACGGTCGGCGCGGAGAGCGAGCTGTCCTCGGGGAGCGCGTAGCAGGGCACCGGGAGGTGCGCCGCCAGCCGCTCCACGACGGCCTCGCGGTCGGCCGGGGCCACCCGGTTCACGACCATGGCGACCACGTCGCAGCCCATGGAGTCGAAGGCGCGGTAGGCGTTGCGGGCCTCGGCCCGTACGGACTCCGACTCCTGGTCGCGGCCCGCGACGACCGGCAGCACCGAGGCACCGAACTCGTTCGCCAGCCGCGCGTTCAGGCTCAGCTCGTCCGGCAGATTGGTGTCGGCGTAGTCCGTGCCCAGCACGAGGACGTAGTCGTACTCCCTGGCCACGGCGTGGAAGCGGTCCACCAGGTGCGAGACCAGCTCGTCGGTGCCCCGCTCGGCCTGCAGGGTGCCCGCCGCCTCGTAGCCCATGCCGTACACCGAGTCGGCGGGCTGGGTGAGGCGGTACCGCGACCGCAGCAGGTCGAAGAGGCGGTCCGGGCCGTCGTCGTGCACGAGCGGCCGGAAGACGCCGACCCGGTCGACATGGCGGGTCAGCAGCTCCATGACCCCCAGCTCGATCACCTGGCGTCCGTCGCCACGGCCGATGCCGGTCACGTACACGCTCCGCGTCACGTGCGATCTCCGTCCTTTTCCGTTGCTCACAGAGAAAAATTATCCGTTATGGCGGGCTTGCCCCCCTTGACAATACCTGCGTCAGTGGATAGGCCGCTCTCCCAGTGTCCATGGTGCGCGCCCGTGCGCGAAGAGGGGCCGCCGAGGCGGGTGACCACCTCTGCGCGGGGTACCCGGAGTGGGGGTACCCGAGACGTGTGGGGCGCCGGTCACCGGCCCGTGAAACAATCGCACCGGCTCACCAGAACCAACATCGAGCACAGGAGACTCAGCACGATGCGTATCGGAGTCCTGACCGCGGGCGGCGACTGCCCCGGCCTCAACGCCGTGATCCGCTCTGTGGTGCACCGCGCCGTCACCGAGCACGACGACGAGGTCATCGGCTTCGAGGACGGCTTTGCTGGTCTGCTCGACGGCCGTTACCGGAAGCTCGACCTCGACGCCGTCGGCGGCATCCTCGCCCGCGGCGGCACGATCCTCGGCTCCTCCCGCCTGGAGCGCGCCCGGCTGCGCCAGGCGTGCGAGGACGCCAAGGACATGTCGAAGGAGTACGGCATCGACGTGCTCATCCCGATCGGCGGCGAGGGCACGCTCACCGCGGCCCGGATGCTCGCCGACGCCGGGCTGCCCGTGGTCGGCGTGCCCAAGACGATCGACAACGACATCTCCTCCACCGACCGCACCTTCGGCTTCGACACGGCCGTCGGCGTCGCGACCGAGGCCATCGACCGGCTGAAGACCACCGCCGAGTCGCACCAGCGCGTCATGGTCGTCGAGGTCATGGGCCGCCACGCGGGCTGGATCGCTCTGGAGTCCGGCATGGCCGGCGGCGCCCACGGCATCTGCCTGCCGGAACGTCCCTTCGATGTGAACGACCTGGTCAAGATGGTCGAGGAGCGCTTCGCCCGGGGCAAGAAGTTCGCCGTCGTCTGCGTCGCCGAGGGCGCGCACCCCGCCGAGGGCACGATGGACTACGCCAAGGGCGAGATCGACCAGTTCGGCCACGAGCGCTTCCAGGGCATCGGCACCAAGCTCGCCGTCGAGCTGGAGAAGCGGCTCGGCAAGGAGGCCCGCCCGGTCATCCTCGGCCACGTGCAGCGCGGCGGCACCCCCACCGCGTACGACCGTGTCCTCGCCACCCGTTTCGGCTGGCACGCGGTCGAGGCCGCGCACCGCGGCGAGTTCGGCAAGATGACGGCGCTGCGCGGTACGGACATCACGATGGTCCCGCTCGCCGAGGCGGTCACCCACCTGAAGACCGTGCCGGCGAACCGCATGGACGAGGCCGAGTCGGTCTTCTGATCCGTCCGCTGTACTGAACGGCGGCCGCCGCCGGGCCCTGCGCGGGCCCGGCGTGCGGACCCGCCCGGTCACCTCTCTCCGACCTGCTCCCAGAAGTGGTCGAGCACGTCGCGCACGAACTCGCGGCCCGCGTCGCTGGACTCCGCCGCGCTCTCGGTCCCGCCGCCCCAGCCCAGAGTCCCGGCCATCCGCCGGTGGTACTCCTCGAAGAGGTACTCCAGCGCCTTCTGCACCTCCGGCTTCGGCAGCCCGAGCAGCTTGCACACCGGTCGCACATACGCCTGCCAGCGGGTGGTCGCGGCGCCGCGCAGCATCTCCGCGAGCTGCTGGGCCCGGCCGGTCAGCCGGACCAGCGCGGGCAGCGGCAGATCCAGCACGGCCTTCAGGGCGGCGGCCTGCCGGTCGTTGCCCTGCCACTGCCCGGTGGCTTCCATCCGCTCGTACGCCGGGATCTCCATACCGATCCGCAGTGCGAGGTCGTCGGCGGCGATGCCGCGGGCGATCCGGTACTCGCGCAAGGTGTCGGGCGTCCCGAGCAGATCGCCGGGCGCGCACCACAGCGCCCCCGCGAGCGCGTTCAGCTCGCTCTCCGTCGGCGATCCCTCACCCCGCTCCCAGGCGACGATCGTCCGTGGCTGAATCGGTTTTCCGTACGCGGCGTTGATGCCGTACGCGACATGCGCGGGCGTCATTCCGAGAGCCTCGCGCATGCGCTTGGCGGACTGGGCGTCGAAGGGTGGGCGGCGCTCGCCCCTGTCTGGCGTGTGCACCGCCACACCGTAAGCGACCCAGATATGTCTACGCGGGTAGTTTTACCCATCGCTTCGAAAACTCGTAGCAATCTACGGGTTGCACAGAGTGATCTTGTAACGATGGGTGATTTTTTCACGGACCGTGACTGATTGGCGAGTGGGTTCTCGGCCAAATCGCGGGGATCTCTGAGCGCTCGCTCAGCCCTCGTCGGCAGCGGTGGGTCACAGGGCGAAGATCGTCAGCGTGGCCACCCCCGTGCGCTCGGTGATGCCGCCCTTCAGGCACTTGAGCGTGTCCGGGGTCGGGCCGGTGATGACTTCTCGGGCCGGTTGGCCGGCGAACGCCCCGGAAGTGATCGTGCCGGTCCTGGTGACCACGGTCTGCCCGCCCACGTGCGTCGCGGTCACGTCATAGGTGAAGGTGCTCGTCTTCCCGGTGTTCCAGGTGATCTTCTTGCTCACGTGGTTGTTCCGCAGGGCGTCGACGCAGGTCATCGGTGGCGTCTTTCCCGTGCTTTCAGAGGTGCCGGAAGCGATGCCCAGCTCGCTCAGTGGCCGGCAGATGTCGTACGTCGTGGTCTCCGAGAAGGTCTGTGGGGTGGCGACCAGCTTCAGGCCGGGCGAGTATTTCTGGTCCTGGGAGCCGTTGCAGACGACCTCGGTACCCACCGCGTGCGCGGGGGCGGACGCCACTGGAACCCCGGCCGCGGCGAGCAGCGCGGCGACGGCGGTCAGGCGGGATGCGCGCGACAAGCGCGAGGAACGCGACATGCATGCACCTCTTGGTGGAGATGGGCGAGAAGAGAGGTGTCAAGTCTTCCGTCGCGGCCGCGCGTGCCGCCACAGAAATGCCGAGCGTGGCGCAACACAGTTGTCAGTTAGGCGTATTGATGCCCCGTCAGCCCTTCACCGCCCCGCCCAGTGCGAAGCCGCCGCCCAGGCGGCGGGCGATCAGGATGTACAGGAGCAGCACCGGGGTCGAGTAGATGAGGGAGAAGGCCGCGAGCTGGCCGTAGACCACGGTCCCGCGGTTGCCGAAGAAGTCGTTGATGCTGACCGAGGCGGGCATCTGCTCGGGGTCGAGCAGGAGCATGAAGGGGACGAAGAAGTTGCCCCACATCATGACGAAGGAGTAGACGGTCACGACCGCGATGCCCGGCCCCATCAGGGGCAGGACGACACGGAGCAGGGACTGCACGGTCGAGGCGCCGTCGGTCCAGGCGGCCTCCTCCAGCTCCTTCGGTACACCGTCCATGAAGTTCTTCATGAGCCATACGGCGAAGGGGAGTTGGGACGCCGCGAAGAACAGGATCGTCCCGTGCATGGTGTCGATCAGTTCGACCTGGACGAACAGGGCGTACACCGGGACCATGATCGCCGTGATCGGCAGGCAGGTGGCGAAGAGGATCGTGGCCAGGAAGGCGCCGCCCGTACGGGAGCGGTAGCGGGACAGCGGGTAGGCCGCCAGGGCCGCGCAGACGATCGTCAGGAGGGTCGCTCCGCCGCACAGGATCAGGCTGTTGAGGAGCGGGGTGAAGGTCACCTCGGGGACGAGGACCGCGTCGAAGTTGCCGAAGGTGAACTCTTCGGGGATCTTCACCCTCAGGTCGGCCTGCGCGTCCAGGGAGGAGAGGATCACCCAGGCCAGGGGAAGGACGAAGGCCGCCGCGACCACCAGGAGCGCCGCGTCCGCCGCGAGGCGGCGGGTGGCGCGGCGGGCGGCCGGGGTGCGCTTCGCGGAGCGGGCCACTCAGACCTCCGTGCGCAGCAGGCGCATGTAGACGAGGGAGAAGAGGGAGCCGACCAGGAGCAGGAGCAGGGCCACGGCCGTCGCGTAGCCGATCATGCTGTTCTGGAATGCCTGTTCGTACATGTACAAGGGGAGCGTCTGGCTGCGGCTGCCGGGGCCGCCACGGGTCATCACCCAGATCAGACCGAAGACCGAGAGGGTCTGGAGGGTGTTGAGCATCAGGTTGGTGCCGATGGAGCGGCGGATCATCGGGAGCGTGATGTGCCACATGCGGCGCCGGCCGCTCGCGCCGTCGACCTGCGCGGCCTCGGTGATCTCCTTGGGGATCTCGTTCAGGGCCGCCGAGTACACCAGCATCGAAAAGGCCGTGCCGCGCCAGACGTTGGCGAAGGAGACCGCCAGGATCGGCAGGGTGTAGAGCCAGTTCTGGGCCGGCAGATGCAGCCAGTCGAGCACTGCGTTCAGGGTGCCTTCGCGGCGGAAGAAGGCGTAGAGCAGGAAGCCCGCCACCACCTCCGGGAGCACCCAGGCCGCCACCACGATGCCGCCGGTGAGCGTACGCACCGGTCCGGAGGCGCGCTGCATCAGGGCCGCGAGCGTCAGGCCCAGGATGTTCTGGCCGATCAGGGACGAGACGACCGTGAAGACCAGCGTCAGCCAGACGGCATTGAGGAAGTCCTTGTCGCCGAACGCCTCGGTGAAGTTGTCCAGGCCGACGAAGGACGACTCCGCCTGGCCGGTCAACTGGAGGTCGGTGAAGGCCAGGTAGACGCAGTAGCCGATCGGGCCCGCGAGGAAGAGCAGCAGCAGGACGACGCCGGGGGCCACCGGCAGGGCCCGCGCCAGGCTGCGGCGCGGGCGCCGGACGGCGGGGGCCGCGGTGGACTTTTCGGCCGCGGAGCGCGTACCGACGGCACTCACTTCCCGACCACTTCGCCGTTCGTGATCGAATCCAGCTCCTCGTCATAGGTCTTCGCCGCCTCCGCCACCGAGGTGTCGCCCGTCGTGACGCCCTCCATGGCTTCCTGGATCGCGGTGGAGACCTTCGGGTACACGGGGTAGGCCGGCCGGTAGTGGGTGTGCGCGACCAGGTCCGTGAAGAACTTGATGCCGGGCTGCGCCTTCACGTACTGCGGGTCCTCGGCGACGTCCTTGCGGACCGCGATGCCGGAGTTGGCGATGTACCACTTCTGCGCGTTCTTCTTGGTCTGCATGGTCTTGATGAACTCGAAGGCCAGATCCGGGTTGCCCGCCTTGGCCGGGATCGCCCACGTCCAGCCGCCCGACATGCTCACCTTTCCGGGGGCCCGGCCGTGCTGGGTGGGCATGTGCGCGAGGCCCAGCTCCTGAGACCACTCGGGCCATTCGTGGCCCGAGCCCTTGATCCAGTCCTGGGGCAGCCAGGAGCCGTCCAGGTTGATGGCGAGCTTGCCCTCGGGCATCAGCTCGCCGCGGGCGCGGGCGCCGATGTTCGGGTCGAGCGCGTCGGAGACCTCCGGGCCGAGCTTCTCCTTGTACACGGTCTCCACGAACTTCAGGGAGTCCGTGAAGCCCTTGCCGCCGGCGACCCACTTCTTCTGGTCCGGGTCGTACAGCGGGTCCTCGCCCGTGCCGTAGAGCAGCATCTCGAAGCCCTGCATCGTGGCCATCTCACCCGCGGGCTTGCCGGTGTAGACGTTCAGCGGGATGACGTCGGGGACCTTCTTCTTGATGGTGCGGGCGGTTTCGAGGATGTCGTCCCAGTTCTTCGGCTGCCAGTCCTCCGGCAGGCCTGCCTTCTTGAAGATGTCCTTGCTGAACCACAGGCCGCGGGTGTCGGTGCCGTCGGGCACGCCGTACGTCTTGCCGTCCTCGCCCCTGGCCGCGGTCTTCGCGGTATCGATGAACTGCTCCCAGTCCCGCCACTTGTCCAGGTAGGGATCGAGGGGCTTCAGGTAGCCGCTGGTGATGTCGGAGTTGATGAGGAAGGTGTCTTCGTAGACGAGGTCGGGCGCGGTCTTGGGGGAGCGCAGCATCTGCTGGAGCTTCGTGTAGTACTCGGAGTCCGGTGCCTTGATCGGCACCAGCTTGACCTGCTTGCCCGGGTTCGCCTTCTCGAACTCTTTCTTCATCCCGGCCAGGTACGTGTCCATGACCCGGACCCGGTTGTCCGTGGACTGCTTGAACGAGACCTTGACGACATCCGGGTCGCTCCCGGAGCCGCCGCCGCAGGCGGTCAGCGTGCCGGCGGCGAGGACGGCGCTCAGGAGCATCAGCGGGACGGAAGGACGCACGGCGGTACCTCCAACTGGCCACGGCGGGCTGCACGGTGACCGTAAGGTGACCGGTCGGTCAGGTCAATGGTCCGACCAGCGATACCGCAATTCGGGGCGCCCGACGTGGCCGTACTGCGGAGCCCGGACCGCCCGTCCGGCGTCCACGAGGTGCTCCAGGTAACGCCGCGCCGTGATGCGGGAGATGCCCACCGTCTCGGCCGCCGCGCCCGCCGACAGCCCCTCGGGGGCGGCCCGCAGCGCGTCGGTCACGGCCCGGAGCGTCGCCGGGGTCAGCCCTTTGGGCAGGGTGGCGGGGCGGGGGGCGCGCAGCGCGGCGATGGCCCGGTCCACCTCGTCCTGGCCGCTGGCCTCGCCCGCCGCCGAGCGGAAGACGGCGTAACGGGTGAGCCGGTCGCGCAGCGTGGAGAAGGTGAACGGTTTCAGGACGTACTGCACGATGCCCAGCGAGACGCCCTCGCGCACGACGGTCAGGTCCCGGGCCGAGGTGACCGCGAAGATGTCCGCCGTGTGCCCGGCCGCGCGCAGCGTCCGTACGAGCTGCAGCCCGTGCCCGTCGGGCAGGAAGAGATCCAGCAGGACGAGGTCGACGGGGTGCTGGTCGAGGTGGCGGCGGGCCGCCGCCGCGGTGTGCACCGTACCGGAGACGGTGAAGCCCTCGACCCGGCCGACGTACAGCGCGTGCGCGTCGGCGGCCACGGGGTCGTCCTCGACGACCAGCACCCGGAGGGGTCCTTCCGGGGATCTGGGCGCGCGCCCGCTCTCGTCCTGTGTCATGCCGGCAGCTCCGTCCGCAGTGGCAGGCGGACGGCGAATGCCGCGCCGCCCTCGGGGGCCCGCTCCAGCGTGACCGTACCGCCGTGCCGCCGCACGGTCTGCCGGACGATGGCCAGCCCGAGGCCCCGGCCGTGCACCGTAGGGCCCGCGGCCTTGGTCGTCCAGCCGCGCCGGAAGATCTCCTCGGCGTGGCCGGGGTCGACGCCGGGCCCGGAGTCGGCGACGCGCAGCAGCAGCTCGCCGTCCGTGGCGCGTGCCGTGACCACCACCCGGCCCTGCTCGCCCACCGGGCGCCCGCCCGCCGCCGCGTCGATCGCGTTGTCGATGAGGTTGCCCAGTACGGTCACCAGGTCGCGGGCCGGCAGCCAGCCGGGCAGCAGTCCGTCGTCGATGCCGCTGTCCTCGGTCAGGGTGAGCTCCACGCCGTACTCGTTGGCCTGCGCGGCCTTGCCGAGCAGCAGCGCGGCCAGCACCGGTTCGCCGACCGCGCCCACCACCCGGTCGGTGAGCGCCTGGGCCAGTTCCAGCTCCGCGGTGGCGAAGTCCACGGCCTCGTCCGCCCGGCCCAGCTCGATGAGCGAGACGACGGTGTGCAGCCGGTTGGCGGCCTCGTGCGCCTGGGAGCGCAGCGCCTCCGCGAAGCCGCGTACCGAGTCCAGCTCGCCGGAGAGCGCCTGCAGCTCGGTGTGGTCGCGCAGGGTGACCATCGTGCCGCGGCGCTCGCCGCCGTCGACCGGCGAGGTGTTCACGACGACCACCCGGTCGGCGGTCAGGTGCAGCTCGTCCACGCGGGGATCGGGGTCGAGCAGCGCCTCGGTGAGCGGCGCGGGCAGCCCGAGGTCCGCGACCGGCCGGCCCACCGCGTCCCCGGTCAGGCCCAGCAGCTCGCGCGCCCCGTCGTTGATCAGGGCGACCGCGCGCCGCCCGTCGAGCAGCAGCAGCCCCTCGCGGACGGCGTGCAGCGCGGCCTGGTGGTAGTCGTGCAGCCGGCTCAGCTCGGCGGCGTTCATGCCGTGCGTGTGCCGGCGCAGCCGGGCGTTGATCACGTACGTGCCGAGGCCGCCCAGGGCCAGTGCGACGGCTGCGGCGGACAGCAGCCAGGCAAGCTGGCGGCGCTGCCGGTCGCCGATGGTCTCGACGGTGATGCCGCAGCTGACCAGGGCGGTGATCCGGCCGTGGTCCCGGACCGGCGCGACCACCCGTACGGAGGGCCCCAGGGTCCCCAGATGGGTCTCCTGGAACACCTGACCGTGCAGCGCGGGGCCGATGTGGCCGAGGTACTTCTTGCCGATCGCGGACGGCCTCGTATGGGTATACCGGGTCTTGTCGGTGTCCATCACCACGATGAAGGCCACGCCCGCGTCCTTGCGCACCCGCTCGGTGTAGGGCTGCAGCGGTTTCGTCGGGTCGTCACCGCGGACCGCCCGCGTCACGTACGGGGAGTCGGCGACCGCGGTGGCACAGGCGGTGGCCTGGCGCAGCGCGGTGTCCTTGGCCTGCCCGAGGGCGGCGGCGTAGGCGAGGACCGCGGTGCCGGCGACGAGCACGGCGACCAGCACGACCTGCATGGCGAAGAGCTGCCCGGCCAGGCTGCGGGGGCGGGGGAGGCGCATGTGCATAAGGATGCCCGCTGACGTTTACATGAACGAAACGCACGTAAGGGTGACGTGATCAAGACAGGGGTGCATAGTCGCCGGGACTTTGTTTTGCGTTCAAGAGCCGCAGGTCGCACGCAGAACCGGACAATCGAGGACAGGAGGCAGTCGTGGCTGCAACGATCCTGCCGGGCGGCGGGACCCCCGGCGAGCCCGCCACGCCCGCACCGAAGAAGCGTGACCGGACCCATTACCTCTACATCGCCGTCATCGGCGCGGTGCTGCTCGGCATCGCCGTCGGCTTCATCGCCCCGGGCTTCGCCATGGAGCTCAAGCCGCTCGGCGAGGGCTTCGTCAATCTCATCAAGATGATGATCTCGCCGGTCATCTTCTGCACGATCGTCCTCGGCGTCGGCTCCGTCCGGAAGGCCGCCAAGGTCGGCGCGGTCGGCGGCCTGGCGCTCGGCTACTTCATGGTCATGTCGACCGTGGCGCTCGCCATCGGCCTGGTCGTCGGCAACATCCTGGAGCCCGGCTCCGGGCTGCACCTGACCGAGACGCTCCGCCACGCGGGCCAGGCGCAGAGCGAGGGCGGCGGCGAGTCCAGCTCGGAGTTCATGCTCGGCATCATCCCGACCACCCTGGTCTCCGCCTTCACCACCGGCGAGGTCCTGCAGACGCTGCTGGTCGCGCTGCTGGTGGGCTTCGCGCTGCAGGCCATGGGCAAGGCGGGTGAGCCGGTCCTGCGCGGCATCGGGCACCTGCAGAAGCTGGTCTTCCGCGTGCTGTCCATGATCATGTGGGCCGCCCCGGTCGGCGCCTTCGGCGCGATCGCCGCGGTCGTCGGCGAGACCGGTCTGGACGCGCTCAAGTCCCTCGCGGTCATCATGGTCGGCTTCTACGTCACGTGCCTGCTGTTCGTGATCGTCGTGCTCGGTACGCTCCTGCGGCTCGTCGCAGGGGTGAACATCTTCGCGCTGCTCAAGTACCTCGGCCGCGAGTTCCTGCTGATCCTCTCCACCTCCTCCTCCGAGTCGGCGCTGCCGCGGCTGATCGCGAAGATGGAGCACCTGGGCGTCAGCAAGCCGGTCGTCGGCATCACCGTCCCGACCGGCTACTCCTTCAACCTCGACGGCACGGCGATCTACCTCACGATGTCCTCGCTCTTCGTCGCCGAGGCGATGGGGTCCCCGCTGCCGATCAGCCAGCAGATCTCCCTCCTCGTCTTCATGATCATCGCGTCCAAGGGCGCGGCGGGCGTCACCGGCGCGGGCCTGGCGACCCTGGCCGGCGGCCTGCAGTCGCACCGCCCCGACCTGGTCGACGGCGTCGGCCTGATCGTCGGCATCGACCGCTTCATGAGCGAGGCTCGCGCCCTCACCAACTTCGCGGGAAACGCGGTCGCCACGGTCCTGATCGGCACCTGGACCAAGGAGATCGACAAGCCCCGCGTCCAGGAAGTCCTGGCCGGCGGCCGCCCGTTCGACGAGACGACGCTGGTGGACGACGGTCATGCCCCGGCCCCCGAACCGGCCACCCCGGACCCGCTCGCCAAGGGCGACAAGGCTGCCGTCTGACCCGCCCCCTCCCCGCTTCACCACGGAGCCCCGCCGGCACCCTCGCCGGTGGGGCTCCGTCGCACGTCACCGCCCCCTATAGCCCAGTCCTATCCCCGGATGCGATCACGTCAGGAGCATGCCAAGAGGGTGAGAATGCCGCATGTGTCCGGCCCTCGGGGGCCGGGCGGCCGGTCTCCCTCACCCTCAAGGACGTGCCCCGCCGTGCCCAGAACTTCCGTGCCCAGATCCTCCGCAGCGCTCGCGGCCATGGCCGTCGCCGCCGTCGTCGCGACCGGCGCGCTCGCCCTCCCCGCGCACTCCGCCCCCGCGGGCCCCGACAGGCCCGGGAGTTCCGCGAGTTCCGCGAAGGCCGGTGCTCCCAGCGCGCGGATACGCGACGCCGCGATATCCCGGGCCGAGGCCAACGTCACCCGCCATGCCGCGACGTTCGGGTACGGCAAGGACCAGGCCCTGGTCGCCAAGGACGTCGTGGTCGACCGGGACGGTACCGAGCACGTCCGCTTCGACCGCACCTACCGCCAACTGCCCGTCGTCGGTGGTGACTTCGTCGTCCACCAGACTCGCGCCGGCAAGCTCGTCGCCGCCTCGCACGCCAAGGCCCGCAAGGTCGCGGTGGACTCCGTGCGGCCGGGCGTCTCGGCGAAGTCGACCGAATCGCAGGCGCTCAAGGGCGTCACCGGCGTCCGCGGCGCCGAGCCCGACGCCGAGCTGATCGTCTGGGCCGCCGACGGCACCCCGCGGCTCGCCTGGCGGACCACCGTCGCCGGCACCGGCGCGCACGGCGAGCCGGCCGGGAAGATCGTCGTCACCGACGCGGACTCCGGGCAGCGGATCGAGACGTACGACGCCGAGCACCAGGAAGCCGGCACCGGCCACTCCGAGTACACCGGCGACGTCACGATCGACACGACCAAGCAGGCCGACGGCACGTACGCGCTGATCGACCCCACCCGCGGCACCATCACCAGGGACGCCCACAACGTCTCGTCCTCCGGCCTGAATTCCGGTTCCGGCACGCTCTTCACCGACGCCGACAACATCTGGGGCGACGGGCAGAAGTTCTCCACCGACCGCGCCACCGCCGCCGTCGACGCGCACGCCAACACCGCCAAGACCTGGGACTACTACCGGGACACCTTCGGCCGGAACGGCATCAGGAACGACGGCAAGGGCGCCACCGTCTTCGTCCACGTCGGCACCCACTGGGACAACGCCCAGTGGTCCGACAACTGCTTCTGCATGATGACCGGCGACGGCGACGGCACCACCGACCCCGAGCAGGTCGACCTGGACACCATGGGCCACGAGATGACCCACGGCGTCACCAGCGCCACCGCCGACCTCCGGTACAGCGGCGAGTCCGGCGGCCTGAACGAGGCCACCTCCGACATCTTCGGCACCATGGTCGAGTGGTACGCCGACAACGCGATCGACACCCCTGACTACCTCTTCAGCGACCAGTCCACCCCGCCGTGGCTGCGCCGCATGGACAAGCCCTCCCTGGACGGCCGCTCCGCGGACTACTGGTCCCGCAAGGTCGGCAAGCTGGACGTCCACCTGTCCTCGGGCGTGGGAAACCACTGGTTCTACCTGGCCAGCGAGGGCAGCGGCGCCAAGACCATCAACGGCGTCGGCTACAACAGCCCCACGTACGACAACTCCAAGGTCACCGGCATCGGCAATCAGAAGGCCGCCGCGATCTGGTACCGCGCGCTGACCGTCTACATGACCTCCACCACGGACTACAAGGGGGCCCGCGCCGCGACGCTGAAGGCCGCCGCTGACCTGTACGGCGCGACGAGCGGCGAGTACAGGACGGTCGGCGCCGCCTGGACCGCGGTGAACGTGGCCTGACGCGCTCCCCGAGGCGGCCGCGGCGGCCGCCATGTTCGCGATCTTGTGCGGAATTTCTCGATTGCGTATCAGGGTGTCGCGGGCCGGAAACGAACCCGTGGCGGGACTGTCCCCGGACGCTGTGAGGCGGCAAAGTTTCCAGGGCCGGCGGGAAACCGCCGGTGAACGGGGGAACGGGGGATCACGGGGGAACGGGGCCCGCCGGCGGCAGACGCCGGCGGGCCCCTTTTCTGTGCGTACGGGCAGGGGGTGCGACACCGGCCCGCAAGCACGTCCGTACGGCCGTCGGAGCGCGCTCCCGGCCGGCGCCCTCAGCCCGCGGGGCGCAGCCAGACGGTGGCGAGCGGCGGCAGGACCGGCGCGATGGAGACGGCCCGGCCGTGGTACGGCACCGGCTCGGCCTTCAGCGGCCCCGGGTTGATCACGCCGCTGCCGCCGAACCGCTCCTCGTCGGTGTTGAGCACCTCGCGCCAGGCCGGGACGTTCTCCGGCATGCCGAGGCGGTACTCGTGCCGGACCACCGGCGAGAAGTTGCAGACCGCGACCAGCGGATCGCCCGCGGCGTCGTACCGCACGAACGAGAAGACGTTGTCCTCCCACGCGCCTCCGTCGATCCAGGAGAAGCCGCCCGGGTCGGTGTCCCGCTCCCACAGCGCGGGCGTCGCGCTGTAGAGCCGGTTCAGCTCGCGGACCAGGTCGCGGACGCCGCGGTGGTCCGGCTCGGCGGAGTACGCCGGGTCCAGCAGCCACCAGTCCGGGCCGTGCCCCTCGGACCACTCCGCGCCCTGCGCGAACTCCTGTCCCATGTAGAGCAGTTGCTTGCCCGGGTGGGACCACATGAAGCCCAGGTACGCGCGGTGGTTGGCGCGCTGCTGCCACCAGTCGCCGGGCATCTTCGAGACGAGGGAACGCTTGCCGTGCACGACCTCGTCGTGCGAGATGGGCAGGACGTAGTTCTCGGAGTACGCGTACACCATCGAGAAGGTCATCTCGTTGTGGTGGTACTTGCGGTGCACCGGCTCCTTGGCCATGTACTCCAGCGAGTCGTGCATCCAGCCCATGTTCCACTTCAGCCCGAAGCCGAGACCGCCGAAGCCGCCGGGGCCGACGTGGTGGGTGGCGCGGGTGACGCCGTCCCAGGCCGTGGACTCCTCGGCGATGGTGACCACGCCGGGGCAGCGCCGGTAGACGGTGGCGTTCATTTCCTGCAGGAAGTCGACCGCGTCGAGGTTCTCCCGGCCGCCGTGCTCGTTGGGCGTCCACTCGCCGTGTTCACGGGAGTAGTCCAGGTAGAGCATCGAGGCCACCGCGTCCACGCGCAGGCCGTCGATGTGGAATTCGGAGCACCAGTAGACGGCGTTGGCGACCAGGAAGTTACGGACCTCCGTGCGGCCGTAGTCGAATTCGAGGGTGCCCCAGTCGGGGTGCGCGGCCCGGGCCGGGTCCTCGTGCTCGTACAGCGGCCGTCCGTCGAACTCCGCGAGCGCCCAGTCGTCGCGCGGGAAGTGCGCGGGTACCCAGTCCATGATCACGCCGATGTCCGCGCGGTGCAGGGCGTCGATCAGGTACTTGAAGTCGTCGGGGGAGCCGAGCCGGGCGGTCGGCGCGTAGAAGCCGGTGACCTGGTAGCCCCACGAGCCGCCGAAGGGGTGCTCGGCGACCGGCATCAGCTCCACGTGCGTGAAGCCCAGGTCCTTGACGTACGCGGGGAGCTGCTCGGCCAGTTCGCGGTAGGACAGGCCGGGGCGCCAGGACGGCAGGTGGACCTCGTAGACGGAGAGCGGCGAGGTGTGCACCGGGCGTTCGGCGCGGCGCGCCATCCACTCCGCGTCGCCCCACTCGTGGCGCGTGACGTCGATGACCGAGGCATTGGCGGGCGGGCACTCGGTCCGCCGGGCCATCGGGTCGATGCGCAGCGTGTGGCTGCCGTCCGGGCGCGCGATGTCGAACTTGTACAGCTCGCCCTCGCCCAGCCCGGGAATGAACAGCTCCCACACGCCGGTGGAGCCGAGGGAGCGCATCGGGTAGACCGTGCCGTCCCAGTAGTTCATGTTCCCGGCGACGCGGACGCCCTGCGCGTTCGGCGCCCACACCGTGAAGCGGGTGCCGGTCACGCCCTCGTGCTCCATGATGCGCGCGCCGAGGGCCTGCCACAGCTCCTCGTGCCGGCCCTCGCCGATGAGGTGCAGGTCCAGCTCCCCGATCGCGGGCAGGAAGCGGTACGGGTCGTGGACGGTGATCTCGTGGGCGTCCGGGCCCTCGCCGTAGGTGATCACCAGTTGGTAGTCGGGGATCTCCGACAGCGGCAGCACCCCGGCGAACAGGCCGTCGCCCTCGTCGTGCAGCTCGGCCCGCAGCCCCTTGGCGAGCACGGCCACCGAGAGGGCGTACGGGCGCAGCGCGCGGAAGAGCACCCCGCCGCGTACGGGATGCGCGCCGAGCAGTGCGTGCGGGTCGTGGTGCGTACCGGAGAGCAGCCGGCCGCGGTCGGTGTCACCGAGCGGGGGCGCGGCGCGGACGCCGCCCTTGGGCTCGGGGACGACGGCTTTGGACACGGCGGCCCTGGGCGTGGCGGTCCCTGCGGCCTTGGGTACGGCGGCCTTGGGTGCGGCGGTCTTCTGGGCGGCGGGCCGCGCGGCCGTGGTCTTCTTGGCGGCCGTCGTCTTGGCCGGCTTCGTGGCCGACGCCCTGGCCGTCGTCTTCTTCGCCGCGGTCTTCTTCGCGGTGGTCTTCTTCGTGCCGGCCTTCTTCGCGGCGGGCTTCTTGGCGGCCGCGGCGGCCGCTTCCCCCGCTTCCGGGGCATCGGTCACCGATGCCCCGGCCGGCTTGGCGCGCGAGGTCTTCCGCGCCGGCTCCACGGCGCGTGCGGCGGCCGCCTCCGCCTCGGGATCGGGCCCGGTGCGCTGGGCCGGCGGGGCGTCCTGCTCGTCCTCCGACCGGGCGGCCGGCAGGAAGGTGGGCGGGACGTCGGCGTCGGGCGTCGCTGCTGCGGGGTCGGAGGAGGGGCGGGACGGCGGACGGGGGGTCACGGGAGGAGCCTCCTGGCGGGGCGTTTCGGGGGTCGGGGGATCGAAGGGCGGATCACGGTCAGGTGCGGTCCTCGGGCGGCGCGTAGGTCGTGAACGACGAATCGCCCTCCTCGGGGTCCGCTTCGGCGTAGGGGTCGGGCCCCGCGCCCACATGCGGGTCGGTCGTCAGCTCCGGGTCGGTGCCCAGGCGCGGGTCCGGGCCGGCGAGACGGCGGACGGCGGCCATCGGGATGGGCAGCCAGTCCGGCCGGTGCCGTGCCTCGTACAGCACCTCGTACACGGCCTTGTCGGTCTCGTACGCGCGCATCAGCTCCGGAACGGAGTCCGGGTCCAGGCCGCCGGCCTCGGCGTAGCCGCGGCAGAACGCGGTCCGTGCGCGCCGCGCCCACTCCAGCGACCAGGCGTCGCCGCCGCCGGGGCCGCTGCGCGCCGCGTAGTCGAAGGACCGGAGCATAGCGGCCACGTCACGCACCGCGGGCTGGACATCGCGCCTTTCCGCCAACGGCCGGGCCGGCTCGCCCTCGAAGTCGATGACCGACCAGCGGCCCTCGCCCGCGGAGCGCAGCGTCTGGCCGAGGTGCAGGTCGCCGTGGATGCGCTGCGCGGCGAAGGTGCGGCCGTCCCGGCCCAGGGTGGTCAGCGCGTGGAAGGCGGTGCGCAGCCGGGTGCGGTACGGGCGCAGCGCCGGTACCGCGCGGGCGGCGGCGTCCAGCCGCTCGGCCATGCCGGCGGCGATCAGCTCCAGGTGGGTGCGGCGCAGCTCGGTGGTGGGCAGCGCCTCGGCGAGCGCGGTGTGCACCTCGGCGGTGGCGTGGCCGAGCGCCCGCGCCGAGCCGGTGAAGTCGGCACGTACCGAGAGGGCGTTGAGGGCGAGCTGCCAGCCGTCTGCCGCGCCGTCCAGGAACGGCGTGAGCACGCCGAGAGTGATCGGTTCTGCGGCGTGGTGGCGCGGCCCTTCGGCCGCCGTCACCGGCCCCGCCGCGTCCGACTCGAACCACGCGACGGGCGGGGGCACCCGGGAGCACTTCGCGCGGGCCAGTGCCAGCGGCAGTTCCAGGTCCGGGTTGAGGCCGGGGGAGGCCCGCCGGAAGACCTTGAGGATGTAGGCGTCGCCGAAGACCACGGAGGTGTTGGACTGTTCGGTGGTCAGCGGCCGGGCGGTGAGGCCGGAGGCGAGGGAGGTCTCCGGCTCGACGGTGAAGCGGAGCGCGCCGAGCTGCCCGGGCACCCGCAGCCGTTCCAGCAGCAGCGTGCACAGTCGCGGGTCCAGCAGCGCGTCGTAGACCGTGCGCCCGGCCAGCGGTCCGCCGTCCGGGCGGCCGATCAGCGCGTGGGCGAGCCGCGGCGGCAGCGTGCCGTGCACGCCGAGCAGGAGCTGATAGCAGTCGTCGTCCTCGGGCGCCCGGACCTGGCTGCCGGGCTGCCGGGCGCGGACGAGCAGGTGCAGCAGTCCGGGCGCGGCGGCGCCGTCGACGGTCCCGTCGACGGGCAGCAGCTCGGCGGCGGCGACGAGATCGAAGCCGGTGACCGGCCGGCCCTTGCCCGCGAACCACCGCTGCCGTGGCACCCATTCGCGCAGCAAGGGGTCGAGCGAGGGCAGCAGTCCGGGTGCGGTGGTGACGGACGGCCGGTGGTGCCGGCCTTGCAGAGCACGGGTCGAGGCGGTTTCCGACATGACGTCGCGTCCTTTCCCCGGGCACACGACAGCTACGGCAAAGTGTCCCGGAATACGGCCTTTACTGTGGGGCGGTGCGGGACGTGTCGGGCGAGGATCGTCCGTACGGCAGCGGAGCTGCGGCAGGTGTCCCCACGCCCGGAGGCGCGGCGCGTGGATCGTCCGGCCCGTGCGGCAGTAGGGAGACTGCCCGGACGAAAGGTCGAAAAACACCCGAACACGCCTTGCGTGCATGTACGGGCGGGTAGCTTCGCGCCTCCGGCACGGACGGCCTGCCGGCCGGCGCGACGGGCCCGTACGCGGCGGTGCGCGGGCGCGCCGTGAGGTGCGCCCGCGCGGCACCGGCCCGAAAGCCCGGCCGGTGCCCGGAACGACGTGCCGGCTAAGCCACCGCGTCCTTCCGCAGCCGGAACCAGTAGAAGCCGTGGCCCGCCAGGGTCAGCAGGTACGGAAGCTGGCCGATGGCCGGGAAGCGCACGCCGCCGATCAGCTCGACCGGATGCCGGCCGTCGAACGTCTGCAGGTCCAGCTCGGTGGGCTGGGCGAAGCGCGAGAAGTTGTGCACGCACAGGACGAGGTCGTCCTGGTACTCGCGCAGGAACGCCAGCACCGCCGGGTTGGACGAGGGCAGTTCGGTGTACGTGCCCAGGCCGAAGGCGGGGTTCTGCTTGCGGATCTCGATCATGCGTCGGGTCCAGTGCAGCAGGGACGACGGCGAGGACTGCGCGGCCTCGACGTTGGTCACCTGGTAGCCGTAGACCGGGTCCATGATCGTGGGGAGGAAGAGCCGCCCCGGATCGCAGGACGAGAAGCCGGCGTTGCGGTCCGGCGTCCACTGCATGGGCGTGCGCACCGCGTCCCGGTCGCCCAGCCAGATGTTGTCGCCCATGCCGATCTCGTCGCCGTAGTACAGGATCGGCGTGCCGGGCAGGGAGAGCAGCAGGGCGGTGAACAGCTCGATCTGGTTGCGGTCGTTGTCCAGCAGCGGCGCCAGCCGGCGGCGGATGCCGATGTTGGCGCGCATCCGCGGGTCCTTGGCGTACTCCGCGTACATGTAGTCGCGCTCTTCGTCCGTGACCATCTCGAGCGTGAGCTCGTCGTGGTTGCGCAGGAAGATGCCCCACTGGCAGCCGGACGGGATCGCCGGGGTCTTGGCGAGGATTTCCGAGACCGGGTAGCGGGACTCGCGGCGTACCGCCATGAAGATGCGCGGCATCACCGGGAAGTGGAACGCCATGTGGCATTCGTCGCCGCCGGTCTCCGGGTCGCCGAAGTAGTCGACCACGTCCTCCGGCCACTGGTTGGCCTCGGCCAGCAGCACCGTGTCCGGGTAGTTCGCGTCGATCACGGAACGCACGCGCTTCAGGAAGGCGTGCGAGGCGGGGAGGTTCTCGCAGTTGGTGCCCTCCTCGGCGTAGAGGTAGGGCACGGCGTCCAGCCGGAAGCCGTCGATTCCCAGGTCCAGCCAGAAGCGCAGCGCGGAGATCATCTCCTCCTGGACCGCCGGGTTCTCGTAGTTGAGGTCCGGCTGGTGGGAGAAGAAGCGGTGCCAGAAGTACTGCTTGCGCACCGGGTCGAAGGTCCAGTTGGACGCCTCGGTGTCGACGAAGATGATCCGGGCGTCCTGGTACTGCTTGTCGTCGTCCGCCCAGACGTAGTAGTCGCCGTACGGCCCGTCGGGGTCGGTGCGGGACTCCTGGAACCACGGGTGCTGGTCGCTGGTGTGGTTCATCACCATGTCGATGATCACCCGCATGCCGCGCTGGTGCGCGGCGTCCACGAACTCCACGAAGTCGGCGAGGTCACCGAACTCCGGCAGTACCGAGGTGTAGTCGCTGACGTCGTAACCGCCGTCCCGCAAAGGGGACTTGAAGAACGGCGGCAGCCAGAGGCAGTCGACGCCCAGCCACTGCAGATGATCCAGCTTGGCCGTCAGGCCCTTCAGGTCGCCGATGCCGTCCCCGTTGCTGTCCTGGAACGACCGCACCAGGACTTCGTAGAAGACGGCCCGTTTGAACCAGTCGGGATCGCGGTCCTTGGCCGGAGTGTCCTCGAACGTGTCGGGGACGGGCTCGTTGACGATCAATTGGGTGACCCTCCGATCGGTGAGGACGGTCGCAGGGACAGCACGTGCGCGGGCGCAATGCCACTGCCCGGCTCCAGGCGCACATAGTTGTCCCTGCCCCAGTGGTAGGTCTCGCCGGTGAGCTCGTCGCGCACCGGTACGGACTCGTGCCGGTCGAGGCCGAGCTCCGGCATGTCCAACGACACCGTCGCCTCGTGGGTGTGGTGCGGGTCGAGGTTCACGACCGTGAGGACCACGTCGGCTCCCTCGCGCTTGGAGTACGCGAGGACCGCGTCGTTGTCGACATGATGGAAGTGCAGGGCACGCAACTGCTGGAGTGCCGGATGACGACGGCGCAGCCGGTTGAGTGCCGTGATGAGAGGAGCGATGCTACGGCCCTCGCGGCCCGCTGTCTGCCAATCCCGGGGACGCAGCTGATACTTCTCCGAATCCAGGTACTCCTCGCTTCCGTCTCGTACCGGAGTCCCCTCGCAGAGCTCGTATCCGGCGTACACGCCCCACGTCGGGGACAGCGTCGCGGCGAGCACCGCGCGTACCTCGAAGGCCGCCCGGCCGCCGTGCTGGAGGTAGGCGTGCAGGATGTCCGGGGTGTTCACAAACAAATTCGGCCGCATGCAGTCGGCCGATTCCCGGGACAGTTCGGTGAGGTACTCGGTCAGTTCCTGCTTGGAGTTGCGCCAGGTGAAGTACGTGTAGGACTGCTGGAAACCGACCTGCGCGAGGGTGCGCATCATGGCAGGGCGGGTGAACGCCTCGGCCAGGAAAATGACGTCCGGATCGGTGCGGTTGATGTCCGCGATCACCTTCTCCCAGAACACCACCGGCTTGGTGTGCGGATTGTCGACCCGGAAGATCCGCACCCCCTTCTCCATCCAGAAGCGCAGCAGCCGCTCCGTCTCCTTCACCAGGCCGCGGAAGTCCGCGTCGAAGGCGATGGGGTGGATGTCCTGGTACTTCTTCGGCGGGTTCTCGGCGTACGCGATGGTGCCGTCGGCGCGATGGTGGAACCACTCCGGATGCTTGTCCAGCCACGGATGGTCCGGCGAACACTGCAGCGCGAAGTCCAGCGCCACCTCCATGCGCAGGTCCCGCGCGGTGCGCACGAAGTGCGCGAAGTCCTCGAAGGTGCCCAGGTCCGGGTGGATGGCGTCGTGCCCGCCCTCGGCCGAGCCGATCGCCCACGGCGAGCCGACGTCGTGCGGGCCAGCGGAGAGCGCGTTGTTCGGTCCCTTGCGGTGGGTCGTGCCGATCGGATGGATCGGCGGCAGGTAGACCACGTCGAAGCCCATCGCGGCGACCTCCGGCAGCCGCTCGGCGGCGGTCCGGAAATTACCGCTGACCAGGGTCCCGTCGGGCGCCTCGTACGCGCCCTCCGAACGCGGGAACATCTCGTACCAGGAGCCGTACAGCGCCCGGCGCCGCTCCACCAGCAGCGGCATCGGCCGGGAGGCGCTGACCAGTTCGCGCAGCGGGTGCCGGCCGAGGGTGTCCATCACCTCGGGGGTGAGCGCGGCGGCCAGCCGGGTGGCGGCCGGCAGGCTCTCGTCGCGCAGCGTGTCGGCCACCCGCAGAATCGATTCACGCCCCGCGTTCTTCGGTACCCCCGCCGCCGCCCGTTCGTGCAGCGCCGCACCCTCGGCGAGCACCAGGCCGGTGTCCTGACCGGCCGGGATCTTGACCTGTGCCGTGCGCCGCCAGGTCGTCACCGGGTCCGACCACGCCTCCACGGTGTACGTCCAGCGGCCCTCCGCGTCCGGGGTGACCAGTGCCCCCCAGCGGTCCGTGCCCGGCGCCAGCTCCCGCATCGGCGTCCACGGACCGCTCCGGCCGCCCGGGTCGCGCAGCACGACATTGGCGGCGACCGCGTCATGGCCTTCCCGGAAGACCGTGGCGGACACTTCGAAGGTTTCGCCGGTCACCGCCTTGGCCGGGCGGCGCCCGCAGTCGATCTGGGGACGGACGTCCAGGACGGGAATGCGACCGATCATGGGATCACCTGAGACTTGGGACACTTTGCGGGGTGTTGTCCTTTGTATCTCCGCGGCGGGCTTACGGGTTGCGGGCATGAACGGTCCTGTCGCCTTTCACTCGGTTGGAGGTGCGCAGGGCGGGACACGCGGGGGAGGCACGCAACGTACGTATCCGCCAGAGCCTTCCCACGCTCCGCGGCCGGGCAATCCGCCCGCGGGTGAACTACTCGTACGTAACACCGCACCGCGATCGAGCCGGGCGAACCGGCCGCCGCGTGACACGCGACAGCAGCGGACCGGCCCCGCCGACGGGCGGAGCCGGCCCTCACGGCCCTGACCGGGGCGGTCTACCTGACCCGGAGCAGCCGGTCGGGCGAGCCCAGCCCGCCGCTCTTGACCTGCTTCGCCGAAGCGCCGTCGGCCAGCGCCTTCCCCACCTCCGCAGGCGTCGCCTCCGGGTGCCGCGCCAGGTACAGCGCGGCCGCGCCCGCGGCGTGCGGCGTGGCCATGGAGGTACCGGAGAGCACCTTCTCGGCCGCGTCGCCCGAGTTCCAGGCCGAGGCGATCCCCACCCCCGGCGCGAAGAGGTCCACTCCCGGACCCCAGTTGGAGAACTCGGCGCGAGTGTCGTCCCTGTCCGTGGCGCCGACCGTGATCGCCTCCGCGACCCGGCCGGGCGAGTAGAGGTGGGCCGGCAGATTATTGTTCCCGGCTGCGACGGTGAACGTCACCCCGGCCTCGATCGCGCTCTTCACCGCCTGGTCCAGCTGCGGTGACAACATGCTGCCCAGGCTCAGATTGGCCACCGAGGGCCCCTTGGCGTGCTGCGTCACCCAGTCGATGCCCGCGATGACATCGTCGGTGGTGCCGGAGCCATTGGAGTCCAGCACCCGCACCGGGACGATGTCGGCCTTCTTGGCGACGCCGTACTTCTCACCCGCAATGGTGGCGGCCACATGGGTGCCGTGGCCGTTCGCGTCGAGCGCGGCCTCGTCGTTGTCGACGAAGTCGTGCCCGCTTCTGACCCGTCCCCCGAAGTCCTTGTGCGTCGTGCGCACGCCGGTGTCCAGCACGTACACGCTGACGCCCGCGCCGCCGCCGGGCGGCATGACGTAGGACTTGTTCAGCGGCAGGGTCTTCTGGTCGATCCGGTCCAGACCCCAGGACGGCGGGTGCTTCTGCAGGGCCCCGGGCGCCTTCACGGTGTCCGTCAGCCGTACTGTGCGGTTCTGGCTCACCGCCGCCACCGCGGGGTCGGCCGCGAGACGCCGGGCCTGGGTCGCGTTCGCCCGTATCGCGTAGCCGTTGATGGCCTTGCGGTACGTCCGGCGTATCGCCGCGCCGTACTTCGCCGCCAGCCGCTTCCCCGCCGCCGACCGCGCGTCGACCCCCCGCGCGCCCTTCTTGAAGGTGACGATGTAACTGCTGTTCACCGCGCCGGACGCCCCCGCCCCCAGTACCCGGCCTTCGGGCGGCGCGGCGTGGGCCGGCAGCGTGGCGGCGCAGAGCAGGGCCGCCGACGCGGCGGCCGTACTCCCCGCGGCCAGCCGTCGGCGGGCTGTTCGTGTCCAGGCCATGTACGGAGTTCCCCTCTTCAACTCGGCAGGCAGGCAAGGGTGTTGCGTTCCGTGGCGCCGGCTGCCGCGCCGCGCTCCACCGACGCCATCCTGCAGCCTTCCGTGGGCCCGCAGTCCGTACAAGAGAGGACGACGGGGCGGAATCGGCCATATCGGGTGGGTGATGCATGGCGAAGGTTGCGGCGATTTCTGGCCGGATCACGCGCCCGGCCCGGTCGCGGCCGCCCGGCGGGGCACACGGAGCGGGCCCACGGGCCCGCTCCGGTGCTGGCATCTCCGCCAAGAGGCGTACGGGAGGGTCGGCAAGGGGCGTACGGGAGTGTGGCCGACGCGTGGGGCGGGCCTTTCGAGCGGTTGTCCGCAGCGCCGGGCGCGCGCTGTGGTTGCTGCGGCCCGCCCGCCGCTACGGTCGGAGCGTGAAGGCCATTCGTCGATTCACCGTGCGCCCTGTCCTTCCCCCGTCCCTACGACCGCTCAGTGAACTGGCGCGGAACCTGCGCTGGTCCTGGCACACCGAAACCCGCGAGCTCTTCCACGCCCTGGACCCCGAGGGCCGGCAGCGGCCCGGCACCGACCCGGTCCAGCTCCTCGGCACCGTCACCGCCGAACGCCTGGCCGAGCTGGCCGCCGACCGCCGCTTCCTGCGCCGGCTCACCGCCTGCGCCGACGACCTGCAGGACTACCTCGCCGGCCGCCGCTGGTACCAGTCCGTCGACGGTGCCCTGCCCGAGGCCGTCGCCTACTTCTCACCGGAATTCGGCATCACCGCCGCCCTCCCGCAGTACTCCGGCGGCCTCGGCATCCTCGCCGGCGACCACCTCAAGGCCGCGTCCGACCTCGGCGTCCCGCTGATCGGCGTCGGCCTGCTCTACCGCCACGGCTACTTCCGCCAGACCCTCTCCCGCGAGGGCTGGCAGCAGGAGCACTACCCGGTCCTCGACCCCAACGAGCTGCCCCTGGAACTCCTCCGCGAGGACGACGGCAGCCCCGCCCAGGTCTCCCTCGCGCTCCCCGGCGGCCGCCGGCTGCGCTCGTACATCTGGCAGGCCCGCGTCGGCCGCGTGCCGCTCCTCCTCCTCGACTCCGACGTCGAGGAGAACGGCCCCGGCGAACGCCAGGTCACCGACCGCCTCTACGGCGGCGGCAGCGAACACCGCCTCCTGCAGGAAATGCTGCTGGGCATCGGCGGCGTACGCGCCGTCCGTACGTACTGCCGGCTCACCGGCCACCCCGCCCCCGAGGTCTTCCACACCAACGAGGGGCACGCCGGCTTCCTCGGCCTGGAACGCATCCGCGAACTGTCCGAAGAGGACGCCGGCGGGCTGGATTTCGACAGCGCCCTGGAAGCCGTACGGGCCGGTACCGTCTTCACCACCCACACCCCCGTGCCCGCCGGCATCGACCGCTTCGACCGCGAACTGGTCGCCCGGCACTTCGGCCCCGACGGCGAACTCCCCGGCATCGACGCGGCCCGCGTCCTCGGCCTCGGCATGGAGAGCTACCCAGGCGGCGAGCCCAACGTCTTCAACATGGCCGTGATGGGCCTGCGCCTGGCCCAGCGCGCCAACGGCGTCTCCACGCTGCACGGCGGCGTCAGCCGCGAAATGTTCGCCGGACTCTGGCCGGGCTTCGACCCCGACGAGGTGCCGATCACCTCCGTCACCAACGGCGTGCACGCGCCCACCTGGGTCGCCCCCGAGGTCTTCCGCCTCGGCGCCCGCCAGATCGGCGCCCAGCGCACCGAGGACGCCCTCACCGTGGGCGGCTCCGAACGCTGGGACCGGGTCTCCGACATCGCCGACCCCGCCATCTGGGACCTCCGCCGCACCCTGCGCGAACAGCTCGTCACCGAAGTACGGATGCGGCTGCGCGCCTCCTGGCGGCAGCGCGGCGCCGCCACTGCCGAACTGGCCTGGATCGACGGCGTCCTCGACCCCGACGTCCTCACCATCGGTTTCGCCCGCCGGGTGCCGTCCTACAAGCGCCTCACCCTCATGCTCCGCGACCGCGACCGCCTCATGGAGCTGCTGCTCCACCCCGAGCGGCCGATCCAGATCGTGGTGGCCGGCAAGGCGCACCCCGCCGACGACAGCGGCAAGCGCCTCGTCCAGGAGCTGGTCCGCTTCGCCGACGACCCGCGCGTCCGCCACCGCATCGTCTTCCTGCCCGACTACGGCATGGCGATGGCGCAGAAGCTCTACCCCGGCTGCGACATCTGGCTGAACAACCCACTGCGCCCGCTGGAGGCGTGCGGCACCTCCGGCATGAAGGCCGCGCTCAACGGAGCCCTGAACCTCTCCGTCCTCGACGGCTGGTGGGACGAGTGGTACGAGCCGGACTTCGGCTGGTCCATCCCCACCGCCGACGGCACCGCCACCGACGAGGAACGCCGCGACGACCTGGAGGCGGCGGCCCTCTACGAGCTGCTCGAACAGCGCGTCGCGCCGCGCTTCTACGAGCGCGACGAGGCGGGCGTACCGCACCGCTGGGTCGAGATGGTCCGCCGCACGCTGGTCACGCTCGGCCCGAAAGTGCTCGCCGGCCGGATGGTCCGGGAGTACGTCGAGCGGCTCTACGCCCCCGCGGCGCACGCGCACCGCGCCCTCACCCCGGAGTCCGCGCGCGGTCTCGCGGAGTGGAAGACCAGGGTGCGGGAGGCGTGGCCGCGGGTCGCGGTGGACCACGTCGAGACCGGCAGCCCCACCACGCCCGCCAACGGCCAGGCCGAACTGGGCGGCACCCTGGCGCTCCGCGTCCGGGTCACGCTGGACGAGCTGGCCCCCGAGGACGTCGAGGTACAGCTCGTCTCCGGCCGGGTCGACGAGTCCGACCGGATCGCCGACCCGCTCACCGTCCCGCTCAAGCCGGCGGGCGGCCCCGACCTGGAAGGCCGCTGGCTGTACGAGGGCCCCCTCGTCCTGGACCGCACCGGCCCCTTCGGCTACACGGTCCGCATCCTCCCCGCCCACCCCCTGCTCTCCACACACGCGGAGATGGGCCTGATCGCCGTCCCGTCGGAAGCCACCGGCGAGGCGGCCGGCGTCCTGCTGCGCTGACCGCAACCGCGAAAGGGCGGTGTCCGGAGGGATAACGGGAGCCCCCGGACACCGCCCGGCTCGTGCGTACGGTGTGCCGCTACCGGATGGGTGCGTACGACCCGCCCCCACCCGGCCTGTGCATATCGCCTGCCCCCCTGGGAGGGATTCCGGGCCGGAGGAGGCGGATCGCCCGGGATCACCCTGTGGACAACGCCCACGCGGCTCCCCGCCCCCCTAAGCTCCCCGGACTGTAAGGGGGGCCTGGTGGCGAAGCGTTGCTTCACGAGCAGCGCTTCACCGGCGTTACTTCACCGCCACGCCCGTCCACGCCGCCTCGACGCCCTTGACCTCGGCGCCGTCCGCGCCGTACAGGTCGGTGGCGGCCTTGACGGTCGCCTCGCGCGCGGCCTTGTAGTCGGTCGTGGAGGTCATGTACTCGGTCAGCGCCTTGTACCAGATCTTCTCGGCCTTGTCCCGGCCGATGCCCTCGACCTTGGAGCCGTCGGCGGTCGGGCTGTCGTACTTCACGCCGTCGATCTCCTTCGGGCCGCTGCCCTCGGACAGCAGGTAGAAGAAGTGGTTGGCGATGCCCGAGGAGTAGTGCACGTCGACGTCGCCGGCGCCCTCCTTCCAGAAGTCCAGCGAGTTGCCGTCCTTGCTGGGCTTGTCCATGTAGCGCAGCGGCGAGCCGTCACCGTTGATGTCGATCTTCTCGCCGATGAGGTAGTCGCCCGGGTCCTCGGCGTTCTTGGCGCTGAACTCCGCCGAGGTGCCGAAGATGTCGGAGGTGGCCTCGTTCAGGCCGCCGGACTCACCGCTGTACTCCAGGTTCGCGGTGGCCGAGGTGACGCCGTGCGACATCTCGTGCGCCGCGACGTCCAGGGCGGTCAGCGGGTGGGTGTTGCCCTCGCCGTCGCCGTACGTCATGCAGAAGCAGCTGTCGTCCCAGAACGCGTTCACGTAGTTCTGGCCGTAGTGCACGCGGGAGGTCGCACCCTTGCCGTCGCCGTTGATGCCGCTGCGGCCGTGCACGTTCTTGTAGTAGTCCCAGGTGACCTGCGCGCCGTACGCCGCGTCGACGGCCGCGGTCTGCGGGTCGTCGCCCTTGCCGGTGCCCCAGGTGTCGTCGTCGTCCGTGAGCAGCTTGCCCTCGCCGCTCTCCGAGCCGCCAAGGTCGAAGGTGGAGTGGCCGCCGCGGCTGTCGTCGGTCAGCTCGAAACCGCTGCCGCCCTTCTTGGTGGCCAGCTCGACCTTGCCGCCGTACATGCTGGTGCCGGCGCCGGTCTCGATGGCCTGGTGCTGGAAGAGCTTCTTGCCCGTGCTGGCGTCGGTGACGACGTGCAGCTCGCTGGGGGTGCCGTCCTTCTGGACGCCCTTGACGACCGTCTCGTACGCGAGCACCGGCTTGCCGGAGGCGGCCCAGATCACCTTGTTCGGCGACGCCGCGTCGGACTTCTTGATGCCCTCGGTCTTACCGGACACCGACTCGGCGGAGATCGCGGCCGACTTCGGGGCGATCTTCGGGGTGGTGGAGGCGACCTTGATGGTGGCCTTCGTGGCCTTGGTGGTCGACTTGATGGCGCCGCCCTTGGCCTGGTGGACGACGAGGTCGCCGCCGAGCACGGGCAGGCCGTCGTAGGTGCGCTCGTAGCGGGTGTGCGTGGTGCCGTCCGCGTCCTTGATGACGTCCTTGACGACCAGCTTCTCCTTGGACCCGAGGCCCAGCTCCTCGGCGGTCTTCGCCTTCGTGGCCTGCGCGTCGCGCAGCAGCTCGGCGCGGTGCGAGGCGGTCATCTTGACCGGTGAGGCCGCTGCCTCGTGGGCGGCGGGGGCCGCGCCCGCCGTGCCGGTGGCGATGCCGGCCGCGAGCAGCGCGGCGGCGGCCACGGAGGCACCGGCGATACGGGTGGTACGCGATATGTGGGGGGTCACGCGTGCTCCTTCAACTTTGCCTGTGGTGGGGGTGCAAAGCGATGCGGGTGGTACGTGCGGGGTTAGCGTGCCACCCGAACGGGTGTCTGTCACCGGGTAATTGGCGCCGCTTCGCAATTTGTTCGCAAAGAGCGAGCCCGCGTCCGCATAACGGAGGAGTGCCACCCCCGCCGCTCGGCGGGGGTGGCACCGGTGACTCAACGGGGCTGCGTCAGAAGGTCAGCTTCCAGCTGTTCACGTAGCCGGTGTCGCCGGAGTACACGTCCCGCACCCGCAGCTTCCAGGTGCCGGCCGCGTTCTCCGCCGAGGCGTTGACGGTGTACGTGGTGTTCACGTTCGCCGCCGAGTCCCAGGAGCTGGAGTTCTTCAGGCGGTACGCGGTGCCGTCCGGCGCGACCAGGTCGATGACCAGGTCACCGCGGTAGGTGTGCACGATGTCCACGCCGACCTTGAGGGTGCTGGGCGCCGTGCCGGTCCGGTTGACGCTGATCGACGAGGTGACCGCGGTACCCGCGTCCGGGATGGCCACGTCATTGGTGTTCTCGAAGACGTTGCCGCCCGGGTCGGGGTCGCCGCCGTCCCCGACGCGGCTGCCGACGTTCACCGCGGCCCAGGTGTTGGCGACCGTGTTGTAGGTCGGGGTGTCCTTGCCGAAGAGGTCGGCGGCGGCCTGCAGGGTGGCGGTGCGGGCGCCCGCGTAGTTGGTGTTGGAGCTCATGTACTGGGTGAGCGCCTTGTACCAGACCTTCTCGGCGCCTGCCCGGCCGATGCCCGGCACGGGCAGCCCGTCGGAGGTCGGGCTGTCGTAGTGCACGCCGTTCACGTCCTTCGGGCCGCTGCCCTCGGACAGCAGGTAGAAGAAGTGGTTGGCGATGCCGGAGGAGTAGTGCACGTCGACGTTGCCGACGCCGGAGTACCAGGAGTCCTTGGACGCGCCGTCCTTGCTGGGCTTGTCCATGTAGCGCAGCGGGGTGCCGTCACCGTTGATGTCGATCTTCTCGCCGATGAGGTAGTCGCCCGGGTCCTTGGCGTTGTTGGCGTTGAACTCCACGGCCGCCGCGAAGATGTCCGAGGTCGCCTCGTTCAGGCCGCCGGACTCGCCGCTGTAGGTGAGGTCGGCGGTCGCGGAGGTGACGCCGTGCGTCATCTCGTGCGCGGCCACGTCGATCGAGGTGAGCGGCGCCGAGTTGCCGGACCCGTCGCCGTAGGTCATGCAGAAGCAGCTGTCGTCCCAGAAGGCGTTGACGTAGTTGTTGCCGTAGTGCACGCGGCTGTACGCGCCGACGCCGTCACCGCGGATGCCGCTCCGCCCGTGCACGCTCTTGTAGTAGTCCCAGGTGAGCTGGGCGCCGTACGCGGCGTCCACGCCCGCGGTCTGCGCGTTCTGCGGAGTGCCGTCGCCCCAGACGTCGTCCGGGTCGGAGAAGAGCGTGCCGGTGCCGGACGAGCCGTGGTTGAGGTTGTAGGTCTTGTGGTTGCCCCGCGCGCTGTCGGTCATGGTGTACGAGGGCGCCGTGCCGATCGTCACCTGGCCGCTGTACTGGCTGTTGCCGGTGCCCTGCTCGATGCCCTGGTACTGGAAGAGCTTCTCACCGGTGGTGGCGTCGGTGATGACGTGCAGCTGGTTCGGCGTCGTGCCGTCGTCCTGCACCCCGCCGACCACGGTCTCGTAGGCCAGCACCGGCTTGCCGTCCGCCGCCCAGACCACCTTGCGCGGCTCCTTGGCGGCGGACTTCTCCGCGCCCTCCGCCTTCGACGCCTGCACGGCCTTCGCCTCGGCGGTCGCGGGCGTCACGGCCGCCTTCGTACTGCCTACGGCTATCCGGGCCCGGACGCCCTTGGTGACCCGCTCGACCTTGCCGGTCCTGGTCTCGTGCACGACGAGGTCGCCGCCGAGGACGGGCAGCCCTTCGTAGGTGCGCTCGTACCGGGTGTGCGTCGTGCCGTCCCGGTCCTGCTGGACGTCCCGGACGACGAGCTTCTCCTTGGCGCCGAGCTGGAGCTTCTTCGCCGTCTGCGCGGTGGTGGCGGCGGCGTCCTTCAGCAGCTCCGCACGCTGCGAGGGGGAGAGCTTGGCGGGCAGGGCGCCCGCCCGGGGCTGTGCGTGTGTGCTGCCGGGGTTGGGCGCGGCGTTGCCCGCGCCGGTCTGCACGCCGACGGCGAGGAGTGCCGTCACGGCGACGAGCGTGCCGGTGGCCATCACACGTCTGCGGCCCGTCGCGGCACGTCCATGGGGGGTGCGTCTCACGCTGGCTCCTTCTGCGGGGCCGCGGCGGTGTGGGCCACGGCCGGGGGGACCGGGCGGCGGGGTGGCCGTCCGGGCAGAACAAGTGCGTGTGGGGGGAGCGGTACGGAGGTGACCGGCGCGGGCAGTGGTGCTGTGGGGACCCGCTCCGACTGCCGCGCAGCTTCCCACCGGCCACGCCCGCTTGTCAGGATCCGTTCACCAACATGGCCGGAAACCGTCCGTAGAGCGGCGGTTGGTGTTCGTATAACGGTCAACCATGACGGCGGGCGGGGCAGAGGGCGGGTCAGCCGGCCTCGACGCGTACCTCGTCCCGGATGCGGCCCGCCTTGTCGGCGAATGCCTGCAGGTCGACGGAGGCCGGATCGGCCTCGGGGTCGGCGCCGTCCACCTCCATCACGCTCACCTCGTGGCTCCCGTCGGCCCAGCCGCAGAAGGGCACGGTCATCACCGTGCCGGCCTGGTCCTTGGTCATGACGCCGCAGGTCACCGGAGTGTCATCGCCCTCGGGGGTGAACTCCCGGTCCGGCACGGGCTGGGCGGCGCCCTCGCCCTCGTTCATGCCCTTGATGCTGTTGTCGAGCGCCTGATCCGGGTCGTCGATGGTGCCGTACAGCCCGGTGTACGTCAGGGACTTGGTGCCACGGGTGTACTGGCCGCCCACCGCCTTCATGCCGTGCATGCCGTTGCCGTCGTGCGGAATCTGCCGGTCGATCGTGTCGCTGATGTCCTGGGCGAGCCTGTACGTCCCGTTGTCGAGCGTCTTGGGAACCGTCAGCGTGTAACGGGGCCCGGAAGGGACGGTACTGGAGTGGGAAGCCCCCGCCCCCGGCAGGAATTCGCGCACGACGCCTCCGACGAGGAAGCAGCCGACCACCACGCCGATCACGATGCCGACGACCTTGCCCGCGTTGCTCTTCCTCGGCGGCGGCCCCATGGGCGGCATTCCCCAGGGAGCGCCGGGCTGCTGGCCGTACGGCGGCTGACCCGGGTAGGGCGCCTGCCCCTGGTACGGAGCCTGACCCGGGTGCGGAGCCTGCGGCGGGCCGTACTGCGGTGTGCCGAAGCCGGGCTGCTGGGGCTGCTGCGGATACGGCGGATAGGAGGCCCCGGGAGGCGGCGGCGTGCTCATGATCAACATGATTTCACGCGCGCGGGACGGCCCTCACTGCACCAGGCTGTCCTGCCATGCCTCGTGGAGGGAGGCGAACTCGCCCTTGCTGCCGATCAGTTCGGACGGTGTGCCGTCCTCGATGATGCGGCCGTGGGACATCACCAGGACGCGGTCGGCGATCTCCACCGTGGAGAGGCGGTGGGCGATGACGACGGCGGTGCGGTCGCGGAGGACGGTGTGCATGGCGCGCTGGACGGCGCGTTCGCCGGGGATGTCGAGGGAGGAGGTCGCCTCGTCCAGGATGAGGACGGCGGGGTCGGCCAGGAGGGCGCGGGCGAAGGCGACGAGCTGGCGCTGGCCGGCGGAGATGCGGCCGCCGCGCTTGCGGACGTCGGTGTCGTAGCCCTCGGGGAGCGCGGCGATGAAGTCATGGGCGCCGATGGCCCGCGCGGCCCGCTCGATCTCGGCGCGGGGGGCCTCGGGGCGGCCGATGGCGATGTTCTCCGCGACCGTGCCGGAGAAGAGGAACGCCTCCTGGGTGACCATGACGATCCCGCGCCGCAGGTCGGTCGTGGACAGGTCGCGCAGGTCGACGCCGTCCAGCAGCACCCGGCCACCCGTGGGGTCGTAGAAGCGGGCGAGCAGCTTGGCGAGGGTGGACTTGCCCGCGCCCGTGCTGCCGACCACCGCGACGGTCTTCCCCGCGGCGAGGGTGAGGTCGAAGCGGGGCAGCACCTCGCCACCGGTGCGGTACGCGAAGTGGACGCCCGAGAAGGTCACTTCGCGGCCCGGGCGGTCGGCGGCGCGGTCGGGCAGCGGCACGGGCGCGGCCGGTTCCGGGACGGCGGGCCGCTGGGCGAGGAGGCCCGCGACCTTCTCCAGGGAGGCGGCCGCCGACTGGTAGGCGTTCAGGAACATGCCGAGGCGGTCGATCGGGTCGTAGAGGCGGCGCAGGTACAGGACGGCGGCGGCCAGTACGCCGAGGGCGAGGGAGCCGGTGGCGACGCGGGAGGCGCCCCACAGCACGATGGCGGCGACGGCGATGTTGGCGGCCGTGCGGGAGAGGAGGACGTACCGGGCCATTTCCAGGGTGGCGCTGCCGTTGACCCGCTCGTGGACGCGGTTGAGGCGGCCGAACGCCGCGTCGTTGGGCCGCTCGCGGCGGAACGCCTGCACCGGTCGGATGCCGTTGAGCGTCTCGGCGAACTTCACGATGACCGCGGCGATCGCCGTCGAGCGGCGGGCGTAGACCCTCTTGGAGCGGCGCCGGTAGGAGCGGATGAAGAGCAGCAGCGGCCCCGCGGAGAGCACGGCCGCCGTGCCCAGGCCCCAGTCCAGGTACAGCAGCATCGCCGTGACGTAGACGATGGACAGCACGACCCCGACCAGCTCCTGCAGGCCGTCGTTGAGCAGCTCGCGCAGCGATTCCACGTCGGTGGTCGAGCGGGAGATCAGCCGTCCCGAGGTGTAGCGCTCGTGGAAGTCCAGGCTGAGCGCCTGGGCGTGCCGGAAGATCCGGCCGCGCAGGTCGCGCAGTACGTCCTGGCTGACCCGTGCGCAGGACCGCGTGAAGCCGTACTGCAGGGCGCCCGCGGCCAGCGCGCACGCCAGGTATCCGGCGCCCACGGCGAGCAGCGGGCCGTGGTCGTGCGCCCGCAGCGCGGGGACGGCGTGGTCGATGGCGTACGCGACCAGCAGCGGCCCGGCCTGCACGGCGGCCTGCTGGAGGAGGAGCAGGACGACGGTGAGCCGGCCGCGGGCCGTGTACGGGCGCAGCAGTGAGCGGAGCAGGGCGAGCGAGGCGCCCTTGGGAGTGGGCAGGACGTCCTGGTCGAAGGGGTCGCCGGGGGCGGGTGGGCCGGGCGGCGTGGCAGCGTCGGCGTCGCTGTCCTCGGGCGGCCGCCCGGCGGCGGTCGTGGTCGTGGTCATCGCTCCGTCTCCTCTGCGGTGCGGGCCGGGTCGGCGGGGCCCGCGGCGCCGGCCGGCGCCGAATCGGCCGGGCCCGTGCCGGACATCAGGTGGGCGTACTCCGCGCTCTCGCGCAGCAGTTGCTGATGCGTGCCGACGGCGGTGACGCGGCCGCCGGAGAGCAGTGCGACCCGGTCGGCGAGCAGGACCGTGGAGGGGCGGTGCGCGACGATCAGCGCGGTCGTGGTCGCCAGTACCTCGCGCAGCGCGGCCTCCACCCGCGCCTCGGTGTGCACGTCCAGCGCGGAGAGCGGGTCGTCCAGGACGAGGAAGCGCGGCGACCCGACCACCGCGCGGGCCAGCGCGAGCCGCTGCCGCTGCCCGCCGGACAGGCTCAGGCCCTGCTCGCCGACCTGGGTGTGCTCGGCCTGAGGCAGCGCGGCGACGAACTCGTGCGCCTGGGCGATCCGCAGCGCCCGCCGCACGCCGTCCCCGTCCGCCTCCTCGCCGCCCATCAGGACGTTCTCCGCCGCGGTCGCCGAGAAGAGCGTCGGCTCCTCGAAGGCCACCGCGACCAGCGACCGCAGCTCGTCCCGCGGCAGGGTCATGATGTCGCGCCCGTCCAGGGTGATCCGGCCGCCGGTGACGTCGTACAGCCGCGGTACCAGCGCGGTGAGCGTGGTCTTGCCGCTGCCCGTCGCGCCCACCAGGGCCATCGTCTCGCCGGGCCGGACGTGCAGGTCGACGCCGCGCAGCGTGGGCGGTGCGCCGGCGGGCGCGTCGGGGTAGCGGAACTCCACGCCGGTGAGGGCCAGGCCGTCGGGGGCCGGGGCGCCGTCGGCGGCCGCGGCGGCGAGTGCGGACGCGTCGGCCGCGTCCGCCGGCGGGACGTCCATGACCTCGAAGTACCGGTCGGCCGCGGTCGCCGATTCGTTGCTGATCGCCAGCAGGAAGCCGATGGACTCCACCGGCCAGCGCAGCGCCAGCGCGGTGGACAGGAACGCCACGAGCGTGCCCGCCGACAGGTCACCGTCGGCGACCTGGACCGTGCCGAGGATCAGCGCGGCCCCGATGGCGGTCTCCGGCAGGATCGTGATGACGCCCCAGATCGCGGCGAGCAGCCGTGCCTTGTGCAGCTCGGTGGCGCGCAGCTCGTGGGTGAGGGCGGTGTAGGCGTGGGCCTGGGCGCGGTGCCGGCCGAAGCCCTTGATGATGCGGATGCCCAGTACCGACTCCTCGACCAGCGTGGTCAGGTCGCCGACCTGGTCCTGCGAACGGCGCGCCGCGACGGAGTACTTCGCCTCGAACACCGAGCACAGCACCACCAGCGGCACGATCGGCGCGAGCAGGACCAGCCCGAGCGTCCAGCGCTGGGTGAGCAGGATGGCGCAGCCGGCGAGGATCGTGACGCCGTTGACGAACAGGAACGTCAGCGGGAACGCCAGGAACATCCGCAGGAGCTGCAGGTCGGTCGTGCCGCGGGAGAGGAGCTGCCCGGTGGGCCAGCGGTCGTGGAAGGCCACCGGGAGCCGCTGGAGGTGGCGGTAGAGCGCGGCGCGCATGGCCGCCTCGACGCTCGCGAGCGGGCGCGCGACCAGCCACCGGCGCAGCCCGAAGAGCCCGGCCTCGGCCAGCCCGAGGAGCAGCAGGAGCCCGCCGCCCAGCCAGATGCCGCCCGCGTCCCGCGCCGCGACCGGCCCGTCCACCAGCCACTTCAGTACGAGCGGGATGAGCAGGCCCGTGCCGGACGCCAGGACGGCGACGCCCGCCGCACCGGCCAGCCGGGCCCGCACGGGGCGGACGTACGGCCACAGGCGCAGCAGCGAGCGCACGGGGGAGCGGGGAGTGGGGACGGCGGACTCGGGGCGGTGCGCGTCATCGCTCATCAGGAGCGAGCGTAGAAGTCACCACTGACATTCCTCATGCGGTTTTTTCCCGCCGCACGGACCCGGGACGCGCGAACACGGGAAGCACGGCCTCGGGCCGGGCGGCCCCGGACCGAGCGGTCACCGCCCGGCCCGCAGCAGCCACACCGCCCGCCCCGGCATCTCCACCTCGGCGCCCGCCTCGTACGCCGTGCCCGGCGCCGCCTCCTGGTCCTCCCGCGCGGTGTCGACGAGGAGTTCATACGTACGGGCCCATGGCGCGCCCGGAAGGGTGAAGCGACCGGGCGCCTCCCCGGCGTGCAGCACGACGAGGAAGCTGTCGTCGGTGACCGGCAGCCCGCGCTCGTCGCGCTGCGGGATGTCCGTACCGGACAGGAACATGCTCAGGCCCGCGGCGTGCGCGTACCAGTCCGCGTCCGTCATCTCCGTGCCCGCGGGCGTGAACCACGCCAGGTCCCGCAGTCCGTTCGGCCCCTGCGGCCGCCCCGAGAAGAAGGCGCGGCGGCGCAGCACCGGGTGCGCCCGGCGCAGCGTGATCAGCCGGGTGACCAGCTCGGTCAGCGGCCGCCACTCCGGATCGTCCGCCAGCGACCAGTCCAGCCAGCCCAGCTCGTTGTCCTGGCAGTAGCCGTTGTTGTTGCCCTGCTGGGTGCGGCCCAGCTCGTCGCCCGCGACCAGCATCGGCACGCCGGTGGAGAGCAGCAGCGTGGTGAGGAGGTTGCGGAGCTGGCGGCGGCGGAGCGCCTTGATGTCCGGGTCGTCGGTCCCGCCCTCGGCGCCGCAGTTCCACGAGCGGTTGTCGTCCGTCCCGTCGCGGTTGCCCTCGCCGTTGGCCTCGTTGTGCTTGTGCTCGTAGGAGACCAGGTCGCGCAGGGTGAAGCCGTCGTGCGCGGTGATGAAGTTGACCGACGCCTGCGGGCGGCGGCCGCCCCAGGCGTACAGGTCGCTGGAGCCGGACAGCCGGTACCCCAGGTCGCGGACGTCCGGGTACGCGCCGCGCCAGAAGTCCCGCACGGCGTCGCGGTACCGGTCGTTCCACTCCGTCCACAGCGGCGGGAAGGCCCCGACCTGGTACCCGCCCATCCCCACGTCCCACGGCTCGGCGATCAGCTTCACCCGGCGCAGCACCGGGTCCTGCGCGATCACCGCGAGGAACGGCGAGAGCATGTCCACGTCGTGCATGGACCGGGCGAGCGCCGCGGCCAGGTCGAAGCGGAAGCCGTCCACGCCCATCTCGGTGACCCAGTAGCGCAGTGAGTCGGTGATCAGGCGCAGCACGTTGGGCTGGACGACGTGCAGGGTGTTGCCGCAGCCGGTGTAGTCGGCGTACCGGCGCGGGTCCTGCTGGAGGCGGTAGTAGCCCCGATTGTCTATGCCGCGCAGGGACAGCATCGGGCCCATCTCGTTCGCCTCGGCCGTGTGGTTGTAGACCACGTCGAGGATGACCTCGATGCCCGCGTCGTGCAGCGCGCGCACCATCCGGCGGAACTCGCCCACCTGCTGGCCGCGCGTCCCTGAAGCGGCGTACGCGGCGTGCGGCGCGAAGTAGCCGATGGAGTTGTAGCCCCAGTAGTTGCGCAGGCCGCGCCGGAGCAGATGGTCCTCGTGCGCGAACTGGTGCACGGGCAGCAGCTCGACGGCGGTGACGCCGAGCCGGGCCAGATGCCCGATCGCGGCCGGGTGCGCGAGCCCGGCGTACGTGCCGCGCAGCTGCTCCGGGATGTCCGGATGCCGCTTCGTGAAGCCGCGTACGTGCAGCTCGTACAGGACCGAGTCGGCCCACGGCGTCTTCGGGCGGCGGTCGTCCGCCCACTCGTCACCGGGTGCGTCGTCGTGCACCACCACGCCTTTGGGGACGTGCGGCGCGGAGTCCCGGTTGTCGCGCACCGTGTCCGCTATGTGCTGCTCGGGCCAGTCGCGGACATGGCCGTACACCTCCGAAGGCAGCCGGAAGTCCCCGTCGATCGCCCGCGCGTACGGATCGAGCAGCAGCTTCGCCGGATTCCACCGCGCCCCGGTCCAGGGGTCCCAGCGGCCGTGCACGCGGTAGCCGTACCGCGTCCCCGGCAGCACGCCGGGGACGAAGCCGTGCCAGATCTCGTGCGTCAGCTCGGTGAGCGCGTACCGCGTCTCGGCGCCCGCCTCGTCGAAGACGCACACCTCCACCGCCTCGGCGCCCGCCGACCACAGCGCGAAGTTCGTCCCCGCGACGCCGTCCGGACCGCTGCGGAAGCGCGCCCCGAGGGGCTGCGGGCTTCCGGGCCGCACCGTGACCGTGCCCGGGGCCGTTCTCGCCCGGCCGTCGTCCGGCAGTGCCTCCTGCTCCAGCGCGCTCGACACGTGGCAGCCTCCCGCCGCTCGGCGACTCGATCGGGCGGTGCCCGCGCGGCGTCCCGGCCGCGCGCGTGGACGTGCCCTCCCGGCGATCCATCCCTGCCCCCTTCCTTCCCCGAACTGGGCAGGACCTCACGTTTCCCCACGAAGCGAACGCTCGTTGAGATCACCGTGAGCTACCGAACCCTCAGAAACCGAGCGGCCGGGCGGCCCTGGACGGCCGCCGTACCGCTGCTCACCGGCGCCGTCCTGCTCTCCGCCTGCCAGGGGCCGGGCGGGTGGACCTCCGACGCGCCGCGGCCCACGCGCGAGGCCGTACGGGTGGTACCGGACGACGGCGCGCGCGGCGTGCGCGCGGGCCACCGCATCGAGGTACGGGTACCGGACGGGCGCCTGGAGCGGGTCGAGGTCACCCGGGCGGGGGACACCGGCAGCGCACCGGTGCCCGGCCGGCTCACCCGCGACGGGCTCGGCTGGCGCTCGGCCGGCCCCCCGCTCGCGCTCGCCTCCCGCTACACCGTCGAGGCCGTGGCGCTGGACGGGCACGGGCGGCGCACCGCCCGGCACACCTCCTTCACCACCTACGTGCCCCGGCACCGTCTCGTCGGCTTCTTCCGGCCCGAGCACCGCTCCACCGTCGGCACCGGAATGATCGTCTCCTTCGACTTCAACCGCCCGGTGCGCGACCGCGCCGCCGTCGAGCGGGCCGTCTCCGTCACCGCGCGCCCCGCCGTGCGCGTCGCGCCCCACTGGTTCGGCGCGCGCCGGATGGACTTCCGGCCCCGGGAGCGCTGGCGGCCGGGCACGGAGGTCACGATGGCGCTGCGGCTGCGGGACGTGCGTGCGGCACCCGGGGTGTACGGGATCCAGCACAAGACCGTCCGTTTCCGGATCGGCCGGGATCAGACCAGCGTGGTTGACGCCGCCGCGCACACCATGACCGTACGGCGCGCGGGAACGCCGCCGGTGACCCTGCCGGTCACCGCGGGCGACCAGGACAACCCGACGTACAACGGCCGGATGGTGATCCTGGAACGGCATCCGATGACCCGGATGGACGGCGGAACGGTCGGCTTCGGTGGCGAGTACGACATCCCCGATGTGCCGCACGCGCTGCGCCTGACCACGTCGGGGACGTTCCTGCACGGGAACTACTGGGCGTCGCGGGGGACGTTCGGCGGCGCCAACACCAGCCACGGGTGCGTCGGGCTCCGCGACGAGCAGGGCGGCAGCCCGGACACGCCGGCGGGCTGGTTCTACGGCAACTCGCTGATCGGCGACATCGTCGAGGTGATCCGCTCGCGGGACGTGACGGTGGCGCCGGACAACGGGCTGGGTGGCTGGAACATGCCGTGGGACGAATGGCTGCGGGGCTCCGCGCTCCGCTGATCCGGGGGTGGCGCGGGCACCGGCCGCACCGTTATCCGGCCGACTTGACCGCCCGCGCGGCCCTCTCCCGCACGTCCCGTACCACCGTTATCAGTTGGGACGAAACGGTGACATGTCCGGGGAGTCCGCCCTCGTCCCCGGTGTGGTTATCTGGCGGCAGGCGCGCGCGTGGCCCGTGCCGCGCGCCGCGGATGCGGGCCGTGCGAGGGGAAAAGAGGCCAAGTCTTGGACGTGCAGCCGATATGGGGGGCGCCGCGAGGGCGGTTTCGGCGGCGGCAGGGGGGAAAGGTCCTGCTCGCTCCGGTGCTCGGGGCGCTGATGGTGCTGGTGGCCGCGTGCGGCGGCAGCGGGGACAAGGGGGGCAAGGACGGCAAGGACGCCGCGTCGCAGGCCGCGGTGAAGATCTCGGTGAAGGACGGCGCCGAGGACGTCGCCACGAGCGGCGCCCTGAAGGTGACGGTGGACAAGGGCACGCTGAAGTCCGTGACGGTCAAGGACGCCAAGGGCAACACCGTCGACGGGCGGCTCTCCAAGGGCGGCAGCGTCTGGCAGCCGGTCGGGCACCTCGGCGCGTCGACGGAGTACACGGTCGACGCGGTGGCGAAGGACTCCGAGGGCCGTGAGGCCGCCGAGCACGCCGACTTCACCACTTTGGTGCCCAAGAACACCTTCATCGGGCGCCACGTCCCGGAGAACGGGCAGACGGTCGGCGTCGGGATGCCGGTCGACGTGCGCTTCACGCGCGGCATCACGGCCCCGAAGGCCGTGGAGAACGCGATCAAGGTGACCGCCGAGCCGTCGGTGCCCATCGAGGGCCGCTGGTTCGGCAACGACCGCCTGGAGTACCGCCCGGAGAAGTACTGGAAGCCGGGCACGAAGGTCACCGTCACCATGAACCTCAATGGGGTCGAGGGCCGCCCCGGGGTGTACGGGACGCAGAACAAGAAGGTCACCTTCACCGTCGGCCGGAGCCAGATCAGCACGGTGGACGCGGCGTCGCACCAGATGACCGTGGTCCGCGACGGCAAGAAGATCAAGACGCTGCCGATCACCTCGGGCGCCCCGGGCACCGAGACGTACAACGGCAAGATGGTCATCAGCGAGAAGCACCCGGTGACGCGGATGAACGGCGACACCGTGGGCTTCGGCGGCGAGTACGACATCAAGGACGTGCCGCACGCGATGCGGCTCAGCGACTCCGGCACGTTCATCCACGGCAACTACTGGTCCGGGCAGTGGACCTTCGGCCGGCGCAACGCCAGCCACGGCTGCGTGGGCCTCTTCGACTACCGCGGCGGCTCCGCCTCCACGCCCGCCGGGTGGTTCTACGGGAACTCCATGATCGGCGACCTGGTCGTCGTCAAGAACTCCCACGACCGCACCATCCAGCCGGAGAACGGCTTGAACGTGTGGAACATGCCGTGGGAGGAGTGGAAGCGCCGCAGTAAGTAAGAGCCGGTACGGGGCCGCGGCAAGGGCTGTGGCGGGGCCGTGACGGGGCGTCCGGTGCACTGTGACCAAGTGCACCGGCGCCGTTCCCGTGAACGGCTATTAACCTGCCCTCATGACTGTGAACTTCGAGGTGGCCGACGGCGTCGGCACCGTCCGCCTGGACCGTCCGCCCATGAACGCGCTGGACACCGCCACCCAGGACCGGCTGCGCGAGCTGGCCGAGGAGGCCACCCGCCGCGACGACGTCCGCGCGGTGGTGATCTGGGGCGGCGAGAAGGTGTTCGCGGCCGGCGCGGACATCAAGGAGATGCAGGTGATGGACCACGCGGCGATGGTCGCCCGGTCCAAGGCGCTGCAGGACTCCTTCACCGCCGTCGCCCGCATCCCCAAGCCCGTGGTGGCCGCGGTCACCGGATACGCGCTCGGCGGCGGCTGCGAGCTCGCGCTCTGCGCCGACTTCCGCATCGCCGCGGAGAACGCCAAGCTCGGCCAGCCCGAGATCCTGCTCGGCCTGATCCCGGGCGCGGGCGGCACCCAGCGCCTCGCCCGCCTCATCGGCCCGTCCAAGGCCAAGGACCTGATCTTCACCGGCCGCCAGGTGAAGGCCGACGAGGCGCTCGCCCTCGGGCTGGTGGACCGGGTGGTTCCCGCCGAAGAGGTGTACGCGCAGGCGCACGCCTGGGCGGCCCGGCTCGCCGTGGGCCCGGCGATGGCACTGCGCGCCGCGAAGGAGTCGGTGGACGCCGGTCTGGAGACCGACATCGACACCGGACTGACGATCGAACGGAACTGGTTCGCAGGCTTGTTCGCCACCGAGGACCGTGCGACGGGCATGCGCAGCTTCGTCGAGGAGGGCCCCGGCAAGGCCAAGTTCCGCTGACAAGAGCGGTGTTGGTGGTACGGAGGGGATCGGGCGTCCATAGCCCGTGCTCCTTGCGGGCGAATGACGCCCGGCTCAGGGGAAGCTTGAGCGATCCTCGCGAAACGGCCCTGTCGATCATCTGCGGGCGGGTTGCGTCGCAGGTCAGGAGGGCTGCGCGGGGGTGTTGACTGCCCATGGCATATGTCGGCAGGGGGCGGGGGAACCGTGGATTCCGGGCGACCGATTCCAGCGGTTCCGCCCCCGTACCGTGCCCATTGCGTCCATGATGGTGGCATGGCGGGCCTCGAAGGTACGGAGCAGCCGCGGCCGGGGACCGGCACGGCTGCCGCGCGATGGGTGCTGCCCGCCCAGGACGCGGAGGGGGAGAGGGCCAGGGTGACGGCTGCCGCTCGGGACGACGGAGCGTCCCGGACGCTCGATCTCATCGGCGATCCCGCCCATGAAGAGGTACGGCTGCCCTCGCGCCCCGAATCGGCCGCCACGGCCCGGAGATTGACGCAGTCCGTCCTGCTGAAACAGTGGTCGCTGACGCCCGGGCTCGCCGAGCATGCCGTGCTGCTCGTCTCGGAGCTGGTCGGCAACGCCGTCCGGCACACCGGCGCCCGCACGTTCGGCCTGCGGATGCTGCGCCGCCGCGGCTGGATCCGCATCGAGGTGCGCGATCCGTCCCGCGGCCTGCCCTGTCTGATGCCGGTCCACGAGCTGGACATCAGCGGTCGCGGGCTCTTCCTCGTGGACAAGCTCTCCGACCGCTGGGGCGTTGACCTGCTGCCGCGCGGCAAGACGACGTGGTTCGAGATGCGGGTGACGGACCGCGCGTAAAACGTGACTGGGGCCCTTCCGCGGTGTCGCGGAACGGGCCCCAGTAGTCGCGCGCCGAGAGCGGAAGGGGTGTGCCCGCGGCGCGTTGACGACCTGGCCCGGGTCAATGGGGGGTCGTTGCCCCGACTATCGCAGGCGGGGTGGGCGGCTGCCAAAAGGGCATAACGGTCAGCTGGGGAGGTATAGGGAGTAAGTCACGGCTGATCGAAGGTGAGTTGTGCCACCGACCTTGCAATTGCCTTTCCCGGCCAGGAATCGCTGAGTAATTACCGGAATTCGCCAAGGGGGATACGGGTGCCGGGCCGGGGCCTCGGCGGTCCGTAGGATGGGCGCCGAGCCGCTCGCCCGTGGGCGGCACCGGACACCGGGGAGGGAGCGGACGCATGGGAGCGACGGGACGTGCGCACCGCTCGGCGGCCTGGACGCTGCTCCTCCTCCTGACGGTGGTCTTCGCACCGCTGCTGTGCGGTACATCCGGCGGACCGGCCGCGACGCGGGCCGCCGCCGCATCCGTGACGATGCCGGCCACCGCGTCCGTAGCGGCGCCGGGCTCCGCACCATCCGAGGCGGCGCCCGTCTCCGACGTCGCGCCCGCCCCCGTCGCCGCCTCCGCGCCCAAGAAGTGCGCGCCGCACGACGCGCCCGGGCAGGGTGAGACCGTGCCCGCGCCCGCGACGCACCGCGGTGAACCGCTCGCGGCGCCCGCGGTCACCCCGGTCCCGTACCTCTCCCACGACCCCGCGAGCTGCGCGCTCGCCCGGCCGCCCACCGGCCCGGCCCCCGCCACCGACCCCTGCGCCCTCCTGCCCGTACTGCGGATATAGCCCCGCCGCGCGCCCCGGTCCGTCCCCGGACCGGCCGTCGCGCCCTGGCTGCACCACCTCCGTATCCGCATCCGTACGTCAGGAGCACACCCATGTCCGCATCCGCTTCGCCGGGCCGCCGCCTCGCGGCCGTCGGCGCGATCCTCGCCCTCATCGTCGGACTCGTCGCCCTCGGCATCGCCGTCGGCACGGCCGTCGAGGGCAGCGGCGACAGCAAGTCCGCCGAGCCCGAACCCGCCGCCTCCGTCTCGGAGGGGGACCCCGGCGGGCGCCAGAAGATGTACGACGACCTCGCGAAGCAGACCTCGCGCCGGGAGAAGGGCGACGCGCTGGCCGTCGGCCGCGCCGACGCGCCGGTCGTACTCGTCGAGTACGCCGACTACCAGTGCGGCTTCTGCGGCCGCTTCGCCCGCGAGACCCAGCCCGAACTGATCGAGAAGTACGTGGACGAGGGCGTCCTGCGCATCGAGTTCCGCAACTTCACCATCTACGGCGAGGACTCCGAGCGGGCGGCCCGCGCGTCCTGGGCCGCCGGACAGCAGGGCAAGTTCTGGGAGCTGCACGACGCGCTGTACGCCAAGAGCCGCAAGGGCCCCGCGCTCGCCGAGGACAAGCTGGTCGAGCTGGCGCGCGACAGCGGCGTCGAGGACATCGACCGCTTCCGGCGCGACATGAAGAGCGACGCGGCGAAGAAGGCGCTGGACCGGGACCAGCAGGAGGGGTACCGGCTCGGCGTGCAGTCCACGCCGTCCTTCCTGGTCAACGGGGCGCCGATCGCCGGGGCACAGCCCACCGCCACCTTCACCCAGGCCGTCGACGAGGCCGCCGGCCGGGCGCGGAAGAGCGGGGGCGGCAAGTGACCGACATCGGTTACCTCGCCGCTTTCCTGGGCGGCGCCCTCGCCCTGCTCAGCCCGTGCAGCGCGCTGCTGCTGCCGGCCTTCTTCGCGTACTCGCTCGCCACGCCCGGCCGGCTGCTGGCCCGGACCGGCGTGTTCTACCTGGGCCTGGCGGTCACGCTCGTACCGCTCGGCGCCGCCAGCACCGCCGCGAGCCGGCTCTTCAACGGCCACCGCGACCTGCTCATCGCCGTCGGCGGCTGGGTGGTGATCGCGATGGGCGTGCTGCAGATCCTGGGGCTGGGCTTCGCGTCCCGCCGCGCACAGTCCGCCGCCGCGCGGATCACCCCCCGCTCGGCCGTCTCGACCTTCCTCCTGGGCTGCGTCTACGGCCTCGCGGGCTTCTGCGCCGGGCCGATCCTGGGCGCCGTGCTGACGGTCACGGCGGTCAGCGGCTCGCCCGTGTACGGCGCGTCGATGCTCGCGGTGTACGCCCTCGGGATGGCGCTGCCGCTGTTCGTCCTGGCCCTGCTGTGGGACCGCTTCCAACTGGGGCGGCGCGGCTGGCTGCGCGGCCGGGAATTCGCCGTCGGGCCGCTGCGCCTGCACACCACGTCGCTGATTTCCGGGCTGTTCTTCATCGGCATCGGCATTCTTTTCCTGGCCTTCAACGGCACGAGTGCGCTGCCCGGAATTCTGGACACCGACTCCGAATTCCGGCTGGAAGAATGGGTGTCCGGCGTCGGCGCCGCCGTGCCGGATTCCGTGCTGATCGCGGCGGCCGCGCTCGTGGTCGCCGCGGTGCTCGGCCGGATCGCGCTGCGTCCGGAAAAGAAGACGAAGGACTGATCCCACCCATGGGGGATGCGTAGGGCCATTCGGCTCATATCCGGGGCGGTGGCCGGTGACCTTCCGTGGCGTACGCGGTATGGCGCCGGCCGGCCACTACGTTGCCGAGCCATGGACGCCCTCCTCTTCGCCGGTCTCTTCGCCACGCTCCTGTGCATCGTGGGCCGGCGGAGCCGGGTGGTGGTGGTCGCGGTGTGGTCGGCGATGTTCGCCGCCGTCGTGTGGCTGATGGCGCATCACGTCCCGGAGATTCTCGCGCTCGGTCTCGCGCGGTGAACCGCGCCGTGCCCCGCCGGCGTTTTCCCGCCGACGGACCGGAAACGACTGGACCGGAGTTTTCTTTGTCATGAGTGCACTGCTGACCGGGCGGATGACGACGCCGATGAGTATGCCGGCGATTCCCGCACTGGATTCCGGGCCGCCGGGAATCATCGCCCGCGCGCAGTACTGGTTCGCCTGTCTCTTCGTGACCGCCTGGACCGGCGTTCTCTGCGCCGGGCTGTATCTGCAGTTCGCCGAGGGGGAAGCGCCATGCCCGCTCTGCGTCGTACAGCGGATGTTCATGGTGCTGGCGCTGCTGGGCGCCGCGCACATCGTCCGGCAGGGACTGCGCGGCGCGGTGCCGCGCCGGGACTACCTCATGGGGTGGGGGCTCGCGCTCGTCGGTTGCACGGCCGGTTCGCTGGCGGCGGGATGGCAGGCGCTGCCGTACCTCCTGCCCGGCGGCCGGACGCCCGGCGGCGGGGCCCAGAGCGATACGGCGTACGGCAGCGGGGCGTTCGGCGGTGGAACCTACGGCGCCGGTGCGTACGGCGACCTGGTCCAGGGGCTGCCGGCCGGCGTCTGGGCGTGGCTGTTCTTCCAGGCGTCGGTGCTCGCGATCGGCGCCGTGCTGGTCACCTCGCACCTCACCACGGCGCGGCGGATCCCCACGCAGGGCCCGCACCGCGTGGCGGGGCAGACCGCGCTGCTCCTCGCCGGAGTGGTCATCGGGGCGAGCACGGTGGCCGTCTTCCTCCAGGCGGGACTGCACGCCTTTCTGCCCGTCGCGCCCGGCCGCTATCAGCTCCTGTACGACCTGGGGCTGTCCGGCTGAGTCCATTGGCGAATGAGACATCAGCCATCAATTGAGGAAGCCCTACGGCGAGCAATCAGGTCCGCGAAAGCGGCGGCGGTTCAGCCGCAAAGGCTGCCGCGCGTCCGCGCGGCGGCGACGGTCGTTGCACAGCAGGCACTTGCCGTACCCCGGCGGCAGCGGGTCCTCGGGGTCGCCGTACAGCGGGTCGACCGCGCCGTGCGGATGCGCGGCGCAGCCGGTCGGGCTGCCGGCCGGCCCGGTCTCGGTGCCGAGCGATCCGGCGGCGGTCAGGGCGCGCCGCAGGACGTCGACCAGCTGGTCGGCGTCCTGCCGGCTGGGGGCCGTCTGCAGGCCCGAGGCGAGGTCGGCGGCGAGAGTGAGCGCGGTATGGAGTTCGCGCAGGTCTGCGTGACTCATGCTCCGGAGCGTAGAGGCACCCACTGACAGTTGATCTTCCGATCGCACTTGGTGGCATCCCATGGCCCGATGCATGCCCGTCGGCGGCCACGATTCACCGTCGCACGGCGGAAGACCCCCTAGCGGGGGCATGACATTTCCGTGCCGGGCGGGAGAACCGGGGCAGGGGCACGGCCCCGGCCGGGCGCCCGCTGCCCGCGTCGCGGCCGACGCCCGGCCCGCGCCGGCTCAGGGCGCGATCGGCAGTTCGCGCTTGTGGGCCGTGAGGCGGTAGCGGCGGACGATCGTCTCGTACGTCTGCTCGCTGACCGGCTTGCCCTCCAGGAAGTCGTCGATGTCGTCGTACGTGACGCCGAGCGCGTCCTCGTCCGCCTTGCCCGGGTCCAGCGTCTCCAGGTCGGCGGTCGGGGTCTTCCAGACCAGCTCGGCGGGGGCGCCGAGGGCCTCGGCCACCGCGCGCACCCGGCGCTTGGTCAGCCCGGTCAGCGGCACCAGGTCGGCGGCGCCGTCGCCGAACTTGGTGAAGAAGCCGGAGACGGCCTCGGCGGCGTGGTCGGTGCCCACGACCAGACCCTCCTGCGCGCCGGCCACCGCGTACTGCGCGATCATGCGCTGCCGGGCCTTGATGTTGCCCTGTACGAAGTCCTGGTGGTGGGCGTCACGGAAGGTCGCCCCGCCCGCCAGGACGGCCGCCAGCGCCGCGTCGCTGGCCGGCTTCACGTCGACGGTGAGCAGCTGGTCGGCCTTGATGAAGGAGAGCGCGAGCTGCGCGTCGTGCTCGTCGGCCTGGACGCCGTAGGGCAGCCGCATGGCGTAGAACGTCGCGTCGTGCCCCGCCTCCCGGGCCCGCTCCACCGCGAGCTGGCAGAGCCGGCCCGCGGTGGTGGAGTCCACGCCGCCGCTGATGCCGAGCACCAGGGAGCGCAGCCCCGTGCTGGTCAGCCGCTCGGTGAGGAAGGCCACCCGGCGCTCGATCTCCTCGTGCGCGTCGAAGGACGCGGACACCTGGAGATCCCGGGCGATCTCCTGCTGCAGGCTCATGGACGCCGGGTCGGTCACGGTGGCTCCTCGTGGTCTCGCTGTGACACCGGGGCCCGCGGAGAGGCGGGCGGCACCGGCACACAGACGCGTACGTACGAGGAAACTCTATTCTTCGTTGGCCCACGCCTTGAGAGCGGCCTTGCTGGAGAACTGGCCGACGTTCTTGTCGATCGGGCTGTCCGTGTACTGGTGGAAGCGCCACTTGGCCTTGATCCGCGGGTGGCCCGCGGAGACGTAGTCCGCTATCCACAGGCCGTCGCCGGCGTAGGACGTGGTGTCGTGGTTGAGCCAGAAGTCGCGGTTGCAGTACAGGAGTACCTGGTGGCGGTGCGGCCGCAGGGCCTTCACCTCGCGGATGAACTGGTCCTTCTGCGCATTGCTCGCGTACGTCCCGGCGCTGGTGCGCTCCCAGTCGACTATCAGTACGTCGCCCAGTTTCGACGCGCACTTGTCGACGAAGTACCGGGCCTGCGCCGCGATGTTTCCCGGCCACAGGAAGTGGTAGAAGCCGACCACGCACCCCGCCTCACGGGCCCGCGACGCCTGGGAGCTCTGGTGGGGATTGATGTACGAGCGGCCCTCGGTGGCCTTGATGAAGACGAAGTCCAGGCCCTTGGTGGAGTACGTGGGCTGGTACGAGCTGACATCGACGCCGTGCAGCATTGCAATCCTCCCGCAACCGTGCGATTACCAAGCGTCACTGCGGTCCATCATGGACATGCCCGCTGACGCAAGGTCTCAAAGGTGGAGTTGCCCTCCGACCGTGCTTCGTCGCTCCCCTCGACGTCCCCCGTGCACGACGGCTGTGCACGCTGTGTGACAAGCGCCGTCGACAACCAAACGCCGTTCGGCGTACGGGAGTTCCCCGTGAGTCCTACGGATACGGGGTGTGGGCCCGGGGCGCAAGCAAAAAACGACAACGGGTCCGAACCGGGGGAGGTTCGGACCCGTCGCGGGGTAAAGAGGTCAGGCCGGGGGGCGGGGCGCGTAGCGCGCCACCAGCAGGCCCAGCGTTGCCAGGGCGATCAGCATCACGAGAATCACGAACGGGCGCCTGCCCCCGACCTCCAGGGGTATTCCGTGATCTGGATCACGCTCGGGGGCGGGTCCGGAGACCGGCTGTGTGCCGGTCGCCGGGCGAGCCGGTCAGCACTCGATGATGTTGACCGCGAGGCCGCCGCGCGCTGTCTCCTTGTACTTCACGCTCATGTCGGCGCCGGTGTCCTTCATGGTCTTGATGACCTTGTCGAGGGAGACGTGGTGCCGGCCGTCGCCGCGCAGCGCCATGCGCGCCGCGGTGACCGCCTTCGCCGAGGCCATGCCGTTGCGCTCGATGCACGGGATCTGCACCAGGCCGCCGACCGGGTCGCAGGTCAGGCCGAGGTTGTGCTCCATGCCGATCTCCGCGGCGTTCTCCACCTGCTCCGGGGAGCCGCCCAGTACCTCCGCCAGGCCGCCCGCCGCCATCGAGCAGGCCGAGCCGACCTCGCCCTGGCAGCCGACCTCGGCGCCGGAGATGGAGGCGTTCTCCTTGAAGAGCATGCCGATGGCGCCCGCGGCCAGCAGGAAGCGGACCACGCCGTCCTCATCCGCGCCGGGCACGAAGTTCACGTAGTAGTGCAGGACGGCGGGGATGATGCCGGCCGCGCCGTTGGTGGGCGCGGTCACGACCCGGCCGCCCGCCGCGTTCTCCTCGTTGACGGCCATCGCGTAGAGCGTGACCCACTCCATCGCGTGGGCCAGCGGGTCACCCTCGGAGCGCAGCGCGCGGGCCGCGTTCGCCGCCCGGCGGCGTACCTTCAGGCCGCCCGGCAGGATGCCCTCGCGGGACAGGCCGCGGCTCACGCAGCCCTGCATGACGTGCCAGATCTCCAGCAGCCCGGCGCGGATCTCCTCCTCCGTGCGCCACGCCTTCTCGTTCTCCAGCATCAGCGCGGAGATCGACAGGCCGGTCTCCTGGGCGAGCCGCAGCAGCTCGTCGCCGGTGCGGAAGGGGTACTTCAGCACGGTGTCGTCGAGCACGATGCGGTCGGCGCCGACCGCGTCCTCGTCCACGACGAAGCCGCCGCCGACCGAGTAGTACGTCTTCTCCAGCAGCGGGGCGCCGTGCTCGTCGTACGCGAAGAGGGTCATGCCGTTGGCGTGGTACGGCAGTGAGCGGCGGCGGTGCAGGATCAGCTCGGTCGACTCGTCGAAGTCGATCTCGTGCACATCGCCTATCTCGGCGTCCAGCAGCCGCAGCCGCTTGGTCGTGCGGATGCGCTCCACCATCTCGTCGGCATTCTCGACGTCGACGGTGCGCGGCGAGTGGCCCTCCAGGCCCAGCAGGACGGCCTTGGGGGTGCCGTGGCCGTGGCCGGTGGCGCCGAGGGAGCCGAAGAGCTCGGCCCGTACGGACGTGGTCTGCGCGAGGAGGCCGTCCTTCTTGAGGCGGCCCACGAACATCCGTGCCGCGCGCATCGGGCCGACCGTATGGGAGGAGGACGGGCCGATGCCGATGGAGAAAAGATCGAAGACGGAGATGGCCACGGTGGCGGACTCCTTTGTCTGCTCAGGGTGGGCGAGGGGGCGGAATGCGTGCCGGGCACGCTCCGCGGGAGCAGGCCGTGAACGGCGTAGGTGGGACGTTTCTTCGCCGACTGTCGAGCCTAACGCGACAGAAGGGGCCTACCGGGCGGTCACCGGACATCCTGTGGTGAGGCGCACACGCCGCAGCGCACACGTCGCAACGTACGCGCCACGGCGCACACGCCACGGGCCCGGGACAGGATGCCCCGGGCCCGTGAAGCCCGTACGACCGCCAGGCGTCTTACTTGCCCAGCTCGGGGTAGAGCGGGTGCTTGTCGGCGAGCGCGGTGACGCGGGCCTTCAGGGCGGCCGCGTCGTACTCCGGCATCAGCGCCAGCGCGATGATGTCGGCGACCTCGCGGAAGTCCTCGGTGGTGAAGCCGCGGGTGGCCAGCGCCGGGGTGCCGATCCGCAGGCCCGAGGTGACCATCGGGGGCCGCGGGTCGTTCGGGACGGCGTTGCGGTTGACCGTGATGCCGACCTCGTGGAGGCGGTCCTCGGCCTGCTGGCCGTCGAGCTCGCTGTCACGCAGGTCGACCAGGACCAGGTGCACGTCGGTGCCGCCGGAGAGGACGTTGACGCCCGCCGCGCGCGCGTCCGGGGAGGTCAGACGCTCGGCGAGGAGCCGGGCGCCCTCGACGGTGCGCTGCTGGCGCTCCTTGAAGTCCTCCGAGGCGGCGACCTTGAAGGAGACCGCCTTGGCCGCGATCACGTGCTCCAGGGGGCCGCCCTGGAAGCCCGGGAAGACCGAGGAGTTCAGCTTCTTCGCGAACTCCTTCTTGGCGAGGATGATGCCGCCGCGCGGACCGCCGAGCGTCTTGTGCGTGGTGGAGGTCACGATGTCGGCGTGCTCGACCGGGTTCGGGTGCAGACCCGCGGCGACCAGGCCGGCGAAGTGCGCCATGTCGACCCAGAGGTACGCGCCGACCTCGTCGGCGATGCGTCGGAAGGCGGCGAAGTCGAGCTGGCGCGGGTACGCCGACCAGCCCGCGATGATCACCTTGGGGCGGTGCTCCTTGGCGAGCTGCTCGACCTCGGCCATGTCGACCAGGCCGTTGCCGTCGACGTGGTAGGGGACCACGTTGAACTGCTTGCCGGAGAAGTTCAGGCGCATGCCGTGGGTGAGGTGCCCGCCGTGCGCCAGGTCCAGGCCGAGGATCGTGTCGCCCGGCTTGGCCATGGCGAACAGCGCTGCCTGGTTCGCGGAGGCGCCCGAGTGCGGCTGCACGTTGGCGTACTCGGCGCCGAACAGCTCCTTGACCCGGTCGATCGCGATCTGCTCGGTGACATCGACGTGCTCGCAGCCGCCGTAGTAACGGCGGCCGGGGTAGCCCTCGGCGTACTTGTTGGTGAGGACCGAGCCCTGGGCCTCCATGACGGCGACCGGAGCGAAGTTCTCCGACGCGATCATTTCGAGGGTGGACTGCTGACGGTGGAGTTCGGCGTCGACAGCGGCGGCGACGTCGGGGTCGAGCTCATGGAGGGAGCTGTTGAGAAGCGACATGAGTCTTCCTGGGTGGGCGCCTCCGAGAGCTTGTGGCCCTCGGCACGGCGGGCGGGCGTAGGTCAGCCGGCGGTGAAAGCGGTGTACTCGTCGGCGGAGAGCAGGTCCTCCGGCTCGCCGCTCAGCTTCACCTTGAACAGCCAGCCGCCCTCGAAGGGGGCGGAATTCACCAGCGACGGGTCGTTCACCACGTCCTCGTTGATCTCCGTGACCTCACCGTCGACCGGGGAGTAGAGATCGCTGACGGACTTGGTCGACTCCAGCTCGCCGCAGGACTCGCCCGCGGTGACGGTGGCGCCGACCTCGGGGAGCTGGGCGTAGACGACATCGCCGAGCGCGTTGGCGGCGTGCTCGGTGATGCCGACCGTCGAGACGCCGTCCTCGGCGGCCGACAGCCACTCGTGCTCCTTGCTGTACCGGAGCTGCTGGGGGTTGCTCATGGTTCGATTCTCCTGGATGCGGGGGAATGATCGTGCAGAGGGTCTTGACAGGTGAGACGCGAACGCGTCACTTCTACCGTCCGCAGGGACGGGACGTGGCGGGTCGCGCCACGCCGGGTGGCTACTTCTCCCGCTTGTAGAAGGGCAGCGCGACGACCTCGTACGGCTCGTGCTTGCCGCGGATGTCCACGGCGACGCCCTTCGTGCCCGGCTCCGCGTGCGCCGCGTCCACGTACGCCATCGCGACCGGCTTGCCGAGGGTGGGGGAGGGGGCGCCGGAGGTGACGGTGCCGATGGCGGTGCCCCCGGCGTCCACGACCGGGTAGCCCGCGCGCGGCACGCGGCGGCCCTCGGCGATCAGCCCGACCAGCTTGCGCGGCGGGTTCTGCTCCGCGCGCTCGGCGGCCGCCGCCAGCGCGTCGCGGCCCACGAAGCGGCCCTCGTTCCCGGGCTTCTCGAACTTCACGACCCGGCCCAGGCCCGCGTCGAACGGCGTCAGGGAGGTGGACAGCTCGTTCCCGTACAGCGGCATGCCCGCCTCCAGGCGCAGCGTGTCGCGGCAGGACAGGCCGCACGGGACCAGGCCCGCGCCCTTGCCCGCCTCGGTCAGCGCCTCCCACAGCGCGACCGCGTCGGCGGGCCGGACGAACAGCTCGAAGCCGTCCTCGCCGGTGTAGCCGGTCCGGGCGATCAGCGCGGAGACGCCCGCGACGGTGCCCGGCAGGCCCGCGTAGTACTTCAGGCCGTCCAGGTCGGCGTCGGTGAGCGACTTCAGGATGCCGGCGGACTCGGGGCCCTGGACGGCGAGCAGCGCGTACGCGTCGCGGTCGTCCCGTACGGCGGCGTCGAAGCCGGCCTGGCGGGCGGTGAGCGCGTCCAGGACGACCTGGGCGTTGGAGGCGTTGGCGACGACCATGTACTCGCCCTCCTCGCCCGCCTTCGGCGAGGAGGGGCCCAGGTCGGCCAGCCGGTAGACGATCAGGTCGTCCAGGATGCCGCCGTCCTCCTGGCAGATCATCGTGTACCGGGCGCGGCCCGGCTTGACCGAGCCGATGTTGCCGACCAGCGCGTAGTCGAGGAGGTCGGCCGCCTGCGGGCCGGTGACGGTGATCTCGCCCATGTGGGAGAGGTCGAAGAGGCCGGCGCGGGTGCGGACGGCGACGTGCTCGTCGCGCTCGCTGCCGTAACGCAGCGGCATGTCCCAGCCGGCGAAGTCGGTCATGGTCGCGCCGAGCGCGCGATGGGTGGCATCGAGCGCGGTACGACGGGGTTCACTCATGGCGGCGGGCTCCCGGGGTGGACGACAGGGACGTATCGGACGTCTCCCCATCTGTCATCGGAACCTGAGAGGTTCACCGACAGCCCCGATCGGGGCTTCGGCTTGCACCTTGGGTGGGGCCGCACCCGGGCGGCCCGCTTTTCAGATCTGCCTCGTCCGCGCAGTACAGGGGCCTGAGAGATTCAAGGGAGTACTTGCTCCTTCGGCGCCCCGCCGTGGCCTGGCGGGAACTCTCCCGCGCGGATTCAAGCGGCCGGTATGCAGTTGAGCGCCGGTGTGCGGTCACGGCGCACGTGGCGCGCACATCATTGCACGGCGACGCCGGATAGAGGAGTCCCGGCCCGCACACCCGGCGTACTGGCACGACCTGCCCCGCGCTTGAAGCTCATTACCTTTTCTTGACACTCTGCGGGTAGGGGGACATCCAGTGAACCAACGGGGAGGGCGATCACGGTGCAGAGGCAAGCCGTATGCGCGACGACAGCGGGGGTCGCGCCCGGCGCGGTGCCGCGCCGCGCCCGCGCGCCCAAGGCGGTGGCGCGTCCCGGCCGCGGCGCGCCGGTGATGGACCTGCGCGGCACGGAAGGCGAGGCGGCCGTCAGGGAGCTGGACTTTCCCGCGGGCGGCCTGGTGGTCGTCTCGGGCCTGCCCGGCAGCGGCAAGAGCACGCTCATGCACCGCGTGGTGCCCGCGCTGGACCGGGCCGGCGTGCCCGTGCACCGCATCGACTCCCAGGACGTACGGGAGCGCTGGGCGGCGGGCCGGCTCGGCAGGCTGCCGTACGGCCTGGTCCGCCCGCTGGTGCGGGCCGCGCACTACCACGGCCTGCGGCAGGCGCTGCGCTCCGGCGGCAGCGTGGTCGTGCACGACTGCGGCACGCTCGCCTGGGTGCGCCGCTGGATCGCGCGCACCGCCCGGCGCGAGGGCCGTGAGCTGCATCTCGTCCTGCTCGACGTGCCGCCGGCGGTGGCGCTCTCCGGGCAGCGGGCGAGGGGCCGCGGCGTGTCCGGCTACGCCTTCGGGCGGCACCGGCGCGCGGTCCGGCGGCTGCTGGCCAGGGCCCGCTCCGCGCGGCTGCCGAAGGGGTTCACGGCGGCGGTGCTGCTGGACCGGCGGGCGGCGGACGCGCTGGAGCGGACGACGTTCGGCTGACGGGGCCGCGCGCTTCCGTACGTGCCTGTGAGACGGCCGAGAAGAACCGGCCGGTCGGACGCTAGGGTTTCCGACCAGGCAGCGCGGTACGAAGCGGGTGGTGACCATGGACATTCCGGAGCAGAGCATCCCTGGGCAGGGCATTCCCGATCAGGGCATTCCGCAGTTGGCCTGGCCGGCCAACGAGCTGGAAGAGGTGCTCGCGGCGTCGGTCGGTCACCCTCATGCCGGCGCCCGGATCGTCGAGGTGCTCGGCCGCAGCCGGATATGGGTGCCGCTGCCCAAGGGCGGCGGCCCCGACAGCGCCGGCTTCGGCCGGCCCGGGCTGGACCTGCCCACGGTGGAGCTGCCCGACGGCATGGCGTACGTCCCCGTCTTCAGCTCCGAGCAGGAGTTCCTGCGGGTCGTCGGGGCCCACATGCCGTGCACGGTCGCGCCGGCCCGCGAGTTCGCCCGCGGCCTGCCGCCGAAGATCGGCATCGCGGTGAACCCGGACGGCACCGTCGGCGTACCGCTGCCGCCGCCCGCCGTGGCCGAGCTGTGCCGCGGTGACATGCCGCGCGACGGCCTGCCCTCCGGCGGCCGGGTGCGGCTGTACGAGCCGGACTGGCAGGACGAGCCGGTGGACTTCCTCGCCGCGGCGGGGCTGGAGTTCTCCGGCGTCCCGTACGTCACGACCGCCCGCCGTTGCCTCGCGAACATCGAAGGCGACGCGCCCACGCTCTTCGTCGGCGTGCAGGTCGCCGATCCGGCGGCCGCGCTCCAGGACCAGGCGCAGCGGGACGGCGCGCTCGCCGCCCTGGGCCGGGCGCTCGGTGCCGTACCGGTGCCCTGGCCGGTCCAGCTCGTCATGCTGGACATCGCGCAGGACCCGGTCGTGGACTGGATGCGCGAGCGGGTGCGGCCGTTCTACGCACAGGACCTGGGGTAACGCGAAGCAGGGCCTCGTATCGCGCGGCGCGTCCGCGGACCGGACCTGGGCGCCGACGCGACGCGGCTGCGAACCGGCCCGTACCGGGACGGATCGCTCGCGCCCGGCCCGGACCTGGCGCCGGACCCGCCCTTAAGCTGGTGCAATGACCGGGCGGGCGCCCTTACGTGCCTGCCGAGAGAAGGGACGGGGACACGTGAGCGCGGGTGCGCATCAGGGAGCGGCGGCCGGCCAGGTCGAGCAGGTGCTGCAGCAGGTCTCGCCCGGCCGGTACGACGCCTATGAGGCGCTGCTGCAGGCGCTGGCCGGGGGCCAGGTGTGGATGCTGCTGTGGCAGGGCAGCGCCGGGGCCGCCGATGCGCAGTACGGCAACATGGAGGTCGACGGGCTCGGCTACGCGCCGTGCGTGACCTCCCCCGCGGAGCTCGCGGCCAGCGGCTGGACCCGCGCCCACGAAGTGGTGTCCGGGCCCGAGATCGCCGCCGCCCTCTACCCCGACCGCTGGGGCCTGTGGCTGAACCCGCACGCGCCGGGCGGCGGCGTCGGCATCCCCTGGCTGGACCTGCGCCGGATCGCCGGCGGCCTGGACCGGCTGCCCGCAGGGCCCTTGCGGATCACCGAACCGGCCGTGGAGATCCCGCAGTTCTACGCCCTCCTCGGGCAGAACGCGCACCGCACCCCGGCCGTCCGCTCGCTGCGCCGCGCCTGGGTGCAGCCCGCCCTCGGCGTCCCGTACCTGGCGATCGGCCTGGAGCTGTACGACACGAGCCCGGCCGCCGTGGAGTCGGTACGGCTGATGATGCAGCAGTCCATCGGCGCGGTTCCGGAAGGACTGCCTGTCTCGACGGTGGCGCTGGAGGACGAATACGACCCCGTGGGCATGTGGATGCGCGCCTACGCCCGCCCCTTCTTCGACCGCGGGGCACAGGGCCCCGCCGCCGCCCCCACCGCCTCCCACGGCTACGGCTACCCCCGCCCCTACTGAGGTCACTCGCGGTTGCCAACGCGGCGTGAAAGTGTCGTCGTCCCTCGCGCCGACGTGTGCCGAATTGCCCTCCTGTGTACCGTCGTTGACGTCACCTCCGGGCGGGGCTGCGAACCGCTGAGCCGTCCCGGATGTCCGTATAACGGAATGCCGTGGAGCACATCACAGTTGCGCATCCTTTCCCCGGCAGGGCTGGTGACTGATCGCGACTCGGATGAAGACTCCCGCAGCAGGGCCTGGACCCTGTGTGCGACGGGCAACTCGACCGCTGTCGCGCGGACATCCGAAAAACGCTGAGCTGCAAGACCTCCGGACGTCCGCCGGCGCGCACACCAGTGATGTGAACCGAGCCGCCGACGCGGCGGACGTGGGCCGGCCAAGCGCGGCCGAGAGGGGTCTAAGGCACGTGACCGCACCGATCGAGACCACCGGGGCGGCTGCCGAGGCGCAGCCGGAAGCGGTGCTGGAAGGCGTGCCGAGCAAGCGGATCGAGGGCCGCTCGCTCGGCCAGATCGCCTGGTTGCGCTTCAAACGCGACAAGGTCGCGGTGGCCGGCGCCATCGTTGTCATCCTCCTCATCGTGATCGCGGCGCTCTCCCGGCCCCTGCAGTCGCTCCTCGGCCTGGACCCGAACGAGCCGAACCAGTCACTGATCGACCCCAACACCACCCTGCCGCTCGGTGACTTCGGCGGCATGAGCGCGGACCACCCGCTCGGCGTGGACCCCAAGTTCGGCCGTGACCTGCTCGCGCGGGTCCTGGAGGGCTCCTGGGTCTCGCTGATCGTGGCGTTCGGCGCGACGCTGCTGTCGGTGGCGATCGGCACGGTCCTCGGCGTGGTGGCGGGCTACTACCGCGGCCGGGTGGACGCGGTGATCAGCCGGATGATGGACGTCTTCCTGGCGTTCCCGCTGCTGCTCTTCGCCATCGCCATCTCCGCCTCGCTGCAGGGCGGCGCCTTCGGCCTGGAGGGCCTGCCGCTGCACATCTCGGTCCTGATCTTCGTGATCGGCTTCTTCAACTGGCCGTACATGGGCCGCATCGTGCGGGCCCAGACGCTGTCGCTGCGGGAGCGCGAATTCGTCGACGCGGCCCGCGGGATGGGCGCACGCGGACCGTTCATCCTCTTCCGGGAGCTGCTGCCGAACCTGGTCGGGCCCATCGTCGTGTACTCCACGCTGCTGATCCCCTCGAACATCCTCTTCGAGGCGGCCCTCAGCTTCCTCGGTGTCGGTATCCAGCCCCCGCAGTCCTCCTGGGGCGGAATGCTGAACCAGGCGGTCAAGTACTACGAGGTCGACCCCCAGTACATGCTCGTCCCCGGCCTCGCGATCTTCGTCACCGTACTCGCGTTCAACCTGCTCGGTGACGGCCTGAGGGACGCGCTGGACCCGCGCAGCCGCTGACGCCGCGCCGGCAGCGCCCGGGCGGTCCCGGCTAGTTCCACCGAAGTTTCCGACGAACGAAGGGGAAACCGAGCATCATGCGAAGGTCAGTTCCGGTCGCGGCGATCGCGGCCATATCCAGTGCGGGCCTTTTGCTGGCCGGCTGCAGTGGCGGCAAGGACGCAAGCGGAGGCGCGTCCGCGGCGAACGCCGCAACGAAGGGCATCGTCAACGCCTCGGACGCGAAGGGCGGGACGGTCAACTACGCGATCAGCGACGCCCCCGAGTCCTTCGACCCGGGCAACACGTACTACGCCTTCATCTACAACTTCAGCCGTCTCTACGCGCGTCCGCTCACCACCTTCAAGCCGGCCCCCGGCGAGAAGGGCAACGAGCTGGTGCCCGACCTCGCCGAGTCGATGGGCAAGCCCACCGACGGCGGCAAGACCTGGACGTACAAGCTCCGCAAGGGCGTGAAGTACGAGGACGGCAAGCCCGTCACCTCGCAGGACGTGAAGTACGCGGTCGAGCGCTCCAACTTCGCGCGCGACACCCTCTCGCTCGGCCCGAACTACTTCCAGCAGTTCCTCGAGGACAAGGACAAGTACAAGGGCCCGTACAAGGACAAGTCCAAGGCCGGGCTGAAGTCCATCGAGACGCCGGACGACCACACGATCGTCTTCCACCTGAAGAAGCCGTTCGCGGAGTTCGACTACCTGGTGTCCGCGCCGCAGACCGCGCCGGTCCCGCAGGCCAAGGACAAGGGCGCCGACTACACCAAGTCCGTGGTCTCGAGCGGCTCGTACAAGTTCCAGAGCTACCAGGAGGGCAAGCAGCTCACCCTGGTGCGCAACCCGCAGTGGTCCGCCAAGACCGACCCGCTGCGCAAGCATCTCCCGGACAAGATCGTCCTGAAGATGAAGGTCGCCCAGTCGACCATCGACAAGGACCTGCAGTCCGGCAACACCCAGATCGACCTCGCCGGGCGCGGTGTGGACGGCCAGACCCAGGCCCAGCTCCTGACCGACCAGAAGCTGAAGGCCAACACGGACAACGCGCTCGGCCAGCGGCTGGTCTACACGGCGATCAACTCCAAGGTGAAGCCGTTCGACAAGCTCGCCTGCCGCCAGGCCGTGCAGTACGCGATCGACAAGAAGGCCGTGCAGACCTCGCTCGGCGGCCCGATCCGCGGTGACATCGCCTCCACCGTCCTGCCGACGGACATCGCCGGGTACCAGAAGTTCGACATGTACCCGCAGAAGTACGACGCCAAGGACCAGCTGGACCTGACCGAGGCGAAGAAGAAGTGGAAGGAGTGCGGGGCCGGCAAGACCGACACCACCATCCTCGCCCGCTCCGACCGCCAGGACGAGGTCGACGCGGCCACCACCGTCATCGACTCGCTGAAGAAGATCGGCATCAACGCCAAGATCCAGCAGTACCCGACGAGCAAGTACTTCTCGGACTACGCCGGTGTGCCGAAGTTCAACAAGAAGAACAACGTCGGTCTGATCATGATGCAGTGGGGCTCGGACTTCCCGACCGGCTACGGCTACCTGCAGCAGATCCTGAACGGCAAGGCGATCAGCCAGTCCGGCAACACCAACCTCTCGGAGCTGGACGACCCGGAGATCAACAAGCTGCTCGACACCGCCATCGCCAACACCGACCAGGCCGCGCGCGAGAAGGCGTACGCCGAGATCGACAAGAAGACGATGGAGCAGGCGGTGATCGTGCCGCTGACCTACTTCAAGGTGCTGATGTACCGCTCGCCGGAGGCCACGAACCTGGTGTCCACCTCGGCCTTCAGCGGTCAGTACGACTACCTCAACGTCGGCGTCAAGAAGTAGCAGCCCCGGAAGGCAGGTGAAGGCATTGGTGCCCGTGGGCCGCCGCAGGCCCGCGGGCACCGACGCCGCAGTCCCGTGTTCTCGTACATCATCCGCAGGTTGATCAGCGCAGTGATCCTGCTGCTGATCGTCAGCGCGGTCACCTTCGGCATCTTCTTCCTGCTGCCGAAGCTGGCCGGGCAGTCCTCCGACCAGCTCGCGCAGCAGTACATCGGCAAGGCCCCCACCCCCGCGGACATCGCCGCGGTGAAGAAGAACCTCGGCTTGGACAAGCCGGTGTACGAGCAGTACTGGGACTTCCTCAAGGGCATCTTCGTCGGCGTCGACTACAAGTTCGGTCCCGATGTGGCGCACTGCCACCGGCCGTGTTTCGGCTACTCCTTCAAGACCCACATCGAGGTCTGGCCCGAGATCCAGTCCCGGCTCCCGGTGACCCTCTCGCTGGCCGCCGGTGCCGCCGTGGTCTGGGTCGTCTCCGGCGTCGCCACCGGCGTGCTCTCCGCACTGCGCCCGGGCTCGCTCTTCGACCGGGCGGCGATGGGCGTGGCGCTGGCCGGCGTCTCGCTCCCCATGTTCTTCACCGGCGCCCTGGCGCTGGCCCTCTTCACGTACCAGTGGCCGATCTTCGAGCGCAGTGATTACGTACCCCTGCTGGAGGACCCGTTCGCCTGGGCACGCACCCTCGTCCTGCCCTGGGTCACCCTGGCGTTCCTCTACTCGGCGCTGTACGCCCGGCTCACCCGCGCCGGCATGCTGGAGACGCTGAACGAGGACTACATCCGTACCGCACGGGCCAAGGGCCTGCACGAGCGCAAGGTCGTCGTCCGGCACGGCCTGCGCGCCGCGCTCACCCCGATCATCACCGTCTTCGGCATGGACCTCGGCCTGCTGCTCGGCGGCGCGCTCATCACCGAGCAGGTCTTCTCCCTCCAGGGCGTGGGCGCCTTCGCCGTCCAGGCGATCACCGCCAACGACCTGCCCAACATCCTCGGCGTCACCCTGCTCGCCGCCTTCTTCATCGTCCTGTGCAACCTGGTGGTGGACGTCCTGTACGCCGCCGTCGACCCGCGGGTGAGGCTCTCGTGACCGACTCCGACGACCTGACCAAGACCACCACGGCAACGGATACGGCGGCGGCCCCGGCGGCGATCGCCGAGCCGGTCGCGGACGGGGGCGCGGCCCCCACCGCCTTCCTCGAAGTACGCGACCTCAAAGTCCACTTCCCGACCGACGACGGCGTCGTGAAGTCCGTCGACGGACTCTCCTTCAAGCTGGAGAAGGGCAAGACGCTCGGCATCGTCGGCGAGTCCGGCTCCGGCAAGTCCGTCACCTCGCTCGCCGTGATGGGCCTGCACCGCGCCTCCCGGCAGCAGCGCAGCAAGGTGCGGATGTCCGGCGAGATCTGGCTGGACGGCCAGGAGCTGATCGGCGCCGACCCCGACGACGTCCGGCGGCTGCGCGGCCGCGAGATGGCGATGATCTTCCAGGACCCGCTGTCCGCGCTGCACCCCTTCTACACGGTCGGCCAGCAGATCGTGGAGGCGTACCGCGTCCACCACGACGTCGACAAGAAGACCGCACGCAAGCGCGCGATCGAGATGCTGGACCGGGTCGGCATCCCGCAGCCGGACAAGCGGGTGGACGACCATCCGCACCAGTTCTCCGGCGGCATGCGGCAGCGCGCGATGATCGCGATGGCGCTGGTCAACAACCCCGAGCTGCTCATCGCCGACGAGCCGACCACCGCGCTGGACGTCACCGTCCAGGCGCAGATCCTGGACCTCATCCGGGACCTGCAGAAGGAGTTCGGCTCGGCCGTCGTCATCATCACCCACGACCTGGGCGTGGTCGCCGAGCTCGCGGACGACCTGCTGGTGATGTACGGCGGGCGGTGCGTGGAGCGCGGCCCGGCCGACAAGGTCTTCTACGAGCCGCAGCACCCCTACACCTGGGGTCTGCTCGGCTCGATGCCGCGCATCGACCGCGAGCAGACCGACCGCCTGATCCCGGTCAAGGGCTCCCCGCCCAGCCTGATCAACGTCCCCTCCGGCTGTGCCTTCAACCCGCGCTGCCCGTACGCGGACATCCCGAAGGACAACCTCACCCGTACCGTCCGCCCCGAGCTGCGCCAGGTCGACAATGGGGGCACCCCCGCCAATGAGGGCGTAGCCGGCGGGGGAGGCCACTTCTCCGCCTGCCACATGTCGCAGGAGGAGCGGGAGCGGATCTGGACCGAAGAGATTGCGCCGAAGCTGTGACCGAGACGACTGACGAGAAGACGACAGGGATCGCGGAGGCCGCCCCCGCGGCCGCGCCCCTGCTGAAGGTGCGTGGCCTGGTCCGGCACTTCCCGATCACCAAGGGCCTGCTCAAGCGCCAGGTCGGCGCCGTACAGGCGGTCGACGGCATCGACTTCGACGTGTACCCGGGCGAGACGCTGGGCGTGGTCGGCGAGTCCGGCTGCGGCAAGTCCACGATGGGCCGGCTGATCACGCGGCTGGACGAGCCGACCGGCGGCTCGATCGAGTTCGAGGGCCGGGACATCACGCATCTGTCGACCGGCGGGATGCGTCCGATGCGCCGCGACGTCCAGATGATCTTCCAGGACCCGTACGGCTCGCTGAACCCGCGGCACACCATCGGCGGCATCGTCGGCACCCCTTTCCGCCTCCAGAACGTCGAGCCCGAGGGCGGCGTGAAGAAGGAGGTCCAGCGGCTGCTGGAGCTGGTCGGGCTGAGCCCGGAGCACTACAACCGCTATCCGCACGAGTTCTCCGGCGGCCAGCGCCAGCGCATCGGCATCGCCCGCGCGCTCGCGCTCAAGCCCAAGCTGGTCGTCGCCGACGAGCCGGTCTCCGCGCTGGATGTCTCCATCCAGGCCCAGGTCGTGAACCTGATGGACGACCTCCAGGAGGAGCTGGGCCTCACCTACGTGATCATCGCGCACGACCTGTCCGTCATCCGGCACGTCTCGGACCGCATCGCGGTGATGTACCTCGGCAAGATCGTCGAGCTGGCGGACCGCACCTCCCTGTACGAGGCGCCGATGCACCCGTACACCAAGGCGCTGCTCTCCGCCGTCCCCGTACCGGACCCCAAGCGCCGCACCGAACGGGACCGCATCCTGCTCAAGGGCGACGTCCCCTCACCGATCAACCCCCCGTCCGGCTGCCGCTTCCGCACCCGCTGCTGGAAGGCGACGGAGGTCTGCGCGACGACGGAGCCGCCGCTGGTGGCACTCCGCACGGGCCACCAAGTGGCGTGCCACCACCCGGAGAACGCTCCTGACCAGGCCCCGGAAGACACTCCCGGCAAGGTGTCGAAGACCGCTCCGAAGTAGAGCGGGGGAGGGCCGCCGGGCACCGGGTCAGCAGCCCGGTGACCGGCGGCCAAGACGCCTCTACCGGCTGGTAATAATTCCGTGTACGGTGCACCGCATGGCAGAGGTGACCATAGGCAACAGCGAGTTCGACCGTGACACGGCCATCGTGCGCCGCTCTCCCGGCGTGTACGACGCGGAGCTCTCCGCGGGCTGGACGATCATTCACGCGGTCAACGGGGGCTACCTCCTCGCGCTGATGGGCCGGGCCCTGGGCGACGCGCTGCCGCACCCCGACCCGATGACGGTCACCGCCCACTACCTCACCGCTTCCCGGCCGGGCCCTGCCGTGATCCGCACCGAGGTCGTCCGCACCGGCCGCACCATGTCCACCGGTACCGCGACCCTCGTCCAGTTCGAGGACGACGGCACCGAGGTCGAGCGGCTGCGCGTACTGGCCGCCTACGGCGACCTCGACGCGCTCCCGGACGACGTCCGCACCACCGCCAAGCCGCCGGCCATGCCCCCGTACGAGGAGTGCTTCGGTACGGACGCGGCGCCCGAAGGCCGCCCCGCGCTCCCCGGTAGCTCGGCGATCACCGCCCGGCTCGACGTCCGGCTGGACCCCGCGACCTGCGGCTGGGCCGTCGGCGCGCCCAGCGGCAACGGCGAGATGCGCGGCTGGTTCGGCCTCGCCGACGGCCGCGACGCCGACCCGCTCTCCCTCCTCCTCACGGTCGACGCGCTGCCGCCGACCGCCTTCGAGATGGGCCTGAAGGGCTGGGTCCCCACGGTCGAGCTGACCACCCACATCCGCTGCCGCCCGGCGCCCGGCCCGCTCCGTGTCTCGATCACCACCCGCAACCTCGCCGGCGGCTTCCTGGAGGAGGACGCCGAGGTCTGGGACGCCAACGACCGCCTGGTCGCGCAGTCCCGGCAGCTTGCCCGGGCGCTGCTGGACTGACCGCACCCGGGCGCGCGGCGGCCGGGCGCGCCCGGCCGCGGTTCCGGGGCGCTCTCGCCAGGGGTTTTGCGGCGCTCGGCCCGGGTTTTGTGGAGGGTGCCTCCGAGCGCCGGGTATGCGCTCCCGCAGGGCGCCCGGCAGCTCGTAGAATCGTGCGCACCATGGTTTACCTCGACCACGCCGCCACCACCCCGATGCTTCCGGAAGCGGTGCAGGCGATGACCGCCCAGCTCGCCGTCACCGGCAATGCCTCCTCGCTGCATGCCGCCGGCCGGCGTGCCCGCCGTACCGTCGAGGAGGCCAGGGAATCCCTCGCCGCCTCGCTCGGCGCACGCCCCAGTGAGGTCGTCTTCACCGCGGGCGGCACGGAGGCCGACAACCTCGCCGTCAAGGGCCTGTACTGGGCCCGCCGGGACGCCGAGCCGTCCCGTACCCGCGTACTCGCCAGCCCCGTCGAGCACCACGCCGTGCTCGACGCGGTCGAGTGGCTCGCCGAGCACGAGGGCGCGCGCGTGGAGTGGCTGCCGGTGGACGCCTACGGGCGCGTGCACCCGGACGCGCTTCGCGAGGCGATCACCACGGACCCCTCGGACGTCGCGCTGGTCACCGTCATGTGGGCCAACAACGAGATAGGGACCGTCCAGCCGGTCGCAGAACTGGCCTCAGTGGCGCGCGAGTTCGACATCCCGATGCACTCGGACGCGGTCCAGGCGTTCGGGCAGCTCGAGGTCGACTTCGCCGCCAGTGGGCTGGCCGCCATGACCGTCTCCGGCCACAAGATCGGCGGTCCGTACGGCATCGGGGCGCTGCTGCTGGGGCGGGAGTACGCGCCGGTGCCCGTGCTGCACGGCGGCGGCCAGGAGCGCCACGTACGCTCCGGCACCCTCGACACGCCCGCGATCGCCGCCTTCGCCGCGGCTGGACGGCATGCCGTCGCGCACCGTGAGGAGTTCGTGCGCGAGATCGGCGCCCTGCGTGATGAGCTGATCACGGCCGTACGGGCCGCCGCGCCCGACGCTGTCCTCGGCGGCGACCCGGACCCGGCCGGGCGCCTCCCCGCCAACGCGCACTTCTCCTTCCCCGGCTGCGAGGGCGACTCCCTGCTCCTCCTCCTGGACGCGCAGGGCATCGAGTGCTCCACCGGCTCGGCCTGCACGGCCGGCGTCGCCCAGCCCAGCCACGTCCTCCTCGCCACCGGCATGACCCCGGACCTGGCCCGCGGCACCCTCCGCTTCTCCCTCGGCCACACCTCCACGAAGGAGGACGTGGCGGCCCTGGCGGAGGCGATCGGCCCGGTGGTCGAACGTGCACGGAGCGCGGGGCTCAGCTGAGCCGGGCGGGGTGGCCGGCCCGGGCCCCGGGGCGCTAGGCCGGGGCCTTCCCCGGGTCCCGGCCCTTGCCCGGGTTCCGGGACAGCGCCTCCCGTACGAGGTCCATGTACCGGTCCCAGTCCCAGAGCGGCCCGGGGTCGGTGTGATCCGCCCCCGGGACCTCCACGTGCCCCACGATGTGCTCCCGGTCGGCCGGGAACCCGTACCGCGCGCAGATGTCCGCCGTCAGCCGCGCCGAACTCCCGTACATCGCGGCCGTGAAGTCCTGCGGCCGGTCGACGAAGCCCTCGTGCTCGATGCCGATGCTGCGCTCGTTGTACCCCCGGTTGCCCGCGTGAAAGGCGACATCCAGCTCGCGGACGGTCTGCGCGACATGCCCGTCCTTCCGGACGACATAGTGCGCGGCCGCGCCGTGCGCGGGATTGCGGAAGACCCGCAGGGCGGTCGCATAGCTGCCCTGCACGACATGGATCACCACCCGGTCGATCACGTAGTCGGCCGGCCGGTCGGCGCGCCGCCAGTTCGCCCCGGACGCGGCGGACCACTGCGCGCTCTGGTAGTCCACCTCGCCCGGTTTGCGCGGTTTCTCCTGGCCGGGCAGCCGCCACCACCAGCGCTCCAGCCGGTCGTGCGCCGCCAGCCCCCCGGCCGCCACCGCGACCGTCCCGCCGATCAGCACCGCGCGGCGGCCGATGTTTCTGCGGGCCGTGTGATCACCGTCTCCCATGCGCTGAACAACGCTCACCACCCGGCTCACGGTTCCGCCCGGCGGCCGGGACCCCGCTCGCTTCCACTCCCGCCAGTGGTTCCGTCTACTCTGGAAGAGCTATGACTGACGCTCCCCGCCGCCTCCGTGTGCTCGCCGCCATGTCCGGCGGTGTCGACTCCGCCGTCGCCGCCGCCCGCGCCGCCGAGGCGGGCCACGACGTGACCGGCGTACACCTCGCGCTCTCCGAGAACCCCAAATCCTTCCGCACCGGCGCGCGCGGCTGCTGCACGATCGAGGACTCGCACGACGCCCGCCGGGCCGCCGACGTCATCGGCATCCCCTTCTACGTCTGGGACCTCGCCGAACGCTTCCGCGAGGACGTCGTCGACGACTTCGTCGCGGAGTACGAGGCGGGCCGCACGCCCAACCCCTGCCTCCGCTGCAACGAAAAGATCAAGTTCGCCGCCCTCCTCGACAAGGCCCTCGCCCTCGGCTTCGACGCGGTCTGCACCGGCCACTACGCCACGGTCGTGACCCGCGAGGACGGCACCCGCGAGCTGCACCGCGCCTCCGACATGGCCAAGGACCAGTCCTACGTCCTCGGCGTCCTGGACGAGCGCCAGCTCGCGCACGCGATGTTCCCCCTCGGCGACACGCTCACCACCAAGGCGGAGATCCGCGAAGAAGCCGCCCGCCGCGGCCTCTTCGTCGCCAAGAAGCCCGACAGCCACGACATCTGCTTCATCGCCGACGGCGACACCCAGGGCTTCCTCGCGAAGCGACTGGGCCGCGCCGAGGGCGACATCGTCGACGAGTCCGGTACGAAGCTGGGCACCCACGAGGGCGCGTACGGCTACACCATCGGCCAGCGCAAGGGCCTCCGCATCGGCACCCCGGCCCCCGACGGCAAGCCGCGCTACGTCCTGGACATCTCCCCGGTCGACAACACGGTCACGGTCGGCCCGGCGGCGTCCCTCGACGTCACCGCCCTCACCGCCATCCGCCCCCGCTGGTGCGGCACCGCCCCGACGGCGGGCCCCCGCCCGTATACGGCCCAGCTCCGCGCCCATGGCGAGGAGACCGAGGTCACGGCCGAGACGACCAAGGACGGCCTCGCGGTCACCTTCGCGGAACCGGTCCGCGGCGTGGCCCCCGGCCAGGCGATCGTCCTGTACGACGGGACGAGGGTGGTCGGCTCGGCGACGATCGCGAGCACCACGCGGGCCACGGCGGGCGTCTAGCGGGCCACGGCGGGCATCTAGCGGGCCACGGCGGGCGCCCAGCGGGCCACGGCGGGCGTTCAGCAGGGACGGCCGGGACGGCGGGCCTGGCGGCAGACATCCTGGCCGGGCCAGGCGGCAGAAACCGCCCCATCTGACGAGACGACGCCCATGCGTGGACCTGTGTACGCCGTTTATGCAGGTCAGCGGCGCGCTCTGTACGATCTGCAGCCGCTGCACACTACAGGCGCCGACGGTGCTGCCTGGACGCATCGCGCCGACGTCATACGGGGGTATCACGTGTTCGGAATAGTCAGGCCCTGCACTCACCGCCTGACCGAAGGGCTCAAAGCGGAGTGGATGGCCCATCTGTGCGGCCTCTGCCTCGCGCTGCGTAACGATCATGGGCAGTTCGCCCGGGTGGTCACGAACTACGACGGCTTGATCGTTTCCGTACTGACGGATGCTCAGGCCGGTCACGCGGAGGCCGGGCGCCGGACCGCCGGGCCCTGCCCGCTGCGCGGCATGCGCACCGCTTCGGTGGCGAAGGGGGAGGGCGCGCGGCTCGCCGCGTCGGTCTCCCTCGTGCTCGCCTCGGCGAAGATCCGCGATCATGTCGCAGACCAGGACGGACTCCTGCGCCGCCGCCCCGTCGCCGCCGCCGCGCGCAAGGTCGCCACCGGCTGGCACCGGGCCGGAACGCGTACCGGCTCCACGGTCGGCTTCGACACCGCCGTACTGGTCGACGCGGTCGACCGGCAGCCGGCCGTCGAGCGGCTGGCCGGCCCCGGCACACCGCTGACGGTCATCACCGAGCCGACCGAGACGGCGACCGCCGCGGCCTTCGCCCACACGGCAGTCCTGGCGGGCCGCCCCGGCAACGCCGAACCGCTCGCCGAGGCCGGCCGCCTCTTCGGCCGGCTCGCCCACCTCCTCGACGCCGTGGAAGACCGTGCGACGGACGCCGCCGAGGGCGCCTGGAACCCACTCACCGCCACGGGCACCGGCCTCGAGCAGGCCCGCCGCGTCTGCGACGACGCACTCCACGGCATCCGACTCGCCCTCCGCGATGTCGACTTCGCCGACGCCAAGCTCGTACACATCCTGCTCGTCCACGAACTCCGCCGCGCGGTGGACCGCGCCTTCGGCACGACATCGTGCCGCCACGCGGGCCATGACGGCGCCGCCGGTCAACCGCCCCAGTACGGCCAGGCAGCGCCGTACGGTGCGCCTCCGGCCGGCGGCCCGTACTACGCCCAGGGGCAGCAGCCCCTGAACGGCCCACAGAACCCGTACAGCGGGGGCCACGGCGGAGGCGCGGGAGGAGCCGGAGGGTTCGGAGGGTCCGGAGACTTCGGGAAAGGCCCCCACCAGCCGAAGAAACCCCGCGGCTTCTTCGCCGGCTGCGCCGCCTTCATCGGCCTCTGCTGCACCTGCCGGCTCTGCTGCGCCGACGATTACGAGGGCCCCTGGTCCCGGAAGAAGCGCAAGGGCTGCCTCAGCGACTGCTGCGAGGGCTGTCAGTGCTGCGAGGCATGTCAGTGCTGCGAGGTCTGTGAGTGCTGCGCCTGCTGCGACTGCGGCTGCTGACCGCCGCCCCACCGGTGTACGGTCAGCCGGCTTCCGGCACCCCCTGCGCGAACGCGAGGAACTCCGCCCAGGCGGTGGGGGAGACGGCGAAGTGGGGGCGCGCTGTGTCCTTGGAGTCGCGGACGTGTATGGCACGGGGGGCGGTCGCCACCTCGACGCAGGCTTCGCCCTCGCTGCCGCTGTGACTCGACTTGCGCCAAGCAGCACCCACCTCGATGCACGCTTCGCCCGTGCCGCCGCTGTGACTGGACTTCCGCCAGGTCACGGCAACCTCGATGCATGCCTCGTCCTGACCGCCGCTGTAGCTGCTCTTGAACCACGCCAGATCGGTTTTCATGACTCTCCTGTCAGCAGTCGCTGAATGAAAGCTCGCGACGCCTCGGCATCGAGGGCCTGTGCCCGCAGCGTGCCATAGCGGTGGCTCAGCACGCTGATGTCGTCGGGCTCGGTCAGGAAGTAACTTCCCTGCTGGCCCGAGACGTAGCCGACGGTGTGGTGGTCCGGAGTCTCCAGCAGCGTCATCGGGCCGTCCACCCCCGCATGCGTCTCCCGGGACAGCGGCATGATCTGAAGCTGCACGTTGTGCAGTTGGGAGATCTTGAGCAGGTTGCGCAGCTCGCCCTCCCACACATCCCGCCCGCCGATCTTCCGCAGCAGCGTCGACTCCTCCAGCACGAAGGTCATCCGGCACGCGGGCGTGCGCGTGAGCAGCTTCTGTGTGGCCAGGCGCGCCTGGACGGACTGCTCGATCTCCTCTTCGGTCATGCTGGGTCTGACGGACCGGAAGACCGCCTGCGCGCACTCCTTCGTCTGCAGCTGGCCGTGCAGGAAGTGCGTCGAGTAGACATGCAGGGCAAGCGCCTGCGCCTGGAGGTGGACGTACTCCTCCGCCCACGCCGGGTGATGTTTCTCCGACACGTCCGGCGCCAGGACACAGAGCAGGCCGTCCGCGCCCAGTACCGCGTCCACCGCGTCCACGTACCCCGGCTTCGGGGGTCTTTCGCCGCGCTCGACCATCGCGATGAAGGACTCGGAGTACGGGATGAGCGCGGACAGCTCGCGGCGGGTCAGGTCGCGTTTCTCGCGCAGGTAACGGGACTGCTTGCCGAAGATCAGGAGACTGGTGGGAGGTTCTTTGGACTTGGGCATCGGGCATCCTCCGCTGGCGCCGGTCGTACGTCGTACCGCACTGCACGGATCGCACACCCGCTGCCCGTCTCCGCACAACGAATCCGATCCAGTACGCAGAGTAACCGCGGCCACTGACAATCGACTCCATGACGGATGAAACGCCTGGTGAAGCGTCTGAAGTACCCGTTCACGCCCTGCGGTTGCTGCCGTGGACGACCCCTGACGGCCGCCCCTGCTACCTCTCGACCGACGGCACGGGGCCCGTGTCCGCGCTCGCCGACAGCGTCGAGCAGATCCAGCTCGGGATGGGGGCGGAGCTACTGCAATACGCCCGTGCGATGCACGCCGACCCGAAGGTCACGGACGCCGAGTTCCGCTACCTGGCCCTCCGCCTGGCGGAGGCGCTGAGTGATGCCCTGCGCGTGGCGGACTGCCGTGCCCGTCGGTGATCAGAGGACTGCCGGAGGGCTAGCCGCCATTCAGAGCCGCGAGGCCCTTGCGGAGGTCTTCCACGTTCATGACCGGCGTGTACTGGACCTTGGCGCCGAGTTCGAGGAAGAACGGCTCTCCGGTCTTCGGCATCTGGGACGGGTCCTGCATATCGAAGAAGATAAATGCAGTACGGATTCCATCCTGGGTGGTGAAATAGGCCGCTTCGGGGCGGAGGTTCGCCAGCGCGTTCTCGATGGTCTTCGGAAGCGTGCCGTTCGTGATGGCATCGTTGGCCGTTGGTGTGTCGAGCTGAACCTTGAGCAGCATTCGCATGAGAAACCCCTTTCCGGCCGGGCGGGTGCTCCTTGAGGGGTACCGGACGGGCCCGGTCGCGCATGTCTCCAGCGTCCCGCTGCTCCGCCGAGGGGGCAACGCGGGAGCGGTGCCCCGCCGGTCGTGCACCGGGAGTTCCTCTCGGGTTCCCGGAGAACCGGATACCGTGCGTGGCGGGCGGGAACATAGAGTCGCGGAGCGACGGGACGTCAACGGCCGTCTATGGGAAGGGAAAAGAACGTGACGGTGCAAGCGGAACGTGCGGGACTTACGGAGGACAAGGCCGCCGGGGATCATCGGGCCGGGCCGGCCGGCCTGTATGCCGAGCTGGTCCGGCGCAATCCCGGGGAGCCGGAATTCCACCAGGCGGCTCTGGAGGTACTGGAGACCCTCGACCCGGTGCTCGCCGTGCGCCGTGAGCTCGCCGACGCCCGCATTCTGGAGCGCGTCGTCGAGCCGGAGCGGCAGATCATGTTCCGGGTGCCGTGGCTGGACGACAAGGGAAAGATCCACGTCAACCGTGGTTTCCGGGTGGAGTTCAACAGCGCCCTCGGTCCCTACAAGGGCGGCCTGCGCTTCCACTCCTCGGTCAACCTCGGCATCGTGAAATTCCTCGGGTTCGAGCAGATCTTCAAGAATGCACTCACTGGACTGAACATCGGCGGTGGCAAGGGCGGCAGCGACTTCGACCCGCACGGCCGGTCCGACGCTGAGGTCATGCGGTTCTGCCAGTCCTTCATGACCGAGCTGCACCGCCACCTCGGGGAGCACACTGACGTGCCGGCCGGTGACATCGGCGTCGGCGCTCGCGAGATCGGCTACCTGTTCGGCCAGTACCGGCGGATCACCAACCGCTGGGAGGCCGGTGTGCTCACCGGCAAGGGCCTGGAGTGGGGCGGCTCCCTGGTCCGTACGGAGGCCACCGGCTACGGGAACGTACTGTTCACCGCCGAGATGCTCAAGGAGCGCGGCGAGGACCTGGACGGCCGGCAGGTCGTGGTCTCCGGTTCCGGCAATGTCGCGATCTACACGATCGAGAAGGCGCAGGCCCTCGGTGCGAACGTGCTGACCTGCTCGGACTCCGGCGGCTACGTCGTGGACGAGAAGGGCATCGATCTCGATCTGCTGAAGCAGATCAAGGAGGTCGAGCGCGGCCGCATCAGCGACTACGCGGAGCGGCGCGGGTCCTCGGCGACGTACGTGCCCGGCGGGTCCGTGTGGGACGTCCCCGCCGATGTGGCGCTGCCCTCGGCCACGCAGAACGAGCTGGACGAGGAGGCCGCGCGCGTCCTGGTGGGCAACGGCGTGAAGGCGGTGTCCGAGGGCGCGAACATGCCCACGACGCCCGGTGCGGTCGCGGTGTTCCGGGAGGCCGGGGTGGCCTTCGGGCCCGGTAAGGCGGCCAACGCGGGCGGTGTCGCGACGAGCGCGCTGGAGATGCGGCAGAACTCCGCGCGGGAGTCGTGGACCTTCGAGCGTACGGAGGGCGAGCTCGCGGCCATCATGCGGAACATCCACCGCACGTGCTTCGAGACGGCGGAGCGGTACGGCCGCCCCGGTGACTACGTCGTGGGCGCGAACATCGCCGGGTTCGAGCGGGTCGCGGACGCGATGCTGGTGCAGGGGCTGATCTGACGCGGCCCGTGACGGGTGGGCGGGGATCGAGGTGCGCCCCCTGCCCGCCCGTGACGAGTGGGCGGGGGACCGTCGTCCGTCCTCTGCCCACCCGTATCGTTGCCGTATGAACATTTGTGTCTTCTGCTCCGCCGCCGACCTCTCCGAGAGCTACACCGTCCCCGCCCGTGAATTCGCCGAGCTGATCGGCAAGGGCGGGCACGCGCTGGTCTGGGGCGGCTCGGACACCGGCCTGATGAAGGTCATGGCCGACGGCGTGCAGGAGAACGGCGGCCGGCTCATCGGTATTTCGGTGGAGTTCCTGGCCCACAAGGCGCGCGCGGGCGCGGACGAGATGGTGATCACCGCGGACCTCGCCGAGCGCAAGGCGGCGCTGCTCGCCCGCGCCGACGCCATCGTGGTGATGGTCGGCGGCACCGGCACGCTGGACGAGGCCACCGAGATCCTTGAGCTGAAGAAGCACGGCCTGAACACCAAGCCCGTCGTCATCCTGAACACGAACGGCTTCTACGACGGCCTCAAGCAGCAGTTCCAGCGCATGGAGGAGGAGAACTTCCTCCCGGTACCGCTCACCGAGCTGGCCTTCTTCGCGGAGGACGGCGTGGGCGCGCTGGCTTACCTGGAGGAGCAGGCGGGGGTACAGAGCTGAACTCTTGCGCGGCGAGTCAGTACGACTTTCGCGCGGGCCCCGATTGCGCAGCCCCGGAGACCCCCACCAGGGGGTTACCCAGGCGGGGGCGCGGATATCCGGAGGTCGTTAGGATCGCCCCATGGGTACGCACTTGATCACCGGCGCAGGATCGGGCATCGGGGCGGCGGTCGCGCGGCGGCTGGCCGACCGGGGGGAGGAGCTGTGGCTGCTGGCCCGGGACGCGGGCCGCGCCAAGGAGCTGGCCGCGCAGTTCCCCGGGGCCCGCGCGGTCGTCGGTGACCTCGGCGTACCGGAGAAGCTCGCCTGGGCGCTCGGCCACCAGACGCTGCCCGACCGGCTGGACTCCGTCCTGCACATCGCGGGCGTCGTCGAGCTGGGCGCGGTCGCCGACCTGCCCGCCAAGAGCTGGCAGCGCCAGCTCACCGCCAACCTGGTCGCGCCGGCCGAGCTGACCCGCCTCTTCCTGCCGCAGCTCCGGCTCGCGCAGGGCCACGTGGTCTTCGTCAACTCCGGCGCGGGGCTGCGCGCGAACCCGCAGTGGGGCGCGTACGCGGCCAGTAAGCACGGCCTGAAGGCGCTGGCGGACGCGCTGCGCGCCGAGGAGCACGACAACGGGGTGCGGGTCACCTCCGTCTACCCGGGGCGCACCGCGACCGCCATGCAGGCCACCGTGCACCAGCAGGAGGGCAAGGAGTACGACCCGTCCCGCTGGATCGACCCCGAGTCGATCGCGACGACGGTCCTCACGGCCCTCGACCTCCCCAGGGACGCGGAGATCACCGATCTCTCGGTGCGCCCGGGAAGCTGACGCCCCGGCCGTACGCAAGGTCGCACGGGCGCAGCCACACGGCCACGCCGCATAGGGTCGGACGCGTGAGCGACAAGACCACTAACCCCTGGGGCGCCCGCGCGGCCACCGGTATCGGGTCGATGCCCGGTGGCGACGCGCGCGAGGCCGCGAAGACCGTCACCGGATCCCTGGACCGGCTGCCGTACCTGCCCGAGCTGCCCGCCAGAGGGCCCGGTGCCGACATGATCGGCCGGACCGCCGGGCTGCTCGTCGAGGTGTACGCGCATGTGGAGCCCAGCGGCTGGCGGATCAGCGACCGGCCGGGCCGGGACACCCGCCGGGCCCGGTCCTGGCTCGGCGAGGACCTCGACGCGCTGGAGGAGTTCACGCAGGGGTACGAGGGTGCCCTGAAGGTCTCGGCCGTCGGTCCCTGGACCCTGGCCGCCTCCCTGGAGCTGCGCAACGGGGAAGCCGCGCTGAGCGACCCGGGCGCCTGCCGGGACCTGGCCGCCTCGCTGGCGGAGGGGCTGCGCGGGCACCTCGCGGACGTACGGCGGCGAGTACCCGGCGCACGGATCGCCCTCCAGCTCGACGAGCCGTCGCTGACCTCCGTACTGCGCGGCAGCGTGAAGAGCGCGAGCGGCTACCGCACCCACCGCGCCGTGGACCGCGCCGTCGTCGAGGGCGCCCTCCGCGACATCATCGAAGCGGCGAACCCTGCACGGGCAGACGCGGGCCCCGCACAAGCCGACGCGGGCCGCGCGCAGGCCGATGCGGGCGCCGCACAGGCCGGCCGTACGCCCGTGATCATCCACTCCTGCGCCCCCGACGTCCCGTTCGCGCTGCTGCGCCGGGCCGGCGCGACCGGTATCGCGTGCGACTTCTCACTGCTCACCGAGCGTGACGACGAGGCGATCGGCGAGGCCGTCGAGGGCGGTACGACGCTCTTCGCCGGCGTCGTGCCGGGCACCGACGGCCCATTGTCAGACCCTGCCGGTAGCGTCATGGGTGTCAGGACGCTGTGGCGCAGGCTGGGGCTGAATCCGGGGACTCTCAGCGAGTCCGTGGTGATCACTCCCGCGTGCGGGCTCGCGGGCGCTTCGCCCGACTATGCCCGTAAGGTGCTCGCCCATTGCGTCCGGGCGGCGGGATCGCTCGCGGACAACCCTGAGTGAGCGCACTCAAGGACACGGGAGGACAGACGGTGGCCGGCGAAGAGCAGACCGGACAGGCGGTGGACGACGCGGCGGGAGCCGGCGTGCCCTCGGAGGCACGCGAGCGGCATCAGCGGCTCGCGGAGCAGATCGAGGAGCACCGCTTCCGGTATTACGTCAAGGACGCCCCGGTCGTCAGCGACGCGGAGTTCGACAAGCTGCTGCGCTCCCTGGAGGCGCTGGAGGAGGAGCATCCGCAGCTCCGGACGCCCGACTCGCCCACGCAGAAGGTCGCGGGGTCGTACGAGACGGAGTTCACGGAGGTCGCCCACCGCGAGCGGATGCTCTCGCTGGACAACGCCTTCGACGACGAGGAGCTGGCCGCCTGGGCGGAGCGGCTGGCGACGGAGCTGGGCGGCGACCCGAAGTCGGCGGGGTACCACTTCCTGTGCGAGCTCAAGGTCGACGGCCTCGCGGTCAACCTCACGTACGAGCACGGCAGGCTGACCCGCGCCGCCACCCGCGGCGACGGCCGCACGGGCGAGGACATCACGCCGAATGTGCGGACGATCGCGGACATTCCCGACCGGCTCAAGGGCGACCGCGTCCCCGAGTTGGTGGAGATCCGTGGCGAGGTCTTCTTCCCGATGGAGGCGTTCGAGCAGCTCAACGCCCGCCTGGTGGCGGACGGCAAGCCCCCGTTCGCCAACCCGCGCAATGCCGCGGCCGGTTCGCTGCGCCAGAAGGACCCCAAGGTCACGGCGACGCGCCCGCTGCACATGGTCGTGCACGGCACCGGCGCCCGCGAGGGCTTCGACATCGACCGCCAGTCGCAGGCGTACGACCTGCTGCGCGAGTGGGGCCTGCCGACCGCCAAGCACAACAAGGTCGTCGACTCGCTCGCCGCGGTGCGGGAGTTCATCAAGTACTACGGCGACCACCGCCACGACGTCGAGCACGAGATCGACGGCGTCGTGGTCAAGCTCGACGAGATCCGGCTGCAGGGCCGCCTCGGGGCGACCTCGCGCGCGCCGCGCTGGGCCATCGCGTGGAAGTACCCGCCGGAGGAGGTCAACACCAAGCTGCTGGACATCCGGGTGGGTGTCGGGCGGACCGGCCGGGTGACGCCGTACGCCGTGGTCGAGCCGATCATGGTGGCCGGCTCCGAGGTCGAGTTCGCCACGCTGCACAACCAGGACGTGGTCAAGGCCAAGGGCGTCTTCATCGGCGACACGGTCGTGCTGCGCAAGGCGGGCGACGTGATCCCCGAGATCCTCGGGCCGGTGGCGGACCTGCGGGACGGCAGCGAGCGGGAGTTCGTGATGCCGGCCGAGTGCCCCGAGTGCGGGACGGCGCTGCAGCCCGCCAAGGAGGGCGACATCGACCTGCGCTGTCCGAATGCGCGGGGATGTCCGGCTCAGTTGCGCGAGCGGCTCTTCTACCTCGCGGGCCGCAAGAGCCTGGACATCGAGAACTTCGGATACGTCGCGGCGACGGCGCTGACCCAGCCGCTGGAGCCCGCCGAGCCGCCGCTGAAGGACGAGGGCGACCTCTTCGGGCTGTCCATCGAGCAGCTGCTGCCCATCAAGTCGTACGTGCTCGACCCGGACAGCGGCCTGCCCAAGCGGGACCCGAAGACCGGCGAGGAGAAGGTCGTCACGTTCTTCGCCAACCAGAAGGGCGAGCCGAAGAAGAACGCCCTGGCGATGCTGGAGAACATCCAGGCGGCCAAGGAGCGCCCGCTGGCCCGCATCCTGACGGGCCTTTCGATCCGGCACGTGGGTCCGGTCGCGGCGCAGGCGCTGGCGATGGAGTTCCGTTCGCTGGACCGGATCCGGGAGGCGAGCGAGGAGGAGCTGGCCGCGGTCGAGGGCGTCGGCGGCACCATCGCCGCCTCGCTCAAGCAGTGGTTCGAGGAGGAGTGGCACCGCGACATCGTGGACAAGTGGCGTGCCGCCGGGGTCCGGATGGAGGAGGAGAGCACCGGCGACGAAGGCCCGAGGCCGCTGGAGGGCGTCACCGTCGTCGTAACGGGAACACTTCAATCACACACCAGAGATGGCGCGAAGGAAGCGCTGCAACGCCTTGGAGCGAAAGTGACCGGATCTGTCTCGAAGAAGACTGGTTTCGTCGTTGTAGGCGACAATCCTGGTTCGAAATATGACAAGGCTATGCAGTTGAAGGTGCCTGTGCTGGACGATGACGGTTTCGCGGTGCTGCTCGAAGAGGGCCCCGACGCCGCCCGCGCGGTAGCGGTCACACCGCCGGAGGAGGAGTGAGCAAGTCACTTCTTCGGCGCATACCAGACGCTTACGGGTGGTCGGGTCGCATTCGGGCAACCGCTGCCGATCGCTGCCCGAGGTGGCCTTCTGCGGCCTACTGTTGAGGGGTGCGCCTGCCGTGGCGCGGGCACAGCCGGCTGTGAGAGGTATCGGAATGGAACCGACCGACAGCGCCGCTCCGGCGTCGCGGCTCCGGCGGCTCGTCATGCCCGCGTTGCCCGCGGCTGTGGTTCTGACGGCCGCCCTGGTGCTCGTGACGGGCGTGATCATGACGATCGGAGGCGGCGCCGCGCTTTTCCCGCGCGGCGCCGTCGGCTGGTCGCTGGCCGTCCTCACCGGCGTGATCGTCGGGCATCTCGTCGCCATCGGCCGGGACCGCTGGTCCGGCGGCACCGGCTCCGGTGCCGCACTGGCCCTGGCGGTCCTGCTGCTGTACGGCTGGGTGCCCGCACTGTTGATCAGCCTGTCCGTGGTCGTGCTGGTCGGCGCGGCGCGTCGGCAGCGCTGGCGACAGGCGGTGGTGCACGGTGCGATCGACGTCCTCGGCCTGGGCGCGGCGGCGCTGGGCCTCGCCGCGTTCGGCATCACGCCCAGCGTGGCCGACCCCGGCCGTCCCGGTGAATGGGACCTGTCCGTCCTGCCGCCGATCCTCGGATCGGCGCTGGTGTATCTCGCCGTCACCCGCGCGCTGCTGTGGTTCCTGATGGGCTCGCGCAACGGCCGGCTGCCGTCCATCGCGCGCCGGTCGGTGACCCGGCAGGCCCTGGTCGGCATCGCGCTCGTGGGCATAGCCCCGCTGATCGTGGTGGTCGCCGAGCACACCCCGCTGCTGCTGCCGCTCTTCGCCGTACCGCTGATCGCGCTGGACTCCACGCTGTGGATCGCGCGGGCCCGCGCCGAGGAGCAGCTTCGCGACCCGCTGACCGGCCTGCCGAACCGGCAGTGGCTGCTGGAGCGGACCTGGAGCGCGCTGGACGACGCCGAGCGCGTCGGCGCCCGCGCCGCCCTCGTACTGATCGATCTCGACCGTTTCCGGTCGGTCAACGACACCCTCGGACACCTCGCCGGTGACCGCCTGCTGCTCCAGATCGCCGAGCGGCTGCGGCAGGCCCTGCCCCGCGGAGCGGAGGCCGCGCGGCTGGGCGGCGACGAGTTCGCGGTGCTGCTGCCCACCGCCGATTCCCTCACCAGCGCACAGCGGGTGGCCCGTTCGCTTGTCGCCGCCCTGGGCTCGCCCCTCGACCTGGACGGGCTGACGCTGGTGCTCGAGGCGAGCGCCGGCGTCGCGGTCTATCCGGACCACGCGCTGGACGCCGAGGGCCTGCTGCGCCGCGCGGACGTCGCGATGTACCAGGCGAAGCGGGACCGCAGCGGCGTGGAGGTCTACGAAGCCAAGCGCGACGGCAACACCCCCGACCGCCTCGGCCTCCTCGGCGACCTGCGCCGGGCGCTGGACGCGGGCGAGGTCGAGCTGCACTACCAGCCCAAGGTCCGCTTCGACGGCCAGGTCGCCGGTCTCGAGGCGCTGGTGCGCTGGGTGCACCCGGACCGCGGGAGAGTCCCTCCGGACGAGTTCATCGCCATCGCCGAGTCCTCCGGGCTGATGCCGCGGCTGACCGAGTACGTCCTGGAGACCGCGCTCGGCCAGGTGGCGCGCTGGCGCGCGGACGGCCTGGAGGTCCCGGTCGCGGTGAATGTGTCACCGCGCGATGTGCACACCCCCGGGTTCGCCGGCGCGGTCGCCGCCCGGCTGGCGCGGCACCAGGTACCGCCGGGCGCGCTCCAGCTCGAGATCACCGAGCATGTGCTGCTGGAGGACCCGCAGCGCGCCGCCGACACGCTGAACGGCCTGACCGGCCACGGCGTGAAGATGTCGCTGGACGACTTCGGCACGGGGTACAGCTCGCTGGTGCACCTGCGGCGGCTGCCCGTCAGCGAGCTGAAGATCGACCGCTCGTTCGTGGCCCGGCTCGCGGTGGACACCGAGGACGCCGAGATCGTCCGCTGCACGCTCGACCTCGCGCACTCCCTCGGCCTGCTCGTCGTCGCGGAGGGCGTCGAGGACGACGAGACCTGGGAGCGGCTGCGCGATCTGGGCTGCGACGCGGTACAGGGCTGGCTGGTGGCCGCCGCGATGCCGCCGGACGAGACGACGGCGTGGCTGCGGGCGCGCGAGCACCACGGCTGGCGCCGGGAGTCGGAAGGCGCGCCTGCCGACTCAGAGGAGGCCGACCGGCCCTCGGGCCAGGTCGTGAAGTAGCCGTCCCGGTCCCGGTTCCGGCCCCCGCGGGGAAAGCGTTTCGCGGTCACGACTCCCGGAGCCATAGGATTGGGGCGGAAACTCCACCGGAAACCAGCAGAGGATCGCTGCATGCCTGGCATCACGCGCGAGGAGGTCGCCCACCTCGCACGGCTGGCACGTCTGGAGCTGAAGGACGAAGAGCTCGACCACTTCGCCGGACAGCTCGACGACATCATCGGCGCGGTAGCCCGCGTCTCCGAGGTCGCCGACCAAGACGTCCCGCCGACCTCCCACCCGCTGCCCCTGACGAACGTCATGCGGGCGGACGAGGTCCGTCCGTCGCTCACCCCCGAGCAGGCGCTCTCCGGCGCCCCCGCCCAGGAGCAGCAGCGATTCAAGGTGCCGCAGATTCTGGGGGAGGAGTGACCGAGATGGCGCAGACCGCAGCACACGAACTGATCAAGCTGACCGCCGCCGAGACCGCAGCGAAGATCGCGGCCGGTGAGGTCACCGCCGTCCAGGTCACCGAGGCCCACCTGGCCCGGATCGAGGCCGTGGACGAGAAGGTGCACGCCTTCCTGCACGTCGACCGGGAGGGCGCGCTCGCCCAGGCCCGCGCCGTGGACGCCAAGCGCGAGCGCGGCGAGAAGCTCGGCCCGCTGGCCGGCGTCCCGCTCGCCCTGAAGGACATCTTCACCACCGAGGGCGTCCCGACCACCGTCGGCTCCAAGATCCTCGAAGGCTGGATCCCGCCGTACGACGCGACGGTGACCGAGCGCCTGAAGGCCGCCGACGTCGTCATCCTCGGCAAGACCAACATGGACGAGTTCGCCATGGGGTCCTCCACGGAGAACAGCGCGTACGGCCCGACGGGCAACCCGTGGGACCTGACCCGCATCCCCGGCGGCTCCGGCGGCGGCTCGTCCGCGGCCCTCGCCTCGTACGAGGCACCGCTGGCGATCGGTACGGACACCGGCGGTTCCATCCGCCAGCCCGCCGCCGTCACCGGCACGGTCGGCGTGAAGCCGACGTACGGCGGCGTCTCCCGCTACGGCATGGTCGCGTTCTCCTCCTCCCTCGACCAGGGCGGACCCTGCGCCCGTACGGTCCTGGACGCGGCGCTGCTGCACGAGGCGATCGCGGGCCACGACCCGCTCGACTCCACCTCCATCGACGCGCCGGTCCCGGCGGTCGTCGAGGCCGCGCGCAACGGCTCCGTACAGGGCATGCGCGTCGGCGTGGTGAAGCAGTTCCGCGGCGAGGGCTACCAGGACGGTGTCATCCAGCGGTTCGACGAGTCCGTCGCGCTGATGAAGGAGCTGGGCGCCGAGATCGTCGAGCTGGACTGCCCGTCCTTCGACCTGGCGCTGGCCGCGTACTACCTCATCGCGCCCTCGGAGTGCTCCTCCAACCTGGCCCGCTTCGACGCCATGCGTTACGGCCTGCGGGTCGGCGACGACGGCACGAAGTCGGCCGAGGACGTCACGGCCCTGACCCGCGAGGCCGGCTTCGGCCCCGAGGTCAAGCGCCGGATCATGCTCGGTACGTACGCGCTCAGCTCCGGCTACTACGACGCGTACTACGGCTCCGCGCAAAAGGTGCGGACCCTGATCACCCGCGAGTTCGAGAAGGCATTCGAGCAGGTCGACGTGATCGTCTCGCCGACCACGCCCACCACCGCCTTCCCGATCGGCGAGCGTGCCGACGACCCGATGGCGATGTACCTCGCGGACGTGTGCACGCTCCCCGTGAACCTGGCGGGCAACGCGGCCATGTCGCTGCCCTGCGGCCTGGCTCCCGAGGACGGGCTGCCCGTGGGCCTGCAGATCATCGCCCCCACCATGAAGGACGACCGGCTGTACAAGGTCGGTGCCGCCGTCGAGGCCGCCTTCGTGGAAAAGTGGGGCCACCCGCTGCTCGAGGAGGCACCGTCACTGTGAGCGCCATCACCAAGAAGGCCAAGAACTTCAAGAAGTCCAAGTCGGGTCTGTACCTGTCGATGGGCACCACCGCTTTCGGCGCGCTCAGCGTCGCCAAGCAGGCGAAGCTGGCCCGGCAGGAGAACGACACGCTCCGGCTGATCGACGCGGCGGTCTCGGCCGCGGCGATCGTCACCGGCCTGGCGATCCTCTACCGGGAACTGAAGCACCTGGGCGACGACGACGTCCTGCTGGGCTGAGAGGGATTGTTTCACCGTGACTGTCACTGACCTGGTCTCGTACGAGGACGCCCTCGCGACGTACGAGCCCGTCATGGGTCTCGAGGTGCACGTCGAGCTCGGCACCAAGACCAAGATGTTCTGCGGGTGTTCGACGGCGCTCGGCGCCGACGCCAACACCCAGACCTGCCCCACCTGCCTGGGGCTGCCCGGCTCCCTCCCGGTCGTCAACGCGATCGGCGTGGAGTCCGCCATCAAGATCGGCCTCGCGCTGAACTGCTCGATCGCCGAGTGGTGCCGCTTCGCCCGGAAGAACTACTTCTATCCGGACATGCCGAAGAACTTCCAGACCTCCCAGTACGACGAGCCGATCGCCTTCGACGGCTACCTCGACGTGCAGCTGGAGGACGGCGAGGTCTTCCGCGTGGAGATCGAGCGCGCCCACATGGAGGAGGACACCGGCAAGTCCACGCACGTGGGCGGCGCGACGGGCCGAATCCACGGCGCCTCGCACTCCCTCCTGGACTACAACCGCGCCGGCATCCCGCTCATCGAGATCGTCACCAAGCCGATCAAGGGTGCGGGCGAGCGCGCCCCCGAGGTCGCCAAGGCGTACGTCGCCGAGCTGCGCGAGCTCATCAAGGCGCTCGGCGTCTCCGAGGCCCGCATGGAGATGGGCCAGATGCGCTGCGACGTGAACCTCTCGCTGATGCCCAAGGGCAGCGAGAAGTTCGGCACGCGCTCGGAGACCAAGAACGTCAACTCCCTGCGCAGCGTCGAGCGTGCGGCCCGGTTCGAGATCCAGCGGCACGCCGCGGTGCTCTCCTCCGGCGGCACGATCATCCAGGAGACCCGCCACTTCCACGAGGAGGACGGCTCCACGACGTCCGGCCGCGTGAAGGAGGAGGCGGAGGACTACCGGTACTTCCCGGAGCCCGACCTGGTCCCCGTCGCCCCGTCCCGCGAGTGGGTCGAGGAGCTGCGCAAGGGACTGCCCGAGCTGCCGCGCGTGCGCCGTAACCGGCTGCGCGAGGAGTGGGGCATCTCCGAGCACGACATGCAGTCGATCCTCAACGCCGGTGCGGTCGACCTGATCGTCGCCACCACGGAGGCCGGCGCGGACGCCGCGGCCGCCCGTAAGTGGTGGATGGGCGAGCTGGCCCGCCGCGCCAACGAGGACGGTGTCGACCTCGACGCGCTGCCCATCACGCCGGAGCAGGTCGCCCGGGTCGCCGCGCTGGTCGCCGAGGGTTCCCTCAACGACAAGCTGGCCCGCCAGACCATCGAGGGCGTACTGGCCGGAGAGGGCACCCCGGACGAGGTCGTCGAGAAGCGCGGCCTGAAGGTCGTCTCCGACGAGGGCGCGCTGGGCAAGGCCGTCGACGAGGCGATCGAGTCCAACGCCGCCATCGCCGACAAGATCCGCGGCGGCAAGGTCGCCGCGGCCGGCGCCCTGGTCGGCGCGGTCATGAAGGCCACCCGAGGCCAGGCCGACGCGGCCCGCGTCCGCGAGCTCATCCTGGAGAAGCTGGGCGTGGAGGGCTGATCCTGGTCCCCTTACGTGGGGAGGGGCGGCGCACCTACTGGGTGCGCCGCCCCTCGCGCGTGTGCGATCCGTGTCAGCTCTCTTGGGCGGATCAGCGGATCAGCGGAACGCGGCGACGTTCTCCCGCGCCCACTGCTGGAACGTTCGGGCAGGAGCGCCGGTGATCTGCGACACCGTGTCCCGCACCCGGAGCAGCTCGTCGTTGACGTCCCCGCCCATCAGGTCGAGTATCGCGTCCGCGGTTCCGTCCGCCATGAAGGACGCCATCTGCCGGTGGGCCTCCTCCCGGCTGATCTCGTCGAGGGACACCTCTTCCCCGAGGGCAGCACCGATGGCTTCGACCTGCTGCCGGGGCGTGACCCGTGCGGGTCCGGTGAGTGCGTACGTCCGCCCCCGGTGCCCCGGTTCGGTCAGCGCCGTCCTGGCCACCGCCGCAATGTCGGCGGGGTGGATGGCGGGCAGCCCGATGTCCGCGTACGGCGCCCGGACCGACCGGTGCGCGCGGATCGACGCCGCCCACCACAGGGTGTTCGAGGTGAACTGCGTCGGCCGCAGGATCGTCCAGGCCATGCCGCTGTCCTGGAGCAGCCGCTCGACCGCCAGGTTCTCGCCGGCGGGAGCCAGGTGGGGATGGGTCTCCACGGTCATGGACGACACGAGAACCACGTGCTCGACGCCCGCTTGCCGGGCGGCCGCGAGGACGTCCGCGTCCGCGCCCACGCCCGACACGAGGAACAGTGAACGCACCCCGTCCAGCACCGGCTTCAGCGCGGCGACCTCGGTCAAATCGCCCTCGACAGCTTCGACTTCCCCGGGGAACGAGGCCCGGGCAGCGTCCCGGGTAAGCCCCCGCACGGGGCCGGCGCCGGCCCCCTGCAGCTCCCGCAGCAGGGCGCTCCCGATGTTCCCGGTCGCACCGGTCACAAGGATCATCGTTGCCTTCTCCTGTCGCCAGCCGGCGATCGCTCTCGTCGATCACTCGCGCTGCACGCTAGGACCTCAACTGGGCTTGAGGTCAAGCGCGGTGGGGTGGGGCGTCAGGAGGCGTCCGGAGGGCTCGCGATCGACTCGCGTTCGATGAACTCCGTGTCCAGGACGATGTGTTCGGGGGTGCCGGCAGTGCCCTCGATGCGGGTGATGAGGGAGTGGACTGCGCGGGCGCCGAGTTCCTGGACGGGCTGGGCCACGACGCTGATGCGGGGGCGTACGGCGCGGGCCCAGTCGGTGTCGTCGAAGGTGACGACGGAGAGGTGTTCGGGGACGCGGAGGCCGTGGTCGCGGGCGGCGGAAAGGACGCCGAGGGCGATCATGCTGTCGGTGGCGAAGACGGCCGTGGGGGGCTCGGAGAGGGACAGCAGTTCGGCGGTGAGGTCGGCCGGGTCCTCGCGGTGGAAGGTACCGGTGCGGAGGTAGGTGTCGGTGTCGGTGAGGCCCGCCTCGCGCAGCGCGGCGCGGTAGCCCTCGATGCGCTCCAGGCCGGTGGAGACCGGGTCGGGGGAGGCCGGGTCGGGGGAGGCCGGGTCGGCGGGGGCGGCCTCCAGGGCGGTGGACGGAGCGGTGCCCGGGGTGTCGGCGGGGGTGCCCACAGGGGCGGTGCCCAGCAGGCTGACCAGCGCGATGCGGCGGTGGCCCGCGACCAGGAGGCGGCGTACCGCGTCCTGGGCGGCGCCGTGGTTGTCCACCGTGACGGAGTCCGCGGGCAGGCCGGGGGCCTGGCGGTCGAGGAGGACGACGGGGCAGCCGGCGGCGTGCGCGGCCGCCAGGTGGCCGGTCTCCGTGGTGGCGGCCGGGGCGACGATCAGCCCGTCGACGTGCTTGTCGCGCAGCATCTTCACCGCGGCGCGCTCGGCGGCCACGTCCTCGTCGGTGTTGGCGAGCAGGACCTGGTACCCGGCGGCGCGCGCCGCGTCCGTGATGCCGCGGGTGACGCCCGCGAAGAACGGGTTCTGGATGTCGGCGACGATCGCGCCGAGGGTGTGCGTACGTCCCGTGATCATGGAGCGGGCGAGCTGGTTGGCGCGGTAGCCGAGCTTCTCGGCGGCGGCGCGCACGCGTTCGCGGGCGTCCGGGCTGACCGAGCCGTAGCCGGCCAGCGCGCGGGAGGCGGTGGAGCGGGACACGCCCGCCTCGCGCGCGACGTCGGGGAGGGTCGCGGGGCGGCCTGCGGGCTTGCGTCGGTTCGTCGTCATGGCGTCGTCAGGCTATCGGGTCGCGACAGGGGATTGACGGCGGGGAGTTGGCGGTGGGAAGGTTCCCAACACCGCGAATGAGAACGTTCTCAAGACACCTCTTCGGCTTGGATTGAGAACGTTCTCAATGATGCGGGAGGCCGGTGCCCGTCCCGGGCTCCGCACCACCCCGCCGCGCCCGCATCGCACCGCACCACCCCGCACCGCAACCGTTCAGGAAAGGACCCGCGTGACTACCGCATCCCTGCCCCTCAAGCCGATCACCGAGGACTTCAAGGAGGCCGTGTCCTTCGCGCTCAGCCAGAACGAGGCCGCGCGCACGTTCGTCGACGAGGTCGTCGCGGGCGGGCTGCGCAACGTCTTCCTCGTCGGCTGCGGCGGCTCGCTCACCGCCGCCTACCCGGCGCACTTCCTCCTGGAGACCCGGGCGCAGTTCCCCGTCTTCCACATGAACAGCGACGAGTTCAATCTGCGCCGCCCCGCGCTGCTCGGCGAGGGCTCACTCGTCCTGGTGTCCTCGCACACCGGCACCACCAAGGAGACCGTCGCGGCCGCCGAGTACGCCCGCAGCACCGGTGCCAAGGTCGCCGCCCTCACCCGCAGCGCCGACAGCCCCCTGGCCAAGGCCGCGCACGCCGCGTTCACCTACCGCAGCGAGGACACCGTCGTCGCGCCCAAGGGCGTGCTGTTCGGGCAGCTCGTGTACGCGCTGCTGGAGAAGACCGGCGCCGAGGGCGACTACGCGGCCGTCCGCACGGCGTACGAGGCGCTGCCCGAGGCGCTCCACAAGTCCCAGGAGGAGGGCGAGGAGCTCGCCGCCTCGATCGCCACCGCGCTGGCTGACGAGGACGTCACGTACGTCCTGTCCGCCGGCCCCAACTACGGCGCCGGCTACGGCTTCACGATGTGCTACCTGATGGAGATGCAGTGGAAGCACGGCGGCACCTACAACGCCGGTGAGTTCTTCCACGGCGCCTTCGAGGTGGTCACCGAGGACCAGCCGGTGATCCTCTTCCTCGGCGAGGACGCCACCCGCCCGATGGCCGAGCGCGCCAAGACCTTCCTGGACAAGTACACCAAGAAGGCCCACTACGTGGACTCGCGGATCTTCTCGCTGCCCGGTGTCCCGGAGTCGGTGCGCGGCGACATCACGCCGATCGCGCTGGACGTCTTCGGCACCCGGCTCGCCCGCCACTACGAGTCGGTGCGCGGCCACGACCTGGACAAGCGCCGCTACATGTTCCAGGTCGAGTACTGATCCCGGAACCCCCTCGCGTGACCCGGCCCGGTGCGGTGCCGCACCGGGCCGTCCCGTACCCGCTCCCCTCCCGCAGCTCCTCCCCGTAAGGAACCCCCATGCGCATCTGCGGAGTCGGTGACAATGTCGTCGACCGCTATCCCCAGCGCGGCCTGATGTACCCGGGCGGCAACGCGCTCAACGTCGCGGTGCACGCCGCCCGGCTCGGCGCCGACGCCGGGTACCTGGGCGTCACCGGCACCGACGAGGCCGGCGCGCACATACGGGCCGCGCTCGCCGCCGAGGGCGTCCGCACCGACCGGGCCCGGACGGCCGACGGGCCGAACGCCTACGCGACCGTGCACCTCGACGCGGACGGCAACCGCAGCTTCGGCGAGTGCGACGAGACCGTCTCGGTCTTCGCGCCGGACGCCGCCGACCTGGCCTGGCTGGCCGGCTTCGACCTGCTGCACACCGGCGACTGCAGCCGCCTGGAGCCGCACCTGCCCGCGCTCGCCGCCGCCTGCCCGGTCAGCTTCGACTTCTCCGACCGCCCCTGGTCCTACGCCGCGCCGCTGCTGCCGCACGTGCACGGCGCCGTCTTCTCCCGGCCGGACGCCGGGGACGCGGAGGCCGCCGCGCTCGCCGAGCGGATACGGCAGGCCGGTCCGAAGCTGGCCGTGGTGACGCGCGGGGCCGGTGGTGCGCTGGTGTCGTACGAGGGGACGGTGCACCACCAGCGCGTCGTCCCGGTCGCGGCCACCGACACCCTGGGCGCCGGCGACTCCTTCATCGCGGCCCTGCTCGTATCCCTGTGGCAGGGCAGCCCCCTGGCCGACGCCGCCGCCCGCGCCGCGCGCTACGCGGCCGAGGTCTGCACCAGCCCCGGGGCCTTCGGCCACCCCCTCGCCCTGCCCGGCAGCCCCGCCCGCCGCTGACCGCCCGTCCCTTCCGACCACCCCTCCGACCGCCAGGAGAGAGCCGATGCGCCGCACCCCGGCAGCCGCCGCCGGCTGCCTGCTCGCCGTACTGCTGACGCTGCTCAGCGGCTGCGGCCAGGCCCCCGTAAGGGTCACCGCCGACGACTTCCGCCTCGCCGGAAAGCCCCACGGCCACCTGACCGTCCTGGAGAAGTGGGCGGACCCCGAGTACGCCCCGTACTTCAAGGCGGCGGCCCGGGAGTACGAGAAGCGCAACCCCGGCGTCACCATCGACCTCCAGGCCGTCGGCGACCAGCCCTACAAGGACCGGATCGCGGTGCTCGCCGCCTCCCGCGAACTGCCCGACATCTACTTCGCCTGGCCGGGGCGGTACGCGCAGAAGTTCGCCGACGGGCGGCTCGCCGCCGACCTCACCGGGCAGCTCGACGGCACCCGCTGGGGCGAGCGCTTCGAGGGCGACGCGCTGCGCGCCTTCACCTACGGCGGGCGGCGGTACGGCGTGCCGCTGGACATGGACGCCAAGGTCTTCGCGTACAACGAGAAGATCTTCGCGAAGGCCGGGGTGCGGCGCGTCCCGCGGACCTTCCCCGAACTGCTCACCGCCTGCGACCGGATCAAGAAGGCCGGGTACACGCCGCTGGCCTTCGGCAACCAGTACGGCTGGCCGGCCGGGCACCTGCTGACCCAGTTCAACGCCATGGAAGTGCCGGCCGACGTGCTGGCCAGGGACTACGACGGCGGAGCCCACGCCTTCACCCACCCCGGATACGTCCGCGCGTTCAAGGACCTGGCGCGGCTGCGGCAGCGGTGCATGCCGCCCGGCGGCACCAGCATCAGCCACGAGTCGGCGCAGGCCCGGATGCTGTACGGGAAGGCCGCCATGCAGTACCTGGAGACGCTGGAGTTCTCGTACCTGGACGAGAGCGGGGGCGCGCCCAAGGCGTACGCCGAGAACTGGGACTTCTTCCCGATGCCCGCGATCCCCGGCGCCAAGGGCTCGCCGCGCGCCATCGCCGGCGGCGTGGACGGCCTGATGGTCTCCAACTCCTCGCCGGACAAGGCGCTCGCCGTGGACTTCCTGAAGTTCCTCACCAGCCGGGAGCAGGCCCGGAAGATGGTGCGGGAGCTGGGCTGGCTGAGCGCGGTGAAGGGCACGGCGGACGCCGCGCGGCTGCCGGGGCTGGCCGGCGCGCAGCGGACGATCGCGAGCCACGACATCGCCGTCTGGCTCGACACCCGCGCCGACGACAAGGTCGTCAATCCCTATCTGTCGGCCGCCGATTCCGTGCTCGGCGGCAACGCCACCCCGGAACAGGCCATGAAGACCGTGCGCCGGGGCGCCGAGAACGCCCGCCGCTTCGGCGTCCGCCCCTGACCCCGCCCGCCCCGAAGGAGGTGCACCAGTGACACGACGCCGCATCCGGCACGCCTTCTATGCCGCTCCCGCGCTCGCGCTGATCGCGTTGTTCGTCTACTACCCGATCGTCGAGAACGTCCGGCTCAGCCTCTTCAAGTTCAGCGTCTTCCGGCCCGGCATGCGCTACGTCGGCCTGGAGAACTACCGGCAGGCCCTGCAGGACCCGGTCTTCTGGCACGCGCTGCTCAACAACGTGTTCTACGCGGTCACCTCGGTCGTCTTCCAGGTCGGCGCGGCGCTCGTGCTCGCCGCGGTACTGGAGGAGCTGATCGGGCGGCGGCTGCGCGGGGTGCTGCGCGCCGTGTACTTCATCCCGGCGGCCGTCTCCATGACCGTCGCGGGCCTGCTCTTCCAGTTCCTCTACCAGCCGGACGCGGGCCTGGTGAACGGCGCCCTGGCCGCGGTCGGGCTCGACGGCCTCCAGCACGACTGGCTGGGCGACGCCGCCACCTCCATCTGGGGCGTCATCAACATGAGCCAGTGGCAGTCGTTCGGGTACACGACGATGCTGCTGACCGTCGCGATCCAGCGCATACCCCGCGAGCTGTACGAGGCGGCGACCGTGGACGGCGCGGGACGGATCCGCACGTTCTTCAACGTCACCGTGCCGATGGTGCGCGAGATGACCACCCTGCTGATCATCCTCACCGTGTCCGGGGCCTTCCTGGTCTTCAACGAGGTGATGGTGATGACCGGCGGCGGGCCCGCCAACTCCAGTCAGGTGCTGGGGACCTGGCTGTACGCCAGCGCCTTCACCGGCGACGACATGGGATACGCCGCGGCGATCGGCACCGTGATCTTCCTGATCACCTTCGCCGCCGGTGCCCTGCAGCTTCTCCACTCGCGCAGAAAGGCGGTCGCCGCATGACCCTCACCCTCGGCAGGACCGCCCGTACGGCACCGGAACCGGCCTCGTCCCCCACAGGGCGCGCCCCCGCCCGCTTCGGCCCCGTCGCCGTGCGCGTACTGGCCTACGGCGCGCTGGCCGCGCTCGCCGTCGCGGTGATCTACCCGCTGTGCTGGATGGCGCTGGCGGGCCTGAAGACCAATGGCGAGATCTTCGCCGACCCCTGGGGACTGCCCACCGACCCGCACTGGTCGACGTACGCCGACGCCTGGCAGCAGGGCGTGCTCGGCTATCTGCTCAACAGCGTGCTGGTGACCTCGGCGAGCGTGCTGGCCGTCGTCCTCATCAGCGCCTGGGCCGCCTACGGCCTCACCCGGCTCGACATCCCCTGCTCGCAGCCGGCGCTGCTGCTGGTGCTCGGCGCGATGATGCTCTCACCGACGGTGGCCCTGGTGCCGCTCTCGCAGCTCCTCCAGGCGCTGGGGATCTACGACACGTACTGGGCGCTGATCGTCCTCTACACCGCCTTCAAGGTGCCCTTCACCACCTTCCTGATCCGCGCGTACCTGCTGGGGCAGCCGGTGGAGGTGGAGGAGGCGGCGTACATCGACGGGGCGAGCCGCTGGCAGACGTTCTGGCGGGTGGTCGTCCCGATGGCCCGCCCGATCCTCGCCTCCGCCGCCGTCCTGCAGGCGCTCTTCGCCTGGAACGAGTACGCCTTCGCACTGGTCTTCATCACCGACGACCGGCTCAAGACGCTGCCCGTGGGTCTCGCCGACATGGCGGGGCGGCTCAACTCCAACTGGCCGATCCTCTTCGCGGGCCTCACCATCGCCGCGCTGCCGATGATCGTGATCTTCCTGATCGGACAGCGGCACTTCGTGCGAGGGCTGGCGGCCGGCATCGGCAAGTGAGGACGCGCGGCTGCCGCGGCCGGAGGAGGGCACGCGCCCGGCCCGTCCGCTGCCGTACCGGCCCGACGCGGACGGCGCCTACGGTCCGGCGGCCGGGCGCTTCCGGCCGGCGCTGCGCAACAGTGGCGCGGCGGCCGCGCACCTCGCGCTGTACCCGTATGCGCGGGAATACGCCACACCCCGGCACCGTGACGTACGGGGGAGGCCGGCCGGGACGTACCGGTCCGGGACCGGACGTACGACTTCCGCCTCACCGGGCCCAACGGCTTCCGGCGGGAGTCCGCCGGGACCGCGGCGGGCGCGCGGTGACGCTGACCGCGGGCCGCACCCGTACGCCGGCGCACTCCGCGGACCCCGACCACGGCTGGTACGGCCTAAACGTCACGGTCAGGGAAGACGAATCGTTCCGCCGCCGGCTGCTGGGCCACATCGAGGACGGCACGGAGTCCATAACGGGCCGAACCTCGCGGAGGCCGATCCTTCGCTTCTTTGTGGGGAAGGGCACAAAGGGGTCAAAGGATCTTTTCGGGCTGTCACTCTCGTGTGATGCGGGCCCGCCGCCCCTTCGTCGGCAGGCGGCGGGCCCGTGCCACCTCCCGCCCGTCCCGCGCTCGGCAGCACCGGTCATCCCGGGGTTCGGCGCACAAACCCCGGGAAGCAGACAAAGGCCCTCATGACCGTTCTTGCCCGGTGGTGCCTGAAGCGCCGCGCCCTGGTCATCGTGCTCTGGCTCGCCGTCCTCGCGGGCGTCGTGGCGGCAGCCGGTGCGCTGGGCTCCTCGTACTCGAACAAATACGACGTCCCCGGTACGGAGTCCGGGCGCGCCGCGGAACGGATGGCGGACGCCTTCCCCGGGCTGTCCGGGGACAACGACACCCTTGTGTGGCACACCGACTCCGGGACCGTACGCGCGGACGCGGTACAGGACCGGATGGACCACGCCCTGGACCGGATCGTAGGGCTGCCCGGGGTCGCCTCCGTGGACGGCCCCGACGGCCCGCACGGCACGGGCACCGACGAGGCCCCGGCCGGCGACGCCAAACAGCGCATCAGCCAGGACGGGCACACCGCCTACGCCACGGTGGTCTTCGACGCACCCGCCGACGACCTGGACCCGAAGCAGGTACAGGCCGTCGTGGACACCGCACAGGCCGCGTCCGGGGACGGCCTCACCGTCGCGCTCGGCGGCGCCGGCGCCGGCCTCACCGAAGCGCCGCAGAGCCACCTCGCCGAGGGCCTCGGCCTGGCGGCGGCCGCCGTCGTGCTCTTCCTCGTCTTCGGGTCGCTGGCCGCGACCCTCCTGCCGATCATCACCGCGGTCGTCGCGGTCGGCACCGCGTCGGCCGGCATCGGCCTGCTCGGCCACGTCATGACCGTCGCGGACTTCGCACCGATGCTCGGCATGCTCATCGGACTCGGCGTGGGCATCGACTACGCGCTGTTCATCGTCACCCGGCACCGCAAGAACCTGCGGGCGGGGATGGACGTCGACCGGGCCGCGCAGAAGGCGGTGGCCGTCTCGGGACGGGCCGTGGTCTTCGCCGGGGCGACCGTGTGCATCGCCCTCCTCGGCATGTTCGTCCTGCGGCTGAGCTTCCTCAACGGCGTCGCGCTCGCCGCCTCGCTGACCGTCGTGCTCACCGTGGCCGCCTCCGTCACGCTGCTGCCCGCGCTCCTGGGGCTGATCGGGACGCGCGTACTGGGGCGCCGCGAACGCGGCCGGCTCGCCGCCGACGGTCCCCGCCCCGAGCAGCCCACCGGCTTCGCGGTCCGCTGGTCCGGCTTCGTCGAGCGCCACCCCAAGCTGCTCGGCGGCCTCGCCGCCGCCGTCATGCTGGTCCTCGCGCTGCCCACCCTCGGGCTGCACCTGGGCACCTCCGACCAGGGCACCGACCCGCGCTCCTCGACCACCCGGCAGGCGTACGACCTGCTCGCCGACGGCTTCGGCCCCGGCTTCAACGGGCCGCTGACCCTGGTCGGCGACCTGGACGGCGCCGACGACCGGCTCGCCTTCGACGGCCTCCCGGACAAGCTGCGGAACACGCCCGGAGTGGCACAGGTCAGCGGGCCGGAGTTCGACGGCAGCGGCAGTACCGGCGTGATCACCGTCGTCCCGGACAGCTCGCCGCAGTCCAAGGACACCTCCGACCTGGTCGAACGGCTGCGCGGCGACGTGCTGCCCGAGGCCGCCGACGCCTCCACGCTGCACGTCGACGTCGGCGGCGTGACCGCCGGCTACGACGACTTCGCCGACGTGATCGTCGGCAAGCTGCCGCTCTTCGTGGGCGTGGTCGTCTCCCTCGGGTCCGTGCTGCTCCTGCTGGCCTTCCGCTCGATCGGCATCCCGCTCAAGGCCGCGGTCATGAACGTCGCCGCGGTCGCCTCCGCCTTCGGAGTCGTCGTCGCCGTCTTCCAGTGGGGCTGGGGCAGCGAGCTGCTCGGCCTGGGCAGCGGCGGCCCGATCGAACCGTTCCTGCCGGTGATCATGGTCTCCGTCCTCTTCGGCCTCTCCATGGACTACCAGGTCTTCCTGGTCAGCCGGATGTACGAGGAGTGGCGGCGCACACACGACAACTGCAGGTCCGTGCGGGTCGGACTCGCCGAGACCGGCCGGGTGATCAACTCCGCGGCGGTCATCATGATCGCGGTGTTCTCCGCCTTCGTGCTCAGCGGCGACCGGACGATCGCGATGTTCGGCATCGGGCTGGCCGCCGCGGTCGCCCTGGACGCCTTCGTGCTGCGCACGCTCCTGGTGCCGGCGCTGATGCACATGCTGGGCGGCGCGAACTGGTGGCTGCCGGGCTGGCTGGAGCGGCGCCTGCCGCGCCTCAGCATCGAGCCGCCGGAGGAGTACGAGGAGGAGTACGGGGACGCCGTGCCGGTGGTGCTCGTCCCGGAGCCGCGGGAGGCGGCGGACGCGCCACTCGTGCGTAGCTGACGCGCCACTCGTACGGGGCGGACGCCCCATTCGTACGCGGCTGACCGGGCCGTCCGGACGCCGTTCGCGCGCTCGTCATCCGGTGTTGGCCCGCTCTCTCATACGACTCTCAGACGCGGCCCCTACGGTCGCGCCCATGGGTACCACGACGACCAAGAACGACACCGAGAAGACCGGGGCGGTCACCGGGGACGCGGCGGCGGACACGAAGCCTGAGGAGCGGGCTGCCGCACCCGAGGACAGCACTCCGGACACCACCGCCACGGAGGAGGACCGTCAGGAGGAACTCCTCACGGAGGACGCGCCCGGCACCGAGCGGGCCGGTCTTGCGCGCGGCCGCGGTATCGCGGCGGGGGCCGGCGCCGTCGCCGGTGCCGCCCTCGGCCTCGCCTCCCTGACCGGCACCTGGGCCGGTACCGTACTCGCCGAGCGGCAGACCGTCCTCGGCCAGATCAAGCTCCAGACCGGCAAGACCCAGGACCAGATCGCCGCCGTCTACACCACCCCCTGGCACACCACCGCCCTCGTCAACGGGATCTTCGCCGTGCTGGCCCTCGTGGTCACCGGCGCCGTCCTGCTCCGCCGCCCGCAGGCCGCCTGGACCCGGGCCGTCGCCTGGGGCGGCTTCGCGCTCGCCGTGCTCGGCCTGGTGATCGCCGGCGGCATGTACCTCGACCTGTTCGCGTCCGCCCCGAAGCTCAGCCCCGGCGGCGGCTCCTGAGGAGAGCCCGCATGACGGCATACAGGAGGGGCCTTAGACCGCTGCGTGAGACACGGCAGCGGATCTAAGGCCCCTCCGGTCGTGGAGATCGGGAAGTTGCCCGATGTGGCGCACCCCCTGAGGCGGCCAGGCTGACGACGTACCGTCAGCCGCCGTGGGAACACGCTTCCCGCGGCCGTACCAGGAGACGCCATGCTCTACTACGAAGCGCAGCACCGCGCCCGCGCCGAGGAACTGCGCCGGGAGGCCGACCGCGACCGGCTGGCCCGCGAGGCCGCCGAGGGCCGCCGCGCCGCACGGTCCGCCGGCAACGCGTCTGAAGGGCGGGTGAGCAGGTGGGGCCGGGGTGTACGGGCCCGCCGCCGGGCCGCGGCATAAGGCCGAAATGCCTTACGGACGCGGGCCGGTGAACGCTCGCGGAGGCAGCCCGTCGCCCGCAAAACTCGGTGCCGGATTGTCAGACCCCTGTGCGATGCTCTGCGACGTGGAGACCAGGTCCGTCAGTCGCGTGTTCGTCGGCCGCAGCAGCGAGTTGAGCCTGCTGGGCGACGCCCTCGCGCGCACCACGGCCTCCGGCGAGCCGCAGGCGCTGCTCGTCGGCGGCGAGGCGGGCGTGGGCAAGACCCGGCTCATCGAGGAGTTCGCCGCGGCCGCCCGCGCCGCCGGCGCGCTCGTCGCCCTCGGCGGCTGCATCGAAATCGGCTCCGAGGGCCTGCCGTTCGCCCCGTTCTCCGCGATCCTGCGCACGCTGAACTCCCGCCTGCCCGAGGAGCTGGCCGCCGCCGTCGGAGGCCAGGAGGGCGAGCTGGCCCGCATCCTGCCCGAGCTCGGCGAGGCCCCGGGCGAGTCGCGCGACGACGAGCACGGCCGCGCCCGCCTCTTCGAGCTGACCGCCCGGCTCCTGGAGCGGCTCGCCCGCGGCCGCACCCTCGTCATCCTCGTCGAGGACCTGCACTGGGCCGACCGCTCCACCCGCGAGCTGCTCAGCTACCTGCTGCACACCCTCCACGACGCCGGGGTCCTGCTGGTCGCGACGTACCGCTCCGACGACATCCACCGCCGCCACCCGCTGCGCCCCTTCCTCGCCGAGGTCGACCGCATGCGCACGGTCCGGCGCGCCGAGCTGGCCCGCTTCACCCGCGACGAGGTCCGCTCCCAGATGGCCGGGATCACCGGCAGCGAGCCCGAAGAGGCCCTGGTCGAGCGGGTCTTCGAGCGCTCCGAGGGCAACGCCTTCTTCGTCGAGGAGCTGGCCTGCAGCATCCACGACGGCACGCTCCCCGGCCTCAGCGACTCGCTGCGCGACCTCCTCCTCGTGCGCGTCGAGGCACTTCCGGAGCACACCCAGCGGGTGATCCGGACGGCCGCCGAGGGCGGCTCCACCGTCGAGCACGACCTCCTCGCGGCCGTCGCCGGCCTGCCGGAGGACGACCTCATCGAGGCCCTGCGGGTCGCCGTCGGCAGCAACACTTTGGTGCCGACCAGCGACGGCACGGGCTACCGCTTCCGGCACGCGCTGGTCCGCGAGGCCGTCCAGGACGACCTGCTCCCCGGAGAGCGCACCCGCCTCAACCGCCGGTACGCAGAAGCCCTCGAAGCCGAGCCGGGCCTGGTGCGCGCCGAGGCGTGCGCCACCCGCCTGGCGAGTTACTGGTACCACGCCAGGGACGCCGCCAAGGCGCTCCCCGCCGTCCTCACCGCCTCGGTCACGGCCCGCCGCCGGCACGCCCACGCCGAGCAGCTGCGGCTGCTGGACCGCGCACTGGAGCTGTGGGACGAGGTCCCCAAGGACGTCCGGCTCGCCGTCCGCCCCGTGGACTGCGCCGAGGCGTATCCGGCCAGCGGCTGCGACGACGACGCGCTGCGCTATCTGGACCTGCTCGCCGAGATCGCGGTGGCCGCCCGGCTCTCCGGCGACCGCGAGCGCGCCTACACGGTCACCCGGCGGGCACTGCGCGCCCTCGCGGGGGAGCACGACCCGCTGCGCGAGGCATGGTTTCTCACCCAGCGCTCCCGGCTGGCGCAGAGCACGGGGCGCGGCGACGGCTGGGAGGACCTGGGCCGCGCCCAGGAGCTGGTGCGCGGGCTGCCGCCGTCGCCGGTGCACGCCGCGGTGCTGGCGCAGGCCGCCGCCTGGGGCGCGCTGCACGCCCCGGGCCCCGACTCCTTCACCGCCGCCGAGCGTGCCGTGGAGCTCGCCTGCCTGGTCGGCGAGGAGGAGGTCGAGCTGAACGCCCGCCTCACGCTGTACGGCCTGCAGGTCTCCTCGGGCGACGTGGACGGCGGCCTGTCCGGCTTCCGCGCGGCGCTGGACCGGGCGCTGGAGCGCGGCTATTCGGCCGTCGTCGCGCGCGGCTTCAGCAACCTCCCCTCGCACCTGGAGTCGGTGGGCCGCTCGGCGGAGGCGGTGGCCGCGACCGAGCGCGGGCTCGCCATGACCGAGCACTTCGGCCTCAAGGACTCCCGCAGCTGGGTGTACGGCAATCTCGCCGAGAGCCTGATGTCGCTGGGCCGCTGGACGGAGTCGGCGGCGGCCGCGGCCGACTGCCGGCGCCTCGCCCTGGGCAGCCGCACCCGCGCGCTGGCCGCCTCCCGCCACGCCGACCTGGCGCTGCTCCGCGGCGACTTCGACACCGCCGCGGAAGAACTGCGGGTGGCCCGGCGCGACTTCGGCAGCTATGAGAACCAACCGCAGTACACGATCCCCATGACCCGCTTCGCGTACGAGATCACCGTCCACCGGGAGGGCGTGGCGGCGGCCCGGGAGGTGCTGGAGCCGTTACTGACGGCCGGGTTCCCGCTCGATACGTACAGCTTCGGCTGGCCGCTGCTGTGGCGGGCCGCCGCCGCCGAGGCGGACGCCCGCGGGCTGCCCGCCGCGGCCGGCGGACGGGAGGAGATGCTCGCCCGGCTGGCGGCGGTGGTGCGGACGCTGCCCCGCCCGGTCCCGGTGTGGCAGGCGTACGGCCGGCTGACCGAGGCCGAGCTGTGCCGGGCCGAGGGACGGCCGTCGCCGGAGCGCTGGGCCGAGGCGGTCGCCGCGCTCCGCCGCGTCGAGCGGCCCTACGAGCTGGCCTGGGCGTGCCACCGCTGGGCGGAGGCGCTGCTGACCTGCGGCCCGGCCGCCCGCGAGCAGCGTGAGGCAGCCACGGCGCTGCTCGCCGAGGCGCGGGCCGCGGCGCGGTGGATGGGCGCGGACCCGCTGGCCCTGGAGATCGACCGGCTCGCGCTGCGGGCCCGGATCATCCTGCCGGAGGGACGAAGATCCGGCGGTCTCACGTCCGTGCCCGCACAGTCCGCGCCCGCGCTCACTGGGCCCGTGCGTGCTGGGCCGGCGGGAGACCGGACAGCGGAGACCACCGTCGCGACCGCCGATGCGACGACCGGCGCGACGGCCGACACGAGGACCGGCGCGACGGCCGACTCGCTGGGGCTCACGCCGCGCGAGCAGGACGTGCTGCGGCTGGTCGCGGTGGGGCGCAGCAACCGCCAGATAGCGGACGCGCTCTTCATCTCGCCGAAGACCGCGAGCGTGCACGTCTCCAACATCCTGGCCAAGCTCGGCGTCTCGGGACGCGGCGAGGCGGGCGCGCTGGCACACCGGCTGCGGCTGTTCCCGGACGCGGAGTCGGCCTGAGGGCCCGTAGCTAAGGCCGAGCGGCCCGCGGCAGGCGGACGACCACCCGCCCGGAGGCGAGGTCGATGGGGCCGAGGCCCGGATCGGAGTCGCCGACGTCCACGACCATGAGGGAGAGCTTCTGCCGCTCGTCCTCGGTGTGCTTGCGGCCCGGCGCGAAGAGCTCTTCGGCGAGGTTGAACATCGCGACCCCCTGGCGTGGCGTCCTGCTCACTGCGGCCAGTGTAGGCACGCCCGCCGCAAAAAGGACATCATGTGATCTTCAGTCGCAGAATCCGGTCGTCGCCCTTTTCCGGCGTGCCCCGCTTGTCCGTCTCGCTGGTGACCAGCCACAGCCCGCCGTCCCCGGTCGGCAGGACCGTCCGCAGCCGCCCGTACTTCCCCTCCAGGAATGCCTGCGGCTTCGCGACCGGCTCCGTGCCCCGCAGCGGGATCCGCCACAGCCGCTCGCCGCGCAGCCCGGCCATCCAGACCGACCCCTTGGCGTACGCGATCCCGCTGGGCGAGGCGTCCGCCGTACGCCACTGCTCGACCGGCTGTACGGACGAGGAGTCCCCGCCGCTCCTTCCCTCGGCCTCCGGCCAGCCGTAGTTCCCGCCCGGCCGGATCAGGTTCAGCTCATCCCAGGTGTTCTGGCCGAATTCCGACGCCCACAGCCGCTTGCCGGCGTCCCAGGCCAGCCCCTGGACGTTGCGGTGGCCGTACGAATAGACGACGGAGTCGGCCGAGGGATTGCCGTGCGCCGGCTCGCCGTCCGGCGTCATTCGTAGGATCTTGCCGCCCAGGGAGTCCTGGTCCTGGGCCTGTTCGCCGTCACCGGTCTCGCCCGTGCCGGCGTACAGCATCTTGTCCGGGCCGAAGGCGATCCGCCCGCCGTTGTGGATATGGCCCTTGGGAATGCCCTTGAACACCGTGTCGGGCGCGCCCAGTTGATCGCCGGCCGGCCGCTTGTCGTTGTAGATCATGCGGGCGATGCGGTTGTCGGACGCGGTGGTGAAGTACGCGTACACCAGGTGGTCGGCGCCGAACGTCGAGGAGACCGCGAGGCCCAGCAGCCCGCCCTCGCCGTCCGGGGCCACGCCGGGCACCGACCCCAGCTCGGTTTTCTTCCCGCTCTCGCCGTCCACCTTGAGGATCGTCCCGGTGTCCCGGGACGCCACGAGGAGGTCGCCGCCGGGCAGCGCGGCCACGCCCCAGGGAGACTTCAGGCCGGTGGTCAGGGTGGAGACCACCTTCACCGAGCCCTTGGCCGGGGCGGCGGAGGGGGTACGGTGCGGCGCGCCCGACGCGCTCCCGCCGCGCGAGGGCCCGGCGGACTTCCCGCCCGTACCACCGTCACCGCCTGAGGAGCCGCCCGAGGAGCCCCCGGAGGAGCAGCCCGCCGCCAGCAGTAGGGCGGCGGTCAGCACGGCGATCGCGGTACGGCGTGGCACGGCGGGCGTCCTCTCATCGGCGGCGACCACCAGCACACCACACGAGGCCCGCCCCCGCGCAGCGGTTTCCCTTCCCTGCGCTGCGGTTCCCGCCCTCGCGCGGCGGTTTCCACTCCCCGCTCCGGTTTCCAAGCCTCCGCACCCTGGGTAACCCCCGGTCGGGGGTTCAGAGGCGTTCGATTCGCCCCCGTAGGCGCGCCGATTCGCCCCCGTAGGCGCGCCCGTTCGGCCCCAGCCGCGCGCCGGTTTCCGCTCCTGCTCCTCGGGTAACCCCTGGTCAGGGGAACCGCGGTGTTCGACTCGCCCCGTATGCGCGCCGCCGCCTCAGTCCCAAGACCCCCGCGCCGGCGGCAGCGACGCGATCTCCGCGAGGTCGTGGCGGGTCAGCTGTACCGCCGCGGCCTTGGCGTTCTGGGTGGCCCAGCGTTCCTTCTTCGTGCCCGGTATCGGGACCACGTGGCGGCCCTGGGCCAGTACCCAGGCCAGCGCGATCTGCCCCGGCGTCACGCCGTGCCGCGCGCCCACCCGGCGCAGCCCCGCCACGACGGGCTGGTTGGCGGCCATCATCTCCGCCGTGAAGCGCGGGTGCCGGGCCCGCAGGTCCTCCGGCTCGAAGCCCTGGCCCGGGGTGAGGGTGCCGGTCAGATAGCCGTTGCCGAGCGGCATCGCGGCGAGGAAGCCCACGCCGCGCGTCTCGCACCACGGCAGCAGCGCCTCCAGCGCGTCCGGCGACCACACCGACAGCTCCGCCTCCACACTGCTGACCGGGAACACCTGCTGGATGCGCTCCAGTTGGTGCAGTGTGAGGTCGTGCGTACGGGCGCCGCGGCGCCGGGGAGCCCGCGCCCCCACGGCGCACAGCCCCAGCGCACGCACCTTCCCGGCCGCCACCAGCTCCGCCATCGCCCCCCAGGTCTCCTCGATCGGCACCTCGGGGTCGGAGCGGTGCAGCTGGTAGAGGTCGATGTGATCGGTCTGCAGCCGGCGCAGCGAGGCGTCGCAGGCCCGCTTCACGTAACCGGGGCGGCCGTTGGCGACGATGTGCTGGTCGCCGACCAGCAGACCGACCTTCGTCGAGAGAAATGCCTGGTCACGGCGGTGTTTCAGTGCCCGTCCGAGTACCAGTTCGTTGGTGAACGGGCCGTACATGTCGGCGGTGTCCAACAGGGTGCAGCCCCGGTCGAGCGCGGCGTGCACGGTCCGCACCGAGCCCTCCCCGTGCTGCTGCGACGCGGTGTACCCCCAGTTCATCGGCATGCAGCCGAGCCCGATAGCGCCCACTTCGAGCGCCGCCGCACCGATTGTCCTGCGCTCCACCTGGTCGTGCCTCCGTCCCCTCGCCCCGGTCAAGGGCGCTGACCAAACTAACGTCTGATGAGGGGCACTCTTCGCATAGCCTCGGGCCATGGCTTCCGCAGACACCACTCGCGCCACCGACGTCTGGCTCCCCATACCCGCCACCGAGATCGACGGGCTCCCCGAGGACCTCTCCTACGTCCACTGGGACGCCGGCCCCGAATATCCCGCGGATCCCGCCCGCTGCGCCTTCTACGCCGTCCCTTACATGAAGCCCGCCGACCGCATCCTGAAGCCGCTCCCGGAGATGGCGAACGTCCGCGTCGTCCAGACCCTCACGGCCGGCATCGAGCACATGCTGCCGGCCGTGCCCCGGCTGCCGGCCGGTGCCAAGCTGTGCAACGCACGCGGTCTGCACGACGCGAGCACCGCCGAGCTCACCCTCACCCTCATTCTCGCCGCGCTCCGCGACATCCCCGCATTCGTCCGGTCCCAGGACGCGGGGCAGTGGCGGCAGGGCTTCCGTGATTCGCTGGCCGACAAGTCCGTCCTCATTGTGGGTTACGGTTCGATCGGAAGTGCTATCGAGGACCGGCTCACGCCGTTTGAGTGTGCGCGGGTGGCGCGCATCGCGCGCACCGCTCGTGACACCGTGCGCGGTCCTGTGCTTCCGCTCGCGGAACTGCCTGCCATGTTGCCCGACGCCGATGTCGTGATCATGGCGACGCCGCTCACCGAAGACACCCGTGGCCTGGTCGGAGCCGATTTCCTGGCCCGCATGAAGGACGGCGCACTGCTCGTCAACATCGCGCGCGGGGGAGTCGTCGACACCAAGGCACTGCTCGCCGAACTCGAGTCGGGACGGCTGCGGGCAGCACTCGATGTAACCGATCCGGAACCGCTGCCTGCCACTCACCCCCTGTGGCACGCTCCCGGCGTGCTCATCACTCCGCACGTCGGTGGCCCCAGTACTGCATTCCTGCCCCGTGCGAAGCGGCTTCTCCGTGATCAACTGCGGCTCTTCGCGGCCGGCGAGCCTCTCCGGAACGTCATCACCACCGCCGGCTGACGGGTTGCGCGTAGCTCTACGGAGTCGTACGACTGCGTCCTGTGCGACCAACTCGCCTGCCAGTCACGCTCCGTAGAGCGACTATGTCCCTGTGTGACGGAACTGGTGTATCGTCCCGAACGGGGACCCGCGCCGGGACGTGGCGGCGCGCAGCGAACGACCGGAACCGAGGGGGGCGACGGGCGATGTACGGCCGATGCACCACCGAGACGAGGACCGCTGAGCACACGCGCGTTCCGCGCGTACCCACCGCGATACGGACGCAGCGCGGGCCGTGCCCGCCACGACCACGCCGGTGGGCCGCGCGGGGGAGAGCCCGGTGACCGCCTCCGGCGCGGTGCTCGCCCCGCCGGCCCGGCCGCGGCCCGCGAGCAGCCTGCCCCAGATTGTGCTCGCCGTCGTCTGCGGAGGTTACGCCACGGGCGCCGCGTTCGGCTGGGGCTCGGAGAAACTGGCCCTGATCATGGGTGACTTCGGGCTCAGCGCGGCCGCCCTGGCCGCAGCGGTCTCCTGCGTGCTGTACGCCCGCAGGCACCACAGCCGCTTTCGACCCGCCTGGCTGCTGTTCGCGGTTTCCTCCGCGATGGCGGGCATCGGCAATGGCATCTGGGGATGGTACGAGGTCGTCCTCGAAGCCCCCGTGCCCAGCCCCTCCGTCGCCGACTTCTGCTTCCTGCTCTTCGCACCGCCCGCCATCGTGGGCCTGCTGGTACTCGCCAAGCGGCCCGTGACCCGGGCCGGATGGGTCTGCCTGGCGCTGGACGCCTGGCTGATCGGCGGCTCGCTGCTCACGCTCTCCTGGAGCCTGGCGCTCGCGCACAACGCCCACTTCCAGGGCCAGACGGTCGCGCAGGGCGCCCTGTCCCTCGCGTACCCGCTCCTGGACATCGTCCTGGTGAGCATGGTCCTCGCGCTGCACTTCAAGCGCTCCTCGGCGCACCGCTCGGCGATCAACACCGCCATCGCGGCGCTCGCGCTGACCGTGCTGTGCGACGCGCTGTTCACCTCGCCGCTGCTGCGCGAGCACTACCGCTCCGGGCAGATCCTCGACGCCGGCTGGTTCGCCGGCTCCATGCTGCTGGCGTACGCCCCGTGGGTCGCCGCACGCTGCGGCACGGACTCCGCGGGGGACGCTTTCACGCGCGCCACCCGGCGCGCCGCCGTGCCCCCCGGCACCCGCCCGATCGCCGGGTCGCTCGCCGCGCTGACCCCGTACCTCGCCGCCGCCGTCTGCACCCTGGGCATCCTGCTCAACGTCCTGGACGGCCGGCGCATCGACCACGTCGTGCTCTTCACCGGTTGCACGGTCGTGCTCGCCCTGGTCGTACGCCAGGGGATCATGCTCGTGGACAACATCACCCTCACCCGGGAGCTGGCCCAGAAGGAGAACCACTTCCGCTCCCTCGTCCAGGGTTCCAGCGACGTCATCATGATCGCCGCGCCGACCGGCGTACTGCGCTACGTCAGCCCCGCCGCCTCCGGCGTCTACGGCCGCGACGCCGAGGACCTGGTCGGCTCCGAGCTGGCCTCCCTGATCCACCCCGAGGACCTCGGCCGCGTGGTGCACGAAGTACGGCGATTCCTGGCCGCCGACCCCGAGGCGGAGCCCACCACCCGCATCGAGTGCCGCTTCCGGGCCGGCGGTGGCCGCCCCGGCGGCGAGGAATGGCTGAACGTCGAGTCCACGGTCAACCGCCACGAAGGCGGCCTGATCTTCAACTCCCGCGACGTCACCGAACGGGTGCGCCTGCAGGCCCAGCTCCAGCACAACGCCTCGCACGACGCGCTCACCGACCTGCCCAACCGCGCGCTGTTCACCGAGCGGGTCAGCCAGGCCGTCAGCGGCCGCCGCTCCTCCGACCACGACACCGCCGTGCTCTACATCGACCTGGACGGATTCAAGCAGGTCAACGACACCATCGGACACCAGGCGGGAGACGAACTGCTGATTCAGGCCGCCCGCAGGCTGGCCGAATCCGTGCGCGCCGGCGACATCGCCGCACGCCTGGGCGGCGACGAATTCGCCGCGCTCATCACGGGCGACGGCAGCCACGACCGCACGAGCCGGGAGTTCCGCGTCCACGAGATCGCCGACCGGCTGCGGATCAGGCTGTCCGAGCCGTACCGCATCGACGGCCAGGACGTCCGGGTCGCGGCCAGCATCGGCGTGGCCTTCGCCGAGCCCGGCGTCACCCCGGCCGGGCTGATGCGCAACGCCGACCTGGCGATGTACCGCGCCAAGCAGGCCGGCAAGGGCCGCGTGGAGCTGTACGCACCCCAGATGCAGGCCGACGTGGTGCGCCGTTCCGAGATCGCGACGAGGCTGCGCACAGCGCTGCACGACGGCGAATTCGCGCTGCTCCACCAGCCCGTCGTGGAGCTCGCCAGTGGCCGGATCACGGCGGTCGCCGCACAGGCCCGCTGGCGCTCCGCACAGGGCATCCTCTTCACCCCCGCCGAATTCCTGCGGGTCGGCGAGCGCGGCCAGGCGGTCGCCGACGACGGCGAGCGCACCGCCGAGCTGGGGCGCTGGCAACTGGAGGAGGCGGTCGAGCAGGCGGCGCGGCGGCACCACGCGGGCCACGCGGTCTGCGTCGCCGTCCGGCTCTCCGCCCGCCGGCTGCTGGACCGTAAGCTCCCGCCCCGGTCCATCGAGACGTTACTCGCGCGGCACGGCCTGCCGTCCGGATCGCTCCTGCTGGAACTGTCCGACAGCGACCCGAGGATCCCGCTGGACGAGCTGGAGCGCCGGCTGGCGGCCCTGCGGCGGCTCGGCGTACGGATCGCGCTCGACGGCTTCGGCAGCGGATACGCCGCGATCAGCGCGCTGCGCCGGCTGCCCATCGACGTGCTGCGGCTGGACCGCGGCCTGGTCGACGGCGTCGTGGAGTCCGCGCGGCTGCACAAGATCACCGCGGGGCTGCTGCGGATCGCCGGCGACCTCGGGCTGCAGTCCGTGGCCGACGGCGTGGACCGGCCCGAGCAGGTCAGCGCGCTCCGCGCGATGGGCTGCACGCACGGCCAGGGCATGGCGTTCTCCGGACCGCTGGACGAGCACCGGCTGCGCCGCGCGCTCGGCATCGGCGGGTACCCCCTCCCCGGCCTGCTGCCCGAGGGGCGCGAGATGGTGCTGAGCAGCGCCGTGCCGGCCGCCCGGCGGGCCTCCGGCCCCCGGGAGCCGGGCGGCGGCGCACGGCTGGGAGAGCTGCCACGGCGGCTCACCACCGGCGAGGTGCCGGCCGGACCCGACGCGATCAGCCATCCCCCGTTGCGCTCAAATAGTGAGACCCCCGTCCCACCCACTTGACACTCCAGGTGCGCCGGGGGGAAGGTCAGAGCCATGCGCACCCGAATTCTCGTACTTGGACAGCGCGTCGGCTGAAGCCGGGCCCTGCAGTAGCCCGGCGCACCGCACCGACGCGCTCCCCTCGCTTGCCTGACGGCACGAGGGGTTTTTTGTTGCACCAGCACCGCCAAACCACATCAAAACCCTCACCTCCGAGAAGAGACGCAGATGACCGAGCAGGCCACCGGGGCCCACCATCCGCAGCCGCGGGCCCGTTCCGGCGGATCTCAGCAGTCCGCCTCCGCCGTCGAGCACGTCACGGGCGCGCAGTCCCTCATTCGTTCTCTCGAGGAGGTCGGGGCCGACACCGTATTCGGCCTTCCCGGCGGTGCGATCCTCCCGGCGTACGACCCGATGATGGACTCCCGGAAGGTCCGCCACATCCTGGTCCGCCATGAGCAGGGCGCGGGCCACGCGGCCACCGGTTACGCGCAGGCCACCGGCAAGGTCGGCGTCTGCATCGCCACCTCGGGCCCCGGCGCCACCAACCTGGTCACCCCGATCGCCGACGCCCACATGGACTCCGTCCCGCTGGTCGCGATCACCGGCCAGGTCGCCTCCGCCGCGATCGGCACGGACGCCTTCCAGGAGGCGGACATCTGCGGCATCACCATGCCGATCACCAAGCACAACTTCCTGGTGACCGACCCGGCCGACATCCCGAAGACGATCGCCGAGGCGTTCCACATCGCCTCCACCGGCCGCCCCGGCCCCGTCCTGGTGGACATCGCCAAGGACGCCATGCAGGCCAAGACGGTCTTCTCCTGGCCGCCGACGACCGACCTGCCCGGCTACCGCCCGGTCACCAAGCCGCACGCCAAGCAGATCCGCGAGGCCGCCAAGCTGATCACCGACGCCAAGCGCCCGGTGCTCTACGTCGGCGGCGGCGTGATGAAGGCCGGCGCGACGGCCGAACTCAAGGTCCTCGCCGAGCTGACCGGCGCCCCCGTCACCACCACCCTGATGGCGCTGGGCTCCTTCCCCGACACCCACCCGCAGCACCTGGGCATGCCCGGCATGCACGGCTCGGTGGCCGCCGTGACCTCGCTCCAGAAGGCCGACCTGATCATCGCCCTGGGCGCCCGCTTCGACGACCGCGTCACCGGCAAGCTGGACAGCTTCGCCCCGTACGCCAAGATCGTCCACGCGGACATCGACCCGGCCGAGATCGGCAAGAACCGGACCGCCGACGTGCCGATCGTCGGTGACGCCCGCGAGGTCATCGCCGACCTGATCGTCGCCGTCCAGGCCGAGCACGAGGCCGGCCGCACCGGCGACTACGCCGCCTGGTGGAACGACCTGAACCGCTGGCGCGAGAACTACCCGCTCGGCTACGACCTGCCCGCGGACGGCACGCTCTCCCCCCAGCAGGTCATCCAGCGCATCGGCCAGCTCGCCCCCGAGGACACGATCTACGCGGCGGGCGTCGGCCAGCACCAGATGTGGGCCGCCCACTTCATCGACTACGAGAAGCCCGCGACCTGGCTGAACTCCGGCGGCGCCGGAACCATGGGCTACGCGGTCCCCGCCGCGATGGGTGCCAAGGCCGGACAGCCCGACCGCCCGGTCTGGGCCATCGACGGCGACGGCTGCTTCCAGATGACCAACCAGGAACTGGTCACCTGCGCCATGAACAACATCCCGATCAAGGTCGCCATCATCAACAACGGCGCGCTGGGCATGGTCCGCCAGTGGCAGACCCTGTTCTACAACCAGCGGTACAGCAACACCGTGCTGCACCGTGGCCCGGACGATGAGCCCGCCCCGAACACCGGCACCCGCTGCCCGGACTTCGTGAAGCTGGCCGAGGCCATGGGCTGCGTGGCGATGCGCTGCGAGGACCCGGCCGAGCTGGACGCCGTGATCGCCAAGGCCAACGCCATCAACGACCGCCCGGTCGTCGTCGACTTCATCGTCCACGAGGACGCCATGGTCTGGCCGATGGTCGCGGCCGGCACCTCCAACGACGAGGTCATGGCGGCCCGCGGGGTGCGCCCCGACTTCGGCGACAACGAAGACGACTGACCGGCCAGGACAGAAGAGAAGAGACCGAGCACATGACCAAGCACACGCTCTCCGTCCTGGTGGAGAACACGCCGGGTATCCTGGCCAGGATCGCCGCGCTGTTCTCCCGCCGCGGCTTCAACATCGACTCACTCGCCGTCGGTGTCACGGAGCACCCCGACATCTCACGCATCACCATTGTCGTAAATGTCGAGTCGCTCCCGCTGGAGCAGGTCACCAAGCAGCTGAACAAGCTGGTCAACGTCCTGAAGATCGTCGAGCTGGAGCCGTCCTCGGCCATCCACCGCGAACTGGTCCTGGTCAAGGTCCGCGCGGACAACGAGACGCGCTCCCAGATCGTCGAGATCGTCCAGCTCTTCCGCGCCAAGACCGTGGACGTCTCGCCGGAGGCCGTCACCATCGAAGCCACCGGCGGCGCCGACAAGCTGGAAGCCATGCTCAAGATGCTGGAGCCGTTCGGCATCAAGGAGCTGGTCCAGTCCGGCACGATCGCCATAGGGCGCGGCGCCCGGTCCATCACGGACCGCTCGCTGCGGGCCCTGGACCGTTCGGCCTGACCCGCGTACTCCGGCCGCGGGACCCCGCCGCGGCCGGAACACGCCCCCTCGCCCGCGGCCGCTGCCCGTATGGCGAGACCCTGAGCTTTCACCCCCCAGCCCCGGCATAGTCTGTGGGCACCAGCTAGTACCAAGGAGATACCCGAAGTGGCCGAGCTGTTCTACGACGACGACGCCGACCTGTCCATCATCCAGGGCCGTAAGGTCGCGGTTCTCGGCTACGGCAGCCAGGGCCACGCCCACGCGCTGTCGCTGCGCGACTCGGGCGTCGACGTGCGCGTCGGCCTGCACGAGGGCTCCAAGTCCAAGGCGAAGGCCGAGGAGCAGGGCCTGCGCGTGGTGAGCCCCTCCGAGGCGGCGGCCGAGGCCGACGTCATCATGATCCTGGTCCCGGACCCGATCCAGGCGAAGGTCTACGAGGAGTCCGTCAAGGACAACCTCAAGGACGGCGACGCCCTGTTCTTCGGCCACGGCCTGAACATCCGCTACGGCTTCATCAAGCCCCCGTCCAACGTCGACGTGTGCATGGTCGCCCCCAAGGGCCCGGGCCACCTCGTGCGCCGCCAGTACGAAGAGGGCCGCGGCGTGCCGTGCATCGCGGCGGTCGAGCAGGACGCCTCGGGCAACGCCTTCGCGCTGGCCCTGTCCTACGCCAAGGGCATCGGCGGCACCCGTGCGGGCGTCATCAAGACGACCTTCACCGAGGAGACCGAGACCGACCTGTTCGGCGAGCAGGCCGTGCTCTGCGGCGGCACCGCCGCCCTGGTCAAGGCCGGCTTCGAGACCCTGGTCGAGGCGGGCTACCAGCCGGAGATCGCGTACTTCGAGTGCCTCCACGAGCTGAAGCTGATCGTGGACCTCATGTACGAGGGCGGCCTGGAGAAGATGCGCTGGTCGATCTCCGAGACCGCCGAGTGGGGCGACTACGTCACCGGCCCGCGGATCGTCACCGACGCCACCAAGGCCGAGATGAAGAAGGTCCTCGGCGAGATCCAGGACGGCACCTTCGCCAACACCTGGATGAAGGAGTACGCGGACGGTCTGCCGAAGTACAACGAGTACAAGAAGGCCGACGCCGACCACCTCCTGGAGACCACCGGCAAGAAGCTGCGTGGCCTGATGAGCTGGGTGGACGAGGAGGCGTAAGCCTCGTGCGCGAGGGGCCGTGCCGTATCGGCACGGCCCCTTACGCCGCCACCTTGTCCACTGCGTAGAACCACGCACGGGTGATCCTTACGCTCCGGCGAAGGAGGAGCCCTGAAACGCCACTACACTGCTGACCACAAGCGCGTCAGGCTCACAACGTCGTGCGTCTTCCACGCGGCTGCCCCCTTCACCGCCTTCGGCCGTCGGGACGGCCGTCCGCGAAGGATTAGTGAGGACTGAAGACCACGTGAGCACTGCCCCTGCCAGCAAACCTGTCGTACTGATCGCCGAAGAGCTGTCGCCCGCGACCGTCGACGCGCTCGGTCCGGACTTCGAGATCCGGCACTGCAACGGCGCCGACCGCGCCGAGCTGATCCCCGCCATCGCCGACGTCGACGCGATCCTCGTGCGCTCCGCGACCAAGGTCGACGCCGAGGCCATCGCCGCCGCGAAGAAGCTCAAGGTCGTCGCCCGCGCGGGCGTGGGCCTGGACAACGTCGATGTCTCCGCCGCCACCAAGGCCGGCGTGATGGTCGTGAACGCGCCGACCTCCAACATCGTCACCGCCGCCGAGCTGGCCTGCGGTCTGCTGGTCGCCACCGCGCGCAACATCCCGCAGGCGAACACCGCCCTCAAGAACGGCGAGTGGAAGCGCAGCAAGTACACCGGCGTCGAGCTGGCGGAGAAGACCCTCGGCGTCGTCGGCCTCGGCCGCATCGGCGTCCTGGTCGCCCAGCGGATGTCCGCCTTCGGCATGAAGGTCGTCGCGTACGACCCCTACGTCCAGCCCGCGCGCGCCGCCCAGATGGGCGTCAAGCTGCTGTCCCTGGACGAGCTGCTCCAGGTCTCGGACTTCATCACCGTCCACCTCCCCAAGACCCCGGAGACCGTCGGCCTCATCGGCGACGAGGCGCTCCACAAGGTCAAGCCGTCCGTCCGGATCGTCAACGCCGCGCGCGGCGGGATCGTGGACGAGGCCGCGCTCGCCACCGCCCTCAAGGAGGGCCGGGTCGCCGGCGCCGGCCTGGATGTCTACGCCTCCGAGCCCTGCACGGACTCCCCGCTCTTCGAGTTCGACCAGGTCGTGTGCACCCCGCACCTGGGCGCCTCGACCGGTGAGGCGCAGGAGAAGGCCGGTATCGCGGTGGCCCGCTCGGTGCGCCTGGCGCTCGCCGGCGAGCTGGTCCCGGACGCGGTCAACGTCCAGGGCGGCGTCATCGCCGAGGACGTGAAGCCCGGTCTGCCGCTGGCCGAGAAGCTCGGCCGGATCTTCACCGCGCTCGCGGGCGAGGTCGCGGTCCGCCTCGACGTCGAGGTGTACGGCGAGATCACCCAGCACGACGTGAAGGTGCTGGAGCTCTCCGCGCTCAAGGGCGTCTTCGAGGACGTCGTCGACGAGACCGTCTCGTACGTCAACGCACCGCTGTTCGCGCAGGAGCGTGGCGTCGAGGTGCGGCTGACCACCAGCAGCGAGTCGCCCGAGCACCGGAACGTGGTGACCGTCCGCGGCACCCTCTCCGGCGGCGAGGAGATCTCGGTCTCCGGCACGCTGGCCGGCCACAAGCACCAGCAGAAGATCGTGGCCGTCAACGACCACAGCATCGACCTGGCGCTCGCCGACCACATGGCGTTCCTGCGCTACAGCGACCGCCCCGGTGTCGTGGGCACGCTCGGCCGGATCCTGGGCGAGGCGGGCATCAACATCGCCGGCATGCAGGTCTCCCGCGCGGACGTGGGCGGCGAGGCGCTGGTCGCGCTGACCGTCGACGACACGATCGCGGCGCCGGTGCTCACGGAGATCGCCGAGGAGATCGGCGCCACCTCCGCGCGTACGGTGAACCTCACGGACTGACGGTCGCACGCCTGTGCGAGGGCCCGGACGGATTCCTTCCGTCCGGGCCCTTCGCTGTGTCGCGCGGAGGTTATTCACAGGGGCCCCGTGCGACGGCGGGGCGCGCTACCGGGTCTCATCGCAGTGCATCGGTCTTGAGCCCAGTGGTGAAGCGATTCTGAGAACTGCTCTGACCCGCGGGGCACAGCGGACGATTCTGCTGCTTGATGTACTGGAGGACTGTCGAGAGCGGAGCCCCGCCGACCTGGCAAGTAGGAGTCGGACCACAGCCGTTGCGCCCGCCAGTAGCGCTGGACGAGTTCCGGGTACTCCTGGCGGAGCCTGCGGGAGCTTCCGTCCGTGCAGACGGCGCGCATCATGTGAGCGCGAACGCACAGTGTCGACCAGTCCTGATGTTCTGCATGTCAGCCATAAACCAACTGCAGTACGGTGATCGGCGTGCAGTTGCGTTACGCCTTCTGCTTGTACCCGAACGGTCCTCAGCGTTCTGCGCTGGCCAGGGCGTTCGGGTGCGCTCGGGTGGTCTTCAACGACGCCCTCCGGGCCCGTGAGACCGCCCGCGCCGAGGGAGTGCCGTTTCCGAAGATCGGGGACCTGTCGAAGCTGCTGATCACCGAGGCGAAGAAGACCGAGGAACGCGCCTGGCTCGGCGAGGTCTCCGCCGTGGTACTCCAACAGTCCCTTCGGGACCTGGACACCGCGTACCGGAACTTCTTCAACGGCCTCAAGGGCAAGCGCCCTCGCGTGGGGGCACCCCGGTTCAAGTCCCGCAAGGACAACCGGCAGGCCGTACGGTTCACCGCCAACGCCCGCTGAAAGATCACGGCCGGTGGAGACCTGTCGTTTCCGAAGATCGGGGAGGTGCGGGTGAAGTGGTCCCGCGCTCTGCCCTCGACCCCGGCCACGGTGACCGTGATCAAGGATGCGGCCCCCAAGCCCCTGCACATCCGTGTATGGACGTGTGAGGCGTGCGGGGCCGTCCTGGACCGGGACATCAACGCGGCGGTCAACATCGCCAAGGCCGCCGGACTGGCGGTGTCAGCCTGCGGAGCGCGGGTAAGACCGGGACGCGTCCCGGCACAGCGCGATGAAACAGGAACCCACCGAGACGGTCAGCCGACCGTGGTAGGAATCTCCGGCCTTTAGGCCGGAGAGCGGAAGTCAACTTCGCGGTATGTGTGGTCGAGGGCGGGGGAGGGGGCCTTGCCAGGGGCTTCTCCGCTGGCTGGGGAGAGGGAGGGGCCCTGCCGGGAATCGTGGGCGGGGGCCCTGCCAGGGATCGGGGGACCGAGCCCCCTCCGGCCCCCGGCCTAAGCCCTACGGACGATACGCCCTGCCGCCCCCGCCTCCTAGGATCGGGGCATCAAACGGGAGGTATGTCATGGCAGTTGAGCTGAACCACACGATCGTCCACGCCAGCGACCGGGAGAAGTCGGCGAAGTTCCTCGCGGACATTCTCGGGCTGAAGGTGCAGCCCGAGTTCGGACCCTTCCTGCCCGTGGTGATGGACAACGGGGTCACCCTCGACTTCGCGCAGGACAGCGGCGAGATCACCCCGCAGCACTACGCATTCCTGATCAGTGAGGACGAGTTCACCCGCAGCTTCGACCGGATCAAGGGGCTGGGGCTGGCGTACTGGGCCGACCCGCACCGCACCCGCCCCGGCGAGATCAACACCAACGACGGCGGCCGCGGTGTGTACTTCCCCGACCCGGACGGCCACTACATGGAGCTGATCACCCGCCCGTACGGCAGCGGGAGCTGAGCCCGGACGGGCGTCGTCACCCGAATGGAGTAGTGCCGGGGGGTGGGGCGCCGCACCGGCCGGTGCCGCGCTCCGCCCCCACGAGCGGCTTCGGGCCCGGTCCGGACCGGTAGCCGGAGCCCGGCCGGTGTGCTCCCGACTCGCTGCGCGGCCCCATGGGGTGCGCAATGGAGTGGTGCGTGCCTCTCCTGCAGGCGCGCGCGAAAGGAGAGACGCCATGAATGCACCTCTGGGTGACACCCCTCATGACCTGGCCGGGCTGAACGTGATCGATGCGGACGGCGCGAAGGTCGGCACTGTCCAGCAGGTCTACCGGGACGACGCCACCAATGAGCCGGAGTGGATCACGGTGCGCACGGGGTTGTTCGGGACGAAGGAGACCTTCGTCCCGCTGGCCGGCTGCACGCGGGTGGACGACGCGATCCGTGTTCCGCACACCAAGGACCAGATCAAGGACGCTCCGCGGATGGACGCCGACGGTCACCTCGAACCGTCGGAGGAGGAGCGTCTGTACCGGCACTACGGTCTGACCCGATCGGGCCGGGGCGGCATGGGCCGCGACACGGGCACGGGGCAGGCCGGAGGTATGGGTACCGCAGCCGCCGCCGGCGGCATGGGCACCGCGGGTGCGGCCGGGATGGCCGGGCAGAACACCCGCCCCGACGCCGACCGGCCGCTGGCCGGCGCGGGCGCCGGGCAGATGGCCATGTCCCGCGGCGGTCCGACGGACACGGACCAGCGGTCCCGTAAGGAGCAGAACCCCGAGATGACGCTCTCGGAGGAGCGCGCCGAGTTCGGTGTCGAGGAGCACGAGAGCGGCCACGCGCATCTGCGGAAGCACGTGGTGACCGAGAACGTGAGCCGGACCGTGCCGGTCAGCCACGAGGAGGCCCGTCTCACCCGCGAGCCGATCTCCGACGAGGAGGCCCGGCGCAGCCGTGGCACTCCCGTGAACCTGGAGGACGGCGAGTACGACATCACGCTGCACCGCGAGGAGCCCGTGATCCGCAAGGAGACGCGGCCCTACGAGCGGGTCCGGCTGGAGACCGACCGGGTCACCGAGCAGCAGGAGGTGTCGACCGAGGTCCGCCGGGAGCAGCTCGAGTTCGACGACGGCGTGGACCCGGCCACCCGCACGGGCCGGACGGGCCCCACAGGCCGGACGGGCCCCAAGGACCCCACGGACCGCACCGGCCGCAAGGGAATCAAGGAGACCGGCGAGGAGGACACGGGGCACACCTGGTGACCCATGGGCGGTTCTCCGCTCGCCGCACACGATCACGCGACGCCTGCCCGGTTCAGCACGGGCAGGCGTCGCTTTTTCGCGTACGCGGGGGTACGCGGTGGGGTCAGGCGCCCGCGGGCGCCGCGGGCAGGACGTGCGCGCCGGTGCGGTCGGTGCTCAGGCACAGCGAGCAGACCACGGCGTCGTGGGCCGGGCAGGCGGCCACGTCGGGGCGCTCGAATTCCTGTCGGCAGACGTGACAGGTGTACGTGTGCGCGCTCGGGTTGCCGTCCGCGTCCAGCAGGGGTTCGGCGATCCCGTCGGCGGTCCGCCGCAGGTAGTACCTGCCCTTGGTGACCACGGCCATCAGCGGGGTGAGGACGAAGGCGAGGACGGCGGCGGCGACCGGGGAGTACGGCTGCAGGGTGTCGCCGAGGGCGTGGAAGTACATCGCGATCGACAGGCCGGAGGCGGCGGTGAAGGCCACCACGCCGACGGGGTTGACCGCGTACAGCATGCCCCGGCGGAATTCGGGGGCGTGCGGGGAGAGCTTCAGCAGGTACTTGTTGACCATGATGTCGGTGGCGACCGTGACGATCCAGGCGATGGCGCAGTTCGAGTAGAAGCCCAGTACGGCGTTGAGGAAGCTGAACATGTCGGCTTCCATCAGGATCAGCGCGATGCCGAGGTTGGCGAGCACGAAGACCATCCGGCCGGGGTAGCGCCTGGTGACCCGGGTGAAGGAGTTCGTCCAGGCCAGCGAGCCGGAGTAGGCGTTGGTCACATTGATCTTGATCTGGCTGATCACGACGAGGACCACGGCGAGGGGGAGCACGAGCCAGGGCGGCAGCATCGCGTCGAAGGCGCCCTTGAACTGCTGGATCGGCTCGGCGGCGGCCGCCGGGGCGACCTTGGCCAGCGCGTAGACCGCGAGGAAGATGCCGGCGGCCTGCTTGAGTGCGCCGAGCACCACCCAGCCGGGGCCCGCCATGATCACGGCGGTCCACCAACTGCGCCGGTTCTCCCGGGTCTTGGGCGGCATGAACCGCAGATAGTCGATCTGCTCGCCGATCTGCGCGATCAGCGACAGGCACACGCCCGCGCCGAGCAGTACCGAGGCGGTGTTGAGGCCGCCGTCGCCGCCGGTGCCCGGGTACGCCAGGAAGCGGTGCACGGTACCGGGGTCGGTGGCGACCAGGTAGGCCAGCGGGCCGACCATCAGCAGCAGCCAGACCGGTGTCGTCCACACCTGGAGCTTGCTGAGCGCCTTCATGCCGTACACGACCAGCGGGATCACCAGGAGGGTGGAGACGAGATACCCCAGCCAGAGCGGCAGGCCGAGGCCGAGCTTCAGCCCCTGCGCCATGATCGAGCCCTCGGTGGCGAAGAAGATGAAGGTGAAGCTGGCGAAGATGACGCTGGTCAGGACCGAGCCGTAGTACCCGAAGCCAGAGCCGCGGGTGATCAGGTCCAGGTCGATGTTGTAGCGCGCTCCGTAGTACGCGAGCGGGAAGCCGGTCACGAAGATGACCGCGGCCGCGACCAGGATCGCGGCCAGCGCGTTCCCGGTGCCGTGCGCGAGGCCGATGCCCGCGCCGATGGAGAAGTCGGCCAGATAGGCGATCCCGCCCAGCGCGGTGGTCGCCACGACCATCGGCGTCCAGCGCCGGTAACTGCGTGGCGCGAAGCGGAGGGTGTAGTCCTCCAGCGTCTCCTTCGCGGCCTGGTCGTTCTCCGCCCGGCCGGTGCGCGGCGGGGCCGGCGCGGTGTCCGCCTCGGTGTACAGGCCTGTGTCCATGGCGGGGACACTAGGAAGGCCGTGTTACCCACGCATACGTGCAAGATGAAGCCGGTGTTTCCGGTGCGGCGCCCGGTCCGGCCGGGGCGCCGCAGCCGCTAGGCGGCCGGGCCCCCGCTCCAGTCGAAGGGGAAGTGCTTGCTCGACTTCCCGGAGCGGTCCCAGGAGAAGCCGTACGCGTCGGCGCGGTCGGTGGTGGCCCGTCCCCAGGTGGCGACCTGGCCCGGCCCGACCTCGGCGCCCGGCGCGTTGTGCACCTGTACCCGTGCCCCGTCCGGGGTGGTCGGCCCGGTCAGCGCCTCTGCGCTTGCAGAGACCCGCCCGGGGATCTCGGCGCGCCATGAGGCCAGGTCCTCGTCGACCTCGATCCGTATGGGAGCGAACTCCATGCCCCGCATCTCGGGGCCGAACATCTCGCCGAACTCTGCGGGCCATCCGCCCGCCTCACCGCCGAAGATGCTCTGGAGGGCGGCGCGCTGCCGGTCGTCGGCGCGCTCGTCGAAGAAGACCGCGGCGTACGCGTCGGTGTGCTCGCGGGCCCAGGGGTTGCCGACAAAGGAGCCGAGCATCACCACGTTGAGATCGTCGAGCCGTACGTCGCCGAAGGTGCCTTCCCGGATGTGCCAGGCCAGCACTCCTTCGCAGTCGCCGTAGGTGGGGGGCTGCGCGAACGTGCAGGGGCACGGAATGGCGCACTTGCATACATCGAACCAGTCGCCGGCCAGATGCCAGCGTGTGTCGGTAGTGACCTGTTCAGTCATGTCGCTTCCCTCCCCGTCGAGCCGATGGGAGCTCACGTGGAGTGGCGAGACCGTGTCCCGAGCCGCTCCCGGGATCGCGAACGGCCTGCACCTTCCATCGTGCGCCTCGTCGGCCCGGGAAGCGAGCGGCTACATCATCGAGTGCTCGGACATCTCCAGGCCGGGAAGCGAGTGGCTACATCATCATCGAGGGCTCGGGCATCTCCAGGCCGGGCAGCAGCCCGTCCTGGAAGGGAGCGAGTGCGGCCAGGACCAGGAAAGCGAGGCCGACCGCCCAGGTGAGCCACGGGCCCCACCGCCACAGCTTCTCCAAGAAGATCACCGCCGCCAGCCCGGCCATGGCCGCCACGTTCATCACGCCGAGCGGGATGAGGACGATCATCAGGCCCCAGCAGCAGCCCACGCAGTAGAGCCCGTGGTGCGCGCCCACGCGCAGATCCCGGGCCCACGGCCGGAAGTGCGCGTACCGGATCAGGTGCGCCAGGGGGTTCCGGCAGTGCAGCAGGCACACGCGCTTCAGCGGCCCGAACTGGGACAGCCCCGCGAGCAGGAAGACGGCGGTGCCCAGCCAGCGACCCGCACCGGGATGGCTGTCCACCAGCTTCCCGGTCGCCGCCAGCGCTCCGTAGGCGAGCAGGCCGAATGCCGTCCAGGAGAGCAGGTAGCCCGCGGCGAACTGGGTGACGCGCGCGGCGCGGGTGGCGCCGGCCGACTGCCGGCCGATCGCCCGCGCCCAGGCGATGGCCACCGGGGCCACCGAAGGGAACATCATCGCCACCATCATGGTCACCCACAGCAGCAGGAAGAGCGGCAGCGCCAGCCCCATCGTGCCCGGTTCCATGGCCATGTCGTCCATGTCGCGGGACTGGGCCACGGTGAGGACCCATGCCAGGCCGGCGAGCAGGACCATGAGTGTCCACGCGGCAGCCAGCTCACGCCGCGGCAGGAGGCTGCCGGACTGCGCCGGCGCGGGGGCCAGGGTGCGGATGTGCAGCATGGCGCTCCTCCTTCCAGGAGCCCTCTTCCTCCACCCTCTTCCTCCAGAAGAACACAGAAGCGGGCGCCGGAGGAATCGGGACAGTGCTGGTGATCGGCCTCGGCCGGCAGTGCTCACGGGGGCGCAGTTCGTACGCCTCTCTTACAGCCGTGCCGACTTCAGCGCCATGTGCAGCAGGAGGCGGTCGGCGCCCTCGTCCAGGTCCAGGCCGGTGAGCTTCTCGACTCGGCCGAGGCGGTAGTAGAGCGTCTGGCGGTGGATGCCGAGGGCCTGGGCCGTGCGGCTCGCCTGGCCCGCGCAGTCCAGGAACGCCTCGGCGGTGCGCGCCAGTTCGGTGTGGGCGGGGGAGAGCAGCGGGCGAATCGTTTCATCGGACTGTGTGGCCGGCAGGCCGGTCAGCAGCCGGTACGCGCCGATGGCGTCCCACTGCGCGACCGGGCCCAGCCGCGGCTCGGCGCGCGCCGAGCGGGCCGCGGCCAGCGCCTCCCGCCAGGCACCGGGCAGCTCGCTCAGCCCCTCGCGCGGTGCCCCGATGCCGGCGGCGGCGCCGCTCCCGGCACGCGGCGAGCGCAGCAGGTGCTCGGCGGCGGAGTGCGCGGGCGCGAGCCCCCCGGCCGTCCGCAGGCGCACGAGGGCCGCGAGGGTGTGCCCGGCGGCGCCCTGCCGCGCGCCCGCGCCGGGCGGCCCGCCCGGGCGCTCGTCCGACCCCGCCGACCCCGCCGTCCCGGCCGCCCCCGGCATCGCGCTCGCCGCGAGCAGCCCCGGAAGGCCCGGCAGCGGCGCCGCGTCGGTGTCGGAGGTGTCCCAGGGCGCCACGGCGACCAGCGCGAGCGGCGCCTCGTCCGCACCCGGCCGCAGCGCGTCCCGCAGGGCGTCCGCCGCCGCCTGCCGCTCCGACGCGCCGCTCAGCAGCAACTCCCGCAGCAGATCGCCCAGTTCGGCACCGGCCCGGGCCTCCGCCGCGAGCAGCGCGCCGATCCGTGCCGCGGTCTCCATCGCCTGCTCGATGCGCGGATCGGGCGGCGTGCCGCGCCCGCCCAGCTCCAGATTGCTGAGGTGCCCGTCGTCCAGCAGCCAGACGTACCCGTGCACGATGCCCCGGTGGCGTACGGGCAGACAGATGCGGCCCTTGAAGACCCCGGCGGCCGGGTCCGGCGGGATGCGCAGCGCGGATTTGGCGCGGGCGATGCCGAACCCCTCGAACCAGGCGCGGACCGCGGCCGTGGACCGGCGCTGCAGGATCGACCGGGTCCGCACCGGGTCCATCATCGAGTCGTCGTCGCCCTCGTGCGCGCCGAACGCGATCAGCCGGAAGTCCCGGTCCTCCAGCGTCGCGGGCGCGCCGAGCGCCGCCGAGATCTCGTCCACCAGCTGCTCGTAGTCCCCTGGCATGCGCCGCCTGGCTCCTCTCCGGTCACCTCTGCGTCAGATGTCACGGCACATTCTCATACATCTGTCTGAGATGCCGGACACGAAGGCGTGACAGCTGTCGATGGCTACCGACGTACCGTGAAACTTACGTTTCTGGTGGCTCGACCTGCCGGCGCGCCCGACACGCTCGGCATCTGTCATCCGTGAACCGTGGAGGTGTCCCGTGCTGGGTCCCGTGATCCTCGCCGCTGCGCGCAGCGACAAAATGCGCCGTCTCGTCTCGGCCGCGCCGGTCACCCGCTCCGTCGTCGACCGCTTCATCGCGGGCGAGACCCTGGGCGACACCGTCCCCGCCGTCCGCTCCCTGGCCGACGCCGGCCTGGAGATCACCCTGGACGTGCTGGGTGAGGACATCACCGACCCCGCGCAGGCGCTCCGCAACCGCGACGCCTACCTGGAGCTGGTCGAGGGCCTCAAGCCGCTCGGCCTCGGCACCCGGGCCGAGATGTCGGTCAAGCTCTCCGCCTTCGGGCAGGCCCTGCCCGGCGGCCACGAGCTGGCCCTGAAGAACGTCACCCCGGTCGTCGAGGCCGCCGCCGCGATCGGCACGACCGTCACCCTGGACATGGAGGACCACACCACCGTGGACTCCACTCTCGCCATCCTCGGCGAGCTGCGCGAACGCTTCCCCCAGACCGGCGCCGTGCTGCAGTCCTACCTCTTCCGTACCGAGGACGACTGCCGCGCGCTGGCCGGGGAAGGTTCGCGGGTGAGGCTGGTGAAGGGCGCGTACAAGGAGCCCGCCACCGTCGCCTTCCAGGACAAGGCCGAGGTGGACAAGGCGTACGTCCGCTGTCTGAAGATCCTGATGGAGGGCGAGGGCTACCCGATGGTCGGGTCGCACGACCCGCGCATGGTCGCCATCGCCCAGGACCTCGCCTACCGCGCCGGCCGCAAGAACGAGGACTACGAGTTCCAGATGCTCTACGGCATCCGGGACGACGAGCAGCGCCGGCTCGCCGCCGAAGGCCACCGCGTGCGCGTCTACATCGCCTACGGCACCGACTGGTACGGCTACTTCATGCGCCGGCTGGCCGAGCGTCCCGCGAACCTCGCGTTCTTCGCCCGCTCGCTGCTCACCCGCAGCTGACCCCGGGGGCCGGGCCCGGCCCCGTACAGACTCCGCACCCGCACCCGACAGAAGGAGACACGGCCGCCATGGACGCTGTGACCCACGTCCCCGCCCCGTACAACGAGCCGGTGCACGGCTACGCCCCCGGCTCCCCGGAGCGCGCCCGCCTGGAGGCGAAGCTCAAGGAGCTCGCCGAGAACCCCATCGACCTCCCGATGACGATCAACGGTGAGAAGCGGATGGGCGGCGGTGAGCGCTTCGACGTCGTCCAGCCGCACAACCACAAGGCCGTGCTGGGTACGTACGCGAACGCCACCAAGGCCGATGCGCAGGAGGCCGTCGACGCGGCGCTCGCCGCGGCCCCGGCCTGGCGCGCGATGTCCTTCGACGACCGCGCGGCGATCCTGCTGAAGGCCGCCGACCTGCTGGCGGGCCCGTGGCGCGAGACGATCGCCGCCTCGACCATGCTGGGGCAGTCCAAGACCGCCCAGCAGGCCGAGATCGACGCGCCCTGTGAGCTGGTGGACTTCTGGCGCTTCAACGTGCACTTCGCGCGTGAGCTGCTGACCGAGCAGCCGCTGATGCAGCCGAACGGTGTCTGGAACCGCCTGGACCACCGCCCGCTGGAGGGCTTCGTCTACGCGATCACGCCGTTCAACTTCACCGCGATCGCCGGCAACCTGCCCACCGCCCCCGCCCTGATGGGCAATGTGGTGGTCTGGAAGCCGTCCCCGACCCAGACCCACTCCGCCGTTCTGCTGATGGAGCTGCTGGAGGAGGCCGGGCTGCCCAAGGGCGTGATCAACCTGGTCACCGGTGACGGCAAGGAGGTCTCCGAGGTCGCACTGCCGCACCCGGAGCTGGCCGGCGTGCACTTCACCGGCTCGACCAAGACCTTCCAGTACCTGTGGAAGGAGGTCGGCCAGAACATCGAGAAGTACCGCTCCTACCCGCGGCTGGTCGGCGAGACCGGCGGCAAGGACTTCATCGTCGCGCACCCGACCGCGGACCCGGCGATCCTGAAGACCGCCATCACCCGTGGCGCCTTCGAGTACCAGGGTCAGAAGTGCTCCGCGGCCTCGCGTGCCTACATCGCCCGCTCCATCTGGGAGAACGGCTTCAAGGACGAGCTGGCCGCCGAGGTCGAGGGCCTGGCCATGGGCGACGTGACCGACCTGTCGAACTTCATCGGCGCCGTCATCGACGACCGGTCCTTCGCCAAGAGCAAGGCCGCCATCGACGCGGCCAAGGCCGACCCGGCCTGCGAGATCATCGCGGGCGGCAGCTACGACGACTCGGTGGGCTACTTCGTCCGCCCGACCGTCATCGCCTGCTCGGACCCGGAGAACGACGTCTTCAAGACCGAGTACTTCGGCCCGATCATCGCGGTCCACGTCTACGAGGACGCCGACTTCGACGCGACGGTGGACCAGATGGAGTCGGCCTCGGCGTACGCGCTGACCGGCGCCGTGCTCGCCAAGGACCGGCAGGTCGTCGCCGAGGTCTCCGAGAAGCTCCGCTTCGCGGCCGGCAACTTCTACGTCAACGACCGCCCGACCGGCTCGATCGTCGGCCAGCAGCCCTTCGGCGGCGGCCGCGCCTCGGGCACCAACGACAAGGCGGGTTCGAAGTTCAACCTGCTGCGCTGGATGTCGCCGCGCTCCATCAAGGAGACGATGGTCGCTCCGACGGACTACCGCTACCCGCACATGGGCTGAGTCTCTGAAGAGAACCGCCCCCGGCCTTCGGGCCGGGGGCGGTTCTCACGTTTCAGTGCCCGGTCGCGCCGCCGTTGTCGCGGCGGTCCAGGGCGCGCTGGAGCGCGGCGGCGGCGTTCCTGCGGTCGGTCTCGCCGGACGTACGCACGCGGTGGCGGATCCTGCGGGCGGGGGCAGCGGTGTCGGCCATGACCACGTCTCCTTAAGAATCGTCGGATCGATCCCCGAGATGCCACGAAGGCGGAATGCGACGCCGGAGCGGGCGGGGCCAGGTCGCGCCAGGGGTCGCCTGTGAGTGCGCGCCGGCCTGAGCCGCCTTCGCTGGGTGGAGCGAGACGTTCGGCTTCTACAAAAGTAGGACAGTAGAGCCGTGATGTCTGCACAATTACTTGGGCTTCCTACTATCTGAGACGGCGGGGCGTTCCGGCTTTAGTTGTGCAGTGCATGTATACGGGGTCGCGCGGGGAACGAGGAGGTTCGCCATGAAGGCCACGATGAAGGCCGTGCAGTACCGCACGGTCGGTGCCGCACCCGAGGTCGTCGAGGTACCGGTGCCCGAGCCGGGGCCCGGACAGGTACTGCTGAGGGTCACCGCCGCCGGCGTGTGCCACTCCGACATCGCCGTCATGGAATGGCCGGCGGAAGCGCTGCCCTTCCCGCTGCCGCTCACCCTCGGCCACGAAGGCGCGGGCACGGTCGCCGCGCTCGGCGAGGGCGTCACCGCCTTCGCCGTGGGCGACGCGGTCGCCGTCTACGGCCCGTGGGGCTGCGGCGCCTGCGCCAAGTGCGCCGAGGGCAAGGAGAACTACTGCCTGCGCGCCCCCGAGCTCGGCATCCGCCCGCCCGGGCTCGGCGCGCCCGGCGCCCTCGCCGAGTACCTCCTGGTCGACGACGCCCGCCACCTCGTGCCGCTCGGCGGCCTCGACCCCGTCCAGGCCGTGCCGCTGACCGACGCGGGCCTCACCCCGTACCACGCCATCAAGCGCTCGCTGGCCAAGCTGGTCCCCGGCTCCACCGCCGTCGTCATCGGCGCGGGCGGCCTCGGCCACGTCGCCATCCAGCTGCTGCGCGCGCTCAGCCCGGCCCGCGTCATCGCCCTCGACCTCGGGGAGGCGAAGCTCGCGCTGGCCCGCGAGGTCGGCGCGCACGAGACGGTGCTCTCCGACGCGGACGCCGCGGCGAAGGTCCGCGCGCTGACCGGCGGCCTCGGCGCCCAGCTCGTCCTGGACTTCGTCGGCGCGGCGCCCACCGTCACCACGGCGGGCGCGGTGGCCGCGGTCGAGGCGGACGTGACGATCGTCGGCCTCGGCGGCGGCGCGCTGCCCGTCGGCTTCGGCACCTCGGCGTACGAGGTCTCGGTGTCCTCCCCGTACTGGGGCAGCCGCGGCGAGCTGGCCGAGGTCCTCGGCCTGGCGCGGGCCGGGGCGCTGTCGGTGCACGTCGAGACGTACGGCATCGACGACGCGCCGCTGGCCTACGAGCGGCTGCACGCGGGGAGGATCAACGGCCGGGCCGTGATCCTCCCCAACGGGTGACCCCGGCAGCCATCAGCGGGATGTGCGTTCCACGTCGAAGTGGTCGATGCGCTCGCCGGTCTCGGCGAGCGCGGTGACCTTCATCCGGGGCCGGTGGCCGGTCTCGACCTCCACCGCGAGGAACGAGAAGCCGGTGTAGCGCACCCGCGACCACGCCACCTTCTCGGTGTCCTTCCCGCCGCCCTTGGTCCAGTGGTACGTCTCGACCTCGTCCAGGTCCTTCTCGTGCCCCTCGTAGCTGTCCGGCACGGGGAACTTGTACAGCGCCTTGCCCGCGCCGCCCGCCGTGACGTACACGATGCCCTCGCGCGCGGAGTCCACGCTGCCGCCGACCGGCACCTTGCGGGAGACGCTGGTGCCCTTGAGGGCGTCGGTGCGCTCGTAGATGTGGTTGTGGCCGTTGATCACCAGGTCCACGCCGTGCTTCTCGAAGAGCGGCAGCCAGGCGTCGCGGACGCCGCCGTCCGAGGCGTGCGAGACGGTCGTGGAGAACGCGCAGTGGTGGAAGAAGACCACGATGAAGTCGATGCCCTTGTCCGCGCGCAGCTCGCCGAGGCGGCGGTCCAGCCACTTCGTCTGCTTGCCGCCGGTGTACCCGGTGTTGGCGGTGATCTCGTACGAGACGTCGTTGGCGTCCAGGGCGACGACGCCGACGTTGCCGTAGGTGAAGGAGTACACGCCGGGGGCGTGCTTCGCGTCCGGGCCGTTGCCCGGCAGGGACCAGCGGGCGTTCTGGCCGCCGTACCCGTTCGGCGAGTACCACGCCTCCATGTCGTGGTTGCCGGTCGTCACCATCCACGGCACGGACTTGGCGACCGTCTCGGTCTGGGCGAGGAACTGGTCCCAGACCCGCGCGTCGTAGGTGTCCTCCTCCGAGCCCTGGCCGTCCGGGTCGGCGTAGCAGATGTCGCCCGCGTGCAGGTGGAAGGAGGGGTTCTGGCCCAGGATGAGCTGGTCGTTGGCGAGCGCGTCGTAGCTGACGCCCTGGTCGCCGAAGGCGGTGAAGACGAACTTCTCGGGCCGCGCGGGAGCCGTGCGGAAGGTGCCGATCGTCGAGAAGTGGCGCGCGTCGGCCGGGTCGAAGCCGTCGTGGCCGACGCCGTAGTAGTACGTCGTGCCCGGCTTGAGGCCGTCCAGCGCGGCATGCAGGTAGTACTGGTCGACGGCCGGCAGCTTCTTCGTGAGCGCGGGAGTGTGCAGGTCCCGCACCTCCGCCTCGATCTTGCGGCTGAGATCCCACGGCTTCAGGCCCACCCGCAGATACGGCCGCTTCACCGCGAACGGCACCTGCCAGGAGACCCGCATCTGCGTCTTCGGGTCGGCGCCGAACTGCAGGTGCCGGCCGAAGGGCGCCACCATCGAGCCGTCCACCGCCGCCGTGGCGGGCGCGGAGAGCAGGGCGGTGGAGCCGGGCGCCGCGCACGCCGTGGTGGAGCCGAGCAGCCCGCTGCCCGCGACGAGACCCGCACCGGCGGCCGAGGTGCGCAGCAGCCCGCGCCGGGACAGCTTGGTGCGCAGGTACTCGTGCTGCTCGGCCATGGACATCCGGGCGGCGAGCCGCTCGGGGATGCCGAAGCGGGGAATGTCGGGCGAGGTGGGGGTCTCACGGGAAGCCATGGTGCGACCGTGACATCGCCCGGAGACCGGGTGGCGGATACCAGGTGAACTGCGGCTGACCGAGTCGTCACATGTCCGTATGCCGGACACCGGGTGTCAACCCATGGGACGAAGAGTAGGGTCCAGGCATGTCTCGCAGCATTCGCCTCGCAGTGATCCCCGGTGACGGTATCGGCCAGGAAGTCGTGGCCCAGGGCCTCAAGGTCCTGACCTCCGTCCTCCCGCAGGACGTGAAGCTGGAAACCAAGGAGTACGACCTGGGTGCCAAGCGATGGCACGCCACCGGCGAGACGCTGCCGGACGCCGAGATGGAGTCGCTCAAGCAGCACGACGCCATCCTGCTCGGCGCCATCGGCGACCCGTCCGTGCCCTCCGGTGTCCTGGAGCGCGGCCTGCTGCTGAAGCTCCGCTTCGCCTTCGACCACTTCGTCAACCTGCGCCCGTCGAAGCTCTTCCCGAACACCAGCACCCCGCTGGCCGGCCGCCCCGACATCGACTTCATCGTCGTCCGCGAGGGCACCGAGGGCCCCTACACCGGCAACGGCGGCAGCCTGCGCACCGGTACGCCCCACGAGGTCGCCACCGAGGTCAGCCTGAACACGGCGTACGGCGTCGAGCGGGTCGTCCGGGACGCGTACGAGCGCGCCAAGGCCCGCCCGCGCAAGAAGCTGACGCTGGTCCACAAGAACAACGTCCTGGTCCACGCCGGCCACATGTGGAAGAACATCTTCGACAAGGTCGGCGAGGAGTACCCCGAGGTCACCACCGACTACCTGCACGTCGACGCCGCGACGATCTTCTTCGTCACGCAGCCGGAGCGCTTCGACGTCATCGTCACCGACAACCTCTTCGGTGACATCCTCACCGACCTCGCCGCCGCCGTGACCGGCGGCATCGGCCTGGCCGCCTCCGGCAACATCAACCCCTCGGGCGCCTTCCCGTCCATGTTCGAGCCCGTCCACGGCTCGGCACCGGACATCGCCGGCACCGGCAAGGCCGACCCGACCGCGACGATCCTCTCCGTCGCGCTCCTCCTGCGGCACCTGGGCTACGAGGCCGAGGCCGCCCGCATCGAGGAGGCCGTCGCCGCGGACCTCGAGGCCCGCGACGGCAGCCCGCGCACCACCGACGAGATCGGCGACGCGCTCGCCGGCCGAGTAGCCGGCTGACGCCGCTGCTCGAACGCGACAGCTTCTAGAGCTGTTCCCGCCAGTAGCCCAGCGGCTCCAGGTACTCACGTACCCGGCCGCTGGGCTACTCGCCGGTTGGGTGCGACCATCGACCCCAGGCCACGCACGCGCACTACGCCACCTCCTTCCTCTCCGCGGTCCCACCCGAGCGATAATCGGACGTGGGGCCACGCACCAGGGGAAGCTCGGACGTCCACGTACTGACCGGACGCCGCGCGTGCGCAGCCGCCACAATCACACCGGTGAAGGACACGCACTCATGACGACGCCCACGATCGAGCTCAAGCCCTCCTCCCACCCGCTGCCCGCCGCGGAGCGGGAGAAGATCCTGGCCGGCCCCGGCTTCGGCCGGCACTTCACCGACCACATGGTGACGATCAAGTGGACGGAGGGCCGCGGCTGGCACGACGCACAGCTCGTTCCGTACGCGCCGCTCTCGATCGACCCGGCGAACATGACGCTGCACTACGCGCAGACGATCTTCGAGGGCCTGAAGGCGTACCGCCAGGCCGACGGCTCCGTGGCGACCTTCCGCCCCGAGGCCAACGCCGAGCGCTTCCAGCGCTCCGCGCGCCGCCTGGGCATGCCCGAGCTGCCCGTCGAGACCTTCATCGCGGCGTGCGACGCGCTGGTCCGGCAGGACCGCGACTGGGTGCCGGCGCACGGCGGCGAGGAGTCGCTCTACCTGCGCCCCTTCATGTTCGCCTCCGAGGTCGGCCTCGGCGTGAAGCCCGCCAACGAGTACCTCTTCCTCGTGATCGCCTCGCCCGCCGGTGCCTACTTCCCCGGCGGCGTGAAGCCCGTCTCCATCTGGCTCTCCGAGGACCGCGTGCGCGCCGTCCCCGGCGGCATGGGCGACGCCAAGACCGGCGGCAACTACGCCGCCTCCCTGCTCGCCCAGGCCGAGGCCGCCGAGAAGGGCTGCGACCAGGTCGCCTACCTCGACGCGGTCGAGCACAAGTGGGTCGAGGAGCTCGGCGGCATGAACCTGTACTTCGTGTACGGGAACAAGATCGTCACCCCGACGCTGACCGGCTCGCTGCTCGCCGGCATCACCCGTGACTCCCTCCTCACCGTCGCCCGCGACCTGGGCTACGAGGCGGAGGAGGCCCGCGTCTCCATCGACCAGTGGCAGGCCGACACCGAGAACGGCACGCTCACCGAGGTCTTCGCGTGCGGCACCGCCGCGGTCATCACACCCGTCGGCACGGTCAAGCGCAAGGGCGCCGAGTGGCAGCAGAGCGGCGGCGAGCCCGGCGAGGTCACCATGAAGCTCCGCGAGGCGCTGCTGGACATCCAGCGCGGCACCGCGCAGGACACCCACGGCTGGATGCACCCCCTGGGCTGACCCCGCCGCCGCACCGCCTGCAACGGGCCGCCGCGGACGCGTACGTACTCGCGTCCGGGGCGGCCCGTTGTCGTCCGTGGCCCGTCCTACGGCACCTCCGCCGGCGCCTCCTCGACCGGGACGACGGCCGCGGGCACCGTCGCCGGACGCCGCGTCAGCACCCCGTACAGCGCGGCCGTGACCAGCGCCGACAGCAGGAAGGACAGGTCGATGCCGCCGGTGTACGGGACGAGCGGGCCGGTGTAGAGCGGGGTGTCCACCGCGGCCAGGCCGACCACCGAGCCGGCCGCCCAGGTCACCGTCGCGGGCACGTTCCAGCCCGCCGTGTACCAGTAACGGCCACCCCGGGCACGGCGGTTGTAGACCTGCAGCGCCTCGGAGTCGTAGACCCCGCGGCAGCGCACGAAGCCGATGACGGTGAGTACCGCCCAGGGTGTGCCGACCGCGGTGAGCAGCAGGACGAAGGAGGTCATCGCGTCCTGTGCGTCCCAGGCGAAGTGGCCGAGGTAGACGAAGAACGTGGAGATCCCGGCGACGACGTAGGTGGCCTGGGTGCGGGTGGCCTTCGGCAGGATCGCGTCCAGGTCCAGGCCCATGGAGTACAGCATCAGGCCCGCGTTGCCGACCGATCCGGCCGAGGCGGCGAGGAAGAGCGGGGCGAGGAACCAGAAGGGGGCGCCCGCGACGAGCGGCCCGGCGTAGTCGTCGGCGGCGCCGACCGCGAGCGCGGTGAAGGTGCCGAAGAGCTGGGGCACCAGCAGCCCCGCGACCAGGCCCAGGCAGGTCGCCCAGAACACCTTGCGGGAGCTGTGGCGGCGCGGGGAGATGTAGCGCGTGTAGTCGCCGAGCAGGGTGATGAAGGCGATCGGGCCGCTGAGCCCGGCCGAGACGACCGCGAGCAGCCAGGTGGGCCAGAAGCTGCCGAGGAGGTACGCGCTGCCGTCCGGCGCCGCGGTGGTGAAGTCGGGCGCGTACGCGAACAGCCCGACGACGAGGATCGCGGTCATGCCGAGCGCGAGGACGCGGGAGAGGCGGAGCAGCAGCTTGTAGCCGTAGACCGCGCCGGCCGCGGTGCAGACCGCGAGCAGCGCGTAGACGGCCGCGTAGCTCGCGCCGCCGTCGGGGAGGCCGATGAGCCGGGCGAGGGTGCCGACGACCGCGTCGCCGCCGACCCAGAGGGTGAGCGCGGTGTACCCGAGCGAGAGCAGCAGGCCGATCACCGAGCCGACGAGCCGGCCGCGTACGCCGAAGTGGGCTCCGCTGCTGGTGGAGAGGTTGGTGCCGGTCCGTAGGGAGACCAGCGCGAGCGGCGCGGTCAGGAGCGTGCCGACGAGGGTGCCGACGGTGAGGGAGGTCACCGACGGCCAGAAGCCCAGCCCGAAGGAGACCGGCAGCCAGCCGAAGATCACCACGCCGAGGGCGAGGTTCGAGCCGAGCAGGATGGAGACGAGGTCGCGCGGGCGGCTGGTGCGTTCCTCGTCGGGAATCGTGTCGACTCCGCGTTGTTCGATCGGCATGAGAGGGCTCCTCTGAGAGGCCGGACGAGTGCTGGGCGGTACCGCCCCGGTGTGTGGCGTTCCGCTTTTATTGAGCGGCGCTCAATGTGACCCATGCCCCTGTGCTCGGTCAACCCTTTCGGACAACGGACTTCCTTGGTTAGAGTGGCGCTCTAATCGATCAGGAGGTGTGGTGGCATGCGGCTGACCCCGACCGAGCGCGACCGGCTGCTGCTGTTCGGCGCCGCCGAACTGGCGAGAGCGCGCAGGGCACGCGGCCTGAAGCTGAACGTGCCCGAGACGACCGCCCTCGTCGCGGACACGGTCTGCGAGGTGGCCAGGGACGGCGGCCGGCTGGCCGACGCCATCGCGGCGGCCCGCGCGGTCCTCGGCCCCGACGACGTGCTGCCCGGCGTCGCCGACGTGGTGACCGAGGTACACGTGGAAGCGGTCTTCGACGACGGCTCCCGGCTCGCCGTGGTCAGCGACCCGATCGGCGGGGGCTCGCAGGGCGACGCCGCGCCGGGCGCGGTACTGCCGGGCCCGGCCGACGAGGCCCCGGCGCCCGCGCTGACCGTCCGCGTCCGCAACACCGCGACCGTCCCGGTCAGCGTCACCTCCCACTTCCACTTCTTCGAGGCCAACCCCCGGCTCGACTTCGACCGCGCCGCCGCCTACGGCATGCGGCTGAACGTCCCCGCCGGCTCCTCCCAGCGCTTCGACCCGGGCGCCGAGGAAGAGGTCGGCCTCGTGCCGATCGGCGGCGACCGGATCGCGATCGGCTTCGCCGGCCTGGTGGACGGGCCGCTGGACGCGCCGGGCGCGAAGGAAGAAGCACTGCGGCGGGCGGCCGCCTGCGGCTATCTGGGGGCGGAGAGCGAGGAGGAGCGGGCATGACCATCGATCCGCAGGAGTACGCGTCCGTACACGGCCCGCGCGCCGGCGACCGGGTCGTCCTGGGCGACACCGGCCTCGTCGTACGCGTCGAGTCCGACGCCCAGAAGCCCGGCGACGAGTTCCTCGCCGGCTTCGGCAAGACCGCCCGCGACGGACTGCACCTCAAGGCCGCCGCCGTCCGCGAGACCTGCGACGTCGTCATCAGCAACGTGCTGGTCATCGACGCCGTCCAGGGCATCCGCAAGGTCTCCATCGGCATCCGCGAGGGCCGGATCAGCGGCATCGGACGGGCCGGCAACCCCGACACCATGGACGGCGTCGACGTCGTCGTCGGTACGGGGACGTCGATCGTGTCCGGCGAGGGCATGATCGCCACCGCCGGTGCCGTGGACACCCACGTCCACCTGCTGTCCCCGCGCATCATGGAGGCATCGCTCACCTCCGGCGTCACCACGATCATCGGCCAGGAGTTCGGCCCCGTCTGGGGCGTCGGCGTCAACTCGCCCTGGGCCCTGCGGCACGCCTTCAACTCCTTCGACGCCTGGCCCGTCAACATCGGCTTCCTCGCCCGCGGCTCGTCCTCCGACCCGGCCCCGCTCGTCGAGGCACTCGCCGAGGGCGGCGCCTCCGGCTTCAAGGTCCACGAGGACATGGGCGCGCACACCCGCGCCCTGGACACCGCCCTGCGCGTCGCCGAGGAGCACGACGTCCAGGTCGCCCTGCACAGCGACGGCCTGAACGAGTGCCTCTCCGTCGAGGACACCCTGAAGGTCCTGGACGGCCGCACCATCCACGCCTTCCACATCGAGGGCTGCGGCGGCGGACACGTACCGAACGTCCTGAAGATGGCCGGCGTGGAGAACGTCATCGGCTCCTCCACCAACCCCACCCTGCCCTTCGGGCGGGACGCGGTCGCCGAGCACTACGGGATGATCGTCTCCGTCCACGACCTCAAGACCGACCTGCCCGGCGACGCGGCCATGGCCCGCGACCGGATACGCGCCGGCACGATGGGCGCCGAAGACGTCCTGCACGACCTCGGCGCCATCGGCATCACCTCCTCCGACGCACAGGGCATGGGCCGCGCCGGCGAGACCGTCCGCCGTACCTTCGCCATGGCCGGGAAGATGAAGGCCGAGCTCGGCCCCATGGAGGGCGACGGCGCGCACGACGACAACGCGCGCGTGCTGCGCTACATGGCCAAGCTCACGATCAACCCCGCCATCGCACACGGCCTCTCGCACGAGATCGGCTCGCTCGAAGTCGGCAAGATGGCCGACATCGCGCTGTGGCAGCCGCGCTACTTCGGCGCCAAGCCGCAGATGGTGCTGAAGTCCGGCTTCCCCGCGTGGGGCGTGACCGGTGACCCCAACGCCGCCACCGACACCTGCGAACCGCTCGTCATGGGCCCGCTGTTCGGCGGGCACGGCGCCACCGCCGCCGATCTGTCCGTCGCCTTCGTCAGCGGAGCGGCGGCCGCGGCGGGCTCGCCCGGCCGGGCCTTCGACTCGCTGCCCACCCGCCGCCGGCGCGTCGCCGTCCGCGGCACCCGCGGCATCGGCCCCCGCGACCTGCTCCTGAACGACCGCGTCGGCAGCGTGCAGGTCGACGGCGACAGCGGCCTGGTCACGCTGGACGGCGCCCCGATGCGCTCCGACCCCGCCGAGTACGTGTCGCTGTCGCGGCTGTACTTCCTCTGAGCCGCACTTCCTCCGAGCCGCAGCGGTTCGTTTTCCGAGCCGCAGCGGCGGCTCGCCGGAGGGCGCGTCCCTCCGGCCCCCGCACCCCGCCCGAGGCCACGTCCCTGCCTCGGGCGGACCCGGCGCTGCCACCCCTCACCAGGTGGCAGCGCCGGCCTGGCCCCCTTCCCACCTGCAAGGACGCAGCCCATGACGACGCTTCCCCTGCCCTCCGCCGGAGCGACCCCGGCCGCCGACGGCTACACGATGCCCCCCGAGTGGGCGCCGCACGAGCGCACCTGGATGGCCTGGCCCGGCGCCAACTTCACCTTCGGCGAGGAGGGCGGCAGCACGCTCTCCGAAGCACGCGTCGCCTGGGCACGGGTGGCCCGCGCGATACGCCGCTTCGAGCCGGTCACCGTCGTTGCGGGCCCCGGCCAGACCGCCGCAGCCCGCGGCCTGCTCGGCCCGGACATCGACATCGTCGAGCGCGAGCTGGACGACGCCTGGATGCGCGACATCGGCCCCACCTTCCTCACCGGAAACGGCCAACTGGCCGCCACCGACTGGGTGTTCAACGGCTGGGGCGCCCAGGACTGGGCGACCTGGAAGCACGACGCGAAGATCGCCGAAGAGGTCGCGGGCCTCGCCGGCGCCCGCCGCTACCCCACCCCTCTCGTCAACGAGGGCGGCGGCCTCCACATCGACGGCGAGGGCACCGTCCTGCTCACCGAGACCGTCCAGCTCGACCCCGGCCGCAACCCAGGGCGTACCCGCGAAGAGGTCGAGGCCGAGATCCACGCCTTCCTCGGCACCACCAAGGCCATCTGGCTGCCCCGCGGACTGACCGCCGACTACGGCCAGTTCGGCACCCGCGGCCACGTCGACATCGTCGCCGCCTTCGCCCGCCCCGGTACCGTCGTCGTCCACACCCAGCCCGACCCCGCCCACCCCGACCACGCGGTCTGCGCCGAAATCGTCAAGGTCCTCACGGCCGCCACCGACGCACGCGGCCGGCAGCTCGAGGTCGTCGAGGTCCCCGCGCCCACCGTCATCGAGGAGGACGGCGAATTCGTCGACTACTCCTACATCAACCACTACCTCTGCAACGACGGCGTGGTGCTCTGCGGCTTCGACGACCCGCGCGACGAGCACGCGGCCGGCATCTTCCGCCGGCTCTTCCCCGGCCGTACGGTCACCCTCGTCGACGCCCGTACGATCTTCGCTGCGGGTGGCGGCATCCACTGCATCACCCAGCAGCAGCCCAAGGTCTGATCAGCCGGCCCGATCAGCCGGTCCAGGAGGTCCCCGTGCCCGGTCCCGAGCGCCGTCCCCGGCGGCGTCTCAGCCAGCCCCGCGAGCAGGTGCTCGCCGCGGCCATGACCACCATCGCGGAGGAGGGCCTGGACCGGCTCACCATGGCCGGACTCGGCCGCGAGGTCGGCATGAGCAGCGGCCACATCCTCTACTACTTCGGTACCAAGGACGAGCTGCTGCTCCAGACCCTGCAATGGAGCGAGGAACAGCTCGGCGCGGAACGCCGCGCCGAGCTGGCCCGCCGCGTCCCGGCCCGCACCCGCATCGACGCCCTGGTCGACCTCTACCTCCCCGAAGGCCACCGCGACCCGCGCTGGACCCTGTGGCTGGAGGTCTGGAACCGCTCCCAGAACGCCGACGACCCCACCCGCGAACGCCAGCTCGACCTGGAACTCGCCTGGCACCGCGACCTGGTCGCCCTGCTGGTCGAAGGCGCCTCCAAGGGCGAACTGCGCCCCGTCGACGCCGAACGCTTCGCCACCCGCACCCGCGCCCTGCTCGACGGCTTCGGCACCCACCTCGTCGTCGGCCTCCCCGGCCTGTCCAGGGAGGACGTCCTCGGCCACGTACGCGACTTCCTGGACGAGGCGCTGACCCCGGCCGATGCCGCAGCGGGTACGTAACGTACAGAACGTCGCCTGATCGTTGCCTGGTGCACCCTTGCAGCGAAGTCGCTGGTCCGGCACCGTTCTCGGCTATGGGACGAGAGCAATGGAAGAAGATCTGGGTCGGCTCGGCCGGCAACATGGTCGAATGGTTCGACTGGTTCGTCTACGCGAGCTTCGCCGTCTACTTCGCGGACTCCTTCTTCCCCAAGGGCAATGAGACCGCCAACCTCATGAACACCATGGGGGTTTTCGCGGTCGGCTTCTTCATGCGGCCCGTCGGCGGCTGGCTGCTCGGCCGGGTCGGCGACCGCAAGGGCCGCAAGGCCGCCCTGACGCTCACCGTCACCCTGATGTCCGCCTCCGCCGTCCTCATCGCCATCGCCCCGACCTACGCGGTCGCCGGCTATGGCGGCGTCGCCGTCCTCCTCGTCGCCCGCATGCTGCAGGGCCTCTCCGTCGGCGGCGAATACGCCGCCAGCGCCACCTACCTCACCGAGGCATCCGCACCCGGCCGCCGCGGCTTCGCCTCCAGCTTCCAGTACGTCTCGATGACCGCCGGCCAGCTCCTCGGCCTCGGCCTGCAGATCATCCTGCAGCGCACCATGTCCGAGGACGCACTGCACAGCTGGGCCTGGCGCATCCCCTTCATCATCGGCGCACTCGGCGCCGGCATCGTCTTCTACCTCCGCCGCAATATGCTGGAGACCGAGGTCTACGCCGAGGACGACAGCGCCAACGCCGACCCCGAGCGCGGCACCCTCAAGGCGCTCTGGGCACACAAGCGCGAAGCGTTCCTCGTCATCGCGCTCACCATGGGCGGCACCGTGGCGTACTACACGTACACCACCTACCTCACCAAGTACCTCTCGGGCAGCGCCGGCCTGGACAAGCCGACCGCCTCCCTGGTCAGCTTCTGCGCCCTCTTCATCTTCATGTGCATCCAGCCGCTCGCCGGCCGGCTGTCCGACCGGATCGGCCGCCGCCCGCTGCTGATCACCTTCGCGATCGGCTCGACCTTCCTCACCGTGCCGATCATGACGCTGCTGCGGCACGCCGGCTCCTTCTGGCCCGCACTCGGCCTCGCCCTGCTCGCCCTCGTCGTCGTCACCGGCTACACCTCGATCAACGCCTGCGTGAAGGCCGAACTGTTCCCCACCGGCATCCGGGCACTCGGCGTCGCCCTCCCGTACGCCATCGCCAACGCCCTCTTCGGCGGCACCGCCGAGTACGTCGCCCTGTGGTTCAAGAACGGCGGCATCGAGTCCGGCTACTACTGGTACGTCGCCGGCTGCGCCGCCGTCTCCCTCGTCGTCTACGTGACGATGCGCGAGACCCGGACCATCGACCTGCACCGGGTGTCCAAGGAACAGACGGTTTCCAGCCCCTCCGGCGTCTGAGGACCAGCCCGCTGGGCGGGCCGTTCGCATTCTGAGACGGCCCTCCCAGCGGGAACGAATCGTGCAAGACTGCCCCCATGCTCTCGTTCGCCATGATTATTGGCAGCAGGCGCGCCGGTCCGCAGTGACCGCCCCGTACGACACCGAGTACGGCGCGGCACCGTCGTCCCAGACCCGCGCGCAGACCTCTCGCACCCGCGAGAGGTTTTTTCGTTTCCCGGCCCACCCGCCACCGGGAACGGAGCGCGAGGGATCATAGGGGGACGGTGGCACCGGTCATTCCGGTAGACCGAAGATCCCGACAGGAGCCAGATCAGCATGACGGACACCTCCGACGCCTCACTGTCCGACGATTTCCATGTGTTCGACACGACGCTGCGCGACGGAGCGCAGCGCGAGGGCATCAACCTCACCGTGGCGGACAAGCTGACGATCGCGCGCCACCTGGACGACTTCGGCGTGGGCTTCATCGAAGGCGGCTGGCCCGGCGCCAACCCCCGGGACACCGAGTTCTTCCAGCGGGTACAGGAAGAGGTGCCCTTCCGGCACGCGCAGCTCGTGGCCTTCGGCGCCACCCGCAAGGCGGGCGTGCGGGTGGAGGACGACGCACAGGTCGCGGCGCTGCTGGACTCCAAGGCCCCGGTGATCACGCTGGTCGCCAAGTCCCACGTCCGCCACGTGGAGCTGGCGCTGCGCACCACCCTCGACGAGAACCTCGCGATGATCCGCGACACCGTCGCCTACCTCCGCGAGCAGGGCCGCCGGGTCTTCCTGGACTGCGAGCACTTCTTCGACGGCTACGCGCTGGACGCCGACTACGCCAAGCAGGTCGTCCGCACCGCGAGCGAGGCCGGCGCGGACGTCGTGGTCCTCTGCGACACCAACGGCGGCATGCTCCCCGCGCAGGTCACCGCGGTGGTACGGACCGTACTGGCGGACACCGGCGCGCGGCTCGGCATTCACGCCCAGGACGACACCGGCTGCGCGGTCGCCAACACCCTGGCGGCGGTCGACGCGGGCGCCACGCACGTCCAGTGCACCGCCAACGGCTACGGCGAGCGGGTCGGCAACTCCAACCTCTTCCCGGTGGTCGCCGCGCTGGAGCTGAAGTACGGCCGCAAGGTCCTCCCCGAGGGCAAGCTCGCCGAGACCACCCGGATCTCGCACGCCATCGCCGAGGTCGTCAACCTCACGCCCTCCACCCACCAACCGTACGTCGGCCTCTCCGCCTTCGCGCACAAGGCGGGCCTGCACGCCTCCGCGATCAAGGTCGATCCGGACCTGTACCAGCACATCGATCCCGAGCTGGTCGGCAACACCATGCGGATGCTGGTCTCCGACATGGCGGGCCGCGCCTCCATCGAGCTCAAGGGCAAGGAGCTGGGCATAGACCTCGGCGGCGACCGCGAACTGGTCGGCCGGGTCGTGGAACGCGTCAAGGAACGCGAGCTGGCGGGGTACACGTACGAAGCCGCCGACGCCTCCTTCGAACTCCTCCTCCGCGAAGAGGTCCAGGGCAAGCCGCAGCGGTACTTCACCGTCGAGTCCTGGCGCGCGATCGTCGAGGACCGCCCCGACGGCACGCACGCCAACGAGGCGACCGTGAAGCTGTGGGCCAAGGGCGAGCGGATCGTGGCCACGGCGGAGGGCAACGGTCCGGTCAACGCCCTGGACCGGGCGCTTCGTGTCGCCCTGGAGCAGATCTACCCCCAGCTGGGGCACATGGAGCTGGTGGACTACAAGGTCCGCATCCTGGAGGGCGCGCTCGGCACGGGATCGATCACCCGGGTCCTGGTCTCCACCAGCGACGGCCGCGGCGAGTGGTCCACGGTGGGCGTCGCGGAGAACGTGATCGCCGCGTCCTGGCAGGCACTGGACGACGCATACGCGTACGGCCTGATGCGCGCGGGCGTGACGCCGGAGGACTGACGGCGCACTGATCGCGTACGACAACGGCCCCGCCCGGTTCTTGGGAACCGGGCGGGGCCGTGGCGTGTGCGGACGACGGATGACCGCTGTGTACGGCGGTTATCCACAGGGCCCCCGTGAGTCGGCGGGCGGCGCTAACTTCGAGGGGTGCGTGGTGGCGGTGGGGGAGGGGCCGGTCACCTGGGCTCCACATCACGTGGCTGGTGGTGGGGAGAGGGAGGGGCCCTGCCATCGAGACGGTCGGGTCAGGCCGGTCGCGTCAGGCGTCCTTCGCCCGCTCAGCCCGCTCAGCCCGCCTTGACCGCCGAGATGTCGAAGGTCAGCTTCACCTTGTCGCTGACCATCACGCCGCCCGTCTCCAGCGCCGCGTTCCAGGTGAGGCCCCACTCCGAGCGCAGGATCTCGGCGCTGCCCTCGAAGCCCACGCGCTGCGCGCCGTAGACGTCGGTGGCCGCGCCGTTGAACTCCAGGTCGATGGCGAGCGGCTTGGTGACGTTCTTGATCGTGAGGTTGCCGGTGACGCGGTACGTCTCGGCGCCGACCTGCTCGACACCGACGGACCGGAAGGTCATCAGCGGGAACCGCTCCGCGTCGAAGAAGTCGGCGCTCTTCAGGTGGCCGTCGCGGTCCGCGATGCCGGTGTCAATGCTGTCGATCTTCACGTCGATGTTCGCGGTCGAGGCGGCCGGGTTACTGCCGTCCAGGTGCAGCGTGCCCTCGTGCTCGGCGAAGGAGCCGCGGACGTTGGTGACCATGGCGTGCCGCACGGTGAAGCCGATGCTGCTGTGCGCGGGGTCGATCGTGTAGTCGCCGGTCAGGGCGGCCAGCGCCGGGTCCGCCACGAGGGTCGCGGTGGCGGCGGGGGCAGCGGTCTCGGCGGTGCGCTTGCGGTTGAACAGAGCCATGGCTCCTCCTCGGGGGACGGGTCGGGGAGACCTCGGGGTGGCGAGGAAGGTTGTTTAACCTTCAACGAGAATGACCGTAGCGCGTTCTCGTTCAACATTCAACCTTTGTGTCCGAGGGGTGCCCGGGAGCCATGGGCATGGGGCATGATCGGAGTGCCCCACCTGCACACAGCAAAGCCGAGTCCACCGCCGTACCGGTCCGCGCAGGAGGCCCCTTGAGTGCCCGTACTCTCCACTGGTCCCGCCGAGGCTTTCTCGCCGTGAGCGGCGCGGGGGCCGCCGCGTTCGCCCTCGCCTCACCCGCCCCGGACGCCCGCGCCGACACGGCCGACGACGAGTTCGCCACGCTGCGGCAGCGCTGGCTGGAGCTTCAGCTCGGTACGGGATACGACCCGGACGCTGAGCCGTACGCCTCGCGCCTGAAGGAGACCGGCGACCTCGCCCGGCGCTTCCGCGCCGCCATGGTGCCCGCCGACGCCTCGCTCTGGCCCGACCACCCCTTCGACCCGCCGGCCGGCATCACCCAGAGCTACAGCCGCCTGAACGTCATGGCGCAGGCGTACGCGCAGGACGGCACCGGGCTCACCGGGGACGCCTCGCTCGCCGACGACGTGATCAAGGGGCTCGATCATCTGGCCGCGCGGGTCTACAACCCTTCCACGACCCGGTACGGCAACTGGTGGGAATGGCAGATCGGCAGCCCGCGGCTGCTGCTGGACACCGTCGCGATCCTCGACGACCGGCTCACCGATGCGCAGCGCGCGTCCTACCTCGCCGCGGTCGACCACTTCGTACCGGACTCCATGCTCGGCGACTACACGGGCACCAGCACCGGCGCCAACCGCGTCGACCTGTGCCGGGTCGTCGCGCTGCGCGGCGCCCTCGGCCGGTCGCCGGAGAAGCTCGCGCTCGCCCGCGACGCGCTCTCGCCGGTCTTCCCGTACGTGGCGAAGGGCGACGGGCTGTACGCCGACGGCTCGTTCATCCAGCACACCTGGGTCGCGTACTCGGGGACGTACGGGTACGTGCTGCTCGACGGGCTCGGGCGGCTGTTCACGCTGCTGCGGGGCAGCAGTTGGGAGGTGACCGACCCGAAGCGGCAGATCATCTTCGACAGCGTCGAGAACGCCTACGCGCCGCTGCTGCACAACGGCCTGATGATGGACAGCGTCAACGGGCGGGCGATCAGCCGCGGTTACCTGGTCGGCGACGACCGGCACGTCATGCGCAGCGACCACTTCCACGGGCACGCGCTGCTGGCCGCTGTCGCCGTGCTCGCGCAGGGCGCCTCCGCCGCCGAGCGGGACCGCTGGCACGCGCTGCTGAAGGGCTGGATCGAGCGGGACACCACGCTGAACGTGCTGACCGACCGTCAGTTCACGGTCGCGGACGCCGCCCGGCTGGCCGCCGTGGCCGAAGGGCCCGGCACCGCGGCGCCCGAGCCGGTCGCGCACAAGCTCTTCCCCGCCATGGACCGGGCGGTGCACCGCCGCCCCGGCTTCGCCGCCAACATCGCCATGGCCTCGGAGCGGATCGCGTACTACGAGAACGGCAACGGCGAGAATCCGCGCGGCTGGCACACTGGCGCCGGAATGCTCTACTGGTGGGGCGCGGACTTCGGCGGCGGCCAGTACACCGACTTCTTCTGGCCGACGGTGGACCCGTACCGCCTGCCGGGGACGACCGTCTCCACCAAGCGGCTCGCCGACAACGAGGGCGGCGGCTGGGGCGAGCCCAAGCCCGCCGCGAGATGGGTGGGCGGTGCCACGGACGGCGAGTTCGCCGCCGTCGGGCAGGACGTGCGCGGGCTCGCCTCGACGCTGCGCGCCAAGAAGTCCTGGTTTTGCCTCGCCGACACCGTCGTCTGCCTCGGCGCGGGAATCACCGGCCGGGACGGCGTGCCCGCCGAGACCGTCGTCGACAACCGCAACCTGGGTGCCTCGGGGACCGCGGCGCTCACCGTCGACGGCGTCGTCCAGCCCGTGACGACCGGCTGGACCGGCGCCTTCCCGCGGGCCCGCTGGGCGCACCTCCAGGGGCACGGCGGATATGTCTTCCCCGGCGGCATGCCGCTCCGGGCGCTGCGCGAGGCGCGCACGGGCGCCTGGCGGGACATCAATACGGGCTCCTCGCCGGACCGTGTCACCCGCCGCTACCTCACGCTCTGGCGGGACCACGGCACGGACCCGGCGAACGCCTCGTACGCCTATCTGCTGATGCCGGGGGCCGGGCCGCGCACCCTCGCGGCGCGCGCCGCCGACCGGCACTGGCTGCGGATCACCGCCAATACGGGCGCGGTGCAGGCGGTCGAGGTGCTCGCGCTCGGGGTGGCCGCGGCGAACTTCTGGACGGCCGGGACGGCGGGGCCGCTGACCGCCTCGGCGCCGTCGTCCGTCCTGGTGCGCCGGCGCGGCCGGACGGCGACGCTGTGCGTGGCGGAGCCGCCGCGCACGGGGCGGCCGCTGGAGATCGTCTGGGACCGCCCGGTACGCGAGGCGGTGAGCGCCGGGCCCGGCGTCACGGTCCTGGAAACGGGCCGCCGGCTGCGGCTGCGGATCAGCCCGGGGACGGCCTGCGCCACGCATACCTGTACGGTCACTACACACTGACCCGCGCGTCCTGCACTTCGCGGCCCGGTGGCCGGGATGTGCGGGCAACCAGCGGAGTGCCACAAGACCACACCGGTGTCTTTTGTGAGTCCTCCACAGCGACCGGAAATCGCTGCCGCGCGTTGATGGCGCCTTCGCATCCCCCGTACAGCGTGGTTCTGTCCTGCCTACCCACGAAATCGTGCTCGACGTTGTGAGAAACCGACATCGGTTCATGAGCAGGTGTCCGCGTACCGTCGATGCATGACCACTGTCGAAGATGCGCCCGCCGAGGCGAACGACGCCCGCGGGCGCGTCGCCGAGCTGCACGCGATCCGTGAGCAGGCCCGGCGAGGCCCGAGTGAGCGCGCCACCGAGGCCCAGCGTGCCAAGGGCAAGCTCACCGCCCGCGAGCGAATCGACCTCCTGCTGGACGAGGGGTCCTTCAACGAGGTGGAGCCGCTGCGCCGGCACCGGGCGACCGGCTTCGGGCTGGAGAACAAGAAGCCCTACACCGATGGTGTGATCACCGGCTGGGGCACCGTGCACGGCCGTACCGTGTTCGTGTACGCGCACGACTTCCGGATCTTCGGCGGCGCGCTGGGCGAGGCCCACGCCACCAAGATCCACAAGATCATGGACATGGCGATCCAGGCCGGTGCGCCGCTGGTGTCGCTGAACGACGGTGCCGGTGCCCGTATCCAGGAGGGCGTCTCGGCGCTCGCCGGGTACGGCGGCATCTTCCAGCGCAACACCAAGGCGTCGGGTGTCATCCCGCAGATCTCGGTGATGCTCGGCCCGTGCGCCGGCGGCGCGGCCTACAGCCCCGCCCTCACGGACTTCGTGTTCATGGTGCGGGAGACCTCGCAGATGTTCATCACCGGTCCGGACGTGGTCCGCGCGGTGACCGGCGAGGAGATCACCCAGAACGGGCTGGGCGGCGCGGACGTGCACGCCGAGACCTCGGGCGTCTGCCACTTCGCGTACGACGACGAGGCCACCTGCCTGGAGGAGGTCCGCTACCTCCTCGCCCTGCTGCCGTCCAACAACCGCGAGAACCCGCCGTCCGTCCCCTGCGACGACCCGGCGGAGCGCGTCGGCGACGCGCTGCTGGACCTGGTGCCGGCCGACGGCAACCGCCCGTACGACATGCGCAAGGTCATCGAGGAGCTCGTCGACGACGGCGAGTTCCTGGAGGTCCACGAGCGCTGGGCGACCAACATCATCTGCGCGCTGTCCCGCATGGACGGCGAGGTCGTCGGCATCGTCGCCAACCAGCCGCAGTCGCTGGCGGGCGTGCTGGACATCGAGGCGTCGGAAAAGGCTGCCCGTTTCGTCCAGATGTGCGATGCTTTCAATATCCCGATCCTCACGCTGCTGGACGTCCCCGGCTTCCTGCCGGGCGTCGACCAGGAGCACGGCGGCATCATCCGGCACGGCGCGAAGCTGCTGTACGCGTACTGCAACGCCACCGTGCCGCGGATCTCGGTCGTGCTGCGCAAGGCGTACGGCGGTGCCTACATCGTCATGGACTCCCAGTCCATCGGCGCCGACCTCACCTATGCCTGGCCGACCAACGAGATCGCGGTGATGGGCGCCGAGGGCGCGGCCAACGTGATCTTCCGCAAGCAGATCGCCGAGGCGGACGACCCGGAGACCATGCGGGCCCGGATGGTCAAGGAGTACAAGTCCGAGCTGATGCACCCGTACTACGCGGCCGAGCGCGGCCTGGTCGACGACGTGATCGACCCGGCCGAGACCCGCGAGGTGCTGATCCGCTCGCTGGCCATGCTCCGGTCCAAGCACGCCGACCTGCCGGCCCGCAAGCACGGCAACCCGCCGCAGTAATTCCGCCACCGCTCTGTACCGCAGTCACCCTGCGACCTTGGAGACGACGAAAGTGAATCCTGCCGATACCTCCGACCGTTCCCTGGTCCGCGTCGAGAAGGGCGAGGCCAGCGAGGAGGAGCTCGCCGCGCTGACCGCGGTGCTGCTCGCCCGCGCCGCCCACCAGCCGGCCGCGCTCCCGGCGCAGCCGCACGCCACGGCCGCGCGCTGGCGCCGGCTGGAGCGCCAGCGCGGCTTCCGCGGCGCGCGCTCCTGGCAGGGGTAATACGTGATGACGAAGGGCCCCGCACACCTCGGTGTGCGGGGCCCTTTCGCGTAGGGGTCAGGCCCGTACCGCGGCCGGTTCGGTCGTGGTGGCCGCCGGGGGAGTGGCCCCGCCCTGCTGCCCGGGCAGCTTCAGGTACAGGGTCAGCAGCGCGGACACCACGTACAGCGCGGCGAAGATGATGACCACGCCGCCCGGACCGAGCGGGCCGAGGAAGACGCTGACGATGGCGGGGCCGACGAAGGCCGCGCCGCCCGCGCCGAGGTTCAGCAGGGCCATCGCGCCGCCCTTCTTGTCGGGCGCGAGGGCGGGGATCAGGGCCGAGATGGAGACGAAGCCGGCCAGCGTCACGCCGTAGAGCATGCCGCAGACGATCGCGACCCAGTAGTGGGAGCCGACGGCCTGCGGTACGAAGTACAGCGTCAGCGTGGTGATCGCGCAGCCGATGCCGCCGAAGCCGGCGATGGTCTTCCGCCAGCCGATCTTGTCGCCGAGCCAGCCGAAGAGCAGGTTGCAGAAGACGTTCGTGCCGTAGATGACGGCCAGCAGGGTCAGCCAGCGGCCCTCTCCGAAGCCCAGCTCCTTCGCGAAGAAGGTGGGCAGGAAGACCAGGAAGCCGAACTCGGGCGCGGTGTTGATGATGCGGACCACGCAGCCGACCGCGACCTTGGGGTGGGTCCAGGCGATGGAGAGGCTGGCGAGGAGCGACTGGACGGGCCTGACCTCGGGCGGCGCGAGCCGCGCGAAGCCGGTCCGCTCCCGGACGCCGAGCATGCAGAACGCGCCGCCGACCGCGATGATGCCCAGCGCCACCCAGAGCGTGCCGAACTGCCCGAAGAGCGGGTTGGTGGCCCCGGCGACCAGCGAGCCGAGGGTGGGCAGGCCGCCGGTGAAGGCCACGTAGAACCACCCCACCGCCGTGCCCATCCGGGCCACGGGCGCCGTCGCGGTGATCCAGACCAGGAATCCGAAGGCGAAGAGCGGGTAGCCGAAGCCGCGCAGGCCGTAGAAGACCAGCATCAGCGGATAGTTCTCGGGACCGAGCGCGAAGACCAGGAAGAGGACGTCGAAGACGATCCAGATCGCCAGTCCGAGCTGCATCACCCGGCGCGGGCCCCACAGGTCCGAGAGCGCGCCGGAGAGCCAGGAGGCGAGCATGACCGTGACACCGTAGGCGGTGATGACGTACGAGGCGTGCACCTCGGTACCGGCGCCGTGGTCCGCCATGTACGGCGCGATGAAGCCCGACTCGACACCGTCGCCGACCATGAAGAGCAGGACGCCGAGGTAGCCGAAGACCAGCGGCTTGGGAATGCCGAGGCGGTCGGGCAGTGAGAGCGCCGAGGGGGGAGCCATGTCACGCCTCCGTGGGAGCGAGGGTGGTGAGGGTGGGACATCAGCAGCATGAATCCTGTGAACTTCACATGCAAGATGTGATTCAGGGTTTTCTGGGCCGTGATTCTCACAGCACCGAGCGTGATTTACGCGCTGAGGGGTGACGGATCTGTGATGCGGGTGTTAAATCCAACAGGGACGGAACAAAGGAGTGTGCCCTGATGACCACGACGCCCGACGGCCTCGGACACAACGCCGCGACCTTCCGCGAGGACTGGCTGGAAGGACTGGCCGACGCGTACGCGCGCACGCTCCGGCGGGTCCCCGACACGTATGGCGTCGTCGGCCGCCACGCCCCGCGGCCCGGGAAGGTCGCGGTCGTCATCGGCGGCGGCTCCGGCCACTACCCGGCCTTCGCCGGACTGGTCGGGCCCGGGCTCGCGGACGCCGCCGCGGTCGGCGACGTCTTCGCGAGCCCCAGCGCCGAGCAGATCTACCGCACCGCCAAGGCCGCGGACGGCGGCGCCGGCGTGCTGATGTCCTACGGGAACTACGCCGGCGACGTGATGCACTTCGGCCTGGCCGCGCGCCGGCTCGCCGCCGAGGGCGTGCCCGTACGCACCGTCCTGGTGACCGACGACGTGGCCAGCGGCCCGCCGCCGGTCGAGGGCCAGGAGATCGACCCCTCGCGCGACCGGCGCGGGGTGGCCGGCGACTTCTTCGTCTTCAAGGTGGCGGGCGCGGCGGCCGAGCGCGGCGACGACCTGGAGGGCGTGACCCGGGTGGCCGCCCGCGCCAACGCCATGACGCGCACCTTCGGCGCGGCCTTCTCCGGCTGCACCCTGCCCGGCGCGACCGAACCGCTGTTCACCGTGAACAAGGGCACCACGGAGCTGGGCATGGGCATCCACGGCGAGCCCGGCCTGCGCACCACCCGCAGTCTCACCGCGGCCGAACTCGCCGACGAGCTGGTCGACAACCTTCTCCCCGAACTGCCCGAGCCGCCCGCCGACGGCAGCGGCCGGGTCGCGGTGCTGCTCAACGGCCTGGGCCGGACCAAGTACGAGGAGATGTTCGTCGTCTTCCGGCAGGTCAACAGGCGCCTGAAGGAGGCCGGGCTGACGCCGTTCCGCCCGGAGGTCGGCGAGTTCGTCACCTCCTTCGACATGGCGGGCGTCTCGCTGTCGGTGATGGTCCTCGACGAGGAGCTGGCGCAGTTGTACGACGCGCCCTGCGACACCCCGGCCTTCCGCAGCCTGCCGGGGTCCCGCAGGGATGCCGACGATGTACGGGAGGCCCCGGCGGCCGCCGCTGAGCAGGCGCGGCCGCAGCCCGGGCCGTCCGCGGCCGATCTGCCGGCCACCGCCGCCCTGCAGGCCGCGCTCGACCTGGTCGCGGCGAACGAGGACGAGCTGGGGCGGCTGGACGCGGTCGCGGGCGACGGGGACCACGGCATCGGGATCGTCCGCGGCCTGCGGGCCGCGGTGGCCGCGGCGCGCGCGGCGGAGCCGGGGCCGGCCGGGGACCCGCGCTCCGCGGGCACCGCGCTGCTGTCCGCGGGGCTGGCCCTCGCCGACGCGTCCGGGGGCGCGTCGGGCGCGCTGTACGGGGCGCTGCTGGCCGAGACCGGCGCCGTTCTCGTGCGGGCCCCGGAAGGCGCCGGCTGCACCACGGCGCTGCTCGTGGAGGCGGTGGCCGCGGCGCAGCGCGCGGTCGCCGAGCTGGGCGGCGCGCAGGTCGGCGAGAAGACCATGCTGGACGCGGTGGACCCGTTCCGGGCCGAGCTCTGCGCCCGTACGGGCGAGGACCTGGTGACCGCCTGGCATGCGGCGGCCGAGGTGGCCACGAAGGCGGCGGCCGCGACGGCCGAGCTGACCCCCGCGCGGGGGCGGGCCGCGCGGATGGGCGCGATGGGGTACGGGCACGCTGACGCGGGTGCGACTTCGCTAGCGCTGATCGTCACCGCCGTGGGCGGCACGCTGCGCTGACGGCTGCCGCGCCGTCGTGGCCGGTCGCGCAGTTCCCCGCGCCCCTGGACGCCCCTGGCGGGGCGCCAAGCGCGAAGGGCCCGGCACACCTTGGTGTGCCGGGCCCTTCGCGTACGGGCGAGTCGTGCGACCGCGCCGTCAGGCGTTAGCGCAGCCGCGCCATGAGCGCGTGCTCCACGAGCGTGATGAGCGCGCTCTTGGCCTCGCTGCGGTGCCGTGCGTCCGTCGTGATGATCGGGGCGTCCGGGCCGATCTGGAGGGCCTCACGGACCTCGTCCGGCGTGTACGGCTGGTGTCCGTCGAAGCCGTTGAGGGCGATGACGAACGGCAGACCGCTGTTCTCGAAGTAGTCCACCGCCGGGAAACAGTCCGCGAGGCGGCGGGTGTCCACGAGCACCACGGCGCCGATCGCGCCGCGGACCAGGTCGTCCCACATGAACCAGAACCGGTCCTGACCGGGCGTACCGAAGAGGTACAGGATCAGGTCCTGGTCCAGCGTGATACGGCCGAAGTCCATCGCCACCGTCGTGGTGGTCTTGTCCGGCGCGTGCGTCAGGTCGTCGATGCCCGCCGAGGCGGAGGTCATCACGGCTTCGGTACGCAGCGGATTGATCTCGGAGACGGCCCCGACGAAGGTCGTCTTGCCCACGCCGAAGCCGCCCGCCACCACGATCTTCGCGGAGGTGGTGGAGCGGGCTGCACCGCTAGAGCTTGCGAAGTCCACTGAGCACCCTTTCGAGCAGTGTCACATCTGGCTGTCCGCCGGCGGACTCGTCACCGCCGGGCTGATGGATGGCGACGAGTCCGGCCTCCGCCAGGTCGGCGACGAGGATCCGGGCGACGCCGAGGGGGATGGAGAGGAGCGCGGAGATCTCGGCGACCGACTTGATCTCGCGGCACAGATGGCAGATGCGCTGATGCTCCGGCAGCTGGCCCTGCAGCTGGGACTGACCGGCCGTGGTGTGCACCAGTGCCTCGATGGCAAGCTGGTAGCGCGGCCGGGTGCGGCCCCCGGTCATGGCGTACGGGCGGACCAGCGGGTTCTGCGCGCCACCGGTCGGTGCCGACGGCTCGGCGCGCCGCTGCGGCGGCTGCACCGGTTCTATCCGCGGAACCCGGGGCCCCTCGTCGCCGTAGCCGTAAGGAGACGGGGAGGGGCTGCCGTACGTCGTGTCGTAGGGCTGGTGCTGCGGCGCGGGCCGCTGCTGCCGACGACTCGGCGCGGACGGGAAGTTGAAGCGGTTGTACTGGGTTTCGCCCTGCGACTCGGGCAGATGCCCGGAATCGTACGGGTATCCGCTAGGGGGCGTTGCCACGTTTCCTCCTCCAACTTGCCAATCCGACGCCGGTCGCGCCACCGCACCCTATGGTGCGGTGGCGAGAAACGCACTGCCTGTCTGTCAGTTGAGAAGGCTGCCCTGCAGTTCGGCGCGCAGGTCGGGCGTGAGAACGCTGCCCGCGCGGTCGACCAGCAGAGCCATCTCGTAACCGACGAGGCCGATGTCGCACTCGGGGTGCGCCAGTACGGCCAGCGACGATCCGTCCGAGACGGACATGATGAAGAGGAACCCGCGCTCCATCTCCACCACGGTCTGGTTGACGCTCCCGCCTTCGAAAATGCGGGAGGCACCCGAGGTCAGCGAGGTGAGCCCGGAGGCCACCGCCGCCAACTGATCGGCTCTGTCCCGAGGAAACCCCTCGGACATGGCGAGGAGGAGACCGTCTGCGGAGACCACGACCGTGTGGGACACACCGGGGGTGTTGTCCACGAAGTTGGTGATCAACCAGTTCAGGTTCTGCGCCGCCTGGCTCATCGGGCTCACACTAACGCTCCTGATCGTAGGTGCTGCCGGGGCCGAAGCCCTGTTGGTCATTCTTGGGTGACTCCATACCGGCACTGCGTCCCTGCTGGACACCGCGGCGCAGGTTGCTCAGCCTGCCCCGGACGTCCTCGGGCGCACGGGAGACCTGAGGGCCGCCCTGCTGCGTCTGCTCCGCGGTGCCCTCGACCAAATTGGCCTTGGGCACCCGCCGGGGGAGACCGGAGGAGGTGATCCCGCCTGCCTTCGGCTCGCGAAGCTGCTCCGCCCGCTGCCAGCGCTCATCGTTGGCAGTACGCCAACCAAAGCTGTCCTCCGACGTGCTCCGCTGTTGCGGGGGCGACGCCGGCTCCTCGGGCTGCTGCCACTCCTGCTGCCCGGGGGCCTTGTCACCTCCGCGGCGCGGAAGGCCGGCGTCGGTCAGGGAGTGGGTTTCGCTCGGGGTGGGACCCGGACGATCGAATGCTACGCGTTCCTGCGGCTGCGCGGGAGCGTCGGGACCATTGTGGTCCGATTCCGCTTGACCGCCGAAGTAGCCCTGGAACGGAGCCGGTTCGCTCCGTCCGGGGCCCTGCCGGCCGTCTGCGGAGTACTGCGGCTGCTCGCCGTTGAGCCCCGAAGAGCCCTGGTCGAACAGGTTCTGACCACCGAAGGAGCGGTCGTCGTAGGCACCGGCCGGACCGTCGTAGGACTGCCGGCCCGTGGCCTCCTGGGGGGCGTACGGCTGCTCCTGGAAGCCGTCGTACGCGGCGCCCGAGCCCTCCGCTTCGGCGCGCCGGGGGAGCCCGCCGAAGTCCTGCGCCGGGTGCTGCGCGGGCTCCTGGCCCGGCGCACCGTGCCGCGGAGCGCCGTTCTGTGCCTCCAGCGCCGCGCGGCGCTCCTCGCGGAGCAGCGAGCGGCCCACGGGGTCCAGGTCCGCGGAGTCGTCCGACGGCCGGTAGTGGTCGTCGAAGCCGAGCTCGGCGGCGGTCCGCATGTCCTCGGGCTGCTGGAACGACTGCGGGTGCTCCGGCATGATCCGGGAGACCGTGAAGTCGTCCTCGAACTGGTCCTCGCCGCCACCGCCGTGGGTGATCGCCTCCGGCAGCATGACCAGCGAGGTGGTCCCGGCCTGCTCGCCCGAGGGGCGGAGCTGGACGCGGATGCCGTGCCGGTCCGCCAGCCGGCCGACCACGAAGAGGCCCATGCGCTGGGAGATCGCGATGTCGACGGTCGGCGGGTTGGCCAGCTTGTGGTTGATGTCCGCGAAGTCCTCGGGGGTGAGCCCGATGCCCTTGTCGTGGATCTCGATCATCACGCGGCCGTCGGGGAGACGGGTCGCGGTGACCCGCACCTTGGTCTGCGGCGAGGAGAACGTGGTGGCGTTCTCCAGCAGCTCGGACAGCAGGTGCACGAGGTCGGTGACGGCCTGGCCGTGGATCTCGCTCTCGGGGAAGCCCTGGAGCTCGATGCGCTCGTAGGACTCCACCTCGGAGGTGGCCGCGCGCAGCACGTCGACCAGCGGGACCGGCTGGGTCCAGCGGCGGCCCGGCTCCTCGCCCGCGAGGATGAGGAGGTTCTCGCCGTTGCGCCGCATACGGGTGGCGAGGTGGTCCAGGCTGAAGAGGTTCTCCAGCTGGTCCGGGTCCGCCTCGTTGTTCTCCAGCTCCGTGATGAGCGTCAGCTGCCGCTCGATCAGGCCCTGGTTACGGCGCGAGAGGTTGGTGAAGATCGCGTTGACGTTGCCCCGCAGCAGCGCCTGCTCGGCGGCCAGCCGCACGGCCTCGCGGTGGACCTGGTCGAACGCGCGGGCGACCTCGCCGATCTCGTCGGTGGTGGAGATCGGGATCGGCTTGACGCGGGTGTCGACCCGGCCCGGATCCGTACGGGAGAGCTGGTCGACCAGCATCGGCAGCCGCTGCTCGGCGATGCCGAAGGCGGCGGTGCGCAGCTCCTGCATGTTGCGGGTCATCGAGCGGGCCATCAGGCCGGCGATGAGGAAGGCGATGATCAGCGCGCCGAGCGCGACGCCGGAGTCCACGAAGGTGGTCTGCTGCGCGTCGTCGGCGATCTGCGCGGCCTCGGCCACCGCCTTGTCGGCGAGGTCCTCCTCGATGCCGCGGTACATGTCGAACTTGCCGGTGGACGCCGCGAACCAGGTCTGCGGCGTGACGCCCTTGGCGGCCAGGAGCTGCGGCGAAGCGCCGGAGGAGATCGCCTGGACCATCGCGTCGATGGACGGCGGAGCCTGGAACGCCCGGCCGGCCGCGATCGCCTGCTTCCGCGCCTTGGCCGCCTGCTCCTGGCCCTTCTTCTTGAGGGCCGCGGAGTCCGTCTTCAGCCGCTCGACGTCCTCGGGGGTGCCGCCGGAGGTGTACTCGCCGATGGCGATGTTCTCCAGGTAGGCGTACGACGCGAAGGCGGTGAGCTGCTTCTTGCGCTCCTTGGCGCCCGTCGCCGGGTGCACCAGCAGGTGGGTGCCGATGGAGCGCTGCAGGGAGGTGGCGGCCTTCGCCAGCGAGACGGCGTAGACCGTGCGTCCGTAGGAGGTGATGTTGCCGGTGCCCAGACCCAGCTCGTTGGAGAACTCCATCAGCGGGTGCTGGACCTCGGTGTAGCCCTCCTCGGTCTGCACACCGGTGAGCTGCGAGGTGTAGGCGGCCTTGCGCAGCACCTGGAGCTTGGGCTCGACCTTCTCGAAGACCGCGAGGCGGCGCTTGAGGCCCGGCTTGTCGGGCATGTTCCGGACCGCGTCGTGGAAGTCGGCGGCGGCGGCGTCGGTCTCGGCCCGCGCGTTCCGGACGACCGGGTCGTTCTGCTTGCCCTGGAGGAGCGGCGCCGCGGTGCGGTCCCGCTCGTCGACGAGGGCCTGGCCGTAGGAGGCGGCCGCCTGGACCAGCTTCGCGGTGTTCTCGGCGTCCTGGGCTTCGTTCCAGGTCGAGACCGAGGTGTTCACCCGCAGCCCGGCGAAGATCAGCGCCAGGATCACGGGAAGCAGCAGGATCGCGTTCAGCCGCGTGGCCACGCGCCAGTTGCGCGGGGACATCCGGCTGCCCCGCGCGGGCTGGCTGCTCAGCGGACTTTCGGGCGCGTCGGAAGGCGACGCCGTATGACGCGGCGGCGGTGTGAAGTTGCCCCGCTGCGCCGCCTGCTGCGGCGCGGGGCCCGACTTGCTTCGCCTCACTCGACCAACAACCTCTCGGCGCCGGCACGTATCTCGCTGTGCCGTTTTCGTTCTGGGCGTTACCTACTCCGGAGTTCAGCGAATTCCAGCACGTCAGGGCCGTGCGTTCCAAACAGTGCGCACAAGATGAGCAAGCCCTGCGGGACGCCAGATAAAAGGGGCGTTAAGGGCGAGGCGCGGCAAAAGCCGAGGGGAAAGTGAACACAGCGGAACCAGCTGTGCGCATCCGGTGTCGAGGTCCCGGGATTTCTCTGTCGAAACGTTATGAACGCCGGGGCCCGGCGTGTCCAAGGACACAGCGCACCCCGGCGCAACTGACCATACGGCAGCGCTACTTGAGCCGCGCCATAAGAGCGTGTTCGACGAGCGTGATGAGGGCACCCTTGGCCTCGCCGCGGTGCCGGGCATCGGTGGTGATGATCGGCGTGTCGGGGCCGATCTGCAGCGCTTCCCGCACCTCGTCCGGGGTGTAGGGCTGCTGCCCGTCGAAGCCGTTCAGCGCGATCACGAAAGGCAGCCCGCTGTTCTCGAAGTAGTCGACCGCGGGGAAGCAGTCGGAGAGCCGGCGGGTGTCGACGAGTACCACGGCACCGATCGCACCGCGGACCAGATCATCCCACATGAACCAGAAACGGTCCTGGCCGGGCGTGCCGAAGAGATAAAGAATCAAATCCTGATCGAGGGTGATACGCCCGAAATCCATGGCGACGGTGGTCGTCGTCTTGTCCTGCACGTGACTGAGGTCGTCGATGCCCGCGGAAGCGGACGTCATCACGGCCTCGGTACGCAGCGGATTGATCTCGGAAACCGCCCCGACAAAGGTGGTTTTGCCCACGCCGAAACCGCCCGCCACCACGATCTTCGCGGACGTGGTCGAACGGGACGCGGCGTCAGAGCTTGCGAAGTCCACTGAGCACCCTCTCCAGCAAGGTCACATCGGGCGTGCCGCCGGCCTCACCGCTGCCGCCGGGCTGGTGGATCGCCACCATGCCGGCCTCGGCCAGGTCGGCGACCAGGATTCTGGCCACGCCGAGCGGTATGTGCAGCAGCGCGGAGACCTCCGCCACCGACTTCACCTCGGCGCACAGATGGCAGATGCGCTGGTGCTCCGGCAGCAGCCCGGGCAGCTGGGAGGGATCGGCCGTGGTGCTGACCAGCGCCTCGATGGCGAGCTGGTAGCGCGGCCGGGTCCGGCCTCCGGTCATCGCATAAGGGCGGACCAGTGGCTGGTCGCCCCCGTCGTCGCCGTACGGCTGGCTGGTATAGCCGTACGGGCCGGGCGAAGCGGGTGGCGGGGTCATGGGTCCTCCGGGCTGGACAACTGGCTGTCGTCGGATCGGGCCGGTGGGGGGTTCTTCGGCACGTGGGGTCGGTGGTGGATCAGTTCAGCAGACTGCCCTGCAGCTCGGCCCGCAGGTCCGGCGTCAGCACGCCGCCCGCACGGTCCACGAGCAGGGCCATCTCGTAACCGACGAGGCCGATGTCGCACTCGGGGTGCGCCAGTACGGCCAGCGACGAGCCGTCCGAGATGGACATGAGGAAGAGGAAGCCGCGCTCCATCTCCACCACGGTCTGGTTGACGTTCCCGCCCTCGAAGATGCGGGACGCGCCGGATGTCAGGGAGGTGAGCCCGGAGGCCACCGCGGCGAGCTGGTCGGCCCGGTCCCGCGGGAAGCCCTCGGACATCGCGAGCAGCAGACCGTCGACCGAGACGACCACCGTGTGGGACACCCCAGGGGTGTTGTCCACGAAATTGGTGATCAACCAGTTCAGGTTCTGCGCCGCCTGGCTCATCGGACTCAACTAACGCTCCTGCTGGTGAGTGGGGTCCACGACGGGGTGCGTGCCGGTGTGCCCGGCCTGCCGGCCCTGCTGGATGCCCCGGCGGAGATTGGTCAGCCGGCCGCGCACGTCGTCGGGCGAACGGGAGACCTGCGGGCCGCCCGGACGCTGCTCCTGCTGCGCGGTGCCTGCGACGAGGTTCGCACGCGGGACGCGGCGCGGCAGCCCGGAGGTGGTGACCCCGCCGGCCGCGGGCTGCCGGACCTGCTCGGCCCGGCGCCAGACGTCGTCGTTGGGCGAGGAACGCCACTCGGCCTGCGCCTGAGCGCCGTTGCCGGCCGGCTCGCGCCGGGGCAGCCGCGGCGCCTCCGGGGCGCTCTGCGGCCGGCTCACGGGCTCCTCGGCCGCGCTGCCGCCCGGCTGGGTGAACCAATTCGACTCGATCGTGTCGAAGATCGGCGAACCCGCGTCGCCCGTGCTCCGCGGCGCGGGGCCGCCGAGCAGGTCGGCGTCGTCCGGAGCGGAGTACGGCTGCTGCTGTACGGGGACCTCACCGGTCCGGGGCGCGCGCCCGAAGGCACCGTCCCGGCCGAAGTCGTCCTCCCGGCCGAAGGAGTCGTCCCGGCCGAAGGAGTCGTTGTCGTACGCCTGGCCGCCGCGGGCCGGGGCCTCCTCGCCGCGGGCGGGCGCCGGGGCGCTCTCCTCGGCGGGGCGGCCGTTCTGCTCGGACTGCGGAGCGAACTCGCCGCTCCACATCGGGCTGGTGGGCCGGTCCGGCGCCGGGGGAGCGGCGGGCGCCTCCTCGGCGGGCAGGGCGGAGGACGGCGCCGAGGGCAGCTCGAACTCGCCGCTCCACATCGGCCGGTCGTCCTGCGGGGCGCCCTGTGCGGGGGACGCGCCGCGCTCCGGGACGTTCGTGCCGGGGCGCCGGCCGCCGAAGTCCGGGCGCTCGAACTGCGCCGTGTCACCGGGGCCGCCGGCCGCCGGGCGCTCGAACTGCCCGGTGGTCTCGGGGCGCCCGTACTGGCCGGATATCTCGGCACGGCCGTGCCGGCCGGTGCTCTCCGGCTCCTCGTGGCCGCGCGGGTGGTCCTCCTGGCCCTGGCGGGGCGCCAGCGGCCAGTCGCCGGCCGCCTCGCCGCGCTCGCGCCGCGCACCCCAGCTCGAGCCGGGCTGCTGGCCGGGCTCCCGCGGCGCGGACTCCGCGCCGGAGGGGCCGCCGGTCAGCTCGCCGGCCGGGCTGCGGGTGGGGAGCTGCGGCCGCTCGCCGCGCGGCGCGGGCGCGCCGGTGGGCGGGGCGACGGTCGGCTGGTGGCTCGCGGCCGGCGGCTGGGCCGGCTCGCCGCCGCGCACCGGCAGCGTGGGCCGGTCCTGGCCGGCGGGGGCCGCGGGACGGCTGCCGAAGGCGTCGTTCTGCGTACGGGCCGGGGCACCGGGGGCACCGCCGGGCGCGCCCGCTCCGGGGCGGGTGGGCAGCGCGGTACGGGGGCCGGCGCCCATCTGGCCGCGCGGCTGCAGGCCCGCGAGGCGGCTGGAGTGCTGGCCGCCCGCGTCACCGGCGCCGCGGCCGCCGGCGGACTTGCCGCCCGGGCCGGGCTTCTTGCCGGCGCCGCCGCTCTGCGCGACGTCCACCGGCAGCATGACCAGGGCCGTCGTACCACCGGAGTCGGAGGGACGGAGCTGGACGCGGATGCCGTGCCGCAGGGACAGGCGGCCGACCACGAAGAGGCCCATCCGGCGGGACACCGAGACGTCCACGGTCGGCGGGCTGGCGAGGCGCTCGTTGATCGCCGAGAGGTCCTCGGGGGAGAGGCCGATGCCGGTGTCGTGGATCTCGACCAGGACGCGGCCGTCGGGCAGCGCGTGACCGGTGACCTTGACCTTGGTCTGCGGCGAGGAGAACGAGGTGGCGTTCTCCAGCAGCTCGGCGAGGAGGTGCACGAGGTCGTTGACGACGCGGCCGGCGACCTCGGTGGTCGGTACCGCGCTCAGTTCGATGCGCTCGTACTGCTCCACCTCGGAGGCGGCGGCGCGCAGCACGTCGACCAGCGGGACCGGGCGGGTCCAGCGGCGGCCCGGCTCCTCGCCCGCGAGGACGAGGAGGTTCTCGCCGTTACGGCGCATTCGGGTCGCGAGGTGGTCGAGCTTGAAGAGCGAGGAGAGCTGGTCGGGGTCGGCCTCGCGGGACTCCAGCTCCGAGATCAGCGAGAGCTGGCGCTGGATGAGGCCCTGCGACCGCCGCGAGAGGTTGGTGAACATCGCGTTGACGTTGCCCCGCAGCAGCGCCTGCTCGGACGCCAGCCGGACGGCCTCGCGGTGCACCTCGTCGAACGCGGTGGCCACCTTGCCGATCTCGTCCCGGCTGTGCACGCCGACGGACTCGACCGAGGTGTCCACGTCCTGCGGGTCGGCCTCGGAGAGGTGCTTGACCAGCTCGGGAAGGCGCTTCTGGGAGACCGTCTGCGCGGTGTCCTGCAGCCGGCGCAGTGAGCGGACCATGGAGCGGGAGACGACGAACGCGCCGATGAGCGAGATGCCCAGGACGAGCAGGATCACGGCGCCGTTGAGGATCGCGCCGGTGGTGGCGTCGTTGCGCAGCTCGCGGGACTTCTGCTCCATCTGGGAGAGCAGCGTCGTCTCGATCCGCGACATCAGGTTGATCTTGTTGGTGTCGAGGTCGTACCAGTCCAGGTACGACATCTGCTCACCGCGGATGCCCGACTCGGTCTTGAAGCTGCGGTCCGCGAAGGAGTTCGCGTGCTCGATGTCGTCGTTGCCGCTGTCCAGGCCCTCCATGAGGGAGGCGGCGCCGGGGTAGATGTTGGAGAACCGCTTGAGCGCGGACTCCTCGTTGTCCTCGGCGGTACGGCCGGCCAGCCGGTCGTTCGCGGACAGGTGCGCGTGGCCCTTGTTCGACAGACCGGCGCTGACGAACGCCCGCTGCATCGACGCGTACTCCTTGGCGGAGGAGAACGCGGCCAGGGAGCGGGTGCTCTGGATCATCTCCGGGCTGCTGGTCGCCTGCGCCATGTCCTGGGAGAGCGCGAGCAGGGACGTGATGAGCTGGTTGTACGCGGTGACGGTCTGGGCGACGTTCTCCTTGTCGGAGTACGCCTTGTTCCGTACCTCGTTGAGGGTGCCGAGCTGGCGCTGGATGTCGACGATCGTGGCGCGCACGCCGGCCATCGAGCCGCGCGCGGAGTCGACGTCGTCGGTGTGCTCCTTGAAGGACTTGATCGCGCGGTCGGTCTCCTCGCGCGGCGCCACCACATCGGTGTCGTCCTTGGTGTTGCCGGAGCCGGCCAGCGGGCCCGCCGAACGGTCCCGCTCCTCCTGGAGCGCGTCGGCGAGCTCGGTGGCCTGCCGCGTCATCTCCGTGAGGAGCTGCATCCGGTCGAGCTGGTCCATGTTGTCCAGCTCGCTGCTGATCCGCAGGCCGCCCAGCGTGGTGGCCGCGACCACGGGCAGAGCGATCAGGGAGACCAGGCGCGTGCTGATGCGCCAGTTGCGCAGCGACAGACGGGCCCCGGGGCCCACGGGGCCCTTGGCCTTGGGGCGCTCGGCGGCGGAGTCGCCGGCCGGCGCCGGGTCGGTCCGGTCGGTCGGCAACGTGCCGCTCGCCGGACCGTTGCTCTGGGCGCGCTGCTGCGAGGAGGCGCGGTCGGTCCCGCCGCGCAGCTCCGGGTCAGCCGCAGCGCTGCCATCCCTCTTGAAACGTCCCTGCACTAGCGTCGCAACCTCTGGACCAGGCGTCCCTCCGCGGTGACGGCGGGACGGTGTCGAGTCGTAGGGGGCCGCGGGCCCCATGGCGGTCGTGAGTGTGACCGGCGGGCTACTCCCTCTGGCTAAGAGAGCGGCACCCACCGCGCGGCGCTGCTCTGCGCCCCCTGCGCGCCGTGTGAAACATGCGGCGGTCCGGGGAATTCCAGCACAGTGCCGGAGCGGCAACAAGAGCGGAGCCTCTGGCTGTGACATGTGTGACGCAATGTATGGAGTGAGTAACGAGTAGTAGAAGCTCTCGCCCCTTATTACGGACTTTTGCGAGCGTTACGGGCGCCATAGCGCCCCGCCCCTGGTGTCGTAAAGGGGAGTGGAACATGTGCTTCGCTCCGCCAATGTCCGTTTCGTCAACGGCGTTCGATCATGAAAATTGCGGCATTTGCCACACAGTTCGTGAGCAAACTCACACGATGATCACCGACTTGACCGCAAGATCGACGGGAATAGCGCGCATAGCCTGACGCTTTACACCGGTGCCGCAATCGCCCAGCGGCATCTGCATGGGCAGTGACCACCACACGCGAGATACGCGAGGCATTCCGACAGTGAAGACGACGATGATGTTCCGCTCCATAGCCAACCCGCGGCGCACGACCCTGATGCACCTGAAGGACGCCGAGGAGCTGCAGACCGCACCGGTCGAGGACACCGCACAGCAGGAGCAGGCCGTCGAGCTGCCCACCCAGACCGCCAACCCCCGCCGCACCGTCCTCATGGACGCGCCCGAGTAGGACGCGACGCACAAAAAGGACAGAGGGGCGGCCGCGCTCCCGCGATAGCCTGGGGTGTCCACTCCCGGCAAGAGATCAAGAGGGGCAGCGGCTTCCGTGCGCATCGCCAGATTTTCCATCGACGGCAACGTCGGCTTCGGCGTCGTCGAGGGCAACGACCTCGACGTCATCAAGGGACACCCCTTCGCCGAGTTCGAGCGCTCGGGTCAAAAGGTCCCCCTGGACAAGGTGCGGCTGCTGCCGCCCGTCCTCCCGAACAAGGTCGTGGCCATCGGCCGCAACTACGCCGAGCACGCCAAGGAGCTCGGCAACGAGGTCGACGACGTGCCGGTCGCCTTCTTCAAGCCCTCCACCTCGGTGGTGGGCCCCGGCGACCCCGTCGTGTACCCCTCCTTCTCGCAGGAGGTGCACCACGAGGCCGAGCTCGCCGTCGTCATCGGCCGCATGTGCCGCGAGGTCCCCCGCGAGCGCGTGAAGGACGTCATCCTCGGCTACACCTGCGCCAACGACATCACCGCGCGCGACGTCCAGCGTCGCGAGGCGCAGTGGGCCCGGGCCAAGGGCTTCGACAGCTCCTGCCCGCTCGGCCCCTGGGTCGAGACCGAGCTGGACCCGAGCGATCTGACCATCCAGTGCACGGTCAACGGCGCCCAGCGCCAGCTCGGCCGCACCAGCGAGATGGTCCGCTCGATCGAGGACCTGATCGTCCACATCACGGAGGCGATGACGCTGCTCCCCGGCGACGTCGTCCTCACGGGCACCCCCGCCGGGGTCGGCCCGCTCAACGTCGGCGACGAGGTCGCCGTCACCATCGAAGGCATCGGCACTCTCACCAACAAGGTGATCAAGCGTGGCTAACGCGACCCCCGTCCGCGTACGTTTCTGTCCCTCGCCGACCGGCAACCCCCACGTGGGCCTGGTCCGCACCGCCCTCTTCAACTGGGCGTATGCCCGCCACCACGGCGGTACGTTCGTCTTCCGTGTCGAGGACACCGACGCCGCCCGCGACTCCGAGGAGTCCTACGAGCAGCTCCTGGACGCCATGCGCTGGCTGGGCTTCGACTGGGACGAAGGCCCCGCGGCCTTCGACGACAGCGGCAAGGGCGAGGGCGGCCCGCACGCCCCGTACCGCCAGTCGCAGCGCATGGACATCTACCAGGACGTCGCGCAGAAGCTGCTGGACGGCGGTTACGCCTACCACTGCTACTGCACCGCCGAGGAGCTGGAGGAGCGCCGGGAGGCCGCGCGCAAGGCCGGCAAGCCCTCCGGGTACGACGGCAAGTGCCGCGCGGTGACCCCCGAGCAGAAGGCCGCGTACGAGGCCGAGGGCCGCACCTCGATCGTCCGCTTCCGGATGCCCGACGAGACCATCACCTTCACCGACCTGGTCCGCGGCGAGCTGACCTTCCAGCCGGAGAACGTGACCGACTACGGCATCCTCCGCGCCAACGGCGCGCCGCTGTACACGCTCGTCAACCCGGTCGACGACGCGCTGATGGAGATCACCCACGTACTGCGCGGCGAGGACCTGCTCTCCTCCACCCCGCGCCAGATCGCGCTCTACAAGGCGCTGATCGAGCTGGGCGTCGCGAAGCAGGTCCCGGCCTTCGGCCATCTGCCGTACGTCATGGGCGAGGGCAACAAAAAGCTCTCCAAGCGCGACCCGCAGTCCTCGCTGAACCTCTACCGCGAGCGCGGCTTCCTCCCCGAGGGCCTCCTCAACTACCTCTCCCTGCTCGGCTGGTCCTTCTCCGAGGACCAGGACATCTTCTCCATCGACGAGATGGTGTCGAAGTTCGAGATCGAGGACGTCAACGCCAACCCGGCGCGCTTCGACCTCAAGAAGTGCGAGGCGATCAACGCCGACCACATCCGGCAGCTCGACGTGAAGGACTTCACCGAGCGCTGCGCCCCCTGGCTGCGCGCCCCCTTCGCGCCCTGGGACGAGGCGGACTTCGACCAGTCGGTGTTCGACGCGATCGCCCCGCACGCCCAGAGCCGCCTGAAGGTGCTCTCCGAGATCACCGACAACGTCGACTTCCTCTTCCTGCAGGAGCCGGTCTTCGACGAGGCGTCCTGGACCAAGGCGATGGGCAAGGGCGACCCGGTCGCCCTGCTCACCACCGCCCGCGCCAAGCTGGAGACCGCGGACTGGTCGAGCCCGGAGTCCCTCAAGGAGGCCGTCCTGGCCGCCGGCGAGGAGCACGGCCTCAAGCTCGGCAAGGCCCAGGCCCCGGTCCGCGTGGCCACCACCGGCCGCACGGTCGGCCTCCCCCTCTTCGAGTCCCTCGAGATCCTGGGCAAGGACCGCACCCTCGCCCGCATCGACGCGGCCCTGAAGAAGCTGGCCGCGTAACGCCAGGCCCTTGAAGGGGGGCGCCGACCGTACTGGTCGGCGCCCCCCTTTCGTTCCCCGGGAGCCGGAAAACCGGGTCTCCCGGGAGCGGCCGCGCCGGTAGCGTGAGGATCATGCCGATACGCGCGGTCCTCTGGGACGTCGACACTGCATTCTTCGGGGGATGACCCCCGAACCCCCAGCCGGTCGGACGCGCCTCGGCTACCGTCGGGATCATGCCGATACGCGCGGTCCTCTGGGACGTCGATGACACGCTCTTCGATTACGCGAACGCCGATCAGGTGGGGATGCAGGCGCATCTCCTCGCCGAGGGCCTGCTCGACGGATACCCCTCCGTCGAGCAGGCCCTTACCCGTTGGAAGGAGCTCACCGAGCTCCACTGGCGTCGGTTCGAGGGCGGCGGGGTCACCTTCGAGGCGCAGCGACGGGACCGGGTGCGGGACTTCCTCGGTACGCCGTCGATGAGCGACGAGGACGCCGACGGGTGGTTCGGGCGGTACCTCGCGCACTACGAGGCCGCCTGGGCGCTCTTCCCGGACACCTTGCCGGTGCTGGAGCTGCTCGCGGCGGAGTACCGGCACGCGGTGCTCTCGAACTCCTCCGTCCGCAATCAGGACCGCAAGCTGCGGGTTCTGGGCGTACGGGACCGTTTCGAGGCGCTGGTGTGCGCGGCGGACCTGGGGATCGCCAAGCCCGCCGCGGGGGCCTTCCACGCCGCTTGTGAGGCCCTGGGGCTGCCGCCCGCAGAGGTGGCGTACGTGGGGGACCAGCCCGACATCGACGCCGGTGGCGCCGTGGCCGCGGGCCTCACGGGCATCTGGCTGGACCGCCGGGGACTGGGCGGCCGGCCCGAGCTGATCCGGATCACCGGCCTGAACCAGCTCCCCGGCCTGCTGCGCGGCGATACCCGTTTTGGAGCGCCGGACACCTTCGGGTAATGTTCTTTCTGCGCCGCCCGAGAGGGCCGACAGGCCCGGCGGGAAGCGCAAGCCGAACAAAATCCCGCAAGGGGTTGCGTTTTGGTGGGCTATGGTGTAATTGGCAGCACGACTGATTCTGGTTCAGTTAGTCTAGGTTCGAGTCCTGGTAGCCCAGCAAGAGATCGTCTTCTCGGAAGTATCGTCTTCCCGGCAGTACAGTCTCTTGATCGCAGTGCCAGCCCCCGTTGTGTAGCGGCCTAGCACGCCGCCCTCTCAAGGCGGTAGCGCCGGTTCGAATCCGGTCGGGGGTACAGATCCTTACAATCCACCTCCTTCGGGTCGCTCCCGGATGCGGTGATGATGAGGATCGCTAGGGCCCCCGTTGTGTAGCGGCCTAGCACGCCGCCCTCTCAAGGCGGTAGCGCCGGTTCGAATCCGGTCGGGGGTACTGGTGACCAATCCTGGATTGGTCTCAACCACCATGGGCTATGGTGTAATTGGCAGCACGAGTGATTCTGGTTCATTTAGTCTAGGTTCGAGTCCTGGTAGCCCAGCGCAGTTGAGTAGGTGGACTGCACACTTCCTGCTCAAACCGCAGGTGAGCCCCCGTTGTGTAGCGGCCTAGCACGCCGCCCTCTCAAGGCGGTAGCGCCGGTTCGAATCCGGTCGGGGGTACACAGAGAGAAAGGCCCTCCACTCAGGTGGAGGGCCTTTTTCGTGCGCCGACTTTCGTAATGGCGGGCGTCGGTCATCATGAAAAGGCGCGGTCATCCGGAAAAGAAGAAGCGCGCGGAGAAAAGAAGAGCGGAAAGGCCCCCTGCCCACCGCCGGCGGCGTTGGCGACGGCAGGCGCGGGGCGGCGAATAAGCGCGTACGCATCAGCTCGTACGGCGCAGGGCCTCGCTGAGGCGGGCCGCCGCGTCGATGACGGCCTGGGCGTGCATCCGCCCGGGGTGGCGGGTCAGCCGCTCGATCGGCCCGGAGACCGACACGGAGGCCACCACCCGGTTCGACGGGCCGCGCACGGGCGCGGAGACCGAGGCCACGCCCGGCTCCCGCTCGCCGATCGACTGGGCCCAGCCACGGCGCCGTACGCCCGAGAGCGCGGTCGCGGTGAAACGCGCCCCCTGAAGGCCCCTGTGCAGCCGCTCGGGCTCCTCCCAGGCCATCAGGATCTGCGCGGCCGAGCCCGCCTTCATCGGGAGCGTGGAGCCCACCGGGACGGTGTCCCGCAGGCCCGAGAGCCGCTCGGCCGCGGCCACGCAGATCCGCATGTCGCCCTGCCGGCGATAGAGCTGGGCGCTCTCGCCCGTCACATCGCGCAGGTGCGTGAGAACCGGTCCCGCCGTGGCCAGCAGGCGGTCCTCACCGGCCGCGGCGGCGAGCTCCGCCAGCCGCGGTCCGAGGATGAACCGGCCCTGCATGTCCCTCGCCACCATCCGGTGGTGTTCCAGTGCTACCGCAAGCCGGTGCGCCGTGGGGCGCGCGAGCCCGGTCGCTCCGACCAGCCCGGCGAGGGTGGCCGGACCGGACTCCAGAGCGCTCAATACCAGAGCCGCCTTGTCGAGAACGCCGACGCCGCTAGAGTTGTCCATGCAACGATACTCGCGTCTCACACTGTGAAACGGGACGACCATGTCGTCCGGCGCGCGGAAGGCGAGCCCGACCTCCTCTTCATCGATCTGCATCTGCTGCACGAGGTGACCAGCCCGCAGGCGTTCGACGGCCTGCGCAAGGCCGGGCGCCGGGTGCGCCGCACGGACCTGACCATCGCCACCGAGGACCACAACCCCCCCCCCCTGGACATCGACAAGCCGATCGCCGATCCGGTCTCGCGCACCCAGCTGGAGACGCTGCGCAAGAACGCCGCGGAGTTCGGGGTCCGGCTGCACCCGCTGGGTGATGTCGAGCAGGGCGTGGTGCATGTGGTGGGCCCGCAGTTGGGGCTGACCCAGCCGGGCACCACCGTGG
>NZ_JOAX01000002.1 GCF_000720485.1 Streptomyces ochraceiscleroticus | reverse complement strand
CGGCGTAGACCGCTACGCTCCCGATCCCGGCGTCCCGGCATGCCCGGGCCACGCGGACAGCGATTTCGCCACGGTTGGCGATGAGCACCTTGCGCACGACAGCTCCCCCTCGACAGGAATTCTCGTACCGGTGCTCCGCGCCTTCCTGGCAAGCGGTTCCACGTCAATGCACCGGGTCGTGCCACCTACCTTTCTGCACGGAAAGCACCCCGCACAAGGTTTGCATTTCAAGGGTTCGGTCAGAGATCTCAAGAAAGCGCGGGGAATGTCAGCGGAATGACAAATGCACGCCCAGGGCCGGTCACGCCGCCCGGACCGCCCACTGCCCGTCGGCCGCGCCACCGGACGGCTCCGGTGGCGCGGCCGGACCCGACGGGCCGTCGGGCTCCAGCGGCCGGGCCGGGCCCGGCGCGCTGATCAGTCCGGCGGCGAGCGCCTTGGCCACCGCGTCGAGCCGGGAGACGGCGTCCAGTTTGCGGAAGGTGGTGTGCAGGTGCCGCTTGACGGTTCCGGTGGTGATGCCCAGTCCGCGGGCTATCTGCTGGTTGGTCATGGCGGCCGCCGCTCCGCTGAGCACCTCCCGCTCGCGCCGGGACAGGGCGGCGTACGGTACGTGCCCGGTGCCCTGCACCGCCGCGGGGAACAGCGCGCCGAGCGCGGCGAGCAGCGCCTCCCGTCCGGCATGCCGCGGCAGGTAGCCGTGCACCCCGGCGGCGCGCAGGGCGTGGTGGTCGGCCCGCGTGCTGCCGCCCGGCAGGGCCAGTACGGCGGTCTCGGGCGCCAGCCGGCGCAGGGAACGCACGGTGCGTACGGTGCTGCCCGGCGCCGACCAGGGCTCCAGGAGGATCACTTGGGGGCGGAGTGCGACGGCCTTGCGCAGGGCCTCGTGCTCGCCGGTGGCCTGGCCGAGGAGGCGGATGCCGGGCTGTGCGTGCAGCAGCGCGGTGAGGGCGTCGCGCAGCAGGGCGTTCTCGCTGGCGATGACGGCGGTGATACGTGGCATGATCGTTTCCCCTTCTCTTTCGGCGGTCAGCCGGCCTGGTAACGGGGCAGGTGGACGTCGACACGGGTGCCGTCGCCGGCGCGGCTGGTGACGGCCAGCCGCCCGCCCACCGATTCGATGCGCTCGGACATGGCCCGCAGGCCGTACGCGGGCCGCGCGGAGAGCGTGTGCGCGACGTCGAAGCCCCGTCCGTCGTCACAGACCTGGGCGTGGGCCCATCTGCGGGTCGTCCGGACGGTGACGGACACCGTCTCCGCCCCGGCGTGGGTACGGGCGTTGAGCACCGCCTCCCGCAGGACGAGCAGCAGTTCGCGCCGGAAGAGTTCGGGCAGGGTGGTCTCGTCCCCGGACTGGTGCCAGCGCACCTCCGGCCCCTCGGGCAGGCCGCGCAGGAACTCCTCGAGGGATTCGCGCAGGCGGGGCACCGGTGTGCGCTCGTGCAGCCCGGCCACGATGCCGCGGCTGCTCTCGGCGGCCTGCGCCAACAGGTCGCGCGCCGCCGTCAGTTGCTCGGAGGCGCGTACGGTACCGGCTTCCGCGCCGAGCCTGTCCAGGGCGGCGGCCAGCGGGGTGGCGACGCGGTCGTGGACGTCCCGGGCGAGCGTCCGGCGGCCCTGCCAGGCGTCGACGGCCCGCGGGTGCGGGCCCGCGGCCGCGGCGAAGGTTTCCCGGACGGCGCACAGGAGGGGGAGCACCGCACCCGCGTCCAGCCCTTGCAGGAGGAGACATTCGGTCAACAGCATGGCGGCGGCGAGCAGTTGATCGGGGGCGGGGCGACCGGTGACGGCAGGCGCGGCGGCCCGGCTCGCGGTCCGGCCGAGCGCGTGCCGGGCCAGTTCCCGCAGGTACCGGGCCTCCTCCTCGTCGGGCTGTCCCCCGGGCAACTGGGCCGAGCGGGATCCCAGCAGTCCGGTGAAGCGGTGCAGTGCGGCGTCGACGGGGTCCGGCGCCGGACCGCCGCGCCGGGGCGCCCGGCGCGGGGCGCCGATGTCGTCGCGTACGGCACCGACGTCGTCGGGCACGGCGGCGACCGGGCGCACGCGCGGGGCGGACGCGCGGCTGAGGCCCTCCGTGAGGGCATGGGTGAAGACGTCCGCCAGCAGGGTGGAGGCGGCGGTCATGGCTACTCCTCTTGCACGACGGGTTGAACGCTCGCGAAACAATGCGAACAACCTCTATGTTTCTGGGAGAGAAAAAAACGCCCAGGACGGTGCGCGCCCCGGACAGGGGCGCGGCACCGGCCGGGCAGGGGTGGCGGCGTCCTGGCGCAGCTGCCGCGCACCCCTTTCACACAGGAAAGCCACAGGAAAGCACAGGAAAGAGGGTGCGCGGGTGGAAGGTCCGGGACGGCCCGGTGAAGGCGTGAGCGGGACGACGCCGGCGGCGTCCGCGCGACGGGCCCGCCGGTCAGACCAGGGCGGGGGCGGCGGCGTGCGCTTCGCGCGAGGCGAGTACCGGCAGCGGGAAGGAGCCCGGCGCGCGCTCCACGGAGACGTCCGCGACGAAGCAGACCGTCTCGTGCTGACGCATGCTCACCCGCAGCCGGCAGCGGCCCGACGGGTCGGCGGGCAGCGCCTCGACCTCGACCCAGCAGGGGGCGTCCAGCTCGATGTAGCGGTGGAACTCGGTGTGCATCGTCACCGGGACGACCGGCAGCGGGTCGGCCATGGCCTGCGTCGCCTGGCGGGCTGCCTCCAGGAGCAGCATGCCGGGCACATGGTCGACCGGGTGGTCGAAGAGGACCGGGTGGCCGGTGTCGACACAGAGCTGCCAGCGCCCGGTCGCGGCGTCCGGGGAGAGGACGACGTCGTAGGGCGAGACGCGGCCCACCCGCCGGGCCGGCAGCGGCAGTCCGGGGAGCACGGCGTTGGCCATGGCGCGCTGCGCGTCACCGTAGGCGCCGCGCAGTCTCTGGTAGACGGCGGGGCTGTGCACGGTGAAGCGGGTGCGGGCCTCTCCCAGGCGGCGGCTGCCCTGGTACGCCTCGGCGTGCAGGACGATGGCCGACGCGCGGCTGCTGCGGCGGGTGACGGCGGTACAGCGGGCGACCAGCCGGACGGGTATCCCGGGGACGACCGCGGCCAGGGCGCCGGCGTCCAGGCTGTAGGTGAAGTCGTCCCAGATGAGCTGGTGTCCCAGCGGCACTCCGTAGGCGGCGTGGGAGAGCAGGGGAAGGAGCTGGCGGACGGTCTCGGCGAACAGCAGCGGGTCGTACCCGCCGTTGCCGCTCAGGTAGAAGCTGTGGGTGTGGGGCCGGCGGGCGGTCACCTCGTAGGTGTCCGGACCGGTCTTCCGCCATCCGGTGAGCAGCACCTCGTCCGGGTCGAGCTTGTGGACGAACTGCTGCGGGATGACCTCGTAGCGAGCAGTGGCGTCCGGGACGGTGGCAAATCGGGGCACGTCAGCATCCTTTCCCTCGTTGTGCGTTGGCCGCACAAGGCACTGGGCCGTGGCACGGCATAACATAGAGGGCATTCTTTTTTTTGTCGACCACCGGCCGCCCCACCGGCGCCCCTCCCTCCCCTGCGCACCATCCGTGACCAGCACCCCTGCCGCATCAAGACTTTCTGCGACCCACTTCAGGAAGGGAACATTCCGGTCGGTCGACGAGGAATTCGGGCTGAAATGCGCCCGCCACCAGACCCGGTGACGTCCCGTCAGCGAGCGGCCGCCCCGCGGGCCGTCAGTGCGCCGCCACCGACGCGCGGATGCCCCGCATGACCGCGGCCCAGATGTGCGCGAGCGCCGCCACCTCATCGGCGTCGGGGCGGGCGTGCAGGGTGACGGCGGTGCCGTTCAGCAGGTGCGCGGCGAGCTGCACCACGGTCTCCACCTCGATCTCGGCGGTCAGGTCGTCACGCTGCCGCGCGCACTCCAGCATGGCGCGCACGGCCGGCTCCCACGCCGCCTGCCACCCGCCGGCGGCGATGATCCGCTCCTCCTCCAGCCGCACCATCGCGCGGACGGCGGGGCTGCGGGCCAGCAGATCCGCCAGGTCACAGGCGAGGCCGGACATGGCCGCCAGCGGATCGCCACCGCATCCCTTCGCCTCGGCCACCACGGCGCCGGTCTCGGCGACCGCCGCCTCGGCGACCGCCTCGGCCAGCTCGCTCTTGGCCCGGAAATGGAAGGTCAGCGCGCCCATGGAGACCTCCGCCTCCTTGCACACGACCTGCAGTGAGGTGCCTGCGTACCCCTGGCGGGCGAACTCCCCGGCCGCCGCACGCGTCAGACGTCCCCGGGTGACCATGGCGCGTTCCTGCTTCATCTGATGCCACCAATTCGACAAACCTCACCCGGGAGCCGCCGCTCGGCGGGCCGGGCCTGAAGGGGGATCGGGGGCTTTCGGACGGGGTGCCGCTGAGTACACCGGCCAATCGGCCGGACACACGTCCTCACCGCAATCCCCGTGGAAAGAGACGTTAACCCGTTGTACACGCCAACGAGCACCCCGCGACGTGGCCCGGTGACGGCTTTGGCAGGTCACCGGTCGCCGGGACGGCGCTCCGCCGGGCGCGGCGGACCGACCCCGGCGCCCCCTCAACACCCCCCGACGGACCGCCCCTTCAAAAACATAGAGGTTGTTCGCTATTCTTTCGGCACCGACACCCCTGCCCGCATGTTCGAAGGGAGCCGCCATGACCGAGCTTCACGGGAGCGGCCCGGTACGGCCGGTGCCGCACCACCCGGCCGACGACCTGGCTCGGCACCTTTTCCAGGACCTCCCGCGCGCCGACCAGCGCCGGTGGGCCACCGCCTATCTCAGGGGACTGTGCTCGACCCCGGGCAAGAAGTCCGTACGCAACATGGCCTGGACGGTGAGCACTTCGGACACCGCGTGGCAGTCCCTGCACCAGATCGTCAACGCGAGCACCTGGCGGTGGGAGCCGGTCCGCAGGCGCCTCGCCGACTGGTGCGCACGCCGGCTCCCGCCGCGCGCCCTGATCCCGGCGCCCGTCCTGATCCCGAAGCGCGGACAGCACTCCGTCGGGGTCCACCGGCGCTTCGATCCCACGAGCGGCCGGACGGTGGGCTGCCAGTGGGCGTTCGGGCTGTTCCTGGCCACCGAGTACGGCACCACGCCGCTCGACTGGCGACTGCACCTGCCGGGCCGCTGGAGCGAGGACGCGCGGCTGCGCGCCCGCGTCTGCGTGCCCGAGTCCGCACGCGCACGCGCGCCGCACGACCTCACGCTGGACCTGCTCGGCCTACCCGTCGCCCACGAGGTACCGGTCCTGGCCACCGCCGCCCACCACACCGGCGTACAGCCCCTGTTGACGGCTCTCACCGCGCGCGGCCACGGCTTCGCGCTGCGCGTCCCGTCCACCACGCCGGTCGCCATCGGCCTGCTGCGCCCGACCCGCCATGTGCGAGGGCCGCAGCCCACCGGGGCGCTCCCCGCCCGGCAGCTCCTGCAGCGCCTCGGGCGTGCCGCCACCACTCCGCTGGGCCCGGCCGCGGCTCACCTGCGCCTGGCGCCCGCGCTGGTGCACGTCCCGGGCAGCCCGCGCCCGCTGCAGCCCGTCGTCACCTGGCCGGCCGACGGCGGGCCGCGCCACATCTGGCTCACCGACCTGCCCACCGCGCGGCTCGCCGCCCTCGCCGACCTGCTGACCGTGCCTCTCGCCCCCGCCCCGGACACGCTGCTGGACCACGGGCTGCACGACTTCGAGGGCCGTTCCTACCCCGGCTGGCACCGCCACATGACACTCGTCTCCGCAGCGCACGCGCACCATGTGCGCATGGCCGCCGCCTGGCAGCAGGCGGCCTGACCGGCCGCGTAGGCCGCGTCCGAGCACCGCAGGGGCCGCCCGCCGGCACATCCGGCCGGGCGGCTCGAACGCCGGACGGCTCAGGCCCCGGCGGCGCCGGACGGCTCACACACCGGACAGGCTCAGCCGACGCCGGTACCGACCGCCGTACCGGCCAGGTACTCCCTGTACCAGGAAGCCGACTCGGCGAACCGGTGCAGCGGCCCCGGTCCGGCCGGCACGCCCGCCAGCCGCCAGATCTCCTCGCTGCGGTACCAGTGTTCCCGTGCCATCAGCTCGAACTGACGCTCACTCATGGCGCCCGGGTACTCCCGCAGCCGGTCCACGCACCGCTGCCAGTCCCATGCCTCCTGCGGCACCTCGGGGATCACCCCGAGCCCCGCGAGCGTGTCCAGCAGGGCGCCGAGGCGCACCGGCTCGGGGTGCGCGGCGTGGTACACACCGCTGGCCACTTCCGCTTCGCCGCACGCCAGTTCCGCGACGAGCCGCGCGAGATCCCGCACGTCGACCAGCGACAGCCGCGCCTGCCCGCCGTCCCACCGCGCCGGGACCCGGCGGACCAGCTCGGCCAGGGCGGGCACGACCCAGCGGTCACCGGCGCCGGTGATCAGGTACGGCCGCAGCACCACGGCACCCGCGTCCAGCGCCGTGCGCTCCCCCGCCAGCCGGGTGCGGCTCGCGGCCGACACGGGGGCGGGTTCCACCTCGTCCACGGCGATCCCGCGGTGCGGTCCCAGGCCGTACACCGCGGCGGTCGAGAGGTGGACGATCCGCCGCACCCCGGCCTGCCGCGCCTCCCGCATCAGCGCCTGCGTACCGACGATGTTCACCGCCCGGCACGCCTCTTCCTCGCCCGACACCCGGGAGGCCAGGTGCACGAGGACGTCGACCCCCGCGGCCACGCCCCGCAGGGAGTCCGGGTCGGTCAGGTCGGCGCGCACCGAGTCCGGGCCGTCCGTACGGGAGAGCGCCCGTACGGTGATGTCCGCGCCGTGCGCCCGGAGCGCGGCCTGCACGGCGGAGCCGATGAAGCCGCTCGCCCCGCTCAGCAGTACCGTGCGCGGCGTCACGCCGCCGGCCCGGTGCGCTCGGCGACCTCCCGCAGCTCCGCCAGCCTGTCCGGCTGGGCGATGCCCGGGAGGACGTACCGCCACATCCGGCCGATCCGCTCCGGCAGGTCGGCCCGGTCGGGGCCGGTGAGCAGGTTCGACATGACCTGGGACCCGGTGTACGCCGCGACGAGGAGCTGCGCGACCTCGGCGACGTCCACGTCGTCCTGCAGCTCGCCCTTGCTCCGGGCCGCTTCCAGCTCGCCGCGGAACAGGTCCGCCCACATGTCGTACGGGCTGAAGTCCCGCAGCCCGACCTGGCCCTGCTCGACGGCCAGCGTGACGCCGGCGCGGAAGAGCACGTTGCTCTGCATCTCGCGGGCCAGGAAGAACGTCAGCCCGATGAGCTGCGCCAGCCCCTCCGGCCGCTCCGGCAGCGAGAGGTCGGCGGCCTGCTCGTTGATGACCGCGCGGGCGAGGTTCTCCTTGGACTTGAAGTGGAAGTACATCGCCCCCTGGGTCGTACCGGCGCGCGTCATGATCTTGCTGATGCTCGATCCGGCAAGACCGTACTCGTCGAACACCTGGGCGGCTGCACGCAAGATGACACCTCGCGTACGGATCGCCCGGTCCTGCCTCACTCGTGCCACGCGGTACTCCAGCCCACTTGAGCAAAGAAAACGACTGCCCTCTATGTTACCGCCCGTCCACTTGCCGGAAATCACCGCAGGGACGCCCCTCACCACACCCGCACATTTGCCGGTCCACAGCGGAACGGCCCGGCACACCCCCCGGAGGAGCGTGCCGGGCCGTCGTGTGACGGGCCATCGGCTCAGGACACGGCGTCGTGCGTCAGGTCGATGTCGAAGCCGGTACGGCCGCCGTCCTCCAGCCGCAGCGACGCGACCGCCGGTGCGTAACCGCTGGCGATGATCGTGTACTGGCCGCCGTCGAGGTCGGTGAAGGCGTACGCGCCGTCCTCACCGGTGATGACGGAGAGCACCGTGTTGCCCGCCGGGTCCAGCAGGGTCACCCGGGCGTCGGCGAGCGGTTCGCCCTGCCCGGTCCGCACGGTGCCGCAGATCCGGGCACAGGGCGCGAGCCGCGCCTCGTACCAGTTGGTCTCGCCGGAGCCGACCTCGGCCTGGAGGGCGGCGGGACGGTGGCCCGCCGCGCTGACGGCCAGCGTGTAGCTGCCGGGGACCAGGTCGCCGAAGACGAAGTCGCCGTCCTGGCCGGCCACGGCCGAGGCCACCACGTCACCGCGCAGGTCCGTGGCCACGACCAGCGCGCCCGGCACCGGGACCGCGCCCCGGCTGTCGCGCACCTGACCGCTCAGCCCGGCCGCGCCCTTGAGCGCGAGGTCGTACGGGACGACCTCGTCGCCCACGACCACGGTCGCCGCCTGCGGCTGCCGGGTACCGGAGGCCGCGATGAGCACGTACGTCCCGACCCCCGGCGCCGCGAGGGCGTAGCTGCCGTCCCGCGCGGTACGGGCGTGGCCGAGCTGCCGGCCGCCGATGTCGATCAGGGTCACCGCGGCGCCCGCCAGCGGGAGGCCCTGGCCGTCGCGCACCTGCCCGCTGATGCCGGGGCCCGCGACGGGTTCGGCACGGTCCGCGAGGTCCGTCCCGGAGTCCGCGCTCTCCGTACCGGGCGCGGCGGCCGGCGCGTCCTTCACCGTGTCCACCGGCGCGGCGGCGGCCGTGGCGTCGGCCGGTGCCGTACCGGCCGTCGCGGCCTCCTCCTCGGAGGCGCGCGCCTGGAGGCCGGAGACCTGCCGCAGCGGCACCTCCTTGACGAAGAGCACCAGCACGAACGCCACCGCGATGATGATCGCGCCCAGCAGGAACACGCCGTGCATCGAGTCGGTGAAGCCGCGCTGGAAGGGCTCGGCCAGCCGCGGGTCGAGCTTCTGGATGAACGAGGAGTCGCTCAGGACCGAGGAGGAGCCGCCGGCGGCCGGGTGCTGAAGCATGTCGAGCACCGGCTTGCTGGCCGGGTCGTGCAGCACTGCCGGGTCGTGCAGCGCTGCCTGGAAGCGATCGGTGCCGGCCGCCTCCTTGAACGCCGAGCCGATCTTGTCCCCGACGGTGCTGAAGAGCAGCGACAGGAAGATCGCGGTACCGGCGGTGGCGCCCATCTGGCGGAAGAAGGTGGACGAGGCGGTCGCCACGCCCATGTCGCCCGGCGGCACCGCGTTCTGCACCGCGAGGACGAGGGTCTGCATGCAGGAGCCCAGGCCGAGGCCGAAGACGACCATGTAGACCATGGTCTGCCACAGCGGGGTGTCCCACTGGACCCGGAAGTGGAAGAGCAGTAGCGCCGCCACCATCAGGGCCGTGCCGATGATCGGGAAGATCTTGTACTTACCGGTCTTGGAGGTGATCTGGCCGGTGACGATGGAGGCGATCATCATGCCCGCCATCAGCGGCAGCATCTCCAGGCCCGACTTGGTGGGGCTGGATCCCTTCACGATCTGCAGGTACTGCGGGATCATCATCATCCCGCCGAACATGCCCATGCCGATGAACACGGACAGCAGACTGGTCTTGCTGAAGGTGCCGTTGCGGAAGAGCCGCATCGGGATGAGCGCGTCGTCGCCGATCCGCCGCTCGACGAAGATCCAGGCGATGATGCCCAGCGCGCCGATGACGTAACAGGCGACGGACGTGGCCGAGCCCCAGCCCCACTCGCGGCCCTGTTCGGCGACGAGCAGCAGCGGGACCACGCCGATGGCGATGGTGAGCGCGCCCCACCAGTCGATGCGCCGGTCGCGGCGGGTGTGCGGGATGTTCAGGACCTTGGCGACCACGAACAGCGCGATGATGCCGACCGGCACGTTGACCAGGAAGACCCAGCGCCAGCCGGTGATGCCGAGCAGGGTGGCCTGGCCGGCCAGCGCGCCGCCGATGAGCGGCCCGGCCACGCTGGAGGTGGCGAACGTACCGAGCATGTAGCCCTGGTACCGGGCGCGCTCGCGCGGCGGGACGATGTCACCGATGATCGCCAGGGCCAGCGACATCAGGCCACCGGCGCCCAGGCCCTGGATCGCCCGGAAGACGGCCAGTTCGGTCATCGAGGTGGAGAAGGTGCACAGCACCGAGCCCACGACGAAGATGCTGATCGCCGCCAGGTAGTACGGTTTGCGGCCGTGCAGGTCGGACAGCTTGCCGTAGAGCGGCGTGGCGATCGTCGAGGTGATCAGGTAGGCGGTGGTCGCCCATGCCTGCTGGCTGAGGCCGTGCAGGTCATCCGCGATGGTCCGGATGGAGGTGCTGACGATGGTCTGGTCGAGCGCCGCCAGGAACATGCCCAGCATCAGTCCGCTGAGGATGGTCAGGATCTGCCGGTGACTGAGGGCCCCCGTCCCGGCTGTCGGCGCCGTCCCCGCTATCTCGGGGCTTTTCGTGGTACTCACGCTGGTGTGTCTTTCTGCTTCACGGCGGTGTCCCGGCTTTCCGGGGGATGGGGCGGGATGCGGGTGTGCCGGGCCTCTTCCAGGTCGTCGTTGAGCCGGCCCAGCAGGCGGACCAGATGGTCCCGGTCCTCCTCGGGCCAGCGCTCCAGGAGAGCGGCCAGCTTGCTGTCGCGCTGCTGCCGGTACACCTGGAAGGCCGCGTGCCCTGCGTCGGTCGCGCGCAGCAGCGTCCCCCTGCGGTCCTCCGGATCCGGATAGCGCTCGACCAGTCCCCGGTCGACCAGCGAGCGCACCTGGCGGCTCACGGTCGAGAGGTCGAGGAAGGCGTCGGCGGCCAGGTCGGTGGCGCGCCGGTCCCCGTGGTTCACGAGCTTGGCGAGCAGTACCCGGTCCGCGGCGCCGCCGTCCGTCCTGGCGCTCCGCCGCCACGTGGTGATCAGCCGTCCGAAACGGACGATCTGCGTGCCCAGCTCGGCGGCCGCCTCGTTCAGCTTCGCCGCGGCGCCGCTCATGGCGGCGGCGTTCTCCCGGGCGCGGGTGTCCGTACCCGTCGCCCTTCCCCCAGTCATGTCTGCGTTGCCCTGTTCATTGGTTGCTTGCAGCTACCAAGAGAGTGTCCGGGATATTGCTTGTATTCAGCAAGTCGATTCGGGCTTGCGGGCGACAGGTGGGAAAACCTTTACCGTGACGGGCCGTCAGGCGGCATCGCGCCTCACGAGGGGCGCCGGCGGAGCTACGGAGAGTGCAACCGCAAAGGGGGCGGGGCCGGAAGCGTGCCCGGAGCCGGACTTGAACCGGCACGGCCCGAAGGCCAGCGAGGTTTAAGCTCGCCGTGTCTGCATTCCACCATCCGGGCCCGAAACCCCCCACGCCGTCACGAAGACGGCACCACGAGCCTAGCCCGCAGCGCCACTCGAACAGCGGCGGGTGAGCCCGAGGTTGTCTTATTTTATTGGCAACTGAGGGTGCATCAGCACGTGGTACTGGCCTTCGGCACATGCCCAGGGCCGAACCGCCCCGCTCACGCGCCACTGGCGCCACTGCCGCCGGATTGACGGAAACTCGATGCCTGCCGCGCCCCTTACCGCGACCATGCCACTCCCCGGCCACCGCGTCAGCGCATCAGGGTCCCCCTCATCCCCAAGGAGGACCCGGGGCCTCCCGGGTCCGACCGCAGGCCCCCTGAGAGACCGGCGCAGGGACTGACGCCCGGCCCGATCCGCTCCCCGACGATGGAATCCGACCGTTCACACGGCCCCTACATCCGACAGGAGCACCATCCCGTGACCACCCTCCACTCCGGCGTTCCCACCGCCACCCGCGCCACCGCGGTGGCCGCACGCGCCACGGATCTCACCAAGGTCTACGGACAGGGCGAGACCCAGGTGGTCGCCCTGGACGGCGTCAGCGTCGATTTCCGGCAGGCCGAGTTCACCGCGATCATGGGCCCCTCCGGCTCCGGCAAGTCCACCCTGATGCACTGCATGGCGGGGCTGGACACGGTCTCCCGCGGCTCGGCCCGGATCGGCGAGACCGAGCTGACCGGCCTGAAGGACAAGAAGCTCACCCAGCTCCGGCGCGACAAGATCGGCTTCATCTTCCAGGCGTTCAACCTGCTGCCGACGCTCAGCGCGCTGGAGAACATCACCCTGCCGATGGACATCGCGGGCCGTAAGCCCGACAAGCAGTGGGTGGACCGGGTCGTGGAGACGGTCGGCCTCTCGGAGCGGCTGAAGCACCGCCCGAGCGAGCTCTCCGGCGGCCAGCAGCAGCGCGTCGCGGTGGCCCGCGCGCTGGCCTCCAAGCCCGAGATCATCTTCGCGGACGAGCCCACCGGCAACCTCGACTCGCGCTCCGGCGCCGAGGTACTGGGCTTCCTGCGGAACTCCGTACGCGAGCTGGGCCAGACCGTGGTGATGGTCACTCACGACCCGGTGGCTGCGGCCTACGCGGACCGCGTCGTCTTCCTGGCCGACGGCCGGATCGTCGACGACATGACGGCCCCGACCGCCGACAAGGTCCTGGAACGCATGCTGCGTCTTTCCGGGGGTTCCCCCCAGACCCCCGGCTCCGACGCGAAGGGCCGTACGAGCTGACCCGCCGTCCCGGGCCCCTCCCCCACCGCACCCTTCACCGTCAGGACTGACCCACTCATGTTCCGTACCGCCGTGCGCAACGTCCTCGCGCACAAGGCCCGGCTGCTGATGACCGTGCTCGCCGTCATGCTCGGCGTCGCCTTCGTGTCCGGCACCCTGGTCTTCACCAACACCATCTCCCAGGCCCAGCAGAGCAGCTCCGCCAAGGGCTTCGACCATGTCGACGTCGCCGTCGAGCCCGAGTCGCAGCCCGACCGCGGCGACCGTCTCGCACCGCCGCCCCAGCTCTCCGAGGCCCTGCTGAAGAAGGCCGCGCAGGTGCCCGGCGCCGACTCCGCGATCGGCTCGCTGCAGGGCTTCACCGCGCTCGCCGGCAAGGACGGCAAGCTCGTCGGCACCGGCTTCTCCACCCAGGGCGGCAACTACTGGGGCAGCCACGACCCCCGCCACCCGCTCGAGACCGGCCGCGCCCCGCACGGCCCGCACGAGGTCGCGATCGACGCGAAGACCGCCGAGCGGACCGGCTACAAGGTCGGCGACACCGTCCGCGTCTCCGTCGACGGCCCGGTGCTGACCCCGAAGATCAGCGGCATCTTCACCACCGACGACGGCACCGTCGCGGCCGGCGGCTCGCTCACCCTCTTCGACACCCCCACCGCCCAGCGGCTCTTCCACAAGGAAGGCGCGTACGACCGGATCGACGTCGAGGCAGCGGCCGGCGTCTCGCAGCACGCGCTGCAGACGCAGCTCGACGACGTGCTGCCGAAGGACCGGGCGTCCACGGCCACCGCGCGGCAGCTCGCCGACGACCAGGCCGAGACGATCGCCTCGTCGATGGACAGCTTCCGCACGACCCTGCTGATGTTCGCCGGCATCGCGCTCTTCGTCGGCATCTTCCTCATCGCCAACACCTTCACGATGCTGGTCGCCCAGCGCACCAAGGAGCTGGCCCTGCTGCGCGCCGTCGGCGCGTCCCGCAAGCAGGTCACCCGCTCGGTGCTCTTCGAGGCGTTCGTCGTGGGCACCATCGCCGCCGTGGCCGGCCTGGCCGTCGGCGTCGGCATCGGCGCCGGGCTGCGGGCCGTCATGGGCGCGACGGGCGTGACCCTGCCCGACGGTCCCCTGGTGATCTCGCCGGGTACCGTCGCCGCCTCCCTCGCCGTCGGCATCCTGGTCACCATGCTCGCCGCCTGGCTGCCCGGCCGCCGGGCCGCCAAGATCCCGCCGGTGGCCGCGATGAACAGCGTGCACGCCACCGCCACGACCAAGTCCCTGGTGCTGCGGAACACCCTCGGCGCCCTGCTCACCGCCGCGGGCACCGCCGTCGTCCTGTACGCCACGAGCATGCAGGACATGGACTCCGCGCAACTCCCGCTGGGGCTGGGCGCCGTGCTGCTGGTGATCGGCATCTTCGTGCTCACACCGCTGCTGTCCCGCCCGCTGATCGCGGCCGCGGGCCCGCTGCTGCGCGCCTTCGGGGTCTCCGGCAAGCTCGCCCGGCTGAACGCGGTCCGCAATCCGCGCCGCACCGCCGCCACCTCCGCAGCGCTGATGATCGGCCTCACCCTGATCACCGGCATGACCGTGATCGCGGGCAGCTCGCAGCAGGCGGTCGACAAGATGGCCACCTCCGCGCTGAAGGCGGACTACGTGGTCTCCATGGCGAACGGCAGCTCCCTCTCGCCCGAGGTCGAGAAGAAGCTCGACGGGGCCGACGGCGTCACCGCGGTCAGCGGCCTGCGCAACGCCCCCGCCCGGATCGCGAACTCGACCGAGTACCTGACCGGCGTCAACGGCCGCACCATCGGCGACCTCACCGACCTCCCCCTGAAGAACGGCGCCTTCACCGTGGGCGGCAAGGACGTCGTGGTCGACGACGACACCGCCAAGGAAAAGGGCTGGAAGGCCGGCACCACCTTCCCGGTGACGTACGAGGACGGCAGCAAGCAGCGGCTCACCGTCGCGGGCATCTACGAGGGCAACGAGCTGATCAGCGGCATCCTGCTGGACAACGCCACCCTCACCCCGCACATCGGCGACCCGTCCGACATGCAGGTCATGGTGAAGACCGCGGGCGGCACCTCGGACGCCGCGCAGAGCGGGCTGATCAAGGCGCTCGGCGACAACCCGGCCATCCAGGTCCAGGACAAGCAGGACATCTCCGAGGGCATCGCCAAGACGGTCACCTTGATGCTGAACATGCTCTACGGGCTGCTCGCCATGGCCGTGATCGTCGCGGTGCTCGGCGTGGTCAACACCCTCGCGATGTCGGTGTTCGAGCGCTCCCAGGAGATCGGCATGCTGCGGGCGATCGGCCTGGACCGGCGCGGCATCAAGCGGATGGTCCGCCTGGAGTCCCTGGTGATCTCGCTCTTCGGCGGAGTGCTCGGCATCGGCCTCGGCGTCTTCTTCGGCTGGGCCGGCGGCAAGCTCATCTCGGGCAGCCTCGACACGTACGAGATGGTGCTCCCCTGGGGCCGGCTGGGGCTCTTCCTGGCGCTCGCCGCACTGGTCGGCGTACTGGCGGCCCTCTGGCCGGCCCGCCGCGCCGCCCGGCTGAACATGCTGGCCGCGATCAAGGCGGAGTGAGCCCACGCGGTCGAGTACGCGAGAGCCCCGGTCCCTCCCGGACCGGGGCTCTCGCCGTGTTCACGGCCCGGCGCTCAGCTCCGCCACTCCCGTGCCCGCAGCGGCATACCGGAGGCCCCGCTCTCCGGCGTACGGACCGCGAGCACCTGGTTCACGCCGATGCGGTTGCGCTCGAAGGAGAGCGCCGAGGCGGCCATGTACAGCCGCCAGACCCGCGCCCGGCCCGGCGTCGTCAGGCGGATGGCGCGGTCCCAGTGGCGCTCCAGGTTGGCCACCCACTGGCGCAGCGTCAGCGCGTAGTGCTCGCGGATGGCCTCCACGTCGCGCACCTCGAAGCCCGCGTCCTCCAGCGCCCCGACGGTCTGCCCGACCGGGGCCAGCTCGCCGTCGGGGAAGACATAGCGGTCGATGAACTCATCGACGCGGTAGCTGTCCTCGTCGGCGAGCGGGCGCCGCGCGATCTGGTGATTGAGCAGCCGGCCGCCCGGCTTGAGCAGGTGGTGCAGGTCGGCGGCGTACTCGGCGTACCGGGCCCGGCCGACGTGCTCGGCCATGCCGATGGAGGAGATCGCGTCGTAAGGGCCGTCCTTGACCAGGCGGTAGTCCTGCACCCGGATCTCTATGCGGTCCGTGAGCCCGGCGTCGGCGACGCGCTTGCGGGCGTACGCGGCCTGCTCCTCGGAGAGCGTGACCCCGACCGCGCGCACACCGTAGTGCTCGGCGGCGTGCAGCACCATCGAGCCCCAGCCGCAGCCCACGTCCAGCAGCCGCTCGCCCTCCTTGAGGTCCAGCTTGCGGCAGATGAGGTCGAGCTTGTCGCGCTGGGCCTCTTCCAGCGTCGCGTCCGGACTCTCCCAGTAGGCGCAGGAGTAGACCATCGACGGGCCGAGGACCAGCTCGTAGAAGTCGTTGCCGACGTCGTAGTGGTGGCTGATGGCCTGCTTGTCGCGGCGCAGCGTGTGCAGCGGGCCGTGGGACTTCGGGGCCTCTTCGGCGGGCGGGCGGGGCGGCAGGGGCGCGCCGGCGAGCGAGAGGAGTTCGCGGACCGCGCTGCGGACCTCGGGGCGGGCCAGGGCGCGCAGCACGGGGGCGCGCCGCGGCTTGGCCTGGTCCTCCGGGTCGCGCTCCCAGATCATTTCGGCGAGGCCGTCCAGGGCGGCGTAGAGGTCACCGTCGACATCGAGGTCGCCGGCCACCCAGGCGCGTGCCAGGCCCAGTTCGCCGGGCTTGAAGAGCAGGTGGCGCAGCGCGCGACGGCTGCGGAAGACGAGGGCCGGGGCTCCTGGCGGACCGGACTCGCTGTGGTCCCAGGCCCGGATGCGCACCGGGAGCGGGACGCCCAGTACCTCCTCCGCGAGCTTGGTGAGCCGTCCAGCGGCGTCGGCCATGTCGCACACCTCCGTTATTGACGAGTCGGGGCGAGATAGTTTCACCCACCACGTAAACGCCTGATGGGGTCCCGGTAGTCCCGTTCGTTCGTAAGGGAACAGCAAAGCCCGTTACCGGCGCCATTGTGAATACGCCGAAGGAGCGGCTCTCGGAGGTGCCCCGCCGACCGCATACGGATACGCCGAAGGGCGCCTGCCCCACGGATGGCAGGCGCCCTTCGGCGTGTGTACTGCGTGGCTTTCCGACGCGTGGTCAGGAAGCCGGTGTTCAGGAAGCCTTGGCTGCCGTCTTGTCCTCGGCGGCGGCCGGCTTCGGCGCGGGCTTGGCGGCCTCGTAGAACTCCTCGCGGGGGTTCTCCATCGCGCCGAGCGAGACGACCTCGCGCTTGAGGAACATCGCCAGGGTCCAGTCGGCGAAGACCCGGATCTTGCGGTTGAAGGTCGGCATCGCCATGCCGTGGTACGCGCGGTGCATGTACCAGGCCAGCCGGCCCTTCAGCTTGATCTTGGTCTTGCCCAGGACGATCATCGCGACGCCCTTGTGCAGACCGAGGCCCGCGACCGCGCCCTTGTTGGCGTGGCTGTACTCCTTCTGCGGGAAGCCCCGCATGCCGGAGACCACGTTGTCGCCGAGGATCTTCGCCTGGCGCAGCGCGTGCTGGGCGTTCGGCGGGCACCAGGCGTTCTCGTTACCGGCCTTGCGGCCGACGAGGTCCGGCACCTGGGCGTTGTCGCCCGCGGCCCAGATGTAGTCGGTGCCCTGCACCTGGAGGGTGGCGGCGGTGTCGACGTGGCCGCGCGGGCCCAGCGGCAGACCGAAGCGGGACAGCGCCGGGTTCGGCTTGACGCCCGCGGTCCACACGATGGTGTTGGCGTCGACCTCGAGGCCGTTGTTCAGGACCACGTGGCCGTCCACGCAGGAGTCCATGCCGGTCTTGAGGTAGACCTCGACGCCGCGGCCCTCGAGGTGCTCCTTGCCGTAGGCGCCGAGCTTCGGGCCGACCTCGGGGAGGATCTTGTCGGCGACGTCGACCAGGAGGAAGCGCATGTCCTCGCGCTTCACGTTCGTGTAGTACTTCGCGGCGTCGCGGGCCATGTCCTCGACCTCACCGACGGTCTCCGCGCCGGCGAAGCCGCCGCCGACGAAGACGAAGGTCAGCGCCTTGCGGCGGACCTCCTCGTCCGTCGTGGAGTCGGCCTTGTCGAGCTGCTCGAGGACGTGGTTGCGCAGGCCGATGGCCTCCTCGACGCCCTTCATGCCGATGCCGTTCTCGGCCAGGCCGGGGATCGGGAAGGTGCGCGAGACCGCGCCCATCGCGATGACCAGGTAGTCGAAGGGCAGCTCGTACGCCTCGCCGACGAGCGGCGCGACGGTGGCGACCTTGCGGTCCTGGTCGATGGTCGTGACGCGGCCGGTGAGGACCTCCGCCTTGGGAAGCACACGCCGCAGCGGAACCACGACGTGGCGCGGAGAGATGCTGCCGGCCGCAGCTTCGGGGAGGAAGGGCTGGTACGTCATGTACGAGCGCGGGTCGACGACCGTGACGGTCGCCTCGCCGTACCGCATCTTCTTGAGGATGCGGCGTGCCGCGTACAGGCCTACGTACCCACCGCCTACAACGAGGATCCTGGGACGCTCCGTGGTGCTCATGTCATCGAGTATCCACCCCCACTTGGGGGGTCGCTCGTGAGGGCCTTCACAAGCATGGAAGAGGGGTCTGCTACACTCCGCGCCTTCGTGATCGACGCCATAGCGCCACAGGGGAACCACGGTGTACCGCCGAGCGTTGGGCACCCCTTCTCATCAGGGATTGCACGCTTCTGTGAGGCTGGACCACTGGCCGCATAAGCGCTTCTTTAACACCGCCGAAAGTGCACATTCCCAGGGCCGGGCGCCCAAGTGAGCCCCGCACGGCGTCCCGGCGGGCGGTTTGTTCGCCCAGCGGGCCCTTTTTTCATGTGAAGAGTTTCACGAACTTTCTCGGCGACACGTCGCGAAGGGGCCCCGGAACGCGTCGTTCGCACGCTCCGAGGCCCCTTCCGAGCACCTCTCAGAGGCCGTCAACGGCCCTCTCAGGCAAGGCTCCATCCAATCCCGTCAAGGATGTCGTGTTCTGAGACGACGACCTCCTGAGCGCCCGTACGCTCCATGATCGACAGCAGCACGAGGGCGCCCGCGGCGATCACGTCCACCCGGCCCGGATGCATCACCGGAATCGCCGCACGCTCGTCGTGCGTGGAGGTGAGCAGCCGGTCGGTGATCTCGCGGACCTTGGCCAGCGGGATCCGCGAGTGGTGGATCGCGGCCGAGTCGTACTCCTCCAGCCGCAGCGCGATCCCGGCGAGCGTCGTCACCGACCCCGCGAGGCCGACCAGCGTGTGCGCCTCGCCCAGCGGCACGGTCTCCGCGGCCTCGTCCAGCGCCGCCGCGACGTCCGCCTTTATGGCGGCGATCTGCTCGGCGGTCGGCGGGTCGGTGACCTCGCCGTCGTGCACGAGATGCCGCTCGGTCATCCGCACGCAGCCGACGTCGACGGAGCGCGCCGCCCGATAAGAGGTGCGACGCGAAGCGTCTCCGGCAAGGGTGGTGGTGGGCGACGGGTGGGCCCGCCCGAGCACGAACTCCGTCGACCCGCCGCCGATGTCCACGACCAGGTACGGCTTCTCCAGGTCGTCGCGCCCGGTCAGCTCCTTCGTCGCGCCCGTGAAGGAGAACTCCGCCTCCTGGTCACCGGTGATCACCTCGGGCTCGACGCCCAGGATGTCCAGCACGCCGCGCACGAAGTCGTCGCGGTTCTCCGCGTCGCGCGAGGCCGAGGTCGCCACGAAGCGCACCTTCTCGGCGCCCAGCTCCTCGATCACCGCGGCGTACTCGCGGCAGGCCGCGAAGGTCCGCTCCAGCGCCTCCGGCGCCAGCCGCCCGGTACGGTCCACGCCCTGGCCGAGCCGGACGATCTTCATCCGGCGGTCCAGGTCCTTCAGCTCGCCCGTCTCCGGGTCCGCGTCCGCCACGAGCAGGCGGATGGAGTTCGTACCGCAGTCGATGGCCGCGACCCGGGTCACTTGGCGTCTCCTTCGTCGTCGCCGGCGCCGCACGGGCTCACGCACGGCCCCTTCTTCCACCACTCCGGCAGCATCGCGATGGCCTCGTCCCCCAGCGGATTGACGCCGGGACCGGCCGCCAGGGAGTGCCCGACCAGCACGTGCAGGCACTTGACCCGGTCCGGCATGCCGCCGGCGCTCGGGAAGCCCTGCAGCACCTCGATGGTGTCCCGGCGGCGGATGTAGTCCTCGTGCGCCGCGCGGTAGGCGGCGGCGAGCTCCGGGTCCGTGGCCAGCCGGTCGGTCATCTCCTTCATCACGCCGTTCGCCTCCAGCGTGCCGATCGCGGAGGCCGCGCGCGGGCACGTGAGGTAGTACAGCGTGGGGAAGGGCGTGCCGTCCTCCAGGCGCGGGGCCGTCTCGACCACATCGGGGTTGCCGCAGGGGCAGCGGTGCGCGATGGCGCGCAGGCCGCGCGGCGGGCGGCCGAGCTGCTCCCGGAACGCCGCGACGTCCGCGTCGGTGGGCTCGGTGGGCTCGGTCTGGGGAGGCGGCGTGTCCATGCAGGCTTCTCTTGTCGTCAGGGTTGAACGGTCGGCCGCCCCATCATCCCCCGACGGCCCTGTGGCGCGCGTCGGCGGAGTCCAGGCCGGACCAGATGGCTTCGTACCAGGGGCGCTGCACGGCACTGTGGCCGGCCCGCGGCCGGCTCGCGCCGGTGCCGTCCACGACGGTGTAGCCGGTCTCGCCCGGCATCACGTAGTGCAGGTGGCGGCGGGCCTGCTGGCGTACGTAGGCGGGGTCCTGCCAGCGGGCCTTCTCCTGGCGCAGCCGCTGCACCGCCTCGCGGGCCGTCTCGGCCTCACGGCGCTGCTCGGCGATGTCCGAGCGCTGGGAGACGTACGCCCTTATCGGATACGCGAGGGCCACGACCAGCGAGCACAGCACGAGCACGAGCAACGCGGCGCGCCCGGTGAGCCGGCTGCGGCGGAACACGGTGGCCTCCCCTGGAGTGCTCTGTACGCGACGGCGTACGTACGTCCCCGGCAACGGTACGGGACCGCTGCCGGGGACGTACGGAGGTGGGGACCATCAGCCCCCGTAGGCCGGAACTCAGCCCTTGAAACGCGGGAAGGCGCTGCGGCCCGCGTACACCGCCGCGTCGTCGAGGATCTCCTCGATGCGCAGCAGCTGGTTGTACTTGGCGACGCGCTCGGAGCGGGCCGGGGCACCGGTCTTGATCTGGCCGCAGTTGGTGGCGACGGCCAGGTCGGCGATGGTGACGTCCTCGGTCTCGCCCGAGCGGTGCGACATCATGCACTTGAAGCCGTTGCGCTGGGCCAGCTCGACGGCGTCCAGGGTCTCGGTCAGCGAACCGATCTGGTTGACCTTGACCAGGAGGGCGTTGGCGGAGTTCTCCTCGATGCCGCGGGCCAGGCGCTCGGGGTTGGTGACGAACAGGTCGTCGCCCACGAGCTGCACCTTGGTGCCGAGCTTCTCGGTGATGACGTTCCAGCCGGCCCAGTCGTCCTCGAAGAGCGGGTCCTCGATGGAGACGAGCGGGTACGAGGCGACGAGCTCCTCGTAGTACTCGGTCATCTCGGCGGCCGAGCGGGACTTGCCCTCGAACTCGTACGCGCCGTCCTTGTAGAACTCGGAGGCGGCGACGTCGAGCGCCAGCGCGATGTCCTGGCCGGGGGTGTAGCCGGCCTCCTTGATGGCCTCGAGGATGAGGTCGAGGGCCTCACGGTTCGAGCCCAGGTTCGGGGCGAAGCCGCCCTCGTCGCCCAGGCCGGTGGCCAGGCCCTTGCTCTTCAGGACCTTCTTGAGGGTGTGGTAGACCTCGGCGCCCCAGCGCAGCGCCTCGGAGAAGGACTCCGCACCGATCGGCGCGATCATGAACTCCTGGATGTCCACGTTGGAGTCGGCGTGCGAGCCGCCGTTCAGGATGTTCATCATCGGGACGGGCAGGACATGCGCGTTCGGGCCACCGAGGTAGCGGAACAGCGGCAGGTCGCTGGCCTCGGACGCGGCGTGCGCGACGGCCAGGGAGACGCCCAGGATCGCGTTGGCGCCCAGGGAGCCCTTGTTGTCGGTGGCGTCCAGGTCGAACATCGCCTGGTCGATGAGGCGCTGCTCGGTGGCGTCGTAGCCGACCAGCTCGGGGCCGATCTGCTCGATGACGGCCAGCACGGCCTTCTCGACGCCCTTGCCGAGGTAACGGTTCGGGTCGCCGTCACGCAGCTCGATGGCCTCGAAGGCGCCGGTGGAGGCGCCCGACGGCACGGCCGCGCGGCCGGTGCTGCCGTCGTCGAGGCCGACCTCGACCTCGACCGTGGGGTTGCCTCGCGAATCGAGGATCTCGCGAGCTACGACGACGTCGATCGACGGCACGTTGTCTCCTTCATGGGTGTCATCTGGAGTTCTGCAGCACGAGCCTAACGGCCCGGGGACCCTCCGCCTGCCCCTAGCCCCATCTGTGAGACGAAAAAGGACCCAAAGGCCCGCAATACGGGAGGTAACGTCTGCGTTTTGCAGCGGACGTACGGGACAAAACGGTCCGTACGCATGTGAGCGGAAGGCCGCCCGGATGGCCACAGAAAAGGGGCAGCCCCGCCGGGCGCGCTCGGGGGTTCGCGCCTGGCGGGGCAGTCTTACGAGGCGGCGCTCACGCCGGCCTGGGGACCAATCAGACGTTGAGCTTCTGGCCCGGGAAGATCAGGTCGGCGTTGCCGCCGACCGTCGACTTGTTGGCCTCGTAGACGGCCTTCCAGTTCTTGCCGTGCGCCTTGGCGATCTTGCCCAGGGTGTCGCCGGACTTCACGGTGTAGTTGCCGTGGCCGGTCACCGGCTTCGGGTCGGCCTTGGGCTGCACGGGCTGCGGCTTCGCGGCCTGCTGCTGCGGCGCGGCCTGCTGCTTCGGGGCCTCCTGCTTCGGGGCGGCCTGCTGCTGGACCTGGCCGGAGCCACCGGTGTCGACCTGCGCGGACGGGCCGCCGGCGGTCAGGCCGCCGGCACCGGCGCAGCCCCAGGCACCCGGGCCCTGCATGGCGAGCAGCTTCTCGGCGGTGGCGATCTGCTGGTCCTTGGTGGCCAGGTCGGCGCGCGCCGCGTACTTGGTACCGCCGGCGGCGGCCCAGGAGGAGTTCGAGAACTGCAGGCCACCGTAGTAGCCGTTGCCGGTGTTGATCGACCAGTTGCCGCCGGACTCGCACTGGGCGACCTTGTCCCAGGTGGCGACCGAGGCGGCGTTGGCGGAACCGGCGGTCATCAGCGGGACGGCCACGGCGGCGCCGGCGACACCGGCGAGCGTGACGACGCGGACGGCCTTCGAGGGGCGGCGGTGCTTGCCCTTGAGCATGTTGTTCTTCCTCACCGACGCCTGCGAGGTGAGCTGTCGGGTTCGGGCTGTGAGTGGCCCGGCCGGATGCGCTGTCCGCACATCCGGCTTCACCCCAAGCCGGCCGCTGCGTTCCCGCTGCGGTACGGCACTTACCTTGGGTCCCCCGCTCCTGCCTACGGCGCTTGCGCGACGGTTGTCCGACCGATCACCGGCAGGATTCGGCGAATGATCGGCGGGCTCGCTTGGTGCGAGCGGTGAAGAACGTAAACACACACCCCTCGGCGGTTCAAACCACCCTTTCGTAGGACAGTTTGTGGTTTTTGATCGTCGGCGACATCCGTTTGCGCAGGTGGCACACGGTATGGAAAGAACGGACAGGCCGGACGGAATCCCTCGGGACGAGACCCATGTCTCACTTTCCCCAAATGGGGGCAACCATCGCGCACTTACGCCGTGCGGACCCCGGTCACTGCCCGAGGTCGAGTCGCTGACCTGGCTGAATAAGGTCCGGATCAGCTCCAATGACGCCCTCGTTGGCGTCGTACAGGCCGGCCCACCCCTCGGCCAGCCCGTGCTCCGCCGCGATCGCGGAGAGGTTGTCGCCCGGCCGCACCGTGTACATGCCGTCGCCCTCCCCGGTACCGCGGTGACCGTCACCGCCGCGCGAGGCGTGCCGCCCCTCGGGGCGCCCGTCCTTGCCGTCACCCTTGCCGTCGTCGGCACCGCCGCGGTGCCGGCCGGTACCGGGCGCGGAGGCGCCGCCGTCGGACGACGCGGGCGGCTCGGTGGCGCCCTCGGAGGGCTCCGCGCTGTCCGAGGGCTGCCTTGAGGGGTCCGAGGGATCGGCGGTGGGCTGCTCGGAGGAGTCCCCGGACGGGCTCTCGGAGGGCTCTTCGGAGGGCTGTGCATCGCCGGAGTCGGCGTCACCGGAGGGCGTGGCCGACGGCTCGTCGGTGGTGCCGTCCGTGGCGCCGTCGGACGGCTGGGGGTCGTCGAGGTCCACGCCGCCCGAGTCGCCGTCGGACGGCTCCGGTGCGGGCGTCTCCGTGCTGCCCGGATCCACGTCCGGTATCAGCCCGTCCAGGTCGAGCCCGGCGTTCACCGAGCAGCTCGGCCAGGCGTCCGGGCCGCGGTCGTTCAGGATCGACTCGGCGACCGCGATCTGCTGGGAGCGACTGGCCAGGTCCGGGCGCTCGGCGTAGGACTCGCCACCGTAGTCCTTCCACATCTCCAGGGTGAGCTGCAGCCCGCCGTAGAAGCCGTTGCCGGAGTTGGCGCTCCAGATGCCGCCGCTCTCGCACAGCGCGACGCGGTCCCAGGTGGCGGTGTCGGCGGCCTGGGCACCACCCGCCGTGAGCAGCGGCAGCGCCAGTCCGGCCCCCGTGACGGAGGCCGCCACCAGAAGGGCGGGAGCCTGACGGGGTCGGCGGTGTCTACCGTTGCCGGAGCGCATGCGAGTGCCTTTCGAGCGGCGGCTTGAGTTGTCGCACGCAAGGTAGCGGGGGCCCGCTCCGGTCTCAACCCGGTGTAGCGGAGATCACGCGAAGATCACGCTGCTGACGCCGGGTCAGTTCTTCTCGACCCCGGCGCCCTTGGCGCATTCCGGTACGTACGCGAATGCCCTTTCTGACGGGCCGTCGGGGAGCGGCGCGCGCACCGCCCGAGACGTTCCGCTATGCGCCTTTTGGCGCGCCGGACTGCGCGGCGTCCGGAGCTCCGGACGGCGTCTCCCGCGATGCCTCCCGCGCGCTCTCCGGCGTGAATCCCACCGGCAGCGCCCGCAGCCCGCGCATGATGAGGCCGCCGCGCCACCGCAGGTCATCGGGGTCGGCGGCGAGCCGGAGGTCGGGCAGCCGGGTCAGCAGGGTCGCCAGCGCCGTACGGCCTTCGAGGCGGGCGAGCGGCGCGCCCAGGCAGTAGTGGATGCCGTGCCCGTACCCGAGGTGCTGGTTGTCGCGGCGTCCGAGGTCCAGGGTGTCCGGCGCGTCGAACCGCTCCGGGTCCCGGTCGGCGGCCGCCAGTACCACCAGTACCGGGTCGCCCGCGGCGATCCGCTGCCCGCCGATCGTCAGCTCCTGCGTCGCGAACCGCCAGGTCGCCAGCTCCACCGGCCCGTCGTAGCGCAGCAGTTCCTCGATGCCGGTCGCGAGCAGCTCCTCGTCGCCCGCGGCCAGCGCGGCCTGCAGCCGCGCCCGCTGCTCCGGGTTGCGCAGCAGCGCATAGGTGCCGTTACCGATGAGATTGACGGTCGTTTCGAACCCGGCGAACAGAAGGATGAAGGCCATCGCCGCGGCCTCGTTCTCGGTGAGGTGCTCGCCGTGGTCGGAGGCCCGGATAAGGGCCGAGATCAGATCCTCGCCCTCGGTCTCCTCGGCCGCCAGCGACTCGCGCTTGCGGTGGATCAGATCGGCCAGATATGCGCGCATCTTCTTCACGGACCGGGCGACCCCGCCGCGCGGCCCTCCCCCGTGCCGGATCATCATCCCGGCCCAGTCCCGGAAGTCGTCCTGGTCCTCGCGGGGCACGCCCAGCAGGTCGCAGATCGCGTAGATGGGGAGCGGGAAGGCGAACTCGTGGATGAGGTCCGCCTCGCCGCGTTCGGCGAAGCCGTCGATGAGCTGGTCGGTCAGCTCCTGTACGCGCGGCGCGAAGCGCGCCACCGTACGCGGCGTGAACGCCTTGGAGACGAGGCGGCGCAGCCGGGTGTGGTCCGGCGGGTCGATGTTGAGGAGGTGCGTCATCAGGTTGGCGCTGCGTTCGCCGGGGATGCCGACCTTGCCCTTGCCGTGCGCGGCCTCGCTGTGGTGCTGCGGGTTCTTCGACAGCCGGGGGTCGGCCAGCGCCTCGCGCGCGTCCGCGTACCGGGTGACCAGCCACGCCTCGACCCCGCTGGGCAGCTCCGTCCTGCGCACCGGCGCGTGCTCCCGCAGCCACGCGTACGCGGGATAGGGGTCGGCGGCGAACTCCCAGGTGAAGAGTTCGGGGCAGGCGGGAACGGGGGCGGCGGGGGTCTGTTCGTACACCCCTCGACCGTATCCGGTTGTCCACAGGCCCCGGTGACTGTCAGTGGCGGACTGTAGCGTCTTGGGTAGTGCGGTGGAGGTGGGGGAGGGGCTTTCATCGTTGGCTCTGGGGGTGTTTTTGGGGCCACCCGGACTCCCGGTGGATGGGGAGAGGGAGGGGCCCTGCCAGGAAACTGCTGGACGAGGGGCCCAGCCAGGAAACAGCTACCCCGCCCGCTCCGCCGCCACAATCGCGTCCCGGTACGTCCGCGCCGCAGCCCGCAGCGCCGTCTCCGGGTCGGTGCCCTCCGCCTGGGCCCGCACCGCCAGCGCCAGCAGCTCGTAGCCGATGCCCTCGCCCGCGACCGGCACGTCGAGGCCGGCCGTACGGGCCCGGGAGGCCAGCTTCGCGGCCAGCGCCAGGGCCGGCTGCCCCAGCGGTACGCCCTCCGTCACCGACTCGCGCTGCTTCTCGACGGCCTTGGTCCGCAGCCAGTGCGCCCTGACGTCCTCCGGCGTCGCCGCCTCCTCGTCACCGAAGACATGCGGATGGCGATGAATCAGCTTGTCGACGATGACACCCGCGACGTCGTCGATGGAGAACGGCTCGTCGGGGTCGTCCTGGGCGATCCGGGAGTGGAAGACGACCTGGAGCAGTACGTCGCCCAGCTCCTCGGCGAGCGCCTCCCGGTCCCCCTCCTCGATCGCCTCGACCAGCTCGTACGCCTCCTCCAGGCCGTACTTCGCCAGGTCCTCGTGCGTCCGGATGCCGCTCCACGGACAGGCGACGCGGATCTGGTCCATGACCTGTACGAGGTCCAGCAGCCGGGCACCCGGCAGATCGTACGAACCGGGCAGCAGCTCCAGGTCGGGCATCGCCTCCCGGCCCGACCCGGCGAGCCGGGCGAGCCCGTCGGTCAGCGCGCTCTCGCCGTCGGCGGAGGTCAGTACGACCGCCGTACGGCCGCCGGTCACGCAGTGGTCGACCAGCTCACGGGCGGTGGGCTCCGCGATCTCGACGGCGATGCCCGCCTCGGCGAGGTACGGCAACTGCGGGTGGTCCGGGTCGGTGCACAGCACACGGTCGGCGCCGCGCAGCGTCTGCCACGCGGGCCAGGACAGCAGGCCGGGTGCGACCCGGTGGCTGGTGGTGAGCAGGACCAGGCGGCCGGTGGCGGAAGCGTTCACCCGTCGAACGTAACGCACGGGGGTGGCTTGCCGGGCGGCAGGCCAGGCCCACGCCGGACGGCGCCCCGTCCGGGGCGGGCCCCGCCTGCCTGCCGCCCCGGCGTCACACCTGCTGCTTCTGCTCCGTCCGCACCCACGGGGTCTTCGCCTCGCCGAGCATGACCTGGCGGTCGTCCCACTTGCCGAAGCGCGGGTTCACATCGATCCCGAGGTCGCGCGAGGTCTTGGCCAGCGCCTGGGCAAGCTGCTGCTGCCCCTGCGGCGACTGGCGGTTCACACCCAGCTTCTTCGCGATCCCGTCCATCAGGATCTGGTTGCGCACCACGCCGTCGATCTCGCCCGGCGCGATGGCCTGCTGCAGCCACATCGCCTTCAGCCGGTCGGCGCCACCGGCCCGCCGCTCCGCAGCGGACCGCCACTTCTGCACGTCGGAACGGCTGGCCTCGACGCCGGCGTCCTTCGCGCTGCACGCCAGTACGCGGTCGAAGATCATGCTGTTGAGCGTGGCCAGGCTGAGCCGGCCGGTGTTCTCGATGAGCTGCGCGCCCTGCGGGGCGCCTTCCTGGGCGGTACGGACGTTCTTCACCCGCGCCTGGAGCTGCGCCACGGTGATCCGCTCGCCTCCCACGACGGCCGCGGCACCTGGGTGCGCGTCACTGCCGCAGGCGGACAGGAGCGGGGCCGCCACGATCACGGCGGCGGAAACGGAGAGCGCAGTCCTACGGCGGAGCATTCGGCCTCCCGGCGAAGATCATGAACGACAGCGGGGGCCTTCCACAGCACCTCGCGGGCGTATCAGTCCTGGCGTTGATCGATGGTATGGAGTCCGCGCGGCGCGGACCAGCAATTCGACCAACGATTGCGGCACTTTTGTGTTTCGTACCCAGGAGGCGGCGGGGTCGGCTGCTCCGGAGCGGCGGGCCGCGGCGGGGGCGACCGTTCAGCGGACGCGGGCCAGCCACTCCAGCGTCCGACGCACCTCCGCGGGAAAGGCGTGATGCGCGCCGTGCACCCGCTCCGCGTCGTACAGCAGCCGGGCCAGCGTCTCCTGCGCCGCACCGCGCTCGCCCAGCGCGAGCAGCAAGTGGCCGATGGAACGCCGTATCTCCAGCGGTCGTACCGGGTCGTCGGAAGCCGCCTCGAAGTGCGGCAGCAGCGTGCGGTACTCCTCCAGGGCCGCCGCGGCCTCGCCGAGCTGCTCCAGGCACTGCGCCGCCTCGAAACGGAACTGGAGCGCCTGGCGGGCCGCCCGCGGACCGGACCCGCGCGCGAACTCCTCGACCAGCAGCCGCAGTTCCGGCAGCGCTCGCCGGTACTGCCCGTCGTCCATCAGCGTGGCCGCGTACTGCTTGCGCAGCGTACGCACGACCGGCGAGTGCTCGCCGTGCCGCGCGGCGGCGGCCGGCAGGATGCCACCCAGGATGTCGACGGCCTGCGTGATCCGCCCGTGGTCCAGCAACCGTTTGACCTCCTCCACAGCAGCCGCGACGTCCAGCCCGAGGGGGGTGGGGGCGGGCGTGGACATGGGCGTGGAGGACGGCACAGAGATCGGCGTACGAGGGTCCGTCCCCGGCGGCACGGACACGGGCCCGGGCACTGACGCGGCGGGCACCTGCGATACGGCAACGGCCGGTACGGGTACGGGCGGTGCGGGCACGGCTTGTACGGGCACGGGCGGTGCAGCCGGTGCCCGCACCTCAGCCACCGGCCCCGCCGCCACCGGTCCAACCGTCATCGGTACCGCTGCCGCCACCGGTACGGCCGTCACCGTAGGCGCCGTGGCGGCCGGCGGTGCCGCGCGGCGCGGCCACGGGGCGTGCGGCAGCAGAAACGGCCGGGTCGGATCCATGGGCGCCCCCGTCCCCGCTCCCCCTCTTCCGGAGCCGGCGTGCGGGAGCAGGGGGGCCAGCGCCTGGTACACCTCCTGCGCGTCGGCAGGGCGGTGTTCGGGGTCCTTGGCCAGCAGCCGAAGCACCAGCGCTTCCAGCGCCTCGGGCACGTCGGGGCGCAGCTGCCGGACCGGCACCGGCATCTCGTACAGATGCCGGTGCAGCACGCCCAGCGCCGTCGACCCGGCGAACGGCACGGACCCGCTGAGCAGTTCGTGCAGCAGCACGCCGAGCGCGTACAGGTCGGTGTACGGGCCGACCGTCCCGCCCATGGCCTGCTCGGGCGCCATGTAGGCGGGGCTGCCGATGGGCGAGCCGGTGTGGGTGAGGCGTGTGGTGTCGGTGTCCAGCGCGGAGGCGATGCCGAGGTCCAGGACGGTGACCGTGCCGTCCGCCTTGACCATGACGTTCCGCGGCTTGAGGTCGCGGTGCACGATCGGCACCGCGTGCACGGACGCCAGTACCGCGCACAGCTGCGCCGCCACGCACACGGCCCAGGTCCAGGGGTAGGGGTCGTGCTCGGCGAGGTGGTCGGCGAGGTCGGCCCCCTCGACGTACTGCATGACCAGGAAGAGGTCGTCCCCGTCGCTGCCCGCGTCGTGCACGGTGACCAGGCCGGGGTGATCCACCTGCGCGGTCACCCGGCACTCGCGCGCGAAGCGGTGGCGCAGCTCCTCCGCGTCGGGCGCGCCGGCCAGCCGGTCGGGGCGGAGCAGCTTGACGCCGACCCGGCGGTCCAGGCGCCGGTCGTACGCGATCCACACCTGGCCCATGCCGCCCTGGCCGAGCAGTGCGGAGAGTTCGTACCGCTCGGCGATGACTCTGCCGTTCACCGCCCTTCCTCCTCACGCCGGCCCTCGCCCCCGGCGCCCTCACCCCGGCGGAGGTACTCGCTGAGCTCATCCAGCTCGGCCCGCACCCGCTCAATACGCTGCGGCCGCGGCTGCGCCAAAGGCGGTTGTGCCAACGCCGGTTGCGCATGCGGCGACTGCGGACCCGCGGGGGTGGGCGCGGGAGCGGCGTACGGGTTCGGCAGGGAGTCGTACGGGCCCGGCCCCGACCCCGGCCCCGGACCCGGCGGCGCACCGGGCATCGTGCCCTGCTCGTACACCGCCCCTCCTGCGTATCCGGCCGGAGCCCCCGGGGCTCCGTACGCGGGGACTCCGAACGCAGCGGCCCCGTACGGCTGGGCGGTCCGGCCGTAGCCGGCCGGGTACCTCGCGAGCGCACGGGCACGGGCACGGATGTCGACCACGAGGTAGTACGCCACGGCACCCGCCATCTGCAGCAGGATCAGGGCCAGCGCAACGTCCCCGCGCCAGTCGCTCTCGGGCACCGAACCGACCACGGCCATCAGCGGGATGGCCAGCGCCGCGTCCACTCCAAAGATCCACCAGCCCACCGGCCGCCGGTGCACCAGCGCGGCGCGCAGCAACGTCACCCAGGCGAGCATCCCGATGCTGAGCACGGCGATCGCCACGAAGACCACCCGCAGCAGCACGACCGTGCCCGGCTTGGCGGGGCGGGGCGGCGGTGGCGGAGCCGGGGCGGCGGGGCCGTGCATTGCTGCTCCTGGTCGGTATGGCCGTCGTGGCGGTTTTTTTCGAACGTATATACCGACACTGACAACACCGTCTGGGTTGTACGGACTCACATCCCGGTCCGGTCACAACCGCCACAGCACGCTCCGGCCGCACCGGCACCGACCGCACAGACCGACAACCGCCCGATGGCCCCACGAGCCCTCGCCGGTCACCGGCCCCGGCGGGTGACCGGCCTCTCCGCGCCGGTCACCCCGGCGGTATGGACCCGTCCGTCAGCCCGTCGTACAGGCCCTGCGCCAAGCGCTCGCCCAACCGGGCCGATTCGCGGAGCGCTTCCTCGAAGGCGGCGAGCGCCCGGAAGCGTTCGCCGTATTCGCGCTGCTCGGCCGGGGGGAGCCGGGGGAGTTGGAGGCGACGGACGTCGAGCCGGGTGGCGGTGGAGGCGTAGCTGCTGGCCTGGCGGTTGTTGGCGGTGCCGCGCAGGAACCCGGCGAGGAACCAGGGGTCCAGCGCGGCCGGGTCCGGCCGCAGCAGGAAGAGGTTGCGGCCGAGCGCTGCGCCCTCGGTGGCGGCATCGACGACCCGGGCGATGGCCCCGCCGCCCAGGACCGGCACGACGACGTCGCCGGCCTGGAGCAGGACGGGCTCTTCGGGGGCGTCCCCGGTGGCCGGTTCGGGAAGGGTGCCGGACGGCGGTGTGCCGCCGATGACGTCGTGCTCGGTGAGCTGGACGGGGCCCTCTCCCAGGGCGGCGGTGCCGGGCCCGCCGGCCCGCAGCACCAGCGCGCCGGCCCGGGCCAGCTCGCCGACGGTGGTCAGCGGCCAGCGGGCGGGCGCCTCCCGCCCGGCGGACGCGGGGACCGGCGCGAGATCGGTGGTACGGGCGAGGGCGGCGGTCAGCTCCTCGTGCGCGCGGGCCAGTTCGGCGGGGCCGCCGCCCGCCGCGGGGGGTGGGAGGTGCCGGGCCGGGGCGAGGTCGACGTCGTCGTCCAGCAGGTCGATGGCGGCCAGCGAGCGCCGCACGCCCGGCCGTTCCTCGATGCCGCCCTCGTGGTCGAAGGTCCGCCAGGCGTCCAGGACGGTGGCGCGCACGGTCTGCCAGTCGAGCTTGTCCCGGCCGCCCGGGGCCAGTTCGGCGGTGTCGACGACCAGGAGGTGGGGGGCGGGCGGCGGGGCGCTGCCCGGCCGGTGCAGCACCCACAGGTGCAGCGGGATGCCGTACGGCGGGGCGGCGCCGGCGGGCAGCGCGATGACGGCCCGCAGCGCGCCGCGGCGCAGCAGGTCGGCGCGGATCCGGCGGCCGGAGCGGCGGGAGGCGGCGGCGGGCGGCATGAGCAGGACGGCCGTGCCGCCGGTCTTGAGGCGGGCCAGCGCGTGCTGGACCCAGGCCAGCTCCGATTCCGTACGGGCCGGGAAGCCGTACTCCCAGCGGGGGTCGTAGGCCAGGGTGTCGTGGCCCCAGTTGCGCTCATTGAAGGGCGGGTGAGTCAGGACGGCGTCGACCTCGAGGTCGGGGAAGGCGTCGTCGCGCAGGGTGTCGGCGGCCTGGATCCGGACCTGGGTCCCCGGCGAACGCAGGGCCAGGCGCAGTGCGGTGAGCGCGGCGAGATCGGCGTCGGCCTCCTGCCCGTAGACCGCGGCGGGCCCCGGCCGCGCCTGAGGATCCGGGCCGTCCCCTTCTCCTCCCCTCTCTCCTTCTCCCTTCGCCCTTTCCTTGGCGCTCCCCTCTTCCTTGGGTCCGTCCTTGGCGTTGGGCGCTTGCGCGGGGGCCGGCTCCTGCGCGGGGTACAGCAAGGTGCCGGTGCCGGCGGCGGGGTCCAGGACGGCGGCGGCGGGACCGGCCAGCTCGGCCATGAGGGCGGCGAGACCAGGCGGGGTGAGGGTGTACTGCCGGGGGTTGGCGTCCAGATGGCGGCCGAGCAGGAACTCGTACGCATACGGAGCGCCTTCCGCGTCCTCGGCGAGCTCGGCGGCCGCCCGGACGAGGGCGCTGGACGGGGCGAGGGTCTCGCGGGTGAGGCCCGTGACGGGGTGGGCGGGGCCGAGGCGGGCGGTGAGGACGGCGTCGAGCGCGGGCGGCAGCAGGCCGGTCAGCTCGGCGTCGTCATCGGCCCGGGCGAGTCCGCGCCAGACGGCGGGGCGGTCGCGGACGAGGAGGAGGACGGCTCCGACGTGCCGCAGGGCCGTGGCGGCGCCGGCCGGGTGGCCCGTGACCTGCTGCCAGACCCGCTCGCGCAGCGGCACTTCGGCGAGCTTGCCCTGATCGCGCAGCCACTGCTCGACGGCGGTCAGCGCGAAGGCGGGGCTGGCCTCCGTCCCCCCTACGGGCCTGGGGAAGTCGGCGTGCCGGCGGCGCCAGTTGCTGACCGCGGCCCGGCCCACGCCGGCCAGGCGCGCAATACCCGCAGCGGTCACCTCGGCCGCGACCGCGGCTTCCACCGCGGTCTGCGCTGGGGTCTCCGGTGTTGCGTTCTCCGGCACCTGACTGGCTCCCGTCCGATCGCTCCGTCGCGTCTGTGTCGCCTGTGTCAGCGAGCATACCCACGACACAGCCCCAGACCCCTTCACGTCGTGAATTAACTCTTTCCCGTGAACCGTGTTGACTCGGTTCACAGCCTCTGCTGTTATTAAGTCATCGCGACACCAGCTCCACCTTTCTCGACTTTCTCGTCGTTCCTCTTGTTCTTCGCACTCTTCTCGCTCTTCTCCTCTCTCTTGCTTCAGGTCGTTTCGTCAGAACCGATCGAGACTCCCGGAAGGGACCCACAGCCATGTCCCAGCAGATGCAGTTCCCGCCCGGCGCCCCGGTTCCGACGGGCGTCCCGGCTCCGCAGGCCACGCGCAACGGCCTGGGCATCGCGGCCCTCGTGCTCGGCGTGATCGGCGCCCTGTCCGGTCTGATACCGCTCCTGTTCTGGTTCGCCGGCACGCTCGGCCTGCTGGCCCTGATCTTCGGCCTGGTCGGCCGGGGCCGCGCCAAGCGCGGTCAGGCCACCAATAAGGGGGTCGCGCTGGCGGGCGTGCTGCTGGGCGTCGCCTCGCTGATCCTGTCGGTGGTCGGTGCGGTCATCACCTTCACCGCGGTCAAGGACACGGTCGACGAGATCAACAAGTCGCTGGAGACCTCCACCGCGCAGCCCAAGAGCGGTGGCGCGGAGGATGAGGACGCGGCCGGCACGGGCAGCGACTCGAAGGACGCGGAGGGCGAGGCGCTGCACGCCGGCGACACCGCCGAGTACGACACGGGTCTGAGCGTCACGGTGTCCAAGGCGACGGCGTACACCGTCGGCGAGTTCGCCGTCGGCCACAAGGAGGGCCAGAAGGCTTACAAGATCACGGTGCAGCTGGAGAACAAGGGCAAGGAGAAGTTCGACAGCGCCCTGACCCTGGTCGAGGCGCGCGCCGGCAAGGACGGCAAGGCCGCGGAGCAGATATTCGACGGCACGGTCGGCGAGGGCTTCAACGGCAAGATCCTGCCGGGCAAGAGCGCGAGCGTGGAGTTCGCCTTCGACACCCCGGCGGCGGCGAAGAACCTCGACGTCGAGGTGACGCCGGGCCTGGAGCACGAGGCGTCCCAGTGGGACCTGGGTCTGTGACCTGCCCCTGACCACCGGCACCGTGCCCGGCCGGCCGGCCGTCCCAGGCTGCCGGGCACGGCCGCCGTGCCCGCGCCTCCCGGCCTGTCGGCCAGTGCGCGGGGAAACGGGACGGTGCCCCGGTCGGCTACTGCGCGTGGAAGCGGGGCGGGGCCTCGGTCGGGTTGCCGCCTGCGGGGAGCTTCTCGGCCGGGCAGGTGTGCAGCACCTTCCCCATCGCCGCCTTCTCCGCGCGCGTCACCCACAGGCCGTACTTCTTCTTCACCGCGACCTGCTGGGCGATGTAGTCGCAGCGGTAGCCCTTGTTGGCCGGCAGCCAGGTGGCCGCGTCGCCGTCGCTCTTCTGACGGTTGGCGGAGGCGCCGACCGCGATGAGGTTCAGCGGATCGTTGGCCAGCGCGATCCGCTTGCCGGCCGGCCACTGCTGGGCGCCCTTCTGCCAGGCGTCCGACAGAGCCACAACGTGGTCGATGTCCACGAGGCTGCTGCCGCGCCGGAAGATCACCCGCTGTCCGGTGTAGGGGTCCTTCGCCAGTTCGCCCGAGGACACCTTGCAGCGGCCGTCCTGGTACTGCACCTGCGTCAGGTCGCGCTTGAGGATGTCCTCACGGGTCGGGCAGCCGTTGCTGTCGGTGTCGGCCCAGGCGGTGCCGAAGCGGTCCCGCTCGTATCCGGTCTTCGGGGCCCGGCCCTTGACCGTGAGCGAGCCGAGCGCCGAGAGTGCACTGCCCGGTTCGCCCGTCGCCGTGGGAACGTCCGGGCTCCGCTTGCCGTCTCCATGAGTGCTGCCGCTGGACGGGTTGCAGCCGGCCAGGGCGAGGGCCGCGGCGAGAGCCGTCGCGGAGAGCGCGGCGCGGCGTACGGGAAGCGCGGACCGTATCAAGGGGGACATCCAATCTTCGGTTGCGTCACGACGATCATCGGGGCCGGTGGCCACGGCGGGCGGTCGGGGCGGGTGTCCGCCCCTTGGTGACCATAGGTCTCGTGGGCCACCTTGTATGACGGGCCGTCCGGTTCGATGGTGTCGAGTACCTTTTCGGAAGTTCAGAGTTCAGACGGCAGAGAGCACGTACCCAAGTACCAGGGACAGGCGAGCGAGGAAGAGTAAGGATCCGCATGGACACGGCCGCAGCAACCGCGACGGGCGAGGCCGGCGCCCGGACCCCGGCCGCGGCCGACGGCCGTACCGGACGCGGGCCGGGCCGCCTCGGTGTCCGGGCCGCCGCGTTGCGCGGCCCGCGCCTGGACCCGTGCTGGACGGCCGCCGTCCTCTTCGCCCTGTTCGCCACGTTGTCCGTACAGCGGTACCGCACCATGGGCACGATCTCCTGGGACCTCGGGATATTCGAGCAGGTGGTCCGGTCCTACGCGCATCTCCAGGCCCCCGTCGCCGACCTCAAGGGCCCCGGCGCGAACATCCTCGGCGACCACTTCAGTCCGGTACTCGCCCTGCTCGCCCCGCTCTACCGGCTGCTGCCCTCCCCGGTGACCCTGCTCGTCGCGCAGGCCGCGCTCTTCGCCCTGTCCGCCGTGCCCGTCACCCGCTGCGCGGCCCGGCTGCTCGGCCGCCGCGCCGGGCTCGCCGTCGGCGCGGCGTACGGACTGTCCTGGGGGGTGCAGCGCGCGGTCGACTTCGACTTCCACGAGATCGCGTTCGCGCTGCCGATGATCGCCTTCTCGCTGGAAGCGGTCATCGGCAGACGCTGGACCGCTGCGGTGTGCTGGGCGGCCCCGCTGATCCTGGTCAAGGAGGATCTGGGGGTGACCGCGGCGGCCATCGGCGTGATCGTCCTGATCCGGGCCCGGCGCGCGGTGCCCGCGGCCGTCACGCTGGTTTTCCTCGGCCTCGCCGCCACCGCCCTCACGCTCGCCGTGATCATCCCCGCCTTCAACGGCACCGGCTCGTACGACTACTGGACCAAGCTCAGCGGCGACGGCGGACCGGCACCGCTCATCCCCGTGGACACGGCCGTCCGAACGCTGCTGTGGATACTGCTGCCCACCACCGGCCTGCTGGCCCTGCGTTCACCGCTGCTGCTCGCCGCGGTGCCGACCATCGGCTGGCGCTTCGTCTCGCACGACGACCACTACTGGGGCACCGACTGGCACTACAGCGCCGTCCTGATGCCGGTGGTCTTCCTCGCGCTGGTCGACGCGCTGCCCCGGTTCCGTACGAGTGTCCGCCCCTGGCTGCGCAGTTACGCCACGCACCTCCCGGCCGCCGCGCTCGCCGCAGCCCTCGCGCTGACCACGACGCTGCCGCTCGCGCGGCTCACCGAAGCGGACACCTACCGCACGGATCCCTCCGTCGCCCAGGCCGAGGCGCTGCTCGGCCGCATCCCCGACGGTGCCACCGTCGAGGCCGACGTCCGGCCCATCAGCCGGCTCACCGGCCGTACGACGGTGTACTGGATAGGCGACACCCGCGGCATCGCCCCGGACTACGTCGCCGTCCAGCTCCGCGACGGCCGGACCACTCCGCAGGCCCTCGCGGACGCCGGCCACCGCCACCCGGGCGCGGTGTACGTACCGGACGGCGAGGCCGGCGGCCTCACCCTCCTCAAACGCGCCACGAAGGACTGAGGCGCGGCGGGAACCCGAGTTCCCCGCCGCTGCGGCCCCGCTAAGCCCCCAGAACCGACCTCACGACCCCAGTACCGAGGTGAGGAACTCCCCCACCCAGGCCAGCAGTTCGCGGCCGACCAGCGGCTTGCCGCCGATCTTGCCCGTGGCCGGGCGGGGTACCAGGACCTGGTGGGTGGCGGGCTTGATGACCGTACGCGGGTACAGCCGCTTCAGCCGCAGCTCCTGGGACTCGCGCAGCTCGACCGGGCCGAAGCGGATGTTGGAGCCCTGCAGCGTGATGTCGGTGACGCCGCAGGCGCGGGCGAGCATCCGCAGGCCCGCGACCAGCAGGAGGTTCTCCACCGGCTCGGGGAGCTTGCCGTAGCGGTCGGTCAGTTCCTCGCGTACCGAGGCGATGTCCTCCTCGGTGTTGGCGGCGGCGATCGCGCGGTACGCCTGCAGGCGCAGGCGCTCGCCGGGGGCGTAGTCGTGCGGGACGTGCGCGTCCACCGGCAGTTCGATCTTCACCTCCAGCGGCGGCTCCTCCTCCACGCCGCCTTCCAGGGAGGCGCGGTAGTCCGCCACGGCCTCGCCGACCATGCGGACGTACAGGTCGAAGCCGACGCCCGCGATGTGGCCCGACTGCTCGCCGCCGAGGAGGTTGCCCGCGCCGCGGATCTCCAGGTCCTTCATCGCGACGTACATGCCGGCGCCCATCTCCGTGTGCTGGGCGATGGTGGCCAGCCGCTCGTGCGCGGTCTCCGTAAGCGGCTTCTCCGGCGGGTAGAGGAAGTAGGCGTAGCCGCGCTCGCGGCCACGGCCGACGCGGCCGCGGAGCTGGTGGAGCTGGGAGAGGCCGAAATTGTCGCCTCGTTCAACGATCAGGGTGTTGGCGTTGGAGATGTCGATGCCGGACTCGACGATGGTCGTGGCGACCAGTACGTCGGACTTCTTCTCCCAGAAGTCGACCACGACCTGTTCGAGTGCGGACTCCGACATCTGGCCGTGGGCGGTGGTGATGCGCGCCTCGGGGACGATCTCGCGGAGGCGGGCCGCGGCCCGGTCGATGGACTCCACACGGTTGTGGATGTAGAAGACCTGGCCCTCGCGGAGCAGTTCGCGGCGGATGGCGGCGCCGATCTGCTTCTCCTCGTACGGCCCGACGAAGGTGAGCACCGGGTGCCGCTCCTCGGGCGGGGTGGTGATCGTCGACATCTCACGGATGCCCGTCACCGCCATCTCCAAGGTCCGCGGAATCGGCGTCGCCGACATGGTCAGCACGTCCACGTTCGCACGCAGCTTCTTGAGCTGCTCCTTGTGCTCGACACCGAAGCGCTGCTCCTCGTCGACGATGACCAGGCCCAGGTCCTTGAACTTGGTCTCGGAGGAGAACAGCCGGTGGGTGCCGATGACGATGTCGACCGAGCCGTCCTTGAGACCCTCCAGGGTGGCCTTCGACTCGGTCTCGGTCTGGAAGCGGGAGAGGGCGCGGACGTTGACGGGGAACTGACCGTAGCGCTCGGTGAAGGTGCCGAAGTGCTGCTGCACGAGCAGCGTCGTCGGGACCAGCACGGCGACCTGCTTGCCGTCCTGGACGGCCTTGAAGGCGGCGCGCACCGCGATCTCGGTCTTGCCGTAGCCGACGTCGCCGCAGATCAGTCGGTCCATCGGGACCGACTTCTCCATGTCCTCCTTGACCTCGGCGATGGTGGTGAGCTGGTCGGGCGTCTCCGCGTACGGGAACGCGTCCTCCAGCTCGCGCTGCCAGGGGGTGTCCGGGCCGAACGTGTGGCCGGGCGCCGCCATCCGGGCCGAGTACAGCTTGATCAGGTCGGCCGCGATCTCCTTGACGGCCTTCTTCGCGCGCGCCTTGGTCTTGGTCCAGTCGGCGCCGCCGAGGCGGTGCAGCGTCGGGGCCTCGCCGCCGACGTACTTGGTGACCTGCTCGAGCTGGTCGGTGGGGATGTAGAGGCGGTCGCCGGGCTGGCCGCGCTTGGCGGGCGCGTACTCGACGAGGAGGTACTCGCGGGTGGCGCCCTGGACCGTGCGCTGCACCATTTCGATGTACCGGCCGACGCCGTGCTGTTCGTGCACGATGTAGTCGCCCGCTTCGAGGGTGAGCGGGTCGATGGTCTTGCGGCGGCGGGCCGGCATCCGCGTGGCGTCCTTGCCGGCCGCCTTCTGGCCCGAGAGGTCGGTCTCGGTGAGCACCGCGAGCTTCAGCCCCGGGTCGACGAAGCCGTTGTCGATCGAGCCGCAGGAGACGTGCACGACGGCCGGTGAGATCTCCGGCAGTTCGGGGTCCAGCCGGGCGGCGATGCCCTCGCCGCCGAGCACCTCGACCGTACGGGCCGCGGGGCCGTGGCCCTCGGTGAGGTAGACCGTGCGCCAGCCGTCGGCCAGCCACTGCTTGGTGTCGGCGAGCGCGCGCTGGGTGTCGCCTCTGTACGTCTCGGGGGCGTGCATGCCGAGCTTGAGGGTGTCCCCGTCCGTCTCGGCCGCCTCGTCGGCGGCGAACTGCGAGACCGACCACCACATCATGCCCAGCTCACGGGCGCGGTCGCGGACGTCCGCGATGCCCCACAGGGAGGCCGCGCCGACATCGATGGGGGCCTCTCCGCCGCCGGCCGTGGCAGCCCAGCTCGCCTGCAGGAACTCCTGGCTGGTGGCGACCAGGTCGGCGGCGCGCGTCCGCACCCGCTCCGGATCGCAGACCACCGCCATGGAGCCCGCCGGCAGCACGTCCAGCAGCAGCTCCATCTCGTCCACGAGGACCGGCGCGAGGGACTCCATGCCCTCCACCGCGATGCCCTCGGCGATCTTGCCGAGCAGCTCGCCGAGCTCCGGGTGCTCCTCGGCGAGCGCCGCGGCCCGCTCCCGTACGGAGGCGGTGAGCAGCAGCTCGCGGCAGGGCGGCGCCCACAGGCCGTGCTCGGCGATCTCCAGGGACCGCTGGTCGGCGACCTTGAAGTACCGGATCTCCTCGACGTCGTCGCCCCAGAACTCGATCCGCAGCGGGTGTTCCTCGGTGGGCGGGAAGACGTCCAGGATGCCGCCGCGGACCGCGAACTCGCCGCGCTTCTCGACCAGTTCCACGCGGCTGTACGCGGCGGCCGCCAGGCCGTCCACGATCTCGCCGAGGTCGGCGCTCTCGCCGCTGCGGAGCGCGACGGGCTCCAGGTCGCCCAGCCCCTTGACCTGCGGCTGCAGCACGGACCGCACAGGCGCGACCACGACCGAGACCGGGCCGGTCGCCGGGTCGTCCTTCGTGGGGTGGGCGAGCCGGCGCAGCACGGCGAGGCGGCGGCCGACGGTGTCCGAACGGGGCGAGAGGCGCTCGTGCGGCAGGGTCTCCCAGGAGGGGTACTCCACGACGCTGTCCTCGGGGAGCAGCGAGCGCAGCGCGGCGGCCAGGTCCTCGGCCTCCCGGCCGGTCGCGGTGACCGCGAGCACCGGGCGCTGGGCATCGCGGGCCAGCGCGGCGACGGCGAAGGGGCGGGCGGCCGGCGGGCCGACCAGGTCCACGTGACGGCGGTGCCCGTCGGTGGCGGCCTCGACCGCTTCGGCCAGCGCCGGGTCCCGTACGACGGCGTCGAGCAGTCCTGTCAGGCTCATGAAAAGGCTTCCGTCCCAGGGAGTCGGACAACGCGGTGCCGCCCTGCGGCGGCTCGACGGCCGGCACCGCGGGCGGGCCAGGATCCCCCAGCGTACGCCCGGCCGCGGTGCGGATGAGGCTATCGGGGTGGTTCGGGAGCGCGGTACCGGCGCACCGCCGCTGCGGCTGGTCGCGCGGGGAACCGCGCGCTCGGCCACGACGGCGCGGCACCGTCTCGACGGGCGAGAAGCCCCGTACCGCATCCCGGCTGCGCGTGGAATGGTGTCCGGTACACGGATACGGCGGAGGGGGCACGGTGAGCGGCACCGGCGGACGGACGGAACCGGAGCGGACGGCGGGTGCGGTACCGAAGACGGAGCCGACCGGGAGCGCGGCAGCGGAGCAGCCGGAGACACGCGCCGCGGCACCCGCCACCCGCCGCGGCCCCGTCGTCGCCGCCCTCATGCTCGGCATGGCACTGGCCGCCCTGGACTCCACGATCATCGCCACCGCCGTCCCGCAGATCGTCGGCGACCTCGGCGGCTTCTCGGTCTTCTCCTGGCTCTTCTCCGGCTACCTGCTGGCCGTCACCGTCACCCTGCCCGTCTACGGCAAGCTCTCCGACACCTTCGGCCGCAAGCCCGTCCTCGTCGCCGGCATCGTGATCTTCCTCGCCGGCTCGCTGCTGTGCGCGGGCGCCTGGAACATGGCCTCGCTGATCGCCTTCCGCGTCCTGCAGGGCCTCGGCGGCGGCGCCCTCCAGGGCACCGTGCAGACCATCGCCGCCGACCTGTACCCCATGAAGGAGCGGCCGCGCATACAGGCGAAGCTCTCCACCGTCTGGGCCACCTCCTCCGTGGCCGGGCCCGCGCTCGGCGGCCTGCTCGCGGCCTACGCGGACTGGCGCTGGATCTTCCTCGTCAACCTGCCGGTCGGCGCGCTCGCCCTCTGGCTCGTCCTGCGCCACTTCTTCGAGGACAAGAGGGGCTACGAGGACCCCGCGCACCGCACCCGTACCACCAGGCCGGTCATCGACTGGCCCGGCGCACTGGCCATCTTCGCCTGCGGCGGGCTGCTGCTGACCGCGCTCGTCCAGGGCGGCGTCGCCTGGCCCTGGCTGTCCGCGCCCTCGCTGCTCCTGCTGGGCGGCAGCGCCCTGTGCGCAGCCGCCACCGTACTGATCGAACGCCGCGCCGCCGAGCCGATCATCCCCGGCTGGGTCTGGCGCCGCCGCACCATCTCCACCGTCAACCTCGCGCTCGGCGCCCTCGGGCTGCTGATGGTCGCCCCGACCGTCTTCCTGCCCACCTACGCCCAGGCCGTACTGGGCCTCGGCCCCATCGCGGCCGGGTTCGTGCTGTCCACCATGACCATGAGCTGGCCGGTGGCGGCCGCGCTCAGCAGCCACGTCTACAACCGCTTCGGCATCCGCACGTGCGCGCTCCTCGGCATCGGCGCCGCCACGCTGGTGCTGCTGGCCTTCCCGCAACTGCCCTACCCCGGCGCGGCGTGGCAGCCGGCGCTGCTCATGCTCGCGCTGGGCGCCACCCTCGGACTGTTCCAGTTGCCGCTGATCATCGGGGTGCAGTCCTCCGTCGGGTACGCCGAACGGGGCACCGCCACCGCCTCGATCCTCTTCTGCCGCCAGGTCGGCCAGTCCGTCGGGGCCGCGCTCTTCGGGGCCGTCGCCAACACCACCCTGGCCGGGCGGCTGGCCGACGCGCCCGCCGGCATCCGCGCCGGGCTGCCGGGCGACCTGGACGCCGTCTCCCGCGCGCTGGAACACGCCGGCACGCTCACCGAGCAGGCCACCGACTACCTGCGGCACGCCGTGGACACCACGGTCGAACACGTCTACTACGGCGCCGCCGTCGCCGGGCTGCTCGCCCTGGCCGCGCTGCTCTTCGCCCCGCGCCGCTTCCCCGTCCACGCGGACGCACGGGGAGAGGGGGAGGCCGGACCCGCCGAGAAGGACTGAGGCGGGCGGCTCAGCCCTCCGTACGCGGCAGCTCGGTCTCGAGCGTGTCCTCCTCGTCGGGGTCCACACCGCGCTTGGCGGGGGCCTCCTCGTGGGCGGGCGCGGCTTCAGAGGCGCGCACTGCTTCAGGGGCAGGCGCGGCTTCGGGGGCGAGTGCCTCTTCGTACGCAGCGTTCGCGCCGCCTTCATACGCAGCGTTCGCGCCGTCGTCGTACCCAGCGTCCGCGGCCCCTTCATACGCAGCGTCCGCGGCCCCTTCATACGCAGCGTCCGCGGCCCCTTCATACGCAGCGTCCGCGGCCCCTTCGTACGCAGCGTCCGGAGCCTCTTCGTACGGCGCCTCCGTGTGCCCCCGTACGCCTTCCCCGTCCTCCGTCGCCACGTCGTACACGTGCCCGGCGTCGGACTCCCGTCCGTACTCCTGCTCCTGCTCCTGCTCGTGTTCCTGCTCCGCCGCGTCCGGGTCCTTGCCCATGAGGGTGGCCAGGCTGCTGCGTACGTGGGCCATGTGGGAGCGCAGCTCCTCGCGGCGCTCCTCGTGCTCGCGCAGGACGCGTTCCGTGGCGCGTTCGACGCGGGCCGCCTCCGCCTCGGCCTCCGCGATCAGTTCGGAGGCGCGGGCCGCGGCCTCCTCATCGATGTGCCGCGCGGACTCCTCCATCCTGGCGTAGTGGCGCTGCGCCTCCACGATGCGCGCCTCGCCGCGCTCCTCCAGGTCCGCGATCCGCTGCTGTATGGCCAGTTCACGGTCGGCCAGCTCCTGCTCCGCCGCCGTCCACTGCTCGGCCAGGCTCTTCTCCTGGTCCTCCAGGACCTCCGCGGTGCGCCGGCGCATCTCGCGGAGCCCTTCCTCCGCCTCCTGGCGCGCCTCCTCGGCGGCCCTGGCGGCCTCCTCGACCATGGTCCGCGCCTCGGCCTCCGCCGCCTCCTCAGCGCGTACAGCGGCGTCCTCGGCGTCCTGGCAGAGCCTCAGCGCGTACGCGTCGGCGGCGTCGCCCTGCTCCCGCCCGTAGTCCGCCGCCTCCTCCCGCAGCCGCTCGGCGTCCGCCGCCGCTTCGGTGCGCAGCCGCTCCGCCTCGGACTCCACCGTGGTCAGGATCAGGCGGGCCTGCTCGCCCAGGGACTCGTACGTCTGGGGCGGCATATGGGCGAGGTACTCGCGCAGCCGCTCCAGTTCGGCGGTCATCTCGTTGGCCAGCACGGTGAGGCGGGCCGCCCGTTCCCAGCAGGAGTCGCGGTCGAGGGAGAGCCCTTCGACTCTGCGGTCCACGTCCGCCGGACGGTAACCACGCCCTCGTACGACCTCGAATCCGTGAGGCGACACCGATGCACTCATCCCTCAAAGCCCCTCTCCGACAGTGACGTGGTCCGGCGCACATCTTTGTTGATTGTTCCGAAGCGCCCATAACGCGACACTCCGCACCTATCACTGCCCAAGGATGCGTTACTTTTCCGCAGAAGTCGGAATCGGCTCGTCGGTACGGAGGGCACGGAAAAGCCGCCGCGCCCGCTCCGCGTCCCACACGAGCACGTCCCCCGCGCCGGCGACCGCCGTCCCCGGGCCGGTGACCGGCACCGTCGTGGCCGTCCCCGACCCCTTCGCCACCTGCTTCATCGACAGTCCCATCTGCGTCAGGTCCACCACGCCGGTCCGGCCGTCCACGCGCAGCGCCGCCAGCGCCGCGTCCAGTGCCGGCACCGTCCGGAACGGGTTCAGCAGCGTCCCGGGGCCGAGCATCCTCTCCGACACGGCGCTGATGAGCGCCCGCTGTCGCTGCACCCGACCCAGGTCGCCCTTCGGGTCGCTGTAACGGGCCCGTACGTACGCCAGCGCCTGAGTGCCGTTCATCCGCGAGCAGCCCGCCGGGAAGTCGGCGCCGGACTTCTCGTCCTTCAGCGGCGCGTCCAGGCACAGCCGTACGCCGCCCAGCGCGTCCACCACCCGCACCAGGCCGAGGAAGTCGACCTCGGCGTAGTGGTCCACGCGCAGGCCCGTCGCCTGTTCGACGGTGCGCGAGAGCAGCTTCGCGCCGCCGAGGCCGTACGCCGCATTGATCTTGTTCTTGCCGTGTCCCGGCACCGCGACGTAACTGTCCCGCGGCAGGCTCACCAGAGACGGGCCGCTGTCCCCGTAGTGCAGCAGCATCACCGTATCGGTGTTGCGCACCGCCTCATGGCCCACATGGAGCTCCTGTTGCTGGCGGTGGGTCAGATCGCGCCGACTGTCGGAGCCCACCAGGAGCCAGTTCGTGCCTTTGCCCGCGGCCGGCCGGCCCGGATAGGCGCTCAGTGCGTCCATCTGGCGGAGCTGCCCGCCCGCCCAGAAGAACAGCGCGACCGCCAGCGCCAGGGCCAGCAGCACCAGCACGGTCACCAGCAGCGCGATCCGCCGCGGCCAGGACCGCCCGCGCCGGCCCCGCCCGCGCCCCGCGCGGTACAGCGCCGTCGAACTCGGCTGCGGCGGGGACGGTGGGGAGGGTCGGGACGGTGGGGCCATACCGGCATGATCGTGGCGCCCGACCCGTCTCGCAGGTCGAGCGCCACGTATGACACACCGTCACGGCCGTACGGGCGACACCGCGCTCAGCGCCGCCGCCCCGCGGCTGCAGGAGGCCGTCCCACGGCTGCAGGAGGCCGTCCCGCCGTTACAGCAGGCCGTCCCACATCTGCTCCAGCAGGACCGACCACCAGGTCTCCGGCGAGCCGAGCGCCGCCGGGTCCAGCGCCGCGAGCTGCACCTGGAAGTCGGTGGTCCAGCGGCCCGCCTGCTCCGGGTTCAGCCCGTACCGCAGCCGCCACATCCGGCCCAGCATCGCCATGCAGCGCACGAACTCCGGCAGCCCGGTGTTCACGAACTGCGGCGTCGCCGCCTGCCCACCGGGGCCCGCCTCCAACGGCACCGCCACGATGTGCGCCGTGCCGTACTGCACGCACAGCTGACGGCCGAAGTCCGAGCCCATGACCAGGTACGAGCCCGCATCGGGAGCCGGCTGCACGCCCCGCTCCTGGGCCAGCTCCGCCAGTGTCGGCACCGGGCGGCCCGGCTGCGCCTGCCCCCAGAAGAACGGGCCGAAATCGACCGGTACACCGGCCCACACCAGGGTCTGCCCCACCACGTCGGGCACGCCCTGCCGGGAGACGGCGCGCTGATCGAAGCGGAAGACCCCCTGCGGCCCGAACGCCTGCTCGAGCTCCTGCCCGATCGCCTGCGGCGGGACCGGCGGCGCGAGCTGGATCTGCGACGGGTGCGGCAGCGGCACGCGCACCGGCGCCGGACGGGCGGGCCCGTCCGCCACCTGGTGCAGCTCGCCCTGATGCTCCACCAGATGCCGTACGCCCTGCTGCCGCGAGGCGTGGTCGTGGCCGTACGCGGCGGTGTGGCTGATCCGCACCTGCGGCCAGGTCTCCCGGATCATCCGGGCGCAGTAACCGCCCGGCAGGTCGCAGGACTCCAGCTCGGTGTGGAGCTCCAGCACCTGCTCCGGCGGCACGTTCAGCCCGCGCAGCTCGTGCAGGATCTGCCACTCCGGATGCGGCGTACCGGGCGCCGAACGCCGGATGATCTGCTGCTCGGACCCGTCGGGCGCGCGGTACCGCAGCACGGCCATGTAGCCGGGGCCGACGGTCGGCTGACCGGTCGGCGGCGGCCCGGCCGGAGCGCCGGGCTGCCCCATGGGAGCAGCGGGCGGCGGCATACCGGGGCCGGGGGGAGGCTGCACACCAGGGCCCGCGGGAGGCTGCATACCGGGGGCAGCGGGAGGCTGCGCACCGGGGGCGGGCGGAGGCTGGATACCGGGGCCGGCGGGCGGCGGCGTACCGGGGCCCGCGAGCATCGTCGCCGCGGCGTGCACGCCACCACCGGGAGCGCCGGGAGCGCCGGGGGCTCCCGGGGGCGGAGTGGCCGGGGCGGCGGGCGGCGGCGGAGGCGTACCGGGGCCCGCGGCGCGGGGCATACCGGGCGGGGACGGGGGCGGCGGCCCGTCGCCCCCGCTCTTCGCCGCACCGGCGTTGCCGGGCAGCGACGAACCGTCGGCCAGCATCGTGGCGGCCGCGTGCACGCCACCACCGGAAGTACCGGGAGTACCCGGCGCACCGGGGGCTGCGGGAGGGCCGGGCGGCGGGGGCTGCGAGCCCTCGATCGCGGCCGGGGCGCCGGACGGGCCGGCGGCGTTCGGGTCCAACTGGGAGACCAGTTGCGTCGGTACGTAACCGCCGCCTCCCGGGGCACCGGGCGGCGGGGGCGTACCGGGTGCCGGGGGCGTACTGGGCGCCGCAGACGTACTGGGTGCCGGAGGCGTACTGGGTGCCGGAGGCGTACTGGGAGCCGGGGGCGGCGTACCGGGACCGCCGGACTGCACCTGCGCCCTGCTCGTCGCCTCGTCCGCGACGTCCGCGGCGGACGGGCGCTCGGGGCCCGCGCCGGGCACACCGGGGGGCGGCAGATGCGTGACGGGCGGGCCGGACGGCGGCGGCAGGTCCGACAGACCGGGCGCGGCGGCGGCCGGAGCCGCGGGGCCCGGAGGCGGACCGGCGGCCGGGTCCTCGATGGCCGGTGCGACCGCCGTGGGCGGCAACTGGCTGCCCCCCTGGAGCAGCTCGGTCCTGGCATCCGGGCGCACCGAAGGCTGCGCCGAACCCCGCTCGGCGTCCTCGTCGAAGCTCAGCGGCGGCGCGAACACGGTCGCCGGCAGCCCCACCGACCGGTCGTCACCGTCGTCGTCCGCGGTGATGTCCGTGCCCTCCCAGGAGGAAGCGGCGGCCGTACCGGAAACGGGCGCAGCGGTTTCCTTCTCCTCCTCGGGCTGCTGCTCCTCCGACTCCGGCGCGGCGGCAGGCACGGGCGCGGCAGGCGGCTGCTCAGCAGGCCCCTGCGCGGCGACAGGAGTCTCCGCGGCAGGAGCCTGCACCCCCGATGTCTCCGGCACTTCCGGCGTCTCCGACGCCCCCGCTCCCCGATCCGGAATGCCGACCGCGTCCGCCGCCTCCTGCAGCCACTCCGGCGGCGTCAGCAGGAACGACGTCTGCTCCAGATCGATCCGCTGCCGCGGCACCTCCGGCGCGGGCGCCGCCTCGGGCACCGCGCCGTACTCCTCTTCGTACCGCCGGATCACCTCGCCCACCGGCAGCCCCGGCCACAGCGTCGTCTCCCCGCTGTCCCGGGCGATCACCAGCCGCTGCCGGCCGCCGTCGACGACCGGCCCGCCCTCGCGGTCCTCGGCCCAGGCCACGAAGCCCAGCTCGAACTCCCGTACCCGTACCTCACGCTGCTGGTACGCCGGCACCTCGCCGTTGACCCAGCGCTCCGCGCGCTCCTGCGCCTGCGCGAACGTCACCATCGCGCTCATCCCTCCACCGGAACGGCACGCGCGAAGCCACCGTCCACCATCAGGTTCGCCACGGTCGTGAGCTCCGGGGGATTGCCCGCGAGCCGCTCCAGGAACTCGTCGAAGTCCCCGCCGCACGGCAGCAGCAGCCGCTCGACCCGCTCCTGGACCGACCAGCCGTCCCGGTCCCGCGCGTCGTCGTACGCGCAGAACCACACCGACCCCGCCGCTTCCCCCCGCACCTTCACCGCGATCACACCGCCCTGGACGAACCCGACGCCCAGGTAGTCCTTCGTGAAGTGGTCCCGCAGACACTTGTTCACGTACACCAGATCGTTCACGGCCGCGTCGTCCCGCACCGTGAAGAACGGCTGGTCCACCAGCAGCCCCAGCTCCGGATCGAGCGCCGCGCCCACCGGCGCGCACCCGCCCGCCGCCTTCAGGAACGCCCGGTACGCGCCCGGCAGCCGGTACCCCAGCGCCTCCTCGGCCTGCAGTACCGCGTCCTCCGGCACCGACACGTCACGGTGCGGCAGCCCGAAGTGCGCCGGCCGCGTCTCCTGCAAGGGCCGCGTCCCGCGCTTCTCGTGGTCCACCGCCGCCGTCGCCAGCCCGCCGTGGTGCCGCAGCAGCGCCTTCACCTCGACCGGCACCAGCTCCATGCGCCGCGTCCCCGCCACGTGGTGCCACGTCCAGCCGTGCGGCGTCGCCACCGACGGCACGTCCTCCCACAGCTCGTGGCCCGCCGCGTGCAGGGCGGCGTTGGCCGACACGAAGTCCGTCAGCCGCAGCTCGTCGACCCCGAAACCCTCCGGCGGCTCGGCGACCTCCGCCGCTGCCCGCGCATACAGAGAAAAGTCCGGAAAACCCGAACCGTCCACCTGTACACCCCGCGGAAAGCGCGCGGCCCGGACCGGGTCCGGGAAATGCACGACCTGCCCGGCGTAGGCCGTGTTCGGTGGCGCGGCGCTCTGCCCGAGCCGACCTGTCGTCATGGCGGTTGCCCCCTGGCTGGAACTGGCTACTGCCGCACAGCCTAAGCGGTGCGGCAACCCCCGCTCCCGCCCCCGCCCGCCCTTGCAGGCCGCCCGTCGGCCACGCACCGGCCGCTTATAGAGCGCCTTTTCGGGACGTCACACCCGCACCACCACACCCTCGTACATCTGTGCCACCACACCCCCGACCGGCCGACTGTCACAGACCGGTGACAAGGACCGGCACAGAGCCGTGACACCCACAGGGCATGCCCGACTTCCGCAACACCCAGCGCGTTTGGCAGGCTGACCCCCGCAGACGGGGGGATGCAGGGAGGGAAAGCACCGCATGAGCACCACCGCACAGTCCGCCGCACGGACCGCCACGGGCACCGGCACCGGGAGCACCGACCAGGGCACCGCGCCGTCATCCGCGCACCCCAACGGCGACCCCCGAATCGGCTGGAGCGCCACCGCCGACAACGAAGGACCGCCCACACTCCGGCACCGCCGCGACGGCATCCTCCCCACCGTCGCCGCCGCCCTCTCCGTCCGCGGCACCACCCTCACCTGCACCGCGAGCAAGTCCGAACAGCCCCCCGCACTCCACCCCCTCGTCCAGGACTTCCTCGACACCCTGAACACCGCACAGCGCGAACGCTTCACCGGGCGCTGCCCCGAAGCCGTCCTGCTCTCCCGGCACCTCACCGCCGTCGAAGCGAACCGCTCCAAACGCCAGTCCAAAAAACCGCTCACCAACGGCGAGGCCCGCCGCTCCCTCAAACACTCAAAACTCACCGCCCGCCACATCCGCGAGGACGGCGACCCCCAGCACGGCCACTACGCCGCGCCCTGCCGCTCCTGCGACGCACTCCTGGCCTTCTTCGGCGTCATGCCCGTCGGCCTCTCCGCGGCAGGGAGCTGAACCGCACCATGACCCCACCCACCACCGCGTACGACCGCGCCGCCGGCGCCACCACCCGCTTCCCCGTCGCCGTCGACGCCGCCCTGCACGAAGCCGGCTGGCAGCCCGGCCACTGGGACATCAAGCAGGCCGAACGCTGGGCCGACGCCCTCCGCGAATACGCCTCCCCCGGCGGCCACCGGCACACCGTCTTCCCCGCCGCCGTCGAAGCCTGGGCCGAATTCGGCACCTTCCGCATCAGCGCACCCGGACCCGGCCGGCACATCGCCCCCACCCCCTTCGAGATCGACCCGCTGTACGGCATCCACCTCGCCCGCACCCTCGGCGACCTCGGCCGCGCCCTGGACACCCAGGTCGCACCGCTCGGCCGGGAAGCCGACAGCCAGGCCACCCTCGCCATCGACGCCGAAGGCCACGTCTACAGCCTCGACCACACCGGCGACTGGTACCTCGGCCACGACATCGACCAGGCGTTCGCCACCCTCGTCCTGGGCACCCGCCCGACCCGCCTGACCGTCGGCACGGCCTGACCGCCGGCACCGCCTGACCCTCGGCACGCCCGACACGACGCGCACCACCCGGCGGGACGGACCCGATACGCCGTCCCGCTAGCGGTCCGCCCCGTCCGCCCGGCGCTCCACCCCATCCGGCAGCACCGCCGACACCCGGAAGCCACCCGCCTCCGTCGCACCCGACACGAACACGCCACCGAGCCCCGTCACCCGCTCCCGCATCCCCACCAGGCCGTTCCCCCCACTCGGCAGCCCCGCGTCCGCCGCACCGCCCTCCGACGGACCGTTCTCCACCTGCACCGCGACCTCCCCCGCACGATGCGCCAGCCGCACCCGCACCCGCGCCCCCGGCGCATGCTTGTGCACATTCGTCAGCGCCTCCTGCACCACCCGGAACGCCGTCTGCTCCACCCCCGGCCCGTACGCCCGCGCCTCCCCCTCCACGGACAGCTCCACCACCGTGCCCGCGTCCCGCGACTGATCCACCAGACCCGCCACATCCGCCAGCGACGGCCCCTCCCCCTCGGCCTCCGACCGCCCCGCCGCCCGGCCGCCACTCGCATGACGCTCCCGCACCGCCCCCGGCCCACCGTCCACCAGCACGTCCCCCGCCGCAGCCGCCCCCTCCGACGACCCGGCGGACTCCGACACCTGCGACACCTTGGACACCTTCGACGCCACCGCCACCAGCCGCTCCGGCTCGTCCGACACCCGCACCGACGACCCCGAACCCTCCCCCGTACGCAACACCCCCAACATCTCCCGCAGCTCCGTCAACGCCTGCCGACCCATGTCCCCCACCAGACCCGCATTCCGCGACGCCTTCTCCGGATCCTTCAACGCCACCGCCTGCAACGCCGCCGCATGCACCACCATCAGACTCACCCGGTGCGCCACCACGTCGTGCATCTCCCGCGCGATCCGCGTCCGCTCCTCATTACGCGCCCACTCCGCACGCTCCTCCGCGCGCTCCGCGAGCAGCATCAGCTCCCGCTCCAGACCGTCATTGCGCTCCCGCAGGCTCTCCACCAGCCGCCGCCGCGCCCCCACATACAGCCCCAGCAGCACCGGCGGCGCCGTCAGCACCAGCCCCAGCGCCACCGACACCAGCGGCACGAACCACCACGGCGGATCGAAGTCCTCCTGCGACGCCACGTCCTGCTGCATCTTCAAGATCGTGACAATCAACGTGCCGACGACGGACATCCCCGCCAGCAACACCGTGAACCGCCGCGGCACGTCCGACGCCGCCAGCGTGTACAGACCCACGATCCCCAGCAGCGCACCCAGCTCCGCCGGGGTCACCGCGATCGACACCAGTACGACGACAATCGGCCACTTGCGCCGCAGCAGCAGCACCGGGCCGACCAGCAGACCGAGCGCGATCCCCACCGCCACCGGCAGCCGGGACTCCTGCGCGAACTGCACGCCCTCCAGCACGCACTCCACCGTCGAGGCCAGCGCCAGACACACGTCCAACACGGCGCTGCGGCGGTGCTCCCACCACCACGGCCCGCCACCCGGCGCACCCCTGACGCCCCCGGCGTCCCTTACCCCCGTCGCGGTCATACCGCCCACCCTACGGGCGCCCGCCCCCGATTTCCGGCCACGCCCACCACCCTGCGACCCGTCCGTTACGGACCAGTACCTGCGACTTTCCCTCGAACCGGCGAATCACCCACATTTTCGGCACATCTGTCCACGGCGGGCGCGACGCTCTGCACTGTGACGAACACCCACGCTGGATTCGAGTCCCTGCGCGACGAGGCGGTGGCCCTCCGCCGCGCGGGCCTCAGCCGCCGCCAGATCCGCGACCGCCTCCACGTCCACAACAACGACCTCCTCAACCGCCTCCTGGACGGCGTCCCGGTCCCGGAATGGACCACACGCCCCCACGCGAAGGACGACCTCAGAGCACGGGCCCGCGAACTGCGCCTCCAAGGCATGACCTACGACCAGATCCAACTGGAGCTCGGCTGCTCGAAGAGCTCGATCTCGCTATGGGTCCGGGACCTGCCGAAGCCGGAGCGGCAACGCACCTCGGAGGAGGCTTCCGCGATCGCCAGACGCGGCTGGGAGGCGACGCTCAAGCGCCGTGAGGAGGAGCGCCAGACAACCAAGCGGCAGGCGACCGACGAGATCGGAGCCGTCACGGATCGCGAGCTCTTCTTGATCGGCGTCGGGCTGTACTGGTCCGAGGGCACCAAGAGCAAGCCGCACGCGCGGCGGGAGCGCGTCACCTTCATCAACAGCGACCCGCAGATGATCCGCGTCTACCTCGCCTGGCTCGACCTGCTCGGTGTAGAGCGTGACCGACTGGAGTTCCGCGTATCGATCCACGAATCCGCCGATACCGCCGGCGCGGAGCGCTACTGGGCCGAGCTGGTCGGTATCGGCGTCGGCGCCCTCAGCAAGACGACACTGAAGAAGCACAATCCGAGCACCGTCCGCAAGAATGTCGGCGAGGGCTACCACGGCTGCCTGACGGTCCGCGTCGCACAAGGAGCCGATCTGTACCGTCGCATTGAAGGCTGGTGGTACGGCATAGTGTTGGGTGCTGAGCGGCCAGCCTGACGAGGTGTCCGGTTTGGACGCTTTTACACTCCCCTGTGGTGTAATAGGCAACACAGTCGGTTTTGGTCCGATCGTTCGAGGTTCGAGTCCTCGCAGGGGAGCAATGCTCAGTTCGGGTCCTGACGGCATCGTCGGGACCCGTCCGCGTTTCGGCTGCAATACGCACCGGTATCCTTCGGGTGTCCACCACCCGAAGTAGCCAAGAAGCCGAAGGGCATCCCCGTGAGCGCCAACCGCCCGGCAGCCGTCGTCGTTCTCGCAGCGGGTGAGGGCACCCGCATGAAGTCGGCGACCCCGAAGGTCCTGCACGCGATCTGCGGCCGCTCCCTCGTCGGCCACGTCGTCGCCGCCTCCCGTGAGCTGGACCCCGAACACCTCGTCGTGGTCGTGGGCCACGCCCGCGAGCAGGTGACCGCGCATCTCGGCGAGATCGACGCGGGCGTCCGCACGGCGGTGCAGCACGAGCAGAACGGCACCGGGCACGCCGTCCGTATGGGGCTGGAAGAGCTGACCTCCGGGGGCTCCGGCGAGGCCGGCGCGCCGGGTGTCGAGCTGGACGGCACCGTGGTCGTCGTGTGCGGCGACACGCCGCTGCTGACCGGGGAGACCCTCAAGAAGCTTTCCGAGACGCACGCCGCCGACGGCAACGCCGTCACCGTGCTGTCGGCCGAGGTGCCGGACGCGACCGGGTACGGCCGGATCGTGCGGGACGAGGCGACCGGCGCGGTCACCGCGATCGTGGAGCACAAGGACGCCAGCGACGCGCAGCGTGCGATCCGGGAGATCAACAGCGGCGTGTTCGCGTTCGACGCGCGGCTGCTGATCGAGGCCCTGGGCAAGGTGCGGACGGACAACAGCCAGGGTGAGGAGTACCTCACGGATGTGCTGGGGATCGTGCGGGAGGCCGGGCACCGAGTGGGTGCGGCGGTGGCGGCCGATCACCGGGAGATTCTGGGGATCAACAACCGTGTGCAGTTGGCGGAGGCGCGCCGGCTGCTGAACGACCGGCTGCTGGAAGCGGCCATGCTCAGCGGTGTGACGGTCGTGGATCCGGCGACGACGTGGGTGGACGCCACGGTGACGTTCGAGCCGGATGCGGTGGTGCATCCGGGTACGCAGTTGCTGGGTGACACGCATGTGGCGTCGTTCGCGGAGGTGGGGCCGCAGTCGCGGCTGGCGGACACGGTGGTCGGTGAGGGCGCTGTGGTGTCTTTCACGGTGGCGGACGGTGCGAAGGTCGGGCCGGGGGCGAGTGTGGGTCCGTATGCGTATCTGCGGCCGGGTACGGAGCTGGGGCCGAAGGCGAAGGCCGGCACGTACGTGGAGATGAAGAACGCTTCGATCGGTGAGGGCACGAAGGTGCCGCATCTGTCGTATGTGGGGGATGCGACCATTGGTGAGTACACCAACATCGGTGCTGCGAGCGTCTTTGTGAACTATGACGGTGAGGCGAAGCACCACACGACGGTGGGGTCTCACTGCAAGACGGGGTCGGACAACATGTTTGTGGCTCCTGTCACGGTCGGGGACGGCGCGTACACCGCGGCGGGCTCCGTGATCACCAAGGATGTGCCCCCGGGTTCGCTGGCTGTCGCGCGTGGTCAGCAGCGGAATATCGAGGGCTGGGTCGCTCGCAAGCGACCGGGAAGCGCCGCCGCGCAGGCCGCTTCGGCTGCTCGTCAGAAGAGTGAGGGCGAGCAGTGACCGGGCAACGGGTGCGCCGTGCGGGGCGTACCGTGATAAGCGCACGCAACGTGGTCGGCGCAGGCAAAGCGCCCTCATGTTTGAGAGCTTGGCAAGGAGATTTGCTGTGACCGGGATCAAGACGACCGGCGAGAAGAAGCTGATGCTCTTCTCCGGCCGCGCCCACCCCGAGCTGGCGGAGGAGGTTGCTCACCAGCTGGGTGTCAGCCTGGTCCCGACGAAGGCTTTCGACTTCGCGAACGGTGAGATCTATATCCGTTATCAGGAGTCGGCGCGTGGTGCGGACTGCTTTTTGATGCAGAGCCACACGGCTCCCATCAATAAGTGGATCATGGAGCAGCTGATCATGATTGATGCTCTCAAGCGTGCCTCGGCGCGGAGCATCACCGTGGTCATCCCCTCGTACGGGTACGCCCGTCAGGACAAGAAGCACCGCGGCCGTGAGCCGATCTCGGCGCGTCTGGTGGCGGATCTGCTGAAGACGGCGGGTGCGGACCGCATCGTCACGGTGGATCTGCACACGGACCAGATCCAGGGCTTCTTCGACGGCCCGGTGGACCATCTGTTCGCGCTGCCGGTCCTCGCGGACTATGTGGGCGCGAAGGTCGACCGCGACAAGCTCACCGTCGTCTCTCCGGACGCTGGCCGCGTGCGCGTCGCCGACCGCTGGTGCGACCGGCTGGACGCGCCGCTGGCGATCGTGCACAAGCGGCGTGACAAGGACGTGGCGAACCAGGTCACGGTCCACGAGGTCGTCGGTGACGTGAAGGACCGCGTCTGTGTCCTGGTCGACGACATGGTGGACACCGGCGGCACGATCTGTGCGGCCGCTGACGCGCTGTTCGCGAACGGTGCGGCGGACGTCATCGTCACCGCCACGCACGGCATTCTGTCCGGCCCGGCGGCCGACCGGCTGAAGAATTCGAAGGTGAGCGAGTTCGTGTTCACGAACACGCTGCCGACGCCGGGTGAGCTGGAGCTGGACAAGATCACGGTGCTGTCGATGGCCCCGACGATCGCGCGTGCGATCCGTGAGGTCTTCGAGGACGGCTCGGTGACGAGCCTGTTCGAGGAGCAGTGAGCTGATTTCCTGCTTAGCCGGGGCTCCGCTCGGGAGCTTCTGTAGATCGATTTTCGAGGCGGCCTCCCCGCCGGGTAGACTCACGGAGTTGCTCGGCGAGGGAGGCCGTACTTTTTTGTACGGCTGTCCGTTATCGACGCGCTCTTCGTAGCAGGTCTGTCGTGGGCCGGGTGACGGCCGTCAGATCCGTTGAGAAGTACTACGAGGAGTGCATCATGGCCGAGGTCAAGATTTCCGCCGAGCTGCGTACCGAGTTCGGCAAGGGCAGCGCCCGCCGTCTGCGTCGCGAGGACAAGGTTCCCGCGGTCATTTACGGTCACGGCGCGGAGCCGCGTCACGTGGCGCTGCCGCACCACGACACCCTGATGGCGCTGAAGAACTCGAACGTTCTGATCAGCCTGGACATCGAGGGCAAGCGCGAGCTGGTGATCCCGAAGGCCGTGCAGCGCGCCACGATCCGCCTGGGCATCATCGAGCACGTCGACCTGCTGCTGGTCCGCCAGGGCGAGAAGGTCTCCGTCGAGCTGGCGATCCACACCGAGGGTGAGCTGGCCCCGGGTGGCAACCTGCTCGAGCACGTGCTGAACACCCTGCCGGTCGAGGCCGAGGCCACCCACATCCCCGAGTCGGTCACCGCCGACATCTCGGGTCTGGACGCCGGTCAGTCGGTGCTGGCCAAGGACATCAAGCTGCCGGCCGGTGTCTCCCTGGGTGTCGAGGACGACGCGATCGTCCTGCAGGTCGTGGCCGCGCAGGCCGAGGCCGCCGCTGAGGGCGAGGGCGAGGCCGAGGAGGGCGCCGAGGCCTGAGCCTCGGACCGCCTCTGACGGTCGCCTTCGGGCGGTTTCCGTCACCGGTTTTTCCGCCGCCGTCCCGTTCGTTGCGAGCGGGGCGGCGGCTTTTCTACGTACTGTTTCTTACGTGCAGGAGTGCAGCGGTGAGTGAGGAATCGGCGAGCCCGTGGCTGGTGGTGGGGCTGGGGAATCCCGGTCCCGAGTACGCCGCCAATCGCCACAATGTGGGGTTCATGGTGGCCGATCTGCTGGCGGAGCGGATGGGCGGCCGGTTCAAGGCGCACAAGGCGCGGGCGCAGGTGGTGGAGGGCCGGATCGGTCCTCCGGGGCCGGGGAGTCGGCGGGTGGTGGTGGCGAAGCCGTCGTCGTACATGAACCTGTCGGGTGGTCCGGTGACGGCGCTGCGGGATTTCTACAAGGTGCCGTTGGAGCGCATCGTGGCGGTCCACGATGAGCTGGACATCGATTACGGGGCACTGCGGCTGAAGCTGGGCGGTGGGGACAACGGTCACAACGGGCTGAAGTCGATGACGAAGTCGCTGGGTGCCGAGTACCACCGGGTGCGGTTCGGGATCGGGCGGCCGCCGGGGCGGATGCAGGTGGCGGACTTCGTGCTGAAGGACTTCTCGTCGGCGGAGCGCAAGGAGCTGGACTACTTCGTGGACCGGGCGGCGGATGCGGTGGAGGCGCTGGTCACAGAGGGGTTGGAACGGGCGCAATCCGCCTACAACTCCTGAGCGGGACAGCGCGGGACGACGTCTGACGAAGCGTTCTGATCGAGTTGACCGGGCGTACCTCGATGGCCAAGGATCGCCGCCATGTCCAGGACAGGTACGACAGGTTCCAAGAAGCGCAGCCGTACCAAGCGGGCGGGCGAGAGCGCCTTCGGGCTGCTGCTCGTCCTGAAGAACCTGCTGATGACGCTGCTCGCGTTGCTGTTGCTGGTGGCCGGTGCGTGGACGTCGTGGGGTACGGCGCAGTACGCGATGCTGGTGCAGGCGAAGGAGCGCGGCACGATGACGGTGGCGTCGTGCGGTGAGGAGCGCTGCTGGGGTCCGTACGTGCCGACGGGCGGGGACGGGGAGCGGCGGGCGAAGGTGGTGCTCGCGGAGGCGGCGGCCCCGGAGAAGGGGCAGCTCGTCGAGGTGACGGTGGAGCCCGCTTCGGATCGTGCGGTGCGTACGGGTCCGGGCGGCATTCTGTACGCGTGGGCGCCGCTGGGCGGTGCGATGCTTTTGGCTTCGCTGGTGGTGGCCGGGGGGCTGCGTATGCGGCGGACGGCGTGGGGCGTGGGTCTTGCGGGGGCCGCGTTGCTGGTGGCGGCGTTCTTCACGCTGTGACGCCGTGAGCCGGTCGAACCTCTGATCCAGCCGAAAGGGCCGGGCGCCGCGGAGAGCGGTGCCCGGCCCTTTCGTTGTGTTCGGCAGGTCAGCCGGTGTTACGCAGACCCGCGGCAACACCGTTGACGGTCAGCAGCAGGGCCCGGGCCAGTACCGGATCCGATTCCTCGCCGCGCTGGGCGGCCTCGCGCTGGCGGGCGAGGAGGGAGACCTGGAGGTAGGACAGCGGGTCCAGGTAGGCGTCGCGGATGCGGAAGGTCTGCTGGAGGACGGGGTTGGCTTCCAGCAGTTCGGCCTCCTGCGTGATGCGCAGGACTTCCTGGACGGTGAGCTCGTGCTCGGCCTTGATGACGTCGAAGACGTGCTTGAGCTCGTCGGGGACGAGGGTGTCGACGTAGTGCTGGGCGATCCGCAGGTCGGTCTTGGCCAGCGTCATCTCGACGTTGGACAGGAAGTTGCGGAAGAAGTGCCAGTGCTCGTGCATCTCGTCGAGCACGGAGTCCAGGCCGGCTTCGCGCGCCGCCTTCAGGCCCGTACCGACGCCGAACCAGCCGGGGACGATCTGGCGGGACTGGGTCCAGCCGAAGACCCACGGGATGGCGCGCAGGCCGTCGAGGGAGACGCCCGAGCCGGGGCGGCGGGAGGGCCGCGAGCCCAGGTGCAGGTCGGCGAGCTGGTCGACGGGGGTCGAGGCGAGGAAGTACGTCGGCAGGTCCGGGTCCTCGACGAGCTTGCGGTACGCGGCGTGCGCGGCGTCGGAGACGGTCTCCATGGTGGCGTCCCAGCGGGCCAGCGCCTCGTCGGACTGGCGCGGCGCGGTGTGCAGGGCGGATGCCTGCAGGGTGGCCGCGACGGTCAGTTCCAGGTTTTCGCGGGCCAGGGACGGCACGAGGTACTTGTCGGAGATGACCTCGCCCTGTTCGGTGACCTTGATCTCGCCTTCGAGGGTGCCGTAGGGCTGCGCGAGGATCGCGTCGTGGGAGGGGCCGCCGCCGCGGCCGACGGTGCCGCCGCGGCCGTGGAAGAGGCGCAGCCGGACGCCGTGCCGGTGGGCGACGTCGCGGAGCAGGCGCTGGGCTCGGTGGATCTCCCACTGGCTGGTGGTGATGCCGCCGAACTTGGAGGAGTCGGAGTAGCCGAGCATGACCTCCTGGACGTCGTCGCGGAGGGCGACGAGGCGTCGGTAGGAGGGGTCGGAGAGCATCTCGTCCAGGAGCTGGTCGGCGATCTTCAGCTCGTCGGTGGTCTCCAGGAGGGGGACGATGCCGACCTTGGCCCAGCCGGCGTGCAGGTCGATCAGGCCCGCCTCGCGGGCAAGGACCGCCGCGGCGAAGACGTCGTCGGAGCCGGCGCACATGGAGATGATGTACGACTCGATGACCTCGGGGCCGAAGGTGGCCTTGGCCTTGCGGATGGTCTCGAAGACGCCGAGGGTCTTGGCTCCGGCCGCGTCCAGGGGGGCGGGGGTGGAGGCCAGAGGGCGGCGCGAGCGCAGTTCCTTGGCGAGGAGCTTGCGGCGGTAGTCGCGCGGCATGTCGACGTAGCGCCAGGACTCCTCGCCGAGGCGGTCGAAGAGCTGGCCGAGGGCGTGGTGGTGGGCGTCGGCGTGTTCGCGGACGTCCATGGTGGCGAGCTGGAGGCCGAACGCGGCGATCGTGCGGATCGTGCGCTCCAGGCGGCCGTCGGCGACGAGGCCGCCGCGGTGCTCGCGCAGCGAGGTCTGCAGCAGGGCGAGGTCGTCGAGGAGCTCGCCGGTGCCGAGGTAGTCACGCCCGGTGACGTGCGGGGTGTCGTTGGCCAGGCGCTCGCGGGTGTTGACGAGCTTCTGGCGGATACAGGTGGCCTTGAGGCGGTAGGGCTCCTCGGAGTTCAGCCGCTTGTAGCGGGGGCTGATCTCGGGGAGGAGTTCCAGGTCCTGCTGGAGGGAGGCGAGGAGTTCCTCGGTGGCGCCGCAGTTGCGGATGGAGTTCGACAGGGCGCCGCGCAGCTCGTCGATGTGCTCCAGCGCGTCGGTGATGCCGTGCTCGTGCTGGAGGATGAGGACGTCCCAGGTCACCTGGGGGGTGACGTTGGGGTTGCCGTCGCGGTCGCCGCCGATCCAGGTGCCGAAGGTGAGGGGGCGGGTGCCGGGCGGAAGCTGGACGCCGGCCCGCTCCAGCTCGGCGGCGAGGTCCTCCAGGACGTCGCCGACGGCACCGCGGCCGAGCTCGTCGAGGTAGTAGATGGCGTTCCGGGCCTCGTCGGTGGGCTCCGGGCGCGCCACGCGCAGCTCGTCGGTCTGCCAGATCAGGTCAATGTTCTCCGCGAGGCGGAGGTCGGCGCGGCGGCGGTCGCCGGCGTCGGTGGTCTCCAGCAGCTCGGCGATCTTGCGGAGCTTGGTGAGGACGGAGCGCCGGGCGGCCTCGGTGGGGTGGGCCGTGAAGACGGGGCGTACGCCGAGGTGGGCCGCGGTCTCGCGGAGGTGCTCGGGGTCGGCGTCCTTGAGCATGTCGGCGGTGCGGGCGAGGATGCCGCCCTCGGCGGCGCGCCGGGTGCGCAGCTCGCGGCCGCGGTGCACCTGCTCGGTGACGTTGGCGAGGTGGAAGTACGTGGAGAAGGCCCGCACGAGCTTGGTGGCGGTGATCAGGTCGGTGTCGCCGAGCAGCTCGGCGGCGGCCTCGCCGTCGGTGCGCGTCAAGGCGCGTACGCGTTCCACCAGATCGAGGAGCTCGGGGCCTTCCTGGCGTACGAGGGTCTCGCCGAGCAGGTCGCCGAGGCGGCGGATGTCGGCGCGCAGGGCGCCATTGCCTGCGTCCGGCGTGTCGGGGGCCCCGGGGCGCGGGGTCTGCTGGGCGGCGTCGGGAGAGATGTCGGCACTGCTCACAGGTGCGGCTCCTTGCAGTGTTGAGCACGTCTGGGCTGGTGGGTGTCTTGTGGACACTCCCTGGTGGCGGGTTGCGGACCGCGCTGTCCGACGCCTCAAGAATAGATCTCCGCTTTTCGGGCGGTCATACCGTCCGCTCTGTGAGAGGAGCTGTCGGGCCGGTCACACCCTTGTACGGTGTGGCCGCACTGCCATACTTACGAGACCGTAGGTTACGGAACCGTAGCCTTGCCTCCGACCCCAGCGAGGGACACACATGACCGCTGGCCCTGAAGTCGTCGAGAAAACACCGAAGAGCGCCGAGAGTGCGCCGCCGCCCGCGACACTGGGCGGCGACAGCAAACGTTCCGTGGAGCAGATCGCGCTGCTGCTGTTCATCATCGTGCCGTTCCTGGCGCTGGTGGCCGCGGTGCCACTGGCCTGGGGATGGGGCGTGAGCTGGCTCGATCTGGGGCTGCTGGTGGCGATGTACTTCATTGGCTGCCACGGCATCACGATCGGTTTCCACCGCTATTTCACGCACGGGTCGTTCAAGGCGAAGCGGCCGCTGCGGATCGCGCTGGCGATCATGGGGTCGCTGGCGGTGGAGGGTCCGCTGGTGCGGTGGGTGGCGGATCACCGCCGGCACCACAAGTTCTCCGATGCGGAGGGTGACCCGCATTCGCCGTGGCGTTACGGCGAGACCGTGCCGGCCCTGCTGAAGGGCCTGTGGTGGGCGCACATGGCATGGATGTTCGATGAGGAGCAGACGCCGCAGCACAAGTTCGCGCCGGATCTGATCAAGGACCCGGCGATCCGCCGGATCTCCCGCCAGTTCGTCCTGTGGACGTCCGTGTCGCTGCTGATCCCGCCGCTGATCGGCGGGCTGGTGACCATGTCGTGGTGGGGCGCCTTCACGGCGTTCCTGTGGGGCTCGCTGGTGCGGGTGGCGCTGCTGCACCACGTCACGTGGTCGATCAACTCCATCTGCCACGCGGTGGGCAAGCGCCCCTTCAAGTCCCGTGACCGCTCCGGGAACGTGTGGTGGCTGGCGATCCTGTCCTGCGGCGAGTCCTGGCACAACCTGCACCACGCGGACCCGACCAGTGCGCGGCACGGTGTACTGAAGGGGCAGCTCGATTCCAGTGCCCGGCTGATCCGCTGGTTCGAGCAGCTGAGGTGGGCGTACGACGTGCGCTGGCCGAACGCCTCCCGGCTCGACTCCCGCCGTCAGGAGAACGGCTCCCGCCGCAAGGACAAGGCCGCACAGGCGGCATGATTGACGGGTGGCGATCGATGGCAGCAGCGTGAGTGGCAGTAAGGACAGGGCGTCTTCCGGTGCGGGCGCGCGGCGTGCGCGGCGGGTCCGCATGACGGGCAAGGAGCGCCGGGAGCAGCTGCTGGACATCGGGCGCACGGTGTTCGCCGAGCGCGGCTTCGAGGGCACGTCGGTGGAGGAGATCGCGGCGAAGGCCGGGGTGTCCAAACCGGTGGTGTACGAGCACTTCGGCGGGAAGGAAGGGCTGTACGCGGTCGTCGTGGACCGGGAGATGCGGCAGCTGCTGGACATGGTGACGGGTGCCCTGACCGCGGGGCACCCGCGTGAGCTGCTGGAACAGGCGGCGTTCGCGCTGCTGGACTACATCGAGACCTACACCGACGGCTTCCGCATCCTGGTGCGGGACTCCCCCGTGGCGCAGTCGACGGGTACGTTCGCGTCGCTGATCAGCGACATCGCCACTCAGGTCGAGGACATCCTGGGTCTGGAGTTCAAGGCCCGCGGCTTTGATCCGAAGCTGGCGCCGCTGTACGCGCAGGCGCTGGTCGGGATGGTGGCGCTGACGGGCCAGTGGTGGCTGGACGTGCGCAAGCCGAAGAAAGCGGAAGTCGCCGCGCATCTGGTGAACCTCGCCTGGCACGGGCTGGACGGGCTGGAGCCGAAACCGCGGCTGATAGGCCACCGGAAGGCGTGACCTCTGGCCACACGCGCCCCAAAGTTCACCCGAAAGAGTGAGCAGCGCAGGAGACCCCGTGCGCGCCGGGTCAGGACAGGGGTTCGAGGAATTCCAGCCGGTTGCCGACGGGGTCGTGGGAGTAGAAGCGGCGGTGGCCCGGGAGGCCGTCGTCCCAGGTGACGTCCGCGCCGTGGGCGGTGAGGCGGGCGGCGAGAGCATCGATATCGGTGACGCGGAGGCCAGGGTGGGCCTTGGCCGATGGCCGGAACGCGTCATCGACGCCGAGATGGAGTCGGACCGTCCCGGCCTCGAACCAGCACCCTCCGCGAGCGGCAAGCGCGGGCGGCTTGGGCACCCGGGCCATGCCCAGCGCGCCCTCGCAGTACCGGCACAGCGCGTCCTCCGTTCCGGGTGGCGCGGCGAGCTGGACGTGGTCGAGGCCGGTGATCATCCGCTCAGATCTCCTTACGGGCCACGGCGAAGATCCGCCGGAAGGGGAAGACCGTGCCGTGCGGGCCGGCCGGATACGCCTTGCGCAGCAGGTCACGGTACTGGTCGAGGAATTCCGTCATGGCTTCGGTGTCGCCGTCCAGGGCGGTGAGGACGGGGCGCAGCGCGGTGCCCTTGACCCAGTCCAGTACCGGGTCCTCGCCCTGCAGGACCTGGACGTACGTGGTCTCCCAGGCGTCCGCCGCGCAGCCGAGGTCGACCAGCCGCTCGAGGTACTCCTCCGGCTGCAGGATGTGCACGAAGCGCCGGCCCTTGCCGCCGAGGCGGGTGCGCCACTGAGGGGTCTCGCACAGCTCGCCGAGGAGGGCGTGGCTGGGGGAGGTGAAGTTGCCGGGGACCTGGAAGGCGAGGGTGCCGCCGGGGGCGAGGGAGTCGATCCAGGGGGCGAAGGAGTCGGCGTGGCCGGGGACCCACTGCAGTGCCGCGTTGGAGACGATGAGATCGAAGGGCTCGTCGGGGATCCACGTCGCGGCGTCGGCGGGGGCGAAGTCCAGGCGGCCGCCGCCGGGGGTGGGACCCGCGTAGGACTCGGCCCTGGCCAGCATGTCGGCGGAGCTGTCGAAGCCGGTGATGTGCGCGTCGGGCCAGCGGTCCGCCAGCAGGGCGGTGACGTTGCCGGGGCCGCAGCCCAGGTCGGCGATGCGGGGGCGGCGGGGCGCGGGCAGCTCGGGTATCCGGGCGAGCAGGTCGAGGAAGGGGCGGGTGCGGTGGGTCGCGTGGCGGAGGTACTGCTGTGGGTCCCAGGTCGGCGCAACGTGCGTGTCGTGCATGGTCGAACCCCTCTGCTGGTACGGGCCAAGGCCGGTAGGGCCTGAACTCCTGCCGACGCTGCCCAATCGTCCAGCAAAATATATCTTGACGTCAAGAGACTTCATGTCGACACAACCACTACACTGATCGTCATGGAGGACGAGGTCGACCGACTGGTCGCAGCATGGCGCCGCGAGCGCCCCGACCTCGATGTGGAACCACTCGAGGTGCTCAGCCGTATCAGCCGGCTCGCCCGGCATCTCGACCGCGCGCGGCGGCTGGCCTTCTCCGAGGTCGGCCTGGAGCCCTGGGAGTTCGACGTGCTCACCGCGCTGCGCCGCGCGGGCTCCCCGTACCAGCTCTCCCCCGGCCAGCTGCTCACCCAGACGCTGGTCACCTCCGGCACGATGACCAACCGCATCGACCGGCTCGCCAAGAAGGGCCTCGTCGAGCGGCTGCCCGACCCCAGCGACCGGCGCGGCGTCCTCGTCCGGCTCACCGCGGAAGGGCGCGACCGCGCCGATCAGTCGCTGGCCGGGCTGCTCGCCCAGGAGCGGGCGATCCTGGCGGAGCTGTCCCGCGCGGAGCGCGGCGAACTGGCGGGCCTGCTGCGGCAGTTGACGGCACCGTTCGACAACATTCCGGGCTGAGCGCCCCGTAGGGGCGCGGGGAACTGCGCGACCAGCCACGACGGCGCCGCGCCCGGCGGCCGAACCACAGCCCCACGGCGGTGCCCCGCACGTCGCGCCCCCTTGCCCGCAAGGGCCACGTCCACTTGGATCGCCGCCATGAGCGAGCAGCGCAACGCGCAGCGTGATGGGCCGGCCGCGCCGGAATCGGCGCAGCGGTTCAACGGCCGCACCCACCTCGTCACCGGCGCCGCCTCCGGCATCGGCGCGGCCACCGCCGACCGGCTCGCCGCCGAGGGCGCCCGCGTCCTTCTCCTCGACGTCGACGACGAGCGCGGCGAGCGCACCGCGCGCCGCATCCGCGCCGCCGGCGGCACCGCCTCCTACGAGCACTGCGACGTCGCCGACGAGGCCGCCTGGCAGCGTGCCGTGGCCGCCGCCCGGGGCCGCTACGGGCCCGTCGACGGCCTGGTCTCCAACGCCTTCACCCGCTACGTCGCGCCCGCCGACCGCACCCCGCGCGCCGACTGGGACCACCAGCTCGCCGTGAACCTCACCGGCGCGTTCCTCGGCGTACGGGCGGCCCTGGACGACCTGCGTGCGCGGCAGGGCGCCGTCGTGCTGACCTCCTCCGTGCACGCCCTCTTCGGGCTGCCGGGGCGGCCCGCGTACGCCGCGTCCAAGGCGGGCCTGACCGGCCTCGCCCGCCAGCTCGCCGTGGAGTACGGGCCCGACGTACGGGTGAACTCCGTACTGCCCGGGCCGGTCCTCACGCCCGCCTGGGAAAGCGTCCCCGAGGAGGACCGCGAGGCGACCGCCGCCGAGACCGCAGCGGCCCGGCTCGGCCGTCCCGAGGAGGTCGCCGCGGCGATCGCCTTCCTGCTCTCCCCGGACGCCTCCTTCGTCACCGGCGCGAGCCTCGTCGTCGACGGCGGCTGGAGCGTCCTGAAGAACTCCTCCTGACCAGCGAATTCGTTCAGCACCACAGCAGCGACCAGCGACCACGCGACCCGACAAGCCCCCAGGGGGGAGCGCGCGATGGGAATCCGGTTCGGCGGGGACTACAACCCCGAGCAGTGGCCCGAAGACGTACGGGCCGAGGACCTCGTCCTCATGAAGCAGGCGCACGTCACGATGGTGACCGCCGGGATCTTCTCCTGGGCGGGTGTCGAACCCCGTCCAGGCACCTACGACTTCGGCTGGTTCGACCGCGTCATGGACGGCCTCGGGCAGGCCGGCATCGCGGTCTGCCTGGCCACCATGACCGCCTCACCACCGCCCTGGCTCGCCCACCGGCACCCGGAGATCCTCCCCGAGGACGCCGACGGCACCCGCCGCTGGCCCGGCGCCCGCCAGCACTACTGCCCCTCCAGCCCGGTCTACCGCGAGCACGCCGTCCGCCTCGTCGAACGCCTCGCCCACCGTTACGCCGGCCACCCCGCGCTCGCCCTGTGGCACATCGGCAACGAGTACGGCTGCCACACCCGGCAGTGCTACTGCGACGTCTCGGCCCGCGACTTCCGCCGCTGGCTGCGCGAGCGCTACGGCACCATCGAGGCCCTCAACGACGCCTGGTCCACCGCCTTCTGGTCGCAGGGCTACGGCGACTTCGAAGAGGTACTGCCGCCGCGCACCGCGCCCGCCTCCGCCAATCCGGCGCAGCAGCTCGACTACCTCCGCTTCAGCGACGACGCGCTGCGCGCCTGCTACCTCGCCGAGAAGGAGGTACTGAACCGCGTCACCCCGGACGTGCCGGTCACCACCAACCTGATGCCGGACCACAAGCCCGTCGACGCCTTCGCCTGGGCCCGCGACATGGACGTCATGGCGCTGGACTTCTACCAGGACCCCCACGACCCCGACGACCACATCCGCGCCGCCTACAACTTCGACCTGATGCGCTCGGCGCGCGGCGGGCAGCCCTGGCTGCTGCTCGAACAGGCCCCCGGCGCCGTCAACTGGCGCCCCCGCAACGGCCCCAAGCCGCCCGGCGCGATGCGCCTGTGGAGCTGGCAGGCCGTCGCCCAGGGCGCCGACGCGGTGCTCTTCTTCCAGTGGCGGCAGTCGCTCGGCGGCGCCGAGAAGTTCCACTCCGCGATGGTCCCGCACGGCGGCACCGGCACGCGGATCTTCCGCGAGGTCACCGAGCTGGGGCGGGAGCTGGCCGCCGTACCGGGCATCGAGGGCACCCGCTCCGAGGCGCAGGTCGCGCTGCTCGCCGACTGGGACAGCCGGCGCGCGCTGGAGCTGGACTCCCGCCCCTCCACCGCGCTGCAGGCGCCCGAGCGGGCCCTGGCCCACTACCGCCCGCTGTTCGAGGCGGGCGTCGCCTGCGACGTCGTGCCCCCGGACCGGGACCTGACCGGGTACCGCCTGGTCGTCGTGCCCAACCTCTACCTGCTGCGCACCGAGGACGCCGAGCGGCTGGCCGCCTACGTGCGCGACGGCGGGCATCTGCTGGTGTCGTTCTTCTCCGGCATCGTCGACGCGCACGACCGGGTGCACTCCGGCGGCTACCCGGCGCCGCTGCGCGAGGTACTGGGACTGCGGGTCGAGGAGTTCTGGCCGCTGGACGAGCGCGCGGCCGTCCCGCTGCGCGGGCGGTACGCCGGGCGCGCCGACCTCTGGGCGGAGGACATCGTCCTCGAAGGCGCGGGGTCCGTCGTGGACTTCCTGTACGACGGGCTACGGCCCGCGATCACCCGGCACGCCCACGGCCGGGGCGCCGCCTGGTACGTCGGCACGCGTCCCGACCCGGCGCTGATGCGGGCCCTGATGGACGACGTACGGGAGGCGGCGGGCGTGACGCCCGTACTGCCGGGGCTGCCGGCCGGGGTGCAGGCCACCGTGCGCTCCGATGCCCGCGCGCGCTATCTCTTCCTGCTCAACCACGGCCAGGAGCCGGCCGAGGTGGCGCTTCCGCGCCCCATGACCGACGCGCTGGCGCAGGCCACACCGCGGGCGGCAACCGTGTATCACCTCACCCTGCCCGCCCGCGGCGTGGCCGTCCTGTCGGAGTCCGGCCCGCGGGCCGGCTCCTGAGCTACGCCGCGGCCCCGGACGGCGGGGCGGTCAGGGTCTGCCGGCGGCCGTGCTCAGGCGGTCGCCGGCCACCGTGCCGGCCGGGGCGCGGCCGCCGGTCCATGCGCGCCTCACGGCACCGAGACCGACGCCGACGGCACCGGCTGCGCCGCCGGGGACGACGGGGGCGGCTCCAGCTCGACCGGCCCCACCCCGGCCCGGCGCGCCAGCGCCACGGCCGCGAGCGTGGAGTGCACGCCGAGCTTGCCCAGGACGTTCTGCATGTGCGTACGGACCGTGTGCGGCGAGAGGAACAGCCGCTCCGCGACCGCCTTGCGGCCGAGCCCCGCGACCATGCAGCGCAGCACTTCGCGCTCGCGCGGGGTCAGCGACTCGACCAGGCGCTCGCTCTCCGTGCGGTGCTTGCGGGCCGCCGTCAGCTCCCGCAGCACGCCGGTGAGGAGCGCGGGCGGCAGATGCGTCTCGTCCCGCAGCACGCCGCGGATCACGGCGAGCAGGCGGGAGAGCGAGCAGTCCTTGGCGACCCAGCCGCCGGCCCCGGCCTGCAGGGCGGACGCGGCCCTGCGCGGGTCGTCCTTCTCCGCGAGCACCACGGCGCGCACCATCGGGTGCGTGGTGCGGACCGAGGTGACCAGCGAAATTCCGTCCACGGGCGCGCCGTCGGCGGTCCCGTCGCGGTGACCCTGCGGCCGTAAGGGGACGGCAGCGAGCGGTGCGACGGCGGCGCCGAGGTCGGCGTCGACGAGCATGACGTCGAAGCGCCGGCCTTCGGAGGCCGCCCGCTCCAGACTGCGCAGGGCCGCCGGTCCGCTCCCGGCCGCCGCCACGTCCACGTCCTGTTCGGCCGCGAGGGCTGCCGCCAGGGACTCGGCAAAAATGCGGTGGTCGTCGACCACCAAGACCCGGATGCGTTGCACTGAGGACCCCCTGTCTCGGGGAAACGGGCAGAAACGGGTACGTGCGCCCGGGGGCGGGGTCGCCGCAGCGGCACGGCCGCCGCCGTGCTGCGTCGCTGTCCCGTCCCGGGCGCCGTACCCTCACCTCCCCGCGCCGCGTTCGGCGGAGAGGGTCCAGCTCGCCCCCTGATCGGCACCGGCCCCCACCGGTGCTCTGTTCAGCGTACGTACGGGGTCCGGCAACGGAAGCCGATTGGCAAAACTGCCCGACCCATGTGTTCAGGGTGGGGCAGCGGGCTCACCACGAGACACCAGTAGCGGGTGATCGGCTCATTCCGACCGGTTACCGCCGGACGTCGGCGGGGCAATCGGCCAGTCGCACGGACCGGCTGACAGCGCGTCGGGAGTGTGCGGGGGCGCACTTTCACGCCCCCGCCGCCGTCCGGTTCACGCCAGCCGCCGGGCCCCCGCGCTCGGCACGGCGGTGAAGATCCGCGGCGCGGCGTGCCCGGCCGCCGCGAACGCCTCGGTGACCGCCTTGCCCACGGCCTCCGCTTCCGCCTCTTCCACCAGCACGATCGCCGACCCGCCGAAGCCGCCGCCGGTCATCCGGGCGCCCAGCGCGCCGGCCTCGTTCGCGGCCTCGACCACGAGGTCCAGCTCAGCACAGGACACGGCGAAGTCGTCGCGGAGCGAGTCGTGCCCGGCCGTCAGCAGCGGGCCGATGCCGCGCGGGTCGCCCGCGTCGAGGCGCGCCATGACGTCCTCCACCCGCCGGTTCTCGGTCACGATGTGCCGTACCAGGGGCCGTACGGCGGCCTCGTCCGCCAGCGACTCCAGCGCCTGGCGCAGTCCGTCGTACGCCACGTCGCGCAGGGCGCGTACGCCCAGTGCCCGCGCGGCCCGCTCACACCCGGCGCGGCGTTCGGCGTAGGCGCCGTCACCCAGCTCGTGCTGAACGCGGGTGTCGACGACCAGGAGGCGCAGCCCGGCCGCCGCGAGGTCGAAGGGGACCTGACGGCGGGTGAGGTCGCGGGTGTCCAGGAGGAGGGCGTGGCCCTCGGTGCAGCAGGCCGAGGCGGTCTGGTCCATGATCCCGCAGGGCACGCCGACGAAGGCGTTCTCGGCGCGCTGGGCCAGCCGGGCCAGCTCCTGGCCGTCCAGGCCCAGGCCGTACAGGTCGTTCAGGGCCAGCGCCGTGGCGACCTCCAGGGCCGCGGAGGAGGAGAGCCCGGCGCCGGTGGGGACGACGGAGTCGAAGTGCAGGTCGGCGCCGCCGCCCACCGGCAGCCCGGCCTCCCGCATCGCCCACAGGACACCGGCCGGGTACGCCGCCCAGCCGCCGTCGGGTGCCGGCCGCAGCACTTCGGTGCGCAGCTCGACGATCCCGCCCTTGACGTTGCCGGAGTGCAGGCGCAGCACGCCGTCGGTACGGGGCGCGGCCGCGGCGATCGTGGTGTGCGGGAGGGCCAGCGGCATCACGAAGCCGTCGTTGTAATCGGTGTGCTCACCGATGAGGTTGACCCGGCCGGGGGCGGCCCATACCCCCGCGGGGGCGGTTCCGTACACCTCGCGGAAGGCGGCCTCTGTGCGGCGTGCGCCGTGTGCCGTGTCGTTGTTCAACTCGGACTCCTTCGTCCAGCTCATTGTGCGAATGCCCGGGCCCGGGTGCGGCGCCGCTTTGGCTGAGCGCGCAGTTCCCCGCGCCCCTGAAGGGGCGCGGGGAACTGCGCGAGCGACCACGACGGTGGCGCGCCCGGCAGCGGTGCTGCGGCCCCTACCGGGTTGCCGCCCGGCCCGCCTGGGCGAAGGCCCACGCGTCCGCCACGATCTCCGCCAGGTCCGCGCGCTTCGGCTGCCAGCCGAGACGGTCGATGGCCGTCCGGGCCGAGGCGACCAGGACCGCGGGGTCGCCGCCGCGGCGCGGCGCGACGACCTCGGGGATCGGGTGGCCGGTGACCTTGCGGACGGTCTCGATGACCTCGCGCACGGAGAAGCCGTTGCCGTTGCCGAGGTTGCAGATCAGGTGCTCGCCCGCGACAGCCGCGTCCAGCGCCAGCAGATGGGCGTCGGCGAGGTCGGCGACGTGGATGTAGTCACGGATGCAGGTGCCGTCCGGCGTCGGGTAGTCGTCGCCGAAGACGGAGATCGACTCGCGGCGGCCCTGGGCGACCTGGAGGACGAGCGGGATGAGGTGCGACTCGGGGTCGTGCCGCTCGCCGCAGTCTCCGTACGCGCCGGCCACATTGAAGTACCGCAGCGAGACCGCGGCCAGGCCGTGCGCCGCGCACTCACCGCTGATCATGTGGTCCACGGCCAGCTTCGAGGCGCCGTACGGGGAAGTGGGCGCGGTGGGGTCCGTCTCCGTGATGGGGGTGTTCACGGGCTCGCCGTACGTCGCCGCCGTGGAGGAGAAGACGAGCGTGCGCACGCCCGCGACGCGCATTGCCGCGAGCAGGTCCATCGTGCCGCCGACGTTGTTGCGCCAGTACTTCTCCGGGTCCACGACGGACTCGCCGACCTGCGAGAACGCGGCGAAGTGCAGGACGGCGTCGAAGGAGCGGTCCAGCCATTTGGCCGCGTCCTGGACCCGGCCCTCGATGAACTCCGCGCCCTCGGGGACGCCCACGCGGTGGCCGGTGGACAGGTCGTCCAGGACCACGACCTCGTGGCCGGCTTCCAGAAGGTGTGCCGCCACGACGCTGCCGACGTATCCCGCTCCGCCGGTGACCAGGTATTTCTTGCTCACGTGCTCGCTACCTCTCGCAGTCGCTGCGCCGCGGCTTCCGGCGGCACATCGTTGATGAACACATTCATGCCGGATTCGGAACCCGCGAGAAACTTCAGCTTGCCGGGAGTGCGTCGGATGGTGAAGAGCTCCAGATGGAGCGCGAAGCCGTCGCGGTGCGGGGCGCGCACCGGCGCCTGGTGCCATGCGGCGATGTACGGCGTCGGCGGCTCCCCTTCCCCGAAGATCCGGTCGAACCGTCGCAAGACTTCCAGGTAGAGCTGTGGGAACTCTGTGCGCGCGTCCTCGTTCAGCGCGAGCAGGTCGGGGACCCGGCGCCGCGGATAGAGGTGCACCTCGTACGGCCAGTGCGCCGCGTACGGGACGAAGGCGACCCAGTGCTCGCCCTCCAGGACGACGCGGCTGCCGTCGGCGAGCTCGTCGGCCACGACGTCGTCGAAGAGATTGCGGCCGCCCGTGCGCTCGGCGTGCTCGGTGGCCGAGGCGAGCATCCGCTCGGTGCGGGGGGTGACGAAGGGATAGGCGTAGATCTGGCCGTGCGGGTGGCCGAGGGTCACGCCGATCTCGGCGCCGCGGTTCTCGAAGCAGAAGACCTGCTCCACGTCCGGGAGCGCGGAGAGCTCGGCGGTGCGGTCGGTCCATGCCTCCAGGACCAGTGCGGCCTGCTCCTCGGTGAGGTCGGCGAAGGAGGCGTGGTGGTCGGAGGTGAAGCAGACGACCTCGCAGCGGCCGGTGCCGCCGGCGAGCGAGGGGAAGCGGTTCTCGAAGACCGCGACGTCGTAGTCGGCGGCGGGGATCTCCGAGTGCCGCCCCTCGCGCGAGGGGCAGAGCGGGCACTCATCGGCCGGCGGGTGGTAGGTCCGGCCCTGGCGGTGCGAGGCGACGGCGACGGAGTCGCCGAGGAGGCGGTCGTGCCGGATCTCGGAGGCGGTGGTGACCTGCGGCAGGGGGCGCTCGTCGACGGCGTCGCGCACGACGTCGTCGCGGGAGTCGTAGTAGATGAGCTCCCGGCCGTCCGCGAGCCGCGTGGACGTCTTCTTCACTGTTGCTCCTCGCCAGGCGACCAAACAGAAACAAACATAATGAACCACGAGCCAACACTTCCGTCAACGCTGGGGACAGAGCGATGCGTCCGTCGCACCCAGCGTCACCAAGAGAGCCCACTCGATCACGATCCAACAAACAAAACCAACAAAAGTGTTCAGTTTCCGAGCGACCGCGCGTAACTTGCTGCTCGTTCAAGCCACCGGCGCCACGCAACGAAGCGAGACCCCATGATCACGATGGCCGAAGGGCTACGCCTCCCTACCAACGGGCTCGACTACACCATCCTGGCGATCTACTTCGCCGTCGTCCTGGGCATCGGCTTCGCCGCCAAACGCAGCGTGAAGACCAGCCTGGACTTCTTCCTCTCCGGCCGGTCGCTGCCCGCGTGGGTGACCGGCCTCGCGTTCGTCGCCGCCAACCTCGGCGCCACCGAGATCCTCGGCATGGCCGCCAACGGCGCGCAGTACGGCGCGTACACGGTGCACTGGTACTGGATCGGCGCCATCCCCGCCATGGTCTTCCTCGGCCTGGTGATGATGCCCTTCTACTACGGCTCCAAGGTCCGCTCCGTACCGGAGTTCCTGCTGCACCGCTTCGGGCCGTCCTCGCACCTGCTGTCCTCGATCATCTTCGCGGTCTCCTCCGTGCTGATCGCGGGCGTGAACCTCTACGCGATGGCGATCGTGCTGGAGGCGCTGCTCGGCTGGCCGGAATGGGTCGCGATCGTCGTCGCCGGCTTCTTCGTCCTCGCGTACATCACCATCGGCGGCCTGTCCTCCGCGATCTACAACGAGGTCCTGCAGTTCTTCGTGATCCTCGCCGCGCTGATCCCGCTGACCATCGTCGGCCTCAAGCGCGTCGGCGGCTGGGACGGCCTGACCAGCAGCCTCACCGACTCCCACGGCGCTGACTTCCTCACCGCCTGGGGCGGCACCGGCATCGGCGAGTCCAACCCGCTGGGCGCCAACTGGCTGACGATCGTGCTCGGCCTCGGCTTCGTGATGAGCTTCGGGTACTGGACCACCAACTTCGCCGAGGTGCAGCGCGCGCTGTCCGCGAAGAACGGCTCCGCCGCCAAGCGCACCCCGCTCATCGCCGCCTTCCCCAAGATCTTCATCCCGCTGGTCGTGGTCGTGCCCGGCCTGATCGCGCTGGTCATGGAGCCCTCGCTGGGCAAGACCAAGGACGGCCTGCAGTACAACGACGCCATCCCGGTCCTGATGCGGGACCTGCTGCCGAACGGCGTGCTGGGCATCGCGGTGACCGGTCTGCTCGCCGCGTTCATGGCCGGTATGGCGGCGAACGTCTCCTCGTTCAACACGGTCTTCACCAACGACATCTGGGCGGCGTACCTGAAGAAGGGCCGCGAGGACGCGTACTACCTGAAGACCGGCCGGGTGGTCACCGCGGTGGGCGTGCTGATCGGCATGGGGACCGCGTTCATCGCGTCCTCTTTCAGCAACATCATGAACTACCTGCAGACGCTGTTCTCGTTCTTCAACGTCCCGCTGTTCGTGGTGTTCATCATCGGCATGTTCTGGAAGCGGACCAGCGCCGCCGCCGGCTTCTGGGGCCTGCTCTCCGGCACCGTCGCCGCGATGGTCAACTACTTCTGGTTCTACAAGCAGGGCATCATCTCGATCCCGTCCGACCAGGGCGCCAACTTCGTCTCCTCGATCGTGGCGTTCGTCGTCGGCGCGGTCGTGATGTTCGTGATCACCCTGGTGACCAAGCCCAAGTCCGCCGAGTCGCTGGCCGGCCTGGTCTACGGCACCACCTCGCCCGGCATGGAGGAGCTGCCCGCCGAGGGCGACGACGCGTGGTACCGCAAGCCCGCCCTGCTGGGCTGGAGCGCGGTCGTCCTCGCCGCCCTCTGCTACATCCCCTTCTCCTTCTAAGGGCCGTAAGGAGCACACCATGAGTGACTACCAGCACGAGGTCGAGGAGCTGGAGCGCAAGTCCGCGACGGCGGCCCGGCTCTTCGACGTACGCCGCATCATCGGCGGACTCTTCGTCGTCTACGGCGTGATCGTCACGATCGCCGGCATCACGGCGTCCGACGCGGACCTGAAGAAGGCCCAGGACATCAACATCAACCTCTGGACCGGCCTCGGGATGCTCGCCCTCGGCCTGTTCTTCCTGGCCTGGATGAAGCTGCGCCCGGTCGTGGCACCGGCCCCCGAGGAGACCGGCGCCGCGGCCGGCGGCACGAGCGGCAGCGCGTCCGGCACGACGGACTGACGCGCCGCGCGCTCACTGCGGCGGGGCCTGCTGCGGCCCCGCCGCGTTCGCGTTGCTGACCGCGGCCCGGTCCAGCAGGCCCGTACGGGCCGCCAGCGCCGCCGCCTCCAGCCGCGAGCCCACCCCCAGCTTCATCAGCACCCGCTGCACATGCGTACGGGCCGTGCTCGGCGCAATGCCCATACCGGCCGCGATGAGCCGGGTGTCCTCGCCCTCGGCGACCCGGACCAGCACCTCCACCTCGCGCGGGGTCAGCATCTGCAGCAGCCGGGCGCCCTCGTCGTCGGGCTGCGCCGCCGGATGCAGCAGCTCCTCGAACGCCTGCTGGAGCAGGGCCGGCGCGATCGCCGCCTCGCCCGCCCTGGCCTTCATCATCGCCCGCTCCACGCCCTCGATCCGCTCGTCGTGGCGGACGTAACCGGACGCACCGGCCGCGAACGCCGCGGCGATGCCCCGCGGGTTGGGCACCGGACCGAGCACCACGACCGCCACCTGCGGCCGCTCTTTCTTGATCCGTACCACCGGGTCGAACACTCCCGGCTCAGCGGGCGCTGCCGTCCCCAGGAGGCACACCTCCGGCGCTCTGCTCACCACCAGATCCGCCGCCCCGGCACTCGGCGCGGCCGCGGCGAGCACCCTGTGCCCGCGCAACTTCAGTGCCGAGGCGAGCGCCTCGGCGAGCAGGCGGTGGTCGTCGACCACCATGAGCCGCACGCCCATTCAGCAACCCCCCATTCCCCGGCGAACCCAGCCCCCCGGCCCTTCGCCGGGCCCCTTTGCATCCGGAAGCTACACGCTTGTTCGACATCGCGCGCCCCCTACCGGGCAGAAGCCCGTCGGAATGCTGAAATCCCGGCCATTCTGGGCCACTTGCCGTCAGCCGCCGATCATTTATTTCCAGAGGCGGACGGACCCGATACGACGGCGGCCCCGCCCTACAGTGCGTAGGACGGGGCCGCCGGACAGGCCCTCGGGCCTGCGGGTTTCTCAGCTGCCGAAAGCCAGGCCCAGGTACTTGCCGTCGCCCAGGCCGTACTTCGTGCCGGACATGATGTCCTGGTTCAGGAACAGCCGGCCGTGCTCGTACACCGCGCGGGTCATGCCGGGGCGCAGCGAGCGGGCCGCGTCGGCGGTCTGCTTCGGGAGGTTGAGGAAGACCGTCTTCTTGCCCTGCTGGGCCGGGTCGATGCTGACGACCTGACCGCCCTTGTCGCTGTAACCGTCCTGGTAGGCGATGAGCTGGTCACCCGCCATGCGGATCGGCACGAGCTCCTGGTTGACCTCCGAGGACGCCTTCCAGGTCGCGGAGCCGGTCTTCAGGTCGAAGGCGACGATCTCGTTCTGGTTGTCGAAGGACTCGCCGCCCACCGCGTCGTGCGACTTGGAGGGCATGTAGAGGTACTTGTCGTCCGCCGTCGCGGTGACGCACCGCTCCACGCCGCCGGTGATGCCGCAGTTGGGCTTGTACTTGTCGTCCTGCAGCGAGATCTGTGCCTGCCGCTTGCCGGAGTCGTCGATGACGACCATGTCCGTGATACCGGACTCGCCCGCGGAGATGCCGACGACGACCGGGCCGTTGGTGGAGACGACCTCGGCGCTCTTCACGCCCTTGGGCGCGTCGTAGGTCCACTTGGGCTTGCCGGTGGCCGGATCGATCTCCTGGATCTGCGTGGTCTGCGAGCCGTACTCACCGCAGCGCACCACCGCGACGAGCTTCTTGCCGCCGCCGATGCCCCTGTCCAGGCACTGCATGGAGGCGTCGTTGCCGTTGTCGCGCTGGTGCCACAGCTCCTTGCCGGAGATGTCGTACGCGGCCTCGCCGTTGCCCGGCCAGGAGGCGACGACCGCGCCCTGGCTGAAGGTGACGCCCATGCCGATGCTGGACGCCTGCTCGCCGCCCGGCATCGTCTTCTGCCAGTCGAACTTGCCGGAGTCGATGTCCAGCAGCGCCATCTGGCTGCAGGGCTCCCGGTCGTTCTCGCCCTTGCGCGGGCCGGCCTCGAAGACGACCGCGGCCTTGCCCTCTTCGGTGGCGTAGTTCGAGGCGCCGCAGATGATGCCGTCCATCGGGAGCTTGTACTTCGGCTTCCTCGCGTCCACGTCGTAGCCGACGATCTCGCCCTTGCTGACCTTGGCGTACGTCTTCGCCGTCGCCCAGGCGCCGTTCAGCGTCACCACCGACTTGTCCGGCGAGGGCAGCGGCACATTGAAGAGCAGCTTGCCCGTGGAACTGCCGGGCTTGGCCTCGGCGTTCAGCGCGACCTTGCCGCCCTTGAGCGACGTCGGCGCGTCCCCGCCCTTGCCGCCGGAGGTGCCCTCGCTGGAGCCCTGGGCATTCGGCGCCGGGTCGTCCCCGCCGCCGCTGTTGGCGAACCACACGCCGCCGCCGACGATCAGCGCGATCGCGACCACCGCCGCGACGACGATCATGATGCGGGTGCGCTGCTGATTGCCGCCGCCACCCTGCGGGGGCATGCCGCCGGGGAACTGCGCGCCGGGCGGGTAGGGGGCGCCGTACGGGCCGGGGGCACCGGGCTGACCGGGCTGACCGGGCTGCTGGGGATAGCCGTAGCCCGGGCCCTGGGCCGGGTAGCCGTATGCGGGCTGCGCGCCGTACGGACCGGGCGGGGGCGGCGGCCCCTGCGGCGGCTGATCCGGAGCCTGCTGCGGCTGCGGCGGGGCCTGGGGCGGCTGCGGCGGAGCCTGCGGCGGCTGGTTCGGCGGCTGCTCCGGCTGCGGCGGCCGACCGGGCTGCTGCGGGTAGCCGTACGACGGGTCTTGGGGTGCGCCGAAGCCGCCGGACGGCGGCTGACCGGGCGGTGGTGGCGGCTGCGGCGGCTGGGTCATCGGGTCGTTACCTCTTCACGCCGGCCCCATGGCTCCGAATCGGCCTCCCCCGCGATCCCGAGCGGCAAAGCCCCCCAGGATGGAGTGAATCAGACATAAGGCTCGGCAATTAACGGCAGTTGAGCGGGAGTTCTTTGTACCACTCGGCACCGACATCGCACCGGTACGGTATGCGGCCACCAAGAGGGCGAGACCGGCCCGGGACACTCCCGCGACGCACCCGTTACGCACGCCGCCGTTCCGGGCCGCGGAGCCCGCGCTACGCGTCCTCCGCCAGCTCCAGCCAGCGCATCTCCAGCTCGTCCTTCTCGTCCCTCAGCTCCCGGAGCTGCGCGTCCAGTTCGGCGACCTTGGTGAAGTCGGTGGCGTTGTCGGCGATCTGCGTGTGCAGCTTCGCCTCCTTCGTACCGATCTTGTCGAGCTGCCGCTCGATCTTCTGCAGTTCCTTCTGCGTCGCCCGGTCCACCGCGGCGGCCTTCTGCTTGGGCGCGGCGGCCGCCGGCGCCGGGGCAGCGGCCTGCGCCATCCGCTCCCGCCGCTCGATGTACTCGTCCAGGCCGCGCGGCAGCATCCGCAGCGCCGCGTCGCCCAGCAGCGCGAACACCCGGTCGGTGGTCCGCTCGACGAAGTACCGGTCGTGGCTGATCACGATCAGCGAGCCGGGCCAGCCGTCGAGCAGGTCCTCGAGCTGCGTCAGCGTCTCGATGTCGAGGTCGTTGGTGGGCTCGTCGAGGAAGAGCACGTTCGGCTCGTCCATCAGCAGCCGCAGGATCTGCAGCCGGCGCCGCTCACCGCCGGAGAGGTCACCGACCGGCGTCCACTGCTTCTCCTTCGTGAACCCGAACTTCTCGCAGAGCTGGCCCGCGGTCATCTCCCGGCCCTTGCCGAGGTCCACCCGCTCCCGCACCTGCTGCACGGCCTCCAGCACCCGCAGGGTGGGCTTCAGCTCCGCGACCTCCTGCGAGAGGTAGGCCAGCTTCACCGTCCTGCCGACGATGATCTTTCCGCCGGCGGGCTGCACGTCGCCCTGCGTGCGCGCCGCGTCGGCCAGCGCCCGCAGCAGCGAGGTCTTGCCCGCGCCGTTCACGCCCACCAGGCCGACCCGCTCGCCGGGACCGAGCTGCCAGGTGAGGTGCTTCAGCAGCACCTTGGGCCCGGCCTGTACGGTCACGTCCTCCAGGTCGAAGACCGTCTTGCCCAGCCGGGAGCTCGCGAACTTCATCAGCTCGGCGTTGTCCCGGGGCGGCGGCACGTCCGCGATCAGCTCGTTGGCGGCCTCGATGCGGAAGCGGGGCTTGCTCGTACGGGCCGGAGCGCCGCGCCGCAGCCAGGCCAGCTCCTTGCGCATCAGGTTCTGCCGCTTGGCTTCCTCGCTGGCGGCGATGCGCTCCCGCTCGGCGCGCGCGAACACGTAGTCGCTGTAGCCGCCCTCGTACTCGTGCACGTCGCCGCGCTGCACGTCCCACATCCGCGTACAGACCTGGTCCAGGAACCACCGGTCGTGGGTGACGACGACGAGCGCCGAGCGCCGCGCCTGGAGGTGCCGCGCCAGCCACGAGATGCCTTCGACGTCCAGGTGGTTGGTCGGCTCGTCGAGGACGATCAGGTCCTGCTCGGCGATGAGCAGCTTCGCGAGCGCGATGCGGCGCCGCTCGCCACCGGAGAGCGGGCCGATGACGGTGTCCAGGCCCTGCGCGAAGCCCGGCAGGTCCAGGCCGCCGAAGAGACCGGTCAGCACGTCCCGGATCTTGGCGTTGCCCGCCCACTCGTGGTCGGCGAGGTCGCCGATCACCTCGTGCCGGACGGTCGCCTCCGGGTCGAGCGAGTCGTGCTGGGTCAGCACACCGAGGCGCAGCCCGTTGACGTGCGTGACGCGGCCGTCGTCCGGGGACTCGAGCTGGGCGAGGATGCGGATCAGGGTCGTCTTGCCGTCACCGTTGCGGCCGACGACGCCGATCCGGTCGCCCTCGTTGACGCCGAGGGAGACGCCGTCGAGCAGCGCGCGCAGTGCGTACGCCTTGCTGACGGCTTCCAGATTGACGAGGTTCGCGGCCATCTCACTCCTGGGCTTCACATCGGTCGGCCTTCCAGCCTAGTCCGGCACACCGGTCACCCCCGCATCGCGTGGGTGACCGGTACCGGGGACCGCGTTCAGCCGGTGACCGTCGCGCCCGGGGCCGGGCCGGCCGCGACGCGTGCCGCGCGGCAGGTGCCGGAGGCCGGCAGGGCCTCGGCGATGCGGTCGGCGCTCTCCCGGTCCGCGGCGAGGAAGGCCGTGGTCGGGCCGGAGCCGGAGACCAGGGCGGCCAGCGCGCCCGCCTTCGTGCCCGCCTCCAGGGTCGCGGCGAGCGAGGGGAAGAGCGAGAGGGCCGCGGGCTGCAGGTCGTTGGAGAGGGCCTTGGCCAGGGCCGCGGCATCGCCCGCGCGCAGCGCGTCCAGCAGCGCCGGGGACGCCTCGGGCGCGGGCACGTCGGTGCCCTCGGTGAGGCGGTCGAACTCGCGGTAGACCGCGGGCGTGGACAGCCCGCCGTCGGCGACCGCGAAGACCCAGTGGAACGTACCGCCGGCCTCAAGGGGCGTCAGCCGCTCGCCCCGCCCCGTGCCCAGCGCGGCGCCGCCGACCAGGCTGAACGGCACGTCGCTGCCCAGCTCGGCGCAGATGTCGAGGAGCTCCTCGCGGCTCGCGCCGGTCCCCCACAGCGCGTCGCAGGCGAGCAGCGCGCCCGCGCCGTCCGCGCTGCCGCCGGCCATGCCGCCCGCGACCGGGATGTCCTTGGCGATGTGCAGATGGACGCGCGGCTCGATGCCGTGCCGGGCGGCCAGCAGCTCGGCGGCGCGGGCCGCGAGGTTCGTACGGTCCAGCGGGACCTGCCCGGCGTCCGGGCCCTCGCAGGTGATCGTCAGGGTGTCGGCGGGGGCCGCGGTGACCTCGTCGTACAGGCCGACGGCGAGGAAGACGTTGGCCAGGTCGTGGAAGCCGTCGGCGCGTGCGGCGCCGACCGCGAGCTGGACGTTGACCTTGGCGGGGACGCGGACGGTGACGGCGCGGGGGCTGGACGGGGTCACTGGGCTGCGGCTTCCTTGTGCTCGGCGATGCGGGCGAATTCTTCGACGGTCAGGGCCTCGCCGCGGGCCTGCGGCGAGACGCCCGCCGCGACCAGCGCGGCCTCGGCGGCGGCGGCCGAGCCCGCCCAGCCGGCGAGCGCGGAGCGCAGCGTCTTGCGGCGCTGCGCGAAGGCCGCGTCCACGGCGGCGAAGACCTCTTCCCGGCTGGCCGTGGTGTCGAGCGGCTTGTCGCGGCGTACGAGGGAGACCAGTCCGGAGTCGACGTTGGGCGCGGGCCAGAAGACGTTCCGGCCGATCGCGCCGGCCCGCTTGACCTCGGCGTACCAGTTCGCCTTCACCGACGGCACGCCGTAGACCTTGTTGCCGGGGCGGGCCGCGAGCCGGTCGGCGACCTCGGACTGGACCATGACGAGCGTGCGCTCGATGGTCGGGAAGGTCGCCATCATGTGGAGCAGGACCGGGACGGCGACGTTGTACGGGAGGTTGGCGACCAGGGCGGTGGGCGGCGGGCCCGGCAGCTCGGTGACCTTCATCGCGTCGGAGTGGACGAGCGCGAAGCGGTCGGCGCGCTCCGGCATCCGGGCCTCGACCGTCGCGGGCAGCGCGGCCGCCAGTACGTCGTCGATCTCCACGGCCGTGACCCGGTCGGCGGCCTCCAGCAGCGCCAGGGTCAGCGAGCCGAGGCCGGGCCCCACCTCGACGACCACGTCATCGGGGCGCACCTCGGCCGTCCGCACGATCCGGCGGACGGTGTTGGCGTCGATGACGAAGTTCTGGCCCTTCTGCTTGGTGGGGCGCACGCCGAGCGTCGCGGCCAGTTCGCGGATGTCGGCGGGGCCCAGGAGCGGGCCGGGCTCTTCGGTGCTGCTGTTGGTCACTGGTGAAGCTTACGGCCGCACACGGGCCACGGGCTCGCCCCCCGGCTGACGTACAGCTTCTTGGCCCGGTAGGTCTGCTCCGCGGGGGGCGCGTCCTGCGGGGCGCCGGACCCGCCGAGCGAGTGCCAGGTGGCGCGGTCGAACTGGTACAGCCCGCCGTACGTGCCCGAGGGATCGACCGCGTCGGCCCGGCCGCCGGTCTCGCACTGCGCGAGCCCCTGCCAGTTCAGGTGGTCGGCGCCGGCCACGCTGCTGGGCACGGTCGCGGTGCCCACGTGCACGATCTCGTCGCGCGGCGCGCTGATCACCTCCTGGCGCAGCAGCCGCGGCCGCTGCCGGACGCCGTTGACGGTGCGGAGCTGGTAGGTGACCCGGCGCACGCCCTGGTGGCCCTGCTGGACCACCGACTCGGTGCCCTTGAAGAGCGTGGGGTCGGGGACGCGCCGGGTCTCGTAGGCGATCGGCTCCTCGCGGACCTCGCGGGAGCCGGTGACGCGCAGCACGGAGACGGTCTGGCCTTCGCGGGGGAAGCTGTCCAGCGGTACGGAGGTGGTGTCCTGGCCGTGCAGTGCGATACCGGCCCGGGCGAGCGCCGCGCGGACGGTGGCGGCGTTGGTACGGATGCTGCGCGCGCGGCCGTCGGCCATGAAGGTCACCGTGCGCTCGGTGCGGACGGCCAGCTCGATGCCGTGCCGCGCGATGGGCAGCGACCGCGAGGCGGAGATGTACGCACCCTCGGCCCGCACGCCGAGCTGGCGCAGCGCGCCCTCGACGGTGCGCGCGGTGGTCCACACCCGGCGGCGGTGGCCGTCCACGGTGAGCACGACGGGCCGGCCGTACCGCACGGCCACCTCGTCGCCGCTGGTCAGTGGGGCGTCCGGGCCGGGCGCGACGATGTCGTGCGGGCCGATCGGCACGCCTTCGGAGGCCAGCAGGTCGCCGACGTCCCCGGCGAAGGTGTGCAGCCGGCGCGGATCACCGTCGACGCTGAGGCGTACGGCCTTGTCGTGTGCGACGAACGCGGTGGTGCCGCCCGCGAGGAACGCGACGACCAGTGCCTGCGGGACGAGCCTGCGCAGCCCCTCGGGCCGCTCGACGAATCGCTTGCGCCGGGCCGCGCGCCGGGCGGCGGCCCGGCCGGCCGACCGGCCCCGGGTGACCGGCTCCGACCACTGGTCGCACTGGTCGTACGACTGGGGCTCGAGCGGCTCCGGTGCGTACGACTGCGGTTCGGGGTGCTCCGGTGCGTACGACTGCGGCTCGGGGAGCAGCTCCGGTGCGTACGACTGCCGCTCGGGAGGCAGCGGTGCGTACGACTGCGGCGGTGCGTACGACTGGGGCGGTGCGTACGGCTGCGGGGGCGACGGAGCGTACGACTGCGCGACGTACGTGTCGTACACCTGGGCCTCGTCCGGCGGTCCGTACGGACCGTAGCCCTGGGTCCGGGGACTTTCCGGCCGGCCGTACGACTGCGGCGGTTCGAAGACCGGGGCGTACGCGTGGCCCTGCGGCGGCCCGTATCCGTATCCCTGCGAATGACTCACGACGCTCCACGTGCCCGGGACCGGTTGACGGGCGGGAATGTAGCGGAGAGGGGGATCACTCCCCAAAGTCGCGCGACTACGCAGGGTGCTTGCTGACGGTGGCTCAGTAGTCGAAAGCGCGGGCCGTGTTGGCCGCGACGGCTGTGGCCAGCGCGTCCTCGTCCATGCCTTTGACCTCGGCCATGGCCCGCAGCGTGACCGGAATGAGGTACGGCGCGTTAGGCCGACCGCGGTACGGCGCGGGGGTCAGGAAGGGGGCGTCGGTCTCGACGAGCACCAGCTCGGCCGGGGCGACGGCCAGCGCGTCCCGCAGCGGCTGGGCGTTCTTGAACGTGACGTTCCCGGCGAAGGACATGAAGTACCCGGCCTCGGCGCACACCTTCGCCATCTCCGCGTCGCCGGAGTAGCAGTGGAAGACGGTCCGCTCGGGCGCGCCCTCCTCGCGCAGCACCCGCAGCACGTCGTCGTGCGCCTCCCGGTCGTGGATGACCAGGGCCTTGCCGTGCCGCTTGGCGATCTCGATGTGCGCGCGGAAGGACCGTTCCTGCGCGGCCATGCCCTCCGGGCCGGTACGGAAGTAGTCGAGGCCGGTCTCGCCGACGCCGCGGACGTGCGGCAGCGCGGCCAGCGCGTCGATCTCCGCGAGCGCCTCGTCCAGCGCCGCGTCCCCGCCGGGCTCCCGCGCCCCTTGGCGCGACCATCCGTCGGGGTCGCCGAGCACAATGCGCGGCGCCTCGTTCGGATGCAGCGCCACCGCCGCGTGCACCGCGTCGTACGCGGCGGCGGTCTCCGCGGCCCAGCGCGAGCCCTTCACGTCGCAGCCCACCTGGACCACCGTCGTCACGCCGACGGCGGCGGCCTTGGTGAGCGCTTCCTCGACCGTGCCCTCCTGCATGTCCAGGTGGGTGTGCGAGTCCGCTACGGAGACCCCGAGCGGTTCGGGCAGCGGCGGCGGTGCGTCCTTCGAGCTCATACCTCGATCCTATGAGCCCCGCGGCACCGGGCTACCTGCGGTGGTGCTGGAAGGGGTGCAGCAGGTCGGAGAGGTGCCAGTGGTGGTGGCCGCGCCGCGCGGACGCGTCACCGCCGGAGTCGCCGGGGTCCCCGGCCGGACCGGTCGTGGGCTGCGGCTTGCGCGGCGAGTAGAGCCGCTCGGCGGCCGCCGAGACCATGGAAACCTGACCGGCCCGCATGATCCGGACTATGTGCCCGCCGCACTGGCGGCAGGTGGGCCTGGTCAGCGGTGACGGGACGCGCTCGCCGTCCGTGTAGTAGACGACGCGCGGCTCACCGGACACGTCCACGTGGTGCTCGATGTCGTAGGACTGCTCCCAGCCGTGCCCGCACTTCATGCAGGCGAAGGAGTACGCCTCGTGCGCGGCGGGTTCGGTCCTGGGCGTGTGCGGGCTCCCGCTCGTGGTTTCCACAGATTCAGTCATCGCAGCTCCTCTTGTCCGCTGGACAAGCTCTCGGAGGCGAACGCCGACGAACGCCCCGGTTCCAGTGGACGCCTTTCCGAGCTGCGATGCAGCAAAGGTTCTTGCTATTGGCCCAGATTTGAGCGGGCCGAGGAAAAGAACCGCACCGGGCCGACCTGCTCTTTACCTTTGAGACCGGTCATTTACCCGAACGAGAATCACCACGCTCCGCATTCTTTGCCGCCACGACCGCATCGAAGACCTCTCGCTTGGGTACGCCGGCCTCGGCCGCGACCCCCGCGATGGCCTCCTTGCGCCGCTCACCGGCCTCCTCACGGACCCGCACCCGGCGCACCAGCTCCTCGGGGGCCAGATCGCCGGGCCCCGGCTCGGGCGCCCCCTCGACCACGATCGTGATCTCGCCGCGTACGCCGTCGGCCGCCCACCCGGCCAGCTCCTCCAGCGGGCCGCGGCGCACCTCCTCGTACGTCTTCGTCAGCTCGCGGCAGACGGCGGCGCGCCGGTCCGCTCCGAAGACCTCCGCCATCGCGGCGAGGGTGTCGGCCAGCCGGTGCGGCGCCTCGAAGTAGACGAGCGTGCGCCGCTCGTCGGCGACCTCCTTCAGCCGGCCGGTCCGCTCCCCCGCCTTCCTGGGCAGGAAGCCCTCGAAGCAGAAGCGGTCCACCGGCAGCCCGGAGACGGCGAGCGCGGTGAGCACGGCCGACGGGCCCGGCACGGCCGTCACCTTCACGCCGCGCTCCACCGCCGCGGCCACCAGGCGGTAGCCGGGGTCGGAGACCGAGGGCATGCCCGCGTCGGTGACCAGCAGTACCCGCGCGCCGCCTTCGAGCGCGTCGGCCAGCTCCGGGGTGCGCGCGGACTCGTTCCCCTCGAAGTACGACACCACCCGCCCCGTGGTGTGCACGCCCAGGGCGGTCGTCAGGCGGCGCAGCCTGCGGGTGTCCTCGGCCGCGATCACGTCGGCGGCGAGCAGCTCGGCGGCCAGCCGCGGCGGCGCGTCCTCGGTGTCACCGATGGGGGTCCCTGCGAGTACGAGCGTTCCAGTCACGGCCCCATCCTTTCAGGCGTGACCGCATCCTTCCCGCCGCGCCGAGAGACGCGCCTCTCACAGGCCGCTTCCCTACGATGGCCCGGTGACGAGTGACACCGCGACCAACGACCGGCGCGCCGGCGACCACGGCAGGGCCCCGGTGGCCGCCGGGGCCGCCGCCCGCGCCGCGCAGGCGCCCCAGGGCGGCGTCCCGGCGCCGACCGCCTGGCTGCGGCGGCTGCGCCGCTTCGGCTACACCGCACGCCCGGAGCGGGACGTGCGGACCCGGCTCCTCGCACCCTTCCCCGCGTCGCGCCTCTCCCCCGGCACGGCCCGCCTCGCCGCGTGGGGCCTGCCCGTCCTGGTCGCGCTGCTCGCCGGCATCCTGCGTTTCTGGCGCCTCGGCAGCCCGGACAAGGTGATATTCGACGAGACGTACTACCCCAAGGACGCCTGGTCCCTGCTGCAGTACGGCTACGAGGGCACCTGGGCGAAGAACGCCAACGACGCGCTGGTCGGCAATCCGCCGCACCTCCTGCTCAACCCCGAGCACTCCTACGTCGTCCATCCGCCCCTCGGGAAGTGGATGATCGCGCTGGGCGAGTGGGCGTTCGGCATGAACCCCTTCGGCTGGCGGTTCATGACGGCCCTGCTCGGCACCCTGTCGGTACTGATGCTCTGCCGCATCGGCCGCCGCCTGCTGCGCTCCACCGTCCTGGGCTGCCTGGCGGGCCTGCTGCTGGCCGTGGACGGCCTGCACTTCGTCATGAGCCGCACCGCGCTCCTCGACATCATCGTGATGTTCTGGGCGCTGGCCGCCTTCGGCTGCCTGCTGCTCGACCGGGACCGCACCCGCGCCCGGCTCGCCGCGGCGCTGCCACTCGGGGAGGACGGGCTGGCCCGCCCGGATGAGGAGGTCGGCGACCGGCTGCGGCTCGGGTGGCGCCCCTGGCGCCTGGCGGCCGGGCTCTGCCTCGGCCTCTCCGCGGCGACCAAGTGGAACGGTCTGTACTTTCTCGCCGCCTTCGCCCTGATGTCGGTCCTGTGGGACGCCGGCGCCCGGCGCACGGCGGGCGCCCGCCACCCGTACCGCTCGGTCCTCCGCCGCGACGTCGTCCCCGCGTTCCTCTCCACCGTGGTCCTCGCGGCGGCCGCCTACCTCGCGTCCTGGACGGGCTGGATCGTCACCAAGGGCGGCTACTACCGCGACTGGGCCACCAGCGCCGACGGCCGCGCCGCCGGCTGGACCTGGCTGCCGGACTGGCTGCGCAGCCTGTGGCACTACCAGCACGAGGTGTACGAGTTCCACACCCACCTGACCAGCACCCATACCTACCAGTCCAATCCCTGGAGCTGGCTGGTCCTGGGCCGCCCGGTCTCCTACTTCTACGAGGACCCCAAGGCCGGCCAGGACGGCTGCACCGCGGCGGAGGGCTGCGCCCGCGAGGTCCTCGCGCTCGGCACCCCTCTCCTGTGGTGGGCCGGCTGCTTCGCGCTGCTCTACGTCCTCTACCGCTGGCTGTTCAAGCGGGACTGGCGGGCCGGCGCGATCGCCTGCGGCATCGCGGCGGGCTATCTCCCCTGGTTCCTCTACCAGGAACGCACGATTTTCCTCTTCTACGCGGTCGTCTTCGTGCCGTTCCTCTGCCTGGCGCTGGCCATGATGCTCGGCGCGGTCATCGGACGGCCGCACGACGGCGCCGTCGCGGAACCGGGGCTGCTCCTCACCGGCGACCGCCGCCGCGCGGCGGGCATCGTAGCGGCAGGCATCCTGGTCCTGCTCATTGTGTGGAACTTCATTTATTTCTATCCCGTATACACAGGGCTACCGATCCCCAAGAGCGCATGGCAGGCGCGGATGTGGCTGGACACCTGGGTATGAGGGGTGCGGCGGGGAACGACCGGCCCCGCATGTGACCATTCCGTGACGGCGGCATCGACTGAGTGTCACCGTACCGATGCTGTAACGAGACGCGCGAAGGTCACTCCAATACCCCGTGTCCCATAGAGTGCGCTGCACGTTCTTGTGTCGGGTTTCCAGGGACGGCCACGCTGCTTCAGGAGGGGAACGGTAAGTCATGCGCCGCGAGGTGAGGTACGGGCTGATCGGCGGGGCGATCGCCCTGGTCGCGGGAGGCGTCGGCGGGTACACCCTGATGGGAAGTTCCGATGACGAGGCCCCGCAGCAGGTCACGGCGGCGGACGGCAAGTCCGCCGACGGCGGCGCGACGGTGAGGACCGGGCCGCTCTCCGCGAAGGAAGTGAAGACCGCCGCCAGTGGCTTCCTGAACGCCTGGCAGTCGGGCGACGTCGCCGAGGCGGCGAAGCTGACCGACGACACCAAGGCGGCCGGCACCGCGCTGACCGGTGTCACCAAGCAGGCCCACATCGGTCAGCTCAAGCTCACCCCCGGGACCCGCAAGGGCGACGAGGTGCCGTACCAGGTCTCCGGGCAGATCTCGTACCAGGGCAAGAGCGCCCCCGTCTCGTACGCCACCTCCCTCACCGTCGAGCGGGACAAGGCCACCGGCAAGCCGGTCGTCGACTGGCGGCCGACGATCGTGCACCCCGGGCTCGGCGAGGGCGACACGCTGCGCACGGGCGAGAGCGAGGCGCCGCCCATCAAGGCGGTGGACCGCAACGGCACCGCGATCTCCAAGGACAGCAACCCGGAGCTGGCCGGCATCCTGGACAGCCTGCGGGACCGGTACGGCGACAAGGCCGGCGGCACCCCGGGCGTGGAGTTCTTCATCCAGCGCGCCAAGAGCGGCGACAAGGCCACCCAGAAGCCGGACCAGACCCTGAAGGTCCTCTCCAAGGGCACCCCCGGCACGCTGAAGACCACCCTGGACGCCAAGCTGCAGGCCGCCGCGCAGAAGGCGGTCGCCGGGAAGAGCAAGGCGTCGGCGGTCGCGGTCAAGCCCAGCACCGGCGAGATCCTGGCCATCGCCAACGCGCCCACCAAGGGCTTCAACGTCGCCACGCAGGGCTCGCTGGCCCCCGGCTCCACGATGAAGGTCGTCACCTCGTCGATGCTCATCGACAAGGGCCTGACCTCGCCGAACAAGAAGCACCCGTGCCCGAAGTACGTGACGTACGGCGGCTGGAAGTTCCAGAACCTCAACAAGTCCGAGATCAAGGACGGCACCTTCGCGCAGAGCTTCGCGGCCTCCTGCAACAACGCCTTCATCTCGCAGGCCGAGAAGCTGAAGGACGACGACCTGACCAAGCAGGCCCGGGACGTCTTCGGCCTCGGCCAGACCTGGAACACCGGCATCCCCAGCTTCGACGGCAACGTCCCGGTGCAGAGCGACGCGCAGATGGCCGCCTCGCTGATCGGCCAGGGCGGGGTGCGCATGAACCCGCTGAACGTCGCCTCCATCGCGGCGACCGTCCAGTCCGGCAGCTTCCACCAGCCGTACATCGTCTCCCCGGACGTCGACCACCGGACGCTGGCCAAGGCGTCCCGGAACATGAAGCCGGCGACCGCGTCCGCGCTGAAGTACCTGATGAAGCTGACCGCCACGTCCGGCACGGGCGCCAAGGCGATGTCCGGCCTCAGCGGTGACATCGGCGCCAAGACCGGCTCCGCCGAGGTCGACAACCAGAAGAAGCCCAATGCCTGGTTCACCGCGTACAGCGGCGACCTCGCGGCCTCGGCCGTCGTCCCGGCCAGCGGCCACGGCGGCGACAACGCGGGCCCCGTGGTCCGCGCCATCCTCAACCAGGGCTGAGCGCCTTCCCCGGAAGGGGGTCGTCCACATCACGGACGGCCCCCTTTTCCCGGTCGCATGGCCCGTACAGCTTTCGCTAGCGTGCGGGCCATGAGTACTTCAGCCGACGCTCATCCCCTGTTCGCCGCGGCGCTGCGCGAGCTGGGCCTCGAAGTCGCGGTACGCCGCTTCCCCGACGCCACCCGTACGGCGGCGCAGGCCGCGGCCGCTGTCGGCTGCGAGCCCGCCGAGATCGTCAAATCCTTGATCTTCGAGGCATGGGGGTCCCCCCACGCGTCCAGCAGTGGGGGAGGGGTACCGGTGCTCGTTCTCATGGACGGCGCTTCCCGGGTGGACCTCGACAAGGTGCGGTCCGAGCTGGGCGCGCAGCACGTCGGCCGCGCCGACGCCGACCTCGTCCGCGAGACCACCGGCTACGCCATCGGCGGCGTACCGCCCTTCGGGCACCGCACCCGTACGACCGTCCTGGCCGACCAGGGGCTGCTGGCCCACGGCACGGTCTGGGCCGCCGCCGGCACCCCGCACACCGTCTTCCCGCTCGACCCCAAGTCGCTCATCGAGCACGCCGGCGGCCGCGTCGTGGACGTCCGCGAGCACACCCCGTGACCCCGCTCGTCGTCGTCGCGGTACTGACCGCCGCCGTCACCCACGCCGCCTGGAACGCGATCGCCCACGGCATCAAGGACCAGCTCCTCGCCTTCACCCTCGTCGGCTCCGGCGGCGCCGTCTGCGGCGCGGTACTCGTCGCCGTGTCGCCGCTCCCCGCCGCCGGCGCCTGGCCGCTGCTCATCGCCTCCGCGCTGCTGCACGTCGTCTACCAGGCGCTGCTCATGCGGTCCTTCCGGCTCGGCGACTTCGGGCAGATGTACCCGATCGCGCGCGGCACCGCGCCGCTCGTGGTCACCGTCCTCGCCGCGGTCTTCGTCAACGAGCTGCCCGACGCCTGGGCGCTGACCGGCGTCGCACTGGCCTCCGCCGGCCTCCTCGGCGTCGCCCTGTGGGGCATCCGCGGCTCCGGCGCCCGGCCGCACTGGCCCGCGATCACCGCCGCGGTCGCCACGGGCCTGGCGATCGCCTCGTACACGACGGTCGACGGCGTGGGCGTCCGCGCCTCCGGCACGCCGCTGGGCTACATCGGCTGGCTGATGCTCCTGGAGGGCCTCGCGATCCCCGCGTACGCGGTGGCCTCGCGGCGCCGCGCGCTCTTCGCCCAGCTGCGCCCGTTCGCCGCCCGCGGGCTGCTCGGCGGCGTACTGTCGGTCTTCGCGTACGGGCTGGTCCTGTGGGCCCAGACCCGCGCGCCGCTCGCGCCGATCGCGGCGCTCCGCGAGTCCTCGATCATCGTCGGCGCCGCGATCGGCGCGATCTTCCTGAAGGAACGCTTCGGGGCACCGCGGATCGCGGCGGCGGGGCTGATGGTCGTCGGCATCGGGCTGATGCTGCACACCGGTTAGGCGTGGCCCTCAGGCCGTCGTCCGCAGCCTCAGACCGTCGTCCGCAGCGCGCGCACCAGCGCCTGCGCACGCGGGTCCGCCGTGACGTTCTTCTGCATGCCGTTGGTGATGTAGCCGAAGGAGAGTCCCGACTCGGGGTCGGCGAAGGCGAGGGCGCCGCCGCGGCCCGGGTGGCCGAACGAGCCGGGGGCGAGCAGCGGGGCCGCGGGGCCGTGCAGCATGTAGCCCAGGCCGAAGCGCGAGGAGGCGATGAGCGTACGGTCCGGGCCCGCGGACTCCTCGGTACGGGCCAGCGTCAGGGTCGCGGGCGCGAAGAGGCGGGGGTGGCCGTCCACGGGGCCGATGAGCGCCGCGTACAGACGGGCCAGGGCGCGCGCCGTGGCGATGCCGTTGGAGCCGGGGAGCTGCGCGGCGCGGAACTCGGGGGCGTTCTCGTCGGCGTGCGGGGAGATCGCGGCGAAGGCCCGGCGGGTGAGGGAGGTGGGGTCCTCGTACGCCTCGGCCACGGAGCGCTTGGGCCGTACGCGCAGGCCCGCGCCCTCGGGCGCCGGCGGCGGGGCGACCTCGGCGAGGCGGCCGACCCGGCCGCGTGCGGCCTCGGCTTCGGGCAGGCCGATCCACAGGTCGAGGCCGAGCGGCCCGGCTATCTCCTCGGCGACGAACGCGCCGATCGTGCGGCCGGTGACCCGCAGGACCAGTTCCGAGAGCAGCCAGCTGTAGGTCTGGGCGTGGTAGCCGTGGTCCGTGCCGGGGGCCCAGGCCGGCTCCTGCGCGGCCACCGCGGCCGGGCCGCTGACGCCGTCGACGGCCTCGGCGGGGGTGAGCGGGGTGTCCAGTACCGGTACTCCCGCGCGGTGCGAGAGCAGGTGGCGGACCAGTGTGCGCTCCTTGCCCGCGGCCTTGTACTCGGGCCAGTACGTGCCGACCGGCGCGTCCAGGTCGAGCTGGCCGCGCTGGTGGAGGAGGAGCGGGACGACGGCGGCGACGCCCTTGGTCGCGGAGCGGACGAGCTGCGCGGTGCCCTCTTCCCAGGGGGCTTCGGTACCCGCGGCAGCCGCGTCGCCGTCGCGGTCGCCCGCCCACAGATCGACGACCTTGCGCCCGTCCCGATAGGCGGCGACCGCCGCCCCACGCTCGCCGCGCCGCGCGAAGTTCGCCGCGAAGGCATCGCGGACCGGCTCATAGCCGGCCTCGACCGTGCCGTGGACGTCCACCACTGGTTCCCGCTTCCCACTCATCCGTCGCGTTTGTGACCCATCCATGGTGCAACGCGCCGATCAGTGCTGATGACCAGGAACCCGTCGGCCGTGGGGAGGGTCACAGGAACCGCCGCGGGCATGTCACACCGGGGCGGTCACCGAGCGGGGATCGAAGCCGAAAGGCAGTTCGAGGCGATGGGCGGCCATCAGGTCCGCGTCGCAGAGCAGGTCCTGGGTGCGGCCGTCGGCGGCGATGACCCCGCCGGAGAGGACGACGGAGCGGGGGCAGAGCTCCAGCGCGTACGGCAGGTCGTGGGTGACCATCAGGACCGTGACGTCCAGGGACCGCAGTACGTCGGCGAGTTCGCGGCGGGAGGCCGGGTCGAGGTTGGAGGAGGGCTCGTCCAGGACCAGGATCTCGGGGCGCATGGCGAGGACGGTGGCCACCGCGACCCGGCGGCGCTGTCCGAAGGAGAGGTGGTGCGGCGGGCGGTCGGCGAAGCCGGCCATGCCGACCCGGTCGAGGGCCTCGATGACCCGTTCCTCCAGCTCCGCGCCCCGCAGGCCCGCGGCGGCGGGGCCGAACGCGACGTCCTCGCGCACGGTCGGCATGAAGAGCTGGTCGTCGGGGTCCTGGAAGACGATGCCGACGCGACGGCGGATCTCCGCGAGGTTGCGCTTGGCGACGGGGAGGCCGGCGACGGCGACGGTGCCGGCACCCGCTTCGAGGATGCCGTTGAGGTGGAGTACGAGGGTGGTCTTGCCGGCGCCGTTCGGGCCGAGCAGGGCCACCCGCTCGCCGCGGGCGACGGTCAGGTCGACGCCGAAGAGGGCCTGGTGGCCGTCGGGGTAGGCGTAGGCGAGGCCGGCGACCTCGAGGGAGGGGGCTGTGGTGTTCATAGGGTCCATCCGAGGAGGCAGACGGCGAGGGCGGCGAGGGGGAGCAGCGCGGCGGAGGTCCACTGGGCGCGGTCGGCCCGCACCTCGTCGGTGACCGGCATCGTGCCGGTGTAGCCGCGGCTGACCATGGCGAGGTGGACGCGTTCGCCGCGCTCGTAGGAGCGGATGAAGAGCGCGCCGGCGGACTTGGCGAGGACGCCCCAGTGGCGGATGCCGCGTGCTTCGAAGCCGCGCGAGACGCGGGCGATGCGCATCCGCCGCATCTCGTCGGTGATCACATCGCCGTAGCGGATCATGAAGGACGCGATCTGGACGAGCATCGGGGGCATCTTCAGGCGCTGCAGGCCGAGGAGGAGCGCGCGGAGTTCGGTGGTGGAGGCGAGGAGGACCGACGCCGCGACGCCGAGGGTGCCCTTGGCGAGGATGTTCCAGGCGCCCCACAGGCCGGACTCGCTGAGCGACATGCCGAGCGCGTGCACCCGCGGGCCTTCGGCGACGAACGGCATGAGCAGCGCGAAGGCGACGAACGGCACCTCGATGAGGAGGCGCTTGAGGAGGAAGCCGGCGGGTATGCGGGCCGCCGCCGCGACCGCCGCGAGGAGGACTGCGTACAGGCCGAAGGCCCAGACCGCCTCGCGGGGCGTGGAGACGACGATCAGGACGAAGCCGAAGACGGCCGCGATCTTGCAGTGCGCGGGGAGCGCGTGCACGGGCGAGCGCCCCTGCCGGTAGAGCTTGTGCGCGTGTCCAGCACCCATGTCAGACCTGCTGCGGGGTGCGGTCGTCGGTAATGGCGGTCTCCGCGGCGTCGCGGCGGCGGCGTACGACCACGAAGACGCCGGTACCGACGGCCAGGGTCGCGCCGACGCCGATCACGCCGGCCAGGCCGCCGGAGAGCCGGGCGTCGGTGATGTCCTTGACGCTGTAGTCGGCGAGCGGGGAGTCCTTGGCGGCGTGGTCCTTCGCCTGCTTGTCGATGCCCTGGTCGTGGGCGACCTTCTCCAGGCCGTCGGGGCTGGCGGAGGCGTAGTAGCTGACGCCGCCGGCGCAGACCAGGGCGGCGGCGACGCCGGCGAGCCAGACGCGCTTGGTGGAGCGGTGGGCGGGGGCCGGCGCGGGGGCCTTGGGCTCGGCCTCGGCCGTGGGCGCCGCCTCGGACGCGGCCACCGGGGCGGCGGCGGGCTCGGGGCGGGGCGCGCCCGGTGCCGCGGGCGCGGCGACGGGAACGACCTTCAGTTCGAGCGGCTTGCTGAGGCCGCGGGCGCCGTACACGAGGTCGGGCCGTACGGCGATCACCGCGCCGACCGTGAGGGCGGTGATGACGGCCTCGCCGATGCCGATGAGGACGTGCACGCCGACCATGGCGGTCAGCACCTTGCCGGTGGAGACGTCGGCGGTGCCGCCGAGCGCGTAGATCAGGGTGAAGACGAGGGCGGCGGCGGGGACGGAGACCAGCGCGGCGACGAAGCTCGCGACCGTGATCGAGCGGCGCTTGCGCGGCAGCACCTTCACCAGGCCGCGGAAGAGCAGATAGGCGACGACCGTCGTGGTCACCGCCATGTCGGTGATGTTGACGCCGAGCGCGGTGAGGCCGCCGTCGGCGAAGAGGACGCCCTGCATGAGGAGGACGACGGAGACGCAGAGGACGCCGGTGTACGGGCCGACGAGTATCGCGGCCAGCGCTCCGCCGAGGAGGTGGCCGCTGGTCCCGGCGGCGACCGGGAAGTTCAGCATCTGTACGGCGAAGATGAACGCGGCGACGAGGCCGGCGAGCGGCGCGGTGCGCTCCCCGCCCAGGCCGTCGCCGCCCAGCTCGCGGCGGGCGCCGCGCAGGCTGACCGCGACGGCGGCCGCGGCGACCGCACCGGTCGCCACCGAGACCGGGGCATTGATGAATCCGTCGGGGACATGCATGGCTGGGCTCTCCGCTCGTGGTCGTAACCCACTCATGGTGGTCGTACTGCAAATCATGTGCAAGAGCGCCCGTACCGCGGAACTGTCCGTTCGGGGAGGTCACTACCCCTGCGTCCGCCGGGGGCATCCCCAGACCGGTACCGGCAAACAGTGGCAATCCACCACTTTCCACCGGGTCTGCGGCGGCCGCGGAACGTTTCGTTCCGTACCGGAAGGGGCGCGATATGACATCGGACACCACCGCATACGGCACCGGCGCACGCCCGGAGGGAAGCGTGGAGCATGGCACCACGCTCCGTCACCCCTTGGGGTGACTTATGGGAGTCGAGTTGCCGCGGCTTGCCCAGGCCGAAACGATGGACGGGTGAGCGACGCACAGGAGGCCGTCGAGCCGCCCTCGGAGACGCAGTCCGCCCCCGCCAGAGCCCGCGGCCGCCTGCGGCCGGTCAAGCCGGACGGAGGCACCACCGGCGGGTCCTACTTGCGCTTTCCCCATATCCACGGGGACACGGTGTGCTTCGCCGCCGAGGACGACCTGTGGGTGGCACCCGTCGTCCCGGAGGACGCCGAGCCGCCCCGCGCCTGGCGGCTGACCGTGGACCGTACCCGTGTGAGCCATCCGCGCTTCTCCCCCGACGGCAGCGAGATCGCGTTCATGACGTGGCGCAGCCTGGACCCGGAGATCCATCTGGTACCGGCCGAGGGCGGCCCGGCCCGCCGGCTGACCTACTGGGGCAGCACGGACGCCCGGGTGTGCGGCTGGACCCCGGACGGCGAGATCCTGGCGGTCTCCTCGCACGGCCAGCCGTTCTCGTACTACTCCTGGGCGTACAAGGTCCCGACGGACGGGAGCCCCGGCGGGCGGCTGCCGTGGGGCCCGGTGTCGAACATCGCGGTCGCCGACATCGACGGCGAGCACCAGACGCTGCTGCTCAGCGGCACCCCGCCGCACGAGCCCGCGGCCTGGAAGCGGTACCGCGGCGGCGCGACGGGGCGGCTGTGGCTGCACGGCACACAGCTCGTGCCGGAGATCAACGGCCATCTGGACACCCCGATGTTCGTCGACGGCCGCATCGCCTTCCTCTCCGACCACGAGGGCGTCGGCAACGTGTACTCGTGCCTCCCCGACGGCACGGACCTGCGCCGCCACACCGATCACGCGGACTTCTACGCCCGGCACGCGGCGAGCGACGGCGAGCGCATCGTGTACCAGTGCGCGGGCGAGCTGTGGCTGGTGGACGATCTGAGTCCGGCGGGCAGGCCGCGCAAGCTGCCGGTCCGGCTCGGCGGGCCGCGCACGGGCCGCCGCACGCATCAGGTGCCCGCCGCCGCCAACGTCACCTCCCTCGCGGTGGACGCCACGGGCCGGGCCAGCGCGGTCGGCGTCCGCGGCAGCCTGTACTGGCTCACGCACCGCGACGGCCCGGCGCGCACGATCCACGACATCCCCGGTGTGCGGGTCCGGCTGCCCGAGATGCTGGGCGGCACGGGCCGGATCGCCTACGTCACCGACGTGGTGGGCGAGGACGCCATCGAGATCTCCGACCTGCCGAAGGCGTCCGGGCCCGGGGAGCCTCGCCGGCTCGCCGCCGGGCAGCTCGGCCGGGTGCACGAGCTGGTGTCGGCGCCGGACGGCGAGCGGCTGGCGGTGGCCGCGAACGACGGGCGCCTGCTGCTGGTGGACGCCTCCGAGGAGGGCGACGGCGAGGTCACCGAGCTGGTGCGCTCGGACAACGGCCCGGTGCGCGACCTGGCGTTCTCCCCCGATTCCAAGTGGCTGACCTGGTCGCATCCGGGCATCGGCCGGTCGCTGCGGAAGATCAAGATCGCCAAGCTGGGTGACGGCCTCGTCGTGGACGTCACCAACGGGCGCTTCGAGGACGAGCAGCCGGTCTTCACCCGCGACGGCCGCTACCTGGCGTTCCTGTCCTGGCGCGGCTTCGACCCGGTCTACGACGTGCACACCGGCGACCTGTCCTTCCCGCTGGGCTGCCGCCCCTATCTGGTCCCGCTCTCCTCGGCCACCCCCTCGCCCTTCGCGCTCTCCCCGGAGGGCCGGCCGGCGGCCGGCGGCCTGGACCCGGTGGACACGGCGGCCGAGGGCATGGTGCTGGTGGAGGTGGAGGGGCTGGCCAGCCGGGTGACGCCGTTCCCGGTCGCGGCCTCGAAGTACTCCGCGCTCTCACCGGTGGCCGGCGGCGGGCTGGTGTGGCTGCGCTGGCCGATCTCCGGCGCGCTGGGCGAGACCTTCGCCAACCCCGACAACACCTCGGGCCAGCCGACGCTGGAACACTTCGACCTGGTCAAGGCCAAGCGCACGGAGCTGACCGGCTCGATCGACTCCTACGCGCTCAGCGGCGACGGCACGCGTCTGGTGATCAACGACGAGGGCGACCTCCGGTCCGTGCCCGCGCTGGAGACCCCGGACGCCGACTCCACGGTCTTCCTGGACCTGCGGCGCATCCTGCACGACGTGGACCCCGCGGCGGAGTGGCGGCAGGCGTTCGACGAGGCGGGCCGGATCGTGCGCTCCTACTTCTGGGACCCGGGCATGTGCGGCATCGACTGGGGCGCCGTGCTGGACCAGTACCGCCCGCTGGTCGAACGGGTCGCCTCCCCGGACGAGTTCGCCGACCTGCTGCGCGAGGTGATGGGCGAGCTGGGGACCTCGCACGCGTACGTCACCGGCGCGCGGCGCAACGAAGGCCCGCCGCACTACCAGCGCGCGATCGGCCTGCTGGGCGCCAACTTCGTGTGCCGCAACGACCGCTGGATCCTCAATCGCATCCTGCCCGGCGACTCCTCCGACTCCAAGGCCCGCTCCCCGCTGGCCGGTACGGGCATCCGCGAGGGCTCGGTGCTCACGCACATCGACGGCCGCGCGGTCGACCCGGTGACGGGCCCGTTCCCGCTGCTGGCGGCGGCGGGCGGCACCACAGTGGAGCTGACCTTCGAGGCCCCCGAGGGCGACGGCCGCTCGCGCCGCGTGGCCATCGTGCCGCTGATCGACGAGCGGCCGCTGCGGTACCAGGACTGGGTGGCCAAGCGCCGCGAGGTGGTCCGCGAGCTGAGCGGCGGCAAGTGCGGCTATCTGCACATCCCCGACATGGGCGGCTCCGGCTGGGCGCAGTTCAACCGCGACCTGCGGATGGAGGTCTCGCACCCGGCGCTGATCGTCGACGTACGGGGCAACGCCGGCGGCAACATCTCCGAGCTGGTCATCGAGAAGCTGACCCGCACGATCGTCGGCTGGGACCTGACCCGGGACGCGCAGCCGGTGACGTACGTGTCCAACGCGCCGCGCGGCCCGGTCGTCGCGGTCGCGGACGAGATGACGTCCTCCGACGGCGACATGATCATCGCGGCCTTCAAACTCCAGGGCATCGGGCCCGTGGTGGGCCTGCGCACCTGGGGCGGGGTGGTCGGGATGACCGGCCGGCACCGCCTCGGCGACGGCACGTCGATCACCGTCCCGATGAACGCCGCGTGGTTCGACGCGTACGGCTGGGACGTGGAGAACCACGGCGTGGAGGCCGACATCCAGGCGCTGCGCTCGCCGCTCCAGTGGGCGGAGGGCCGCAACCCGCAGCTCGGCGTCGCCGTCCGTACGGCACTGGAGCTGCTGGAGCGGCACCCGGCGACGGACCCGCCCGGGCTCGCCAATGTCCCCGACAACAGCCGGCCGGCGCTGCCGCCGCGGGAATGAACATGTGACGCGCGTGAGGGGCGCACCCGCTTCGGGTGCGCCCCTCGTGCCGCGAAGTCCGGCCTCAGGCGTCCAGGCCCTCCTCGGAGGTCTTGCGCGGGCGGGACGCCGCCTCTTGGGTGCGCTCCGGCACGTCCTCGTCACCGGTCAATTGCCGCGCCCGCTCGTCGAGCTCCCGCTGCTTCGCCCGGAACTGGTCTATGAGGCCCATGACGTGTACTCCCGTGGGGGTGACGACAGAACGTACACCAGTGTGACATAAACCCACAGAAGCATCATTTCGGACAGGTGAATCGTTGGTTACCGCTGCGAGCGCGCGCTCTCGTCCGCCGCGCCGCCGGCGCCCACCAGGCCGACCTTCATCCCGTCCAGCCGGCTGCCGAAGCGCTTCATCTCGCGCTGCCCCACCGACCCGATGAGGGCGGGCAGGTAGCCCCGGATCGACTGCATGCCGCGCAGCCACCACTGCCCGTACACGTGCGCGGAGCGGCGCTCGATGCCGGCCACGATCCGGTCGACGGCGGGGCTCAGCGGATACGTCTTGTTCGACGGCCAGGGCAGCCGCTGGCGCAGCTCGCGCATCACGTCGTCCTGGTCGGCGCCGCGCACCATGTCGGTGTCGGTCCAGCTCAGATAGCCCACGCCGACCTTCACGCCCTTGTACCCGACCTCGGCGCGCAGGCTGTGCGCGAACGCCTCGACGCCCGACTTGGACGCGCAGTACGCGGTCATCATCGGCGCCGGGGTGATCGCGGCGAGCGAGGCGATCTGCAGGAAGTACCCGCGGGACTCCATCAGTACGGGCAGGAAGGCGCGGCCGGTGACCGCGCCGCCGATGAGATTGACCTCGATGACGCGCTTCCAGGCGACCGGGTCGGAGTCGACGAACGGGCCGCCGGTGGCGACGCCCGCGTTGGCGACCACCACGTCCACCTTGCCGAAGCGGGCCTTCACCTCCTGCGCGACCTGCGCGAGCGCCTCGTGGTCGGTGACGTCCGCGTGCCAGTGGGCGGCCTCGCCGTGCAGCGAGGCGGCGACCTTCTTCAGCTCGTCCGGCTCCAGGCCGACCAGCGCGAGCGTGGCGCCGCGCGCGGAGAGCTTGCGGGCCAGCAGCTCGCCGACGCCGCGGGCCGCCCCGGTGACGACGACGACCTGGCCCTCCAGGGTCCTGCGTCCGCTCATGCCGTCTTCTCCTTCGCTTCCCCGGCGCGCCGCGCCTTCTTCTTCTGCTGCGGGGCGAGCACGGCCGGCTCGGGGGCGGCCGCGGTCAGGTGGTCCCGGACCAGCTCGCGGATCTTGCCGGTGACCACGTCCGGCGCCTCGATGGGCGTCATGTGGCCCAGGCCCGGCAGCTCCGTCAGACCCAGGCAGTTGGGCAGTACGGAGGCCAGCCGGCGGGCCAGCACGACCGGGGTGAGCCGGTCGGCGGTGCCCTGCAGTATCGCGGTGGGCACGTCCAGCCGGGCCACCTCGCCGGTCAGCTCCAGGCTCGCGAGGACCTTGCCCCACTGGGCACGTACCCCGACCGGGCAGGAATGCACGATACGGGCGCACGCCTCGACCTGTTCGGGCGTCGCGTGGGGGCCCATCGTGGCGTACTTCAGGACGCGCTTGCCGGGCGGCGTGACGGGGCCCAGCGGGGCGCGCGAGCCGAGGACGGCGCGGTGCGCGAAGCGGCGCGCGCCGGGCGAACGCAGTGGTATCACCCGGGACTCGGCCGCGAGGTCGGCGGCGCCGGTGCTGCACAGCAGTACCGCGGCGGCGCGCTCGCGCAGGCCGGGGCGGCGGGCCGCGGCCATCGCGGTCATGCCGCCCATGGAGTGCCCGGCCAGTACGGTGCGTTCGCCGGGCTCCAGGGCCGTGCCGAGCACGGCTTCGAGGTCGTCGGCGAGCGCTTCGGTGCTGTAGCCGCCGGGGCCGGCCGCGGGGCTGCGGCCGTGGCCGCGCTGGTCGTAGACGACGACCTTGTGGTCGGTGGCCAGCTCCCGTACAACCGGGGCCCAGAAGGCGGTGGAGCAGGTCCAGCCGTGCGCGAGGACGACGGCGGGCGCGCCCTCGGGGCCGTGGATCTCGGTGTGCAGCCGGGAGCCGTCGGCGGAGGTGACGGTCAGCTCGCGGCGGGCGGCGGGCGGGGCGTAGCGCCCGCTGGTGGCGTGCGGCGGGCGGCTCATGCGACGGCCTCCACGGTCGTGCCGGCGTCCTCGGTCACCTTGCCGGGCTGCGTCCGCAGCACCTCGTACTCGGCGAGGTCGACCTGACGGGTGACCTTGCGGAATTCGGCGGTGGTGCCGGGCCAGACGGTGGTGTTGCGGCCGTTGGCGTCCAGGTACCAGCTGTCGCAGCCGCCGGTCTTCCACACGGTGCGCTCCATCCGCTGCTGGATGGCCGCCGACCAGGCGTGCACCGCGGAGGGGCGAGCGTCCAGGGCTATCCGGCCGCCGAGCACGTCGAGCTGGCGCAGGTAGTCGATCATGTAGTTGAGCTGGGCCTCGATGATGAGGATCATCGAGCTGTTCCCGAGCCCGGTGTTGGGCCCGATGATCGTGAGGAAGTTGGGGAAGCCGGCCGCGCTGCTGCCGCGCAGCGCCTCCATGCCGTCCTTCCACTCCTCGGCGAGGGTGGTGCCGTGCGCGCCGGTCACCCGCTCCGCGATGGGCATGTCGGTGACGTGGAAGCCCGTACCGAAGATGATCGCGTCGACCTCGGTCTCGGTGCCGTCCGTGGCGACCAGGGTGTTGCCGCGCACCTCCTTCAGGCCGGAGGCGACGACGTCCACATTGGGCTGGGCGAGCGCCGGGTAGTAGCTGTTGGACAGCAGGATGCGCTTGCAGCCGATGGTGTAGTCGGGGGTGAGTCTGGCGCGCAGCGCCGGGTCCTTGACCGCCCGGTGCATATGCGCCTTGGCCAGCGCCTGGACCAGCCCCAGTTCCTTGGGCCGCTTGGTGAACGCGGAGACCTGGAGCTCGCGGATGCTCCACAGGAGCTGGCGGCGGAGCGCCCGGGTGGCGGGCACCTTGGTGTGCAGCCAGTGCTCGGCGCGGGTGATCTTCCGGTCCGCGCGCGGCATGACCCACGGGGGCGTCCGCTGGAAGACGGTCAGCTTGTCCACGGTCGGCTGGATCGCGGGCACGATCTGGATCGCCGAGGCACCCGTGCCGATCATCGCGACGCGCTTGCCGCGCAGGTCGTAGTCGTGGTCCCAGCGGGCCGAGTGGAAGACCTTGCCCTGGAAGCCGTCGAGGCCGGGGACGTCGGGGATCTGCGGGTCGGAGAGCGGCCCGGTGGCCGAGACGACCATGTCGGCGGTGAGCGCCCCCTGGGCCGTCTCGATCTCCCAGTACAGCTCGTCGGTGTTCCAGCGCGCGCTGCGCACCTCCGCGTTGAAGCGGATGTGCGGGCGCAGCCCGAAGGTGTCGGTGACCTTCTCCAGGTACGCCCGGATGTGCGGCTGTCCGGAGAAGTTCCGCGGCCACTCGGGGTTGGGCGCGAAGGAGAAGGAGTACAGGTGCGAGGGGACGTCGCAGGCGCATCCCGGGTAGCTGTTGTCGCGCCAGGTGCCGCCCACCGAGTCGGCCCGTTCCAGGACGACGAAGTCGGTGATTCCCTGGCGGCGCAGCCGGACGGCGGCCCCCAGGCCGCCGAATCCCGATCCGATCACCGCCACCCGTACGTGTTCGTGCTCGCGCTCGGCCATGCCGCGCCTCCTGTCCGTCCCTGACTCCGAACCGCGCCAGTAATCACTGGCACAGTCGGAGAGTAGGGCAGGTACGTACTGAGCGGTAGGGGTTGAGCGGGAGGAAGTTACCGGCGGTTGCACCTCGCGGCGCGTCCGGGCCCGCGGCATAGGCTGAAGCCGTGGAAGCGAAGACAGGCACCAAGGACGGCCCGAAGGAACGCGAGTTCCGCATGACCGAGCTGGCCAAGGAGGCCGGCATCACGGTGCGTACGCTGCGTTTCTACCGCGAGCGCAAGCTCATCCCGCCGCCCCGCCGCGAGGGCCGCATCGCCTGGTACAACGAGCACCACCTGGCCCGGCTCCGGACGATCGCGGGCCTGCTGGAGCGCGGCCACAACCTCGGCGGCATCGCGCAGCTCCTCACCGCCTTCGAGAGCGGCCGCGACGTCGGCGAGCTGCTGGGCCTGGACAGCGGCTCGCTGGTGGCCCCCTTCTCGGAGGAGACGCCGGTCCGGCTCACCCCCGAGGAGCTGGCCGACCACTTCAAGGACCATGTGACGGTCGACAACCTCGCCAAGTCCCTGGACATCGGCTATCTCGCCGTCGACGGCGACGAGTTCGTGCACATCAGCCGCCGGCTGCTGGACGCCTCGACGGACCTGGTCGCCGAGGGCGTGCCGCTCGCCGCCGTGCTGGACGCCGGGCGCCAGGTCCGCGCGCACGCCGACGCGCTGGCCGAGCTGTTCATCACGGTCATCCGCACCCACGTCCTGCAGGACGTGCTGGCGCGCGCGGAGGCCGGCGGCACGCCCGGCCCGGACGAGCTCGCCAGGATCGCGGGCACCATCGACAAGCTCCGCCCGCTCTCCAAGAGCATCGTCGACGCCGAACTGTCCATGGCCATGGACCGCCGCATCGGCACGGAACTGTCCGCGTGGGCGGGCGGTACGGCGGCGGGCGATACGGACGCGGGCGACCCGGAAACGGACTGAGCCCGCCCCCGGCGGCCTGCGCGCGCCGGGAACGGACTCATCGCACTACGGCCGGTTACGTCCCCGCCGGCTTCGCCACCTGCGGCTTCCCGGCCGCGGGCGCGGTCGCCTGCGGCTGGGCGCCGTCGGGCTTGGCCGCCTCGTGGTGGCCGGGCTGCTGCTTGGCCGCGTCATGGTGGCCGGGCTGCTGCTGGGCCGCGTCATGGTGACCGGGCTCCGGCTTGGCGGGCTCCGGCTTGGCGGGCTCCGGCTTCGCCGGGTCCGGCTTCGCGCCCTCGTGGTGGCCGGACTCGTGGTGACCGGGCTCCGGCTTGGCGGGCTCGGGCTTCGTGGCCTCGTGGTGACCGGGCTCGGGCTTCATCGCGTCCGGCTTCGCCGGGTCCGGCTTGGCCGCGTCGTGGTGGCCCGGCTCCGGCTTCGCTGGTCCCGCCTTCCCGTTCTGCGGCTGCTGCACCGGGTCCTGCTGCTGCGGTGTCTGCTGCTGCGGGGCCGCCGCCTGCCGGACCTCCGTCAGCTTCCAGATCTGCAGCGGGTCCTTGTCGGAGCACGGCTTCAGGGAGACGCGGTCGCCCTTCTTCCGGTCGATGACCTCGGTGACGCAGTCGTGCCGGACCTCACCGCGCAGCTGTCCCCGACTGGGGTCCGTGCCGGGTCTGCGGATCTGGTAACCCGCGCCGTGCTTCGTGAACGTCCAGTCCGTCATCTGCTTCAGCGAGCAGGACGGGAACATCAGCTTCCGTCCGGGGTTGATGCCGAGGCAGCCCTTCTTCGCGTCGCTGCGCAGCTGGAACCGCTCGGCGTGCGGCTTCAGCGCGAACACGTCGGTCGCGCCCTGGCTGCCGCAGGTGATGAGCGACAGATCCAGCATTCCCTTGGCCGCACGGGGGGCCAGGCAGCGGCCGTCGGCGGCGCTGGCGATGCGGAAGTCCCCCTTCCCCGGAGCGGCGGGCCGGCCGCCGGGGTCACCCATGGCGGTCCCCGCCTGGGCGAGCAGCAGCGCCGCTCCGGCCACCGCGCCGGACACAGCCTTGATCCTGTACCGCATGTTGCGTTTCCTCTCCTGGCGTGCCGCAGGACCGGAAACGGCCCGCGGCGACAATGTCGACAAAACGCAACAAAGCATGAAACCAGGAGATATGCCGACTAACACGCATGAACGAGTGAAAGAAACGTCGCCCTGGAGTCCCCGACTCGGGCACGCGAGTGAACACCGGCTGCGCTCCGCACAGGCAAGGTGACCGCTCGTGCGGACGGTGTTGCTAGATTGAGCCATCGTCCATCTGAGGGACGCGTGCGGGGGGAGTCAGCAGTTGGCTTGGGACGAGTGGGAACAGCTGAAGGCCGACACGGCCGGCCAGACGTCACCCGGGATGCAACTCGCCGGCACCGGAGGTGGCGGCGGAGGGGGGCAAGGGGACCTACGGGTCAGCCAGAAGGACCTGGCCGCCGTGGGGAACAGCGCCTTCTCGCTGTTCGAGGACCTGGGGCGGTACGGGCGTGACGCCTGGTCCAGCAGCCAGACCGCGGCCAAGGATCTCAAGAGCCAGGAGTACGAGATCGGCGGTGCGCTGCACCACGTGCAGGCACGGTGGGAGAAGCAGCTCCAGTCACTCCTGGATGCCTGCGCCCACATCTCCAATCATCTGGATTACACCAAGAAGGCGCACCAGGGCGATGAGTACCACGTCGCCTCGACCATCAGCAGCATCTCCCGGCTGGACAGCGGATTCGACGAGCGGACTCAGCGCTGATGGACCTCGAAGCACTGCGGCACGGCAACTTCTCCCTGCTCGGGGACGCCATCAGCGACTGGACCGACATGATCGGTCACCTCAAGGACCTCGAAGAACGCGCGAAGGACGACCTCAAGAAGAAGTCCGACAAAGCCAACTGGGCTGGCCTCAACGCCAGCGTCACTCGTGAATTCATCACGAAGACCGCCGGTGAATTCTCGGATGCGGTGACCCAGGCCACCACCATTCGCGACATTCTCCGGGACACCCGCGGTGAGCTCATCAAACACCGCGACGCCCTCAATGCCGCCATCGACCGCGGCTGGGACAAGCACCTCAGTGTCGTCGGTACGCAAGGCGGCGGCTTCAAGGTCTACGTCAACGTCCATCCCGAGCCCAAAGACGCCGAGAAGGACATGACAGCCCTCCGCGACGAGCTTCAGGGCATCCTCAACAAGGCGACCGAGAGCGACAGCACCGCCGCGCAGGCTCTCCGTGCCATCGCTGACCAGGCCACATATGGCTTCTCCGACGCTTCTTACAAGGACCGGGACTCCGCCTCGGAGGCCATCAAGGCGGCCGAGGACTTGGCTCGGATCGGCGCCAAGGACCCCAAGGACCTGACCGCCAAGGACTTCGACAAGCTGAATTCCGGCCTCAAGAAGTATGCGGACGATCCACTCTTCGCCGTCACCTTCGCCGGAAAGCTCAAGGCCAAGGGAACCCTGGAGCTGTGGGCCGGGATCAACGACCCGCACACCAACTACGAGCTGGGGCACTCCCGCGTCGACAAGTACGACGACCTCCAGAAGAACCTGAGCCTCACCCTGGCCAACGCCACCCAGAGCGACAGTCCGGCGATGACGAACTGGAAACGGGACATGGTTCAACTGGGGCCCGAGCCAGTGGGCAGGTCGGGTGGCCCGATGGGCTTCCAGGTGATGAGCAACCTCATGCGCTGGGGCGACTTCGACGACAAGTTCCTCAACGACTACGGCAACAAGCTCATCGCGACCGAGAAAAAGCTCACCGACAATGGGCGCCACGAGCCGTTGCCCTGGCAGCACAAGGCCATCGATCCGTTCCTCAACCGTACCGGTACGGACTCGGGCTCGGATCCCATGACCGGCTTCATGAAGGCCCTTTCCAAGAGCCCCGACGCCGCGACCGAGTTTTTCCACGACCCCTTCGTCACGAAGGACGAGGATCACGACTTCGAGCGCGACACCGACGGCGACGAAAAGAAGGGCAAGGTCGGGCTCAGCAACTTCCAGTACCTCTTCGAGGAGCGGGACTGGCCACAGGACCAGAATAGCGAGGGCAAGGACAGCGTCACCGGCCGGGACTCCTTGGCCCTGGCCCTGGAGGCGGCCACCACCGGGCACCCCGTGGGCACCCAGCCGTCACCGGAGGACTACGCACACAGCAAGGAACAGGCCGACCTGTACAAGGGAATCGTCGAATCCATCTCGGAGAATCCCGAACGCCTGACGAAACACGGCTTCATGTCGGACAGCTTCGGACGAATGTCGGGCGAGTACATGCCGGACATCAACCGATCACTGTGCGCAGATGAGTTGGGTGTTGCCAAGTTGTATCCCGTAGCCGGCTCAGCGGCAGATATAAAGGAATCCGACACCACGCGCTTCCTTCACACATTGGGCCAGAATCCCGATGGGTTCAAGTATGTGACGGCTGGACAACACGCCTATACGAATGCGCTGCTGGAGTATCACTACGAACACCCCGGCGCATACATCTCCGATGCGAAGTTCTCGGAGACGGAAAACCTCAAGGAAGCGGTGCACGCCCTCGCAAGGCAATCCGGTGAGATCCAAGGCACGATCGCGGCCGGCAGGACTTTCGAGATTGAGCAGTCCGGGGCGGAGAAGGACGAAGAGTTCAATAAGGCTCTGGAGACCACCAAGACCTGGGCAAGCAGCGCAGCGGGCATCGGCGTCGGCCTGGTCACAGCCCCCTACACCGGGCCAGGTGGAGCTGTTGCAGGCGGGCTGGCCGGGACGGCGACGGACCAGGTCCTGGGCTCGATCGTCGACGGCCTGAAAAAGGACGGTTCAACCGAGATTCTTTACCGGAACGGGGAGGACTGGAACGACGTGAAAAAATCCACCTCGCTGCTCATTCAGCAAGGCGCCGAAAAGGCTGGAGAGCGCTCCGGTAACGCATCAGAGAACATTGTGGCAACTTCCGGCGGCCAGGTCGAACTCGGCTTCGGGACTGCTGTGGGAAATGTGCGCGACTACGTCTACGGCCAACATGGACCGCCTGCGGCCGGAAAGTGATGGAATGAGCGTGGCACGTAAAAGACTCGCAATAATCCTGGCGACCGGGGTGCTGATGCTGGCCGCAGCGGTAGTCGCACTCTCCGTGGCAGGATTTCCCCCCTTCGAGAAGAAGGGGACCGTCGACTCCGCCTCCGTCTGCACCTCTCTGGGCGGCGGTGACGCGACACCCGAAGATGTAGAAAATGTTCTGCCTGCGGCGGAAGAGTACACCTTCGAGGACGACGACCCGGCACGTTCCGACCCGAGCCAGAGCACCTTTGAGTCCTCTTGCTTCGTATCTGCCGATGGCAAGACCGCTCTCAGCGTTCGGACGGAGATGGTGCGGGCCGCTTCGGCCGGATTGTGGGCCAAGCACTCCGTAGCGAACAACGAATACGTGGGATCGCGGCAGGCAAAGACATTCGACGCCGGTGAAAGCGCACTGTCCGGGAAGCGTTTTGCGGCCGTTTATGTGCCGTGCGTGTCGGACGGGAAAATTCCGGGCGGTGTCCGAAACGTCAGTGTGGTGGCGCGAGCCATGTCGCAGCCCTCTGCCGACCCGGAGGTGGCCGAGCGCAGCCTCAAGGCATTGTTGCTTGACGCAGCGCGGCATGCGCATTCACGGGCCAAGTGCGACCTGCCTTCGAAGCTGCCCGGCGACTCGTAGCGACGGCGGTCGAGGAGAGTTGGGGCGCGGGAACTGCGGGAGTCCCTCAGCGCCCCGACTCCTCAGAGACCGTAGACCATAGGCGCCACCCCGTCGTTACTGTTCGTAAGTGACGGTAACCGGCGCATGGTCGGACCAGCGCCGGTCGTAGGACTCGGCGCGTTCCACGTATGCCTTCAGGGCGCGGGACGCGAGGGTCGGGGTGGCCATGTGGTAGTCGATGCGCCAGCCCGCGTCGTTGTCGAACGCCTTGCCGCGGTAGGACCACCAGGAGTACGGGCCCGCGACGTCCGGGTGGAGGGTGCGGACGACGTCCCGGTAGCCCGCCTCGTCCAGGACGCGGGTGAGCCAGGCGCGCTCCTCGGGGAGGAAGCCGGCCTTCTTCTGGTTGGCCTTCCAGTTCTTCAGGTCCACTTCCTGGTGGGCGATGTTCCAGTCACCGCAGACCACGACCTCCCGGCCGTCCGCCGCCGCCTTGCCCTTCAGCTCGACCAGGTACGGCAGGAACTCCGCCATGAAGCGTTCCTTCTCGTCCTGCCGGTCCGTGCCGACCTCGCCGGAGGGCAGGTAGAGGCTGGCGACCGTGACGCCCGGGAGGTCCGCCTCGACGTAGCGGCCGCTGGTGTCGAACTCCGCCGATCCGAAGCCCACCCGCACCGCGTCCGGCTCCCGGCGCGTGAGCAGCGCCACGCCGGCCCGCCCCTTGGCCGCGGCCGGCGCGTACGTGGCGAACCAGCCCTCGGGCGCCCGCACCTCCACCGGGAGCTGGTCCAGCTCGGCACGTACTTCCTGCAGGCAGATGACGTCCGCGGCGGTCTCCGCCAGCCACGGCACGAAGCCCTTCTTCGAGGCGGCCCGCAGGCCATTGACGTTTACTGTGGTCACGGTGAGCATCCGGGCACGATACCGACTCACGAAACGCGCTCGCCCCAGGCGGTCGGACGCCCGTACGATTCCATGAATGGAGATTTCGCCCGTTGTCCGCCCGGTGCGGTACGACCACCCCGACGCCGTGAAGCTCGACGAGCTGGTGCAGCAGGAGTACGTGCTGCGGTACGGCGATCCCGACATCACCCCGCTCGACCCCGCGATGTTCGAGCCGCCGCACGGGATCTATCTGCTCGCGTACGAGGACGGCCGGCCACTGGCGACCGGCGGCTGGCGCCGGCAGGACGCGAACGACGAGGGGTACTCGGACGGCGACGCCGAGATCAAGCGGATGTTCGTGACGGCCGAGGCGCGCGGGCGCGGGCTGGCGCGCCGGATCCTGGCCGCGCTGGAGGACGACGCGCGCGCCGCCGGGCGGACGCGGATGGTGCTGGAGACCGGGACCAAGCAGCCGGAGGCGCTGGAGCTGTACGCGTCCAGCGGCTACCGGCCGGTGCCGAAGTTCGGGCACTACCGGGAGTACGAGGACAGCCGCTGTTTCGCCAAGCCGCTGTGACGCCGACGGGCTGAGGCGGCCCCTCCGCCCCTCGCTCGCGATCTTTGTTGACATCCTCCCGGGCACCCTTCCATACTCATTCCACTAATTAACTAGTGAAAGGGGGGACCGGGATGAGTGAAGCCATCGCGATGGAAGCCCGGGAGCTGGGCAAGAAGTACCGGCGCGGCTGGGCGCTGCGGGATCTGTCCTTCCGGCTGCCCGCCGGACGGGTCTGCGCGCTCGTCGGGCCGAACGGCGCGGGCAAGAGCACGTTCCTCGGGGCCGCCACCCGGCTCGTCCGGCCGACCACCGGAACGCTGGAGCTGTTCGGCGTGCCGGTCACCGACCCGGCAGTGCTGCCCCGGTTCGCCTTCCTGGCGCAGGACAAGCCGCTGTACAAGCGGTTCACGGTCGCCGAGACGCTGCGCACGGGCCGCGAGCTGAACCCCGGCTGGGACCAGGCGGCGGCGGAGCGGATCGTGCGGGCCGGGGACATCGCCCTGGACGCCAAGGTCGGGACGCTGTCCGGAGGGCAGCGCACCCGGGTCGCGTTCGCGCTGGCTTTCGGGAAGCGGCCGCAGCTCCTGCTGCTCGACGAGCCGATGGCCGACCTCGACCCGCTCGCCCGGCACGAGCTGTCCGGCCTGCTGCTGGCCGAGGCCGCCGAGCACGGCACGACGGTGCTCATGTCGTCCCATGTGCTCGCCGACCTGGAGGAGATGTGCGACTTCCTCCTCGTACTGGCCGGGGGCCGGCTGCGGATGGCGGGCGACACCGACGCGCTGCTGCCCGCGCACACGCTGCTCACCGGCGCGGCGGAGGACGGCGCCCTGCCCCGGGAGCTGACCGAGGGCTGCACGGTCGTGGAGCACCGCGTCACGGGGCGGCAGTTCACCGCGCTCGTACGGAGCGAGGGGCCCCGGGCCGAGCTGCCCGACGGCCCGTGGGAGACGGCCGTGCCCGGCCTTGAGGAGGTCCTGCTCGGCCACCTCCGCCCCTCCGAAGCACCGCCCCTGATCACCGCCGCTGCCCGGCCCTCGACCCCCCTGGAGGCGGCGTGAGCACGCTGACCGACACCCGTCCCGCCACCGCCCGCAGCCGCGGCCCGCTGCACGGCCTGACCTGGCTGGTGTGGCGCCGCAACCGCACGGCGTTCCTGCTGCTGGCCGCCGTCACCGTGGTGTCGTGCGGGTACTGCCTCTACCACCGCGCCGGCGTGCTCGACTTTGTCGCCCAGTACGGCAACACCATCCGCTACAGCGAGAAGTTCGAGAAGGCGTACAAGGAGGTGTTCGACCGCACGTACGACCTGTCCTACCTGCCCGCCCTCCTCGGCATCTTCCTCGGCGCCCCGCTGATCGCGGGCGAGCAGGAGCACGGCACCGTACGGCTGGCCACCACCCAGTCCGTCTCGCGGACCCGCTGGATCGCCGCGACCGTGGGGCTGCCGCTGCTGGCCGTCCTCGTCTGCACCACGCTGATCTCCCTCGCCTTCACCGCCCTGTGGACGCCGGCGAACCAGCTCGTGAACTACGGCGACTGGCTCGGCGGGACGATCTTCGACATCACGGGCCCGGTGCCGGTCGCCCTGGCGCTCTTCCTCACCGGCTGCGGTATGGCCGTGGGCATGCTCGTACGCCGGGTGGTCCCGGCCATGCTGCTCACGCTCGTCGTCACCACCGGCACCTCGTTCGTCCTGGACTGGCTGCGGCCCCGGCTGGCCACCCCGCACACGGCGACCGGCCCCGCCTCCGGCGACTTCCCGGCCATCCCGGACTCCGCGATCAACTTCGACCAGTGGCTGGGCACCGCCGACGGCCGCCTCCTGGGCTGGGGCACCTGCGTCGACGCCAAGAACGAGGCGGCGTGCCAGGCCGACCAGGGCATCGTGCATAAGATCGTCGAGTACTTCAGCCTCGACCAGATGGCGGGGATGCAGTGGCGCGGCGCCGCTCTGCTGCTCGTCCTGACCGCGCTGATCGTGGCGTTCATCGTGCAGTGGACTCGCCGGCGGCCGCTCTGAAAACCCACCGCGCACACCGGCGCGCACACCGAGCGGAGAGGCGCTGACCATGGTCGAATTCCGCATCGACCGGCGCAGCGGCGTCGCCACGTACCAGCAGATCGTCCAGCAGGTCCGGCAGGCGCTGCGGCTGGGCACGCTGGTGGAGGGCGACCGGCTGCCGACCGCCGCGCAGGTCGCCGCCACCACGAAGGTCAATCCGAACACCACGTTGAAGGCATACCGCGAGCTGGAGCGCGAGGGCCTGGTGGAGCCGCGCCCGGGCCTGGGCACCTTCGTGAGCCGCACGCTCGCCCGCCCGGAGTCCGAGGGCGACGCCGTGCTGCGGGCCGAGCTGGCGGGCTGGGTGGACCGGGCCCGCACGGAGGGCCTGGACCGCGAGGACGTGGAGGCGCTGTTCGGCGCGGTGCTGGAGGAACGCTTCCCGAGGAGTTGAGGTTCCCGTGTCTTGACCCTCACGTCACGTCAGGCCGCAGGCTGAGCGGGACGGACGGCGGATGTCCGACGGTCGGACACGGACGGGGAAGGCTGTTCCATGAGCTATTCGGTCGGGCAGGTCTCCGGCTTCGCGGGCGTGACGGTACGGGCCCTGCACCACTACGACCGGACCGGGCTGCTCTCGCCCAGCGAGCGCAGCCCGGCCGGTTACCGGCTCTACGGAGACGCCGACCTGGCCCGCCTCCAGCAGATCCTCTTCTACCGCGAACTGGGCTTCTCCCTGGAGGAGATCAAGGCGATCCTCGCCGACCCGCAGGCGAATGTCCTGGAGCAGTTGCGCGCCCGGCACCGCCTGCTGACCGAACAGATGGAGAAGCTGCAGCGCCTGGTCGAGGTCGCCGAACGGGCCATGGAGGTCCAGCAGACCGGCATCACGCTGACTCCGGAGGAACGGTTCGCGGTCTTCGGCGAGGTGTCGTTCGATCTCACGTACGCCACCGAAGCCCATCTGAAGTGGCAGCACAGCGAGGGCCACCAGCGCTCGATGGCGCGCGCCGCCGCGCACAGCAAGGAGGACTGGGCCCGTCTCATGGCCGAGGCGACGGCCTGGCGACAGCGGCTGACCACGGCCTTCGACACGGGCGAACCGGCCGAGGGCGAGCGGGCGATGGAGCTCGCCGAGGAACACCGGCAGCACATCACCCGCTGGTTCACGCCCTGCCCGCCCGACATGCACTGCCGGATCGCGGAGGACTTCGCCGCCGACCCGCGGGCCTTCGCCCTCACCGTCCCGCCGTCCGAACAGCGCCCCGGACTCGCCGCGTACCTGCTGACGGCGGTACGGGCCAACGCGGTGCACCGGGGCCCGGCGGAGGGGGGCGCGCGATGAGGATCCTGATCACGGCGGCCGGTTCACGCGGGGACGTGGCCCCGTACACCGGGCTCGGCGCGCGGCTGCGGACGGCCGGACACGAGGTGGCGCTGGCCACGCACGAGGCGTACGCGGAGGCGGTACGGGCCGCGGGGCTGGAGTTCCGGCCGCTGCCTGCGGATCCGCGCACGGCCGGACTGCGCGCGGCCTGGCCCGCCTCCGGGGACGGACCTGGGGACGGCCCTGGCGGGCGGGGCTTGATGGCCCGGGCCGCCGCCTTCCTGGCGCAGCTCGGCGACGGACTCGCCGACGCCGCGTCGCCCGGCACCGACCTGATGCTGCTGTCCACGACCACCGCCCCGCTCGGCTGGCAGCTCGCCGAGGCCACCGGCACCCCGAGCATGGGCGGGTACCTCCAACCCACCCACCCCACCCGGGAGTACCCGCCGGCCATGGGCAGCGGACGCCCACTGGGCCGCTGGGGCAACCGCCTCGCGGGCGCCGCGGCCCTGAAGGTCGTCGACCGCCTCTACGCCGGCCCCGTACGCGCCCTGCGCGCCCGGCTCGGCCTCCCTCCCGCGGCCCTCTCCGCGATGCGGGCCCGCAGGGAGGCCGCGCGCTGGCCGGTACTGCACGGCTTCAGCCCGCTGCTGGTACCCCGGCCCGGCGACTGGCGGCCGGGCCTGGAAGTGGCCGGCACCTGGTGGCCGCACGCGGCGCCGGACGACCGCCTGCCGCCCGCCGTCGAGGACTTCCTCGCGGCCGGTCCCCCACCGGTCTTCGTCGGCTTCGGCAGCATGGCCGCAGGGGAGGGCGAACGCCTCGGCGAACTGGCGGTACGGGCCCTGCGCCGCGCGGGAGCACGCGGCATCCTCCAAGCGGGCTGGGCGGGGCTGGCGGCCGACGAGGCAGCGGACGGCATCCTCTCGGCCGGGGACCTGCCGCACGCGCTGCTCTTCCCGCGGGTCGCCGCGGTCGTCCACCACTGCGGCGCCGGCACCACAGCAGCCGCCCTGCGCGCCGGTGTCCCCACCGTCCCCGTCCCGGTCACCGCCGACCAGCCCTTCTGGTCCACCCGCCTGTCCGCCCTGGGCGCGGCAACGACTCCCCTGCCCTTCAAGGCCCTGTCCGGCGCGGACGCCGAGAACCGCCTGGCGGCCGCCGTCGAGAGGGCCCTGCGCGACACGGTGATACGCGACCGGGCCCGGAACGCGGCCGCCCGGCTGGCCACGGAGGACGGCGCCGGAGAGGTACTGCGGGCCGTCGAGCGGATCGCCGAGGGCGGTCCGGAGCGGACGGTGTTCGGCTAGCCGGCCGCGTCGTCGAGCGTGCGCAGTACCTCCGCCGTGTGGTCGTCGAGGGGGAAGAAGAGTTCGATGGCCAGTTCGGAGAGGGTGACGTCGTTGGGGGCGCCGATGACGGCCATGGTGCTGAACAGGGCCAGTTCGCCGTGCGGGGTGCGGAAGCGGAGGGGGATGACGGCCTCCGGGGTGCGGGGGGCGGTGTCCGCGTCGGCGGGCGCGGTCGGCGCCTCCGTAGGGCCGTAGGCGCGCACCTCTTCGTAGAGCGCGCGCAGTTCCGGGTCGCCGGTGGCCTCGGCCTCGCGTTGCAGACGTTCCATGAAATGGCCGCGGACTTCGTGGAGGTTGGTGCAGCGGGCGGCGAGCCCTTCGGGGTGCAGCGCCATGCGGGCCACGTTGGCCGGGGGTGCGAGCAGCTCCGGGGGTACGCCGTCGAGGAGGACGCCCATGGCGCGGTTGCCGGTGACGACGTTCCAGCCGCGGTCGACGACCACCGCCGGGTACGGCAGATGGCCGGCCAGCATCATGTCGAGGGCGCCGCGTACCGACCGCAGCCCGTCGTCCTCCAGCGCGCTCTCCCGATAGGCGGGCGCGTAACCGGCTGCCAGGAGCAGGCTGTTGCGCTCACGGAGCGGCACATCGAGGTGGTCGGCGAGGCGCAGCACCATGGCGCGGCTGGGGCGGGCCCGGCCGGTCTCCACGCAGGACAGGTGCCGGGCCGAACTCCCCGCGCGCAGCGCCAGTTCGAGCTGGCTGAGCCGACGGCGTTGCCGCCAGTCGCGCAGCAGGGTGCCGACGCGCGGCCGGTCGGCGGGCGGCGCTTCGCGGGCGAACGGTCCTGCTGCGTCGGCGAGTTCGGCGGTCATGGCCTTGAGCCTAACGTCGCCGGTCGCGGCGTCCATGACCTCGGAGGTCATTGCCCGCACCAGCCGCCCCTTGCCACCGTTCGTTGCGTACGGACCACCTCGTACAGACCCCCCGTATGTACGCACCGCCACAGGCCAAGGAGGCCCGCATGACCACCTCGACCTCTTCCCTCGCCGCACCGGGGCGGCGCCCCGCCCAGGACGCGTCCTGGCTGCTGCGGACGGTGCTGCGGACCGACAGCGCGAGCACGGCCGCGTTCGCCGTGCTGATGCTGGCCGCCGCCGCGCTGACCACCACCCCGCTGGGGCTGCCGCGCGAGCTGGCGGTGGTGTCCGGGTGCGGGATGGTGTGCGGCGCGGCGGCGTTCTGGCTGCTCGCCCGGCAGCCGGTACTGCCGCGCCGCCTCGTGGCCGGCGCGATCGCGCTGAACGCCGTGTGCGGCGCCGTGTTCGCCGTCCTGGCCTGCACCGGCCTCGTCCCGCTGACCGGCTTCGGGCGGGTGTTCCTCGCCGCGGGGGCCGTGATCGTCGCGGTCTTCGCGGAGCTGGAGTACGTGGGCCTGCGCCGCATTCGTACGGCTTAGTCGCGCGCCCCCCGGGCGTCCCGTGACAGCCGCAGCGTCAGGATCTGGAACGGCCGCAGCGCGACGGTCACCTGCCCGCCGTCCGTCACGGCGTACGGAAGCGCGTCCGCCGGCGGCCGTTCCAGCAGGTCCGTCGCGTACACCTCCGCCACCGGGAAGCCGGCCGTCAGCGTCGCCGAAGCCCGCCCGCCGACCGCCTCGTACAGCCGCACGACCACGTCCCCGCCGCGGTCCTCGGCGAGCTTGACCGCCTCGACGACCACCGCGTCGTTGTCCACGCCGACCAGCGGCGCGACCTCCCGGGAGCCGGGCACCACCCGCTCCGGGAGGTTGATCCAGTGGCCCTCGCGCACCGCGTCCAGCGCCCCCGCGCCGGGCACCAGCCCGTACCGCAGCCGGTGCCGGCCCTGATCGGTCTCCGGGTCCGGATAGCGTGGGGCGCGCAGCAGGGAGAGCCGGACGGTCGTGGTCTGGCCGCCGTCCGCGCGTACGTCGCGGGTGACGTCGTGCCCGTACGTGGAGTCGTTGACCAGCGCCGTGCCCCAACCGGGCTCCTCGACCTGGAGCCAGCGGTGCGCACAGATCTCGAACTTGGCTGCCTCCCATGAGGTGTTGGTGTGGGTGGGCCGGTGGACATGCCCGAACTGGGTCTCGGCCGCGGACCGGTCGGCCTTCACATCCAGCGGGAAGGCGGCCTTGAGAATCTTCTCCTTCTCGTGCCAGTCGATATCAGCGGTGATTTCCAGGGTGGCGGAACCCTCACGGAGAGTAACGGCCTGGACGGCCGTGGAGTTCCCGAACGCACGACGGACCTCGACCGTGGCCGCGTCGGGCCCGTCGGCGATCAGCCGCAGCTCCTCCACCTCGGTCAGGTCGGTGACGCGGTGCCGGTAGAAGGCGTCGATGTCCCAGGCGTCCCAGAAGTTGGGCAGGTCGGGATGGAGCTGGAGGAGGTTGCCGGCCCGGCCCGGCGCCAGCGCCTCGCGGCGGGCGCGCAGGTCGTACGCGGAGACCAGCAGCCCGCGCCCGTCGATCTCGGCGCGCAGCACCCCATTGGCGAGGACCCACCCCCCGCCGGGGCGCTCGGCCACGGTGACCTCCGTGTCCGGTCCGCCGGCCACCGCGCGGCCCGCGCCGCCCGCCGGTACACCGTGCCGGGCGTGCGGCGCCCCGTTGAAGACGATCTCGTCGCTGCCGGGCCCGACGAGCGCCCGCTGCGCGCCGTCGACGATGTCCCGCAGCTCGGCGTGGACCCGCGCGTAGGTCTCCCGGGCCTCCCGGTGCACCCAGGCGATCGACGAACCGGGCAGGATGTCGTGGAACTGGTGCAGCAGGACCGTCTTCCACAGCCGCTCCAGTTCTTCATACGGATACGCGTACTCCGGTACGCGGACCGCGGCCGTCGCCGCCCACAGCTCCGCCTCGCGCAGCAGCGACTCGCTGAAACGGTTGCCCTGCTTGGTCTTCGCCTGCGAGGTGTACGTGCCGCGGTGCAGCTCCAGGTACAGCTCGCCGACCCATACGGGCGCGGCCGCTGCGTACTCCTCGTGCGCCTGCTCGAAGAAGGCGGCGGGCCGCTCGATCGCGACACGCGGCGAGCCCTCCAGGTCACGGCACCGTTCCGCGCGCGCCAGCATCTCGCGCGTCGCACCGCCCCCGCCGTCGCCGTGCCCGAAGGGGACGAGGGAGCGGGTGCCGCGGCCCTTCTCGCGGTAGTTGCGTGCCGCGTGCGCCAGCTCGCGGCCGCTCAGCTCGGAGTTGTAGGTGTCCACGGGCGGGAAGTGGGTGAAGACGCGGGTGCCGTCGATGCCCTCCCACCAGAAGGTGTGGTGCGGGAAGGCGTTGGTCTGGCTCCAGGAGATCTTCTGGGTGAGGAACCACCGCGCGCCCGCGAGCTTCACGAGCTGTGGCATGGCCGCGGTGTACCCGAAGGAGTCCGGCAGCCAGACCTCCTCGGTCTCGATCCCGAACTCCTCCAGGAAGAACCGCTTCCCGTAAAGGAACTGCCGGGCCATGGCCTCCCCGCCGACCATGTTGGTGTCCGACTCCACCCACATCCCGCCGACCGGCACGAACTGCCCGGCCGCGATCTTCTCCTTCACCCGTGCGAAGACCTCGGGCCGGTGTTCCTTGATCCAGGCGAGCTGCTGCGCCTGGGACATGGCGAAGACGAACTCCGGGTGATCATCCATGAGCGCGGTCATGTTGGCGCAGGTACGGGCGACCTTGCGGACGGTCTCGCGCAGCGGCCACAGCCAGGCGGAGTCGATGTGGGCATGGCCGACCGCGCTGAGACGGTGCGCGGAGGCGTGCGCGGGTGCGACGAGTACGGCGGCCAGCTCGGCACGTGCGCCCTCGGCCGTACCCGGTACGTCGTCGATGTCCAGAGCGTCCAGGGCACGTTCGAGGGCGCGCAGAATCTCGTGACGGCGCGCGTCGTCCGCCGGAAGCTGCTCCATCAGCCCGGCCAGCACCTCGAGGTCCTGGATCAGCTCCCACACGACGGGCTCGAAGACCGCCAGGTCCAGGCGGTTCAGGCGGTAGAGCGGCGCGTCACCGGAGGTGAGCCGGTCGCCTTCATAGGTGGGCCGCTGGACGTTGAGTACCGGATTGGCGGCGGCCTCGACGTACAGCTCGACCTCCTCGCCGCCCGCCACCCGGTCGCCGATCCGCACCCAGGCGTTGTGCGGGTGGAGTCCCTTCACCGCCTCGCCGTTGGCCCGGTACACCAGCCCCTCGCTCTGGAAGCCGGGGCTCATCCGCTCGAATCCCAGGTCCAGTACGGCCTCCACGGCCCGGCCCGCCCACTCCCGCGGCACCTGCCCGGTGACCTTGAACCAGCTCGTGCCCCAGGCCGGCCCCCACGCCTCGCCCGCCGCTGCCGGCGCGTACGGCGCTGCCAGCCCCTCGGCGACCGGCACCGGCTCGCCGGGCGCGTCCCAGCGGCCCACGGTCAGCGGCACGGACGCGCTGTACAGAGCGGGCTTGACGCGTTCTTCGAGGACGCGGCGGAGGCGGTGTTCCACGATGCTGCGGTCGTCGTGCATGCGGCTGCTCCGGTGGGTGCGTGGGGAGACCCGGCGAGTACGGCCCTGCCTCCAGCCTGCCCGGCGGAGGCGGACAGCCATGCACGGCGCGCCCGCCGTATGCGTGCCCGCACCCGCCGTACCGAGTGGTCCACGCCATTAAGCCGTGCGGCGGGTTTCCGCATTGCGACGGACCGTCGGAACCGGTGAGGTCGCCTCTATGACAGCGTTCAAGGATCTGACACTGCGTCGCACAGTCCCGGTCGCCGTCGCCGCCGCCTCGGCGCTGGCCCTGACGGCCCCTCATGAGGCGGCCGCCGTCGAAGCAGCAGGCAGCTACGCGCGGCCCATCACCGCGCCCTACCACGTGACGGCACGGTACGGCGTGCCCGGCGAATGGGCTGCCGGGCACCACCCAGGGGTGGACTTCGCCGTGCCGACCGGCACCCGCGTCCGTTCGGTGGGCTCCGGCACGGTGGTACTGGCCCGCCGCTCCGGCGACTACGGGAAGGCGGTGACCGTTCGCATGCGCGACGGGCACTACGTCGTGTACGGCCACCTCTCCCGGATCGCCGTCAGGAAGGGCCGCCACGTGGGCCCCGGAACCCGGCTGGGGTCCAGCGGCTCGACCGGCCGCTCCAGCGGCCCGCACCTGCACTTCGAGGTGCGTGACGGACGCGGCTACGGCAACGACGTCAACCCGCTGCGATACCTGTCCCGCCACGGCGTGCACATGGGCAAACGGGGCTGAGAGGCGCGGACAAGACCCCGCGGAGAAACGGGTGTTGTCCGCGGTCCGGGCGGTACTTCCGGGTTGGCCGATCTGCGTCCAGGGGGTTCACACGGTCGTGTGTCCAATGCTTTTTACGTTTATCTCCGCGGCCCCGACGGCCATCGGTCGAAGATATAAACCTCCGGCTATTTCAAGGAGGCCGCGCCGGTCCTTGTCCCGGACGGTCTGCCGCGTCCGGTGACGACGTACTACTGGGGTCCGGCGGCCCAGCCAGGGGCCGCCGGACCGGGCCGACCCACCCGCCCGCGCCCCTGGCCAACGGACCACCGGCCACGGACGCGGCCGCTCAGCATATTTACCCAAGGGCCTTCTATTGCAGAAAAACATGAACCGGTCGGCATTCCCGACGGCCGGAAAATCAAACTCGAATTACCTGGATGCCACGTTTCTTTGCGGCTTTTTCTTCGTTGACGGAGTATGCCTGAAACAACCATTCCGCGAATGCGGCAACTCGGTGGCTGGCACCTGAGTTCCGCAGTCGCCGCCGGCCGCCCGGACGTACACCTGGAGCGCGCCGGGCAGCGCGTACGGCTGGAGCACACCGGCGACCTGCTGGAGGTACTGCTCTCGGCCCTCGACGGGATCGAGGCCACGCTGGGGCCGCGGGACCGCGCGGAGCGCCCGCCGCGCATCAGACGGTAGGAGCCGCCACCGGTCCGGCCGCCACGCGGTCCGCACCGGCCTCCCGCCCCGGTCCCATCGATCCCACGAGAGCCGACGTGTACGACACTCCCCAGGCCCCCTTTCCGTCCGGTCCCGCGCACCCGGGAGGCACCGGCTACCCGAGCGGCCCCGGCTACCCGGACGGCCCCGGATTCCCGGGCGGCAGTACCGGACACACCGACGGCTCCGGGCGGCACCGGCTGCCGCGCCAGACCGCCGACGGGCTCGACACCGCCCCGAGCCTCGCCGGCATGCCGCTCTTCCGCGACGACATGCTGCTCGGCCACGACGACATGGCGCTCGGCCACACGTCGGACGGCTGGGACGCCGCTGTGGTGGAGGAGCTGGAAGGGGAGCTGGCGCAGCTCCTGGAGACGGCCGAGCAGCCCGTGGTGACGCCGCAGCCCACTCCGGTCGCGCCGCCCACCCGGCACCGCAAGACCTCGTTCCTCCGCACACACATCGCCACCTGGACCTGGCAGCGCGTGCTGAGCCTGGTGTCAGTGACCCTGACGGCCCTGATCGTCATCGCGGTGAGCATCCTGGGCGCCCTCGCGTCCTACCCCTCGCTCCGCGCCCTGGCCGGCGGCGTCGCGCCGCGCCACATCGCCGACCTGTGGCCGCTGCTGATTTACGGCCCCTGGATCGCCGCCACGCTGTCCATCCTGCGGGCGCGCGCCTACCGCCGCCGCACCGCGCAGTCCTGGCTCGTCGTCATCTTCTTCGCGGCCGTCGCCATGCTGCTGTGCATCGCCCACACCCCCGCGACACCGGCCGGCATCACCGTGGCCGGACTGCCGCCCGTGACCGTCCTCCTCTGCTTCCACCAGCTCGTCCGCCAGCTCGACCTCTCCCCCGCGCCCCAGGCCGTGACCCGCCACGCCCAGAACACCAAGGGCGGCAGCCACCGCCAGCGCGTGGGGTCCTGAGCGACACCCCGCCCGGCCGCGAGCGCGCCACCCGCTGGGTATACGAAAGAACCCCTGCCGGAGTTCCCGGCAGGGGTTCTGTTGTCTGTGGACCTGAGGGGATTCGAACCCCTGACCCCCTCGTTGCGAACGAGGTGCGCTACCAGCTGCGCCACAGGCCCTTGCGACGAGTGAAACTCTAGCATCCTTGCGGCCGTGCTCGGAAATCGCTTCCGGCGCTGGTCAGGAGTGGCGGCTCACTCGTTCGCGGCGCGCGGGCGGTCCAGCCCCTCGTCGGCCGGAGCGGCGAACTGGTCGAAGAGCGGGGTACGGCCGCGGCGGCCGCCGGCGGGACGATCCCGGCCCGGCGCCGGCCGGGGGTCCGCGTCCGCGGCACCGCCGCCCGCGACCGGACCGGTGCCGGACGGCGGGGCCGTGGCCGCACCGTCGGCGGGCGCTCCCGAGCCACCCGCCGTACCGGACCGGGCGGAGCTCCAGGCGCCGTCGGCGGCCAGGTCGACATGGCCGTTGGCGCGCGGCGCCACGGGGGCAGTGACGTACGTCGGCAGCGGTACCGGGACCGGCTCCCAGCCGTCCCCGTCGCGGCGGCCCCGGGGGCGCTGCGGTTCGGTCCACTCCGTGTGGCCAGCCTGCTCGACAAGAGGGCGGCGGCCCGCACTGGGGGCGGGCTCGGGGCGCACCGGCTCAGGCGCGGGGCCGGCCGGTTCGGCGGGGGTCTCCTCGGCGGGCGGCTGGTGGCCCGCCCGCGGAGGGCGGGCGCCCCGGCCCTCCCGCAGCCGCTGGGCCGCGGCCTCGGCCCCCCGCTGGTCCATCGTGAAGGCGAACCGGCGGCGCTCCTGAAGGCGGAGGTACACGATGTACGCGCTCAGCAGGAGGGCGGGGACGCCGGGTGCCCACAGGAAGGTGATGCCGCCCACCCCGGCGACGACCGCGCCGACGGTGAAGACGAGGAAGAGGACCGTGATCGTACGGCGGCGCCGCGCGAGGACCCGGGCCCGCTTCGTGCGCTCGGCGGACGAGGGGCGCTGGGGCGCGGGGGCGTGCGAAGGAACCGGGCCGTGCGGCTGGACGGCCGTGGGTGCGGCCTCGCGCTCCTCGGGGGCGCGGGCCTCCGCTCCGGGCGGGCGGTCCTCGTCCGCGGGCGTGCTTGCTGACCGGACGCCGGCCGCGTCGGCCGGGGCGTCCGGGTCCCGTTCCCCGCTCGCATCGTCGGCGGGGCGCCCTTCCTGCCCCTTGGCGTAACGGCGTTCCATCGCCGCCCGCCCGGACAGGAGCCGGATGGCGGTACTGAAACGCTCCGTAGGACGGGCCTCATTGAGTTCGTCCTGCCTACGGAGCCACATCGGCACCAAGTAGGCGGCCCAGGCCCCGACGATGACTGCGTAGATGAGGCCGCTGCTGCTCACGCCTCACACGGTAGAGGGGTTTGAGCGGGGCCATCCGCCAATTGAGCCGGTGTGTCGCACGATCTGGCTGATATCTCGAACTTTTTTTGTGATTGTTGCGATCAACGCACTGCGAATGTGCCGAATTGATGGATTAATTCGAACACACTTTTTATTTGTGGGATGTCCCCGGGGTGCCCGGCTTCTCGCGGTGCCACCGGGCGAGCAGCCCGCCCGGCACCTCCTCCGCCGTCAGCGCGAAAACCAGGTGGTCACGCCAGGCGCCGTCGATGTGCAGATAGCGCGGCCGCAGCCCCTCCTCGCGAAAGCCGAGCTTTTCCACCACCCGGCGGCTGGGCACGTTCTCCGGGCGAATGCACACCTCGATGCGGTGCAGTCCGACCGTACGGAAGCAGTGGTCGACGGCGAGCGCGACCGCGGTGGGCATGACACCGCGCCCCGCGACGGCCTCGTCGACCCAATAGCCGATATGGCCCGAACACATCGATCCCCAGGTGATCCCGGCGACCGTGAGCTGCCCGGCCAGCCGGCCCTGGTACTCCACGACGAACGGCAACATCCGGCCCGCGTGCGCCTCCGCCCGCAGGTGGCGCACCATCTGACGGTAGGTCGGCCGCTGGACCGGCGGCGCACCGGGCGGTGCGGGCGGGATGGTGGCCTCCCAGGGGCGCAGCCAGTCGCGGTTGCGCCGGTTGACCTCGCGCCAGGCCCGCTGGTCGCGCAGCCTTATCGGGCGGAGGGCCGTGTCGCCGTCCGCCAGCTCCACCGGCCAGGGCGCGTTCAGTGCGTACTCCCGGCCGGTCTGGGGTGGTCGCCGCCGCGGAGCTGGTCGACGGCGTGGACGAGCAGGCGCTCCAGTACGGCGAGGCCGTCGCGGACGCCCCCTGTGGAGCCGGGCAGGTTCACGACGAGGGTGCGGCCCGCGACACCCGCCAGGCCCCGCGAGAGGGCCGCCGTGGGCACCTTGGCCAGGCCCTCGGCCCGGATCGCCTCGGGGATGCCGGGCACTTCGTAGTCCAGCACCCGGCGGGTCGCCTCCGGGGTGGCGTCGGTGGGCGAGATGCCCGTACCGCCGGTGGTGACCACCGCGTCGAAGCCGCCGGCCACCGCGTCGCGCAGCGCGGCCTCCACGGGGTCGCCGTCCGGCACCACCCGCGGGCCCTCGACCTCGAAGCCGAGCGCGGTGAGTGCCTCGGCGATGAGCGGGCCGCCCTTGTCGGCGTAGACCCCGGCGGCGGCCCTGTTGGACGCCGTGACGACCATGGCCCGGTACGGGCGTCCGGGGGCGTCCGGGGCGGAGTGCGCGCTCATGCGCCCGCCTCCGCGCCGCCCTCGCGCACCCAGTCGCCCGACTTGCCGCCGCTCTTCTCCTCCACCCGTACGTCGGTGATGACCGCGCCCTTGTCGACGGCCTTGACCATGTCGATCACGGTCAGCGCGGCGACGGTGACCGCGGTGAGCGCCTCCATCTCCACGCCCGTACGGTCGGTGGTCTTCACCGTCGCCAGGATCTCCACGGCGTCGTCGGCCACCGACAGCTCCACCTTCACACCGGAGACGGCCAGCGGGTGGCACAGCGGGATCAGGTCGGGGGTGCGCTTGGCGCCCATGATGCCGGCGATGCGAGCGGTGGCCAGGGCGTCGCCCTTGGGGACGCCCTCCCCGCGCAGCAGTTCGATCACCCGCGGCGCTACCAGGACCCGGCCACTGGCGCGGGCCGTGCGCGCGGTGACGTCCTTCTCGGATACGTCGACCATGCGGGCCGCGCCCGCCGCGTCGATGTGGGTGAGGTGTTGCTGGCCGCTGCTCATCGTTCTCCTGGTCCGGACCGTGCCGCGCCTGTGCGACGACACCGTACCCGCAGCGGAGGACCGTCACCCGGGCAGCCGGGCGCTACGGGAGAAGCGGGCCACCCGGGGGCGGCAGCGCGCCACCCGGGCCGGCCGCCCCACCGGAGGAGCGGCTATCCGAGCAGGACCACGTCCACCTCGTCCCCCGCGGCGACCTCCGTGACGTCCTCGGGCACCGCGATCAGGCAGTTGGCGTGCGCGAGCGCCTTGACCAGGTGCGAGCCCGCGCCGCCCACCGGGGTGACCGTGCCGGACACCGGGTCGTGGCGGCCGCGCAGGAACTGCCGCTTGCCCCGGGGCGAGGAGGCGATGTCCTGGGTGCAGCGGGCCCGCTCCGTGTACCGGTGCACGTCCTGCAGGCCCATCAGGGCGCGGATGGCAGGGCGGACGAACAGCTCGAAGGACACGTACGAGCTCACCGGATTGCCGGGCAGCGCCAGCAGCGGGGTGCGGTCCGGGCCGATGAGTCCAAAGCCCTGCGGCTTGCCCGGCTGCATGGCGAGGCGCCGGAACTCCACGCTGCCCTCCTCGCCGGAGAAGTCGGCCAGCGTCTCCTTGACCACGTCGTACGCGCCGACGCTGACGCCGCCGCTGGTGACGACGATGTCGGCGCGGATGAGCTGGTCCTCGATGGCGGCGCGCAGCGTGTCGGCGTCGTCGGCGACCGCGCCGACCCGGTAGGCGAGCGCGCCGGCATCCCGGGCGGCGGCGGTCAGCGCGAAGCTGTTCGAATCGTGAATCTGGCCGGGACCCAGCGGCTCCCCCGGCTGGACCAGCTCGCTGCCGGTACCCATGACCACGACCCGGGGGCGCGGCCGTACCTTGACGGTCGCGCGTCCGATGGCGGCGAGCAGGGCGATCTGCGGCGGCCCGAGGACCGTGCCGGCGTCGAGGGCCGGCTCGCCCGCGGAGACGTCGCTGCCCCGGGTGCGCACGTGGGCGCCGGCCTCCACGGGGCGGTGCACCCGGACCTCGCCGCTCGCGCCGGCCGGGTCGGTGCTGCGCGCGCGCATCGTGGTGGCGGGGCCGCCTCCGGTGCCGCCGTCGGTCCACTCCACGGGGACGACGGCCTCGGCACCCGGGGGCAGCGGGGCGCCCGTCATGATGCGGGCGGCCTCGCCGGGCCCGACAGGGGGCAGGTCGCCGCTGCCGGCCGCGACATCGCCGATCACCGTGAGGGTGGCGGGGTACGCCTCGGTGGCCCCCGCCACGTCGGCGACGCGGACGGCATAGCCGTCCATGGAGCTGTTGTCGAAGGGGGGCAGCGCGACCGGCACCGTGACGTCCTCGACCAGGACGCAGCCCTGGGCGTCCAGCAACTGCAGCTCGATCGGCTCCAGCGGACGGATCTTGGACAGGACGTCCTCGATGTGATCGGCCACCGACCAGACGCGGTCGGGTCGGCTGGTCCGGTCGGTGGTGGCGCTCAAATCCCTACATCTCCTCGGTGACGTAACTGCGCAGCCAGGTCCTGAAGTCGGGGCCCAGGTCCTCACGTTCGCATGCCAGTCTGACAATGGCACGCAGGTAGTCGCCACGGTCCCCGGTGTCATAGCGGCGCCCCTTGAAGACGACACCGTGCACGGGGCCGCCCAGCGAGGGGTCGGAGGCCAGCGCCTGAAGGGCGTCGGTGAGCTGGATCTCGTTGCCACGCCCCGGCTCGGTCTTGCGCAGCACCTCGAAGACGGCCGGATCGAGCACGTAGCGGCCGATGATGGCCAGGTTGCTGGGTGCGTCGGCCGGGTCGGGCTTCTCGACCAGGTCGGAGACGGTCACCACGTCGTCGTCGCCGGTGGGGGCCGCCGCCGCGCATCCGTAGAGGCCGATCTGGGCGGGGTCGACCTCCATGAGGGCGATGACGGAACCGCCGTACTCCTCCTGGACCTGCACCATGCGCTGCAGCAGCGGGTCCCGGGGGTCGATCAGGTCGTCGCCCAGGAGGACGGCGAAGGGCTGGTCGCCCACGTGGGGCTCGGCGCACAGGACCGCGTGGCCCAGACCGCGCGGGTCGCCCTGCCGTACGTAGTGCATGGTCGCGAGGTCGCTGGACTCCTGCACCCGGGCGAGCCGGGACTGGTCGCCCTTGCGGCTCAGCGCCTCTTCGAGCTCGTAGTTGCGGTCGAAATGGTCTTCCAGGGGGCGCTTGTTGCGGCCGGTGACCATCAGGACGTCGGAGAGCCCGGCGGTGACGGCTTCCTCCACCACGTACTGGATGGCCGGCTTGTCGACGACCGGCAGCATTTCCTTCGGGGTCGCCTTGGTGGCGGGCAGGAAGCGGGTGCCGAGACCGGCCGCCGGGATGACAGCCTTACGGATCCGAGTACGTGATTCAGTCATGCGCCACACGATAACCGGAGCTTTGTGGCAGTTCATGATGGTCCGGTGAAAAGCGCATGAGAGTGGAGCAAGGGCACACAGTGACCACGAACGACGCTAGGAAACGCGGGTTGCGGCGAGACCTCATCGAGATGAGGAACTCGTTGCCCCTGAGTGACGTATCGGCGGCCGGATCGGTTCTGTCCGAGCGAGCGCTGCAGCTCAGGGAGTTGGCGGAGGCCCGGACGGTCGCCGCCTACGTGTCGATCGGCCGCGAGCCGTCCACCCGCGCGCTGCTGGACCGGCTGCGGGAGGCGGGCGTGCGCGTACTGCTGCCGGTCCTGCTGCCGGACAACGACCTGGACTGGGCCGCGTACGAGGGCCCTGAGCGGCTCGTGAAGGCCGGACGGGGGCTGCTGGAGCCCGCGGGGCCCCGGCTCGGCCCCGAGGCCGTCACGGACGCGGGAGCGGTGTTCCTGCCGGGACTGGCGGTGGACCGGCGGGGCCTGCGGCTCGGTCGCGGGGGCGGCAGTTACGACCGGGTGCTGGCGCGGCTGGAACGCGCCGGTGCCACGCCCGCGCTGGTGGTGCTGCTGTACGACGGCGAGATCCTGGAGGAGGTACCGGCCGATCCGCACGACCGGCCGGTGCAGGCGGCGGTGACGCCGTCGGGCGTGCACCGGTTCACGGAGCGCCCGGCAGACGCCTGAAACGCCGATCGCCGGGCGGTCCCCCTCGAGGGACCGCCCGGCGACCGTTGCGCACCGGCTACCGCGTCACGGCGACAGCGTCACGGCGACAGCGTCAGCGTGTCCTTCGTCGCGGCCTTGACGGCCTTCTCCGAGAAGGCCCACGGCAGCAGTTCGCCCTTGACCCACTTGCCGGTCTGGTCGTCGTAGTGCGCGTTGTACGCGTGCCCCGAGGCGCCGGTGAGGTTGATCCAGCGCGACTTGTCGAGGTCCGCGAGGTTGACGACCATCCGCATCGAGGGCACCCAGACGACCTGGTAGCCGCCGGCCGCGTTCCAGCCGGTGGCGTCCACGGCCGCCTCGCCGCCGCCGAGGTTCCACGGGCCGCGGTTGAACAGGCCCTGCAGCATGCCGGGTCCGTCCGTGCCGAGCGTCTGGTTCTTCAGCGTGAGCTGGTGCAGGCGGCCCCAGCTCCAGGTGTTGATGTTCTTGCCGAGCTTGGCGGTCAGCTCGTAGCGCGCGTCCTGCATGGCGTGCGCGAGGAGCTGGTCGCGGTTCTTGTCACCGGGGCGGCCCGGCTTGTCCTCGGTCTTCCACCAGTCGTTGCCGGGGTCGTCGAGGATCTTCCGCACGACCTCGTACCAGCGGTCGCCGCCGTCGGGCTGCCCGTTGTCCTTGGCCCGCTCACCGCATTCGCGCACCCACTTCTGCAGGTCGTCGGCCGGCCCGGTCTCGTCGGCCGGGTGGACCGTCAGGCACTGGCCGTCGACGCGCAGCTCCTTGGGCATCTTGTCGCCGAAGGCCAGCTTCAGGGTGTTGCGCCAGACCGCGTTGAAGTAGGCGGCGGCCGCCGAGTCGGACTCCTGGGTGTAGTTCCAGCCCTCCAGGAGCTGCTGGGCCTCGCGGACGTACGGGTCCTTGATGTCGAGCTTCAGCAGGTACGGCGTGAGCAGTTCGGCGATCTCGCTGCTGTTGTCGAGCTGCATGGTCTGCATGTCGTGCGTGGAGATCTTGCCGCCGTCCTTGATCTTGGACTGGATCAGGTCGTTGATCCGCTGGCTGCGCGCTCCGTAGCCCCAGTCCCGGGTGATCAGGTACGGGTACTTGTCCTGGTCGATCACGGCCTGGTTGGCGGTGACGATGTAGCCGCTCTTGGGGTTGAGCTCCCAGGGCAGCGCGGACTGCGGGATGTAGCCGGTCCACCGGTACTCCGGGTCCCAGCCCGGCGCGGGCAGCGAGCCGTCGCCCTTGCCGCGTACGGGGATGCGGCCGGGCGCCTGGTAGCCGATGTTGCCCTTGCGGTCGGCGTAGATGAGGTTCTGCGACGGCACCTCGAAGTGCTGCGCGGCCTTGCGGAAGCTGTCCCAGTCCGCGGCCCGGTTCAGCTCGAATACGGCATCCATGGAGCGGCCGGGGGAGAGCGCGGTCCACTTCAGGGAGAGGGCGTAGCCGTCACCGCGGTCGGGCGCGGAGTTCCCCACGGGCGCGTTCTTGCCGACCTTGGCCAGCTCGTCGTCGCGGTCGGAGACCACGGGCCCGTTGTTGGTGGACCGTACGGTGATGGTGCGGCTGGAGCCGCCGGCGACCTTGATGGTCTCCCTGCGGGTCGTGAAGGGCACCTCACGGCCGTCGTACAGGTAGCCGTTCTCGCCGACCTTCTCCAGGTACAGGTCGGAGACGTCGGCCCCGAGGTTGGTCATGCCCCAGGAGATGTCCTGGTTGTGGCCGATCACCACGCCCGGCATCCCGGAGAAGGTGAAGCCGGAGACGTCGTAGTTGCACTGCGGGCTCTTCGTACGGCAGTGCAGGCCCATCTGGTACCAGAGCGAGGGCATCTGCGGCGCCAGGTGCGGGTCGTTGGCCAGCAGCGGCTTACCGGTGGTGGTGTGCTTGCCGGAGACGACCCAGGAGTTGGAGCCGATGCCGTTGCCGTTCGGGCCGAGCAGCGCGGGCACTTCGTCGAGGGTGTTCGAGAGCGACGAGAGCTGGCTCTGAAGGGACTGCGCCGCGCCGGCCGCGCTCCCGGACTGCGTGCCGCTCGCGGTGGCCTTGGGGTCGAACTCTTTGGTACCGGGGTCGACGGCGCCGCCCTGCACGACCGGCTTGTTGCGGTCGTACGGGTAGGACGGGTAGAGCTCGGCGATCTGCTTCTGGGTGAAGCGGCTGGTCATCAGGGACCGGTCGATCTCGTCCTGCATGTTGCCGCGCAGGTCCCAGGCCATGGCCTTGAGCCAGGCCACGGAGTCGGCCGGCGTCCACTTGCCCGGCTTGTAGTCGTTCTGCAGGCCGAGCGCCGCGTACTCCAGGGACAGCGCCGAGCCTTCGTGGTCCCCGAGGTAGGCGTTGACGCCGGCCGAGTAGGCGTCGAGGTACTTCTTCGTGCTCGCCGACAGCTTGGTGTCGTACTCCTTCTGCGCGGTCTCGTGCCACCCGAGGGTGCGCAGGAAGGAGTCGGTCTTCACCTGGCTCTTGCCGAACATCTCCGAGAGCCGTCCGGCCGTCATGTGGCGGCGGACGTCCATCTCCCAGAAGCGGTCCTGCGCCTGGACGTAGCCCTGGGCGCGGAAGAGGTCCTCATCGGTGTCGGCGTAGATCTGCGGGATGCCGTTGCCGTCCCGCATGACGTCCACGGGGCTGGACAGTCCGGGCATCTTCAACGACCCGGTGGTCTCCGGGTAAGAGGCACGGACGGTGCTGACGCCCCAGAACGTCCCGTAGCCGACGCCCGCCACGAGCAGAAGCACGACCAAGATGACGACGAGGCGGGCGCGCCGCCCCTTTTTCTTCGGAGCGGGGCCGGACTTGTTGGCGGGCATCTCTGTCCTTCGAGGGGCAGGGTGGGAGTGCTGGAGCAACCATAGGCGCACCGGTTCGGCGACCCCTACGCGGAGTCACCACCAACGCGTCCGACATTCAAGTAATGGTAAATTGTTAGGGTCAGTAACTAGATACAGTAAGTAAAAATCCGGGGAGCGTTCACCCGGAAAGCCACGTGGAAGGACCCGGCCCCTGACTGTCGACCGCCTCAACGAACTCCTGCTGGTCTGCTCTTTCGTACTGCTCATCGCCGTGGCGGCCGTACGGATCTCCTCGCGCAGCGGGCTCCCCAGCCTGCTCGTTTACCTGGGGATCGGCGTCGCCATCGGGTCCGACGGCATCGGCGTCGTCTTCGACAACGCCGAACTGACCCAGATCCTCGGCTATACCGCGCTCGTGGTGATCCTCGCCGAAGGCGGCCTCGGTACGAAGTGGAAAGAGATCAGACCGGCGCTCCCCCAGGCCGCGTTGCTCTCCACCCTCGGCGTCGCGGTGAGCGTGGGGGTCACCGCGGCCGGCGCGCACTACCTGGTCGGGCTGGAATGGCGGCAGGCGCTCCTCATCGGCGCGGTGGTCTCCTCCACCGACGCCGCGGCGGTCTTCTCGGTGCTGCGCAGCGTCCCGCTGCCGGCCCGCCTCACGGGCGTCCTGGAGGCCGAATCGGGCTTCAACGACGCCCCCGTGGTCATCCTGGTCGTCGCGTTCTCCACGGCGGGCCCGGTCGACCACTGGTACGTCCTGATCGGCGAGATCGCCCTGGAGCTGGCCATCGGCGCCGCGATCGGCGTGGCGATCGGCTGGCTCGGCGCGTACGGCATGCGGCACGTGGCCCTGCCGGCCTCCGGCCTGTACCCGATCGCCGTCATGGCCATCGCGGTCTCCGCGTACGCCGCGGGCGCTCTCGCGCACGGCTCCGGCTTCCTCGCGGTCTATCTGGCGTCGATGGTCCTCGGGAACTCCAAGCTGCCGCACTCCGCGGCCACTCGCGGCTTCGCCGAGGGCCTGGGCTGGCTCGGCCAGATCGGCATGTTCATCCTGCTCGGCCTGCTCGTCACGCCGCACAACCTGGGCGACGACATCCTGCCCGCGATCATCATCGGCCTGATACTCACGCTGATCGCCCGCCCCCTGTCCGTCCTGCTCACCCTGCGGCCGTTCCGTATGCCGTGGCGCGAGCAGACGCTGCTCTCCTGGGCGGGGCTGCGCGGCGCCGTGCCCATCGTGCTGGCGACGATCCCCATGGTGGGCGAGGTCCCGGAGAGCGAGCGCGTCTTCAACATCGTGTTCGTCCTCGTGGTCGTCTACACGCTCGTGCAGGGCCCGACGCTGCCCTGGCTCGCCCGGCGGCTGCGGATCGGCGACAACGAGGAGGCCGCCGACCTCGGTATCGAGTCCGCCCCTCTGGAGCGCCTGCGCGGCCACCTCCTGTCGACGGCGATCGGGCCGAAGTCCCGGATGCACGGCGTGGAGATCGCCGAGCTGCGGCTGCCGGCCGGTGCCGCGGTCACGCTGGTCGTCCGGGACGGCACGAGCTTCGTACCGTCCCCCACGACCGTCCTGCGGCGCGGCGACGAGCTTCTGGTCGTGGCCACCGACCCGGTGCGGGACGCGGCCGAGCGGCGCCTCCAGGCGGTCTCCCAGGGCGGCAAGCTGGCGGGCTGGCTGGGCACGGGCGGGGCGTCGGCGCCCCGGAGCTGAGGGGTCGGCTCGCCGGAGACGAGGGCGGGCACGCCTCTTCGCGAGGCGGCGGTCAGTACCTCGGTGCGCCGCGTGCGCAGAACCTCGGCGCATCGCGCAAGACCCCGTCCGATCCCAGGTGTGGGACAGATCTCACCATGTCGATCGCAGGTCGCAACCCCCTCTCGCCTGTAGCATTGAAGAAGCAATGCACGACACCCACTCTGCCTGATGCAGAGCTGGCGCGACCGCTCGGCGGCCGCGGTCCCCTGCGCACGCAGCCACCTCTCAGGTGCGGACCCGGTATCACTCGGTCCAGCGCGAGAGGACAGCTCTCGGCGCGCTCTCCGTGATCACCTCACGGGCGCGTCACCAGGCGGCGGAAAGGCCCGGCCGTGGCATCCACGGTCCAGAACGCTTCGACGGCCCACGACGAGTCGCAGCACCCAGACAGCGCTCCCGCAGGCGGCCCGTCCGGCAAGCGCCCCGGATACGGACAGCTCCTGCGTACCCCGGGAGCGTGGACCTTCGTCCTGCCCGGCTTCCTGGCCCGGCAGCCCTTCGCGATGCTCACCATCGGCATCGTCCTGCTCGTCCAGCACACCACCGGCTCCTTCGGGACCGCGGGCGCGGTCTCCGCGGCGACCGGCATCTCGATGGCGCTGTTCGCCCCGCAGAGCGGCAAGCTCGCCGACCGCTTCGGGCAGCGCGCCGTCCTGCTCCCCGGTGTGGCCGTGCACGCCGCCTCTGTGGCGGCGCTGCTCACTCTTGCGCTGCTGGACGCGCCTCTGTGGGCGCTGCTGGTCGTCGCCGTCCCCACGGGAGCCTCGACACCGCAGGTCGGTCCGATGGTGCGCGCACGGTGGGCGGCGCGGCTGAGCGACAGCCCCCTGATGTCGACCGCCGCCGCCTTCGAGTCCGTGACCGACGAGTTCACCTTCGTGGTGGGCCCGGTACTGGCGACCGCGCTGTGCACGAGCGTCCACCCGGCGGCCGGCCTGATCGCCGAGGCCGTCCTGACGCTGGCCGGCGGCCTGCTCTTCGCGGCGCAGCACCGGAGCCAGCCGGCCGCGCACCGTACGAAGGAGGGCGACGCGCCCCGTACCTCGGCCCTCTCGGTCCCCGGTGTGCGGGTCCTCATCGCGGTCTTCCTCGGTATCGGTTCGGTCTTCGGCGGCATGCAGGTCTCACTGACGGCGTTCACGGAGTCCATCGGGCAGCCGGGCATCAACGGCGTGCTGTACGGGATCTTCGCGGCGGGCAACATGACCGCGGGCATCGTGTGCGGCGCGATCGCCTGGAAGGTCGGCCCGCGCCGCCGGCTGCTGGTCGCCTACGGACTGCTGGCACTGGCCACCACCCCGCTGTGGGCCCTCACCGCGGTACCGCTGCTGGGCCTGACCGGCCTGGTGGTCGGCCTGTGCATCGCACCGGCCCTGATCACCGGCTACACCCTGGTCGAGTCCCTGGTGCCGGCCTCGGCCCGCACGGAGGCGTTCACGTGGCTGACCGGCGCGGTGGCACTGGGTCAGGCCGCGGCCGCCACGACCGCGGGGCAGCTCACCGACCGCTTCGGTCCCAGCGCCGGGTTCTTCGTGCCGCTGGCCGGTACGGCGCTGGCCTTCCTGGTGCTCGCGGCGCTGCGGGGACGCCTGATTCCGCCCGGTACAGGACGGATCGCGGCACGTGGGGTCGGTCACCGTACGCCGGTCACAGTGGACTGACGCGCCGGAATACTGCACTATGGATCGTCGTTAGCACTCATTGAGTGAGAGTGCCAGGAGGAAGACAACGTGCCGACCTACCAGTACCAGTGCACCGAGTGCGGCGAGGGCCTTGAGGCCGTGCAGAAGTTCACCGACGACGCCCTCACCGAGTGCCCGAGCTGCCGCGGACGCCTGAAGAAGGTCTTCTCGGCGGTCGGCATCGTCTTCAAGGGCTCCGGCTTCTACCGGAACGACAGCCGCGGCTCCTCGTCGAGCAGCAGCCCCGCGTCGTCCTCCTCGTCGAGCACGTCCTCCTCGGCGTCGAGCAGCTCCGACAGCAAGTCGTCGAGCTCCTCGTCGACCACGTCCGGGAGCAGCTCCTCCTCGACCACGTCGAGCAGCAGCTCCGCCGCCTGACAGCCATTCTCGCGGACCCCGCCGTCATTGACGGCGGGGTCCGCGGCGTTGTGCCGCACACCACCGCGGGCGGGCCGTCGCGGATAGGGTGACCCGCATGGCGGACGCGGAGATCGGCGTAATCGGCGGCTCGGGCTTCTACTCCTTCCTCGACGAGGTGACCGAGGTCACCGTCGAGACGCCCTACGGGCCGCCGAGTGACTCGCTCTTCCTCGGGGAGGTCGCCGGCCGGCAGGTCGCGTTCCTGCCCCGGCACGGCCGCGGCCACCACCTCCCGCCGCACCGCATCAACTACCGCGCCAACCTGTGGGCACTGCGCTCCGTCGGCGTCCGCCAGGTCCTCGGGCCGTGCGCGGTCGGCGGCCTGCGCCCGGAGTACGGCCCCGGCACGCTCCTGGTGCCGGACCAGATCGTGGACCGCACGAAGACCCGCGTCCAGACGTACTTCGACGGGGTGCCCCTGCCGGACGGCAGCGTCCCGAACGTCGTGCATGCGGCCTTCGCCGACCCGTACTGCCCGGCCGGCCGCCGGACCGCCGCCGACGCCGCCCGCGGGCGCGACTGGGAGCCGGTCGACGGCGGCACGCTCGTGGTCATCGAGGGCCCGCGCTTCTCCACGCGCGCCGAGTCGCGGTGGCATGCCGCGCAGGGCTGGTCGGTGGTCGGCATGACGGGCCACCCCGAAGCCGTCCTGGCCCGCGAACTGGGCCTCTGCTACACCTCCATGGCCCTGGTCACGGACCTGGACGCGGGGGCCGAGGCCGGCGAGGGCGTCTCGCACGACGAGGTTCTGCGGGTCTTCGCCGAGAACGTGGGCCGGCTGCGCGAGGTCCTTTTCGACGCGGTGGCCGCCCTTCCCGCCTCCACTGCGCGCACCTGTGCCTGCGCCCAGGTCCACGCGGACCTGGAACTGGGGATCGAGCTGCCGTAACCGCCTCACGGACGCCGCAGCCGTCCTCGCGGGCGCCCCGTGACCCCCTTGCGGGTGAGGGAGTTGTACACAACCGACGGGTAGCGGGATCGGCTGTCCACAGGCCGCCGCGAGTTTCGCCGGATTCGGTCAGGGTGGTTCTCGTCCGACGCCCCGGCGCACCGACCCGAGGGCGTGCAATTCCCCTCTTTCCGGCGGTGACGACGATGACCACCAGCTCATACACCAATCCCCCATTGCCCGCACCCCCGTTGTGTGAGGTTCCGCACTTCGAGCCATTCCGGATTCGCGGTGCGCGGCGCCGGACACCGACCCTGCCGAAGGTCCCGTGGTACGCCGTTTCCGCTGGCCTGGCCGCCATGGCGGCCGCTCTCGCCATCGCCTCACCGGGTGGTGAAACACGTGCCGAAGGCCGTTTCAGCAATTCCGTTCTACTGGCCGATACGCATCAGGCACGCAAAACTGTGACGGATGGTGGGGCGATCCCCCGATGTCGCAATGTGGCGATTTCGTCCCGTACGGCGGTAACGCCATGCTGATCCGTACTGACACTCCGTCCAGCCCCCGGTCCCTTTTGACCTCATGGACAGCTGTGCCCCACCTCGCCGTAAGTTGCGCCGGCGCCTCGGAAAGGCGCGGCGTCCGTAGTAAGCGTGGAAAGAGGCTGTCAGGTGAGCGACGAGAAGAACGGCGTGCTGCAGGGATTCAAGGAATTCCTGATGCGCGGCAACGTCATCGAGCTTGCGGTTGCCGTCGTGGTCGGAGCCGCGTTCACCAACATCGTGAACGCTGTGGTGAAGGGCGTCATCAACCCGTTCGTCGGTGCGCTCGGTTCGCAGAACCTGGACCACTACAAGAGCTGCCTCAGCTCCACCTGCCACCCGGACCCCAAGACCGGCGAATTCACCGACGGCATCTACATCCTCTGGGGCTCGGTGCTCAGCGCCGCGCTGACCTTCGTGATCACCGCCGCGGTCGTCTACTTCCTCATGATCCTTCCGATGAACAAGTGGAAGGCGCGCCAGGACGCCAAGAAGCCGGTGGAGGACACCCCGGTGGAGCCGACCGAGGTCGAGCTGCTGGCGCAGATCCGCGACGCGCTGATCACCCAGCGCAACGGCTCGGAGGACGGCGTGGCCGCGGGCGCGATCCCCGGCCCCGTCTCGACGGAGAAGTCGCAGAGCTGACGCGAGCCGCCGCCCCACGCCTCCGGCGCTGCTCTCCGGAGCCGTCAGATGTGGTGGGGCGGCTTCTCGTCCAGAAAGCGCGCCAGGTCGGCAGCGCTGCTGTTCCCGGACCCGGGCCGCTCGCCCCATCCCCGGTCCGTGTCGTCCGCCGACTGCTGGTCCAGCGGATCATTGAAGATCAACGCGGCAGTCGCGGGCTTGGCCGGAGCCTGCGGGGCCTCTTGCGGCTCATTCTCGGCTGCGGCGTCCGCGGTCTCACTCATTCCTCCAGGGTACGGCCACCGGGTGCGGTCCCCGACGCGGCTGTACCGGGCGCTCTCGCCCCGTGCGCTGCCTACCCCGGCGCGACGGTGCCAGGTGGTACTTCTTCGAGCGCTGCCGCGCCGGGTGCCCCTTCCTCGGTGACCGGCCCCGCAGAGCTGAGAGCTCGCCCACCCGTCCGTCCACGCATTGGCCCATGCGCCCGCCCACGTCTCCGCCCGCGCATCCGCCGTAGGGCTCAGTCCGCGGCGAGGATCTCGTGCCACCAGTGGTCGCGGTCCGGGTGCCAGGCGATGGGGCGCGGGCAGCGGTTCACGACCAGTACGGACTCCACGTCCGTACCGCCGCGCGACAGGGCCCGGTCGATCGTGGACTTGACCGGACGGACCGCGCCTTCCCAGAAGGCGGCATCGGCGGTGATCACCACGCGCGCGCCGGACTCCCGAACACGGGCGGCGAGTTCGGGTGCCGTCAGCGACACCGGCAGGGTGGTGCGTACGGCATCGATACGGCCGCAGGCGAGCGTGACGATCACCGACTCGGGCACCAGGGGCAGATGGACGGCCACCCGGTCGCCGGCGCGTACACCGAAGCGGGTCAGGGCGGCGGCGGCCCGGGACGACCGGCCGATGAGCTGGCTGTGGGTCAGCTCCTCGACTCGCCCCGGCTCACCGGTCCAGCTCAGGGCGATCTCCGGAGCGTGCGGGTCGGGACTCGGATCAATGGGCTCGGAGGGAACGCAGCGCAACATACGCCCAGCTTGGAGATCACGGATCAACGTTTGTTGAACGTGCGATAGATGCGTCCACCAACGGAAGCGGAGGCGCCGCCTCGCGGCCGAAAATACGGGCCCCACGCGCCCTCGCCCCCATCCCCCACCCCTGGAAGGCTGGGCGGGACCCGTCCAGCGGCCGGGACCCCGCCCACGGGCCCTCGCCCATGAGTCCCCGCCCACAGGACCCCGTCCGGGCGCTTGGCGCCCCTCGGATCAGGAGGCTTGGATGTCTACGTCAGCCAGTCAGCCCGTCACGCGGCCCGCGGAGCGGTCGGGCCGCGTGCACCATCGCATCGTTGTCGTCGGCGGCGGCACCGCCGGGATCACCGTGGCCGCGCGGCTGCGGCGGGCCGGGGCGCCGGACGTCGCGGTGCTGGAGCCGTCCGGTACGCACTGGTACCAGCCGTTGTGGACGCTGGTGGGCGGCGGCCAGGCGCCGCTGCGGGCGTCGTTACGCACCGAGGCCGAGGTCATGCCGTCCGGCGTGCACTGGCTGCGGGAGGCCGCCGTGTCCGTCGATCCGGGTGCGCGCACGGTCGGTACGGCGTCAGGGCGGACCGTGTCGTACGACCGGCTGGTGCTCGCGCCGGGGCTGCGGCTGGAGCCCGACGGTGTGCCCGGTCTCGCGCAGGCTCTCGGGCACAACGGCGTGACCAGCAACTACCTGCCCGAACTGGCCCCGCTCACCTGGGATCTGATCCGCCGCATGAAGAGCGGTACCGCGGTGTTCACGATGCCGGCCGGGCCGGTGAAGTGCGGCGGCGCGCCGCAGAAGATCGCGTACCTGGCCGCCGACCACTGGCGCAAGCGGGGCGTGCTGGACCACATACGAGTCATCCTCGTGCTGCCCGAGACGGCGATGTTCAAGGTGCCGGAGTTCGGCCGGGTGCTGGAGGACGTGGCACGGCGGTACGGCATCGAGGTACGCCTGCGGTCGGAGATGGTGTCCGTGGACGGGGCGGCCCGCGAGGCGGTGATCGTGAACCATGCGACGGGCGACAAGGAGACGATTTCCTACGACCTGTTGCACGCGGTGCCGCCGCAGGCCGCCCCCGAGTGGATCGCCGGCGGGCCACTGGCCGACCCGGCCTCGCCCTTCGGGTACGTGAAGGCCGACCCGGCGACGCTGCAACACCCGGACCATCCGGAGGTGTTCGCGCTCGGGGACGTCGCGAACCTGCCGACCTCGAAGACCGGCGCGGCGGTGCGCAAGCAGGCCCCGGTGGTCGTCGCCAACCTCCGGGACACGCTGCGCGGCCGACCGCTCCGCGCCCGCTACGACGGGTACACCTCCTGCCCGCTGGTCACCGCGCGCCACAAGATGCTGCTGGCGGAGTTCGACTACGAACTGAAGCCCGCTCCCTCGCTGCCCTTCCTGGACACGACGAAGGAGCGGACGGACATGTGGTTCCTCAAGCGGTACGGACTCCCGCAGTTCTACTGGCACGGGATGCTCAAGGGACTGGGGTGATGCTCAACGCGCCGGGCTGAGACAGGCTTTCAGGACGCCGTACGCCGACCCGCTGCCGTGACCGTGTCCGCGACGACGCAGCTCACGTTGTCCGGGGCGCCGGCTTCGTGGGCGAGTGCGATCAGGTCGCGCACCGCCTCCTCCGGGGTGGAGCACGTGGCCAGTACGCGACGCAGCTCCGCGTCCGTGACCACGCCGTACAGACCGTCGGAACAGAGCAGGTAGCGGTCGCCGGGCCGGGCGTCGTGCAGCTTCACGTCCGGTACGGAGCCGTCGCCGTCACGGCCGTCCAGCGCCCGCAGCAGCAGCGACCGCTGCGGGTGCGCGGACGCCTCCTCGGGGGTGATCCGGCCCTCGTCGACGAGGGACTGGACGAGGGTGTGGTCGTGCGTGATGCGGAAGAAGCCGCCGTCACGCAGCAGGTAGGCGCGGGAGTCGCCGACGTGCACGAGTGCCAGCCGGGAGCCGGTCCACAGCATCGCGGTGAGGGTGGTGCCGCTGTCCTCCCCCGTGCCGCCCGTGCTCCGCTCCGCCACGGCCCGGTTCGCCCGCCCCACCGCCTCGCTGAGGGTGTTGAGGATGTCGCCGGGGAGCGGGGCCGGGGTGTTCTCCAGGGTGCGCAGGGCTTCGATCGCGGCGGTACCGGCCGCGGCTCCGTCAGCGCCGAAGCCGTCGGCGACCGCGAGCAGGCGGCTGTCCGCGTATGCCGTGTCCTGGTTGCCCTCGCGCACCAGGCCGGTGTCCGACAGGGCTGCGTACCGGATGCCGGTGATCGTCTCGTGGGTCATGGCCGTGTCCTCTCCGCTGAGCTGGTCGATGAGGAAGGCGGCCAGGTCCCGGCGGGCAGCGGTGTCCGCCTCGACCCCGGCCCAGTACGCCGCGATCTCCGCGGCGGCCTCGGCCGGGGCCAGACCGCACACCGTCCGGATGCGGGCCAGCGGCATGTCCAGGCGGCGCAGCCACGCCACCAGGCGGGCCCGTTCGAGCTGGTCGCGGGCGTAGAAGCGGTAGCCGTTGAACGGATCGACGCGGGCCGGGCGCAGCAGGCCCAGGTCGTCGTAGAGCCGCAGCGCCTTCGGTGACAGCCGGGAGGCGCGGGCGAACGCACCGATCGTCAGCAGACCGTCCTCCGCCACCCGTTGCCCCTCTCCTGTCTCCTGGAACGCCGCGCCCTGAGAACCGGTGTCTGGACACCGGCCCCTGGTTCGCCTTCCAGGACCGAGGCTGGGGCCTGCCCCAAGGGCAAGGTCAACGCCGGCACCGAAGCCCCTTTCTCAGGCCCCCGCCCCGTCCTTCGCCAGTCGGGTCAGCGCCGCCGCCACCAGTGCCCGCGTCCCCATCGACAGCGTCGGCTGCTGGACCGGCGCGAAGTACGCCGAGTGGTTGGAGGGGATGTCCTGGGCGAGCCGGCCGGCCTCCATCGCCTTGCGGAAGGCGGCCGGGTCCCAGCCGCCGAGCCACCAGTAGTACAGCGGGGCGTCCGCCGCCGTGGCGAGCAGGCCCGCGTCCTCGCTGCCGGAGGCCGGATCGGTGGGGAACAGCGCCTGCTCGCCGAAGAGCCCGGCGAAGGCGGTGTTGACCTCGCGCAGCGCCTCGGAGTCGTTGCGGGTGACGGGGAAGGTCGCGATCGTCTCGGTCTCGGGCGCGCGGGCCGCACCGGACGCGGCGGCCTCGGCGCGGGCGATGCGGTCGACGGCGGCCAGTACCCGGGCGCGTACCTCCTCGTCGAAGGTGCGGATGCTGAGCTGGACGGTGGCCCGGTCGGGGATGACGTTCGGGGCGTCCCCCGCGTGGAAGGAGCCGACGGTGACGACGGCCTGTTCCCTGGGCGCGGTCTCGCGGGCGACGACGGACTGCACCCGCTGCACGAACGAGGCGGCCATCAGGATCGGGTCGACCGTGGTCTCGGGGCGGGAACCGTGGCCGCCGGTGCCGTGGAAGGTGATGCGCAGGCTGTCGGCGGCGGCCATGCAGGCGCCGTCGTGGTACGCGATCAGACCGGCCCCGAGCGGCGCGACGTGCTGTGCGAAGACCACGTCCGGCACCGGGACCTTGCTGTAGAGACCGTCGTCGATCATCTTCTGGGCACCGCCGCCGTCCTCCTCGGCGGGCTGGAAGAGGACGACGAGGGTGCCGGACCAGTGGTCGCGTCCGGCGGCGAGCAGGCCGGCCGCGCCGGCCAGGCAGGTGACGTGCACGTCGTGGCCGCAGGCGTGCATCACGCCCGGCTCGGTGGAGGCGTACGGGAGGCCGGACTGCTCGGTCACGGGCAGCGCGTCCATGTCGGCGCGGAGCAGGACCGTCGGCCCCTCGCCGTTGCGCAGTACGCCCACCACGCCGGTGCGGCCGACGCCGGTGAGCACGTCGTAGCCGTCGGCCTCCAGGCGGCGGGCGGCCTCGGCGGCGGTGCGGGTCTCCTGGAAGGACAGTTCGGGGTGCCGGTGCAGATCTTCGTAGAGGGCTTCGAGGTCCGCCATGCGGGCGTCGAGCGGGGCCAGGACCATCTCACGCGCACGATCGCTCATGCGCCGTATTCGATCACGGAACACTGGCACGGCACAGGGGGCGCCGCCCATACGACGCAGGGGGCGCGGCCCGTACGGCGGCCGCCGCGTGCCACGCGGCCGGAGGGGACAGAAGGTACGGATCGGTGGCCGGAGTTCGCGGGTGGTGCGGGAGGTGCCGGTGACAGGCGGGCCGGGCGCTGCCACGGTGGTCGTCCGGTGCGGGCACGGTGGCCATCCGGTACGGGACGCCCCGGCCGGCCACCTCGGCCCGGACACCAGCTCTCACCTTGTGTGAGTGACGGGAGGCAGATCTTGACCACGTCATCGACCGGCCGGCCCACCGGGCGGCCGGCTGACCGCCCGGCCGCCGGCCGGCCGCCGGAGGACCCGGTCGCCTTTCTGATGGAGCACGCGCTGGGACACCTGTTCTCCGCCGCCCTGCGCACCGCGGTCGAGTACCGCATCGCGGACCACCTGGCGGCCGGTCCGCGCACGGCCGACCAGCTCGCCGAGGCCACCGGCACGCACGGCCCCCACCTGCGGCGCGTACTGCGCTACCTCGCCACCCGGGACATCTTCCGCGAGGACGCGACCGGCGCCTTCCGGCTGACGCCGGCGGCGCAGCCGCTCCGTTCGGACGTGCCGCACTCCCTGCGGGACGCGGTGCTGATGCTGACCGACGAGACGTTCCGGCGGTCCTCGGCCGCGCTGGCGGAGACCGTACGGTCCGCCGGGCCTTCGTTCGACCGGCTCTTCGGGGCGCCGCTCTTCGAGTTCCTGGCCTCCGACCCGGGCACGCGCGAGCTGTTCGACTCGGGGATGGCGTCGCTGTCCGGCCCGGTGGACGGGCTGGTCGCGGAGAGCTATCCGTTCCCCGAGGGCAGCACGGTGGTCGACGTCGGCGGCGGCCGGGGCGGCCTGCTGCGGTCCGTCCTGGAGCTGCACCCCTCGCTCTCCGGGGTGCTCTACGACCAGGCGCCCGCGATCGCCCGGCACCTGCTGGACGTACCGGAGCTGGCGGGCCGCTGGCGGGCCGAGGCGGGCGACTTCTTCGCCTCCGTACCGGAAGGCGGCGACGTCTATGTACTCAAGCACGTGCTGCACGACTGGCCGGACGCGGCCTGCGTGGACATCCTGCGGCAGGTCAGGGCCGCGATCCCGGCGCGCGGACGGCTGCTGATCGTCGACTCGGTGCTGCCGCAGGGCAACGCGCCGCACTACGGCAAGGCGATGGACGTGGCGATGATGGCGGTCCTCGACGGCAGGGAGCGGACCGCCGAGGAGTACGCCACGCTGCTCTCGGCAGCGGACTTCCGGCTGACCCGCGTGCTGTCCACGCCCGCCTTCCCCTCCATCGTGGAGTCGGTACCGGCGGAGCGGACGGCGCCCCGGGTCGCGGAGGGCAACGGCTAGCCGACTGCCGTACGCGTCACAGCGCCGCCGCCGGCTGTACGCGCGGCCCCGCCGCCCGCAGCCGCAGTGCGGCCAGCGGTACGAAGCCGCCGGGGCCGCCGCCGGTGTCGGCGGCCGGGCCGTACAGGCGGCGCAGCATCGCGACCGCGAGCCGTTCGCCCTGCGCCTTGGCGCGTTCGGCGCGCGGCCCGGCGTGCAGCCCGTCCACGGTGGCGTGCCAGAGCTGGACCCAGCGCCCGAAGTGCGCGGCGGTCAGCGGCCGGACGGCGTGCAGGACGGCGTGCGCGGCGAAGACGTCACCGCGGTAGTCCACGGTGCGGAACAGCGCCCGCTCCCAGAAGTCGGTGATCGTCGGCAGGTGCGCCGTCAGGTCGGTGCCCGCGACGTCGGTGAAGAACGGGCCGATCAGCGGGTCGGCGAAGGCGGCGGCGTAGAAGCGGCGCAGCAGCCGGTCGAGGTCGGGGCGGCCGGCGAGGTCCGCGTGGCCGTCTGGGGCGGGTGCGGCCGGGGCACGGCCTTCCGACGCGCGGCCCTCCGGGGCGCGCCCCGGCACCGGCCCCTCGGACACACGCCGCTCATCCCCTGTACCGGCCGGCACCTCACCGTCGTACGACTCCGTCACCGCCGGTCCTCCCGCCACTCTCGCCGTCTCCACCGCTCACCACATCCCCGGCTTCCCATGGTGCCCGATCCCGCCGCACTGCCCGGCGCACCGCCGGGCACCAAATCCGGTCAACCCCCGGCGACCGGGAGGCAGCGGCTGCCCGGGCCGCCGTACAGTACGCCGCGCCAACTGTCCGCCCCGCAACGGTGGATACCCACTCCGCGCCGGCACCGATCGCCACACGGCATGATGTGCAGAACAAGCGGAACAAGGGGCCCGCGGGGCTAAACCCACCCTGTGAAGGGTAGGGTGCATATTGCCCCCTTTTATGCCCACGAAGCGCCGTCGCGCGAGGAGTTGTCACACCATGGCAGGCCGGCACGCCCAGCCCAGTGAGCGAATACGCCTGTCCCGACGGGGCAAGGCCGTCGGTGGCGCGGCCGTAGTGGTGCTGATGGGCGCCGCGCTGTGCGCCTGGCCGGCCTCGGGGGACGACCACCGCACAGACGGCGTCTCGGTGACGGCGCAGGACGAGCCCACCGCGACCGCCTCCTCCAAGCAGCGCCCCACGGGCCTCAAGCAGGGCTCCCCCGTCCGTACGGAGCCGGGCCACATCCCCGGCCTCGACGCGGCCACCCGGGACCGCATTCCGGCCGACTCCCGGCAGGTGCTCGTCGTCACGGGCGAGGACGCCGACTCGCACGACTCCACCGTCACGCTCTACACCCGCGCCAAGGACTCCGAGAAGTGGCGCGCGGGCACGGCGTGGGCCGCGCACAACGCCGCCAAGGGCTGGACCAAGGACCACCACTACGGCGACCTCCGCTCGCCCGAGGGCGTCTTCTCGCTCAGCGACGCGGGCGGCAAGCTGGCTCCGCCGCGCGGCACGAAGCTCCCGTACGACCACAACTCCTCCTTCGTCGCCAACGGGTCGGGCGTGGAGGGCGAGCCGCTGGCCGGCTCGTTCGACTACGTGATCGCGATCGACTACAACCGCGTGCCGGGCTCCTCGCCCCTGGACCCGCGGCGCCCCGAAGGCGCGGCGAAGGGCGGCGGTGTCTGGCTGCACGTCGACCACGACGGCCCCACCCAGGGCTGCATCAGCCTCAAGGCCGACGTGATGCGCGAGCTGCTGCGTACGCTGGATCCGGCCAAGCATCCCGTCATCGTGATGGGCCCGTCGGGCCGCTGAGACCGGCCCCGGGCAATCCCCTCCGGCACCGCACGCACGTGGTACGCATGGGCCATGGCTGACCCCACACGTACCGGACAGTCCCCCGACGCGGGCACCGAGCAGTCCCTCACCCCGCACGGCCCCCATGACGCGCTGACGGACGTACCGGGCCTCCGGGTCGGGCACGCGCAGCGCACGGACGCGGGCAACCTCACCGGCACGACCGTCGTCCTCGCGCCCGAGGGCGGCGCGGTCGCCGCCGTCGACGTACGGGGCGGCGGCCCCGGCACGCGCGAGACCGACGCCCTGGACCCGCGCAATCTCGTGCAGCGCGTGGACGCCGTGGTACTGACCGGCGGCAGCGCCTTCGGGCTGGACGCGGCCTCCGGCGTGGCGGGCTGGCTGGAGGACCACGGCCGGGGCTTCCAGGTGGGGCCCGACCCCGCGCAGGTGGTGCCGGTGGTGCCCGCCGCCGCCCTCTTCGACCTGGGGCGGGGCGGCGACTGGCGGGCCCGCCCGGACGCGGCGCTCGGCCGCGCGGCGATCGAGGCGGCGCACCGCGGCGCGCCCGGATCGCCGGTGGCGCAGGGCAACGTGGGCGCCGGTACGGGCGCGGTGGCCGGCGGCCTGAAGGGCGGCATCGGCACGGCGAGCATCGTCCTGCCGTCGGGGGTGACGGTCGCGGTGCTCGCGGCGGTCAACGCGGCGGGCTCGCCGGTCGACCCGGTGACCGGGCTGCTGTACGGACGGCTGTACCAGGGCACGGCACGGCCGCCCGCGCCCGAGACGCACACGGCGGCGACGCGCCGACTGGCCGCCGCCCGCGCGGAGTCGGCGGCGCGCTCGGCGGCCTCCGTGCGCCCGCCCCTGAACACCACCCTCGCCGTCGTCGCCACGGACGCCGCCCTCACCCGCGCCCAGGCACAGAAGCTCGCGGGTACCGCGCACGACGGGCTGGCCCGGGCCATACGGCCGGTACATCTGCTCTCGGACGGCGACACGGTCTTCGCGCTGGCCACCGGGGAGCGGCCCGCTGCGCCGGAGAGCGCGGAGACCGACCCGGCGTTCGCCGTGCACGCCGACGCCGGAGCGGTCAACGAGATCCTGGCGGCCGGCGCCGACGCACTGACCCGTGCCGTCGTGAAGGCGATGCTGGCGGCGGAGGGTGTGGACGGCCCGGGCGGCGTCTTCCCCTCGTACACCGACCTGTACGGGACCGGCTAGCGCTACCGCACCGGCCTTGCCGCGCGCACCGGTCCCTGCCTCGTCCCCCTGCGAATCCCGGTGGTAGAAACGGCCATATGCCCGTACCGCCGCCCACCCTCGTCCAGCCGGCCTCCGCACCCCAGCCCGCCGCCAAGCGGCGCCGGCTGTGGTGGCACCGGCTGATCCTGGGGCTCTGGTACCGGCCGGTGGAGGTACTGGACGAGGCGCGCGACCGCGGGGCGTGGAGCGCGGCGGTCCTGCTGACGCTGGTCGGCGGCGCGCTCGGGCTGCTGGCGTCGAAGTCCTTCCGGTCGCAGTGGGCGACCGGGCCGCTGGAGGTGGTCTGGCAGCTCGCGGGCCTCACCGAGGCGGGCGTGCTGGTCGCGAGCCTGGGGCTGGGGCTGGTCACGCACGCCATCGCGCGCACCCTGGGCGGCAACGGCCGGCTGCGGCCGACGGTCAGCCTGTTCATCGTCGTGTTCTGGGTGACGGACCTGCCGCGTCTCGCGCTCTCGTTCCTGCTGCCGGCGGACCATCCCTTCGCGCAGGCGGTGTCGCTGACCACGTGGGGGTTCGGCTGCGCGCTGGCCGTGCTGCTCATACGGGGTCAGCACCATCTGCCGACGCTGCGGTCGGTGGGTGCGGTGGCGGTACAGATGCTGGCGTCGCTGGCGCTGCTCAAGCTCGGCCCGATCGGCTGAGGGACCGGGCCCGGCGGCCCCGAGCCCTGTCAGTGACCTCGCGTCAGTTCCCGAACCAGCCCGGCGAACGCCTCGCGCTCGGCCGCGGTCAGCTCGACGCTCTCCGACGGCGGGACGACCTGCCGCGGTACGGCCTTGAGCAGCCGCGGGGCCGCGCCCGGCGGCTGGGGCGCGTGCCGGTCCCGGCGCACGGTCCGGACCAGCCCGATGGCCCAGGCGAGGGTCGCGAGCAGCAGCACGGCCAGGCCGATCTGCTGCAGGGTCGAGACGGAGGGGAGCATCCAGTCCTCCATGGCGTACGGGCGTGGCGCTGCGCCGGCGCGCTCGGCACCGACGGCTGACGCGGAACAGTAGACACCACGCCTCGGGCTTTATGACAGGTTTTTATAGGACTTAAGGCCCGAAGTGATGCATCTCCCACCACTATCGGACCTTCCTGCATCACTCAGGGTTCTTCCCGCATCACGCCGCAACCATCCCTCATCCCACCGCATCAGGTGCGAGGCCCTCAAGAATCGCCGGAAACACCGAACGAATTCCGCCACAATTCCGCGCCGTGTCCGTAAGAATCCGGCGGCCGGCGGCGCGGCGTCCCGGCTTCCGCCCGTTTCACCGGTACGTCCCCACCACTCCTGCACGGCCGAGTCGGGCGGTGCGCGTTGGACGCATCGGCGGGTTCCGTCCGGCCAAGATCGTCCGCGAGCATGGCGGCGCACCACTCACCCGATACGACAACCGGACCACCGATACGGGTGACCGGAGCGCCGGTTCACCATGACGGAGGAGTGCGCGTGGAGTGTACGGACCTGCCGAAGCCGCTCGACGGAGTGCTCGTCGCCGACTTCAGCCGGGTGCTGGCGGGGCCACTGGCCGCCGCGACCCTGGCGGACCTGGGGGCCCAGGTCGTCAAGGTGGAGCGGCCCGGCGCCGGTGACGACACCCGGGCCTGGGGGCCACCGTTCGCGGCGGACGGCACGGCCGCGTACTTCGACGCCGCCAACCGCTCCAAGCGCGGCCTCGCCCTGGACCTCTCCGCGCCGGACGACGCGGAGGCGGCCCGCGAACTGGCCGTGCGGGCCGACGTCCTGATCGAGAACTTCCGGCCCGGCGCGCTCGCCAAGTACGGCCTGGACCCGGCCTCCTCCCTCGCCGCCAACCCGGGCCTGGTGCACTGCTCGATCACCGGCTTCGGCTCGGGCGAGGGCGCCCGTCTGCCCGGGTACGACTTCGTCGTGCAGGCGGTCGGCGGGCTGATGAGCATCACGGGCGAGCCCGGCGGCCCGCCCCTGAAGGCGGGCGTGGCGCTGGTGGACGTACTGACCGCGAAGGACGCCACGACCGGCATCCTGGCGGCGCTGCGCCACCGGGACCGCACGGGCCAGGGGCAGCACGTCGAGGTGAACCTGCTGTCCTCCCTGCTGGGTTCGCTGGTCAACCAGGCATCGGGGCACCTGGCCACCGGCCGCGACCCGGGCCCGATGGGCAACCGGCACCCGAGCATCGCGCCGTACGAGACGCTGGCCTGCCGTGACGGGCTGCTGGCGGTGGCGGTGGGAAATGACCGTCAGTTCCGGGCGCTGGCGGCCGCGCTGGGCGCGCCGGAGCTGGCCGAGGACGCGCGCTTCGCGACCAACCCGGACCGGGTGGTGCACCGCACGGAGCTGGTGAAGGAGCTGGAGGAGCGGCTGGCGGCCGACACCGCGCGGGGCTGGACGGAGCGGCTCGGCAAGGTGTCGGTGCCGTGCGGGCCCGTCAACACCTTGAGCGAGGCCCTGGAGTTCGCGGCGGGGCTGGGGCTTGATCCGGTCGTTTCCGTGGGCGAGGGGCGGATACCTCAAGTACGCAGCCCCCTGCGGCTGTCCCGCACGCCGGTGGCCGAACCTGTCGCGCCGCCGCGGCTGGACGAACATGGAACGCAGCTCCGCGAGTGGCTGGCCGGCCCGTCCGACCAGCCGCTTCCCCCACTCGTGTGACATCCATCACAAGATATGGAGAGCTGCAACCAAAACGGCTCACAGTCGCTGTTTAAGAACAGTGGACCAACACTCTTGCCTGGAGCAGCTCGTGACAACGCCGGACAACGCAGCGCCCGCACAGCCCCGCACTTCGCGCTCGTTGCGGCGCGGCCTCGCTGCAGCGGCACTGCTCGCAGCCGGCGCCCTGGCCCTCACCGCCTGCGGCGGTGACGCCTCGGGCGCGAACAACAAGGACGGGCAGGCCGGCGCCGACGCCGCGGCCGCCAAGGACGCCTCCGACGCCAAGATCAAGGTGTCGGCGAAGGACGGCTCCAGCGGCGCCAGCATCAACGGAACGAACGTGAAGGTCAGCGGCGGCAAGCTGACGAAGGTGACGCTGACGCGGGTGGACACCGGCGAGAAGGTCGCCGGATCCATATCCGCGGACGGCTCCGGCTGGAAGCCGGACGTACAGCTCGAGCGCGGTACGAAGTACCAGCTCGCCGCCAGCGCCAAGGACTCCGAAGGCCGTTCGGCGGCCGAGAACTCCACCTTCACCACGGTCTCGCCGGCCAACAGCTTCATCGGCACCTACACCCCGGACGACGGCAAGACCGTCGGCGTGGGCATGCCGGTCTCCTTCAACTTCGACAAGGCCATCACCGACCAGAAGGCCGTGCAGTCGCACATCACGGTGAGCACCAGCAGCGGCCAGCAGGTCGTCGGCCACTGGTTCGGCAACCAGCGCCTGGACTTCCGCCCCAAGGACTACTGGAAGGCCGGCTCCAAGGTCACGATGAAGATCGACCTGGACGGCGTGGAGGGCGCGAACGGCGTCACCGGCGTCCAGGACAAGACCGTCAGCTTCACCATCGGCCGCTCCCAGGTCTCCACCGTCGACATGAACACCCAGATGATGACGGTCGAGCGGGACGGCAAGCCCCTCAAGAAGATCCCGATCTCCGGCGGCAGCCCCGAGAACCCGACCTACAACGGTCAGATGGTGATCTCGGAGAAGTTCAAGGAGACCCGGATGGACGGCTCGACGGTCGGCTTCACCAAGAAGGACGGCAAGGGCGAGTACGACATCAAGGACGTGCCGCACGCCATGCGGCTGTCCGCGTCCGGCACCTTCATCCACGGCAACTACTGGGGCGCGCCCTCGATCTTCGGCCAGGCCGGCACCAGCCACGGCTGTGTGGGTCTGCGGGACGCGAAGGGCGCCAACGGCGACACCCCCGGCAAGTGGTTCTACGACAACTCGCTCATCGGTGACGTGGTCGTGGTGAAGAACTCCAAGGACGAGACCGTCAAGCCCGACAACGGCCTCAACGGCTGGAACATGTCGTGGGACGAGTGGACGGCGGGCAGCGCGGCCTGACCCACTGGCGCCGCACGCAGACGTACACCACCCCGCTGCCGGGCACTGGCAGCGGGGTGGTGTGTTCTCGGGAGGGGCAGGCGCCGGTTCTCAGGCGGCGACCGGCTCCCTCTTCGCCTCGGCGGCCGACTGCGGCTCGTCCTCCGCGGCGGGTGCCGCCGCCTCCGTACCGGTCTTGCGCATCCCCTTCAGGACGACCACCAGGGCCGTGCTGACGGCCACGCCGGCGGCGATCGCCACCAGGTACAGCAGCGGCTGGCCGATCAGCGGGACCACGAAGATGCCGCCGTGCGGGGCGCGCAGCGTGCAGCCGAAGGCCATCGACAGGGCGCCGGTCACCGCGCCACCCGCCATCGCGGACGGGATGACGCGCAGCGGGTCGCCCGCCGCGAACGGGATCGCGCCCTCGGTGATGAACGAAGCGCCCAGCACCCAGGCTGCCTTGCCGTTCTCCCGCTCGGCCTTGGTGAACAGCTTGCCGCGCACCGTCGTGGCCAGCGCCATCGCCAGCGGCGGGACCATGCCGGCCGCCATCACCGCGGCCATGACCTTGAGGCTGCCCTCGTTGGGGTTGGCCAGGCCGCCGACCGCGAAGGCGTACGCGACCTTGTTCAGCGGGCCGCCCAGGTCGAAGCACATCATCAGGCCGAGGATGACGCCCAGGATGACCGCGTTGGCGCCGGTCAGGCCGGACAGCCAGTCGGTCAGCGCCTTCTGGAGCGCGGCGATCGGCTTGCCGATGACCAGGAACATCAGGAACCCGACCACGGCCGAGGAGACCAGTGGGATCACCACCACCGGCATGATGCCGCGCAGCGGCGCCGGCACCCTGACCCGCTGGATCGCCATCACCACCGCGCCCGCGAGCAGACCGGCGATCAGGCCGCCGAGGAAGCCCGCGTTGATCGTCAGCGCGATGGAGCCACCGACGAAGCCCGGCACGAGGCCCGGCCTGTCGGCCATCCCGTACGCGATGAATCCGGCCAGCACCGGCACCAGGAAGGTGAAGGCCACGTTGCCGATCTGGAAGAGCAGCGCGGCCCAACTGCCGGTCTCGGTCCAGATGAAGTGCTCGGCGACGGACGGCGCCTTGTTGATCTCATAGCCGCCGATCGCGAACGCCAGGGCCATCAGCAGACCGCCCGCGGCGACGAACGGCACCATGTAACTGACGCCGGTCATCAGCCACTTGCGCAGCCGGGTGGCGTAGCCGTCACCCTGCTCGCCGTCCCGGTCCATGGGCGCGTCGTGGTGCGCGGCCGGCGCGCCGACCTCGCCGCGCGCCGCCTTCTCCTGTACCTCGGCGATCAGTTCGGCGGGGCGGTTGATGCCCGCCTTCACGCCGACGTCGACGACGGGCTTGCCCGCGAACCGCTCCCGGTCCCGGACCTCCACGTCGTGCGCGAAGATCACGCCGTCGGCGGCCGCGATCAGCGCGGGGTCGAGGCGGGTGAACCCGGCGGACCCCTGCGTCTCGACCACCAGCTCCACGCCGGCGTCCTCGCCCGCCTTCGTCAGCGACTCGGCGGCCATGTAGGTGTGCGCGATGCCGGTGGGACAGGAGGTGACAGCGACGATCTTGAACGTACTGGCGGCCTCGGGCTCCGGGGCACCGGCCGCCGCGGCGTCCGGGGCCTCGGTCTGCGGGGGCTCCGCCGCCGGGGTCTCCGCTGCGGGCTCGGCGGTCTCGGCCGCGGGCTCGGCGGCCTCGGGCTCGTCGCCCCGTACCAGCGCGGCCGCCCGCTCCGGGTCGTCCGCCGAGCGCAGTGCGCCGGTGAACTCCGCGTCCATCAGGTGCCGGGCCAGCGTCGAGAGGATCGACAGGTGGTCGGCGTCGCCGCCGGTCGGCGCGGCGATCAGGAAGACCAGGTCGGCCGGGCCGTCCGCGGCACCGAAGTCGATGCCGGCGGCGCTGCGCCCGAAGGCCAGCGTCGGCTCGGTGACATGGGCACTCCGGCAGTGCGGGATGCCGATACCGCCGTCCAGGCCGGTGGGCATCTGGGCCTCGCGCGCGGCGACGTCCGCGAGGAAACCCTCCAGGTCGGTGACGCGACCGGCCGCCACCATCCGTTCGGCCAGCGACCTGGCGGCCGCTTCCTTGGTGTCGGCGGACAGGTCGAGGTCGACCAGGTCCGCGGTGATCAACTCACTCATCGCGGGCTCCCTTCAGAAACCAGCCCAAGATCTTGCCCGGCCTGGGGGCACCTCCCAGCGGTAGCTGGGGGAGTTTGAGGACAATCGAATGGCGGGCAACCCCCGCGCACAGAACCGTTCATGACACGGCCTCCGTCAACGGCCGGTCCATCGGCACCGCATCGGTGACGGTCACCTCGGACGGCCGCAGATCATCGGGCGTCGGCATCACACTGCCCGGCAACTGCACCGCGGCAGCCCCGTGTGCCACCGCTTCGGCCAGCGCACGCGTCCCCGTACCGCCGGCCGCGAGGAACCCGGCGAGCGACGCGTCCCCCGCGCCGACGTTGCTGCGTACGGCATCCACCTCGGCGGTGCCGTAGTACGTACCGGTCGCGTCGACCAGGAGCTGCCCGTCCGCGCCCAGCGACGCGAGTACCGCCTGGGCGCCCATGGCCCGCAGCTCCTCCGCGGCCTTCACCGCGTCGCCGATCGTGGCCAGCGGCCGGCCGACGGCCTGCGCCAGCTCCTCGGCATTGGGCTTGACCACGTCGGGGCGCTCGCGGAGCGCCGCGGTCAGCGACGGGCCCGAGGTGTCCAGGGCGATCCGGGCCCCGGCACGGTGCGCGCGGGCGACCAGGTCGGCGTACCACTCGGGCGCCAGCCCGCGCGGCAGGCTGCCGCAGCAGGCGATCCAGGCGGCGCCCGCCGAGCGCTCCCGCACGGTCTCCAGCAGCGCTTCGGACTCGGTCGCCGACAGCTCGGGACCGGCCGCGTTGATCTTGGTGAGGGTGCCGTCGGGCTCGGCGACCGCGATGTTGGAGCGGGTGGCCCCGGCGACCGGGACCGGCGCGACCTCTATCCCCTCGGTCACCAGCAGGTTCGCGAGCGCCTGCCCGGCCGGGCCGCCGACCGGCAGCACGGCGAGCGTCTCGTGCCCGGCGGCCGCGACCGCCCGGGAGACGTTGACGCCCTTGCCGCCGGGGTCGACCCGGTCGGCGCCGGCCCGCAGCACGGCGCCGCGCTCCAGGGCGGGCACCTCGTACGTGCGGTCCAGGCTGGGGTTGGGAGTGACGGTGAGGATCATGCGCGTACTACTTCCGTGCCCGCGCGCTCGATGGCGAGGGCGTTCTCGGGGCTGAGCCCGGTGTCGGTGATCAGGACGTCGACATCGGAGAGGTCGCCGAAGCGGGCGAAGTGCTGCTGCCCGAACTTCGAGGAGTCGGCGATCAGCACGACCCGCCGGGCGGCGGCGATCACCGCCCGCTTGACGGCGGCCTCCGCGAGGTCGGGCGTGGTCAGGCCGCCTTCCAGCGAGAAGCCGTTCGTCGCGAGGAAGAGGACGTCGGCGTTGATCTCGCGGTAGGCGCGCAGCGCCCAGTCGTCGACGGCGGCCCGCGTACGGTGCCGGATGCGGCCGCCGACGAGGTGCAGGGTGAGTCCGGGGTGGTCGGCGAGGCGAGCGGCGACCGGGAGGCCGTGGGTCACGACGGTGACGTCCGACTCCAGCGGGAACTCCGCGGCCAGCCGGGCCGCGGTGGTGCCCGCGTCCAGGATCACGCTGCCGTCGTCGGGCAGCTCGGCGAGCGCGGCGCGCGCTATGCGGTCCTTCTCGTCGGCCGCGACGGTGTCCCGCTCGGCGAGGTCCGGCTCGAAGTCCAGCCGGCCCGCCGGTATCGCACCGCCGTGCACCCGCCGGACCAGTCCGGCGCGGTCCAGCGCCTTCAGGTCGCGCCGCACGGTCTCGGCGGTGACCTGGAATTCCTCGGCGAGAGAGAGGACGTCGACCCGCCCGCTGTCCCGGGCGAGGCGCAGGATCTCCTGCTGTCGTTCCGCTGCGTACATGCGACCTGGGTCCGTTCCGTTCCTGTCCGTGCGATGCCCGAACGTGTGGTTTCACCAGCAGGCTACGCCCGCATTTCTGCAAAGTAAACAGACTCGGGCAAAGGACAGACACAAACGGGCACGACGGGAATGACAGCCCGTCTCGCGCGGGCAGCAAGCGGGCGGCCGACGGGAGCAGGTGGCCGGCAAGCAGGCAGCAAAGAGCCCCGGCACTCGGGGGAGGGTGCCGGGGCTCGTACTGGGGGGACCCTCTTCGGGCGGGGTCCCGGTGTGCGGGGCTCCAAATGAAGCCCGTTATGAGGTGAAGAAGCGTTACGCCGCGGCGTCGAAGCCCGTGTCGTGTGCCATGCGCTTCAGCTCCAGCAGCGCGTGCTTCTCTATCTGGCGGATCCGCTCACGGGTCAGGCCGTGCTGCTTGCCGACCTCGGTCAGGGTCCGTTCACGGCCGTCCTCTATGCCGTACCGCGCCTTGATGATCGAGGCGGTGCGGCCGTCGAGGCGGTCGATCAGGTCCTCCAGCTCCTCGCTGCGCAGCAGCGTGAGCACGGACTGCTCGGGCGACGCCGCGGAGGTGTCCTCCAGCAGGTCACCGAACTGCGTCTCGCCCTCGTCGTCCACGGACATGTTCAGGCTGACGGGGTCGCGGGCCCAGTCCAGGACGTCGCTGATCCGCTCGGGCTTGGCGCCCAGCTCGGCGGCGATCTCCGCGTGCTCCGGGTCGCGGCCGTGCTCGCGGTTGAACTCGCGCTGCACACGGCGGATCCGGCCCAGCTCCTCGACCAGGTGGACGGGCAGCCGGATCGTACGGGACTGGTCGGCGATGGACCGCGTGATGGCCTGGCGGATCCACCACGTCGCGTACGTGGAGAACTTGAAGCCCTTGGCGTAGTCGAACTTCTCGACCGCGCGCACCAGGCCGGCGTTCCCTTCCTGGATCAGGTCCAGCAGCGGCAGGCCGCTGCGCGGATAGCGGCGGGCGACCGCTACGACCAGGCGGAGGTTGGAACGGATGAAGACGTCCTTGGCCTTCTCGGCCTCGTCGACCAGCGCCTGCAGCTCCTCGGGCGTCGCGCCGGCGGCGTTGCCGTCGGTCACCTCGCCGTCCAGGATCTGCCGGGCATAGACACCCGCCTCGATGGTCTGCGACAGCTCGACCTCCTTCGCGGCGTCGAGCAGTGGCGTGCGCGCGATCTCGTCGAGGTACATGCCGACCAGGTCGCGGTCGGCGATCTCCCCGCCTACGGCGCGAACGCTGTTTGCCGTCTCAGCACCGCTGGTGGTGGGCTGACGACGGGCGACGGCACGGGTTGCCATGCGTGTGCTCCCTCTGCGATGAGTCGGTCGCGGGATGGTGGCGGCCGGGACACCTGATCCCTGCTGTCTGCCGGGGCGGGTGCCCCCGTCTGAAGGAAACAACGGCTGGAAACCGGACAGAATTCCCACGGCGACCCTTCGTTTTTCTGATCATGCAGTACCCTGCGTCCCCACCGAGGGAGGTCCCATGTCGCCGGAGTGCAGGGAAGTGCAGGTCAGGCCGGGCACCGAGGCCGATCTGGCGGGCCTCACGGAGCTTTACAACCACTACGTCCGTGAGACGGCGATCACATTCGACACCGAGCCCTTCACCCCCGAAGAGCGGAGACCTTGGCTCCACTCCCACCCCGAAGACGGTCCGTACCGCCTTCTGGTTGCCCGGGAGAGCGCGGGCGCGCGGCAGGGGCGCCTCCTCGGGTACGCGACCACCAGCCCCTTCCGCCCCAAGCCCGCGTACCGCACGTCCGTGGAGACGACGGTGTACCTCGCGCCCGAGGCGACCGGCCGCGGCGTCGGCACCCTGCTGTACAAGGCGCTCTTCGAGGCCCTGGAGGGCGAGGACGTGCACCGCGCGTACGCGGGCATCGCGCTGCCCAACCCCGGCTCGGCGGCCCTGCACGCCCGCTTCGGCTTCCGGCATGTCGGTACGTTCGCGGAGGTCGGCCACAAATTCGGCCGCTACTGGGACGTGGCCTGGTACGAGAAGGATCTCGGCTCCGGTTGACGCCGGCCCTGCCCGGGTGTCGCCTGGAGGGAGGGCGAGAGAGAGGAGCCGTCATGCAGACGCACGCTCGCACCCGCTCCACGGCCACCACGGCCGCGGCCCCCCGCCACCACCTGGCCGTCACGACCGGGGTCCCCGTCGTGGGCGGCATCGCCTACGGCATCTACGCGGGGCTGCTCGACCACAGCACCGGCTCGTCCAGCGTCCACGCGTTCGTGCTCGGCCTGCTCGCCACCGCGGTGACCGTGGTCCTCGGGCTGGTCCTGATGCACAGCCAGTCCCGCATGATCACCGAGGTCCGCGCTCTCTCGTACGCCGTGATGTTCGGCGCCACGATGGGCTTCCTCTACAGCCTCGCCGGGACGTCGACGGCGCTGAAGGCATCGGGCATGGGCGCCCTCTTCGGCGTGATCATGCTGGTCGTCTCCCTGTACCTCTTCCGCACACACGGCACCCCGGGGGCGCGCCGGTAACCCCCACCGCGCACCCACGGACAGCCACGGGCAACCACGCCCGCGCCGCCCCGCCGACCGTCGTCAGTCGACCGTCGGCGGGGCGTCGTCATTGCCGCGCCGGACAGTGCGTACGGGGCGCCCCGGGCGCCAGGTCACCAGCACGATGTGCGGGTCCTCGACGTACGTCCGCACCACCTCGGTCAGCTCCGCCCGGAAGAGGTGGAACGGCAGCGGCGTCCCGGCCCCGTCCGCGTACCGCGCGAGCGCGTCCGCCTCCGTGACCTCCACGGCACGCCCCGCGACCCGCACGTCCCCGTCCGCCATGCCGTCACCGGCACCCGGATCGGCGCCCGGATTGGCGTGCAGCGCGAACCGGGGATCGCGCCGCAGGTCCAGCGCCTTCCGGGAGCCGGGCATCATGCCGAGCCACAGCTCCCCGTGCCGGAAATCGGCCTCCAGGCCGGCCAGCCGCGGCGAACCGTCGGCCCGCAGCGTCGCCAGCACATGATGCCGGTACGCACCGAACCGCCGCTCCGCCCACGCCGCGAGCGCGGGCTCCGCCGCGGAGAACTCCGGCCAGCCCGCCGTCTTCATGCTCCTGTTCGTCATGGCCCCAGGCTGGCGGGGATACCCGACACCTCCTGTCAGGCTTTACGAACCGCCTCAGGAAGGTCCCGCGTCCGCCGAGATCCAGCGCTCCGGGGTGAGGAGGACGGCGACCATCTCGGCGCCGGCCTCGGAGAGCGCCTGTCGTACGTACTCGGCCACGCCCTCCGGCGGCACGTACCGCCCGGCCACCTCCTCGACGTCCTCGGCGGTGACCGGGACCAGCTTCGCCGGGCCCTCCGCCGTGACGTACCGGTACGTCGGCGAGGTGCGCTGCACGACCAGCGAGAACCGGCCCGCCGCCTCGATGAGCCGCGCCTTGCGGGACGTACGGCCTGTGAAGACGAGGAAGTCGCCGCCGGGGCGGTAGCTGTACCAGACCGGCACCGCCAGCGGAGCGCGTCCGCTCCCCGACTCCACGGCCAGCACGGCTACGTGCGGCTCGGCGAGCAACTGATCACGTTCTTCCACGGTGAGCGGCATCGCTGCGCCTCCTGGGGCGTCGATGTGCGTGGGCTGCGGGATGTCGAGTGAACCTGCGGGGACGTGCGAGGCGGACCCCGCACGTCCTGGTACACCTTCACAACGAAGGGCAGCCGCGGGGCATTCCGGCGCGGGCGGGGGCATAACGGCCGCTCACTTCGTTGTTAAAACTTCAAGAACGCCACGGGCAATGAGACAGTGGATGGTATGAGCAACGACATGGCCGGTGAGCCGCGCTGGCTCAACGACGAGGAGCAGTACGCCTGGCAGTCGTACCTGCACGCCACCACGCTTCTGGAAGACCACCTCGACCGGCAGCTGCAGCGTGATGCCGGCATGCCGCACATCTACTACGGCCTGCTCGTCCAGCTCTCCCAGGCGCCGCGGCGCCGACTGCGGATGACCGAGCTGGCCCAGAACGCCAAGATCACCCGGTCCCGGCTCTCGCACGCGATCGCCCGCCTGGAGAAGAACGGCTGGGTCCGCCGCGAGGACTGCCCCTCCGACAAGCGCGGCCAGAACGCCGTGCTCACGGACGAGGGCATGAAGGTCCTGGAGGAGTCCGCGCCGGGCCACGTCGCGACCGTACGGGCCGCGCTGTTCGACCGGCTCTCCCCTGAGCAGGTACGCCAACTCGCCGAGATCTGCCGCTCGGTGGCGGACGGCCTGCAGCCGCAGGGCGCCGACCTGCCCTGGCTGCGCTGAACGCCCGCGCACACGAAAGGGGCGCCCCGAGGGGCGCCCCTTCTTCACGTCCGCCTCAGCGCGTCAGTGCGCCATGACCGGTACCCGCACGTCCTCCGCCGCGTCCGCACCGTCCGCCGAGCTCGCCACCGGCGTACCCGCACCGGGCCGTCCCGTGGTGACGAAGACGAACGCGATCGCCGAGGCGAGGAGCAGGATGCCCGCCGCCCACCAGATGGCGGCGGTGTAACCGTGCACCATGGACTGCAGCTTGAGGACGTCGGCGGAGCGCGCCCCGGCCGCGTGCGCCGTCGCGTACGCCGTGGTCGCGCCGGCCGCGATGGTGTTCAGCAGCGCCGTACCGATCGCGCCGCCCACCTGCTGCGAGGTGTTGACCATCGCGGAGGCGACACCGGCGTCCCGCGGCTGCACACCGTGCGTGGCCAGCGACATGGCCGGCATGAAGGCCGTGCCCATACCGAGGCCGAGCAGCAGGAACGAGGGCAGGATCAGCGCCGGGTAGGAGCTGTCCAGGTCGAGCCGGGTCAGCGACAGCATGCCGATCGCGGCCAGCAGGAAGCCGGGGGCCATCAGCAGCCGCGGCCGGACCCGGGTCATCAGCCGGGCGCCGATCTGCGTCGAGCCGGTGATCATGCCCGCGATCATCGGAAGGAAGGCCAGACCGGTCGCGACCGGCGTGTATCCCTTCACGATCTGCAAGTAGTAGGTCAGGAACAGAAAGAGACCGAACATACCGATCACGGCGAGGCCGAGCGAGGCGTAGACGCCACCGCGGTTGCGGTCGGTGACCACGCGCAGCGGCAGCAGCGGCGCCTTCACCCGCGACTCCACGACCACGAAGGCCAGCAGCAGCACAGCGGCCGCCACGAAGAGGCCGATGGTCGGCGCGGCGCTCCAGCCGTCGGACTCGGCGCGCGTGAACGCGTACACGAGCGCGACCAGTCCGGCCGTGGCGAGGAGGACGCCGGGCACGTCGAGCCGGGAGGAGTTACGGCCCTCGGCGGACTCCCGGATGACCAGCAGCGCGCCGGCCGCCGCGACCACGGCGAAGGGGATGTTCACGAAGAAGGTCCAGCGCCAGTCCATGTACTCGGTCAGTACGCCGCCGAGGATCAGTCCGACGGCGCCGCCGCCACCGGCGATGGCACCGAAGATGCCGAACGCCTTGGCACGTTCGCGCGCCTCGGTGAAGGTCACCGCGAGCAGCGAGAGCGCGGCCGGGGCGAGCAGCGCGCCGAACACACCCTGCAGCGCGCGGGCGCCGAGCAGCATCCCGGCGCTGCCCGCCGCACCGCCGAGCGCGGAGGCGAGGGCGAAGCCGATCAGGCCGATGACGAAGGTGCGCCGACGGCCCCACAGGTCGGCGACGCGGCCCCCGAAGAGCAGCAGTCCGCCGAAGGCGAGGGCGTACGCGGTGATGACCCACTGCCGGTTCCCGTCGGAGGTCCCGAGGTCCGCCTGGGCGGAGGGCAGCGCGATGTTCACGATCGTCGCGTCGAGCACGACCATGAGCTGCGCGAGGGCGATGAATATGAGCGCTTTCCAGCGCCTCGGGTCGACATTTGGGATGTTCTTGGCCGATTCAGGCATGAGTGGGTCCACCTAGTGATGCGGAGAGAAAGAAAGATCCGGGGACGGTTACGGAGTACGAGTACGAGTACGAGTGACGCGTGACGCAGTACGGGGTGCGGAGTTCGGGTTACGCAGTACGAGGTGCGGGGTGGCGGTCGCGCGGGGCGGCACGCCGAGGGTCACCGGCCTTGCCGGAGGTCCTCCAACGTGGCCGCCGAGCCGGGCAGTTCGGAGCGCGCCGGCGCCATCAGGCCGTCCAGGAACAGCTGGAGATGGCGGTGCACGAAGCGATCGAAGTCGGTACAGCCGGAGCCGGGCAACGGCCGCGTGAGCTGGGTGATCGCGACCATCAGGTCACCGACGGCGATGTCGGCGCGCAGTCGGCCGCTCTCGCGCGCGGCACCCATGAGGGCCTCGACGGACCGTTCCAGGCGGTCCCGCGCGGCGAGCAGGTCGGGGTGGTCCTTGTCGACGCCGTCGGAGAGGAGCGGGCAGAGCGCTCCGATGCGCTCCTCGACGGCGGCGTGCACGAAGACCCGGAGCGCCTGGAACGCGTCGTCCTCCGCCGCGAGCGCGCGCTCCGCACGGTCCGCGGTGCGGTCCATGACGGAGAGCGTGACGTGGTGGATCAGGTCGGCGCGGTCCGGGAAGTGCCGGTAGAGGGTGGCGTTGCCGACGCCGGCCCGGCGGGCGACCTCGTCGAGCGGGACATCGGCCCCGTGCTCGACCATGATCTCGCGAGCGGCCGCGACGATCCGCTCCCGGTTGCGCTGCGCGTCGGCCCGCAGTCGGGGCTGGGTCGCCTTGGCGGCGTGGGTCGGGGGGACGGTCACGTCGGCTCACTCCTTCCGGGCACTTGTGGATCTCTTACGGCCTCTTACGGCCTCTTCTTCCGGGTGCTTCCTGGCCTGCGGGGCGAAACCGGGGAGCGGGTCCCCGTTTCGCACGGACGCCTGGTTAAACGGGGATCCGCTCCCCGGTTATTTCCCGCGCCCCTTGTGACCTGCATCACTCCCCCGCGCCCCCGCGAAAACCACTCCCGATCCCGGATGACGTAACCCGACGGGCAGGCCGCCGCCCGCCGTCCCAGGGTGAGGACATGAGGCAGATACCGTCCGCCCTGCTCGCCACCACGGCGCTCGCGGCCACGCTGGCCGTACCGGCCCTCAACCCCACCGCGCCCCGCCCCACCGGCACCGCCCGGCACGGCGACAGCCGGCCGGCCACCTCCCCGCCCCCGGACACCCGGGAACGGACGGACGCTCCCGCTCCCCACCCCACGGGATCGAAAACGGGGACGAAGACGGGGACGACCGCGCGCGAGACATCCTCAGCGCCTCCCCCGCGCTCCCCCACGCGCTCCCCTCGTGCCCCCTCCGCGGCCCTCCCCTCCGGCCCCTGCGCCCTCCCCGGCGCTTTTCCCGGCACCCTCACCGGCGTATCGGAGGCGGCCGCCACTCCCCGCGGCTTCACGCGCGCCAACGGCCGCGTACGGGCCCTCACGGTGCTCGTCGACTTCCCCGACGTACGCGCCGGGATCAGCCCCCGTGCCCGCTACGGCGAGTTCTTCCCGGCCGTCCCACGCTTCTTCCGCCAGAGCTCCTACGGCAGGCTCGACTACCGCTCGACGCCCGTCCTGAAGTGGATACGGATGTCCCGCCCGCTGGCCTCGTACGACATCGGGCGCGGCACCTCCTTCAACCCCGCTTCGAAGAACGGCTATTACGCGGTGGCGAAGGAGATCGTGCGCGCCGTCGACCGCGATGTGGACTTCCGCGCCTTCGACCTGGTCAACGTCCTGGTCACACCGAACGCCGGCCCGCCCGCGACCAAGAACGTCTGGTCCGTCACCTTCAGCGGCGGCCCGCTGGGCCTGCGGACGGGCGACGGTACGCAGCTCAGGAACGTCTCGTTCATCTGGAGCCGGCAGACCGGCCCGAGCGCCTACCGCGTCCTCAACCACGAGAACGCCCACTCCTTCGGCCTGCCGGACCTGTACTTCACCGACGGGCGCGCCGATCCGCACCCGGTGGGCCACTGGGACCCCATGGACGTGGACTGGGGCCCGGAGAACGACTTCCTGGGCTGGCACAAGTGGAAGCTCGGCTGGCTGGCCCCGGACCAGGTGGACTGCGTAAGCCGCCCCGGCTCCGTCACCACCCACCGGCTCACCCCGGCCGCCGCCCCCGGCGGCACGAAGATCGCGGTCATTCCCGTCTCCCGGTACCGCGCGTACGTCGTGGAGGCCCGCCGCACCGGCCCGCTCGACCCGACCGCGTGCCGTCCGGGCGTCCTGGTCTACCGCGTCAGCACCGACACCCCTTCGGGCCGGGGCCCGGTACGCGTCGCCGACGCCACCCCGAAGAGCGCCGGCTGCTACCGCAAGGACCCGAACGTCCGCGCGGGCCTGACCGACGCCACGTACCGCCCGGGCCAGACCTTCCGCGCGGCCGGCATCACGCTCTCGGTCCTGGAGGACAGCTCTTCGGGCATCTCGAACACCTCGAACGCCTCGGACACTTTCCGAGTACGCATCACCACGCCGAAACGCCGCTGAGGGCATCCAGCGCATTCATTCACTCGCCCTCAATCCGTCCAATGCAACCGACCCAGACTGATGAGCCGGAGCTGCCGGCGGGCGCGTTCGGCGATCCGGTCGCAGGCGGCCGCGTCACCGTCGTCCGCGGCATCCAGGATCGCCGACGCGGTCATCACCAGATGATCGACGTACATCTCGGCGAGCATGAGCACGTCGTCGTCGCTCCAGGCGTCCGATACCGGCTGTTCCCTGAGCCCCGCCGCCACCTCCGCGGCGAACCGCGCCAGCTCGGCGGCTATCGCCTTCCGCACGGCGCGCACGCCCCCGTGCCGCTCCCGCGCGATGAAACGGACGTGCGCCGGGTTCTCCCGTACGTACTGCTCGACGACCGCGACCGTACGGTCGATCCGCTCCTCGGCGCCGGGCTGCTCGGCGAGGATCGCGCGGATCACGACGTGCAGGCTGCCGAGCGACTCCTCGACCAGCGCGACGCCCAGGTCGGGGATGTCCCGGAAGTGCCGGTAGAACGCCGCCGGCGCCACCCCCACCACCCGCGTCACCTCGCGCAGCCCGAGGCTGCTCAGGCTCTGCTCCGCCAGCAGCCGCAGCCCGGCATCGAGGAGCGCCTGCCGGGTCTTCTGCTTCTGGGCCTGCCGGACGCCGATGGTGTGACTCATGCCATTCAGTAAACATCCGTTCTCCGACGCGATCCACCCCGGGGTCGCGCTAGACTCATAAGTCAGTGAACAAGTGTCACACCAACTGTTCACCTAACCGTCGATCAAGGCCACTCACCTCACCCGGAAGGGCCAGAAATGATCTTCCTCGTCGCAGCCTTGCTCCTCCTGGGAGTTCTCCTGGGCACCGCGGCACATCTCCCGCTCGGCGCGACGCTGACCGCGGCCGCCGCGATCGCCGTCTGGCTGCTGATCTTCGCCATCCGCGAGTACCGCACGAAGGAGGCCCGTCGATGACCACGCTCACCCACCGCGCCGAGACCCGAACCGCCGAGGCCGAGACCTCCGCGCGTACCGAGGACCGCACCGCGACCGACAGGGTGACCACCCCCACAACCACCCCCCGCCGCAAGGGGAACCAGGCCGACGGCATGGCCGTGGCCTCCTTCATCCTGGCCCTGGTGGGCCTGCTCGTCATGAACGTCGTCCTGGGCCCGCTGTCGCTGATCCTGGGCGCCCTCGCCCTCTTCCGCGGCACCGACCGCCGCGGCCGCGCCCTCCTCGGCATGACCCTGGGCGTCGCCGACCTCATCGTGCTCGCCGCCCTGGTCACCGCCGACGGCACCGTCAGCTGGAACTTCCCCGCCTGACCGCCGCCGGCCGCAAGGCCCCCTTGATCACCTTTGCTCACCCAGTGGCGAGACCGGGCACGACCCCATCCGCTACCCTGTTCACGGCCGGCCGATGGTGCGCCCCACCGCCCACCCAAGGGCACCGCACCACCGCTGACCGCCCCGCCTCCGTAGCTCAGGGGATAGAGCACCGCTCTCCTAAAGCGGGTGTCGCAGGTTCGAATCCTGCCGGGGGCACACGAAGAAGGGCCAGTTCGGAAGCGTCAGCTTCTTGGACTGGCCCTTCGGCTTGTAGTGGGCCGTGTCTTACGGTCAGGGCGCTGGTTCCGGCAGCCCTGAGGGGGGTTCGTTGTCTAGCCTGGGCGGGTCGGCGAGCGTTGGCTTACGGGTGCGCCTGGGATGGAGCCGTCCATGAGCACAGCACGGGATCTGGTGATCACTGCCCTGGACGTGCCGTCCAGGCGTTCTCTGCAGCAAGGTGAGCTGTCGCTGGCGCTGGCGGGGGCCGAGTTGATCGATCTGCTGGCCGTCCAGGCCGTGGGGCTGGACGGTGAGGACATCGTGCCGGGGTATCGGCCGGCGATGGATGATCGACTGTTGGACGAGGCCGCAGCGTCACTTGTGCGGCAAGCGCCGTACGAGACGGTCGAGGAGTGGCTGTGGCGGCGGGGGCGTGGGCTGTACTCGGCGTATCTGGCCGAGCTTGAGGCGGACGGGCAGATCGCTCGGCAGCGAGGCCGCTGGATGCTCGGCCGGGCCGGTCAGGTGGTGCCGGTCGATTCGCCCGAGCGCCTCCGGGCGGCGGACCGGTGGGCTTCGGGTGAACCCACACTGATCACCCTCGCCACGGCCGTCGGCATCGGGGGCGGGGAGAGCAAGGAGAACGAGACGAGCGAGAGGAACGGGGAGAACGGGGGGAACGGGGGGAACGAGGAGTCGCCGCGCGTGGGCGGGGATGCGGGCGACGATCCGGTAGTGACCGTGCTGGCCGTCGTCAGCGACGCGTTGCGGGAGCTGGAAGCCGTGCGGCAGCGGCGGGCCATCGAAGACGCTGCGTTCGACAATGTCTGGCGCGGCGGTATCTGACGGCATCGCTGCCATCAGGCATCTGCCACCAGGCATCTGCCATCAGCCGTCAGTCATCAGCGCGTTGATCGTCCGCAGCGGCAGGTGACGCGGCGGAACGTTTTATCAAGTTCCTTGTGCGCATGTGAAGTTGAGGGGCGGGAGCTGTGTGATGAGCGCGTCGGCACGGAAGTTGTTACGCCGCTCCAGTGATCTTGGTGTGGTGGAGCGGGCCATGAGGGGATTCGCGTGGGCGGGCGCGCTTAGCTGGGATGCGTGCCATACGAACTTTTCACGCGCCGGCGGGTGCCGGCGGACGGGGGGACCCACGTGTCTGCGCTGAGCAGCATGGCCGCCGCCGCGCCCCGGAGCGCGCCCGCCTCTGACACGGCCCTGTTCGGGTGGGCGAGGGAGCTCGTCACTCCCGCGCTGCGCCGGGTCATCGAGGAACTGCCCGCGCCGCAGCGGGAGGTCGCCGGGTACCACCGCGGCTGGAACGGGGCCGATGGGAGCGCGGCCGCCGAGCCGGCCACGGAGTGCGGCGGGAAAGCCGTCCGCCCGGCCCTGGTCTTCCTGTCCGCGCTGGCCGTCGGCGCACCCGCCGACAGCGTGGTTCCGGGGGCCGTCGCGGTCGAACTCGTACACGACTTCTCGCTGTTGCACGACGACGTCATCGATGCGGACCCCCTGCGCCGCCACCGGCCCGCCGTATGGCGGCAGTACGGTACGCCGGCCGCGGTGCTGACCGGTGACGCCCTGCTCATCAGCGCCCTGGCCGTACTGGCCGCCGACTCCACCCCGCACGCCGCGGCCGCCATGAAGGAACTGTCGTGCACGCTGAACGACTTGCTGCGCGGCCAGAGTCAGGACGTGGCCTTCGAGAGCACGCCCCGGGTGCGCGCGGAGGAGTACCTCGAAATGGCGGCGGGGAAGACGGGCGCACTGATGGGGTGCGCGTGCGCGCTGGGGGCGCTGCTGGCCGGCGCGTCCGAGGCGCGCACCGCCGGGCTGCGGGACTTCGGCCGGCATCTGGGCATCGCCTTCCAGTGCGTGGACGACCTGCTGGGCATCTGGGGCACCACGCTGCGCAGTGGTAAGCCGGTGGGCGCGGACGTCGCGGCGCGGAAGAAGTCGCTGCCGGTGGTCGTGGCGCTCGCCGACACCGGGCCCGCCGGCCGGCGGCTGGCGGAGCTGTACGACCGTACGGAGCCGCTGTCGGCCGCCGACATCGTGACGGCCACCGAGCTGATCGAGGAGGCCGGCGGGCGCGAGGCGACCGCGGTGGAGGCCAGGCGGCAGGTGGGCGCCGCGATGCGGGCGCTGGCCCGCGCGGAGCCCGTACCGTCGGTGTACCGGCAGTTGCACGATCTCGCTCTGCTGATGACGCGGCGGGATCACTGATGACCGGACGGGGCGGGGCACTCATGGCCTGCAGGGTCACTGGTCGCCGGCCGAGCAACTCGCCCTCGGCCGCGTAAGCGAAATGTGGTGACGTGCGCGATCGATACGGTCGGGGACGTAACTCATAAGGCCCGCAGCCGTTTCTTCTAGTGGCCATTGCGCTTTCTTGGCGGATATTGCGGGACCCAGCCGGGGGCGGCGGATTTTTGGAACAGAGACAGCACACTCTTCACACGGAAAAGCCAGCGGCTGTCGGGCCTCCGGCGGTCAGTGTGTACGGCCTCCGGGTCACGCGCGGGGACCGGCCCCTGCTCGACGACATCAGTTTTGCCGCGCCCCGCGGTGCGATCGTCGGCCTGCTCGGCCCCAGCGGCTGCGGAAAGACCACACTGCTCCGGTCCGTCGTCGGAATTCAGGCGTGTGCGGCGGGACATGTCCAGGTACTCGGTCATCCGGCCGGTGCCGCGGCCCTGGAGACCCGCGTCGGGTATGTCACGCAGGCACCGTCCGTCTACACCGACCTGACGGTTCTCGAGAACTTGCGGTATTTCTCGGCCGCGTTGGGGCTGCGGGGCTGGCGCCGGGAGAACGCCGTGGTGCGGGTGGTGAAGGAGGTCGACCTGGCGGACTGGGCCGACCAGCCGGTCGGCCGGCTGTCCGGCGGCCAGTACTCCCGTGTCTCGCTGGCCGTCGCGTTGCTCGGCTCGCCGGAGCTGCTGGTCATGGACGAGCCGACGGTGGGCCTCGATCCGCTCATCCGGCAGGAACTGTGGACCGTCTTCCGGCGGCTGGCCAACGAGGGGACCACCCTGCTCGTCTCCAGTCACGTCATGGACGAGGCCGACCGCTGCGACCGGCTGCTGCTCATGCGCGACGGCCGGCTGCTGGCCTCCTGCGAGCGGTCGGAACTGCTGGCACACACGGGCTGCGCGAGCGTGGAGGGCGCCTTCATGCGGCTGGTACGGCCGGGGGCGGGGGCGGCGTCCGGTACCGCATCCAGTACCGCGTCCGGTGCCGCTTCCGCGTCGGGCCGCCCTGATCCCGTACCGGTTCCCACGGACTCCGTACCGCCGTCATCGGGCCCCGAGACGACCTCTGAACCGGCCTACGAGTCGGCCCCCGCATCCACTCCCCCAGACACCGTCCCGCCCCCCACTCAGCCGCTCTTCGACGGTGGCCTGCTCCCCGACCCCCACGCGTCCTTCTTCGCGTCCGAGTGCCGAGGTCCATAACGTGAGAACCGAGTACCGGCCGTCGGTCGTGACCCGGGCGGTCCGCACCGCCCGCGCCCTGCCGCTCACCCCGGGCATCACCCTGGCCACTGCGCAACGGGTGCTGCAGCAGATCGTCCGCGACCGCGGCAGCGTCGCGCTCATGCTCGCCATCCCGTGCATGCTGATGGTGATCCTCAAGCTGATGTTCGACGACGCGGACGGCGCCTTCGAGCGCATCGGTCCGCAGGTCTTCGGGATCTTCCCGCTCATCGTGATGTACCTGGTCGCGTCGGTCTCGACGCTGCGCGAGCGCACCTCGGGCACCGCCGAGCGGCTGCTGACCATGCCGGTGCAGCGGCTGGACATCGTGCTCGGCTACAGCCTGGCGTTCGGTTTCCTGGCGCTGCTCCAGGCCGTACTGGCGACGCTGCTCTCCGTGGGGCCACTCGGGCTGGACATCAAGGGGCCGCCGTACCTACTCATGATCATCGCGATGCTGGGCGCGCTCCTCGGGCTCGCGCTGGGCCTCCTGGTCAGCGCCTTCGCGCGGAACGAGTTCCAGGCGGTGCAGTTCCTGCCGGCCGGAGTGCTGCCGCAGTTCCTCGTATGCGGCCTGTTCGTGCCCCGTGAGGACATGAGTGACGGCCTCTCGGCGGTGGCCAAGGTGATGCCGATGACGTACGCGGTCCAGGCCGCCGGCGAGGCCGCCCGGCACGACGGGGTGACCGGCCTCTTCGTACGGGACGCGCTGCTGATCCTGGGGTGCGTGATCGTCGTACTGCTCGCCAGCGCGGCCACGCTCAAGCGCTGAGCCACTGAGCGGAGAAGCCGGGCGGGTACGACAGTGAGGTGGGCCCGGCTCAACCGCCGGACCCACCTCACTGCGTCCTGCCGGAACGTGTACCGGCGTCTCAGTACCCACCACCCGAGGTGTTCCAGCCGAAGCCGCCCTGGAGCTGGCCCGTGGAGGGGAACATGAACGGGCCCATCTGGATCGGGCGGGCACCGGGCTCCCCGTCCGAGGGAACCGCGGCCGACGCGGACGACGCCGACGACGTGGACGGGGCAGCCAGCGCGGACGGAGCGGCGCCGCACGTGGCGAGGGCGACAGCGATCACGGATGCGGCCGCGGCACGTCGCAGGAACGACATGAATTCTCCTTGTATGGGGCGGGATTTCTGCCGGACACCGAAACCTTAATAGCGACACCGGCCGCAATCACGGGGTTCCCGGAGTTTCCGCGTTTCTTCCCTCAAAGGGGTACGACAAGGCCGGAAAACAAGGGGAGTTGGCAGCACATTGGCAGCACAGTAGAAAATCGATTTTCGTGAAAAACTGAGAGACGAGCCTCAAACTCCGAGCAGCGCGTCGTCCCACCACCACGCCACCGTGGGCAGCCCCCGGGGCGCCGATCGGTCGTCGTCCGCGGGCGATTCGGCCCATTCCAAGGGCGCCTCGTCCATGGGGTCCGGTACGCGCCCGAGGCTCAGGTAACGCGGTACTCGGAGTCCCCACTCCGCATTGCCCCGAATGCCGTACCGCAGGCCCTGCAGGTAAGTGCTCAGCTCCAGTCCGGCTCCCGGACGCACCCGGTCGTGCACGGCCATGAAGCGCAGCAGTACCCGGTCCCGCAGCCGCGTGGCGGTCGCGGCGGCCTCCGGGAGCGGCGCCCCCGTCTCGTGCATCAGCACGCTGTAGACGTTCTGATCGGTCTGGTCGCGGGCCAACTCCTTGCGGAGGGAGTGCCGGTCGTTGTCCAGGGCCGCGACCATGATGGCCATCTCGGTGAGCGCGCGAACGGCCGGCCGCTCCATGTCCTGCGCTGGCACCTCCAGTCCGGTGGCCAACTCCAGCATGGCGAACGGCGGTTCGCCACCCGCCGACAGCAACCGCATGGCGACGTACTCGTCCAGGCCCGGCATCCGGCCGGCCGCGGCGTTGCCGATCTGCCAGGTCACGCCGGAGAGCCAGGCACGGTGGGCGGCGGCGAACCGCCGCACCTGGAGGGGCGTACCAAAGGACCGGAACTGTGCCGCGATCTCCTGCAGCGCCGGGATGAACCCGTCCGACTCGTCCCGCGCGGACGGCGCCTCCAGCGCGCGCTGCACACGGCCGGCCAGCGCGCTGAAGTCGGCGGGCCGGGTGCTGAACGGGCCGTTGTCGCACCGGTGGTCATCGAAGGCGAAGCCCCAGTACACCCACAGGGAGGTCCACAGCAGACGGTCGTCGGTGGCGGCGTCGGGAGCGAAGCGGGCGAAGAAGTCGGTACTGCACGAGGCGGTGACCCACGTGCGCTCCTCGGCGGTCGCGCACATGGGGCTGGTCCGGATCCACTCCTTGGCCCGTTCATCGACAATGTGGGCACGCGGGTGCCTGGCGGATTCCAGGGGGCAGAAGATCGGCGGGAGATCGATCTCGTTGACGGTCATGGCCATGAACAGCACCTCTTGCCCTTGCTGACGACGACGGCACGAACGGGCCTCATCCTGCAACGGTCGTCGCCGGGCGGCAGTGACGTACATGCCCCTGGCAGGCATTCCCCTCTAACAGGGCAGAAGTTGTCCGACGTTGACGGTCACGCGCCGCGCGCTCCGTCCTCGGCTTCGCTCTTCTCCTCCCCCTCCTCCGTCCAGTTGTCGATCTGAGCGATGGCCCAGTGCGCCCAGTCGCGCGAGGCGGGGAGCATGTGGAGGCCGAAGCCGGCCGCGAGGTGGCCGAAGGCGAGAGGATCGGGCAGTACGCCGTCGGCCGGGTCGACGTCCGCGGACTCCACCAGGGCGGTCAGGGCGTCGAGATCCCGCTGGACGGCCGCGGCGTATTCGGCGAGCACGACGCGTGCCTCCTTCGGGTCCAGCGCGAAGAGGAGAAAGAGCCGGAGTACGAACTCGTTGCGTACGACCGGGTTACGGGGCGGATTCAGCAGCCATTGCCGCAGGTCCGCGCGGCCGGCCTCGGTGATCGCGTACGTCTTGCGGCCGCGCGCGCCCTCCTCGACGACCTCGGCGAGGCCGTCGGCGGCCAGCCGGTTGAGCTCTTGGTAGACCTGGTTGTGCTTGGCGTGCCAGGCGTACCTGTCGAGGCTCCGCTCGAACTTCTTGGTCAGCTCGTAGCCGCTGCCGGCCTCGTCGGCCAGCAGCCCCAGCAGTGCGTACCGCAGCGACATCGCGTCTTCTCCGCCTCTTCGCCTCTCCGCCCCGTCTCCTTGCTGCGCTCACCTTAGTCGAGTGACAGGTAGAAGTTGACATGTGTCGCACCACGTGTCAGTTTCTACGTGTCCAAGAAGAACTAACGCTGCATACGGGGGCGGAGAGCATGAGGCTGGGACCGAACACGGCATCAGGACAGCCGGCGGAGTCCGGCAAGCGGGAAGCGGACGAACAGGCAGCGGGCGGACGGGAATCGGGCGAGCGCTGGTCGACCGGCCTGTGGCAGACGATCTCGACCCTCGTCTGGGACGTGGGACTGTCGATCGGCGTGTACTACGCCCTGCGGGCGTTCGGGACGAGCGTGTACGTGTCGATGCTCGGCGCCACACTCGCGGCCGCGCTCCGCGTGGCATACGTGGCGCTTCTCCCGCGCCGCTTCGATGTGTTCGCGGCGTTCATGCTCTCCGTATGGGGCGTCGGCCTGCTGCTGTCCTTCGTGAGCGGCGACGCGCGGTTCGTACTCGCCAAGGACTCGGTACCGACCGGCCTCGCGGGACTGATCTTCCTGGGTACGGCGGTGGCCGGACGACCGATGATCTTCGCCGTCATTCGCCGCACGCAGGGCCGCACGGCGCGGGCCCGTGCCGAGCTCGACCAGCGGTGGGCCGGTGAGCCCGCGTTCCGGCGCACCGTGACGATCATGACCTGTGTGTGGGGTGCCAGCATGCTGGCCGAGGCCGTCTTCAGGCTCCCGATGATCTACATGCTGCCGGTCGACGCGGCCACCGGCCTCTCCGGCCTGCTGCAGATCGCCACCTTCGTCCTGCTCACCTTCTACACCGTCATCCACCGCAAACTGGCCACCCGCCGCACCGCGGTCCCTCCGCGCTCCCCAGGCGCAGCGGCCGCATGCAGCGGACAATGAACCCAACGGGCACCCGAACCCGACGCACAGGGTGCGCCATGCAGTTCCGAGAGAGCAGTGCCCCGTACCCATAGTGGTGGGTGATCTTTATGGGGCACCGGTCCCGCACTTTCGGTACAGCCCGCGCACGAAGCGCCGCGGGCCTGCTGGCAGGGTCCGCCGTAGTCGCCCTGGTCCTCGGCGGCTGCTCGTCCGGCGACTCGTCCGGCAGCGCCTCGAAGACGGTCACCAGCACATCGACCGTCACCACCCGGCCCGGCTCCTCCGCCGCCCACACTCCGCCGTCGTCGCAGCATTCGGAAGGTGCACGGACATCGGCTCCGGCGACCGTCCGCGACCCCGCGGCCACCGTCGAGGCGTACTTCGACGCCATCAACGCGGGCGACTACCAGGAGGCGTGGGAGCTGGGCGGCAAGAACCTCGGCGGCTCGTACAGCTCGTTCACCGACGGTCTGGCGGACACGGTGCAGGACACCGTCCAGATCCTCGGTGTCGACGGCGGCGTGGTCACCGTCCATCTCGACGCACTGCAGACGGACGGCTCGGTGCGCTCCTTCGCCGGTACCTACACCGTGAGCGAGGGCGTCATCACCGGCGCGTCGGTACGGGACGTCGGCGGATCGACGCCCGAGGAGCCGGGTGTGACGCCAGAGGAGTCCGGGTCCACGCCCGAGGAGTCCGGGGCGGCGCCGTACTACCGGGTCTGCGCCGATGCCCGTGACGCGGGCGCGGCCCCGATCCAGTCCGGCGAACCGGGTTACGCGGAGCACCTGGACCGTGATCATGACGGCACGGCCTGCGAACCGTACGAGCCGTGATCTCGGGCGGCGGCGGACGGCGCCCAGTCCCGGGCTGCTGTTTTGCGTGACATCGCCCACGCCGTTCGGCGGCCGCCCGCTCCCTGACCGTCCCGCTCGGGGGGAGTTGTCCACAGGCTCAGCGGCGGGGTGGGTCGGGCTCGTAAGCTGCCTGGCATGAACGACGTGGACGATGGGCTGGACGAAGCCCCGGGTGGCACGGGGGCAGTCCCCGGCCCGGGCGGCGGTGACGCGCGGACCGGTGGGGCGCCGGGCGGTGAGGCCCTGGAGGTGCTGCACCGGGTCTTCGGGTACGACGCGTTCCGCGGCAGCCAGCAGGAGATCGTCGAGCACGTCATCGGCGGTGGCGACGCCGTCGTCCTCATGCCGACCGGCGGCGGCAAGTCGCTCTGCTATCAGATCCCCTCGCTCGTGCGGCCCGGCACGGGCGTCGTCATTTCCCCCCTCATCGCGCTGATGCAGGACCAGGTCGACGCGCTGCGCGCGGTCGGCGTGCGCGCCGGGTTCCTGAATTCCACGCAGGACATGGAGGAGCGCCGCCTGGTGGAGGCGGAGTTCCTGGCCGGCGAGCTGGACCTGCTCTACCTCGCGCCGGAGCGGCTGCGCGTCGAGCAGACGCTCGGTCTGCTGGACCGGGGGAAGATCTCCCTCTTCGCCATCGACGAGGCGCACTGCGTCGCCCAGTGGGGCCACGACTTCCGCCCCGACTACCTCGCCCTGTCGATGCTGCACGAGCGCTGGCCCGAGGTCCCCCGGATCGCGCTCACCGCTACGGCCACCGAAGCCACCCACACCGAGATCACCTCGCGGCTGCGGATGGAGCAGGCCCGGCACTTCGTCGCCAGCTTCGACCGGCCGAACATCCAGTACCGCATCGCGTCCAAGAGCGAGCCGAAGAAGCAGCTCCTGGACCTGCTGCGCACGGAGCACGCCGGGGACGCCGGCATCGTGTACTGCCTCTCCCGCGCCTCCGTGGAGAAGACCGCCCAGTTCCTGGTGGAGAACGGCATCGCTGCCGTGCCGTACCACGCCGGTCTCGACCCGCGTACGCGCGCGCACCACCAGTCGCGCTTCCTCCGCGAGGACGGCCTCGTGGTGGTCGCCACCATCGCGTTCGGGATGGGCATCGACAAGCCGGACGTGCGCTTCGTGGCCCACCTCGACCTGCCGAAGTCGGTGGAGGGGTACTACCAGGAGACCGGCCGCGCCGGGCGGGACGGCCTCCCGTCCACGGCCTGGCTGGCGTACGGCCTGCAGGACGTGGTCCAGCAGCGGAAGATGATCGACGGCTCCGAGGGCGACGAGGCGCACCGGCGGCGGCTGGCCGCGCACCTCGACGCGATGCTCGCGCTGTGCGAGACGGTGGAGTGCCGGCGGGTGCGGCTGCTCGCGTACTTCGGCCAGGAGAGCAAGCCGTGCGGCAACTGCGACACGTGCCTGGCGCCGCCGCAGTCCTGGGACGGCACGGTGCCCGCGCAGAAGCTGCTGTCGACGGTCGTCCGGCTGCAGCGCGAGCGCGGGCAGAAGTTCGGCACGGGCCAGATCGTCGACATCCTGATGGGCCGGAAGACCGCCAAGGTCATCCAGTTCGACCATGACGCGCTGAGCGTGTTCGGGATCGGCGCCGACCTGCGGGAGGCCGACTGGCGGGGCGTCGTACGGCAGTTGCTGGCGCAGCAGTTGCTGGCGGTCGAGGGTGACTACGGCACGCTGGTGCTGACCGGGACGAGCGGCGAGGTGCTGCGCGGCGACCGCCAGGTCCTGCTGCGGCGCGAGCCGGAGAAGCCGGCCCGGGCGGCCAGGGCGAAGGCCGCGAAGGGCAAGCGCGCGCCGGTCGATCTGCCGGCGGAGCTGCTGCCGGTGTTCGAGGCGCTGCGGGCGTGGCGCGGGGCGACCGCGAAGGAGCAGGGGGTCCCGGCGTATGTGATCTTCCATGACGCCACGCTCCGCGAGATCGCCACGGCCCGGCCGTCCACCATCGCCGAGCTGGGTACGGTCAACGGCGTCGGCGAGAACAAGCTCGCGAAGTACGGCGAGTCGATCCTGGAGGTCCTCGCCGAGGGCCCGGCGGGCGGTGCCCCGGCGGGCGGCGCCCCGGCGGGCGGCGCCCCGGCGACCGGTGCCGGCCCGGCCGCCGTCGGGACGAGTGGCGGTCCGGCCGGTGGGGCCCCGGTGGCGGCCGCCGCTGCCACGGCCGGCGCGAAGGTCGCTGCACCTGAGCCCGACGAGCCCTGGGACTGGGACATGGAAGAGCCGCCCATGGACGACTGGTAGAAGCCGAAGGGCCCACGGACGGGCCCATACCGCGGTCAGCTCCCGGCGTCATCGGCCCCGGCGCCGCCAGTCCCCCGCGAGGTCAGGCGTCAGTCGTCGCAGTGGCCCCGGTGGGCGTACACCGTGACGCGGGCGCCGGTGACGTCCTGGGTGCGACACGGGGTGAAGGCGTCGCGGAGGGTGGTGCGCTTGGTGACCTCCCGGGAGTTCTCGTCCTCCGGCTCGCCGCGCGGGTCGCTGAGCACGACGATGCGCTCGGTGGCGAGCATCCGGGCGCGGATGCCGTCGGCGGGTACCTCCGTGCCGTACAGCGTGCCCGAGGAGTCCGGCGCCCGGGACAGCGCCAGATCGGTCAGGTCGCGGAACCGCTCCGGCTCGGACAGGGTCCACACCCGACGCCGGGCCGGCATGAAGAGCAGCCCGTCACCGGGCTCCGCCACCGCCCGTACGGCCCGGACGACGGCGGTGGCGTCGTCCTTCCGGCTCTCCGGGGTGCGCAGGTACACGGCGGCGGGCAGCAGCGCCGCCAGCACGGCCACCAGCGCCCCCACCGCGCGCCGCCTGCGGGCCCGGCCGCCGTCGCCGCCGAGCGGCCGGAACACCCGGTCCAGGGCGGCGCCCATCAGGAGGGCGAAGCCGACAACGTAGTAGAGGACGTAGCGGTCGACGTACATCGGCTTGAGCTGCGAGAGCAGCAGCAGGGTGGCCGGCGGCGCGATCAGCAGCGGCAGCGCGAGCGGGCGCAGCCGGACCGGACCGTGCGCCGGCCCGCGCGTCCGTACCGGTACTCGAGCACAGACCACGCCCACCACCGCCAGCACCCCGAAGGTCACCAACTGCACGGGGTCGGGCCACAACACCCAGCCGAGCTGGGCCGACTGTCCCGCACTGAAGAGCGCCATCGGCGCGAGACCGGCGATCACCACCCCGGCGGCCACGAGCCAGGTACGGCGGACGGCACCGCGGACCGCTCCCCGCACGCCGGACAGCACCACCGTCGTGCCGTGCGCCACGAGCACCAGCACGGCGAACTCGTGCAGCAGACAGGCGACGAACGTCACGAGCACGTACGCGGTCCACCAGCGCCGCGCGGCACCGGGCACGCCGAACAGCCCGAGTCGCGGCGCGTCCACGGCGGCAGGGCTCGCGGCGAGCGCCCGGACGAGGAAGTACGTGGACCAGGTGACCAGCGCGCAGACGAGCGCGTACGACCGGCCCTCCTGCGCGTACTGCTGCACGAGCGGCAGCAGCGGGAAGACCAGCCCCGCCGCCACGCCCGCGCGCTCCCCGGCCACCCGCGCCCCCAGGAGCGCGACCCCCGCGGCGGCCGCGGTCATCGCCAGTACGGAGGGCAGCCGCAGGGTCAGCACGCCACCGCCCACGACGTCGAAGAGGGCGTGCATGAAGAGGTAGTAGAAGCCGTGCACGGCGTCGACGTTCTGCAGCGTGTCCCACAGCTCGGGGAGGCTGCGGTGCGCCATGTCGTAGGTGACGACCTCGTCGCGCCACATGCTGCCCTGGCGGCGGACGCCCCACAGGCCCAGCGCCAGCGACAGCGCGCACGGCGCCGGCACGACCCTGGTCCAGGGCGCGGACTCGGCGCGTACGTGGCCCGTGGCGGTCCGGACGTTCAGCGCGGTATCGATGGCGGGCTCCCGAGCGGTCGGAATCGGGTCTGGCGCCCCGGACGGATCGCCCGCCCTACGGTACGCGCAACGCCCCGGCGGAACCGGGGCGTTGCGGTGCGTACGGGACGGGTCGCCGGGTCAGCCCACGCGCGTGAGCTTCGCGCCGAAGGTCGGTTCGGCGAGGTCCTTCTGGAGCGCCACCGGGACGGTGGCCTGGCCCGGCCCGCTACCCGCGGTCAGCACGCCGACCTTCGTGCCGGCCTTCGCCGTGTGCGGGATGGCCTTACCCTTGTCCGTCAGCCCCAGCTTGACCGTCAGGCCGTTCCAGCCGACCGCCTTGAGGTCCTCGGTCGCCACGACCGGCGTGGTGCCGCCGAGGCCGTCGTCCACCACGCCGACGACGTCGCCCTCCTTCACGACCGTACGGTCCTCCAGGGCGCCCTGGGTGGTCGTGAGCAGGTCCTTGCTGATGGCGTTGGCGGTGTCGATGATCGGCGGCCGGTGCTGGCCGAGCACCGCGCCGACGATGAGCTGGGTCGTGTCGCCGACCTGCTGCTGTCCGGCGAAGAGCAGGTTGCCGCCCGCCTTCGAGGTGGAGCCGGTCTTGAGGCCGATCGCGTTGTTGTAGGGCGGCAGGGTGTTGAAGTTCCGCCAGGTCTTGCCGGAGGGGTCGGTCCACGACGGCAGCTTGGTGATGTCCACCAGCGAGCGGATCTCCATCGCCTTCTTGCCCAGCTTCACCTGGTCCTGGGCGGTGCTGACGGTGGTCTCGATCAGTCCGCTGGGGTCGGTGTAGGTGGTGTTCTTCATGCCGAGTTCCTTGGCGGTGGCGTTCATCTTCTTGACGAACGCCTCCTGGGAACCGGCGTCCCAACGGGCCAGCAGCCGGGCGATGTTGTTCGCGGAGGGGATCATGACCGCGGACAGCGCGTCCTTCTGCGAGATGTGATCGCCTTCCTTGACGGTGTCGAGGACCGACTCGTCACCGTGCCCGGCACCCTTCTTGCCGTCCTCCTCGGCCTGCTTGTCCACCCGGATCATGTCGCCCTTCTTGCCGGGCTTCAGCGGGTGGTCGCGCATGATGATGTACGCGGTCATCGTCTTGGCGACGCTGCCGATCGGGACCGGCTTCTGCGCGCCGTACGAGCCGATCGGGCCCAGGCCGGACACCTCGACGTACGCCTGGCCCTCGGTCGGCCAGGGCAGGGACGGCTTGCCGCCGTCGAAGGAGTACGTGGCGTCCGAGGTCAGCGTGAGCGCCGGGTCCGGGAGCGGGCGCACGGCCTGCACGATCACGAAGACCAGCAGGACCAGCAGGGCCAGCGGGGTCCAGATCTTGAACCGCCGCACGATGGTGCGGATCGGGGTCTCGGGCGGCGGCGGGGTGTTGGTGAGCTGCGCGAGCAGGTCGAGCGGGGGCAGCGGCTGCTGCTTCGTACGCTCGGATTCGGGCAGCGGGGCCCCTTCGGGGGCAGCGGACGACGGCTGGGCGGCCGGCTGCGGCTGGGTGGTGGCCGGGGCCGCGGCCGGCGGGAGCGGGGCGGACGCGGCGGTGCCGCCGAGGACCTTGGGGTCCTTGGCGTCCTTGGCGGTGTCCGAGGCGGCGCCGGCCTTGGCGGCCGGCTTGTCGACGGCCTTGCCGACCGGCTTCGGCGGCTTGACCGGCCGCTCGTCCGCCGACTTCAGCGCGACGAACTGACTGGTCCGCTCGGCGTCCCGCTCGGCAGCCGCCTTGCCGGACTTCTCGGCGTCTTCCTTTTCCTTACCGGAGTCCTTACCGGATTCCTTACTGGGCTTCTCGGCGCTCTTGGACGCCTCGCCACCCTTGCCGGCCTTGCCGGCCTCTTCGCCCTTGCTGCTCTTGCTGTCCTTGGCGCTCTTGGCTGCGGCCGCGGTGCCCTTGGCGTCCTTGCTGTCCTTGGGCTCCTCGCCGCCCTTGGACTCCTTGCTGCTCTCGGACGCCTTGCTGTCTTCGGACGCCTTGCTGTCCTCGGCGTCCTTCTTGGCGCCGCCTCCGTCGCTCTTCTTCGCGTCCTTCTCCGCGTCTTTCTTGGCGTCCTTCTTGGCCTCGCTGCCGGTGGGCTCGGCGTCCTTGGGCGTGGCGGCGGCTTCGGCCTTCTTCGCCGTCTCGGACCGCTTGGGGATGGCAGCCGCCGTGGCCTTCCGGGCCTCCGCGTCCTTCTTGGCGCCGTTCTCCGCGGCCTTCTCGGCGTCCTTGGCGGGAGCCTCCTCCGCACCCTTCGGCTTTACGGCAGCAAACACTCGGGTGGCGTCATCGGTGGGGGCCGACTTCGGGGTCACGGCGCGGAAGACGGCCGTCGGCTGGTCCGGCTGACCGGCGCCCTTCTTGGCCTTGCCGCCGGGCTTCCGTACGGGCAGCGCGGACTCCGCTTCGGCGCCGGCCGCGCCCTCGGCGGCCTCGTCGCCCGCAGGGGCCTCAGAGGCGCCGGAAGGGGCCTCAGGGGCGTCCGCGCCCGATTTCGCGCCCCCCGCGGCCTCCGCGCCCTCCGCGCCCTCCGCGCCCTCCGCGCCCTCCGGGGCATCCTTGCCCGCCACCCAAGCGGCCACCGCAGCCTTGAGCCGAGCATCGCCGCCCTCGCCACCCTCGGGCGCGTCCGAGCCGTCCTCGGGGTCGTCCGAGTCGCCCTTCGCACCGTCCTGGCCGTCCTGACCGTCCAGGTCGCCCTCGGAATCGCTCTTCTCCCCGGCCGCCGCAACCGGATCCGGCTCCGCAGGCGTCTCCGTCGACGCTTCCGTGGACGCCTTCTCGGATGCTTCCCCGGACTCGGGTTCCTTCTCGGAGGTCTCCGTATCCGTCGGTGCATCACGGAAGACCGCGAGCCGCGGATCGCGTTCGCTCTCCGCCGTCTCCCCCGACGACTGCTTCTGCTCCGACCTGTCGGGGGACTCGCCCGCCACCGGTATCTCCTTCATACGTCGCGCTGCTGATCTGCCCAGTGTTGCCAAGTGTCCTGTGTGCGAGAAGCGCGGCGCCGCCGCCGCGCGGTCCGGGGCTCGCGCCCCGCCCTCAGAGGCTGTCGCCCTCGCAGTAGACGAGAACGACATACCTACCGGTTCCCTGCCGAATCACCCAGGCACTCTCGACAGATGAATGTGAGAGGGGTCACCCTGTCATTCATCCACGCGGGGAGGCATGGATGGGCAGGAGCCGCAGAACAATTCCGGAGGAGCTTCTGCTGCTCGCTTTGGACCCGGCCACGGGAACCACAGCGCAGCCGCAGTCGCTCGACCTCGGCCTGGCCGGGGCCCAGCTAGTAGAGCTGGCTCTGGCAGGACGGATAGCCCCTGACGGGGATCGTATCGCCGTGGTGATGCCACGGCCGACTGGAGATCCGACACTGGATTCGGCGCTCGAGTTGCTGCGACGGCGCGGCAGCCCGGTGCGCGCGGTCCACTGGATCGGCGGGCCCCGGCTGGGGCTGCGCCAGACCTACCTCACGCATCTGGAGCGGTGCGGCATGGTGCATGCCGTGGCGGGTCAGATGTGCGGGGTGCTGCCGACGACTCGCTACCAAGCGACGGACACGGCCATCAGCCGGGAAATCAGGGCCCGGCTGGACAACGCGATCCGCACCGGCGTACCACCGGACCCGCGGACCGCGGCGCTCGCCGCACTGGCCCACGCGGTCGGCCTCGGCAAGCACCTCTACCCCGGTAACGAGGGGCGTTCATCGCGCTCCCGCCTCCGGGATCTCATCCGGCACGACCCCATGGGCGGGCTGGTCGCGCACGCCGTCATGGACGTGCAGAACGGCGTCGCGGCGCAGCCGAGGCGCGCAACGGCAGCGGGGCCCGGCCCCGGAGCCGGCCGGCAGCCGGCCGCCCGGGCCACGGACGGGACGCCAGGCGTTCCGGCACAGCCAATGCGGGGCAGCATGGCCCGCGTCGGCGCCCGTTAGCCGGACGGAAGCACCCCGGTACGGACAGAACCGGGCGGACAACGCCCCGGTACGGACGGATTCCCGGGGCGGACAGGACCGGGACGGACAGGAACCGGACGCACCTCACAGGACGGGACAGCAGCAGGACGCCGCCGACCCCAGGGCGGCACCGGCACGAGCAGCGTTCGCGCGGCAGCAGCGCGCGACGACTGCCTGCCGGACCCCTCCCGTCCGCAGCAGCACCCCTTCCGCACGACCGCAGTACCGACAACGTAGCGCCCGGTGCCGAACCGGCCGCCAACACGCAGTACCCGGCGGCCGAACAGCCGGTAACGCAGCACCCGGCAACACACCGCAGCACCGTCCCCAGATCCCGTCCGGGAGCCGCACCAAGCGCGGGGTGGTGGACCTGCCGTTCTGGACGACGGCGAGCCCACCACCCCGCGCCCCTTTGCGCCCTTTCCCGGCCCCACCGGACCGCCTGTCGGCCCGCGCCCCAAACGGCGCTCCCGCGGCTCCCCAGCGGGCGCGTACGGGCCGCACACCGCCTTCCAGGCCCCCGCCCCGGCTCCTCCGGCCCAGACCCCGCACGCCGGTTCCGCTTCCGCTTCCGTGCGCGCTCGCGCACACGCCCCGTACACGCCCGTACGCGCTCCCGGTATCCGCCCGTACGTCGCAGCGAGCGCCGTCCGGCCCGGCGCATCCCGTAGGACGTCTCGTACCCGTGCCCACCTTGTCCGGCCATTTCCCAGCGCGGCGCCGACCAGTGGTGGCAATCTGCTGAACAGGAAAAAACAGCAGTCCGGAGCCGGAGGTGCACGTCCCGTGGCGTCCAATGTGAATCCCACCGTCAGGCGACGCCGGTTGGGCCAGGAGCTGCGCAGGCTCCGGGAGCTCAAGGGCATGACCGCGGAGGAGGTCGCGGAGCGGCTGCTGGTCTCGCAATCGAAGATCAGCAGGCTTGAGAACGGCCGCCGCAGCATCAGCCAGCGCGACGTCCGAGACCTCTGCGGGGTGTACGAAGTCGAGGATCACCGCATCGTCGATTCGCTGATGCAGATGGCGAAGGATTCGCGCCAGCAAGGCTGGTGGCACGCCTTCGGCGACATCCCGTACAGCGTCTACATCGGCCTGGAGACCGAGGCCGCCTCGCTGCGGGTGTACGAATCGCTGCTCGTGCCGGGTCTGCTGCAGACGCCCGGCTACGCGGAGGCGGTGATCCCGGGGACCGTCCCGGAGCTGGCGCCGGACCAGCTCGAGAAGCGCATCCAGGTCCGCATGCGGCGTCAGGAGCGGGTCAGCGATCCGCACAACCCGCTGCGGCTGTGGGTCGTGCTGGACGAGAGCGCGCTGCGTCGCGTCGTGGGCAGCCACCTCATCATGCGCGAGCAGCTCGAACACCTCGTGGAGGTCAGCAAGCTGCCGCATGTGACGGTCCAGGTGCTGCCGTACGACACGGGTGCGCACGCCGGGATGTCGGGGACGTTCTCAATCCTGGAGTTCGACGACGCGGCCGACTCCAGCGTGGTCTACATCGAGGGCGTCACGAGCGACCTGTACCTGGAGAAGACCAACGACGTGCACAAGTACACGATCATGTACGAGCATCTGCGGGCCCAGGCGCTCAACGCCGACCAGAGCCGGGAGTTCATCGCCGAGGCCGCCAAGCGGCATGCCGACAGCACGAGGTGAGGCGCGGGCCGGGCGGCGAATGAGCCGGCCCGGCGGGACTTCACCTGGCGGGAAACGGCCCGCAAGGCGGCCGAATAGCGAATTCCGGATCGGAAGTGGGCACGGTACACCTGGGCCGGTTTCCTTGAAAAGAGATCAAGGAATATGCCATACGAATGAGTGACACCCCTCTGGCGTCGGTGATGTTGGCGCGTAGCGTCATGCATACCGAATCCGCGCCAAGTCGCGGCAACCCAGAGTGAGTCGGAGTAAACATGGCAACCAAGCCCAATTCCGCATTTTCCTGGACGAAGTCCTCGTACTCCGGTGGCAACGGCGCCTGTGTGGAGATCGCCGTCCCGACGACCGAGGCCATCGCGGTGCGCGACTCCAAGGACCCCGACGGTCCCCGCCTGACGTTCGACACCGCCGCCTGGAGCACGTTCGTGGCGGAGGTCGGCGCCGGTTCGTACGACGTGGCCTGAGCGGCCCGTCGTCCAGCCCCTCAGAAGTTCAGATTCCGCACCCAAATCCGCACAGCCTCACATCTCTACAACTCCACAGTTCTACAACTCCATCGCCTCACCACACCGCACCACCGCAACGAGCCCTCTCGACTGGATCGCCGTCCCGGCCGAGGGGGCTCGGCCTTCCCGCCGGTCCGGCGTCACGCCTCCCCGACGACGCGCCGCCCGGCGGCAGTTGGCGCAGGCAGGAACACCCAGGAGTGCCCACAATGCGGATAACTGTGCGAGCCGTACGTCCGGAGACATAAGCTCCCTGCACCTTGCAGCTAACGCCGGTTAACGACGTGAGTGCGAGACGAGCGATTGGAGCCAGCCACCATGCCCGGAGCCGCATCCGCCACTGCCACGACCGTCTCCACGGCCGTATCCCTGGCCACGACCGCCGACTTCGCCGCCGGCTCCGTAACCGCAGCGCCCGTTCCGGAGCTCGCCGGGCGGGCGTCGCGGACCGGGGCCTCGCCCGTGCGGGAGATCCTGGCGCTGACCGCGCGGCCCGAGGTGATCTCGTTCGCCGGCGGGCTGCCGGCGCCGGAGCTGTTCGACGCGGAGGGCATCGCCGACGCCTTCCGGCACGTACTGGCGGACCGTCCGCAGCAGGTGCTGCAGTACTCGACCACCGAGGGCGACCCGGCGCTGCGCGGGATCGTCGCCGGGCGGGCGACCGCGCGCGGCCTGGCCACCGGCCCCGACGACCTGCTGATCACCACCGGCTCGCAGCAGGGCCTCACCCTGTTGTCGACCGCGCTGCTGGAGCCGGGCGACACGGTCGTGGTGGAGGCGCCCTGCTACCTCGCGGCGCTGCAGATCTTCTCGTTCGCGGGCGCCCGGGTGGTGTCCGTGCCGTGCGACGACGACGGGCTGGACCCCGAGGCGCTGGACGAGATCGTCGCGCGGGAGCGGCCGAAGCTGCTGTACACCGTGCCGACGTTCCAGAACCCGACCGGGCGCACGCTGCCCGCCGAGCGCCGCGCCGCGATCGGTGCGGTGGCGGCGCGCCGCGGGCTGTGGATCGTGGAGGACGACCCGTACGGCGAGCTGCGCTTCGAGGGCGAGCCGGTGCCGTGGGTGGCGACCTTCCCGGGCGCCGAGGACCGTACGGCGCTGCTCGGCTCGTTCTCCAAGATCATGGCGCCGGGGCTGCGGCTGGGCTGGCTGCGCGCGCCCGCCGCGCTGCGGCGCGCCTGCGTGATCGCCAAGCAGGCCGCCGACCTGCACACCTCGACGATCGACCAGGCAGCGACGGCGCACTACCTGGCGCACGCCGACCTGGCCGCGCACCTGGGCCGGGTGCAGGTCGCGTACCGCGAGCGGCGGGACGCGCTGCTCGCGGGGCTGGGCGACGCGCTCCCGGAGGGCTCGCGCTGGAACCGTCCCACGGGCGGCATGTTCGTGTGGGCGCAGCTGCCGGCCGGGTACGACGCGACGGAGCTGCTGCCGTCGGTGGTCGAGCACGACGTCGCGTACGTCCCGGGGGCGCCGTTCTTCGCAGGGCAGGCCGACGCGGCGACCATGCGGCTGTCCTTCGTGACGCACTCCCCGGAGGAGATCCGGGAAGGTCTGCGGCGACTGGGCGCGGCCCTTCGCTGACGCCCTTCCGCCTACGGCCCGTCATGCGACGCGTCGTACGAACCGTCGGGTGGCTCCGTATACGACCTCCCCTCCTGCACCGCACGGGATCCCGCTCCCGTGTGGTGCTTTTTTCTGTGCGGATTTGCTGTGTTGAGCCTGGCGAAGTGTCCGTTCATGGTGCGGGCGCCGTCGTAGGCACGACAACGAGGCGTGGGGTCAAGAGAAAGTAAAATCGTTCGGTTAGGTGACCCAGGTTCACATCCGTGACCTACGGGCCCCCTTGACCAGGCACCGTGCCAACGGTTCAATCCCGGAAGTCCCCACTCCCGCACGGGGGCGCCGCCGAGGCGAAGTGCGTTTGCGTTCTTGCACGTTCACAAGGCGGACCCCTTGGAGGGGGCATGAACGGTCTCGACTGGACTGTGCTCATCGGATACTTCGGCGTCATGGTCGCCATCGGCGTGTGGTCGCACAAACGCGTCGACAACGTGAGCGACTTCTTCACCGCGGGTGGCCGGATGCCCTGGTGGCTGTCCGGCATCTCGCACCACATGTCCGGGTACAGCGCCGTGATGTTCACCGGGTACGCGGGCATCGCCTACCAGTACGGCATCACCTCGTACGTCACCTGGTCCTTCCCCATCGCGATCGGCATCGCCATCGGGGCCAGGCTCTTCGCCGGCCGGCTGAACCGGCTGCGCTCCCGGCTGCACGTCGCCTCGCCACTCGAATACCTGAAGACCCGATACAACCTGCCCACCCAGCAGGCGCTCGCCTGGTCGGGCGTGCTGCTGAAGATCGTGGATGTGGGCGCCAAGTGGGCCGCGATCGCGACCCTGTTGTCCGTCTTCACCGGGGTGTCGCTCAACCAGGGCATCCTGATCACGGGCGTGGTCACGGCCGTGTACTGCACGGTCGGCGGGCTCTGGGCGGACGCCCTCACCGAGCTGGGGCAGTTTGTGATCCAGCTGCTGGCGGGCGTGGCGATGCTGGTGACCGTGCTGTCCGAACTGGGCGGCGTCAGCGCGCTGTGGACGGTGTGGGACCGGCTGCCGGACACCCACACCCAGCCGACGGTCGGCCCGTACACGCTGACGTTCCTGCTCGCGTACCTGTTCATCAAGACCTTCGAGTACAGCGGCGGGATGTGGAACCAGGCGCAGCGCTACATGGCCACGAGCAGCGCCCGTGAGGCGCGGCGCTCGGCACTGCTGTCGGCCGCACTGTGGTTCGTCTGGCCTGTGGTGCTGTTCTTCCCGATGTGGGTCGCGCCGCTGCTCGTGAAGGCGGAGAAGCCGGACGCGTCGGACTCGTACGCGCTGCTCACCGAGCAGCTGCTGCCGCACGGGCTGCTGGGCCTGGTCATCGTGGGTTTCTTCTCGCACACGATGGCGATGTGCTCGTCGGACGCCAACGCCATCGCGGCGGTGTTCACCCGGGACATCGCGCCGGCCGTCTCGGCGAAGGCACGTGACTGGTCGCACCGGGCGGGGCTGGTGGCCGCGCGGCTGTCCACCCTCGCCTTCCTCGGCCTGTCGATGGCGATCGCGACGCAGGTGAACTCGCCGGCCTTCGCCGGCATCATCTCGGTCGTGATCAAGTGGGTGGCCGGACTCGTCGGGCCGATCTCGATCCCGTTCCTGCTGGGTATGCTGCCGCTCTTCCGCAGGTCGGGGCCGATCGCGGCGCTGACTTCCTGGGCAGCCGGCCTGTTCGCGTTCTGGCTGACGAACTACGGGATCGCCGACGTCTCGCTGCAGATCCAGATCGTCTCGCCGGTCGCCGTCTCGCTGGTGCTCTTCGTGCTGATCGGACTGGTGAAGCCGGAGGCCACGCCGGAGCGGGACGCGGTACTGGCCCGGATCAACTCCGACGGGGACGACGACGGTCCCGGTGCGGCGGCACTGGCCGTACCCGGGCAGTCCGCTCGGCAGGACCAGAAGAAGCCGGTGTAGTCGCCGCAACGAAGTCCCGCGCAGCCGCCGCAACCGGGAGGCGCCGCTGTGCCCGTAGGGCAGCGCTGTGCCCGTAAGGCAGCGCTCGGCCCATGAAGCAGCGCTACGGGCTCACGCCCTCGGGTACCGCGCCAGCCATCCCGGTGCCGAGTTGCCGGGTCCGTGGAGCGCCGGTCCCTGGGTCATCTCCATGGCGAAGTCGTCGGCGAGCTGGAGGACGGTGGCGCGGCCCTCCAGCTCGACCAGCCAGACCGGCGGCAGCGCCGTCTCGCCGTGCAGCGTGCCGAGGAGGTTGCCGCACATCGCGCCGGTGAGGTCGGAGGCGCCGCCGTGGTTGACCGCGAGCAGCAGCCCGTGCCGGATGTCCTCGGCGACCAGCGCGCAGTACACGGCGATGGCCAGCGCGCTGCCGGCATGTCCGCCCTCGCCCAGTGCCTCGACCCGGGCGGGGGTCGGCATGCCCTGCCGTACGGCGCCCAGCGCCCGCTTGAGCGCGTCGGTGGTCTCGTCGTGGCCGGGGCGGGTTGCCAAGTGCGCCAGCGCCTTCTGGACAGCGCTGTCGAGGTCCTCGCCGCGGGCGAGGGAGTGGGTGATGACGGCGAGCGCGCCGGCCGCGAGATAGCCGGTGGGGTGGCCGTGGGTCTGTGCCGCGCACTCCACGGCGAGCTGGAAGACGAGCTGCGGCTCCCAGCCGACCAGCAGCCCGAAGGGGGCCGAGCGCATCACCGCGCCGCCTCCGTTGGCCTGCGGGTTGCGGGGCGCGTCCAGGGTGCCCATGACGCCGTCACCGAGGCCGGAGAGGCACTCGCGGGCCGGGTCGCGGCGGGCGTACAGCCACTCCTCGCGGGCCAGCCAGCCGTCGTCGGTACGGCGCTCGTCCGGGCCCCAGTCGTGCTGTGTGACGGCCCAGCGCCGGTAGGCGCGGTACAGGTCGGTGGGCGGGTGCCAGGCGCCGGTGTCACGGCGCACCTGGGCCCGTATGAGGCCGTCGACGGTGAAGAGAGTGAGCTGGGTGGCGTCCGTGATGGCGCCGCGCTGTTCGAAGACCACGGCGTAGTCCGTGAGGCCCTCAGCGCCGTGTGCCTGGCGGAGGGCGTCGAGCGAGGCGTGCGCGGCGCCCGAGCCGAGCGCGTCGCCGATCGCCCCGCCCAGCAGGCAGCCGCGCACCCGGCTGCGGAAGTCCTGCTGCTCGGCGCGGCCCCAGATGGCGTTGCCGCCGCCCGCTGCGCTCACTGTGTCCCTCCTGGCACTGTGCCCTCCTGGACCCGTGCTGCCGCTTCCGACGCCCTTCTGACGCTCGCTGACGCAGGGCACTGTAATCGACAGGGTTTCGGCCACTAATGGGCAGGAAGGGAATGCGAAGAGGCGACCAGGAGGCGGCTTTTGATCGCTTCCGGAACTTTCCGGTCACCTGCGCAATATCGGCGCAGGAGTCATCCTCCGCCCCTGGTGTGGGCATGCTCCGACCATGTCCGAGTACGAGTGGGACCGCACGACCATGGCCGTCGTCGCGTGCGCGCTGGCCGGGGACAGCGAGGGGGCGGTGGAGCTGCTGCGCCCGCTCCCCCAGCGCGACACCTGCCATATCGCCGTACGGCTCGCGGCGATGGCCGCCGACGCGCTCATCACCGCGGCGGAGGACGCCGGCGGCGACCGGGCGGAGGCCCTCGCACGCTGGCAGCAGTGCATCCTCCAGCACGAGACGGAGCACAGCGGGGAGGGGTGAGAACGAGTCACCAGGGGCCTCTGGAGACCCGTCGGGGCCTCCGGAGAAGCTCCGGAGGCCCCTGGAGACCCCGTGCGCTACTCCAGTACCGGCAGCAGCTCCGGCAGGTGTCCGTCGGAGCGGAGCGCCGCCTCCTGGCGCTCCTCCGACACCGGCCCGTACGTGGTCGTACGCGCCCGGGCCGGACGCCCGGCCTCCTCGGCGATGGCGACCAGGTCGCGCACCGACCGGTAGGAGCCGTAGCTCGACCCGGCCATCCGGGAGATCGTCTCCTCCATGAGCGTGCCGCCCAGGTCGTTGGCGCCCGAGCGCAGCATCTCGGCCGCGCCCTCGGTGCCGAGCTTGACCCAGCTGGTCTGGATGTTCGGGATGTACGGGTGCAGCAGCAGCCGCGCCATCGCGGTCACCGCCCGGTTGTCGCGCGAGGTGGGCCCCGGCCGGGCGATGCCGGCGAGATAAACCGGCGCATTGGTGTGGATGAACGGCAGCGTCACGAACTCCGTGAAGCCCTCGACACCCTTCTCCAGCGCCGACCGCTGGATGTCGGCCAGCAGCCGCAGGTGGCCCAGCCAGTGCCGCGGCTGGTCCACGTGCCCGTACATCATCGTCGAGGACGAGCGGATGCCCAGTTCGTGCGCCGTACTGATGACCTCGACCCAGGTGGCGGTGGGCAGCTTCCCCTTGGTCAGCACCCAGCGCACCTCGTCGTCGAGGATCTCGGCGGCCGTACCGGGGATGCTGTCCAGGCCCGCCTCCTTGGCGGCGGTCAGCCACTCCCGGATGGACATCCCCGTACGGGTCGCGCCGTTGACGACCTCCATGGGCGAGTACGCGTGCACGTGCATCCCCGGGACGCGCTCCTTCACCGCCCGCGCGATATCGAAGTACGCGGTACCGGGCAGGTCCGGGTGGATGCCGCCCTGCATGCACACCTCGGTGGCGCCCACGTCCCACGCCTGCTGGGCACGGTCGGCCACCTGGTCCAGCGAGAGGGTGTACGCGTCGGCGTCCGTGCGGCGCTGCGCGAAGGCGCAGAACCGGCAGCCGGTGTAGCAGACGTTGGTGAAGTTGATGTTGCGCGTGACGATGTACGTGACGTCGTCGCCGACCGTCGCCCTACGGAGGTCGTCGGCGATGCCGCAGAGCGCGTCCAGGGCGGGCCCGTCGGCGTGCAACAGGGCCAGCGCCTCGTCATCCGTGAGCTTCGCCGGATCCTCGGCTGCCTGCTTCAGGGCGGCCCGTACGTCGGTGTCGATGCGCTGGGGCACCATTCCGGGGGCCGCCGCCTCGCGCAGCGCCTCCCAGTCGCCGTAGACCTCGTCGAAGTCGTTGCGGCGGTCGCCGGTGCGGCCCTCGGTGTCGATGGTGCGGTGCAGGTCCGTCCGGCCCGAGCCGTGCAGCGAGAACTCCTCGTCCGGCTCCTGCCAGGGGTGCCCCTCGACCACCGCGTCCTCGCGCGCGAGGCCCGTCTCGGGGTCGGCGAGCGCCCGGACGTGCGGCAGCAGCCGCGGGTCCAGCCAGGGCTCGCCGCGCAGCACGAACTCCGGGTAGACGGCGAGGCGTTCCTTGAGCGCGAAGCCGCTCTCCGCGGACCGCTCGGCCAGCTCCTCGATCTGGGGCCAGGGGCGCTCGGGGTTGACGTGGTCCGGGGTGAGCGGCGAGACACCGCCCCAGTCGTCGATGCCGGCCCCGATGAGCCGCCCGTACTCGGAGTCCACCAGGTTGGGCGGCGCCTGGAGGCAGGCGGACGGGCCCAGGATGTGCCGCGCGACGGCGACCGTGGCGACCAGGTCGTCCAGCTCCGCGTCCGGCATGCCGCGCATCGCGGTGTCCGGCTTGGCGCGGAAGTTCTGGATGATCAGCTCCTGGATGCCGTGGTACGCACGGGAGACGCGGCGCAGCGCGAACAGTGACTCCGCGCGCTCCTCGTAGTTCTCCCCGATGCCGATCAGCAGTCCGCTGGTGAAGGGCACGGAGCTGCGGCCCGCGTCCTCCAGGACGCGCAGCCGTACGGCGGGCTCCTTGTCGGGCGACCCGTAGTGCGGGCCGCCGGGCTCGCTCCACAGCCGCTCGGCGGTGGTCTCCAGCATCATGCCCATCGAGGGCGCGACCGGCTTGAGCCGCTGGAAGTCCGTCCAGGACATCACGCCCGGGTTCAGGTGCGGCAGCAGCCCGGTCTCCTCCAGGATGCGGATCGCCATCGCGCGCACGTAGGCGAGCGTGTCGTCGTACCCCTCGGCCTCCAGCCACTCGCGCGCCTCGGGCCAGCGGTCCTCGGGCTTGTCCCCGAGGGTGATCAGGGCCTCCTTGCAGCCCAGTTCGGCGCCGCGGCGGGCGATGTCCAGGACCTCGTCCGGGGACATGAACATCCCGTGCCCCTCGCGGCGCAGCTTGCCGGGCACGGTGGCGAAGGTGCAGTAGTGGCACTTGTCGCGGCACAGACGGGTGAGCGGGATGAAGACGCTCTTGGAGTACGTGATGACGCCGGGTCGGCCCGCGGCGTCCAGCCCCGCGTCCCGTACCCGGGCGGCGGAGGCACACAGATCGTCCAGGTCGTCGCCGCGCGCCTGGAGGAGGACGGCCGCCTCGGCCACGTCCAGCGCCACGCCGTCCCGCGCGCGCCTCAGCGCCCGGCGCATGGCGTTCGCGGTCGGCGCGGGGCGCCGGTTTCCCTGCGGGGGCTGCTCGGGTCCCTGCGGCAGTTGCTCGGATCCCTGCGGGCTGGAAGTCATCCTCCGAGGATACGAGCGGGCGCCGGAGCGACCGACGGGCCACGGAGACCGTTTTGTGTGCGGATGATCACGCCATACGGAGGTTCCCTCCGACTACCGTCGGGCAGACATCCGGGCGCCTCTTCGGCCCCTGGGCCCCTGGATCGCCGCCCGCGCCTCACAGGTACTCCGCGTACGCGTCCAGCGCCCGCAGCACCTCGCCCTCGCCCGCCGCCGGCAGCTGCACCACCACCTCGTCGATGCCCAGCTCCTGAAAGTGCGCCAGCTTCCCGGCCGAGGGACGCACCCCGTACGGGACCACCACCGGCTCCCCCTCGCGCCCGGCCTCGGTCCACACCCGGCGCAGCTCCGGCAGCGCGTCCGTCAGCCCCCGCCCGCCGATCGGCAGCCAGCCGTCCGCGTACTCCGCGGCGTGCGCGAACAGCGTGGGCCCTGCCCCGCCGCCCACCAGGATGCGCGGCGCGCCCTTCGCCGGCTTCGGGTGCGCGTGGCTCGCCCGTACGGAGCCGAAGGCCCCCTCGTACGCGGTCGGTTCGTCCGCCCACAGGGCCCGCATCAGCGCGATCCGGTCCCGGGCGAGCGCCCGTCGCGAGGACCACTCCACCCCGTGGTCGGCGGCCTCCTCCACGTTCCAGCCGAAGCCGACGCCGAGCGTGAACCGGCCGCCGGAGAGGAAGTCCAGCGTGGCGACCTGCTTCGCGAGGCCGATCGGGTCGTGCTGGGCGACCAGCGTGATGCCCGTGCCGAGCGTCAGCCGCTCGGTGACGGCCGCGGCCTGGCCGAGCGCGACGAACGGGTCGAGGGTGCGGCCGTACTCGCGCGGCAGCGGCTCGCCCATCGGCGCCGGGGTGTCGCGGGAGGCCGGGATGTGGGTGTGCTCGGGCAGGTACAGCCCGGCGAACCCGCGCTGTTCCAGCTCGCGGGCCAGCCGCACCGGCCGGATCGTCTCGTCCGTCAGAAAGATCGTGGTGCTGATGCGCATCCGTAACACCTCCGTGCAAGGCGGGCACTCGCGTGGCGCTCGGTCACCGTATGCCCTACTGTCCGAGGCCGATCACATACGTACGGGGGTTTTCACATGCATGCCACACCGGCACGGAACACGGCTGCCCGCGGCACGGCCGCGCGGAACGCGCTGGCCACGATGCTGCTGATCGGCGCGGTCGTCGCGGCGCCCACGGCGGCGTACGCGACCCCGTCCCTCTCGGGCGGCTCGCACGGCAGCAGTAGCAGCAGCGGCGGATCGAGCTCCGGTGGCGTGTCCAAGACCGGCTCCAAGGGCAGCAGCTCCGGCGGCTTCCACTCCTCGGGCGGCTGGAGCGGCTCGAACAGCTCCAGCCACGGCGGCGCGGTGCCCTACTGGTGGTTGATCGCCCTCGTCGTCGGGGGAGGCGGCCTCGTCTGGCACTTCGTCCGCAACCGCGCCAGCAGCGACTGACCGCCCGCCCGCGGCCACTCCCCCGCCCGCACCCGTTCCGCTCGGCGTCACGGCGGCGTACAACGGTGTCGCACGTTCCAGTGAGGACGTCCGGAGGCAGGGGGCACGGATGCGGCGGCGTGACGTACTGAGGATGACGGCTGTTGCGGGGGCCGCGGGGGTGCTTACGCTCGATACCGTGAACTTCGCCGGCGCAGTGGACCGCACGGACGGGGACGGCTCCCGCCGCGAGGAGACCCGTACGGTGCGGGGCCACCTGCCCACCGGCGCCCCCGACTTCGTGTACGTCCCCGTGGAAGTCCCGTCCGGCGTCCGCGAGATCGCCGTCTCGTACACGTACGACAAGCCGCCCGTGCCCGAGGGTACCAACGGCAACGCCTGCGACATCGGCATCTTCGACCAGCGCGGCACGGAGCTGGGCGGCGCCGGATTCCGCGGCTGGTCGGGCGGGGCCCGTACGGAGTTCTTCCTCCGCTCCGACGCCGCGACGCCCGGCTATCTCCCGGGGCCGATCCGCCCCGGCACCTGGCACATCGCCCTCGGCCCGTACACCGTCGCTCCCCAGGGCCTGCGGTACGGGATCACGGTCACCCTGCGGTACGGCGCCTCCGGCGAGACGCCGAAGCCGGTGTATCCCCCGCAGCGCGCCAAGGGCCGCGGGCGGGCCTGGTACAGAGGCGACAACCACCTCCACAGCATCCACTCCGACGGCAAGCGCACCCCTGCAGAGATCGCCGCGCTCGCCCGCGCCGCGGGGCTGGACTTCCTCACCACGACCGAGCACAACACCACCTCCTCGCACGGCGCGTGGGAGGGACTGTGGGGCGACGACCTGCTCATCCTCACCGGTGAGGAGATCACCACGCGCAACGGCCACGTCGTCGCGATGGGCACCGACCCCGGCGTCTTCCTCGACTGGCGCTACCGCGCCCGGGACAACGCCTTCGGGAAGTACGCCCGCGCCGCCCGCCGGGCCGGCGGCCTGGTCATCCCGGCCCATCCGCACGCCACGTGCATCGGCTGCAACTGGAAGTTCGGGCTGAACGAGGCCGACGCGGTGGAGGTGTGGAACGGCCCGTACACCCCCGATGACGAGGTCACCCTCGCCGAGTGGGACAACACGCTGGTCGCGCACGCCCAGGGCCGCGGCGCCTGGCTCCCGGCCGTCGGCCACAGCGACGCCCACCGCGACCCGGACGTCGTGGGCCTCCCGCAGACCGTCGTCCTCGCCGACGACCTCTCCCGCGAGGCGATCCTGGCCGGCATACGGGCCGGCCGCGTCTGGATCGCCGAGTCGGCCGAGGTCGGTCTGGCCTTCTCGGTCATCGGCGGGCGCGGCGAGCACGCGGGCATCGGCGAGCGCCTCCGGGTGGACCGTACGTCCCCGGCGACCGCCCACCTGGAGGTGACCGGCGCCCCGGGCTGCACGGGCTCCTTCATCACGGACCAGGGCACGCGGTACACCGCACCGCTGTCGTCCTCCGGCTCCGGCACGCTCACCTGGCAGACCACGCCCGACAACGCCGCGTACATACGGGCCGAGGTCCGCCACCCGGCGACCACCGGCGGCCTGCCGGGCCCGATGGCGGCCATGACCAATCCGGTGTTCCTCGGGCCGGCCTGAGCCGCGGTTCTCAGTCCTCCACCACCAACGCCGGCGTGCTGCGGGTGAGCACCTCGCCGCGGAAGAACGCCGGGCTGCGGCGTTGCATGACCAGCATGATGACCAGTCCCAGTACGAGGAGGCCGACGCCGATGACGAAGACCGAGCCGACGCCGAAGACGGAGCTGCCGGTGCCGTAGGCCGGGTCCCAGATGTCGATGAGGGTCTTCACGAAGACGCCGGTCAGGAGGAGGCCGCCGAGGAACGGGAAGATGCCCTTGAAGATCAGGTCGCGGGCGGATTTGCGCAGGTCGACGCGGAAGTACCAGGCGCAGGCGAAGGCCGTGATCGCGTAGTAGAAGCAGATCATGAGGCCGAGCGCGTAGATCGTGTCGACGAGCACGTTCTCGCTGAGGAAGGTCATCACGGCATAGAAGACGCCGGTGGCGATGCCCGCCGCGACGGTGGCCCGGCCCGGGGACTGGAAGCGCGGGTGGATGCGGGCGAAGGAGGCGGGCAGCGCCTCGTACGTGGACATCGCGAGGACCGTGCGGGCGACCGGGATGAACGTGGTCTGCAGGGAGGCGGCGGCCGAGGCGAGCACGGCGACGAAGAGCAGCACGCCGAGCGCTGAGCCCATGACGGGCCCGGCGAGGGTCGCGAAGACGTTGTCGGAGGTGGCGGGGTTGCCCAGGCCCAGGCTCTTGGTGCCGACGCCGGAGAACATCTGCGCGGCCACCGCGGTCGTCAGGTAGGAGCCGATGAGCACGACCATGGCCAGCATCGCGGCGCGGCCGGGGGTCTTCTCGCTGCCCGAGGTCTCCTCGTTCACGGTGAGGCAGGTGTCCCAGCCCCAGAACATGAAGATCGAGAGGGAGAGTCCGGCGGTGAAGGACCCGAAGGACTTCACCTCGAAGGGGTTCATCCAGGACCAGTGGAAGTCGATGGAGCCGGCGAAGTCGCCGGTCCTGGCCTTCACGACCGCCATGGCGACGAAGACGACGAGCACGGCGAGCTGCAGGCCCACCAGCGCGTACTGCAGGCCCTTGGTGGTGGTCACGCCGCGGTAGCTGATCGCGGTGGCGATGGCGACGAAGGCCAGGCAGGTCAGGACGTGGACGGGTTTGTTGTCGTCCAGCGCCGCGATGGAGTCGCTGCCCGTGAGCTGTCCGAGGAGGAGATAGAAGAAGGAGGTGGCGACGCCGGCGAGGTTCGAGAGCACGATGATCGTCGCGATCACCAGGCCCCAGCCGCACATCCAGCCGACGCGCGGCCCGAACGCCTTCACCGTCCAGGTGAAGGAGGTACCGCAGTCCGGCACGGCCTTGTTGAGCTCGCGGTACGCGAAGGCGACCAGCAGCATCGGCAGGAAGCCCGCGAGGAAGACGGCGGGCATCTGGAGGCCGACCTCGCCGACGGTGGGGCCGAGGGTCGAGGTCAGGCAGTAGACGGGCCCGACGGTGGACACACCGATGACGGCACTGCCGAGCAGGCCGACGGAGTTGCCGCTGAGGCCCTTGCTGCGGGTGTCGCCCGATGCGTCGCCGTTGACGCTCGTCACCGTGTCTCCGGCCGGTGGCCGGGGGTCTACCTGAACCATGAACAGGACGTTAAGCCCTGCTGTATTCGTATCCGGATGATCGAACTCCGCAGCCCGAACCTTGCATGCGAAGGGAGATCACCGTTCACGCCTTCCATTCGACAGGCTCCGCGCCCGCATCGCCACGCAACAGCAAGGTCCAATAGTTGAGATCCGAATTACGGGAACCGCAGCCGTGTCCGTTTTGTTAGGATTCAAAATTTTCCCTTGAGTGTCCGCTATCCGGACTCGACGCGTCGCCGTACGGATCATCCCGGCCAGACGAGCGACTGGAGTTCGCCGTACGCACACAGGGCGTAGGAACCGACGTCGCGGCCCACGCCGCTCTGTTTGAAGCCGCCGAAGGGTGCCTCCATGTTGCGGCCCACGGTGTTGATGCCGACGCCGCCCGCGCGCAGCCGGCGGGCGACCCGGAAGGCGCGGGCCACGTCGCCGGACCAGACGTAGTCGATCAGTCCGTACTCGCTGTCGTCGGCGAGCGCGATGCCTTCCTCCTCGTCGTCGAAGGGGAGGACGGAGACGACCGGGCCGAAGATCTCCTCGCGGACGACGCGCATGCTCGGGGTGCAGTCCGCGAAGAGGGTGGGTGCGACGTACCAGCCGCGGTCGAGTGCCGGCCGCTCGCCGCCCGTGACCAGCCGGGCGCCTTCCTTGCGGCCGAGCGCAACGTACGCCTCGACCCGGTCGCGGTGCGCCGCCGAGATGACCGGCCCGACGACCGTGCCCCGTGCGCGCGGGTCGCCGACCTTCAAGGCCCCGGCGTACCGCGCGAGCCCCTCGACCAGCCGCTCGTACACGCCCCGCTGGGCGAGCACCCGGGTGGGCGCGGTGCAGATCTGGCCGCTGTAGAAGGAGAAGGTGGTGCCGATGCCGGCCACTGCCGCCGCCAGGTCGGCGTCGTCGAAGACGAGCGCGGCGCCCTTGCCGCCCAGCTCCATCAACTGGCGTTTCATGCCGCGGCCGCACGCCTCCGCGATGGCCCGGCCGACCGCCGTACTGCCCGTGAAGCTGACCATGTCGACGTCCGGCGCCGCGACCGCCGCCTCGCCGACTTCCGGGCGCGAGCCGGTCACCACGTTCACCACACCGGGCGGCGCCCCGGCCTCCGCCAGCGCCTCCGCCATCCGGAACACCGACAGCGGGTCCTGCGGCGCGGGCTTGACGACGACGGCGTTGCCCATGGCGAGGGCGGGGGCGATCTTGCCCGCCGGGTTGGCCCAGGGGTTGTTGTACGAGGTGATGCAGGTGACGACGCCCACCGGCCGGCGGACGGCGAGCGCGCCGAGCACGCCCGCCTTGCCCATCGGCCCGGCCTCGTTGATCTGCGGCGGGAGCGCCTCCTCGACGGGCTCCAGGGCGCCGCGCGCGTACCGGTCGAAGCGGGCGGCGGCCACCGCGACCTGCATGCCGCGTGCGGTGGCGGTGGTGGCGCCGGACTCCGCGCGGGCCAGTTCGGCGTACGGCCCGGCCCGGTCCCGGATGATTTCCGCGGTGCGGGCCAGGATGCGGGCGCGCTCCTCGGGGGCGGTGCGCGACCAGCCGTCGAACGCCTCGCGGGCCGCCGCGGCCGCCTCGTACACCTGGTCCTCGCTCGCCTCGGGGGCGAGCCCGACGACCTCCTCGGTGGCCGGGTCGGTCACCTCGTAGTGGCCCAGCTCGGGGGCCACCCACCGGCCCCCGATGAACAAGCGCTCCCCGCGCGTCACCGTGTGCTCACCGTCTCCGTGTCCCGCCCGGAGCGCAGCACGGTCCCCGGTACGGCGCCGGTCAGCTCATCGTCGCGCAGCGTCTGCACGCCGTTGACGCGCACGCTCACCACGCCCAGCGCTCGCGAGTCGAGCCGCGGGCTGTCGCCGGGCAGGTCGTGGACGAGGGTGGCGGGCCCCGCGTCGATGCGTTCGGGGTCGAACAGAACCAGGTCGGCGTGGTACCCCTCGGCGATCCGGCCGCGGTCGCGCAGCCCGAAGAGGCGCGCCGGGTCGTCGGTGAGCATCTTCACGGCCAGCTCCAGGCCGACGAGCCTGCGGCCGCGCAGGCAGTCGCCGAGGAAGCGGGTGGTGTACGGCGCGCCGCACATCCGGTCCAGGTGGGCGCCCGCGTCGGAGCCGCCGAGCAGGACGTCCTCGTGTTCCCATGTCTCGCGGCGGAGTTCCCAGCTTGCGAGGTCGTTGTCGGTGGGCATGGGCCACAGGACGGTACGGAGATCGTCGGCGGCGCAGATCTCGACGAGGCAGGTGAAGGGGTCCTGGCCGCGTTCGGCGGCGATGTCGCGGACGACGCGGCCGGTGAGCCCTTCGTTGGCGGGTGCGTAGGTGTCGCCGATGACGTACCGGTCGAAGCGGGCCAGCCGCCGGAAGACGCCCGCCTCTTTGCTCTGCGCCCGGCGCAGCATCTCCTCGCGTACGGCCGGGTCGCGCAGCTTCGCGAGGCGTTCGGGCACGGGGAGGCCGAGGATCTCGCCCCAGCCGGGGATGAGGTTGAGGGCACAGAAGGTGCCCAGGGACATGTTCATGGGTGTGAGGATCGGCATGGTGAGGGCGACGATCCGGCCGCCTTCCTTGCGCGCCCGTTCACTGGCGAGGAGCTGACGCGGCACGCGTTCCGGTACGGCGGCGTCGATGGTGAGGACGTTCCAGTTCAGCGGCCGTCCGGCGGCCGCGGACATGGCCACGAACAGGTCGATCTCGGCGTCCGAGAACTGGTCGAGGCAGCCGGCGACGATGGCCTCGAGCTGGGTGCCTTCGTGGTCGGCGACCGCGCGGGAGAGGGCGAGCAGTTCGTCGGGGCCGGCGTGCCGGGAGGCGACGGGCGCGCCGTCGCCGTCCGAGTGCGAGGAGGACTGGGTGGTCGACAGGCCCCAGGCGCCCGCGTCCATCGCCTCGTGGAAGAGGCGCAGCATCTCCTGGAGCTGCTCGGGGGTGGGCTGTCCGCCGATCGCGTCGGCGCCCATGACGTGGCGGCGCAGCGCGCAGTGGCCGACCATGAAGCCGGCGTTGACGGCGGTCCGCCCGTCCAGCGCGTCGAGGTACTCGCCGAAGGTGTGCCAGTCCCAGGGCGCGCCCTCCTCCAGCGCGACCAGGGACATGCCCTCGACCTTGCTCATCATCCGCCGGGTGTAGTCGGCGTCCTCGGGGCGGCCGGGGTTCAGCGGTGCGAGGGTGAAGCCGCAGTTGCCGCCCACGACCGTCGTCACGCCGTGGTGCATGGACGGGGTGGCGTAGGGGTCCCAGAAGAGCTGCGCGTCGTAGTGCGTGTGCGGGTCGATGAAACCCGGGGCGAGGACGAGCCCTTCCGCGTCCTCGGCTGTGCGGGCCGGTTCGGCGACCGCGCCCGGCTCGGCGAGTACGGCGATGCGGCCGTCCCGGATGCCGACGTCCGCGGCGTACGAGGGCGCGCCCGTGCCGTCCACGACGGTCGCGCCCTTGATCAGGTGGTCGAGCATGGTGCCGGTACTCCTCTCAGCCGGCCGCCCGGCGGAAGCGCGTGGTGCGGTGCACCGGGTCCGTGTCGATCTTCGGGATCACGTGCTCGCCGATCAGCTCGATCGTGGTGAGGGTGTCCTCGCGGGAGATGCCGACGGGCAGGCCGAAGGAGAGCTGGTCGGCGCCGGCCTGCTCCCAGCGCTTGCACTGCCGCAGCACCTCGTCCGGGTCGCCGCAGATCATCAGCTCCTCGGCGATCAGCAGCTCGATGAGCTCCTCGGTGTACTCGGGGAGGAGCTCGGGCCACTCCGGTATGCCCTCGGGCCGCGGGAAGGTGTCGTGGTAGCGGAAGAGCAGGGACTGGAGGTAGTTGAGGCCGCCGCCCACCGCGATCTCGACGGCCTTTTGGTGCGTCTCGGCGCAGATCGCCGTGGAGGTGACCATCACGTTGTCGTTGACGAACGCGCCGACCGGCTCGGCGTCCTTGACCGCCGACTTGTAGGACTCCAGGACCCATTCCATGTCGGAGACCTTCTGCACGCTGAAGCCGAGGACGCCGAGGCCCTTCCTGGCGGCCATCGCGTACGAGGAGGGGGAGCCCGCCGCGTACCACATGGGCGGGTGGGCCTTCCCGTACGGCTTGGGCAGGACCTTGCGCGGCGGCAGCTCCCAGTGCTTGCCCTTGAAGCCCACGTACTCGTCCTGGAGCCACATCTTGGGGAACTCCGCGATGGTCTCTTCCCAGAGCTCCTTGGTGTGGTTCATGTCGGTGACGCCCGGCATGAAGCCGAGGATCTCGTGGCTGCCCGCGCCGCGTCCGGAGCCGAACTCGAAGCGGCCGCCGGAGAGATGGTCGAGCATGGCGACCTTCTCGGCGACCTTGACGGGGTGGTTGACCGGGGCGAGCGGGTTGAAGATGCCGGAGCCGAGGTGGATGCGGTCGGTGGCGTGCGCGAGGTAGCCGAGGAAGACGTCGTTGGCGGAGAGGTGGGAGTACTCCTCCAGGAAGTGGTGCTCGGAGGCCCAGGCGTACTTGAAGCCGGAGCGGTCCGCCTGGATGACGTACTCGGTCTCCTCGATCAGCGCCTTGTGCTCCGCCTCGGGGTCGGCCTTGGCGCGCGCCGCCGGGACGTATCCCTGTACAAAGAGCCCGAATTCCAAGGGGTCTGCCCTCCCTGATCAACTGACGCTCCGTCAGTTCAGATGTCGCCGACTGTCCCACCGGCGGCCGGACCGGTCAATACCTGATGGCCCGTCAGGCACGGCTTCAGAAGAGACTGACGCCCGCCAGCCACCCGCCGTCCACGACGAACGGCTGCCCGGTGATGTACGAGGAGTCCGCGCAGGACAGAAAGAGCGCCAGGGCCGCGACCTCCTCCGGCCGGCCGGCGCGCCCCATCGGCACGAGCTTCCGGTAGAGCGCGTCCACCGCCTGCTGGGACGCGACCGGGTCGGCCGCCGGGTCGAGTGCGGCCGGGTTGGTCATCGGGGTGTCCACGGCGCCCGGACACACCGCGTTCACCCGGATGTTGCGGGGCGCCAGCTCCAGCGCGGCGACCCGGGTCAGCCCGAGCACGGCGTGCTTGCTCGCGGCGTAGGCGCCGACGAGCGCCATGCCGGTGAGGCCGGTGTACGAAGCGGTGTTGACGATCGTGCCGCCGCCGGCCGCCGCGATCTCCGGCGCGAGCGTACGGATGCCGAGGAAGCAGCCGACCTGGTTGACCTGGACGACCTGCTGGAACTCCGCCAGGGGCGTCTTCGCCAGCTCATTGAAGCGGAGGATCCCGGCATTGTTGACCAGCCCGTCGATCCCGCCGAAGGCGTCCTTGGCGGCGACCGCGGCGGCCGTCCAGTCGTCCTCACTGGCCACGTCCATGCGGACGTAGCGCGCGGCGTCCCCGCCCAGCTCGTCCGCCAGCGCCTGCCCCTGCTCGTCCAGTACGTCACCGAGGACGACCCGGGCGCCCTCGGCCACGAACAGCCGCGCCTCCTGCTCGCCCTGTCCGCGTGCGGCGCCGGTGATCACGACGACCCGCCCGTCGAGCTTGCCCATGCGTGCACTCCTCGGTACGCCTCAGTACGCCTCGGTCGGGTCAACTGCCGAGCAGCGGCGCCACGTCCGCTCCGAAGGCCGCCATCTGATCGGTCAGCTCGGCGCGGCTGCGGCTGCGGAAACGGATCTGGAGCTGGTGCACGCCGATGGCCGCGTACTCCCGCAGCGAGTCGGCGATACGTTCCGGCGGGCCGGTGAGCGTCCACTTGCCGGTGTCCCAGCCGGGCTCGCCCACGTACAGCGGCTCGGCGATCGCGCCGATCACCAGCGGCTCGCGCACGCCCGCCTTCTCGCGCAGCGCCCGCAGCCTGGCGATCTGCCCGGGCAGCCGGTCCCTGCGGTCGCCCTGCGGCAGCCAGCCGTCGCCGCGCTCGGCGGCCCGGCGCACGGCGGCGGGCGAGGAGCCGCCGACCCAGAGCGGCGGGCGGGGCGTCTGTACGGGCCGCGGCGCCTGGCCCAGCCCCTCGAAGGAGAAACGTTCCCCCGCGAACTCCGGGAACTCCTCGGGCCCGAGGGCCGTTTTCAAGGCGTCCAGCGTCTCGTCCAGCACCGCTCCCCGCCGCTCGAAGTCCACCCCCAGCGCCTCGAACTCCTCCTGTACGTGCCCGGCGCCCACGCCGAGGATCAGCCGCCCGCCGGACAGCGCGTCCAGCGTGGCGTACTGCTTCGCCGTGAGCAGCGGGTGCCGCAGCCCGACCACGGCGACATGGCTCAGCAGCCGTACGTGCTCCGTCACGGCCGCGAGGTGCGCGAGCGTGGCCACCGGGTCGTACCAGACCGTGCTCATCGCCCCGGCCAGCCGGCGCGGGATCGCGACGTGCTCGCAGCAGGCCACATACGCGAAGCCGTGCCGGTCGGCAGCCCTGGCGATCTCCACCAGGTCACGCGGCCCGGCCCCCGCCTCCCAGGGCTCGGCGTACAGCGTGCTCTGCGACTGAACGGGAAGCTGCATGCCGTACACGAGGCGGCCCGCCTCCGGCGCCCACACCATCAGGCGCCCGCCCCCGCCCACAGCCCGTCCGCCGTCAGCCCCAGCAGCTCGATGGCGTTGCCGCGCACGATCCGCTCGACGACGTCCGGGGCGAGGTGCCCCATCTGGCTCTCGCCGACCTCGCGCGACTTCGGCCAGGTGGAGTCGGAGTGCGGATAGTCCGTCTCGTACAGGACGTTGCCCACCCCGATCGCGTCGAGGTTCTGCAGGCCGAACGCGTCGTCGAAGAAGCAGCCGTAGACATGCTCGGCGAAGAGTTCGGAGGGCGGCCGGTGGACCTTGTCGGCGACGCCGCCCCAGGCGCGGTTCTCCTCCCAGACCACGTCGGCGCGCTCCAGGATGTACGGGATCCACCCGATCTGGCCCTCCGCGTACATGATCCGCAGGCTCGGGAAGCGGTCGAACTTGCCGCTCATGAGCCAGTCGGTCATCGAGAAGCAGCAGTTGGCGAAGGTGATCGTGGAACCGACGGCGGGCGGCGCGTCCGCCGAGGTGGACGGCATCCTCGACGACGAGCCGATGTGCATGGCGATGACCGTGCCGGTCTCGTCGCAGGCCCGCAGGAAGGGGTCCCAGTAATCGGTGTGGATGCTGGGCAGGCCGAGGTGCGGCGGGATCTCGCTGAAGCAGACCGCGCGCACGCCGCGGGCTGCATTGCGCCGTACCTCCTCGGCCGCGAGCTCCGCGTCCCACAGGGGAATGAGGGTGAGCGGTATGAGCCGGCCGCGCGCCTCGGGACCGCACCACTCCTCCACCATCCAGTCGTTGTACGCCCGCACGCCCAGCAGCCCCAGCTCACGGTCCTTGGCCTCGGTGAACGTCTGGCCGCAGAAGCGCGGGAAGGTGGGGAAACAGAGGGCGGACTGGACATGGTTGACGTCCATGTCCGCCAGCCGTTCCGGGACGCGGTACGAACCGGGGCGCATCTGCTCGTACGTGATCCCCTCCAGCCGGATCTCGTCCCGGGAGTAGCCGACAGCGGTGTCCAGCCGGGTCAGCGGGCGGTGCAGGTCCTCGTAGACCCACCAGTCGGCGAGCGGGCCCTCCTCGTCCGGTGCGCCCATCTTCGGGGCGAACTTCCCGCCCACGAAGGTCATCTCCTTCAGAGGCGCGCGCACCACGCGCGGCCCGGTGTCCTGGTACTTGGCGGGCAGCCGGTCCCGCCAGACGTGCGGCGGCTCCACCGTGTGGTCGTCCACCGAGATGATCCTGGGGAAGGCTTCCCTGGTCTCCGCGTTCATCGCCATGTCCCTCACGGTAGCGGTGAACTGACGGGTCGTCAGCTATCTGCCGACCACAGAGAAGCGGACGACTTCCCTCCGGCGTCGCGGTACGGCCCGCTGGATCACAAGAGGAGGGATTGTGCACAGAGCTGACCCCTACTGACGCAGGGGCCGCCGACAAGGCAGACTGGCCGATGCGAACGAGATGCACAGGCAGGGGGACACCATGGACGAGAGTCCGGGGCAGGGGCCGCGGCAGCTCCGCTTCACCGTGCTCGGTCCCGTACGGGCCTGGCGGGACGGCACCCCGCTCGCGGCCGGCACCCCGCAGCAGCGCGCCCTGCTCGCCGCCCTGCTGCTGCGCGGCGGCCGCAACGCCACCGCCGCCGAACTGGTCGACGCCATCTGGGGCGACGAGCCCCCGCACGCCGCGCTCGCGGCCCTGCGGACCTACGCCTCCCGGCTGCGCAAGGCGCTCGGCGACGACGCGGACGCGCTGGTCAGCGAGTCCGGCGGCTACGCCCTGCGATCCGGCCGGCCGGGCGCGCTCGACCTCGACCTCGACCGCGCCGAGGCACTCGCGGCCGAGGCCGAGAAGGCCCGCGCGAGCGGCGACCGCTGCCGCGCTCGTGACCTGCTGGACTCCGCCCTCGTCCTGTGGAACGGCGAACCACTGGCGAACGTTCCCGGCCCGTACGCGGAGAACCAGCGCACCCGCCTGGAGGAATGGCGCCTCTCCCTCACCGAGGCCCGCCTCGACCTCGACCTGGACCTCGGCAACCACGCCGAGGCGGTCTCCGAGCTGACTGCCCTCACGGCCGCCCACCCCTTGCGTGAACGGCTCCGCGAGCTCCTCATGCTCGCGCTGTACCGCTCTGGACGGCAGGCGGAGGCGCTGGCCGTCTATGCCGATACCCGCCGTCTGCTCGACGCCGAGCTGGGCGTCGACCCCTGCGCCTCGCTCGCCGACCTGCACCAGCGCATCCTGCGGGCCGACACCGCCCTGGAGGCGCCGAGCCCGCCGCCGGAGGAGGAGCACGCCGGCGCGGGCCCCACCGTCCTGCGCCCCCAGCAGCTCCCGGCCACCGTCGCGGACTTCACCGGGCGCGCCGCGTTCGTCGCGGAGCTCGGCGCGCAGCTCGCCACGGCCGAGGGCAGCGTCATGGCGGTCTCCGCGCTCACCGGCATCGGCGGCGTCGGCAAGACCACGCTGGCCGTCCATGTGGCGCACGCGGCGCGCGAGCACTTCCCCGACGGCCAGCTCTACATCGACCTGCAGGGCGCGGGCCACACCCCCGCCGAGCCGGAGGCCGTGCTCGGCGCGTTCCTCCGCGCGCTCGGCACACCGGACTCCTCCATCCCCGACGGCACGGAGGAGCGGGCCGCGCTGTACCGCTCCACGCTCGCCGGGCGCCGGGTGCTCGCGCTGCTGGACAACGCGCGGGACGCCGCCCAGGTACGGCCGCTGCTGCCCGGTACGGAGGGCTGCGCCGCGCTGATCACCAGCCGCGCCCGCATGATCGACCTGGCCGGCGCGCACCTCATCGACCTCGACGTGATGAGTCCCGAGGAGGCCCTCACCCTCTTCACGCGCATCGTCGGCGAGGAGCGGGTCGGCGCCGAGCGCAAGGCCGCCATGGACGTGGTCGGCGCCTGCGGCTTCCTGCCGCTGGCCATCCGCATCGCCGCCTCCCGGCTCGCCTCACGCCGCACGTGGACCGTGTCCGTACTGGCCCGCAAGCTCGCCGACGAGCGCCGCAGGCTGGACGAGCTGCGCGCCGGTGACCTGGCCGTGAAGGCCACCTTCGAGCTGGGGTACGGGCAGCTCGAGCCGGCGCAGGCACGCGCGTTCCGGCTGCTGGGGCTGGCCGACGGGCCCGACATCTCGCTCGCGGCGGCCGCGGCGCTGCTGGACATGGACGTGGACGCGGCCGAAGAGCTGATCGAGTCCCTGGTCGACGCCTCGCTCCTCGAATCGGCGGCCCCGGGCCGCTACCGCTTCCACGACCTGGTCCGGCTCTACGCGCGCGCCTGCGCCGAGCGCGACGAGCACCCGCCCTCCGAGCGCGCCGCGGCCCTCTCCCGCCTGCTGGACTTCTACCTGGCCTCGGCGGCCCGGATGTACCTCCTGGAGCGCCCGGGCGACCGGCTGGTCGACCACATGGAGAGCACGCGCTATCCGGGGCTGGCCTTCGAGGACCGCGCGGTGGCGCTGGAGTGGCTGTTCAGCGAGGCGGGCTGCCTGCTGGCCTGCGCCCAGCAGTCCACCGGCGCCGACACCGTGCGCCGCGCCGCCGATCTGCTCCTGCTCACCAAGGACCTGGCCGAGTCCGGCGCCGACGCGCGCCAGCACGACCAGGCCAACACGACGCTGCTGGCCGCCGCCCGCGCCCACGGCGACCAGCACGCCGAGGCCCGTATCCACACCTCGCTCGCCTACATCCGCACCCTGGCCGGGCGGCTGGACGACGCCGACGAGCACGCCAAGTCGGCGATGCTCCTCGGGCTCGCGACGAACGACCCGATCTCCTCGTCGTACGCGCCCAACGACCGCGGCATCATCGCGGGAGCGCAGGGACGGCACGCGGACGCCGAGGCGTACCTCAGCCAGGCGCTGATCGCGTTCCGCGACGACCGCAACCAGCAGTCCGAGGCGAGCGCGCTGTGCAACCTCTCGCGCGTCCACCTGGACACCGGCCGGGTGGACAGCGCCATCGGGCTGGCCGAGGAAGGCGTCGCGATCTACCGCAGAATCGGCGCCACCCGGCGGCTGGCCAACGGGATGTACGCGCTGGCGCTCGCCTTCACCGCGGCCGGGCGCCTGGAGGACGCGGCGCAGCAGCTCAACGCCGCGCTCACCATCTTCCAGGACAGCCGGCAGCCGTTCTGGGAGGGCATGACGTACTTCCGGCTGGCCGAGGTCGACCTCGCGGGCCAGCGCCCGGCGCGCGCCGCCAACTACGCCGAGCAGGCCCTGACCGCGCTGCGCGGCGTCGGCGGCGAGCTCTGGCGCGCCAACGCGCTGACCACGCTGGGGCGTGCGCTGAGCCAGGTCGGGCACACCGGGCGGGCCCGGGTGTGCTGGCAGGAGGCGCTGTCCAGCTACGAGCGCCTCGGAGCGGCGGAGAGCGCCCAGGTGCAGCAGCTCCTGACGCCGGCGGCGGTTGCCTGACCGGCGTCGACCGGGGGCCGCGAGGCCGTCAACGGTGGGGCCGACGAGGCCGGCGCCGGTAGCTCGACCATGTCATCGCCGCAGGTCGGCGAGGTAATCGTCGCCGTTTATCGATCGTTCATCGCGGCACGTCACTCTTCTACGTACCGAACCGCCGCCTCGGGGGGCAAGCGGCTCGGTGACGCGGCCCCACCGTCATGGTGTTCGGCCCTGGTTCCCGTCCGGCGACCCACGGGGGAGTCGCCGGGCGGTGGACCGCAAGCGCCCACACACGGGAGTTGATCACTGTGAACACCGAGAAGAAGGCTCCGCAGACCGACGACCAGGACATCATCAGGCCGCTCGACAGCCACCGGCCGATCATCGGTGACGAGATCGTCACCATGGACAGCCACCGGCCCGTCATCGGCGACGAGGTGCTGGCCGCGCAGGAGGGCCAGCGTCCGGTTGCCGGCGACGGCACGATCGCGCCGCAGGACAGCCACCGGCCGATCGCCGAGCCCAAGCTGGAGCACTGATCACGCGCACGGCCCACTGAGCCACCACCCGGGGGATCGCAGGGGCCGGCTCCGACGGCACGGAGGGGATGCCGTCGTAGCCGGTCCCTGCGGCGTGTTCGGACTGTGCGACAGTGGCACGTCCGGCACCTGACGGCCCGTCAGGTCCGGTGCTACAGTCGCGCCACATCCCGTCCCGCCCATTGCCGGGAGGCGCGCCGTGTATGAGTCCGGTCGGATACGTACGCTCTGGGAGCTGGTCGAGTACCGGGCCGCCGCGTCGGCGGACGCGGTCATGTTCTACGAGCCGGACGGGCGGACCGTCACCTTCGGGGAGGCGCGCGAGCGGGCGCTGCGCGCGGCGGCCGGCTTCCGGGAGCTGGGCATCGGGGCCGGGACGCGGGTCGCGTGGCAGTTGCCGACCCGGGTCGGCACGGTGCTCGCCTCGCTCGCGCTCGCCCGGCTGGGCGCCGTACAGATACCGGTCGTCCATCTGCACCGGGAGCGCGAGGTCGGGTACGTACTCGCCGCTTCGGAGGCGGAGTTCGTGCTCGTACCGGGGGTGTGGCGGGACGTCGACTTCACGGCGATGGCCCGCAAGGTGGCACCGGACGGGACGCGGGTCATCACTGTCGGCGGCGAGACGGGGCTTCCGGACGGGGACCCGGCCACGCTGCCGGAGTTCACGCCGGGGCACGCGCGGGAGCAGCAGAGCTCCTACGCGCGGGAGCGCACCTCGTGGATCTACTACACCTCCGGGACGACGGCCGTCCCGAAGGGCGTGCGGCACACGGACGCCTCGCTGATCGCGGGCGGCGTGGGCCTGGCGACCGCGCTGGGGATGTCGACGGCGGACATCGGGTCGATCGCGTTCCCGTACGCGCACATCGCCGGGCCCGACTACGTCATCGCGATGCTGGTGAGCGGCTTTCCCGCGGTGGTGCTGGAGACGTTCGCGCCGGGCGCGGCCGCGGACACGTACGCGCGGCTCGGCGTCACCATGGCGGGCGGCAGCACCGCCTTCTACCAGGCGTTCCTGGAGGAGTCGCGGCGACGCGCACACGGCGGGAAGCTGATCCCCTCCCTGCGGCTGCTGTCCGGCGGGGGCGCGCCGCTGCCGCCCGGGCTGTACTTCGAAGCGGGCCGCGAACTGGAGTGCGCGGTGCTGCACGGGTACGGCATGACCGAGTGCCCGATGATCGCGATGGGGACCCCGTACGACACCGACGAGCAGCTCTCGCGGACGGTGGGGCGGCCGGTGACCGGCGCCGAGGTGCGGATCGCCGGGCCGGACGGGCGGGCGCTGCCGGCCGGGGAGCCGGGCGAGGTGACGCTCAAGGGACCGATGGTCTGCCAGGGGTACACGGACCCGGCGCTGACGGCCGCCTCGTTCGACGCGGACGGCTGGTTCCACACCGGTGACCTGGGGTTTCTGCGCGCGGACGGGCATCTCGTCCTGACCGGGCGGCTGAAGGACATCATCATCCGCAAGGGCGAGAACATCTCGGCGCAGGAGGTCGAGGACCTGGTGCGGGGCCATCCGGCCGTGGCGGACGCGGCGGTCATCGGGCTGCCGGACCGGGAGCGCGGAGAGCGGGTGTGCGCGGTGGTCACGCTCACGGAAACAGGCGGACCCGCGCTCACGCTGCGGGAGTTGACGGCCCATCTGCGGCGGGCCGGACTGATGACGCAGAAGCTGCCGGAGCAGTTGGAGATCGCGGCCGAGCTGCCGCGCGGCGGGCCGCTGGGCAAGGTACTGAAGGGTGTGCTGCGGGAGCGGCACTCGGACTGACGACACAACTGGCGGCCGGACAAAGGGAGTTCACAACTGAGGCACGACATTCCGGGTGTATGCGACGTGACCGCCGGTAAAACGGAGTGATCTTGTCCACACGGAATGCCGCTTTCCCACTCGGCCGTGCAAAAGGTCACTTCGTGGGTAACATCGCGGCGGCGATCAGGTGTTCGTTCGCCGTCGCCACGTTCACCCCCCACACGAGGACCTCGATGACTTCCATACCGGCGACACTGTTGTGGTGCCTGAGCGCGGGAACGGCCGCCGCGGTGGTGATGACCTTCTTCCTGGTCCGGATGCGGCGGGGAAGCCAGGCCCTGCGCCGGCACCTGGCCACGGCCGAGGCCCGCCGCTCCGCCGCGGAGCGCGGCCACAGCGAGCTCGCCGCCCAACTGCGCGCCACGGAGGACGAACTCCGCCACCTCGCCGAGGCCCGGCTGCCCGACCTCGCCACCTCGCTGGCCCACCCGCACGTCGCCGTCCGCGGCCTGCGCGACCCCCGCTTCACGGCGACCGACGTGGACCGCTCGCTGACCTCGGCGATGGACCAGCTCGCGCAGGCGGTCGCCAAGGAACGGGCGCGGGTCGACGAGGCGGCGCAGGCCACGATGCGCGGCGCAACGACCACCATCCAGGCGCTGCTGTACCGGCTGCAGACGCTGCTCCAGGAGATGCAGCACCGGTACGACGACCAGGCCGTCGCCCAGGACCTGCTGCAGGCCGACTTCCTCAACGAGCAGGCGCTGCGCCGGGTGCAGACCACCGGCGTGGTCTGCGGCGCCTGGCCGGGGCTGACCCGCGACGACTCGCACCTCGCCGACCTCGTCGTCGGCGCGATGTCGCGGCTGCGCGGCTACGAACGCATCCAGGTCAGCAATCTGCTGCGGGACCCGGTGGGCGTGGTCGCGCGCGCCGTCGAGCCGGTCGCGATCGCGCTCACCGAGCTGCTGGCCAACGCGCTGCACCACTCCCACCACGAACTGCCCGTCGCCGTCACGCTCCAGCAGGGCAACCGCGGCGCGTCCGTCATCGTCGACGACTACGGGATCGGCATGCACGCCGATGAAATCGCGTACGCGACGCGGCTGCTGGGCGGCGGGGAGCAGGTGCTGCTCACGGAGCTGGGCGACCCGCCGCGGTCCGGATTCGCCGCCGTCGGGCAGCTCGTGCGCCAGTACGGCTTCACGGTGCACGTCGAGTCCTCGCCGTACGGCGGCGTCCGGGCCGTCGTGTACATCCCGGGCGATCCGCTGCTGACGCTGATGGACGAGACCGCGCAGCCGATGTCGGCCATGGCTCCGCTGCCGCCGCAGATGCTGCACGCGCACTCGACGCCGCTGGGGGTACCGCAGACCATGTCGCAGGGCATGTCGCACGCCGTGTCACAGACTGCGTCGCAGGTGGATCCCGCGCCGGGCTCCGCGCCGGTGGCTGCGGCGGAGCACACGCCCGCTCGCGCCCCCGAGGCCGAGCCCGTCCGTACGCCGGAGCCCACGCCCGCTCGTGCGCCCGAGGCCGAGACCGCGTACACGCCGGAGGCCGAGCGCGAGGCCGAGCCGTGGCACGAGGCCGAGCCCGCGCACGCGCCGGACTCCGCGTCCGACGCCGGGCTGCCGCGTCGCCGGCGGCGCCGGCCCGCCGTCGAGCCCGAGCGCCCCCTCCCCCGTACGGAACCCGTCGCCGAGCGCAGCCCGCAGGAGTCCGCCACCCGCTGGGCCGCCCTGCAGAGCGGCACCCTCTCCGGGCGGGCCGAAGCCGAGTACCGAATTCCGCGCCCCGAAGGGAACGACCAAGGATGAGCACCCCTGTCCGCCGCCGCGTCACACAGGACCAGTCCTGGGTGCTGGCACCGCTGCTGGAGCTGCCGCACGTCCTGCACGCGGCCGTCATCTCCGGCGACGGCTTCATCGAAGGCTCCTCCCCCGGCCTCGCCCGCGAGGCCGCCGAGGGCGTGGCCGCCATGATGTCGGCGCTGCAGGGCGCGGGCCGCGCCGTGACCGCCGCTTTCGCCGGCCAGGACGACGCCCGGCTGCGGCAGACCGTCGTGGAGTCGGCGGAGGGCTGGGTGATCGCCATCCCGGCCGGCGAGAACACCTGCCTCGCGGTCTTCGCCGGGCCCGAGGTCAACATGGGCGTGGTCTCCCACCAGATGCAGGTCCAGGTCGCCACGCTGGGCGCGAAGGCGATGGGCTCGCCGCCGCGGGACGCGGGTTCGCCCGCATGACGCCCCGCCAGAGCAACCGGCGTCTCGTACCGGCCTATCTGGCGACCGGCGGCCGCGCCCGCCCCAGCCGCAACACCCTGGACCGGCTCACCGTGCTGTACGGCGCGACCGTCACCGCGCCCGCCGGGCTGCGCCCCGAGGCGCTCCGCGTCCTCGCGCTGCTGCGGCCGGGCGCGCTGACCGTCGCCGAGACCGCGTCCCACCTGCGACTGCCGGTCAGTGTCGTGAAGGTACTGGTGGCCGACCTCGTCGACGCCGGGCACCTGCACGCCCGTTCCCCCATCCCCGAAGCCGAGCAGATCGACCGGCAGATTCTGGAGAGGGTCCTCGATGGACTCCGCACTCTCAAGTCCTAGCGCGGCGGGCAGCACGCACAGCGCCGCCGACGGCACCGGCGCCATGTACCTGTCCGGTACCGACCAGACCCTGGTGAAGCTGCTGGTCGCGGGGCCCTTCGGGGTCGGCAAGACCACGTTCATCCGGGCCCTGTCGGAGACCCCGCCGCTGCACACCGAAGAGGTGATGACGCAGACCGGCGCGTTCGTCGACGACCTCGCCGGGGTCCGCGAGAAGACCACGACCACCGTCGCCATCGACTTCGGGCGGATCACGCTCGCGGGCGACCTCGTGCTGTACCTCTTCGGCACGCCCGGCCAGAAGCGGTTCCGGCCGCTGTGGCAGGACATCGCGCGCGGCGCGGTCGGCGCGCTGGTACTGGCCGACACCCGGCGACTCGCGGACTCCTTCGAGGTCATGGACATCATCGAGGAGGCCGGGCTGCGCTACGCGGTGGCGGTCAACACCTTCCCCGACGCCCCCGACCACTCCGTCGAGACGCTGCGCGACCACCTCGATCTGCACGAGGACACCCCGCTGGTGCTGTGCGACGCCCGCGACCGCGACCAGTCGCTCGACGCGCTGATCGCCCTCGTCGGACACGTCCTGGACCACACGCCCATGGAGAACCCGTGACCTCCCCCTACCGGCCCGGGGCCACACCGCCCCCGGGCTGCCCCGCCCATGCCCGCCCGGCTGCCGAACCGGCCCCTCCGGCGTCGCCGCACACCGCGCCCTACGCCCCGGCGCAGGACGCGGTGCTGCTGTACGGGCCCGACTTCGCGGCCGACCCGCACGGCTTCTACGCCGAGCTGCGGCGGCAGGGGCCGGTCGCGCAGGTGGAGATCGCGCCGGGCGTGCCCGCGATGCTGGTCACCGACTACCGCGCCGCGCTGGAGCTGCTGCACGACGACGCCACCTGGTCCAAGGACTCCCGTCCCTGGATGCCGACTGTGCCACAGGACTCGCCGGTCATGCCGATGCTCACCTGGCGGCCCAACGTGTTCTTCAGCGACGGCGAGGCGCACAACCGCTACCGCAAGGTGATCACCGACAGCTTCGCCCTGCTCGAACCGTACGAGCTGCGCGGCTACGTGCAGGGCGCGGCCGACACGCTGATCAGCCGGTTCGGCGCCGAGGGCCGGGCCGACCTGATCACCCAGTACGCGCGCGTGCTGCCGCTGATGATCTTCAACCGGGTCTTCGGGCTCCCGGACTCCTACAGCGACCGGCTGATCTCCGCCCTCGCCGGAATGCTGGAGGGCCGCAGCCCCGCGGAAGCGGCCAGGGCCAACGAGGACTACACGCGCTACATCATGGAGCTGGTCGCCGCCAAGAAGGAGCGCCGCGGCCCCGACCTCACCTCCTGGTTCATGGACCACCCCGCGGGCCTCACCGACGAGGAACTGATCCACCAGATCGTCCTCACCATGGGCGCCGGGCACGAGCCGACGACCAACCTCATCGGCAACGCGCTCGCCCGCATGCTCTCCGACGACCGTTACTACAGCACCCTGTCCGGCGGCGCGCTCACCGCCCGCGACGCCATCAACGACGTGCTGTGGAACGACCCGCCGCTCGGCAACTACTCCGCGCACTTCCCCCGCCGGGACGTCTTCTTCCACGGCACCTGGATCCGCGCGGGCCAGCTCACGATGGTGTCGTACGCCGCGGCCAACGCGCAGTTCGGCACCGTCCCGCTGGAGCAGCCCGGCGCGGGCGGCGGCGCGCACCTGTCCTGGGCGGCGGGGCCGCACGCCTGCCCCGTACGCAACACCGCGCTGCTCATCGCGACCACCGCCATCGAGCGGCTCACCGCCTGGCTCTCCGACATCGAACTCACCGTGCCCTTCGATGAGCTGGAGTGGCGGGTCGGCGCCTTCCACCGTGCGCTGGCCGCGCTCCCGGCCCGCTTCACCCCCCTCACCCCCGATCAGGCAGGAGCCACCCCATGGGACAGCAGCCCGTCGCCATCGACCCGGCCGGCACCGACCTCCCCGGCGAGGCCGCCCGCCTCCGCGCGATAGGACCCGCCGCGCTCGTCGAACTGCCCGGCGGCATACGTGCCTGGTCGGTCGGCGGCCACGGCCTGCTCAAGCGGCTGCTCGCCGACGACCGGGTGAGCAAGGACCCGCGGCAGCACTGGCCCGCCTGGCGGAACGGCGAACACCACGACAGCTGGCTGCAGTCCTGGGTCGGCGTCACGAACATGTTCACCGCCTACGGCGCCGACCACCGCAGGCTGCGCAAGCTCGTGGCACCGGCGTTCACCGGGCGGCGCACCGAGGCGATGGCCCCGCGCGTCGAGCGGATCACCAAGGAGCTGCTGGCGGGCCTGGAAGCGGCGCCCGCCGGCGAGCCGGTCGATCTGATCTCTTCCTACGCACACCCCCTTCCGATGCGGGTGATCTCCGAACTCTTCGGGGTGCCCGAGGAGTCCCGTGCGGAGGTGAAGGAGGTCATGGACGAAATCTTCGACACCTCTGCCACCCCCGAACAGGCCGCCGCCACCGCGCAGAAGGTCAGCACCGTCCTCGGCGGGCTCATCGCCCTCAAGCGGCGGGAGCCCGGCGACGACATGACCAGCGTGCTGGTCTCCGCCCGGGACGACGACGGCTCCCGCCTGGAGGAGCGGGAACTGCTCGACACCCTCCTGCTGGTGATCGGCGCCGGTTACGAGACGACCGTCAACCTCATCGGCAACGCCGTCCACGCCCTGCTCACCCACCCCGAGCAGCACGCCCTGCTGGCCTCCGGGAAGGCCGGCTGGGACGACGTCATCGAGGAGACGCTGCGCTGGGCGCCCAGCATCGCCAACCTGCCGCTGCGGTACGCCGTCGAGGACATCCCGCTGGCGGACGGCACGGTCATCCGCCAGGGCGACCCGATCCTCGCCGCCTACGCCGCGGCCGGCCGGGACCCCGAGCGGCACGGAGCGGACGCCGACTCCTTCGAGCTGCGCCGCGCCGACCGGGAGCACCTCGCCTTCGGGCACGGGGTGCACTTCTGCCTGGGCGCGCCGCTGGCCCGCATGGAGGCCCGCACCGCACTGCCGGCGCTCTTCGACCGCTTCCCGGACCTCGAGCTGGCGGTGCCCACGTCCGAGCTGCGCGCCACCGGCTCGTTCATCGGCAACGGTCTGCAGTCCCTCCCGGTCCGCCTCAACAACCGGTGACGGCCCGGAGCTTCGCCTTCAGGACCTTGCCGCCGGCGTTCCGCGGCAGCTCGGGCAGGAACATCACCTCCCTGGGAACCTTGTAGTTGGCCATCTCCCGGCGCGACCAGACGAGTACTTCCTCCGCCGACACGGTCGCGCCGGGACGCCGCACCACGTACGCCCGGCCGACCTCGCCCAGCCGGGCGTCCGCTATCCCGATCACGGCGGCGTCGGCGATATCCGGGTGACGCAGGAGCAGTTGCTCGATCTCGGCCGGGTAGGCGTTGAACCCGCCGACGATGAACATGTCCTTGATCCGGTCGGTGATCCGCAGATTGCCCGCCTCGTCCAGCACCCCCACGTCTCCCGTGCACAGCCAGCCGTCCGGGGTGACGGCGCGGGCGGTGCCCTCGGGGTCCTCGAAGTAGCCCGTCATGACGTGATAGCCGCGCACTCTTACCTCGCCGGGCCGCCCCGGGGCCACCGGGCGGCCATCGGCGTCGACCACCGCCACTTCCGTGCCCGGTATCGCCCGGCCCGACGCCCCGGCCACGATCTCGGGCGGATCGCCGCGCCGGCACATCGTGACCACCCCCGAGCTCTCCGACAGGCCGTACGCGGTCAGTACGGTGTCGATGCCCAGCTCCCCGCGCAGCCGCTCGACCAGCTCCAGCGGCACCACCGCGGCACCCGTCACCACCAGCCGCAGCGTCGAGAGGTCGTGCCGGGCGCGCGCCGGATGGTCCAGCAACTGCTGGTGCAGCGACGGCGGTCCCGGCAGCACAGTGATCCGCTCGGCGGCGATATTGGCGAGCGCGGTGTCTGCGCTGAACACCGGCTGCGGGACCATCGTCGCGCCGCGCAACAGACAGGCCAGCACACCGGCCTTGTAGCCGAAGGTGTGGAAGAACGGGTTGACGATCAGATAGCGGTCCCCCTCCCGCAGCCCCGCCAGCTCGCTCCAGACGCCGTACGCGCGCAGCGTCTGGGCGTGAGTGATCACGGCGCCCTTGGGCCGCCCCGTGGTGCCCGAGGTGAAGACGATGTCCGAGGGGGCGTCGGGCGCCACGGCGTCCGCGCGCTCCCGTACGGCCGCGGCCGGCACCTGGTCGCCCCCGGCCAGGAACTCCCGCCACGTGCGGAAGCCGACGGGCGCGTCGTCGGCCAGCACCACCGCGTCCCGCAGGTCCGGCAGGCCCGGCAACGGGCCTCGCCCCGTGCCCTCCGCGGTGGCCCGGCGCAACGAGGCGACGTACGACGTGCCGAGGAAGGTGCCGGTGACGAAGAGCAGCCGGGCGCGGGTGCGGCGCAGGACGTCGGCGGCCTCGGCGCCCTTGAAACGGGTGTTGACCGGCACCAGGACCGCGCCCGCCGACACCGCGCCGAGCGCGGAGACGATCCACTCCGCGGTGTTCGGCGCCCAGACCGCCACCCGGTCGCCGGGCGCGACACCGGCGGCGATGCAGGCCGCGGCCGCGCGCTCGACCCGCGCGCCGAGCTCTTCGTACGAAACGCGGGCCCGCCCCTCGACCACCGCCTCCCGCCCGCCGTACCGAGCGGCCGCCGCCCGCACCAACCGCGGAACAGACCCGAACTCCAGGTCGGCCCGCACATCTTCCGCCCCGCTCGGCATCGCCCCTGCCTCTCTCCCCCGGCACCGAGGCGAGCCGCCCGGGGGCCGTGCGGCGCGTACCGGCCGGGAGAACCCTGTGCCAGTTAGCTGACTGCCCGTCAGGTTAGCGGTAGCCTCCTCGGCTGTCAGTACGGACGACCGGCCGGACGACCGACCACGGAGGTGGCGATGGGGGCGACCCTCAAGGACGCTACGGCGATAGCCGGCATCGGACAGACACCCTTCGCCAAGCACCTTCCCGAATCCGAGAAGACGCTGGCCTGCCGCGCGATCACGGCCGCCCTGGCCGACGCCGGCATCGCCCCCTCGGAGGTCGACGCCTTCGCCTCCTACACCATGGAGGAGACCGACGAGGTCGAGGTCGCCAAGGCCATCGGCGCGGGCGACGTCACCTTCTTCGCCAAGGCCGGCTACGGCGGCGGCGGTTCCTGTGCCACCGTGGCGCACCTGGCCGCCGCCATCGCCACCGGCCAGGCCACCGTCGGCGTCGCCTGGCGCTCGCGCAAGCGCGGCTCCGGCCCCCGCCCCTGGAAGAACACCGCCGTTCAACTCCCCACCCCCGCTCAATGGACCCGCCCCTTCGGCCTGCTGCGCCCGGCCGACGAGATCGGGATGCTCGCCCGTCGCTACATGCATCAGTACGGAGCCACCCGCGACCACTTCTTCAACGTCGCGCTGGCCTGCCGCAACCGCGCCAACCAGAACCCCGCGGCGGTCATGTACGACCGCCCGCTGACCCGCGAGATGTACATGACCTCCCGCTGGATCAGCGAGCCGCTCTGCCTCTTCGACAACTGCCTGGAGACCGACGGCGCGCTGGCCTGTGTCCTGGTCTCCGCCGAGCGCGCCCGCGACTGCCGCCGCACCCCCGTCTACGTCCACGCCGCCGCCCAGGGCCTGCCCGCCCAGCACCACGGCATGGTCAACTACTGGACCGACGACCCGCTCACCGGGCCCGCCCGGACCGCCGCCCGGCACCTGTGGAAGTCCGCCGACTTCGGACCGCAGGACATCGACGTCGCGCAGATCTACGACGCCTTCACCCCGCTCGTCCCGCTCTCCCTGGAGGGCTACGGCTTCTGCGGGCGGGGCGAGGGCGCGGCCTTCACCGAGAAGGGCGCCCTGGAGATCGGCGGCCGGCTCCCGCTGAACACCGGCGGCGGTGGCCTCTCCGAGGCGTACGTCCACGGTTTCAACCTGATCACCGAGGGCGTCAAACAGCTTCGCGGCACCAGCACCGCACAGGTGCCGGACGCCGCGACCTGCCTTGTCACCGCGGGCGAGAGCGTCCCGACTTCCGCGCTACTGCTGAGGAGTTGACCGTCAGTGAGATTCATAAAACCGAGTGTGACAGCCACCACTGACAACCGCACCGCGTCCGCCACGCCTGTGGATAACTCCGCCGCGACCGCCGCGACCGCCGCGGAACCCGCCCCCGCCGACGGCTTCCTGCTCCCCGTCCCCGACGACGACGGCGCGCCGTTCTGGGCGTACGCGGCACGCGGCGAACTGCGCGTCCAAGCCTGCGCCGACTGCGGCGCACTGCGCTTCCCGCCCCGCCCCTGCTGCCCGCACTGCCAGTCCTTCGCGAGCGAGTGGCGGCGGATGTCCGGCCGCGGCCGCATCTGGTCCTACGTCCTGCCGCACCCGCCACTGCTGCCCGCGTACGCCGCCCTCGCGCCGTACAACGCCATCGTCGTCGAGCTGGCCGAAGCGCCGCGCATCCGGCTGGCCGGCAACCTCGTCAGCGCGCCGGACGCCGCACTGAACTCCGTGCCCCCGGAACGGCTCCGCATCGGCGCGGCGGTGAAGGTGACCTTCCACGAGATGGCGGACGGCGTGACCGTGCCACGCTGGCTGCTGGAGCGCCCGTGACCGTACGCGTCGACACCCGGGCCGCCGAGGGCGTCGCCCTGATCACTCTCGACCGGCCCGGCCGCCTCAACGCCATCGACCTGCCGACCGCCGAGGAACTGGCGGGCGCCTGGCGCGCCCTGCGCTTCGACGACACCGTGCGCGCGGCGGTCGTCACCGGCACCGGCGGCCGCGCCTTCTGCACCGGCGTGGACCGCTCGGTACGCGTGCCGCAGCCCGCCTCTCCGTACTCCCTCGACGACCCGCTGCTCCGCATCGGCCCCAAGGCGGCCGACCTGTGGAAGCCGGTGATCGCCGCGGTCGACGGCATGGCCTGCGGCGGCGCGTTCTACCTACTGGGCGAGTGCGAGTTCCTCGTGGCCTCCGAGACCTCGACGTTCTTCGACCCGCACACGACCTACGGGATGGTCAGTGCGTACGAGTCGGTCCTCATGGCGCAGCGGATGCCGTACGGAGAGATCGCCCGGCTCGCCCTGATGGGCACCGCCGAGCGGCTCGGCGCCCGCCGCGCCTACGAGGTGGGGCTGGTCTCCGAACTGACGCCGGCGGGCGAGGCGCTGCCGGCCGCCCTCCGCGCGGCGGAGACCGTGGCGGCACAGCCCACCGAAGCCGTGCAGGGGACCGTACGGGCCCTCTGGGCGGCCAAGGAGGCGGCGCGCACCCAGGCGCTGGCGCACGCGGCGCACCTCATAGCCCTCGGCAACCTGCCCCCGGAGCGGCAGGCGGAACTCTTCGAGGAGCGGCGCAAGGGAAACGCCCCTCGGGTGAGATGAGCTGAACTGCTGCGAGGTCAGCTCACACTGCGGACCTCGCAGCGAGTGACCTTGCCGGCCCGGTCGGGGTGGGCCATGGGGATCCGGAAGACCGGGTCTCCGGTCGTGTCGTCCTCGTCGTCCAGGACGGGGTCGACCGTCCTCTTGCCGGTGTCCACCACAGACCCGTTCGCGCCACGGAACTCGACCGTGATCGTCACCTCGTCGTAGAGGCCGTCGTCCGTCAGCCGGACCTTGGCTCCCGGCCGGGCCGCCTTCGGGTGCTCGGACACGCACTCCACGACCGTGCCCTGGACCTCTGCGGTAGCGCTCGGGCTGCTGTCCGAGCCGCTGCCGGAGTAGTCGTCATCGTCGTAGTCGTCGTCATCGTCGTAGTGGTTGCTGCTGCCGTGGTAGCCGCTGCTGCTGGAGTGGGCGCTGCAGCCGCCACCACCGCTGCCACCCCCGTGGCTGCTGTGGCCGTGCGGCCGGAAGCCGGTGAGCGAGAGCAGAACAAAGGCCACGACGGCCGTGAGCCGCAGATGACGGCGTGCCATGAGATCCCCCGATTGATTGACGAGCTCACGTCACGATACCGGGACCGGATTGCCGTGGCGGCCCGCGGCGGCACGGCGTAGCGTCGGCTGTGGAGGCATCAGGACGATGCGAAGCGAGGCAACGCTTGTGGTGCGCAACGTAATCGGCTCCCTGATCGCCCTCATCGGAGCGGCGGCCGCCGTATGGAGCCCCTTCCGTCCTTGGTACGACGGCCGTCATGGTGCGGACATCCGTATCGCGGACCTCTTCAACGGGATCACCGGCAGCGGCGCCGACGTCATGCGCTCACTCCTGCTGCCGATGCTGGTCGCGGCCGTGCTGACGCTGATCGGCGTGGTGCTGCGGTCCCGCCTGGTGATCACGCTCGCGGGGCTGGTCGTGCTCGGCTTCACCGTCCTGTGGATGGTCCGGCAGGGCCAGGCGGCCGGCAGCCTCACCGTAGGGAGCGGGGGCCGCGGCCTGGGCCTGGGAGTCGCGGTGGCGCTGGGCGGCGGCGTCCTGCTGTTGCTGGGCGCGCTGCTGATGCGCGGCCGCCGGGCCCGTCGGCGCCGCAGGGCGAGGGAGCGCGAGGAGGAGTACGCGCCCGCACCGTACGGAGCGGAGCCCGACGACCGGTACGCGTACGAAGGCGAGCCCGGGGGCGCGCCGTACGCCTATGAGGGCCAGCCCGACCAGCCCCCGTATGCGACGCATCCGGACGGCCCTTACGGACAGCCGCCGGGCAGCCCCTACGGACAGCAGACCGTCCAGTGGCCGGGCGCCGGCGGGTCCTCGGCCGGCGACCCCGCACGAGAGCCGTGGCCCCCGACGACGCACGACGGCACGACCCCGCCGGCCGGTACACCGACGGCTCCGCCCCAGGGGCCGTACCAGAACGAGGGCCCGTACCAGGAGCAGGGCCCGTACCGGAGCGAGCCGCCGACCGAGGACGCGCGCCCTCACCCGCCCGCGCCGGCCGACCGGACGCAGCCGCTGCCGCCCGTACTCGGCGACCGGCGGCCCGGAGGCGACCGGCAGCCCGGCCGGGGCCGCCCTCCCGAGGAGCGCTAGCCGGAGCGCAGGACCGCGCGGCGCCCTAGGAGCGCCGCGCCTGCCCCGTACCCTTCGCGGCGTCCAGCGCGTACACGCAGCGGTCCTTGCTGCAGGCGTAGACGACACCCGCGGCTGCCACCGGGGTGCCGGTGATCTCGCCGCCGGTCGCCAGCTTCCAGCGCAACTGGCCGCCCATCGCGTCCAGCGTGTACAGGCAGTGGTCGGCGGACCCGAAGTGCACCCGGCCGTCCGCGGCCACCGGTGCGCCGATGACCTCGCCGCCCGCCTGGAAGCGCCAGCGAGGCGTGCCCGCGACCGCGTCCAGCGTGTACAGGGCGTTGCCGCTGCCCAGGTGCACCGCGCCGTCGGCGACCAGTACCGGCTCGGTCGACTGGCGCGCCTCGGTGGCGATCCGCCAGCGGTCCCGGCCGTCGTTCGCGTCCAGCGCGTAGACCGTGCCGAGGTAGTCCGCGAGGTAGATGCCGCCGCCGGTGACGGCGGGCCCGGGGGCGTAAGCGGGCGGTGCCAGGAAGACCGCCGGCGCCTCGAAGTGCCAGCGGACGTCGCCGCGGTTGCTGTCGATGGCCAGAACGCGCGTGCCGGCCGCGACGTAGACCACACCGTCCGGAGCCGTCAGCAGCCGCACGGGCACCCCGCCGCAGGACGCCGCGTCCCCGATGGGGTACGACCAGCGCTCGGCGCCCGTACGGGCCTCCAGCGCCTTCAGCCGCGCGTCCGCCCAGACGTACACCGTGCCCTCGTGCACGACGGGGCCGGACTCGGCGGTCTCGAAGTCGGTCTGCGCGCCGCCGATCTCCCACAGCAGCTCGCCGTTGGCCGCCTCCCACGCCTGCACACCGCCGCCGCGGGTGCCGGTGACGACCGTGCCGCGGTCGACTCCGAGGCCGTAGACCCAGCCCTCGGTGTTCAGCCGCCACAGCTCGGAGCCGTCGGCGGCGTCCAGCGCGTACAGGCTCGGGCCGTCCGACGCGTGGATCCGGCCGTCCGAGACGGCCATCGCCCAGGCGACCTCGCGGGTCTTGAACTGGCGCCGCCCGCTGGCCACATCGAGCGCGTGCACCTCGAAGGACGTGACGTACAGCAGGTCACCGGAGACGACCGGGGTGCCCCACACATCGTTGGACATGCGGAAGCGCCAGGGGCGCCAGCGGCCGGGTCCGCCCTGCGCCGGGGGGTCGCCCGGCCGGCCTGCCGCGGGCGCGCCGTGGGCGCCCTGCGGGCCCGGTGCGGGCTGCGGAGGCACCGCGGGCGGCGGGCCCGCGGGCCCCGGCGCCTGCACTCCGGCCGGCGGCCGTACCCAGTTCGTCGTCGGGCCGGGCTGCGCCTGCGGGGCGTGGTCCGCCGGCCGGGGGCCGGGCCCTATCGGGGCCGCGGCACCACCGAGCCGTACGGAGCCGTCCGGGCCCTCCGCCTCCTGGGGCGGCGCGGGCGCGACCGGGCCGGTGGGCGCCGCCTGCGCGAGCGGTGCGCCGCTGCGCGGGTCGCCCATCCGGCGTGCACCCGGCCCGACCGCCGCGGAAGCGGCCCATCCGGGGTCGCCGGTGGGCGCGGGCATCGGCGCGCTCTCCTGACGCTGCGGCGCGGGCCGGGAGGCGGGCGGCGCCGGGGGCGGCGCCGACGGTGCGGGCGGGGCGGCGGGCGGCCGCTCCGGCTGCGCGGAGTACCCACCCCGGGCTGCGCGGCCCGAGGAGGCCGCAGCGGGCTGCCGGGCGGCCGTCACCCGGCCGCCGCGCCGGCTCTCGATCAGGCCCACGGCGTTCCCCGGCAGCCAGGCCGAGGCCGTGCCGCTGTCGTCGGTACCGGAGCCGAAGAGGTGCGGCGCGAGCTGGGACTGCAGGTCGGCGGGGCTGGGGCGGTGCTCGGCCGCCATCTGCATCGTGGCTTCGATCAGCGGCCGCAGCTCGTCCGGCAGGCCCTCCAGGTCCGGGCCCTCGCGCAGCAGCATGAAGACCGTCTCGACCGGGTTGGCGCCGTGGAAGGGGGCGTGTCCGGTGGCGGCGAAGACCAGAGTGGAGCCGAGCGAGAAGATGTCGCTGGCTCCCGTGACGCTCCGCGAGTCGCGCGCCTGTTCGGGCGACATGTACGCCGGCGTACCGACGGCGACGTTCGTCATCGTCAAACGCGTGTTCGACACTCCGCTGGCGATACCGAAGTCGATCACCCGTGGTCCGTCCTCGACCACCAGGACGTTCGACGGCTTCAGATCGCGGTGCACCAGGCCCGCGCCGTGGATGGACTGCAGGGCCTCGGCCACACCGGCCGCCAGCCAGCGCACCGCCTGGGCCGGCAGCGGCCCGCACTCATTGACTATTTCTTCCAGGGAGGGAGCGGGGACGTACGCGGTCGCCAGCCACGGCACCGCCGCGCGCGGATCGGCGTCGACCACCGCAGCGGTGTAGAAGCCGCTGACCGCGCGCGCCGCCTCCACCTCGCGCGTGAAGCGGACCCGGAACAGCTGGTCCTCGGCGAGCTCGGTACGGACCGTCTTGATCGCCACCCGCCGGCCGGAGGCCGAACGCGCGAGATACACCAGCCCCATACCGCCGGCACCGAGACGGCCGAGCACCTCGAACGGGCCGATCCGCCGGGGATCGTGCTGCGTCAGCTGCTCCACCACTTGCCTGCCACCTCCCCGTGGGGCGTCAAAGAGACTCTCAAAAAGCCAAGAGCCGCCGAGAGCCACTGCCCCGAGCAGCGTCTCACCGCCTGGCCGATTCGGCCGTACGCATGCTGATTCTTCCTGGCGAAGCCGACGGTTGCGAACCCGGGGGCTTCCCGTCGTGTCCCGTGTCCCGCCGTGCGGTACGCGCAGGGCTCGTTACCTGCCGTTACACCCCGCATACGGGAGCGCGTCGGGCCCCGTTCATGCGCCGACCGCACATATGTCCGATGGCCATCGGGTGTCCGACGTCACGGCCCGACGCGCCGGCCGGCCCTTCTCGGGCGCCGGTCCGTGCCCCGGTGTGCGGTCCGTCGTCGCCATCCCCATCCCCGTACGTACTGTTCGCTCCCGCGTACTCAACGGCCTGCCGCCGAGCCTGCGGACCCGTTGCCGGGCCGCGCCGCCCGCGGCCCGGCAGCGGGAGCTGCCTCGCACCAATTCTGCTGTGCCGAACGGCGTTCGGGGGCCATGACCACGAACTAATTGGCGGATCGGTACGTCTACTTCGCAAGAGGAGGGCCGTTTTGGGCCGAGGTGACGGTGTATGCACCGCAACAGGCGAGGGGGCTCTTGAACGTGCAGGACTGAAGAGGCACGAGGGGTGATGGGCGTTCCGCTGGTTTTGCCGGTCTACTTCGGCGCCATAAGCCCGAAGGCCGCCCCTTGATTGTCGACGACCAGGGCGAGGGGGCCGCCGGGCGTCCCCTGGGGCTCGCTGAGGACCTTGCCGCCCTGCCGGACCGCCGTCCGCAGGGCCGCATCCATCTCCTCGGCCAGGAAGAAGACGGTGAAGTGCGCCGGGAGCTCGGCCGGCGCCCGCGCGTCCAGCACGATCCGGCACCCGATCTCGCGCTCCTGCCCGGCGATCCGCCACGGCAGGAACGTGGGGCTCGCCATCGGCCCCTCGGTCACCCCCTCAAAGCCGAAGACGTCCCCGTAGAAGGCGTCGACCGCCTCCGGTTCGCGCGTACTGAGCCCCATCCATGCGTACGCGCCGGGCTCGGCCTGCACCTCGAAGCCCTGATGCCGGCCGGCCTGCCACGCGCCGAAGACCGCGCCACCCGGGTCGACACCCAGCATCATCGCGCCCAGGTCGCCGAGCGGGGTGCCGCCCGAGATCACCTGGCCGCCCGCCTCCCGGACCTTGGGCGCAGTCCCCTTGAGGTCGGACGTCGCGAAGTAGACGCCCCATACGGTGGGCATCCGGCCGTCCTTCTTGGGCAGCAGGCCGGCGGCCTTACGCCCGTCGAGCAGGGCCGTCGTGTAGTCGCCGAACTCGGGAACGCTGTCCGAGAAGGTCCAGCCGAACAGCTCTCCATAGAAGCGCTTGCCCGCTTCAAGGTCCGGCAGCATCGCGTCCGCCCAACAGGGGGCACCCTCCGCAAAAGCCGTCATACGGACAAAGTAACCGGGCTTTCCGGTACGCGCCCGGCGCACATCCCGGCGCACACCTCCGCACACAGCCCTGCGCACGCCCCTGCACATACCCCCGGGCGGTTGTCCACCGAAGTTGTCCACAGGCTGTTGATAAGATGATTCACTTGATCAGGCCAGTGCCCCCGAGACGGATGCGCAGCCCCGAAGCCGTGCGGCGAAAGCCCATTTCCGGCCCGATTCGCCCCATCCCCATTTGCAGGCAGCCAAATCGCGCTCCGATCACCCCTCGGTAAGCTGACGGCATGACAGGACAAGTTCGAACCGTCGACGGCAGAGTCGCCGGCCGCCGCGGGCAGGCGACCCGGCAGAAGCTCCTCGACTGCCTCAGCGAGATGCTCAGTTCGTCCCCGTACCGGGACGTCAAGGTCATCGACGTCGCACGCAAGGCGGGCACGTCCCCCGCGACGTTCTACCAGTACTTCCCCGACGTCGAAGGCGCCGTACTCGAGATCGCCGAGGAGATGGCCAAGGAGGGCGCGAGCCTGACCGAACTGGTCGCCGGGCGCTCCTGGGCCGGCAAGTCGGGCCGCCAGACGGCCGAGGAGCTGGTCGACGGCTTCCTCTCCTTCTGGCGGAAGCACGACGCCATCCTGCGCGTCGTCGACCTCGGCGCCGCGGAGGGTGACAAGCGGTTCTACAAGATCCGCATGAAGATCCTCAACGCCGTCACCAACTCCCTTACGGACTCCATCAAGGAGCTCCAGGCCAAGAACAAGGTGGACAAGGAGGTCAGTCCCGCGGCGATGGCCGGCTCGCTGGTCGCCATGCTCGCCGCGGTCGCCGGCCATCAGAAGGGCTTCACGAGCTGGGGCGTCAAGCAGGCCGAGCTCAAGCCGAACCTCGCGCTGCTCGTCCACCTCGGCGTGACGGGCAAGAAGCCCGCCAAGTAGCCGGGGCGCGGCGAGCGACCGCCGCCCCCGGCACGACGCGTCGCCGGGACCGCACACGTCCTGCCGCGCTCGCGTCCCCCGCCGGTCCGCCCTTCGTCCTGCCATATCTGCATCGCCTCGGGCACCGCCCGGCCTCTCACCGAGAGCCGGACGGTGCCCGAGGCGTATCCGGACGGGATGCGCTCCACGTACGACGGCTCGTTGCCACGGAATACGGCCTGCCCGTACGCACTTACCTGATGTACCGTCAGATTCATGACTACCGGGTCCGGTACGACTGCTCCGTCACCTACGCGCAGGGTCGCCGTCGCCGGAGTGGCGCTGGCCGACTGCGGACGCGTCGACGACGCCACCCCCTACGTCCTGCACGCCCAGGCCGCCCGCCGGGCGCTGGCCGACTCCGGGCTGGACCGCTCGGTGATCGACGGCTTCGCCTCCGCCGGGCTCGGCACGCTCGCCCCGATCGAGGTCGCGGAGTACCTGGGGCTCCGCCCCACCTGGGTGGACTCGACCTCCATCGGCGGCTCGACCTGGGAAGTCATGGCCGCGCACGCCGCCGACGCGATCGCCGCCGGCCATGCGAACGCGGTGCTGCTGGTGTACGGCTCGACCGCGCGCGCCGACCTCAAGGCGCGGCGCCGCACCGCCGACCTCTCCTTCGGGGCCCGCGGCCCCCTGCAGTTCGAAGCGCCCTACGGCCACACCCTGATCGCCAAGTACGCGATGGCCGCGCGCCGCCATATGCACCAGTACGGCACGACGTTGGAACAGCTCGCCGAGGTCGCCGTCCAGGCGCGCGCCAACGCTGCGGCCAACCCGGACGCGATGTACCGGGACCCGATCACCACCGACGACGTGCTCGCCGGGCCGGCGATCGCCGATCCGTTCACCAAGCTGCACTGCTGCGTCCGCTCCGACGGCGGCTGCGCGGTCCTGCTGGTCGCCGAGGACCGCGTACCGGACCTGGCCCGGCCGCCGGTCTGGGTGCTCGGCTCGGGCAGCGCCGTCTCGCACACCACGATGTCGGAGTGGGACGACTTCACCGTCTCGCCCGCCGCCGTCTCCGGGCGACTGGCCTTCGCGCGGGCAGGCGTGCGCCCGGACGAGATCGACCTCGCCCAGATCTACGACGCGTTCACGTACATGACGCTGGTGACGTTGGAGGACCTCGGTTTCTGTGCGAAGGGCGAGGGCGGCGCGTTCGTCGAGAAGGGGCGGCTGCTCCGGGACGGTGCGCTGCCGACGAACACCGACGGCGGCGGCCTCGCCGCCTGCCATCCCGGGATGCGCGGACTGTTCCTGCTGGTCGAGGCGGTACGACAGCTACGTGGCGAGGCCGGTGAGGGCCGCCAGGTACGGAAGGCGGGCGACCGTCTGCCGCGGCTCGCCGTCGCCTCGGGCACCGGCGGGTGGTTCTGCTCGTCCGGAACGGTGGTGCTGGGAGCGGAGTGAGGGTGCGGGGGCGGAGTGAGGGGGAGGGCGCCGTACCGCACGGCGCGTGAAGGTTGCGTTGGAGCGCGCTCCAGCTCGTAGCGTCCGGCTCACGACCCAACCGAAGGGGGAGCCATGCGGTACACGCTGTTCGGCAGGACCGGTCTCCGGGTGAGCGAGCTGAGTCTCGGCACCATGACGTTCGGCGACGACTGGGGATGGGGCGCCGCCGAGGAAACCAGCCGGCGGATCCTCGACACGTACGCCGACGCGGGCGGCAACTTCATCGACACCGCGAACAACTACACGGACGGCAGCTCGGAGCGCATCGTCGGCGAGCTGCTCGCCGGCCGCCGGGACCAGTACGTACTGGCCAGCAAGTACACCTGCGCCACCCGCAAGGGGGACGTGAACGCGGGCGGCAGCCACCGCAAGAACCTCGTGCAGTCGGTGGAGGCGAGCCTGGACCGGCTGCGCACCGACCGCCTGGACATCCTCTGGGTGCACGCGCGCGACAATTTCACCCCGGTCGAGGAGGTCATGCGGGCCCTGGACGACATCGTGCGGGCCGGCAAGGTGCTCTACGTCGGGGTGTCCGACTGGCCGGCCTGGGAGATCGCGCAGGCGAACACCCTTGCCGAGCTGCGCGGCTGGACCGCGTTCGCCGGGTCGCAGCTCCGCTACAACCTCTTGGAGCGCACGCCGGAGCGCGAACTGCTCCCGCAAGCCCGCGCGTTCGACCTGGCCGTGCTCGCGTGGGCGCCGCTGGCCGCCGGCAAGCTCACCGGCAAGTACCGCCGCGGCGAGTCCGGCCGACTGCGGATCCTCGGTGCGGAGAACCGCGCGGACCAGCAGGAAGAAGCGGTCGTCAGTGCTGTCCTGGAGATCGCCGAGCAGGGCGGCTGGAGCCCGGCCCAGGTGGCGCTCGCCTGGCTGCGGCAGCGGCCCGGCAACATCATCCCGCTCGTCGGCGCCACGAAGGAGAGCCAGCTCCTGGACAACCTCGCCGCGGTCGACGTGGAACTGGACGCCGACGCGGTGGCCCGGCTGGACGAGGTGAGCGCGGTACCACTCGGCTTCCCGCACCAGTTCCTGCGCGATCCGGCGATCACTCAGAACGTGTACGGCGATCGCTGGGCCGACATCGACGACCGGCGCTCCACCTACCGGCGCACGGCGCACGAGGTCCGCTAGCGGTCCACGCCGGGCGGTCCGCTGCTCCGCGGCGTCACTCAGCGGCCTCGTCGTCGAGCAGCTCCCGTAGGACGGGGTCGGCATGCGTCCACAGGAGCATGCCGCCCGCGTCCGGTACGAGGTGGCGACGCGCGGTGCGTATACGGGCGGCGAGCCGGGCGCCGTGGTCCGGCGAGTGCGTGGGGGCGGTGTCCAGCGCGCCGTACCAGAGGTCGACCGGCACCCGGATCACCCCGGGATCGAACGGCCAGTGGCTCATGGCCAGGAGCGTGTCGCGCGCATAGCCGGCCGGGCCCGGCGCGAACCCCTCAGTCATCGCCTCCTGGAACGCAGCGGCGAACGCGGGCTGTTCCAGAAGGGCGCGGTCGCGCGCTCCGCTGCCCGCGGCGACCAGTTCCCACAGCACCTCCGGGCTCCCGAAACCGGCGAACGAGCGCTCGGCGGCCGCCGGATCGGCCGCGGCCCGCTCAGCGAGGTACCGCACCTCGTCCGGCAGCAGCGCGTCGAACGCGGGTGCGGCGAGCTCGTCCGTACCGGAGACCACCGCGAGCCGGGCGAACAGCCCGGCGGCGGCGCAGGCCAGCGCGAACGGCGCGCCCTGGGAGAAGCCGACGCCGCGCAGCCCAGAAAGCCCGCGCAGCGCGACGAACTCCCGTACGTCCTCGGCCCAGCCGGTGAGCGTACGGCCGGGCGACGGGTCGGAGGCGCCCAGCCCGGGGCGGTCCACGGAGATCAGCCGTACGCCGAGCTCCTCGACCGCTTCCGCGCCGAAACCGAGCCGCCGGGACGTGGCCGCACCGGGGCAGAGCAGCACCGGCGTCCCGTCCTCGGGTCCCCACTCGCCCCAGGCCAGCCGGCGCCCGTCGGCCAGCCGGGCGGCCCCTCGCCGGGCAGGCGCGGGCACGGCGACGGCCGTCCCGGCCGAGATCGCAGACATGGCACCAGCGTCCGTCGCCGGCGCCGCCCGCCGCAACCGAATTGCCGACGGGGGCGCGAGGGACGCGGGCGGCTCGGCGGACGTACGCTGCCCGGCATGACCACGACGGACGACTCCCCCGAAGCCCACGCCTTCCGTGACCTGCTGCGCAGCCTGCGCGTCTGGACGGGCGAACTGCCCGCGTTCGATCCGTACGCCGTCCCCGACGCGCCGCTGCCGCTGTTCCGGCAGTGGCTGGGCGAGGCGGCCGCCGCGGGCGTGCCGGAGCCGCACACGATGGCGCTGGCGACCGCGGACGCGGCGGGCATCCCGTCCGTGCGCATCGTGATGCTGCACGACGCCGACGAGAACGGCTGGCACTTCGCCTCGCACCGCGGCAGCCGCAAGGGCCGTGAGCTGGCCGCCCGGCCGCGCGCCTCGCTGTGCTTCTACTGGCCGCTGGTGGCGCGCCAGGTCCGGGTCAGCGGCGAGGTCGTGACGGGCACCCCGGAGGAGAGCTCGGCCGACCTGCACCGTCGTTCACCGGGCGCGCTGGCGGCCGCGCTCGTGGGTCACCAGAGCGAGGTACTGGACTCGTACGCGGAGCTGGAGCGGGCGGCGGACGCCTCCTGGGAGCGGGCGCAGCGCGAGCCGGACGCGGAGGTGGAGAGCTGGACGGCGTACGTGCTGCGCCCCGAGGAGGTGGAGTTCTTCCAGGGCGACGCCCGTCGCCGGCACGTACGGCTGCGCTACCGGCGGGCGGGCGAGCGGACGGCCGACGGCTGGCAGCGGGAACTGCTGTGGCCGTAGTCCGTTCGGTCGGCCAACGGGGTTCAGAACCGCTGGTACATGATGTGCAGCCCGACATAGCCCTTCTCCGGATGCAGGAACGCCTCCGGCAGGGTCGTCATGATCTCGAAACCGAGTGACTGCCAGAGGGCGACGGCACCGGTGTTGGTCTCCACGACGGCGTTGAACTGCATCGCGCGGTAGCCCTCGGAGCGCGCCCAGCGCAGTACGTACTCGCCCAGGGCGCGGCCGACACCCTTGCCGCCGTGCGCCGGGTCGACCATGAAGCTGGCCCCGGCGATGTGCGCGGCGCCGCCCATGTGGTTGGGGTTCATCTTGGCCGTGCCCAGGACCGTGCCGTCCTCGCCGACCGCGACGACCGTGTGGCCCGGCGGGCTGAGCATCCAGAGCGCGCGGCCCGCCTCCTTGTCGAGGTCGCGCGGGTAGGTGTACGTCTCCCCGGCGGCCACGATCGCGCGGAAGAACGGCCAGACGGCGTCCCAGTCCTCGGTTACGGCTTCTCTGATCAGCACCCGCCCAGGGTGCCGCCCGGCGCCGCACGACGCCACCGGATATCACTGCCCGGGACGGGGCCCGGCGCGTCCGGTGGGTGAGGAGGGTGGGTCAGGGCGGTGGGTCGGGACGGTGGGCCAGGGCGGCGGGTCGGGACGGCCGGTCAGGACGGTGGGTCAGGACGGTGGGTCAGGACGCACCGGCGGCGGGCCGGAAGACCGGGACCGCGGGGCCGTCCCCGCCGACGTCGCGGAAGTGGACCAGCAACTCCATGCCGATCCGCAGCTCCGCCTCCGGGCAGTCGACGATCTCGGTCATCATCCGCGGCCCCTCGGCGAGGTCCACGACGGCGGCGGTGTACGGGACGCGGCCGCCGAACGGCGGCAGGTCGTTCCGGTGCACCACGGACCACGTGTACAGCGTGGCCCGGCCGCTCGCCGCCTCCCAGACCACGTCCTCGCTCCAGCAGCGCGGACAGAACTCCCGGGGGTAGTGGTGCGCGGCACCGCAACCGTCGGCCCGGCAGCGCCGGATCAACAACCGCCCGTCCGCCGCGGCGTCCCAGTACGGGCGGGAGAAGGCGTCGGCCTCGGGCAGGTCGTACCGGGTCGCGGTAGTGCTCATCGGAGTCGCGGCCCTCGAAGTTGCGCTCATCGGCGTCGCGGCCCTCGGAGCCGTGGTCCCTGGAGTCGAGGTGCTCGGCGGGTGCTTCATCGGAACAGTCCTCCTTGTGCCGCCAGCTCTCCAGCCACCACAGCCCCAGGCCGGTACGGAGTACGGCGAGCCAATCGGGCCCGCCGAGCCAGATCGTCCGCAACCCGCGCCTTCCGACCTTGCCTGACGGGCCGTCAGTTGACGGAGCTAGTCCAGCGGACAGCGCGGCCGGCGCGCAAGAGGGTGGGCGGTATCCGCCCCCCCAAGACGTCTCCGCACGCCCATTCCTGACTGAGCGTCAGTTCTGTAACCTGACCACCTGTCAGGTACCTGCCTGCCAGGTACGCAGCGACGGTCAGACGGGAGCGGCGCAGCGATGCTGGGATCCACTCATGGCACCCTCACCACTCACTCGCGGCCCGCCCGGGTCGTGGCCTGCGGAGGGCCGACGCCGCAGGCCGTGCACGGGGCGGCCGGCCCGGTGCACGCCGGCGGCGGCCCCGGCGCGGGCGGCGGCCGGGACGGCACCGGCGAACTGGACGTGAGCGGGCGACCGCTGTCCGCGGCCGTGCCGGACCTGGACCGCTTCTTCCGCCCCCGGTCCGTGGCCGTCATCGGCGCCTCGGACAGCGAGGGACGGCCCCACACCGGCATCACCCGCCGACTGGTCGACTGGGCCGAGCGGGTCGGCGCCCGGCTGCACCCGGTCAACCCGGGCCGCACCTCCGTCTTCGGGCTGGCCTGTCACACCTCCGTCTCCGACCTGCCGGAACAGGTCGATCTCGCCGTACTGCTGGTCGCCGATCCACTGCCGGTCATCGAGGAACTGGCCGACGCCGAGGTGAAGTTCGCGGTCGCCTTCGCCGCCGGCTTCGCGGAGACCGGCGCCGACGGCGCGGCCGCGCAGGAATGGCTGGCCGCGGCCGTCGCCCGCTCCGGCATCCGGCTGCTCGGCCCGAACACCAACCTCAACGCCTTCGAGACGTTCCGCGAGGACCTGGACGGGCCGGCGATCGCGCTGATCACGCAGTCAGGCCACCAGGGCCGCCCCGTCTTCGCCCTCCAGGAGCTGGGCATCCGCCTCTCGCACTGGGCCCCCACCGGCAACGAGGCCGACCTGGAGACCGCGGACTTCCTCTCCTACTTCGCCTCCCGTCCCGAGGTCGGCGCCATCGCCACGTATGTGGAAGGGCTCAAGGACGGCCGCAGCTTCCTGCTCGCCGCCGACCGCGCGGCCCGCAACAAGGTCCCGGTCGTCGCGGTCAAGGTCGGCCGCACCGAGACCGGCGCCCGCACCGCCGCCTCGCACACCGGCAAGCTCACCGGCGCCGACGAGGTGGTGGACGCGGCGATGCGGCAGTTCGGCGTGGTCCGCGTCGACGGCCTGGACGAGCTGCAGGACACCGCGGCGCTGCTGGCCAGGGCCCGGCCGCCGGCCGCCGAGGGCGTCGCCGTCTATTCGATATCGGGCGGCACCGGCGCGCACTTCGCCGACCTGGCGACGGCGGCCGGCCTGTGCCTGCCGACGCTCGGTGAGGACCGGCAGCGGGAGCTGCACCAGTGGATACCGGACTACCTCAACGTCGCCAATCCGATCGACAACGGCGGGCACCCGGTGGGCGACTGGCGCGGCCGGAAGATCATCGACGCGATCCTCGCCGACCCGTCCGTGGGCGTCCTGATCTGCCCGATCACCGGCCCCTTCCCGCCGATGAGCGACAAGCTCGCGCAGGACCTGGTGGACGCGGCGGAGCAGACGGACAAGCTGGTGTGCGTGGTCTGGGGCTCGCCGGTCGGCACCGAGGACGCCTACCGGCGGACCCTGCTCGGCTCCTCGCGGGTGGCCACCTTCCGTACGTTCGCCAACTGCATCACGGCCGTCCGCGCCCATTTCGAACACCACCGCTTCACGGCGTCCTACCGCTCCCCCTTCGACGAGGCGCCGCGCACGCCCTCGCCCTCCGCACGCAAGGCGCAGGCGCTGCTGCGCCCGGGCGAACAGCTCAGCGAGCACGCCGGGAAGCAACTGCTGCGCGCCTACGGCATCCGCGTGCCCCGCGAGCAGCTCGTGACCAGCGCAGCGGGGGCCGTCCGGGCGGCGGCGCAGGTCGGCTACCCCCTCGTCATGAAGGCGTCCGGGCCGCGGCTGGCCCACAAGAGCGAGCTGGGTCTGGTCAGGATCGGCCTGACCTCGGCCAGCCAGGTCAGGGACGCCTATCGCGAGCTGACGGACATCGCGCGCTACGAAGACGTCACGCTGGACGGGGTGCTGGTGTGCCAACTGGTCGAGCCGGGTGTGGAGATGGTCGTCGGCGTCACGCCCGATCCGCTCTTCGGGCCGACCGTGACTGTCGGCCTGGGTGGCGTCCTCGTCGAAGTGCTGCGGGACACCGCGGTGGCCGTACCGCCCTTCGGGGAGGACCAGGCGCGCGCGGCGCTCGGCCGACTGCGGGGCCGCGCGCTGCTGGAAGGCGTCAGGGGGGCGCCGCCGGCCGACACCGACGCGCTGGTCGAGGTCATGCTGCGGGTCCAGCGGATGGCGCTGGAGCTGGGCGATCAGCTCGCCGAGCTGGACATCAACCCGCTGGTCGTCCTCCCGAAGGGCCAGGGTGCCGTGGCCCTCGACGCGCTCGCCGTCTGCCATTGAACGCCGGCGTCCGAGCCCCGGCCGCACCGCCGGCCGTCTCCATGCCGACGCCAGAAGCTGGAGCAGCTTGATCATGACGACCTCCCCCGACGGTCCCGACGGGACCTCCGAATCCTTGATACTCCACACCACTGACAATGGCGTGGCGTGGATCACTCTCAACCGCCCGCAGGCGATGCACGCCCTCACTCCTGACCAGCGCGAACGCATCATTTCGCGGCTTGCGGAAGCCTCCGCAGAGCCGGCTGTACGCGCCGTGGTGATCACCGCGACCGGCCGTGCCTTCTGCGCGGGCGCGGACCTGCGACCCTGGCCCGACGGCAGCGGCAGCGGCAGCGGCAGCGGCAGCGGCAGCGGCAGCGGCAGCGGCAGCGAGCGGATCGTCGGCGATGTCGCACGGATGATCCGGCAGGGCGCCCAGCGGCTGATCGCCGCGGTGATGGACTGCGAGAAGCCGGTGATCGCGGCGGTCAACGGCACCGCGGCGGGGCTCGGCGCGCACCTCGCCCTCGCCTGCGACCTGGTACTGGCCGCCGAATCGGCCACGTTCATCGAGGTGTTCGTGCGCCGCGGCCTGGTGCCGGACGGCGGCGGTGCGTATCTGCTGCCCCGGCTCGTCGGCCCGCAGCGCGCCAAGGAGCTGATGTTCTTCGGCGACGCGCTGCCGGCCGCCGAGGCCGAGCGGCTCGGGCTGGTCAACAGGGTGCTACCGGACGGCGAATTGGCGAAGACCGCGGCCGCCTGGGCCGACCGGCTGGCGGCCGGTCCGACGCGCGCGCTGGCCCTCACCAAGCAGCTCGTCAACGCCTCGTCGGACCTCGACCGCGGTGCGGCCTTCGCCGCCGAGGCCGCCGCTCAGGAGATCAACATGACGACGGCGGACGCGCAGGAGGGGGTGGCGGCCTTCGTGGCACGGCGCACACCGGAGTACCGCGGCCACTGACCACGAAGGGCCCGCATTCCCCCGTAACTCGCCACTGAGGCAGACGTCTAGGACTCGCCGCTGGGGCAGAGCGGTACCTGGTGCACATCGCGGGTGTGGACGCCCGGCAGCCAGCCCTCGGCGCCCTCCGCGGAGGTCACCCGGTACCAGCGGCGGGAGATCGCGCCCGCCTTGTCCCGCACGAGGCGCCCATTGGTGAGGACGCACTCCGTGGCCAGCCGGTCGCCGTTCCAGACGCGGCCCGCGGCGTTGCCCGGGGCGGCGTACGCCTGGTGCGGGTCCCGGGCCAGACGCAGCGCGCACTTTACTGTGCGCGCCTTCTCGCACGCCGGTTCACTGTTGTACACCGTGACCTCCAGCCCCGTACCGGGCCCGGGCGGCGCGGGGCGCTCGCTGCCGGTCCCTACGAGCCGCCACACGACGAGGCCCAGAGCAAGCGCCGCGACGGCGAACAGCACCGTCATGAGCTGCGGCCGCCGGCGCAGGAACGACAGGGGGCTGCGGGGCGCGCCGGGCGCGGGCGCGGACTCGGCTATGCGCGTCCACAGTCCGGGCGGTGGCTGGATTTCCTCGTCTGCCGCCCGGAGTCGTTCCCGCAATATCGTTTCGGCACCACGGCGCCCCAGCCCGTTCCGGTAACCGCTCCGGGGATTCCTTCGCCCGCCCCGGGTACTCCCGCGCTCATTACGGGGGAGCCCCTGCCCGCCTCCGGGGCACCACTGCCCGTCCCCGGGGCATCCCCGTCCGTCCCCGAAGTCGTCCCGCCCGTCCCCAGGGGCCACGTGCGTGTTCCCGAAGTCGTCCCGCTCCACGGTGTGCTCACCTCCCCGTGAGGTCGTACGGCGAAGCGGCGAGGTAGCCGCGCAGCCGGTCCAGGGCGCGGGCCCGGTGCCGGGCCGCCGTGCACCGCTGCACCTTCATGATCCTTGCGGCCCTGCCGATGGTGTATCCGTCCAGGTCGACAAGGATGACCAGGCCGGCCTGGCGGTGCGAGAGCCGGCTCAGCATCCGTACCGCTTCCAGCTCGGCCTGCCGGCGCTCCCGCGCGCCGTCCCAGCCGGTGCCGGGCAGCTCCCGCATGAGCGCGCCGCTGCCGGGTCCGTCCTCCGGGCCGCCCTCGCCGATCAGCGCGTGCCGGCGCTCCCTGCGGTGCGCCTCCCGGGCGACGCTCAGCAGGGCCGTGAAGGCACGGGCGTACGGCTCCGGGTGGTCCAGGAAGCGGTACGGGCGCCCGGCGAGCTTCAAGTACGCCTCGTGCACGATGTCCTCCGCCGCCTGCCGGGACCCCGCCAGCAGCACCGCCCGGCGGTAGAGCCGCGGCAGCAGCCCGCAGAAGACGTCGTCGAAGGACGGCGACGGGAGGGACGACGACGCCATCGCATCGGTCATGCGGCGGAACTCTCCCCGGATCCGATACGGGTGCGGCCGTGAGGGAGATACCCGGCATGATCCGCCGCCAACCGACCGAATACCGACAATTATTCGATCCGCCGGTGATCCGCCACCGGGCGCCGCCCGCGCAGCCCACCTGGCCCCGCGCGCCCCGCCCTTCCTATCTGACGGACCATCAGTTTCAATGAGGGCGTGGAAGGGAGCGCAGCATGATGGGACATGCCGGCATGGCGGCCACAGCGGTGCGCTATCTGCGTGCGGCCGGCACCGCGGCCCCGGCCCCGACAACTGCCGGGCCCGCCACGCCCGGTACCCCGGGAACGGCTTCCAGGGCGCCCCTGCGGGCCGTACGCGAGGACGAGCGGGCCCCGGTCGACCGCAGCGAATTCCGGCGCGTGCTGGGCCATTTCGCGAGCGGCGTCACGATCATCACGGCACCCGCCGACGCGCCCGTTCCCGGTGACGCGGCCGACCCCGCACCCGGTGACGCGGCCGGTCCCGCCCCCGCCGGCTTCGCCTGTCAGTCGTTCGCCTCGCTCTCCCTGGACCCGCCGCTGGTGGCCTTCATGGTGGCGCGCACGTCCACGACCTGGCCGCGGATCGCCCGGGCCGGGGTCTTCTGCGTGAACATCCTGGGCGCGGGCCAGGGCGCGCTGTGCCGCGGCTTCGCGGTCAGCGGCGCCGACAAGTTCGCCGGGGTACGGCACGTGCCGGCGCCGGTGAGCGGCTCCCCGCGGCTGGCGGACGTGCCGGCCTGGATCGACTGCGCCGTCCAGGCCGTCCACACGGGCGGCGACCACCTCGTGGTCGTGGGCCGGGTGGACGCGCTCGGCACGGACGAAGCGGCGGCCGCCGCGGGGCCGTTGCTGTTCCACCGGGGGGCGTTCGGGGAATTCCGGGAAGTCAGGGACTGACCGGCGCCTCCGTCCGCCGCCGGATCACCAGTGCCATCAGGACCGCCAGGGCGCACAGGGCTCCGGAGGCGTACCAGACCGGGTCGTACGTGCCGAGCGCGTCCCGGGCGAGACCGCCGATGAAGGCGATGAGGGCGGCGCCCACTTGGTGGGAGGCCAGCACCCAGCCGAAGACGATCGCGGCGTCGTCCCCGTAGTGCTCGCGGCACAGCGCAATCGTGGGCGGCACGGTCGCGACCCAGTCCAGGCCGTAGAAGACGATGAAGAAGAGCATCGGCGGGTGGACGGCGTCCGAGAGCAGCATCGGCAGGAACATCAGGGAGACGCCGCGCAGCCCGTAGTACGCGGCGAGCAGCCGGCGGCTGTCGAAGCGGTCGGTGAACCAGCCGGAGGCGACCGTCCCGAGGATGTCGAAGATCCCGATGACCGCGAGCAGCGAGGCGGCGAGTGTCATCGGCATGCCGTGATCGTGGGCCGCGGGCACGAAGTGCGTCTTGACCAGGCCGTTCGTGGTGGCGCCGCAGATCGCGAAGGTACCGGCGAGGAGCCAGAAGGGGCCGGTGCGCGCAGCGTTGGCGAGCGCGCCGAGCGCGCGCCGGGCGGCGCCTCGCTGCGGAGCGGGGCGCGGTACGAACTCCGTCGCGCCGTACGGTGCCACGCCCACGTCCGCGGGGTGGTCGCGCAGCAGCAGCCACACCAGCGGTACGACGGCCACGGCGGTCAGCGCCACCGTGACGGCCGCGGGGCGCCAGCCGTGGCCCTCGATGATCCAGGAGAGCAGCGGGAGGAAGACGAGCTGTCCGGAGGCGCCCGCGGCGGTGAGGATGCCGGTGACCAGGCCGCGCCGCTGGACGAACCAGCGCCCGGTGACGGTGGCGGCGAAAGCCAGCGCCATGGATCCGCTGCCTAGGCCGACGAGGACGCCCCAGTAGAGGATCAACTGCCAGGAGGCGGTCATCACTACGGTCAGCCCGGCCCCGGCCGCGATGACGGCGAGCGCCGCGGCGACGACCCGGCGGATGCCGAACCGGTCCATGAGTGCGGCGGCGAACGGGGCGGTGAGCCCGTACAGCGCGAGGTTGACCGAGACCGCGAACCCGATGGTGCCGCGCGACCACCTGAACTCCTCGTGCAGCGGCTCGATGAGCAGGCCCGGCAACGAGGCGAAGCTGGCGGCACCGATGAGCGTGAGGAAGGTGACCGCAGCGACGGACCACGCGCGGTGCGGGCGGCGGCGCGGACCGCGGCGCCTCTCGGTCGACGCCGCGGAGATCACCGGAGTCGGCTCCGGCGGGGCGGAAGGCTGAGGTGTCTGGGTCACCCCCTCAGCCTCGGGCAGCGCACCGCCGCCTTCGAGTGGCCGGATGGCCATGATTCATCAGGATCGGGCCAAGCCCTCGAGCCCCCAAGCCCCTCGGGCCGCTCAGAAGATGAGCACCCCGCGCGCAAGCCTCCCCTCCGCCGCGTCCGCCGCCGCCTTCGCGAAGTCCTCCACCGGGTACGTACGGGTGACCAGCTCGTCCAGGAGCAGCCGCCCCGCGCGGTACAGCTCCGCGTACAGGGCGATGTCCCGCTGCGGCCGCGACGAGCCGTACCGGCAGCCCAGGATCGCCTTGTCCAGGTACATCGACGACACCAGGAAGGACGCCTCCGCGTCGGCCGGCGGGACGCCGAGCAGGACCGCCTGGCCGTGCCGGTCCAGCAGGTCGACCGCCTGCCGGATCAGCCGGGCGCTGCCCACACACTCGAAGGTGTGGTCGGCGCCCGTGGGAAGGATGTCGCGCACCGCCGCTACGGTGCCGCCCGGCGCCGACGCGTCCACGAAGTGGGTCGCGCCGAACTGCCGTGCCACCGCCTCCTTCGCCGGGTTCGCGTCCACCGCGACGATCGTCGACGCACCCGCGATACGGGCCCCCTGCAGGACGTTCAGCCCGATACCGCCGGCCCCGATCACCACCACCGACTCGCCGTGGCCGACCCGGGCGCGGTTGAGCACCGCCCCGACGCCCGTCAGCACGCCGCACCCCAGGAGCGCGGCGGAGGCCATCGGGAGGCCGACGGGAATCTTCACTGCCTGGACGGCCTTGACGACCGTGCGCTCGGCGAACGCGGAGTTGGATGCAAAGCTGTACAGCCGCGTATCGCCTCGCCGGAAGGGTCTGCCCGGCATCCCGATCGCCTTCCGGCACATCGTCGGCCGACCCCGGTCGCACTCCGCGCACGCCCCGCAGTTGGCGAGCGTGGAAAGCGCCACATGGTCCCCCGGCACCACATGCGAAACCCCTTCCCCCACGGCCTCGACGACCCCGGCGCCCTCGTGCCCCAGCACGACCGGCACCGGAAAGGGAATCGTCCCATCGACCACTGACACATCGCTGTGGCACAACCCCGCCGCACGGATGCCGACCAGGACCTCGCCCGGCCCCGGAGCGCGTACCTCCAGGTCGGTCACGAACCGCGGCGCCTCGCCATCGAAGATCACCCCTCGCACGACGCCCGCCTCTCCCCCACCGGGCCCCTCGGAGCGCCGTTCCGGGCCGCCGTGGCCCGGCTAGGCATTCGGGCGCTCCTTGGCGGCCGCCGCGGCCGCCATCGCCTCCAGCCGGTCCAGCAGCGGCATGGGGTCGGTGCCGACCGTCCCCGGGAGGAAGTCGGCGATCCGTTCCGGCGTCCACGGGCCTTCGTTGTACGCGGCGCGCAGCTCCCGGGGCTGCGCCCAGACCGCGATCTTCGGACCGGCCACCGTGTACACCTGCCCGGTGATCCCCTCCCCCTTGGCGCGCTCGCTCAGCAAGTAGACGACGAGCGCCGCGACGTCCTCGGGCTCGCCGATCTCCTTGAGCTCCATGGGGACGTCGGCGGACATACGGGTGCGCGCGACGGGCGCCACGGCGTTCGCGGTCACGCCGTACTTGTGGAGCCCCAGCGCGGCGCTGCGCACGAGGGAGATGATGCCGCCCTTGGCCGAGGCGTAGTTGGCCTGGGAGACGCTGCCCTGGTGGTTGCCGCTGGTGAAGCCGATGAGGGTGCCCGCCTTCTGGCGGCGCATCACCGCGGCGGCCGCCCCGAAGACCGTGAACGTGCCCTTGAGGTGGGTCGCGATCACCGGGTCCCACTCCGCCTCGGACATGTTGAACAGCATCCGTTCGCGCAGGATGCCCGCCACGCACACGACGCCGTCGATGCGCCCGTAGCGCGCGAGAGCCGTGTCCACGATGCGCTGCCCGCCGTCCATCGTGGCGACGTCGTCGGCGACCGCGACGGCCTCGCCGCCGGCCGCCTCGATCTCCTTCACCACCCCGGCGGCGACCTCACTGCCCGGCTCGCTGCCGTCCACCGAGACGCCGTAGTCGTTGACGATCACCTTGGCGCCCTCGGCCGCGGCCGCCAGCGCCACGGCCCGCCCGATGCCGCGGCCCGCCCCCGTGACGGCGACCACCTTGCCGGCCAAGAAGTTCCCCATGCCGCTCCCCTTCCCGCAGTTTCTGACGGACCGTTAGATTTTTGGGCAGGCGCGGTACGAAGACAAGCCTCACGACCGAATCCCCCGAGGAGGGCTCATGCCCCTGCCGCCGGAGTTCCACGAGATCGCCCGACGTGTGAACAATTGGGGGCGGTGGGGACCGGACGACGAGATCGGCACGCTGAACCTGATCACCGCGGACGTGGTGCGCGCCGCCGTCGCGACCGTCCGCAGCGGCCTGCGCATCCCGCTCGCGCTGCCGCTCCGGCAGGACGGCGTGCAGACCGGCGCCATACCGGGGCGGGTCAACCCGCTGCACACGATGGTCGCGGTCAACTATGAGATGTTCGGCCCGGACACGGTCGCGACCAGCGACGACGTCGTGACCATGGGCCTGCAGGCGGCCACCCATTGGGACGGCCTCACGCACGTCTCGCACTCGGGGAAGCTCTACAACGGCCGGCCGGCCGCCGCCGTCACCGCCCACGCCGGCGCGACCGCGCTCGGCATCGAGAAGGCCCCTCCGGTCCTGTCACGCGGGGTACTGCTGGACGTGGCGCGCGTACGGGACGGTGGCGGCGACCGGCCGCTGGACGGCGCGCACGCCGTCACCCCCGAGGACCTGGAGGCCGCGGAGGAGCTGGCCGGCACGGCCGTACGCGCCGGTGACGTCGCCCTCGTACGCACCGGGCAGATACGGCGCTACCTGGCGGGCGACAAGCAGGGGTACGCGTTCCCCTCACCGGGGCTGTCGGTCCGTACGCCGGAGTGGTTCCACGCCCGCGACGTCGCCGCGGTCGCCAATGACACCCTCACCTTCGAGATCTTCCCGCCGGAGATCGCGGACCTGTGGATGCCCGTGCACGCGCTGCACCTCGTGGAGATGGGGCTGCTGCAGGGCCAGAACTGGAACCTGGAGGAGCTGTCGGCGGCCTGCGCCTCCGAGGGGCGCTACGCCTTCCTGCTCTCGGCGGTGGCGGAGCCGTTCGTCGGCGGCTCCGGGGCGCCGGTCGCTCCCGTAGCGGTGCTCTAGGTGGAGCCGTCCGCAGCGGCTCCACAGAAGAGCCGCCCGGCCAAGGTGGCGGTGCGCTCATGCGCACCCCGAGCGCGGCACCGCGGACCGCCACCCGGCTCCGGGCGCGACCCGCACTCGCCAAGGGGGCGTCTCCCCCGTACCCTCGGCGTCCCCTCGCGGCGAATCGCTGCCCCAAGCGTGATCAAGGTGCCACGTCTCGTCAACACCTGGTCTGGACTTTTTCCGTTACATCCCGTTTGTGACGGCACACGGCTGCTCGTACGCCCCCAGTGCGCCCGGCTCGGCCCCCGTGGCCATCAGCAGCGACCGGCCGCGGTCCACCTCGCACCAGATGCGCTTGCCCGGCCCTTCGGGCTGCCAGCCCCAGCGGTCGGCCAGCCCGTCGACCAGCTCCAGGCCGCGGCCGTTGGTGTCGTCACCCTCCGCACGGCGCGGCCGCGGCGGGCGGGCGCTGCCGTCCACGACCTCCAGGCGCACCGTCCCGACCACGGGCCCTGCGCCGGAGAAACGCAGCCGCAGCTCGGCGTGCGAGCCGGCATGCACCACGGCGTTGGTGACGAGCTCGGAGACCAGCAGGATCAGCGTCTCCGCCAGCGGCTCATCGGCCCCTATGCCGGTCCCGGCCAGCCGCGACCGGGCCCACCTGCGGGCCCGCCCCACCTCAGCGGGGTCGGGCCGCACCTCCAACTGCACCTGAAGCACCTGCACCGCTCACACCATCCGAACCGGCGGAAACATCGCCTCGCGCCTCCACGGGATCACGGTGCGTGATCCCGGCGAAGCACAGCATGGTTGACGTTCAGTCACCCCAACAAGCGCTTCAGGCATATTCCAGCGGAAGGGAGTATGCGTGCTGCATACTGTGCGACGCGCAATGCGGGGAGTCGAACGCAGGGGATTCGCGGGCCCCTGCCCGGTGCGAGCGGTACGCACCCCGTACCCCGGAGATGCCTCGCAGGCAACGCCGGGACAGTTGCGCCTCAGAACCACTCGCACCCGAGCGAGCGTACCCGAGCGCCGCACCGACTCCCCCGTGTAACGAGTCACGCGAAGGACACAACCCGATATCGACGCAGCGTGACCGCTCATCCGTGCGGAGTCCGACATTCCGCTCAACGGCTGTCACACAGCGATATGACCGTCGGCCAACGCCGCCGCCAGCGCTTCCTCGCCCGCGGCCGCCGACTGCCGGCTCTCGCCACGCAGCCAGGCCCGCTTCAGGAGGAGGTGCACGTCCGCCTCCCAGGTGAATCCCATGCCGCCGTGCACCTGAAGACAGTCGCGGGCATTGCGTACGGCGGCCTCGTCGGCGAGCAGCTTCGCACCGGCCACCTCGGCAGGATCTTCGGTGACAGAGGCCGCATAGACGGCACTTCGGGCGAGCTCCACGCGTACCAGCATCTGCGCACACAGGTGCTTGACGGCCTGGAAGGAGCCGATCGGGGCCCCGAACTGCTCCCGGTACCGCGCGTACGCCACCGCCGCCTCGAGGGCGTGCGCGGCGCCACCGAGCTGCTGCGCGGCGGTCAGCAGCACGGCCTCACGGCGGATCCGGGGGACGTCCGCCGCGTACGGCGCACCGCCCGGCCCCTCGAGGAGCCGGGCGAGCGGGGTCAGCGGGTCCACCGAGCGCACCGGAGCCGTGCGCAGGCTGCCCGGCGCACATCGGTACGCAGCGCGCTCCGCCACCACGATGACCTCATCGCAGTCGGACGGGTGTTCCCAGAGCGCCGGCATCGTCGCCGCGTCGCACAGCCCCGCGACCCGCTCGCCGGCCGCCGCCCCGTCCACCGCACCCGCCAGCAGCATCCCGGCCACCAGAGGTCCCGGCACCAGCGCCCGCCCGGCCTCCTCCAGCACCAGGACCGCTTCCGGCAACCCGAGCCCCGCGCCGCCGTCCGCCTCGGGCAGCAGCAGCGAGAAGAAGCCCGCGTCCGCCAGCTCGCGCCACAGGGCGCGGTCCAGTACAGGCCCGCGCCCTGCCGCTTCGTAGGCGTCCACCGCCGCGCGCAGCCGTTCTCCGGGGAAGCGCCCGGCCAGCAGCTCGCGCACGCCCGCGCGCAGCGCCTGTTGGTCGTCGGTGAGGTGGAAGTCCACGGTCAGCGTCCCTTCGGGAGGCCGAGGAGCCGCTCGGCCACGATGTTCTGCTGGATCTGGGAGGTGCCGGCCGCGATCGTGTACGAGAGGGCCGAGAGCCGGTCGGCGATCCACTCCTGGTCCGCGTCGAGCGACCCGGCGCCCAGCACCTCGGCGGCCGCGTCGTACAGCTCCTGCCGGGCGTGCGAGTACCGCAGCTTGAAGACCGAGCCGCCGGCACCGGGCACGCCGCCGCCCCGCTGCGCCTCGCTGACGTTCCACTGCGTGAGGCGCCACAGCGCGGCGAACTCCGCGGCCAGGCGTCCGAGCCTGCGCCGCAGCACCGCGTCGTCCCAGCGGCCGTTCTCGCGCGCCGTACGGGCCAGCTCGGCCAGCACCCGGCGGCACGCCACCACCTCGCCCACGAAGGCGGTGCCGCGCTCGAAGGAGAGCGTCACCATCGTCACCCGCCAGCCGTCGTGCTCGGCCCCGAGGCGGTTCGCCACCGGCACCCGCACCTCGTCGAGGAAGACCTCCGCGAACTCGGCGGTCCCCGTGAGCGTGCGCAGCGGCCGTACGGTGATGCCGGGCGCGTCCATGGGCATCGCGAGCCAGCTGATACCTCTGTGCCGCGGCGCCTCGGGGTCGGTGCGCACCAGCAGCTCGCACCAGTCGGCGACCTCGGCGTGCGAGGTCCAGATCTTGCTGCCGCTGACCACGTAGGCGTCGCCGTCCCGCACCGCCTTCGTACGCAGCGCGGCCAGATCCGAACCGGCGTCCGGCTCGCTGAAGCCCTGGCACCAGATCTCCTCGCCGCGCAGGATCGGCGGCAGCCAGCGGGCGCGCTGGCTTTCGGTGCCCTCGGCGGCGATGGTGGGCCCGGCGTGCAGCAGTCCCACGAAGTTCGCGCCCACGTAGGGAGCGCCCGCCCGCTCGGTCTCCTCCAGGAAGATCAGGTGCTGGGTGGGCGTCGCGCCCTGCCCGCCGGCGTCCGCGGGCCAGTGCAGCCCCGCGTACCCCGCGTCGTACAGCAGCCGCTGCCAGGCCGTGTCGTAGGCCCTGCGGCCGGGCCAGTCGGTGGCGGCGGGGCGGTCGGGGAGCTTCGGCAGCACCTCGCGCAGCCACGCGCGCAGCCGGGCCCGGAAGTCCTCCTCCTCGTCCGTGTACGTGAGGTCCACCGGGGCCTCACGTGTCCAGGCCGAGGCCGAGCATCCGGATCGCGTTGCCCCGCATCAGCTTGTACACGGTCTCCTCGTCCAGCCCCTTCACGTGGTCGAGCGCCACCTCCTTGGTGTGCGGGAAGGTCGAGTCCACGTGCGGGTAGTCCGTCTCGAAGGTGGCGTTGTCCCGGCCGACCGCGTCCAGTGAGGCGACGCCGTGCTTGTCCCGGAAGAAGCAGCAGAAGATCTGCCGGTAATAGTACGTCGAGGGCGGCTCGGGGATCAGGTCGCGCACCCCGCCCCAGGCGCGGTGCTCCTCCCACACGTCGTCCGCCCGCTCCAGCGCGTACGGGATCCAGCCCATCTGCCCCTCGCTATAGGCGAGTTTGAGCTGTGGAAACTTCACCAGGACGCCGCTGAACAAGAAGTCCATCATCGACGCCATCGCATTGTTGAACGAGAGGGCGGCCTGCACGGCGGGCGGCGCATCGGGGGAAGCGGCCGGCATCTGGGAGCTGGACCCGATATGCATATTGACGACCGTGCCGGTCTCCTCACAGGCCGCGAAGAAGGGGTCCCAGTAGCCGCTGTGGATGGAGGGCAGTCCGAGGTACGTGGGGATCTCGCTGAACGTCACGGCCCGCACCCCGCGCGCGGCATTGCGCCGCACCTCTTGGACGGCAAGGCCGATGTCCCACAGGGGCACGAGGCACAGCGGGATCAGCCGGCCGCCGCTGTCGCCGCACCACTCCTCGACCATCCAGTCGTTGTACGCCCGCACGCACGCCAGCGCGACCTCCTTGTCATGCGCCTCCGCAAAGGTCTGGCCGCAGAAACGGGGGAAGGTCGGGAAGCAGAGGGACGCCTCGACGTGGTTGAGGTCCATGTCCTTCAGGCGCTCGGCCGGGTCCCAGCAGCCGGGGCGCATCTGCGCGCGGGTGATGCCCTCCAGCGTCATCTCGTCGCGGTCGAAGCCGACGGCGGCGATGTTGCGCTTGTACGGGAACTTCAGGTCCTCGTAGATCCACCAGTCGGTGGGCGGGCCGTCCGGGTCCATGGTGATGACGTACTTGCCGCCCACGTACGCCAGCTCGCCGATCCCGGCGGTCAGCGGCCTCGGCCCGCGGTCCCGGTACTTCGCCGGCAGCCAGGTCTCGAAGAGGTGCGCGGGCTCGATCACGTGGTCGTCGACGCTGATGATGCGCGGTAGCTCCATGGGAGTCCCCTGTCGCCTCGTGAGCTGACGGATCGTCAGTTACTGGACGCAGGCTAGCCCCCGACCCCTGGACCGACAAGGCACACACCTCTACGCTCCGGTGCGTACCTGATGGTTCGTCAGTTCTTTGGCGCACGCGGAGGGCGTATGACGGGCGAGACCCTGTGGGGACTGGTCGTGGACCGTGCCGGCCGCACCCCGGATGCCACCGCGCTCATACAGGCGGGGGCCACACCGGAAGACGAGGTACGCATCGGCTTCGGCGCGCTGCGCGCCCGCGCGGAACGGGTCGCGGCCGGACTGCACGCGCGGGGCGTGCGCGCCGGCACCCGGGTCGTCTGGCAACTGCCGACCCGCATCGAAACGGTCCTGCTCTGCCTCGCCCTGGCCCGGCTCGGCGCGGTCCAGAGCCCGGTCGTCCCGCTCTACCGCGACCACGAGGTGGCGCACGTACTGCGCCGTACCGAAGCGGAGTTCTTCCTCACGCCCGGCACCTGGCGCGGCTTCGACCACACCGCCATGGGCCACCGGATCGCCGCCCGGCTCCCCGGCCCGCTCACGGTCGCCGACGCGTACGCCACACTGCCCGACGGCGACCCCGGCAGCCTGCCGCCACCGCCCGCCGGCCCCGGGGAGACCCGCTGGATCTACTGGACCTCGGGCACCACCGCGGGCCCCAAGGGCGTCCTGCACTGCGACCGGGCGCTGCTCGCCGCCGGCACCGACCTCGGGCGCGCGCTGCGCGTACAGGCGCGCGACGTGGGCTCGATGGCGTTCCCGTACGCGCACGTCGCGGGCCCCGATTACACCGTCATGCTGCTGCGGCACGGCATCCCGGCCGTCCTGTTCGAACACTTCGCGCTGCCCGAAGCGCTGGGCGCGTACCGGAGACACGGCGTCACCATCGCGGGCGGCTCCACCGCCTTCTACCAGCTCTTCCTTGCCGAACAGCGGCGACAGGCCGGCTCCGGGCCGCTCCTCCCCGACCTGCGTCTGTTGGCGGGCGGCGGGGCGCCCAAACCTCCCGGGCTGTACTACGAGGTGGTCCGCGAGCTGGGCTGCGCCCTCACCCACGGGTACGCGCTGACCGAGGCCCCGATGGTGACCATGGGCGACCCGCTCGACGACGACGCGGACCTGGCCGCGGCCGACGGGCGCCCGCCGGCCGGCATGGAGATCCGCATCGGCGCGGACGGCGAGATACGGCTGCGCGGCCCCGCCGTGTGCCAGGGGTACCTCGGCGAGCCGGACCCGTTCGACGCCGACGGGTTCCTGCCCACGGGAGACCTCGGGCGCCTCACCCCCGAGGGGCGCCTCGTCGTCACCGGGCGGCTGAAGGACATCATCATCCGTAAGGGCGAGAACGTCTCGGCGCAGGAGATCGAGGACCTGCTCCATGGGCATCCGGACGTCCGGGATGCCGCGGTCATCGGGCTCCCGGACGCCGAGCGCGGGGAACTGGTGTGCGCGGTGGTGGAACAGCGGGACGGCGCGCCCCCGGTGACGGCGGAAGCGCTGGGCGCGTGGCTACGAGAGCGCGGGCTGGCGCCGCACAAGGTGCCCGAACGGATGGAGGTGGTGGACGCGCTTCCTCGGGGCGCGACGCTGCGCAAGGTGCTCAAGGGCGAGCTGCGCGCCCGGTTCGCGCTGGGCGCGCGCGGTGTCCCTGGCATGTGCGGTGCCTCTGGCGTGTGCGATGCCCCCAGCGCGTGCGGCGCGCCCGGAGGCGAAGAGCCGTCAGCGGCCTCACAGCACTGCGCCTGCCCCGGTTCCGGTGGTCAGGGGCGGAAGGACGTCGACGCCTGTTCGTAGAAGCGGTCGACCTCGGCCCGGTCGCGGTCCGGGCCGATGACCAGGACGAGGTGGTAGCGGCCGCCCTCCAGGAGCGCCATGTTGCGCGCGTACGTCGCGGAGCCGCTGTCCTCGCCCCAGGTGAAGGTGCCCTCCGCCATGGCCGTCCGGCCGACATCGGTGCGCCGCAGCCCCGAGGACGAGGTCCAGTTCGCGTCGCGGAACGGCGCCAGCTCGGCCTCCTTGTCCTGCTGGTACGCCATCGGGTCGGAGCCGAACCGCTTCGCGGTGTCCCGGCCCGGCACCACCAGCAGCGTGAAGGCGCCCTTGGTGTAGCGCACCTGGCCCTCGGCATTCTTGGCGTGCCGCTGCCAGCCCTTGTGCACCGCGATCCGGAAGCCCTCCGGGTCGTCGCGCATCTCGAAGCCGTCGGCCAGGCCGTCCGGTGCGGTGGTCCGCGGGTGGGTACTGGTCGGGTCCGCGCCGTCCGGCTGCGACTGCGCCGGGTCGGGCGCGGGCGCGCCGGTTTCGGTACCGCTGGGCACGCTGCTCCGGGTGTTCCCCGAGCCGTCCGGGTCCGTGCCGCTTCTGGGCAGGAAGGCCACGGCGACCAGCACCGCGCCGACGACCAGCAGGAGCACGAGGCCGAGCAGCAGCATGCCGAGGCGGCGCGGGCCGCCGCGGGGCGTCCGGTCGCGGTTCGGCCGCGGCTTCCGCTGCCGCGCGCGGTCGCGGTCACCGCCGTCGTGGTCCCGGACGCCTTCATGGGCGCGTGGGGGCGGTGCGGGGCGCACAGGGGGCGGCGGCGCCGAGTGGGCAGTAGGTGCCGCAGTTCCGTGCGGGCGCTCCCGGCGAGGGCGCGACTTCTTGTGCCGGCCGCGCCGTACGAGCTCGCCGCGGCGGCGCACGATCGGCAGCCGGCGCGGGTCGCCGCCCCGCTCCAGGGCCGGTACGGTCACGACCGCGCGGCCGGCCTCCGGCTCCGGTGCCGCGCGTACCAGGGAGCGCAGCCAGCCGCGCAGCTCCTCGAAGTCGGGTCGCTCGGTGGGGTCCTGGCGCAGCAGCGACTCCACGACCGGGCGCAGCGCGCCGCACTCCTCCGCGTGCGCGGGCGGGCGGGCGCAGACCAGTTGGACCAGTTCGGCGGCGCTCTCCTCGGCGTACGGGGCGTGGCCCTGCACGCTGCGGAAGAGCAGGGCGCCGAGCGCCCAGAGGTCGGCGGCCGGGCCGACGGGCGGCGCGAGCTGCCAGTTCGCGTGGACGGGGCCGGCCTGTTCGGGCGCCCAGCGCTCGGTGACCGCGCCGACCACGGTGATCCGCGCCTGGCGCGCCCGCTCGGCCGCCAGCGCGTTCCCCGGCGCCACACCGGGGTACACGCCGGTGCCCGGCCCTCCCTGCACGCCGGCCGCGGCACCGGCGGGCCTGTTACCCGGCCCGGGACGGCTCTGCGGGACGGCCGGACCAACAGGGCGGCTCTGCGGCTCGGCCGAGCCCATGGGGCGATTCTGCGGGCCGGTCGGCAGCGCGTTCGTGCCGCCCTGCGGCCTGCGCACGGGGCCCGGCAGCCCGCCTCCGTACGCGGCACTGCCCGGCGCGGCCGGCTGCCGCGGAGCGGGCGGCACGGCGGGCCCGTACTGCGGCACGGCACCGGGCTGCCCCGGTAGCGCGCCCGCAGGCCCCGGCTGCACACCCGGACGACCCGACGGTCCGCCCGCAGGCCCCGGCGGTACGCCCGGAGGCCCCGGCGGGACGGCGGGACGGCCCTGTGGAGCGGCGGGCTGCCCCTGTTGCGGGCCGGGGCGGCCCGGTACGCCCGGAGGCCCCGGCGGCAAGGCGGAACGGTTCCCCGGACCGGCCGTACGCGCCGCCGCGGCCCTGGCACCCGCCCGGTACGCGGCGATCGCCCCGGCACGCGCCCGCCGCGGATCGTCCTCGGCCGCCCCGGTCCCCTGGGCGCCACGCTCCGAGTCACCGCGCTCAGGCCCCCCGGGAGGCCCCGGCACCGCCTGCGTCACCCCACCGCGTCCCCCACCGGACGCAGCGGACACCCGCGGCCCCGCCTCCGAAGACGTACGCGCCCCGGGCACCCCAGAAGAGCCACCACGCACGGCCCCACCGGACGCAGCCGATCCGGACGCAGCCCCACCAGGCGCAGCCAAACCGGGCGCGGCCCCACCAGGCGCAGCCGAACCACGCACAGGCCCACCCGGCGCAGCCGAACCACGCGCAGCCCCACCGGACGCAGCCGACCCGGACACAGCCCCACCAGGATCAGCGCCCCGAGGAACAGCCCCACCCGGCGCACCCCCGCCCCCCGCACGCCACTCCCGTACAACCCCCGCCCGTACCGCCCCCGGTGGCGGGTCCGACTCACGGGGTACCGGGTCGTAGCCGCACAGTGCCTCCTCCGCGGCGCCGGCGGCCAGGCCGGTCAGGACCACGCGGCCGTCGTCGCAGACCAGGACCGTGCGCGGGGTGATGTTGCGGTGCGTCCAGCCGTGCGCGTGCAGCGCGCGCAGCGCGGTGAGGATGTCGGCGGCGATCTCCGCCGCTCGGTGCGGGGAGAGCGTGCGGTCGGAGAGGAGCGCCGACAGCGGCCGGGCCGGGATCAGTTCGCTGACGATCCACAGGCTGCCGTCCTGCGCGAAGACGTCGAAAACCTGGTCGAGCCGAGGATGGTCCGGGACGCGCGCGGCGGCCGTCGCGGCCTCCAGCGCGCGCCGCACCACGGGATCGGACGGATCGCGGTCGGCCCGCGAGCCCCCACCGGAGCCGGAACCAGCACCGGCACCCGTACGCCGCCCACGGCCGCTCCCCTCGCCGCCGTACCCCCGGCCGGCCCCGCCCCCCGTGTCGTACTCGTCGACCAGCTCCGCGTCCACGACCTCCGGGAGCGGCACCTGACGGACCAGCACGTCCTGCCCGCTGTACGTGTCCAGCGCGCGGGTCAGGACCGGATCGGGCGCGTCCGGCAGCGGCGCAGGAAGGCGGTAGCGCTCGGCGAGCACTCGCCCCGCGTACTCGTCCACGACGCCTCCCCAGTGCGCGCGATGCCCGCGGCCAACCGCTGGACCGTTCATACCCCCCGGCACAGCGGTCCGTGGTCGGTTCCAGTCGCAATACTGCCGAAATGCGGCCGCGTACGGTCTATGTGGGGCCACGATACGTGTCCCGGGTCCGCCTGGGGACCGCTCGACGCAACAGCAATCACCCGCCCCGGCGGCTTTCTGCCACCGGAGCGGGCGGAATGATCAGTCCCTCATACGGACGCGGGGGACAGCAGTTACTCGGGTGCCGGAATCAGCCCACTGACGCACGGGCCACAAGCCGTCCGCCCCGTAGGCAACGAGCCCGCCGCCCCCGTAGGCCGGCCACCGTCACCCGTAGGCCGGCCACCCGCCCCCGTAGACAGGCCCTCGCCCCGAAGGCCGTCACCCCGCCCCCCGAAGGCTCCTCAGCCCTTCACCTCAAACGTCCGGAACGCCGTCTCCCGCAGTTCCCGACACTCCTTGTCCGACCAGGTCCCGGCCTTGCAGGTGATCATTATCGCGTAGCCGTGGCCGCCGTCGACCTTGAAGCCACGGTTCAGTACGCGCACCTTCTGACCGCGCTGCTCACGGGTGAACGACCAGTCGGCGACCGTCGGGTAGTCCCGCCAGTCGGCCTTCTTGATGCCGAGGAGGTGGTAGCCGGCGCTGCTGCCGCGCACCGCGGGCTCCAGGCTGCGCCAGGCCGCGGCGGCGTCGTCGGACGGCTTGGAGTTGAAGTCGACCTGAATGCGCGGGAAGCCACCGGAGGCGCTGAAGATGCCGCCCGAGTTCTGCCCCGCCGTGCCGGTCTGCTTCCAGTCCTTGGGCATGGCCATCGTGAAGTGGAACCGGCCGCTGGAAATCTTCTTGAAGCCGTCCGGGACGGCGTCGCCGCCCTTGTCGTCGCCCTTCCCGTCGTCGCCCTTGTCGTCGTCGCCCTTGTCGTCGCTCGCGTCGTCCTCGGGCGTCGCGCTCGGCTTCTCGGCCGCCCCGTTGCCGGCTTTCGGGCTCGCGTTGCGCTCCCCCTGCGGCTCGTCGGACGCGGGGGCCGCGTCGGCGCTCGGCCCGGCCTCCTGGGCCGTGCCCTTGCCCGGGGTGTCGTCCCCGGCGTTCAGCGCGAAGGCCAGCACCGTGCCGAGGACCGCGAGAACGGCGACCACCGCGACGATGATGAGCGTGCGCTTCGGTACGACGTCGGTCAGCGAGGCCCGGGTCGTGCCCGACGCCGGCTGGCTGGACGCCGGCGTGTCGTCCGGCTTCGGCTCGGAGCGGGCGGACGAGGCGGCCGCCGCAGCGCTGCGTACGGACTTCAGGGCGCCGCGCATCCGCTCCCTGGCCGGCTCGGCGGCCGCGCCCGCGGTGGCGGCGGAGGGTCTTGGCGGCGCCGCGGGCTTCGACGGCAGGGCCGGCAGGGCCGGCAGCGCCATCATGCGGGTGGCCTCTGCGGGCTTCTCGGGCGGCTTGGTACCCGTGTCCTCGGGCGCGTTGACCGCGGCCGTCAGCAGCGCGCGGGCGGCCTCGTCACTCAGCCGCCCCGCGGGGTCCTTCACCAGCAGCCCGTAGATGACCTCTTCGAGGCCGCCGGCGCTCTTGGGCGGGTCCACCGGCTCGGTCATCACCGCGGTCAGGGTGGCGATCGCGGAGCCCTTGTCGTACGGGGGCACGCCCTCGACGCAGGCGTACAGCAGGCCGCCCAGCGACCACAGGTCGGACGGCGGGCCGGGCTTCTGGCCGCGGGCGCGCTCGGGCGAGATGTACGAGGGCGCGCCGACGAGCATGCCGGTGGAGGTGACCGAGGGGTCGCCCTCGACCTGGGCGATGCCGAAGTCCGTGAGCACCACCCGGCCGTCGTCGGCGATCAGGACGTTGGACGGCTTCACGTCGCGGTGCAGGATGCCCTCGCGGTGCGCGGCGCACAGGACGTCCAGGACGGCGAGGCCGACCTCGGCGGCGCGGCGCGGGGTGAGCGCGCCGTCGTCGCGGATGACCTCGGCGAGCGAGCGGCCCTCGACCAGCTCCATGACGATCCACGGGCGGTCGTCCTCGTCGACCACGTCGTAGACCGTGACCGCGCCGTGGTTGCGGATCCTGGCGATCGCCTTCGCCTCGCGCAGCGTACGGGTGATCAGGCGGCGCTTCTCGTCCTCCTCGACCCCGCCCGGGAAGCGCAGCTCCTTGACCGCGACCGTGCGGCCCAGGACCTCGTCCCGTGCCCGCCAGACCGTGCCCATCCCGCCCCGGCCGAGGACATCGCCCAGCCGGTAACGGCCCGCGAGCAGCCTGCCCGTCTCGCCGTCCTTGGCGTCCTCGTCGCCCACTGAATCCCCTCTGCAATCCAGCCGAGTTGGCAACCGCAACACCAAACTGCCCCAACTCGGACAACCCACCCTGGCAGAGCCTTCATTCTCCCTCATCCGCGGCGGTGGGGAAGGCCCGGGGCCAGGAGGAGTACGCGCTGGGCACCCGTCATGATGGGCCCGACGACCGGGAGTCCCGATTGACCTTGCGATCCGTGAATTTTAGCCGTGCGGCGGCGCTGGCGGCGGTGTTCGGCGTGCTGCTCACCGCCGGATGCGCCGCCCGTGACCGCGCTCCGGCGCACTCCGCGGCGGCGGATGCGCCCGGCGCGCGCCGCCCCGCCACAGGTGCGCCGACCCCCGATACGGGCACGCCGCCGCCCACGGCCCGTGCGCCGCGCCCCGATGCGCGGCCCTCCCCGTCCGGTCGGCACGCGCCGTCCCGCACCCCGAGTACGCCGCGCAAGCCCGGCGCGTCGAAGGGCACGGCGCACGCGCCGAAGCCCGCGACCGCCCGGGCGGTCCGCGCGCTGGCGGACGGGGACGCGCCGGGCGCCGCGGCACTGACGACCCGTGACGGCCGGTCGTACGCCTCGCGATTCGCCGCGGCGGGCGTGGCCGACCTGCGGACCGACCGGCCCATCACGCCCGCCGACCACTTCCGCGCGGGCAGCCTCACCAAGACCTTCATCGCCACGGTCGTGCTGCAGCTCACCGCCGAGCACCGGCTCTCCCTGGACGACACCGTCGGCCGGCTGCTGCCGGACCTCGCCCCCGGCAGTACGGACCCCCGCGCGGTCACCGTCCGCGAACTGCTGGACCACACCAGCGGCCTGTACAACTACACCGCCGACCCGGTGCTGTCGCAGGAGCTGCACGGCGCCGGCTTCACCGCACACCGCTACGACACCTACACCCCGGCCGCGCTGGTGCGGACGGCGCTGGCCCATCCGCCGGAGTCGGCTCCCGGCGCCCGGTACGCGTACTCCAACACCAACTACCTCGTACTGGGGCAGATCATCGAGGCGGTGACCGGGCACTCGTACGCCGAGGAGGCCGGGCGCCGGATCATCGCGCCGCTGGGGCTCTCGGGCACGTCCTTCCCCGGCACCGACCCGCGGCTGCCGCGGCCGTACGGGCGCGGGTACTCGCAGGTGGGCGCGGAGCGCGTGGACAGTACGACGCTCGATCCCAGCCGGGCGGGCGCGGCGGGCGAGCTGGTCACGACGCTCGGCGACCTGAATCGTTTCTTCGCGGCGCTGCTCGGCGGCCGGCTGCTGCCGCCCCGTCAGCTCGCCCAGATGCGGGACGAAAAGGACACGAACGGGGTGTACGGGCTGGGCCTCTACGGCACCCGGCTGTCGTGCGGCGTGACGGTATGGGGCCACGACGGCGACATCAACGGCTCGTACGCGCAGACCGCGGCCACCGAGGACGGCCGGCACGTGCTGACGCTGCGACTGAACACGGACCAGCCGGACGCGCCCCAGCGGATACACGCCCTGCTGACGGCGGAATTCTGCCCGCAAGCCCCGCAGACCCCGCGGGACCCGCAGGCGTGACGCCGTCCCGGCCGGACCGGCCGGGACGACCGGCTGCCGGGACGGGCAGGCGCGACACGCGAGGGCGCCACGCCCCAGGGCGCCTCGCGCCCCTACCGCGACACGATGTCCGGCGCCCCCAGCCGCGCCGCGTCCGCCGTCAGGTCGTCCGGCTGCCGCTGGGACTCCCGCTCGGCCTCGACCCGCTTCTCGTAGTGCTCGATCTCCCGGTCGATCTGGTCCTGGTCCCAGCCCAGCGCGGGCGCCATCAGCTCGGCGACCTCGCGGGCGCTGCGGGTGCCCCGGTCGAAGGTCTCGATGGAGATCCGGGTGCGCCGGGTCAGCACGTCGTCCAGGTGGCGGGCGCCCTCGTGGGTGCAGGCGTAGACGACCTCGGCGCGGAGGTAGTCGTCGGCGGCCGCCAGCGGGGCGCCGAGTGACGGATCGTCGGTGATCAGCTCCAGTACTTCCTCCGCCATCGAGCCGTAGCGGTTCAGCAGATGCTCTATCCGGGCGACGTGCAGGCCGGTGCGTGCCGCGATGTGCGCCCGCGCGTTCCACAGCGCCTTGTAGCCCTCCGCGCCCACCAGCGGCACGTCCTCGGTCACACAGTCCGCGACCCTCTGGTCCAGCCCGTGCACCGCCTCGTCCACCGCGTCCTTGGCCATGACCCGGTACGTCGTGTACTTGCCGCCCGCGACCACGACCAGGCCCGGCACCGGGTGCGCGACGGTGTGCTCGCGCGAGAGCTTGCTCGTCGCGTCCGACTCACCCGCCAGCAGCGGCCGCAGACCCGCGTAGACACCTTCCACGTCGTCCCTGGTCAGCGGGGTGGAGAGCACGGAGTTGACGTGTTCGAGGAGGTAGTCGATGTCGGCGCTGGAGGCGGCGGGGTGCGCCTTGTCCAGGTCCCAGTCGGTGTCGGTGGTGCCGATGATCCAGTGCCGTCCCCACGGGATGACGAAGAGCACGCTCTTCTCCGTGCGCAGGATCAGCCCGGTGGTGGAGTGGATGCGGTCCTTCGGTACGACCAGGTGGATGCCCTTGGAGGCGCGGACGTGGAACTGGCCGCGCTCATTGATCAAGCCCTGGGTGTCGTCCGTCCACACGCCCGTGGCGTTGACGATCTGCCGGGCGCGCACCTCGTACTCGCCGCCGGCCTCCACGTCCTGCACCCGCGCGCCGACCACCCGCTCGCCCTCGCGCAGGAAGCCGACGACCCGGGCCCGGTTGGCCGTGAGCGCCCCGTAGGCGGCGGCGGTGCGCACGATGGTGGCGACATAACGCGCGTCATCCATCTGGGCGTCGTAGTACTGCAACGCGCCGACCAGCGCGTCCTTCTTCAGGCAGGGCGCGACACGCAGCGCGCGCGAACGGGTGAGATGCCGGTGGGCCGGCAGCCCGCGGCCGTGCCCCGAGGAGAGCGACATCGCGTCGTACATCGCCACGCCCGTGCCGGCGTACCAGCGCTCCCAGCCCTTGTGCTGAAGGGGATAGAGGAAGGGCACCGGCTTCACCAGATGCGGCGCGATCCGCTCCAGCAGCAGCCCGCGTTCCTTCAGCGCTTCCCGTACGAGCGCGAAGTCCAGCATCTCCAGATAGCGCAGCCCTCCGTGGATCAGCTTGCTGGAGCGCGACGACGTGCCCGATGCCCAGTCCCGCGCCTCGACCAGGCCGGTGGACAGTCCGCGCGTCACCGCGTCCAGTGCGGTGCCGGCGCCGACGACGCCGCCGCCGATGACCAGCACGTCCAGCTCGCGTTCCGCCATCCGTGCCAGTGCTCCGGCGCGCTCCGCCGGTCCCAGTGTCGCTGTCCTCACCACTGCCTCCCGCTTCGGTCGGTGCTGTGATCGGTGCCACACCCCGTTGTTGATTCTGTCCGCAGGCGGCCGGGCCAGCCACCCTCCGCACACTTACCGGCCGGGAAGACGCCACTCCGCACCCTTGATCCACCAATCCCCATTCTGGGTCAAATGTCGGCTTAGTCTACTTATGCGCTACCTGGAATCGCTCGGGAAGGACGGCCAGAATGCCCGCAGACCTCGCCGTCATCGGACTCGGCCACATCGGCCTCCCCCTCGCCCAGGCCGCCGTCGCCGCCGGCCTCGGCACCCTTGGCTACGCCCCCGCACCGCACACCGCCGCCGGCCTCGGAGCCGACGGCCCGCTCTCCTCCACCGAAGTACGCCGGCTGCTCACCGCCGGCTTCCGCACCACCACCGACCCGGCAGTGCTCGGCCGGGTCCGTACGGCCGTCATCTGCGCCCCCACCCCGCTCGGCGAGGACCGCGCGCTGGACCTCCGCGCAGTGGCCGAGGCCGCCCGCACCCTCGCCGCACATCTGCGCCCCCACACCACGGTGATCCTGGAGTCCACGGGGTACCCCGGGACCACCGAGGAATTCCTCCGGCCGCTCCTGGAAGCGGGCTCCGGTCTCACCGCGGGACGCGACTTCCACCTCGCCTGTTCCCCCGCCCGGTACGACCCCGGCAACCGCCGCTACGGCCACTCCAACACCCCGAAGGTCATCGGCGGCCTCACCCCGGCCTGCACCGAAGCGGCCGCCGCCTTCTACGGCCGGCTCACCGACAAGGTCGTCCGCGCCCGCGGCCCCAAGGAGGCGGAGACCGCCGGGCTCCTGGAGACCAACTACCGGCACGTCAACATCGCCCTGATGAACGAGATGGCCGTCCTCTGCCACGACATCGGCGTGGACCTCTGGGACGTCATCCGCTGCGCCGAGACCAAGCCCTTCGGCTTCCAGGCGTTCCGCCCCGGCCCCGGTGTCGGCGGCCACGCCGTCCCCATCGACCCCAACGGCCTGGCCCACAAGGGCCGCTCCCCCGGCTACCCGCTCCGCATGGTCGAACTCGCCCAGGAGGTCAACGGCCGGATGCCCCGGTACGTCATCCAGCGCTGCGCCACCCTCCTGAACGAGCACGGCAAATCGGCGCGCGGCGCGCGCGTGCTGCTGCTGGGGGTGACGTACAAGCCGGACATCGGCGACGAGGAGGGCTCACCGGCCCGCGAGATCGCCTCCCGCCTCCTGGAGCTGGGCGCCCATCTGACCTACCACGACCCGTACGTCCCCCAGTGGCAGGTCATGGGCCGCCCGGTCCCGCGCGCGGACTCGCTGTACGAGGCCGCCTCCGCCGCCGACCTCACGCTGCTCCTGCAGCACCACCGTACGTACGACCTCCAGGGCCTGGCCGTGAAGGCCCAGCTCCTGCTGGACACCCGCGGGGCGACGCCGACGGGCGCAGCCCACCGGCTGTAACGCGAAGGGGCCCCGCCGCGCCGGCAGGGCCCCTTACGAAGTACGGCGGATTACGCGCGGACGGTCACCTCGACCCGCTGGAACTCCTTCAGGTCGGAGTAGCCGGTCGTGGCCATCGCGCGGCGCAGCGCGCCGAAGAAGTTCATCGAACCGTCCGTGGTGTGCGACGGGCCGTGCAGGACCTCCTCGGTCGAGCCGACCGTGCCAAGGTCCATGCGCTTCCCGCGCGGCACGTCCTCGTGGACGGCCTCCATGCCCCAGTGGTGGCCGCGGCCGGGCGCGTCGGTGGCGCGGGCCAGCGGGGAGCCCATCATCACGGCGTCGGCGCCGCAGGCGATGGCCTTGGGCAGGTCGCCGGACCAGCCCACGCCGCCGTCGGCGATGACGTGGACGTACCGGCCGCCGGACTCGTCCATGTAGTCACGGCGCGCGGCCGCGACGTCCGCGACGGCGGTGGCCATCGGGACCTGGATGCCCAGGACGTTACGGGTGGTGTGCGCGGCGCCGCCGCCGAAGCCCACCAGCACGCCGGCCGCGCCGGTACGCATCAGGTGCAGGGCCGCGGTGTAGGTCGCGCAGCCGCCGACGATGACCGGGACGTCGAGCTCGTAGATGAACTGCTTGAGGTTCAGCGGCTCGGCGGCGGAGGAGACGTGCTCGGCGGAGACGGTGGTGCCGCGGATCACGAAGATGTCCACGCCCGCGTCCACGACGGCCTTGGAGAACTGGGCGGTGCGCTGCGGGGAGAGCGCGGCGGCGGTGACCACGCCGGAGTCGCGCACCTCCTTGATGCGCTGGCCGATCAGCTCTTCCTTGATCGGGGCCGCGTAGATCTCCTGCAGGCGGCGGGTCGCGGTGGCCTCGTCCAGCTCGGCGATCTCCGCGAGCAGCGGCTCCGGGTCCTCGTACCGGGTCCACAGGCCCTCGAGGTTGAGCACGCCCAGGCCGCCCAGCTCGCCGATGCGGATGGCGGTCTGCGGCGAGACGACGGAGTCCATCGGGGCGGCCAGGAACGGCAGCTCGAAACGGTAGGCGTCGATCTGCCAGGCGATCGAGACCTCCTTCGGGTCGCGGGTCCGCCGACTCGGTACGACGGCGATGTCGTCGAAGGCGTACGCCCGGCGGCCGCGCTTGCCGCGCCCGATCTCGATCTCAGTCACTGTGTGGCCTTTCCTCTTTGTCTGCCGTTCCAGTATCCCCGACATGCGGGTGCCCGCGGACGGACGTCCGCGGGCACCCGCCGAACCGTGGTCCTGGAGCCGTGGCTACCCGCTCAGCGGGCGTTGTAGTTCGGCGCCTCGACCGTCATCTGGATGTCGTGCGGGTGGCTCTCCTTCAGGCCCGCCGAGGTGATCCGGACGAACCGGCCCCTCTCCTGCAGCTCCGGGACCGTCCGGCCGCCGACGTAGAACATCGACTGGCGCAGGCCGCCGGCGAGCTGGTGAACGACCGAGGAGAGCGGGCCGCGGTACGGGACCTGGCCCTCGATGCCCTCGGGCACCAGCTTCTCGTCGGAGGCGACGCCCTCCTGGAAGTACCGGTCCTTGGAGAAGGACTTCCGGTCGCCGCGGGTCTGCATCGCGCCGAGCGAACCCATGCCGCGGTACGACTTGAACTGCTTGCCGTTGATGAACATCAGCTCACCCGGGGACTCCTCGCAGCCGGCGAGGAGGGAGCCGAGCATGACCGTGTCGGCGCCCGCGACCAGGGCCTTCGCGATGTCACCGGAGTACTGGAGGCCACCGTCGCCGATGACCGGGACGCCCGCCGCCTTCGCGGCCAGCGACGCCTCGTAGATCGCGGTGACCTGCGGGACGCCGATGCCGGCGACGACGCGGGTGGTGCAGATGGAGCCGGGGCCGACGCCGACCTTGATGCCGTCCACGCCGGCGTCGATCAGCGCCTGGGCGCCGTCGCGGGTGGCGACGTTGCCGCCGACGACGTCGACGGAGGAGTTCGACTTGATCTTGGCGACCATCTCGCCGACCAGCCGGGAGTGGCCGTGCGCGGTGTCCACGACGATGAAGTCCACGCCGGACTCGATCAGCGCCTGGGCCCGCTCGTACGCGTCGCCCGCGACACCCACGGCCGCGCCGACCAGCAGCCGGCCCTCGGAGTCCTTGGCGGCGTTCGGGTACTGCTCGGCCTTGACGAAGTCCTTGACCGTGATCAGGCCCTTGAGGACGCCCGAGTCGTCGACCAGCGGCAGCTTCTCGATCTTGTGGCGGCGCAGCAGCTCCATGGCGTCCACGCCGGAGATGCCGACCTTGCCCGTGACCAGCGGCATCGGCGTCATGACGGCACGCACCTGACGGCTGCGATCGGTCTCGAAGGCCATGTCGCGGTTGGTGACGATGCCGAGCAGCTTGCCCGCCGCGTCGGTCACCGGCACGCCGCTGATACGGAAGCGCGCGCACAGGTCGTCGGCCTCGGCCAGGGTCGCGTCCGGGTGCACCGTGATCGGGTCCGTGACCATGCCGGACTCGGAGCGCTTGACGAGGTCGACCTGGTTGGCCTGGTCCTCGATGGAGAGGTTGCGGTGCAGCACGCCGACGCCGCCCTGACGGGCCATGGCGATGGCCATCCGGGCCTCGGTGACCTTGTCCATCGCCGCGGACAGCAGCGGCACGTTCACCCGGACGTTCTTCGAGATGTACGAGGAGGTGTCGATCTGGTCGGGCGCCATGTCCGAGGCGCCCGGCAGCAGCAGCACATCGTCGTAGGTCAGCCCGAGTGTCGCGAATTTTCCGGGCACTCCGTCGACGTTGGTCATGACACCTTCCCAATGGCCTTGATCAGTGCGGATGTCCATGCTAACGGGAATGGCCGGTGGCTCATTCCACGAGCAAGATCACCCGCATTCTTTGTGCGTTCACACGGACGTTCACACGGACGGCGCCGCCCCGTACGGCCAGCCCGCCCCCTCCGCTGCAGGAGGAGGCGGCGCCTACTGCTCGGCGAGCGCCCGCAGCCGGCTGAGCGCGCGGTGCTGCGCGACCCGCACGGCCCCCGGCGACATCCCCAGCATCTGCCCGGTCTCCTCCGCCGTCAGCCCGACCGCGACCCGCAGCAGCACCAGCTCCCGTTGGTTCTCCGGCAGGCTGGCCAGCAGCTTCTTGGCCCACTCCGCATCACTGCTGAGCAGCGCACGCTCCTCGGGCCCGAGCGAATCGTCCGGCTGCTCCGGCATCTCGTCCGAGGGCACGGCCGTACTGCCGGGGCCGCGCATGGCGGCCCGCTGCAGGTCGGCGACCTTGTGGCCGGCGATCGCGAAGACGAACGCCTCGAACGGCTTGCCGGTGTCCCGGTAACGCGGCAGCGCGCAGAGCACCGCCACGCAGACCTCCTGCGCGAGGTCCTCGACGAAGTGGCGAGCGTCACCCGGCAGCCTGGAGAGCCGCGTACGGCAGTAGCGCAGTGCGAGCGGGTGCACGTGCGCGAGGAGGTCGTGCGTGGCCTGCCGGTCCCCCTCGACGGCACGTGCGACGAGCCCGCCGATCTCCTGGGTCCCGTCCTCGCGCATCGGTCCATGGTGCCTTGGTGCCGCGCGGTTCGCGGCATCGCCCCCGTAGTTGTGCACCGAAGTGTTATGCGTCGGTGTGCCAGCACTCACGTCCCACGCCTCCCCCTTTCGGGTGTTGCCCATGCCGGACCCGAGACGTCGCCCATGGAGTTCTTCGGCGCCGTGGGGCACCGGGCAGGGCATGTCCGTCATGAGGTCTCTTCTGGCCGAGTGAGAAGCCCCGGCCCTGGAGCCGGGGAGGAGTCACACCTCAAGCATGCGGCATCGCGTGAGGTTTCGGCGCCGGACGGCTGCACAACGGGGCCGTGGCACGCGCCACCCCGACGGGAGGACGCACGCCGCGGCCCCGCTGTGCCCTCGCGGCCAACCGCTCAGCGCACCAGGCCCCAGCGGAAGCCGAGTGCCACCGCGTGTGCGCGGTCGGAGGCGCCGAGCTTCTTGAAGAGACGCCGGGCGTGCGTCTTGACCGTGTCCTCGGAGAGGAAGAGCTCGCGCCCGATTTCGGCGTTCGACCGGCCGTGGCTCATGCCTTCCAGCACCTGGATCTCACGCGCGGTGAGCGTCGGCGCGGCACCCATCTCGGCGGACCGCAGCCGGCGCGGGGCGAGGCGCCAGGTCGGGTCGGCGAGCGCCTGGGTCACCGTCGCGCGCAGCTCGGCGCGCGAGGCGTCCTTGTGCAGATAGCCGCGGGCGCCGGCGGCGACGGCCAGCGCCACGCCGTCGAGGTCCTCGGCGACGGTGAGCATGATGATCCGGGCGCCCGGGTCGGCGGACAGCAGCCGGCGCACGGTCTCGACGCCGCCGAGGCCGGGCATCCGTACGTCCATCAGAATCAGGTCCGAGCGATCGGCACCCCAGCGGCGGAGGACTTCCTCGCCGTTGGCCGCGGTCGTCACGCGCTCGACACCGGGGACGGTCGCAACCGCCCGACGGAGCGCCTCTCGGGCAAGCGGGGAGTCGTCGCAGACGAGGACGGAAGTCATGGCCGTCCTCCGCAGCTGATGCGCGTCACGTTGTGCCTCCAGGCTGGTACGTATCGTCACCTGTGCGATTGACGGCCTCGGACACCTGCCCGGAGGGTCCCTCTGTCAACCGCTTCCGCACTCTCAACGACGGTCACCCGAAAGAGTTACGGGCTGAGGAGCCGTTTTCGACACTCTATGTGAGGGGCCGGACACGCAGCAGCAGGACCCGCGCCCCCTGCCGCTCCACTTCCTCTCGCGAGGGCACTATGCCCTGTTTGGTGGCTTTTCTTCCGTTTGCTAGTTATCTGGGGCAAGATTCGAGATGAGTCATATTTACATCTGCTTAGACGGTAGATGTACGGTCTTGAACAGGAGCCCGTACCGCCACGCTTCGAGGGGACTAGCAATGGCAGATTTCTCCCGCCTTCCGGGCCCGAACGCGGACCTCTGGGACTGGCAGCTGCTCGCCGCCTGCCGCGGCGTGGACAGTTCGCTCTTTTTCCACCCCGAGGGCGAACGCGGCGCGGCTCGCAGCGCGCGTGAGACGTCCGCAAAAGAGGTCTGCATGCGCTGTCCCGTACGCGCCGAATGCGCAGCCCACGCCCTGGCCGTCCGCGAGCCCTACGGCGTGTGGGGCGGACTGACCGAGGACGAGCGCGAAGAGCTGATGGGCCGGGCCCGGCACCGCCTGGTACCGGCCGGCGGCTCGAATCCGGCGACGCTGTCCAGAGGCTGATGCCGTACACCCGAATAGGCGTAACGTTTCTTCGCCGCTACAGCGCCGCTGCCGCGCCCGTCGGTACGACGGCCGGTACCGCCCCGGGAGAGCGGTACCGGTGAAGTGTCAGCGGCGGCCCGCGGCCGCAAGCTGGTCGAGCATGGCCGCCACCGCCGGGACCTGTGCCAGGTCCGGCAGCGTGAGCGCCACGATCTCGCGCTGCACGACCGGCTCCAGTTGGATCGTGCGCGCCCCCTTGGGCCGTACCGAGGCGAGCGCCAGCTCCGGGAGCGCGGCGACGCCCAGACCCGCGCCCACCAGCCCGATCACCGCCGGATAGTCGTCGGTGGCGAAGTCGATGCGCGGCGTGAAACCGGCGCGCTCGCACACCGTGACCAGGTGGCGGCGGCAGCGCGGGCAGCCCGCGATCCACGGCTCCTTCGCCAGCTCGGCGAAGCCCGCGCGCTCTTCGTCGGCGAGCCGGTGCTCCTCGGGCACCAGCCCCACCAGCCGGTCGCTCAGTACCGGGCGTACGACCAGGTCGTCCCATTCGGACTCGGCCGCCGGGTCGGCGCCCGGCACCTCCGGGTACCGGAAGGCCAGCGCGATCTCGCAGTCCCCGCCGCGCAGCATCTCGATGGAGCGCGGCGGCTCCGCCTCGTCCAGCGAGACCGCCGTACCGGGGTGCGCGGCGCGCATCGCGGCCAGCGCGGTCGGCACCAGCGTGGAGCTGCCCGAGGGGAAGGACACCAGCCGCACCCGTCCGGCGCGCAGCCCGGCGATCGCCGCGACCTCCTCCTCGGCGGCGGTGAGCCCGGCGAGGATGCCGGCGGCGTGCCGCACGAGGGCCTGGCCCGCTTCGGTGAGCCGCATCTCGCGGCCGGCACGGATGATCAGCGGCGTGCCCGCCGACTGTTCGAGCGCCTTCATCTGCTGGGATACGGCGGGCTGGGTGCAGCCGAGCTCACGCGCGGCGGCGGAGAAGGAACCGGTCCGGGCGACGGCGCGCAGCACGCGGAGATGACGGGCCTCGATCATGTCTTCAGCATAAGCACCACTTGGGGCGAGCTCGGATAATTCACTCACCGCTTTGCTGCGCTGTCCGCCGCACGACAGCGGGAACCGCGCCGCGCCGTACGGCCGCACGGCAGCGGAAACCGCCGGAGCATTCGGCGCGAATCCCACCGCCAGTGGGCCGGAAACGCGCGATGTGCGAGCGCTGAAGTACCGGACGCGGCCGGGAAGCTGACGGCGGGTCGGTCGCCCGTACGGCGGGTGCCCGGGCGGGCGGCGAAGCACCGTGCCGATAGCGTTCTCTTATGACGACTGCATTGGTCACGGGAGCGACGGCGGGCATCGGGGCGGCGTTCGCGCGCCGGCTGGCGTCCGATGGACACAACCTGGTGCTGGTGGCCCGTAACGAGAAGAAGCTGCGCGAGCACGCGGCCGAGCTGCACGACCGGCACGGCATCGAGGCCGGTGTGCTGGTCGCCGATCTGGCGACGGAGGAGGGCATCGCGGCCGTCGAGGAACGGCTCTCGGACCGCCGGCACCCGGTGGACCTGCTGGTCAACAATGCGGGCTTCGGCAACAAGGGCGAGTTCCTCGAAGTGCCGATGGCCGACGAGCTGACGATGCTGAAGGTGCACTGCGAGGCGGTGCTGCGGCTGACCTCGGCGGCGGTGAAGGGGATGCGCGAGCGGCGGCGCGGCGGCGTGGTCAACGTCGCCTCGGTCGCGGCCTTCGTGCCGCGCGGCACGTACGGCGCGAGCAAGGCGTGGGTCGTGCAGTTCACCCAGGGCGCGGCGCGCGACCTGGCCGGCAGCGGGGTCCGCCTGATGGCCCTGTGCCCGGGCTTCGTCCGTACCGAATTCCACGAGCGCGCGGGCATGGGCACGGACAACATCCCCGGCTGGATGTGGCTGGACGCGGACAATCTGGTGGACGCCGCGATGAAGGACCTGGCCCGCGGCCGTTCCCTCTCCATCCCCGACCCGCGCTACAAGGCCCTGATGGGCGTCGTGAAGCTCGCCCCGCGCAACCTCCTGGGCGGCGTCACGTCCCGCACGGGGCGGAAGTACGGGCCGCAGTAGCCCGTACGTACGGGAAAAGCCCGAGGCCCGGCCCCCCATCGGGGTGCCGGGCCTCGGTGCTGGTTCAGCTCACTCAGTGCGCGTGGCCGTGGCTGTGACCGCCGGCGGCCTCGTCCTCCTCGGCCGGCTTCTCGACGACCAGGGTCTCGGTCGTGAGGAGCAGGGAGGCGATGGAGGCGGCGTTCTCCAGGGCGGAGCGGGTGACCTTGACCGGGTCGATGACGCCGGCCTTCACCAGGTCGCCGTACTCGCCGGTGGCGGCGTTGAAGCCGTTGCCCTTCTCCAGCTCGGCGACCTTCGAGGTGATGACGTAGCCCTCGAGGCCCGCGTTCTCGGCGATCCAGCGCAGCGGCTCGACGGCGGCGCGGCGGACGACGGCGACACCGGTGGCCTCGTCGCCCTCCTTGCCGAGGTTGCCCTCGAGCACCTTGACGGCGTGGACCAGAGCGGAGCCACCACCGGAGACGATGCCCTCCTCGACCGCGGCGCGGGTCGCGGAGATGGCGTCCTCCAGACGGTGCTTCTTCTCCTTGAGCTCGACCTCGGTGGCCGCACCCACGCGGATGACGCAGACGCCACCGGCGAGCTTGGCGAGGCGCTCCTGGAGCTTCTCGCGGTCCCAGTCCGAGTCGGTGGACTCGATCTCGGCCTTGATCTGGTTGACGCGGCCCTGCACGTCCTCGGAGTTACCGCCACCGTCGACGATGGTGGTGTCGTCCTTGGTGACGGTCACGCGGCGGGCGGTGCCCAGCACGTCCAGACCGGCCTGGTCGAGCTTGAGGCCGACCTCCTCGGCGATGACGGTCGCACCGGTGAGGGTGGCCATGTCGCCGAGCATCGCCTTGCGGCGGTCGCCGAAGCCGGGGGCCTTCACGGCGACGGCGTTGAAGGTGCCGCGGATCTTGTTCACGACCAGGGTCGACAGGGCCTCGCCCTCGACGTCCTCGGCGATGATCAGCAGCGGCTTGGAGCCACCGGCCTGGATGACCTTCTCCAGCAGCGGGAGCAGGTCCTGGATCGAGCCGATCTTGCCCTGGTGGATCAGGATGTACGGGTCCTCGAGGACGGCCTCCATCCGCTCCTGGTCGGTGACCATGTACGGGGAGAGGTAGCCCTTGTCGAAGGCCATGCCCTCGGTGAAGTCGAGCTCCAGGCCGAAGGTGTTGGACTCCTCGACGGTGATGACACCGTCCTTGCCGACCTTGTCCATCGCCTCGGCGATGAGCTCGCCGACCTGCTTGTCCTGGGCGGACAGGCCGGCCACGGCGGCGATGTCCTCCTTGGAGTCGATCGGGCTGGCGCTCGCGAGGAGGTCGTCGGACACGGCCTTGACGGCGGCGTCGATGCCCTTCTTCAGGGCGGCCGGGGAGGCACCCGCGGCGACGTTGCGCAGGCCCTCGCGGACCAGCGCCTGGGCCAGGACGGTGGCGGTGGTGGTGCCGTCACCCGCGATGTCGTTGGTCTTGGTCGCCACCTCCTTCACCAGCTGGGCACCGAGGTTCTCGTACGGGTCGTCGACCTCGACCTCGCGGGCGATGGTGACACCGTCGTTGGTGATGGTCGGGGCGCCGAACTTCTTGTCGATGACGACGTTGCGGCCCTTGGGGCCGATCGTCACCTTGACCGTGTCGGCAAGCTTGTTGACGCCGCGCTCGAGGGCGCGACGGGCGTCCTCGTCGAACTTCAGAATCTTCGCCATGAGTTACGTGTCCTTAGTCGTACTCTCAACGAAATGCGCCCCTGCCCCGGGTGGTGAGACGCGGGAACCAGGGGCGCAGATCAGAACAGCTGGGGTGAAGCGGCCTGGGAAATCCCAGGTCCCGGCTTACTTCTCGACGATCGCGAGAACGTCGCGGGCCGAGAGGACGAGGTACTCCTCGCCGTTGTACTTCACCTCGGTGCCGCCGTACTTGCTGTAGAGCACGACGTCGCCGACGGAAACGTCGAGCGGAAGACGGTTACCGTCCTCGAAGCGGCCCGGGCCCACGGCCAGGACGACGCCCTCCTGGGGCTTCTCCTTGGCGGTGTCCGGAATGACCAGGCCCGAAGCCGTGGTCTGCTCGGCGTCGAGCGGCTGGACCACAATGCGGTCCTCGAGCGGCTTGATGGCAACCTTGGAGCTGGCGGTCGTCACGATCCGACCTCCCCCTTCGGAGATCTCACGGGGTTAACTGTCTGAGGTGGCGACCAGGTCGATCCGTCGTCGCGGGTGCCGGACCTGCCCGTCGCTGTGTTGGCACTCTCCAACGGGGAGTGCCAGCAGCGAGACTATGACGCGGTTAGCACTCGGTCAAGCGGAGTGCCAACGTGGCTTCGAAAGAGATCCACGACCTGTCCGCTCAGCGGTTCCGTGACCTGCCCCAGAATGGGCCGGGTGAACCCTCTCGACTCCTTCTCCGCGCTGCTCACCGACGAGGGCCGGGCGCTGCTGGCCGGCCTCCGCGACCACGACCCCGCCCAGGAACTCGCCACCGCCACCCGGCTGCGCCGCGAGCACCCGGCCGAGCTGGTCTCCGCGGCCCTCGGGCAGGCCCGGCTGCGGCAGCGGGCGGTCGCGAAGTTCGGTGCCGAGGACGCGTACCGGATGTTCTTCACCCCGAACGGCGTCGAGCAGTCCACCCGCCGCACCGTCGCCGTCCACCGCGCCGCCCGCCTCGCGGAGCTGGGCGTACGCAGCGTCGCCGACCTGTGCTGCGGCATCGGCGGCGACGCCATCGCGTACGCCCGGGCGGGCATCCGCGTCCTGGCGGTGGACCGCGACCCGCTGACCGCGGAGGTGGCCCGCGCCAACGCCGAGGCGCTGGGGCTCGCGGACCTCATCGAGGTGCGCTGCGAGGACGTCACGGAGACCGACACGACCTCGTACGACGCGGTGTTCGTGGACCCGGCCCGCAGAGGGGGCCGCGGCCGCATTTTTGACCCCGAGGCATACTCCCCGCCCCTCTCCTGGGCGATCGAGGCGGCCCGCAAGGCCCCGCACGCCGCGCTCAAGATCGCCCCCGGCATCCCGCACGAGGCGATCCCCGAGGACGCCGCCGCGGAGTGGATCTCGGACGGCGGCGACGTGAAGGAGGCCGTGCTCTGGTTCGGCACGGAACCCGGCGCGATGCGGGCGACCCTGCTGCCTTCCGGTGCCTCGCTCAGCACCACGGCGCCGCTTCCCGACCCGCCCGTGCGCCCCGTGGGCCGCTACCTCTACGAGCCGGACGGCGCCGTCATCCGCGCCCACCTGGTCGCTGAGGTCGCGGCCGAGCTGGACGGCGGGCTGATCGACGAGACCATCGCGTACGTCACCGCCGACGAGCTGCGCCCCACCCCGTACGCCGCCGCCTACGAGATCACCGACGAGCTGCCCTTCAACCTGAAGAAGCTCAAGGCACTCCTTCGGGAACGCGAGATCGGCGTGTTGACGGTCAAGAAGCGCGGTTCCGCCGTCGAACCGGAGGAGATCCGCCGCAAGGTGAAGCTCCGCGGCCCGAACGCGGCCACGGTCCTCCTCACCCGCGTCGCGGGCGCCCCGACGATGCTCATCGGGCGGCCCGCGAAGCCTGCCGACGGCTGATCACGAGTACAGGTTGTCCTTGCTGACCTCGTGCACGTGATCGTGGCCGTGCTGGTGGGAGTGCGGGACGCCGTGGCGGTGCTCGTGGCCCGGGGCCGGGACGTGCGGCTCGGTGACCGGGAGGGAGGAGTCGGCGGACAGCTCCCAGGCGGAGTGCGGGCGGTTCCGGGCGACCATCTCGGCGCCCAGGGCCGCGACCATCGCGCCGTTGTCCGTGCACAGCTTCGGGCGCGGCACGCGCAGCGTGATGCCCGCGTCCTCGCAGCGCCGCTCGGCCATCGCGCGCAGCCGCGAGTTGGCCGCGACGCCGCCGCCGATCATCAGGTGGTCCACGCCGTGGTCCTTGCAGGCCCGGACGGCCTTCCGCGTCAGCACGTCCACGACGGCCTCCTGGAAGGACGCGGAGACGTCGGCGACCGGCACCTCCTCGCCGGCCGCGCGCTTGGCCTCGATCCAGCGGGCCACGGCGGTCTTCAGGCCGGAGAAGGAGAAGTCGTACTTCGGGTCGCGGGAGCCGGTCAGGCCGCGCGGGAACGCGATGGCCTCCGGGTCGCCCTCGCGGGCCATGCGGTCGATGACCGGGCCGCCGGGGAAGCCGAGGTTCAGCACCCGGGCGACCTTGTCGAACGCCTCGCCCGCCGCGTCGTCGATCGTCGAGCCCAGCGGCCGCACGTCGGAGGTGATGTCCGGCGCGAGGAGCAGCGAGGAGTGGCCGCCGGAGACCAGCAGCGCCATCGTCGGCTCGGGCAGCGCGCCGTGTTCGAGCTGGTCGACGCAGATGTGCGAGGCGAGGTGGTTCACGCCGTAGAGCGGCTTGCCGAGGGCGTACGCGTACGCCTTGGCCGCCGAGGTGCCGACGAGGAGGGCGCCGGCGAGGCCGGGACCGGCCGTGACCGCGATGCCGTCCAGGTCGGAGGCGGCGACGCCGGCCTCCTTCAGGGCGCGCTGGATCGTGGGGACCATGGCCTCCAGGTGGGCGCGGGAGGCGACCTCGGGGACGACGCCGCCGAAGCGGGCGTGTTCGTCGACGCTGGAGGCGATCGAGTCGGCCAGGAGGGTGTGGCCGCGGACGATGCCGACACCGGTTTCGTCGCAGGAGGTCTCGATGCCGAGGACGAGCGGTTCGTCAGCCATTGATCGGTGTTCCTTGTACGAGGGATTCGGTGGTGTAGCGCATGACCAGGGCGTCGACGTTGCCCGGCTGGTAGTAGCCGCGGCGGAAGCCGATCGGCTCGAAGCCGAAGCGTTCGTACAGCCGCTGGGCCCGGTGGTTGTCGACGCGTACTTCGAGGAGCACTTCGTGGCACTCGAAGGTGTGGGCGGCGGTGAGCAGGTCGGTCAGCAGCCGGCCGCCGAGCCCGGAGCCCCACTGGTCGCGCGCGGTGGCGATGGTCTGGACGTCGCCGGTGCCGTCCACGGCGGCGAGGCCGCCGTAGCCGACGAGCCGGCCGTCCCGTTCGGCGACGGTGTAGTGCCGGTTGGCGCCGGGCCCGCGCGCATGTGCCAGCTCGGACCAGAACATGCCCCGGGACCAGGCGTCCTCGGGGAACAGTTCCTCCTCCAGCGCCAGCACCGGCTCGATGTCCCACCAGCGCATCTCGCGCAGTGTGGCGGCCGGCGCGCCCGGGGGCGCGGCTCCGGACCGGTCGGCGGACTGGTCGGCGTGGGCGGTCACTTGGGGGTGACCACCTTGTAGTTGGCGGGCACCTGGGCGTCGGGGCGGCGCAGGTACAGCGGCCGCGGCGGCAGCAGCTCCTCGCCGCGGGCCAGCTTCTCGGCGGCGAGGGTGCCGAGGGCGGCCGCCGACTGGTACTCGGGCCCGTCCGTCCGTACGCCGTCGAACGTGTCGGCGTACAGGATCGCGCCCGCGCCCACGGCCGGTACCCCGGCGACCTGCTCGGCGATGTCGGCCGGGCGGTCGACGGCCGGGTCGGTCAGCCGGGTACGGAAGTCCCCGTACCGGGCCCAGTAGACCTCCTTGCGGCGCGCGTCCGTGGCGACCACGAACGGCTCCTCGATCCCGGAGGCGTACGCGATGCCGTCCAGCGTGCACAGGCCGTGCACGGGCACGTCCAGGGCGGCGCCGAAGGTGGCGGCGGTGACCAGGCCGACGCGCAGGCCCGTGTACGGGCCGGGGCCGACGCCGACGACGATGTCGGTGACCGCGTCGAGCTTCACGCCGGCCTCGCCGAGCACCCGGTCGACGGCGGGCAGCAGCAGTTCGCCGTGGCGGCGCGCGTCCACCTCGCGCGCCTCGGCGAGCACGCGGGGAGCGGCCGCGCCGCCCTCCGGGGCGGGGTCGCAGCTCAGCAGGGCGGCGGAAACGGCGGGGGTCGCGGTGTCAAGGGCAAGCAGCAGCACGCCCTCAAGACTACGGCGCGGCGGACACCGCCCTGCCGGGTACCGCGCTCGCCGGTACGCTGCGTGCGGGGACTTCGGACTTCTGACGCGTACGGACCGTACGGAAAGGTGGCACGGCGGTGGCCGCTAGGAGCAGCTCGATCGTGACGGCTCTCACTGTGGCCGCGCTGGCCGCGGTCGGCTTCCTGGCCTTCCAGGCGTCGGCGGACGCCACCGGCCCGCTGGAGCCGGTCCGCGCGGCCAAGGGCGGCGCGGCGGTCTCGCCCGCGCCGTCGGGGCACCCCGCGCCCAAGGAGTCGGCGAAGGAGAAGCAGCGGCGGGAGACCGCGGTACCGGCGCACTCCGGCTCGGGCCAGCGGGTGGTGTACGCGCTGGACGCCCGGCGGGTGTGGCTGGTCGGCCCGAAGGACCAGGTCCTGCGGACGTACGAGGTCGTGCCGAGCACGGTCAGCCCGGCGCCGGGGGCGTACACGGTGACCACGCGCTCCGCGAGCGTGACCGGTTCCGACGGCATTCCGATCGAGAATGTCGTGCGGTTCGCGACGGTCGACAACGTCGTGGTCGGCTTCAGCGCGGCCGTCGACGGCTCGATGCCGCAGCCGGGCACGCAGCAGAAGCAGCAGAAGCAGAAGACGGGCGGCATCCGCGAGAAGCGGGCCGACGGCGCGGCGATGTGGAAGTTCGCGACGATCGGCAAGAAGGTCGTCGTCGTTCCGTAGCGCGCACGCGGATCGCCCGCACCCGTACGGCGCAGCGGACGGACGCGGGCTGACGAATCACTCGTACGGACTACGGGTCGTCGTGGCCGCCGGTGGACGGCTCCTGGAGCGCGCGTGGACGCGGGCCTCTGGGGTGCCGTTGTGTGACCGGTGTGCCCCTGCGCGGCGACCGGGGAGTCCCTGTGCGGTGACCGGGGTGCCCCCTGTGCCGTCCTACGCGGCGTCGCGGCCGCTGCTCGGCAGGTGGGTGTCCTCGGTCGCGGGCTCGGTGCGGTCCTCGGCGGTGGCCGGTGCCTCCGGGGCGTCCGGCGGCGTGGAGACCGCGGTGGCGGCGGCACAGGACGCCAGGAGCTCGTTCATGGTCGGCCCGGGGCCGTCCTCGCGCCGGAACGGAGACGGTTCGCTGTCGTCGCGACGGGCCGCCGCGGCGAGGGACTGGTGGGCCGACATGGATGCCTCCCGGGAATCCTGGGGCGAGCGGGCATGGTTAGGTAGACCTAACCGGCTCTCTCCTTCCATGTGACCACGCCCGGCACCGCCGGCGCAACATCTTCCCGACGGCTTGTCGGAAACTACGGACGCCGCGGACCGGGCAGGACCCGCCCGGCCGCGCCCCGGCGCCTCCCGGAGCTCCTGTCCGACCTCCTGCCCCGCTCTCCTGTCAGACCTCCTGCAGCAGGCTCAGGTCGCAGCCCGCCCAGCGCTCGCCCACGCCGGTGACGGTGACCTCGCGGACGTCGTCCTCGGCGTCGCTCGCGGCCGCATCCGCGCCCACGGTGCGCGCGATGACCACGTGCAGCCGGTCCTCGGACAGCTCCTCGACCTTGCCCTCGCCCCACTCCACGACCACCACCGACTCCGGCAGCGAAACGTCGAGGTCGAGGTCCTCCATCTCGTCCAGGCCGCCGCCGAGCCGGTACGCGTCGACGTGCACCAGCGGCGGGCCGACATGCAGGGAGGGGTGCACCCGGGCGATGACGAAGGTCGGCGAGGTGACGGCGCCCCGCACGCCCAGGCCCTCGCCCAGGCCCCGGGTCAGCGTCGTCTTGCCCGCGCCGAGCTCACCGCTCAGCAGCACCAGGTCACCCGGGCGCAAGAGACCCGCGAGCCGGCGGCCCAGCTCCTGCATCCGGTCCGGAGTCTTGACGGTTACCTGTGTAAGGGCATCGACGGTGCTCATGCCGCCGATGGTACGAGCCCCCGCCCCCCACACGCGCCACGGTGGCCGGGGCCCTCTTTCGGGTGCACCGCCCCACGGCCGCGTGCACGCGCCCCCACCCTTGGGTAACCCCCGAGGTGGGGGGATACGGGGCTGCACCAGTAAGCGCAGCGTGGGCCGCCTCCGGGAAGCGCAGCGCGGGCCGCCCCCGCCGTTCCCATAAGCGCCGCGCGGGCCGCCCCCGCCGCCCCCGTAAGCGCCGCGCGGGCCGCCCCCGTAAGCGCAGCGTCAGCCGTGCGGCTCGGCCCTCAGGCCCGGGCCGGTCGCCAGCTACGCGCCTCTGTTGCTGCGCGTTCCACCAGGGATGTCAGGTGGTCGTTGACCAGTTCCGGGTATTCCAGCATGACCAGGTGGCCACCGTCCGGCACGCAGATCAACTCCGCGGCCGGGAGCAGTTCGCCGATCGTGCGGCTGTGCTCGGGCGGCGTGATCAGGTCGCAGTCGCCGGCCAGGACGAGCGCCGGTACGCCGTTGTACGCCGCCAGCGCCCCCGTCTTGTCGTGCACCGCGAACGCCGGGAAGAACTCCGCGACGACGTCGATGGGCGTCGCTTCGATGAGGCGTTCGGCGAAGCGGGCGACGCCGGGGTCGACGTCCTTCGGCGCACCGAAGGAGTACCGCTTCACCAGGCCCGCGAAGAGGTCGGCGGTGGCCCGGCGGCCCTTCTCGACCAGCTCGCTCTGCGCGCCCAGTGCCTTCAGCACGCCGGGCGCGAAGCGGTGGAACGCCTTCACGCCCAGCGACGGCAGCCCGAAGGCGACCTCGCTCAGCCGGCCGGCCGACGTGCCGATCAGGCCGACGCCCACCACGCGCTCGGCGACGTACTCCGGGAACTGGTCCGCGAGCGCCATCACCGTCATGCCGCCCATGGAGTGCCCGACCAGCACGATCGGCCCCTCCGGGACCGCGGCGTCCAGTACCGCCTTCAGGTCCCGGCCGAGCATGTCGATGGTGACCGGATCGGTGCCCTCGATCTGTGCGTGGCCGCGGGCCGAGCGGCCGTGGCTGCGCTGGTCCCAGTGGACCGTACGGACTCTGCCGCGCAGCGCGGCCCGCTGGAAGTGCCAGGCGTCCTGGGTCAGGCAGTATCCGTGGCAGAAGACGACCGTGGGGGCCGCGGAGCGTCGCCCCAGGGCCCCCAGCAGGCGCTTGCGGCGGGCCCCCTGGGGCTCGCCGTCCGGCCGGTCGTCGACCTCGTCGACCTCGTAGTACAGCGCGGTGCCGTCCGCCGCGTACGCCGTGCCCGGTGTGCCGCGCAGCGACCCGTACGGACCGGACGAGTCCAGCGCCATCCGCGCCCTGCGGCGCACGCTCCGGCCGACCGTCAGCCGCTCCAGCGCCACCCCGGCGGCCGCGCCCGCGGCGACCACGCCGATCGCGGCGCCCGCGATGCTCGCGTGCCGGCCCGCGCGGGCCCAGCTGCTCACGGTCTCCGCCGCTCCGGCCGCGGCCACGGCCACGTCCGGTACCCCCTGTGTTCCCTCACTCATGTCCCGTCCCCCGTTCTGTCGTGCTCAGGGACATTTCCGTGCTCGGAGACATAGACGCGTGGTACCCGGCTCCCGATCCGCGTGACGATCTCGTACGCGATGGTTCCCGTGGCCTGCGCCCAGTCCTCGGCCGTCGGCTCGCCCCGGTCGCCCGGCCCGAAGAGCACCGCCTCGTCTCCCACTGTGGCTGATTCCCCGCCCAGGTCCACCACGAACTGGTCCATCGCGACCCGGCCGGCGATCGTCCGCCATTTGCCGGCGACCAGCACCGGGCCGACGCCGGAGGCGTGCCGCGGGACGCCGTCGGCGTAGCCCAGCGGGACCAGCGCGAGGGTGGTGTCGCCGGGCGTCGTGTAGTGGTGTCCGTACGAGACGCCGTGGCCGCCCGGTACGTGCTTGACCGAGGCCAGCGAGGCGGAGAGCGTCATGACCGGCCGCAGCCCGAAGTCGGCGGGCGTGCCGACCTCGGGGCTGGGCGAGATGCCGTAGCTGCCGATACCGGCGCGTACCAGGTCGAAGTGTGCGTCGGGGAGGGTGAGCAGGCCCGGGGTGTTGCAGATGTGCCGGACCTCGGGCGTCAGCCCCGCCGCCTCCGCCGTCGCGAGCGCGTCGCGGAAGACGGCGAGCTGGGCGGCGATCGAGGGGTGGCCGGGCTCGTCGGCGCACGCGAAGTGCGACCAGACGCCGGTGACCTTGATCAGGCCGTCCCGCTCGGCGTCCCGGGCGGCCGCGGTGAGCTCGGCCCATTCGGCCGGCTGGCAGCCGTTGCGCCCCAGACCCGTGTCGATCTTGAGCTGGACCCGGGCGGTGCGGCCGGTGGCGTGCGCGGCGTGGGAGACCTCGTGCAGCGCCCACATGCCGCTCACGGACACGTCGATGTCCAGCATGACGGCCTTCCGCCACGGGCCGCCCGGCGTCCACAGCCACGCCATGAGGCGGCCGGTGTCGCCCGCCTCGCGGAGCTGGAACGCCTCCTCGGGGAGCGCGGTGCCCAGCCACTCGGCGCCGGCCTCGCGGGCCGCTGCGGCGCACTGCAGCGCGCCGTGGCCGTAGCCGTCGGACTTCACCACGGCCATCAGCCGGGCACCGGGAGCGTGCGCCTTCAGGGCACGCACGTTCGACCTCAGTGCGTCGAGGTCGATGGTGGCGCGGGCGCGCAGTGCTCTCTCGTTCATCGTCATCAGTGTCTCAGGTGCGGCGGGCGGGGCCCCTCCGACCGCCGCACCGAGGGGTTTCGCGGCCGCCTGGAGACAGCTCACTCGGCCGGTTTGCGGCCCCAGACGAAGACGCTGTCGCCGTTTCTGAGGGTGTTCCACAGCTTCGCGGCGTGCGGCTGCCGCATGTTCACGCAGCCGTACGATCCGGGCGGGCTGTAGATGTTGCCGGAGATCCCGTGGAACGCCTGGCCGCCGTCGAAGAACTGGGAGTACGGCATCGGGGAGTTGTAGATCGTGGAGTGGTGGTGGCGGTTCCGCCAGTAGACCTTGTGCGTGCCGGTGCGGGTCGGGTAGCCGGCCCGGCCGCTGCGGATCGCCACGGGGCCGAAGATCACCTCGTCGTGGTTCTGTACCCACATGATCTGGCGCGGCAGGTCGACGCAGGCCACCCGGGGCGCCCAGTGCTCGCCCTGCTTGCGCATGCGGGGCACCGGGCAGCGGCCCTCCTTGTTCGGGTCGGCCTTGGCGTCCAGGAGCCGGATGGTGCCCCAGGTGGCCGGGCCGGTGAAGCCGTTGGCCGGGCTGATGTTCTCCTTCTTCTGGAAGGCGGCGACGGCCTTGCAGTCAGCGGGCGACTGCTTGCCGTCCACCGGCCGCTTCAGGTACCGCTCCACCTGCTTCTGGAAGGGGCCGGTGGAGGTGGTGCAGGCCGGGGCCGCCGGCTTGGCCTGGGCGCTCTCCGGGGCGCGCGTGACCTCGGCGGGCGGCACGTACTCCACGGCCGCGTCACCGGTGTCGGCGCGGGGGTCGTCGGCCTCCGGAATGCCGGGCGGCGCGGGCGCCGGCCTGCCCGCGGCGCCGGTGACCGGCGGCTTCGACTCGTACGTCTGGTCGGGCGTGTCCTTCGGCTGCCCGTCATTGGGCATGCCGGGGACGAGCTCGGACACGGTGTAGACGTGCGACTGCTGCGGCCCGGGGTCATCGGCGGCGGTCCCGGGGGCAACCGCGACGCCCAGCAGGGTGACGGTGCCGGTGGCCGTGGCCAGCAGGGCGGAGAAGTAACGGTTCATGAAGTACGTGTGCCGTGGCCGGGGCCGTACGCCCCGCGCCGGCGGGCAGGTTCGCCCTGGCGGGCGGGATTTTCGGCCGGGCGGAGGTGCGGGCCGTGCGCACGGCGCCGGGGTGCGCACGGCCGCCTGCGGGGCGCGCCGCACCGGGCGGGCGGCGCCGCGCCCCACCGGGTGAGACTGGGGGCATGAGGACTGCTTACAGCGTGGAGAAAGTGCGGGCGGCGGAGCGGGACCTGATGGCGCGGCTGCCGGACGGCGCCCTGATGCAGCGGGCCGCCGCGGGCCTCGCGGTGGCCTGCGCGGACCTTCTGGGGCGGGTGTACGGGTCGCGGGTGGTGCTGCTGGTGGGCAGCGGCGACAACGGCGGTGACGCGCTGTACGCGGGCGCCCGGCTGGCCCGCCGGGGCGCCGGGGTGCGCGCGGTGCTGCTGACCCCGGAGCGGGCGCACCAGGGCGGTCTGGCGGCCCTCCGGGCGGCGGGCGGCCGGGTGTCGGCGGACCCGCGGGCCGACATCGGCCGCGCGGACCTCGTCGTGGACGGCATCGTGGGCATCGGCGGCAAGGGCGGCCTGCGCCCGGAGGCGGCGGAGCTGGCCGAGGCGGCGCGCGCCCGCACCGTCCTGGCGGTGGACCTCCCGAGCGGGGTGAACGCGGACACCGGTGAGGTGGACGGGACGGCCGTACGGGCGGACGCGACGGTGACGTTCGGCGCGTACAAGCCGGGGCTGCTCATCGATCCGGCGCGCGAGTACGTGGGCGCGCTGCGGCTGGTGGACATCGGCCTGGACCTGCCGGACGAGGCGGACGTGACGGCACTGCAGCACGCCGACGTGGCGGCGCTGCTGCCCGTCCCGGCGGCGGACAGCGACAAGTACCGGCGCGGTGTGGTCGGCGTGGTGGCGGGCTCGGCGCGCTATCCCGGAGCCGCGGTGCTCTCGGTGTCGGGCGCGCTGCGCGGTGGCGCGGGCGCGGTCCGGTACGTGGGTCCCGGCGGCGACGCGGTGATCGCCGCGCACCCGGAGACGCTGGTGCACGCCGGGCCGCCCTCGAAGGCGGGCCGCGTACAGGCGTGGGTGATCGGCCCCGGGCTGGGCGACAACGAGGCGGCGATGGCGGACGTGCTGGCCTCCGACGTGCCGGTACTCGTGGACGCCGACGGGCTGCGCTACCTGGACCCGGCGCGGCTGCGGGCCCGTACGGCGCCGACGCTGCTCACCCCGCACGCCGGCGAGGCCGCGGCCCTGCTGGGCGCGGCACGCGAGGAGGTGGAGTCGGCCCGGCTGCACGCCGTACGGGAACTTGCCTCCCGGTACGGCGCGACGGTGCTGCTCAAGGGCTCCTCGACGCTGATCGCCGATCCCGAGGGGGCCGCCGTCCGCGTCAATCCCACCGGCACCGGCTGGCTGGCCACGGCCGGCAGCGGCGACGTGCTCTCGGGCCTGGCCGGTTCACTGCTGGCCACCGGGCTCGCGCCGCTGGACGCGGCGTCGGCGGGCGCGTATCTGCATGGCCTGGCGGCCCGGCGAGCCGCGGAAAAAGCCGTCCCGCTGACCGCCTGCGACGTGGCGGCGGCGTTGCCTGGAACGTGGCACTCGCTGGCGGACTGAGCTACCGGAGGGCTGCCCCCAGACGCCCTCCGGGCGTGTCCTCAATCGCCGGACGGGCTTGATTTTTCGGCTACCCTTCCGCGATCACCACCGCCGAAGCCACCCCCGCGTCATGGCTGAGCGAGACGTGCCAGGAGCGGACGCCCCGCTCCTGCGCGGCCGCGGCCACCGTGCCCCACACCCGCAGCCGGGGCTGCCCGCTCTCCTCGACGTACACCTCGGCGTCCGTCCAGTGCAGGCCGCGCGGCGCGCCCAGCGCCTTGGCCAGCGCCTCCTTCGCGGCGAACCGGGCCGCGAGGGAGGCGACGCCGCGCGGCTCGCCGCCGGGCAGATACCGCTCGCTGTCGACGAAGAGCCGGTCCAGCATCTGGGGCGTGCGCTCCAGCGCCGCGGCGAACCGGTCGATCTCGGCGACGTCAATGCCGACTCCGATGATCATTCGACGGTCACCGACTTGGCGAGGTTGCGCGGCTGGTCGACCTCGTTGCCGCGGGCCGTGGCCAGCTCGCAGGCGAAGACCTGCAGCGGCACGGTGGCCACCAGCGGCTGCAGCAGCGTCGGCGTCACCGGAATGCGCACGAGGTGGTCGGCGTACGGCACGACCGTCTCGTCGCCCTCCTCGGCGATGACGATGGTGCGGGCGCCGCGGGCCCGGATCTCCTGGATGTTGGAGACGATCTTGTCGTGCAGGACGGAGCGCCCGCGCGGCGACGGCACGATCACCACCACCGGCAGATCCTCCTCGATCAGCGCGATCGGCCCGTGCTTCAGCTCGCCCGCCGCGAAGCCCTCGGCGTGCATGTACGCCAGCTCCTTGAGCTTCAGCGCGCCCTCCAGGGCCACCGGGTGGCCCACATGGCGCCCGAGGAAGAGCACGGTGTTCTTGCCGGCGAGGCCGCGGGCCAGCTCCCGTACCGGCTCCATCGTGCCCAGTACTTCCTCCACCTGGGTGCCGATCTCGGCCAGCTCCTTCACCACGGCCTGGATCTCGTCGCCCCACTTCGTACCGCGCACCTGCCCCAGGTACAGCGCGACCAGGTAGCAGGCGACGAGCTGGGTGAGGAACGCCTTCGTGGAGGCGACGGCGACCTCGGGCCCGGCGTGCGTGTAGAGCACCGCGTCGGACTCGCGCGGAATCGTCGAGCCGTTGGTGTTGCAGATGGCGAGCACCTTCGCGCCCTGCTCGCGGGCGTGCCGCAGCGCCATCAGGGTGTCCATGGTCTCGCCGGACTGGGAGATGGCGATGACCAGCGTGCGGTGGTCCAGGATCGGGTCGCGGTAGCGGAACTCGCTCGCCAGCTCCACCTCGCACGGGATGCGCGTCCAGTGCTCGATGGCGTACTTGGCGATCAGCCCGGCGTGGAACGCCGTACCGCACGCCACGATGACGACCTTCTGCGCCTCCCGCAGCACCGCGTCCGGGATGCGCACCTCGTCCAGCGACAGCCGCCCGTCCGTGCCGATCCGGCCCAGCAGGGTGTCCGCGACCGCCTTCGGCTGCTCGGCGATCTCCTTGAGCATGAAGTAGTCGTAACCGCCCTTCTCGGCGGCCGAGGCGTCCCAGTCGACGTGGTACGGGCGCACCTCGGCCGGGCGGCCCTCGAAGTCGGTGACCTGGACGCCGTTCCGGCGCACCTCGACGACCTGGTCCTGGCCCAGCTCGACGGCCTCCCGGGTGTGCGCGATGAAGGCGGCCACGTCGGAGGCGAGGAACGCCTCGTCGTCGCCGAGGCCGACGACCAGCGGGGAGTTCCGGCGCGCGCCGACCACCACGTCCGGCGCGTCGGCGTGCACCGCGACGAGGGTGAAGGCGCCCTCCAGCCGGCGGCAGACCTGCCGCATCGATTCGGCGAGGTCGCCACAGGAGGAGAAGGACTCGGCCAGGAGGTGCGCGACCACCTCGGTGTCCGTCTCGGAGGCCAGCTCGTGGCCGCGGTCGGTCAGTTCGGCGCGCAGCGCGGCGAAGTTCTCGATGATGCCGTTGTGCACGACCGAGACCCGCCCGGCGTTGTCCAGGTGGGGATGGGCGTTGGCGTCGGTGGGTCCGCCGTGGGTGGCCCACCGGGTGTGCCCGATGCCCGTGCTGCCGGCCGGGAGCGGGCGCGCCGCCAGTTCCTTGTCCAGGTTGGCGAGCTTGCCGGCCTTCTTCGCCGCCGCCAGACCGCCGTCGGCCAGCACCGCGACCCCCGCCGAGTCGTAGCCGCGGTACTCCAGCCGCTTCAGTCCGGCCAGTACGACGTCAAGGGCCGACTGCCCGCCCACGTATCCCACGATTCCGCACATGAAGGCAGCCTACGGCGCGCGGAGATCAATACCCGGGTCCCATACGGGTCAATGCCCGCCCTCGATCCGGTCGATGGCCTCCTGGACCAGTTCGAGGAATTCCACCTCCTCACAGCGAGGCTTGCTGCCCATCTCATAGAGGACCAGACAGTCGTCCAGCTCCTCCCCCAGGTCCTCGTCGGGCAGTTCGGCGGCCAGTTCGCTCTGGACGAGGCCGGCGTGCCCGCCCTGTTCCGGAACTCTGGTCTCCCCCGCACCGGCTCTCTTCTGCCGCTGCCGTACGTAATCGAGCAGGCGTGTCACCGTGCCCACCCCCCATTTCTCGCGACGCAGAAATTGACGCGCTCCCCCACCGCCGGACGCTACCGAGGAAAACCTGATTGGTATAGACATGCGGTATTCCGCCACCCAAGAGGATGTCTTCGAGGCCGTTCGGGTTGCCCCGCAACGCCACCCCGGGATGAGCGGCGGCGGCCGGCTGCGGACAATGGGCGACGTGCCCATGACGACAGAGCAGCCGCAGCAACGACGCCGCGCCGACGCCACGCCGTACGTCGACATGACCCGCGCGGAGTGGAGCGCCCTGCGCGAGAAGACCCCGCTCCCGCTGAGCGCCGAAGAGGTCGAGCGGCTGCGCGGCCTGGGCGACGTCATCGACCTGGACGAGGTACGCGACGTCTACCTGCCGCTCTCCCGGCTCCTGAACCTCTACTTCGGTGCCACCAGCAACCTCCGCGGCGCGCTGAACACCTTCCTGGGCGACCAGAAGGGGCACGGCGCCCAGGAGGGCACGCCGTTCGTGATCGGCGTGGCGGGCAGCGTCGCGGTCGGCAAGTCCACCACGGCCCGCCTCCTGCAGGCACTGCTGGCCCGCTGGCCCGACCACCCGCGCGTCGAGCTGGTGACCACCGACGGCTTCCTGCTGCCCAACGCCGAGCTGCACCGGCGCGGCCTGATGTCCCGCAAGGGCTTCCCCGAGTCCTACGACCGGCGCGCCCTGACCCGCTTCGTCGCGGACGTGAAGTCGGGCAAGGCCGAGGTCAGCGCGCCGGTCTACTCCCACCTGATCTACGACATCGTGCCCGGCGAGCGGCTGACCGTGCACCGCCCCGACATCCTCATCGTCGAGGGCCTGAACGTGCTGCAGCCCGCGCTGCCCGGCAAGGACGGCCGCACCCGGCTCGGCCTCGCCGACTTCTTCGACTTCTCGGTGTACGTGGACGCCCGCACCGAGGACATCGAGCAGTGGTACCTCGGCCGGTTCCGCAAGCTGCGCGAGACCGCGTTCCAGAACCCGTTCTCGTACTTCCGCAAGTACGCGCAGGTCTCGGAGGAAGAGGCGCTGGAGTACGCACGCATGAACTGGCGCACCATCAACAAGCCCAATCTGCAGCAGAATGTGGCCCCCACCCGCGGCCGCGCGAACCTCGTGCTCCGCAAGGGACCCGACCACAAGGTGCAGCGCCTGTCGCTGCGCAAACTCTGAACGAGAACTTCGAGGACTCTGCTGTGCTGCATCTGCGACTCATCGTCCCGGCGGACCGTACGGACGAGGTGGTGGCGCTGCTGGAGAAGACGGTCGGCACCGCCCATCTGGTGGTACTGGCCGGCGCGGCCCGCAGCCCCGCCGGGGACGTGATCACCTGCGATGTGGCGCGCGAGGCCGGCGACGGGGTGCTGCGCGAACTGCGCGAGCGCGGCATCGATGACTGCGGGTCGATCGCCGTCGAGCACATCGACCTCTCGCTGTCCAAGCGCGCGGTGAAGGCCGAGGAGGACGCGCCGGGCGAGGGCGCGGACGCGGTCCTGTGGGAGCAGCTCAGCGACGCCACGCACGAGGAGTCGACGCTCACCATCACCTACATCGCGTTCCTGACGCTGGCGACGATGATCGCGGCGTGCGGTGTCGTACTGGACAACGCGATCCTCATCGTGGGCGCGATGGCGGTCGGCCCGGAGTTCGGGCCGCTGGCCGGGATCTGCACGGCGGTGGTCCAGCGCGCGCCGCGGCTCGCCTGGCGCTCACTGGTGGCGCTGATCGGCGGGTTCGCGGTCGCGATGGTGCTGACCGTCGGCTTCTCGTACTTCATGGACGCGGTGGGCCTGTTCACCTCGAAGCAGGCGGAGGGCGCGCGCCCGAACACGTCCTTCATCTGGCAGCCGGACCTGATGTCCTTCGTGGTCGCGTTCCTCGCCGGCATCGCCGGCACGCTCTCGCTGACCTCGTCCAAGTCCGGCGCGCTGGTCGGCGTCGCGATCTCGGTGACGACGGTCCCCGCCGCGTCCAACGCGGCGGTCGCCTTCATCTACGGCGACTACGACCAGACGTGGGGCTCCAGCAGCCAGCTCCTGGTCAACCTTGCGGGGATCGTCCTGGCGGGCACGCTCACGCTGGTCGCCCAGAAGTCCCTCTGGGCGCGCCAGCGCGGGCGCGAGCGTGCCGCCGTACGCGAGGGCTGACCTCAGCCCAGCGCGGACTTCACCACATCGGCCAGCCGGCCGGCCACGGCCTTCGCCTGCTCCAGGTCGGCCGCCTCCACCATGACGCGGACCAGCGGCTCCGTACCGGAGGAGCGCAGCAGTACCCGGCCGGTCGCGCCGAGCTCGCGCTCCGCGTCGGTCACCGCGGCCGACAGCTCGGCGGAGGTGGCCACGCGGGACTTGTCCACGTCGGGGACGTTGATGAGGACCTGCGGCAGCCGCTCCATGACGCCCGCCAGCTCGGCCAGCGAGCGGCCCGTCGCGGCGACCCGCGCCGCCAGCATCAGGCCGGTCAGCGTGCCGTCGCCGGTCGTGGCGTGGTCCAGCACGATGACGTGCCCGGACTGCTCGCCGCCCAGCGCGAAGCCCTGGGCCTTCATCTCCTCCAGGACGTACCGGTCGCCGACCGCGGTGCGCACCAGCTCGATGCCCTCGCGCTCCAGCGCCAGCTTGAAGCCCAGGTTGGACATGACCGTGGCGACGACGGTGTTCTGCCGCAGCGTGCCCGCGTCGCGCATGCCCAGCGCGAGGACGGCGAGGATCTGGTCGCCGTCGACCTCGTTGCCCGCCGCGTCCACGGCCAGGCAGCGGTCCGCGTCGCCGTCGTGCGCGACACCCAGATCGGCGCCGTGCTCGACGACCGCGGCGCGCAGCTTCTCCAGGTGCGTGGAGCCGCAGCCGTCGTTGATGTTCAGGCCGTCGGGGTCGGTGCCGATCGTGACGACCTCGGCGCCGGCCCGCGCGAACGCCTCCGGGGAGACCCGCGCGGCCGCGCCGTGCGCGCCGTCGATGACGACCTTGAGGCCGTCCAGGCGGTTCGGCAGCACGCCGACCAGATGCGCGACGTAGTTGTCGAAGCCCTCGGCGTAGTCCTTGACCCGGCCCACGCCCGAGCCGGTCGGCCGCTCCCACGGCTCACCGGCGGCGTGCCCGCGGTACATGCTCTCGATCCGGTCCTCCAGCTCGTCGGCGAGCTTGTGCCCGCCGCGCGCGAAGAACTTGATGCCGTTGTCGGGCATCGGGTTGTGGCTCGCGGAGAGCATCACGCCCAGGTCCGCGCCGAGCGCGCCGGTGAGGTACGCCACCGCCGGGGTCGGCAGCACGCCCACCCGCAGCACGTCCACGCCCGCGCTGGCCAGCCCCGCCACCACGGCGGACTCCAGGAACTCCCCCGAGGCCCGCGGATCGCGCCCGACCACGGCCACCGGCCGGTGGTCTTCAAAGGTGCCGTCCCGCCCGCCACCCGACCGCCGCCCCAGCTGGACGGGGCTTCGCCCCGGCTCCTCCATCAGCACATGCGCCGCCGCGACCGACAGCCCGAGCGCGAGCTCTGCCGTCAGATCCGCATTGGCGACGCCGCGCACCCCGTCCGTGCCGAAGAGTCGTCCCACTGGTGTCCTCCGAGTTCATGAGCTTGGACCAGATACTTATGTCCAGGTATACGCCTATCTGGTCCCGGATAGCCGAACGCCCCGGCGGCACGGAAAGTGCCCCCGGGGCGTTCGCCAAGCTGCGCACGAAGCGCGAAAGCTGCACACGAGGCAGCGAGCGTGATTAGCGCTTGCTGTACTGCGGCGCCTTACGGGCCTTCTTCAGACCGGACTTCTTGCGCTCGACCGCACGGTCGTCGCGCTTCAGGAAGCCGGCCTTCTTCAGCGGGCCGCGGTTGTTCTCGACGTCCGCCTCGTTCAGCGCACGGGCCACGCCCAGGCGCAGCGCGCCGGCCTGGCCGGAGATGCCGCCACCGGAGATGCGGGCGACCACGTCGTAGCGGTTGTCGAGCTCGAGCACCTTGAAGGGCTCGTTGACTTCCTGCTGGTGCACCTTGTTCGGGAAGTAGCCCTCGAGGGTGCGGCCGTTGATCTTCCACTGGCCGGTGCCCGGGATGATCCGGACGCGGGCGATGGCGTTCTTGCGGCGGCCCAGGCCGGCGGCCGGCTGCGGGTCACCGAAGCGGGAGGCGAGGGACTCGGAGGTGTACTCACCCTCCAGCGGCGCCTCGGTCTCGGTGGTGTACTCCTCGACCTCGAGCGGGGTCTCGGCGGTGGTCTCAGCCACGATGCTCCTCAGATTCTCTTCGTCTTAGGGGGTGTGGCCGGACTTACTGCGCGACCTGGGTGATCTCGAACGGGACCGGCTGCTGAGCAGCGTGCGGGTGCTCGGCGCCCGCGTAGACCTTCAGCTTCGAGAGCATCTGGCGGCCCAGGGTGTTCTTCGGGAGCATGCCCTTGATGGCCTTCTCGACAGCCTTCTCGGGGTTCTTGTCGAGCAGCTCGTCGTAGCGGACGGAGCGCAGACCACCCGGGAAGCCGGAGTGGCGGTACGCCATCTTCTGCGACCGCTTGTTGCCGGACAGGTGCACCTTGTCGGCGTTGATGATGATGACGAAGTCACCGGTGTCGACGTGAGGGGCGTAGACCGGCTTGTGCTTGCCCCGCAGGAGGGAAGCAGCCTGAGTCGCCAGACGGCCCAGGACAACGTCCTGCGCGTCAATGATGTGCCACTGGCGCTGGACATCGCCGGGCTTGGGGCTGAACGTACGCACGTTTTAGCCTTCGCTTCTAAGTGATGGGACCTGTACAGGGTCACCTCGGTCGATACGCCGACACGGGCGGCTCCGGGTGACGCAACCCATTGCCTGCCGTCGGCCATCGGCCCGGTGGACCGGCGTAAGGGCCCCTCACGTGAGATAGAGCAAGCCAATACGCATAACGAACTGGCAGAATACCGGGCCTCCCCCAGGCGGGTCAAAACGCGCCCCGTACGGGGGTGCGATCCCCGCCATCGCTCCCCCGGCGGTCCGGCCGGCCGCCCCCGCGGCCCAGGCAAACGCACGCCAGCACGGCGGTCAGCGTCCACAGCATCGCCGCGTCCTTGAAGGCCCGCCGCCTGATGTCCTCCAGGTACGGCCAGTCGAGGCCGGCGACCTGCGGTACGAGGGCGATCCAGAACCACACGGTACGGGGCGCGGCGCCCGGTACGGCGGCGGACGCCAGCAGCGGACCGAGCACGACCAGCAGGTAGTGGTCGAAGGACGGGCGGGAGACGAGGAAGGCGGCGAGCAGCAGCATCGCGGCCGTCTCGACGAGCCGCAGCGGCCCCGCGTCCCCGCGCCGCCAGCGCAGATACGCACAGGCCACCCCGGCAGCGGCCGCGAGCACGGCCACCCCGAAGGCCACCGGGTCCGGCAGGCCGAGCCGGGCCAGGACCGCGCCGAGCGAGGCGTCGTACGGCCGCGCGAAGACGTCCTGCCCGCGCAGCAGGAAGGGCAGCGTGCGGGTGAGGAACATCCCGGGCCGCGGCATCACGAGCGCGGCGAGCAGGGACACCAGGAGCGGCACGCCGATCGCCACGGCCAGCGCCCGCCACCGCCGTGCGAAGACGAAGAGCAGCAGGACGGGCACGAGCATCGGCTTGACCGCCAGCGCCAGGCCGAGGACCGCGCCGGCCGCCGTCCACCGCTCCCGGCGGGCCAGCAGCAACACGAGGGGCAGCGCCACCACGGAGGCCAGCGTCCAGTTCCCGAGCGTGACGAGATTGCGGAACGGCTGGAAGAACGGCAGCGCGGCCACCGCCAGCACGGCGAGCCTGCTGCCCGCCGCGACCCCGAAGATCCGCAGACTCAGCCACCAGCCCAGCAGGACGAGTCCGACGCCGGCGGCCGGTACGAGCCAGGCCATCCAGCCCTGCGGCAGCAGCGCCTCGGGGACGGCCGCGAGGACCGCCCCCGGCAGATACAGGAACCGCTTGTCGGCGTAGGGCGCCCCGCCGTCCAGCAGGGCACGCGCCGCGCGCACGGCGAAGGCGTTGTCCATCCCGAGGTGGCCACCGCGCCGTACGGTCGCCCAGACCACGACGGCCATCAGCCCGGCGGCCACGGCCCGCAGCGGCCAGGAAGCGGGCCGCAGCAGCCACGCCGCATGCGGCGATCGCCCCGCTTCACCCGTTACATCCGCTACGTCCGCCACCATGCGGCCAGGCTAGAAGCCCGCCGCGCTACCGCTCCCGCTCGACACTCCCCCAAGCTCTTAAGGAGCAGGGGGGACCCCCATCTCGTCCCACACCGGCTCGGACGTCTCCCGCACCCGCCCGTCCGACCCGAAGACCAGGTACCGGTCGAAGGACCGCGCGAACCACCGGTCGTGCGTCACGGCCAGCACCGTCCCCTCGTACGCCTCCAACCCCTCCTGCAACGCCTCCGCCGACTCCAGGTCGAGGTTGTCGGTCGGCTCGTCCAGGAGGAGGGCGGTGGTGCCTCCCAGCTCCAAAAGAAGAATCTGGAAGCGGGCCTGCTGGCCGCCGGAGAGGCGGTCGAAGCGCTGCTCGGCCTGGCGGCTCAGTTCGTACCGGCGCAGGGCGCTCATCGCCTTGCCGCGGTCCCTGGCGTGCTCCTCCCACAGGATGTCGAGGAGGGTGCGGCCCTCCAGCTCCGGGTGGGCGTGGGTCTGGGCGAAGTGCCCGGGAACGACGCGGGCGCCGAGCTTCCAGGCACCCGTATGCGAGACGTCCTCGCCGGCCAGCAGCCGCAAGAAGTGCGACTTGCCGGAGCCGTTCGAGCCGAGGACCGCGACCCGCTCGCCGTAGAAGATCTCCAGCGAGAAGGGCTTCATCAGGCCCGTCAGCTCAAGGTTCTCGCAGGTCACCGCCCGGACACCGGTCCGGCCGCCGTGCAGCCGCATCGTGATGTCCTGCTCGCGCGGCGGCTCCGGCGGCGGCCCGGCCTCCTCGAACTTCTTCAGCCGCGTCTGGGCCGCGTGATAGCGCGAGGCCATCTCGTGGCTGTTCTCCGCGGCCTGCCGGAGATTGCGGACCAGCTTCTTGAGCTGCTCGTGCTTCTCGTCCCAGCGCCGTCGCAGCTCCTCGAAGCGCGCGAACCGCTCCTTGCGCGCCTCGTGGTACGTGCCGAAGCCGCCGCCGTGCACCCACACGTCGCTGCCCGCCGGGCCCGGCTCGACGCTGACGATCTTCTCCGCGGAGCGGGCCAGCAGCTCCCGGTCGTGGCTGACGAACAGGACCGTCTTCTTGGTCTCGCGCAGCCGCTCCTCCAGCCACCGCTTCCCCGGCACGTCCAGATAGTTGTCCGGCTCGTCCAGCAGCAGCACCTCGTCCGTGCCGCGCAGCAGCGACTCCAGGACCAGCCGCTTCTGCTCGCCGCCGGAGAGCGTGCGCACCTGCCGCCACTGCGCCTTCTCGTACGGGACGCCCAGCGCGGCCATCGTGCACATGTCCCAGACCGTCTCGGCCTCGTAGCCGCGCGCCTCGGCCCAGTCGCTCAGCGCCTGCGCGTACGCCATCTGCGCGGCCTCGTCGTCGACCGTCATGACTGCGTGCTCGGCCTCGTCCACGGCCTTCGCCGCCGCCCGCAGCCGCGGCTGGGACACCGACACCAGCAGGTCCCGCACCGTCCGGTCGTCCCGCACCGAGCCCACGAACTGCGGCATCACCCCGAGCCCGCCGCTGACCGTCACCGCGCCGCCGTGCGGCTGCAGCTCCCCCGCGATCAGCTTCAGCAGCGTCGTCTTGCCCGCGCCGTTCGCCCCGACCAGCGCGACGGTGGCGCCTTCCCCCACGCGGAAGGACACGTCCCCCAGCAGGACCCGCCCATCGGGCAGGTAGTACTCCAGGTGTCCGGCTTCCACATGTCCCATGCGGGGAATTGTCGGGCCCGTACCGCTCATGGGCCAAACGGGTTTACCGGGCCGCCCGGCACCGGCCCCCGCCATGTCACGGGTGAGCACTAGGATGCGCGCCATGAGCTTTGGGCAAGGGGGGCCGTACGGCCCCGGGGGATCGGGTCCGTCCGCTCCGTCCACACCGGACTGGAACGCGCTGGCGGAGCAGAGCGAGGCGAGCGGAAAGCGCAAGCGGCTGCTGATGATCGGCGGCGGCGTCCTGGCCACCCTCGCGGTGGCCGGCATCGTCGCCACCGCCGTGATCAGCAGCAATGGCGGCAGCAACAAACCCTCGGCGCTGCCCTCGCCCGAGAAGCTCCCCGGCGAGAAGGCCGAGCCCAAGCCGACCTTCTCCGACGTCAATGTCCCCCCGCCGCCGGACCCGGTGGACTACATCACCGACGCCAAGAAGGACACCGCGCCGCTCACCACCGCCTCGCTCTTCCCCGAGAAGCAGTTGACGGCCGGCGGCCGCGCCTACCCGAAGGCCACCACCAGCGCCACCGGAAGCTGCGCGAGCGTCGCGCAGGGCGGCCTCGGCGCGGTCCTGAACAAGCACGGCTGCGAGAAGCTGCTGCGCGCCACCTTCTCCCGCGACGGCATCGCGGTCACGGTCGGCATCGCCCGCTTCGACACGAAGGCGGCGGCCACCGCGGTCAAGAACGAGTACAAGCCCAACCTCGCCGCGCTCGCCGGCGGCAAGGTCGCCCCGTTCTGCCAGGCCACCGCCTGCCGTACCTCGGCGAACGCGGCCGGCCGGTACGCGTACTTCACGATCGCCGGCTACCTCAACGGCAAGGCCGTCACCACCAGCGAGACCCAGGCCCTGCAGGCGAGCCGGGACGGCGCCGCGTACGCCTGGAACCGGATCATGCAGCACGGCCGCGACCAGGCCGACGCGGTGGCGAAGAAGCAACAGCAGCAGCAGAAGAACTGAGCCGCCGCGGGCGGGGCGCGCACCCCACGCGCACCCCGCCCGCGCCCCGCGCCGCGCTCAGCAGCAGCCCGCGCCCGGCAGGGTCCGCTTGTTCCGCGCTTCCTTGTTGCGGGCCGCGAGCAGCTCGTCGGCCGGGTAGCCGACCTCCTCCAGGGTCAGCCCGTGCGGCCGTACGACGTGCACCGCCGAGTCCCGCACGCCCGCCGCGAGCACCTTGCCCGGCCACTCCACGGGCCGGTGCCCGTCGCCGACGAACAGCAGCGCGCCCACCAGCGACCGCACCATGTTGTGGCAGAACGCGTCCGCCCGCACGGTCGCCGTGATGATCCCGTCCGTGTCCCGCTCCCAGCTCAGCTCCTGGAGCGTACGAATGGTCGTCGCGCCCTCGCGCCGCTTGCAGTACGCCGCGAAGTCGTGCTCGCCCAGCAGCGGCTGCGACGCCTCGTTCATCGCCGCGACGTCCAGGTCCCAGTCGTGCCACAGCACGTGCCCGCGCAGCAGCGGGTCGACGCCGCCGGGGTGGTCGGTGACCCGGTACGCGTACCGGCGCCAGATCGCCGAGAACCGCGCGTTGAACCCGGCCGGGGCCTCGGCCACCCGCCAGATCCGTACGTCCTTCGGCAGCCGCCCGGCGAGCCGCCGCCGCAGCTTGTCACCGTGCTCGGCCCACAGCTCCTGCGGCAGGTCGACATGGGCCACCTGGCCGCGCGCGTGCACGCCCGCGTCCGTGCGCCCCGCCACGGTCAGCTCGTACGTCCGCTGCGACCGCGTCACGGTCCGCAGCGCGTCCTCGATCTCCTGCTGGACCGTCCGCCGCTCCCGCTGCTTGGCCCACCCCGAGAAGTCCTTCCCGTCATAGGAAAGATCCAGCCGCACCCGTACATGCCCGGGCGCCGGCCCGTCGTTGTCCTCGCTCACGGGACCATCCTCTCAAGCGGAACGGGCCCGCTCCCCCAGAGGGGAACGGGCCCGTTCAACAGCCTCGATCAGGCTCAGGCGTCCTTGGACTCCTCGGCCGACTCGGCGGCGGCGGCCTCGTCGGCCTCCTTCACCGCGCGCTTCGTCGCGGCCTCGGCCTCGTCGACGGTGGCCTTCTTGGCGATCTCGCCCTCGACCAGCTCGATGACGGCCATCGGGGCGTTGTCGCCACGGCGGTTGCCGATCTTGGTGATACGGGTGTAGCCACCCGGACGCTCGGCGTAGCGCGGGGCGATCTCGGTGAACAGCGTGTGCACGATGCTCTTGTCCGTGATCGTGGCCAGCACCAGACGACGGTTGTGGATGTCGCCCTTCTTCGCCTTGGTGATCAGCTTCTCCGCGACGGGGCGCAGGCGGCGGGCCTTGGCCTCGGTCGTGGTGATGCGGCCGTGCTCGAACAGCGACTTCGCGAGGTTCGCGAGCAGCAGACGCTCGTGCGCGGCGCTGCCGCCCAGACGGGCACCCTTGGCGGGACGCGGCATGGTGTTTCTCCTCTGTGTCTGCCCCAGCCGTATCAGGTACCGGGGTCAGTATCCGAGCGGGCGGTCGCCCGTCGGAGACCCGCGCCCCCGAAGGGGCGCGGGGAACTGCGCGACCAGCCACAGCGGGCCGGCAGTCAAAATCAGGCCGTTAGGCCCGAGCTCTTAGTACTGCTCGGTCTCGACGAAGCCCGCGTCCGCGTCGTCGTCGGCGCCAAAGGCGTCCGCGGCGGCGGTCGGGTCGAATCCGGGCGGGCTGTCCTTGAGCGCCAGGCCCATGCCGGCCAGCTTCGCCTTGACCTCGTCGATCGACTTCGCACCGAAGTTGCGGATGTCGAGCAGGTCGGCCTCGGAGCGGGCGACGAGCTCACCAACGGAGTGGATGCCCTCGCGCTTGAGGCAGTTGTACGACCGAACGGTGAGCTCCAGCTCCTCGATCGGCAGCGCCAGGTCGGCGGCCAGGGCGGCGTCCGTGGGGGACGGGCCCATGTCGATGCCCTCGGCGTCGATGTTGAGCTCGCGCGCCAGACCGAACAGCTCGACCAGGGTCTTACCGGCGGACGCCATGGCGTCACGCGGGCGCATGGCCTGCTTGGTCTCGACGTCGACGATCAGCTTGTCGAAGTCGGTGCGCTGCTCGACTCGGGTCGCCTCGACCTTGTAGGTGACCTTGAGCACGGGGCTGTAGATCGAGTCGACCGGGATACGGCCGATCTCCTGGCCCACCTGCTTGTTCTGCACCGCGGAGACGTAGCCGCGACCGCGCTCGACGGTCAGCTCCATCTCCAGCTTGCCCTTGCCGTTCAGCGTGGCGAGGACCAGGTCGGGGTTGTGCACCTCGACACCGGCCGGGGGCGCGATGTCGGCAGCGGTGACCAGACCCGGGCCCTGCTTGCGCAGGTACATCACGACCGGCTCGTCGTGCTCCGAGGAGACGACCAGCTGCTTGATGTTCAGGATGAGGTCGGTGACGTCCTCCTTGACGCCCGGCACGGTGGTGAACTCGTGCAGGACACCGTCGATGCGGATGGACGTGACCGCCGCACCCGGGATCGAGGAGAGGAGCGTACGACGCAGGGAGTTGCCGAGGGTGTAACCGAAGCCCGGCTCCAGCGGCTCGATCACGAACCGGGAGCGGTACTCGTCGACGACCTCTTCGGTCAACGAGGGACGCTGAGCGATCAGCATGTTTTTGATCCTTCAGTCGAGGACGCCCGCTATTTGACGCCCGCTGTACTACAAGGGTACGGGCGGTACGGCCCAAAAGTGCCGTACCGCCCGCGACCGCAAGCTCTTACTTGGAGTAGAGCTCGACGATCAGCTGCTCCTGCACCTGGGTGTCGATCACCTGGCGCTCGGGCAGCGAGTGCACGAGGACCCGCAGCTTCGAGGGGATGGCCTCGAGCCACGCGGGAACGGTCTTCTCGCCGGCCTCGGCCTGAGCCACCTGGAAGGGGGTCATGTTCCGAGACTTCTCGCGGACCTCGATGATGTCGTTCACGGACACGCGGGCCGACGGGATGTCGGTCTTGCGGCCGTTCACGTTGATGTGGCCGTGACGGACCAGCTGACGGGCGTGGTCGCGGGACTTCGCGAAGCCCGCACGGTAGACCACGTTGTCCAGACGGGACTCGAGGATGCGAAGCAGGTTCTCACCGGTCTTGCCGGACTTCTGGTTCGCTTCCTTGTAGTACCCGAGGAACTGCTTCTCAAGGACACCGTAGATACGGCTGCACTTCTGCTTCTCACGAAGCTGCAGCAGGTACTCGCTGTCCTTGGTGCGCCCGCGACCGTGCTCACCCGGGGGGTAAGGACGGATCTCGATCGGGCACTTCGCGCTCTCGCACTTGCTCCCCTTGAGGAAGAGCTTCTGCTTCTCCCGACGGCAACGCTTGCAGTCGGCCCCGGTGTAACGCGCCATATTCTTGTGTCTCCTACTTCAGCTGGTCAGACGCGGCGGCGCTTGGGCGGGCGGCAGCCGTTGTGCGGGGTCGGGGTGACGTCCTGGATCGAGCCGACCTCGAGGCCGGTGGCCTGGAGCGAGCGGATCGCGGTCTCACGGCCGGAGCCGGGACCCTTGACGAAGACGTCGACCTTGCGCATGCCGTGCTCCTGCGCGCGGCGGGCGGCCGACTCGGCAGCCATCTGCGCGGCGAACGGAGTCGACTTGCGCGAACCCTTGAAGCCCACGTGACCGGCCGAAGCCCAGGAAATCACGTTGCCGGTGGGGTCGGTGATCGAAACGATCGTGTTGTTGAACGTGCTCTTGATGTGAGCGTGCCCGTGGGCGACGTTCTTCTTCTCCTTGCGGCGCACCTTCTTGGCGCCGGCCGTACGGCCCTTCGGAGGCATTCATTACTCCCGTGGAGGTGGTCGGTCCTACAGCGAAGACCGCTGATAAGCGTCCGCTGAGGACTACTTCTTGCCCGGCTTCTTCTTGCCGGCGATCGCGCGACGCGGGCCCTTGCGGGTACGAGCGTTCGTGCTGGTGCGCTGGCCGTGGACGGGCAGGCCACGACGGTGGCGCAGGCCCTGGTAGCAGCCGATCTCGACCTTGCGGCGGATGTCGGCCTGGATCTCGCGACGGAGGTCACCCTCGGTCTGGAGATTGGCGTCCACGTACTCGCGGATCTTGACCAGGTCCTCTTCGGGAAGGTCACGAACGCGGGTGTTCGGGTCGACACCGGCAGCGGCGAGGGTCTGCTTCGCCAGCGTGCGGCCGATGCCGAAGACGTAGGTGAGGGCGACCTCCACGCGCTTTTCGCGCGGGATGTCAACACCTGAAACGCGTGCCATCGAATGGCTCCTGTGTTGATTCGGGGGTCTGCCACAGAGCCGCTCCCAGTCGCCGACCGCTCTTGTGTGAGAAGCAGTGGTACGTCCTGGGTCCCCGGCCCCCGCCGGAGGTGTCGTCAGCCATTACGGCCCGACGGGCTCTGCGTATGTACGTATGTGCTTGCGTCGCGCGAAGAACTGCGGAAGTGCAGGTCGTGCGTCAGCCCTGGCGCTGCTTGTGGCGCAGGTTGTCGCAGATGACCATGACCCGGCCGTGGCGGCGGATCACCTTGCACTTGTCGCAGATCTTCTTGACGCTCGGCTTGACCTTCATGGGGTGAGGTTCTCCGGGTCAGTGCCGTACGCCCCACGGGAGGGGCAGCGGCAAGATCTACTTGTAGCGGTAGACGATCCGTCCACGCGTCAGGTCGTACGGAGAGAGCTCCACCACGACCCGGTCATCCGGGAGGATGCGGATGTAGTGCATCCGCATCTTGCCACTGATGTGCGCGAGGACCTGGTGACCGTTCTGAAGCTCCACCTTGAACATCGCGTTCGGGAGGGACTCGATCACGGTGCCCTCGATCTCGATGGCACCTTGCTTCTTGGCCACGCTTCGCCCTTCGAATCGGCTACCTTGATCAGCTCTCGTACAATTCACCCGATCCTTGCGTCCGGGGACGCAGGCATACGGATGCACGAGATCCGACGCGTCAGTCTACGTCAGTGCACACGAAAAGACGAATCCACGATTATTGCCCAGCCACGGAGATCGTTACGCCAGGGGATCGGGAGCAGTCTCGATACCGTATTCGGCGAGCTTGGCCTTGCCGCCGTCGGAGGCCGTCAGGACCAGGGGCCCCTGCTCGGTCAGCGCGACCGAGTGCTCCCAGTGCGAGGACCAGCCGCCGTCGTTGGACTTCACGGTCCAGTCGTCCTCGAGGACGTGGGTCTTGGCCGTACCGAGGTTGACCATCGGCTCGATGGCGATGCAGAAGCCGGGGACCAGCTTCGGGCCGCGGCCGCGCTTGCGGTCGACGTAGTTCAGCAGGTGCGGATCCATGTGCATCTGCGATCCGATGCCGTGGCCGCCGTAGTCCTCGACGATGCCGTACTTGCCGGAGGACGGACGCGGCTGGCGCTTGATGTAGCCCTCGATGGCCTTGGAGATGTCGACCAGGCGGTTGCCCTTGCGGACCGCGGCGATGCCGGCCCACATCGACTCCTCGGTCACCCGGCTCAGCTCGATCAGCTCCGCGGAGTGACCGGAGCCCACGAAGGCCGTGTACGCGGCGTCACCGTGCCAGCCGTCCACGATCGCGCCGCAGTCGATGGAGATGATGTCGCCGTCCTGCAGGACGGTGTCCGCGGAGGGGATGCCGTGCACGACCACGTCGTTCACCGACGTGCAGATCGTCGCGGGGAAACCGCCGTACCCGAGGAAGTTCGACTTGGCGCCGTGCTCGGCCAGCACCTTGCGCGCGGCGTCGTCCAGGTCCTTGGTGGTGGCCCCGGGCACCGCCGCCTCGCGCGTTGCGGCGTGAATCGCGGCGACGACCAGCCCCGCTTCGCGCATCTTCGCGATCTGCTCCGGGGTCTTGATCTCCACCATCAGGGGCCTTCCTTTGCGGCTAAACCGCCGCCGCTCTCGCGGAGGTGGCCGATCGCCGTCGTGGTTCATCAATTAATGGTTGCCGCTACCACGGTACCCGTACGCAATACGGCCGCGGTGCCCGTCAGGGGCGCCGCGGCCGTATCGGAGAGTGCTCCCGCTGTTACGCGGCCTCGCGCTCCAGGGCCGCCATCGCGCGCTGCGTGACCTCGTCGACCTTCCCGAGCGCCGGGATGGTCACCACGAGGTCCTGCGCCTTGTAGTAGTCGATGATCGGCTCGGTCTCCGTGTGGTAGACCTCCAGCCGCTTGCGCACCGTGTCCTCACGGTCGTCCTCGCGCTGGTACAGCTCGCCGCCGCAGATGTCGCAGACGCCGTCCGTCTTCGAGGGGCTGTACTCGACGTGGAAGATGTGCTTGCCGTCCTTGCGGCACATCCGGCGGCCGGAGATGCGCTTGACGACCTCTTCCTCCGGGACCTCCAGGTCCAGCACCGCGTCCAGCTTCTGGTCGGCGTCCTGGAGGATGCCGTCCAGCGCCTCGGCCTGCGCGAGGTTGCGCGGGAAGCCGTCCAGCAGGAAGCCGTTCGCGGCGTCGGGCTGCTCCATGCGGTCCTTGGCCATGCCGATCGTGACCTCGTCCGGCACCAGGTTGCCCGCGTCCATGTACGCCTTGGCCTGCTTGCCGAGCTCGGTGCCCTGGCTGATGTTGGCGCGGAACAGGTCACCCGTGGAGATGTGCGGGATGGCGAGGTTCTCGGCGAGGTACGCAGCCTGCGTACCCTTGCCTGCCCCAGGAGGACCGACGAGGACGATTCGCATCAGCGGAGGAACCCTTCGTAGTTACGCTGCTGAAGCTGGCTCTCGATCTGCTTAACGGTCTCCAGACCCACACCCACGATGATCAGGATGCTCGTCCCGCCGAACGGGAAGTTCTGGTCCGCGTTGAACAGCACCAGCGCCACCGTCGGCACCAGCGCGATGAGACCCAGATACAGCGAGCCCGGCCACGTGATCCGGTTGAGCACGTAGCTGAGGTACTCGGCCGTCGGGCGACCAGCCCGGATACCCGGGATGAAGCCACCATACTTCTTCATGTTGTCGGCAACTTCTTCGGGGTTGAAGGAGATGGCGACGTAGAAGAAGGCGAAGAACACGATCAGCAGGAAGTACGTAACGATGTAAACCGGCCCATCTCCACGCTGGAAGTGTGTCTGAAGCCACGTGGCCCAGCCTGCCTTCGAGCCGCTGAACTGCGCGATGAGCGCAGGGATGTAGAGCAGCGACGACGCGAAAATGACAGGAATCACACCTGCCTGATTCACCTTGAGCGGGATATAGGTGGACGTTCCGCCGTACGAACGACGCCCGATCATCCGCTTGGCGTACTGCACGGGGATACGGCGCTGGGCCTGCTCGACGAAGACCACCAGCGCGATCATCACGAGTCCGATGGCGATCACGGAGCCGAATTCGATCCAGCCGTCGGCGAGCTTGCCGGAGACCTTGATCTGCCACAGCGCGGCCGGGAAGCCGGAGGCGATCGAGATGAACATCAGGATCGACATGCCGTTGCCGATGCCGCGGTCCGTGATGAGCTCACCCAGCCACATGACGACGCCGGTGCCGGCGGTCATGCAGATGACCATCGTGATGGTCGTGAAGATGGCCGGGTCGGGAATGATTTCGTTGCGCAGGGTGCAGGTGCTGAACAGCGAACCACTGCGGGCCGTGGCCACCAGGCCGGTGCCCTGCAGGATCGCGAGCGCCACGGTGAGGTACCGGGTGTACTGCGTGATCTTCGCCTGCCCGGACTGCCCCTCCTTCTTCAGGGCCTCCAGCCGTGGGATCACCACGGTGAGCAGCTGAAGGATGATGCTCGCCGTGATGTACGGCATGATCCCGAGCGCGAAGAGTGTGATCTTGAGCAGCGCACCGCCGCTGAACATGTTCACCAGGCCGAAAAGCCCACTACCGGAGCCGGCCTGCTTCATGCAGGTTTCGACGTTGGAGTAGTTCACTCCTGGAACCGGTACGTGCGCCCCGAGCCGATAGACCAGCACGATGCCCAGCGTGAACAGCAGCTTCTTGCGCAGGTCGGGCGTCTTGAACGCTCGGGCGAACGCGGTGAGCACGGTGCCTCCTGCGCCCCCCGCCTCGTGGGCGAGAGGTGACGGTCTTGAGGATCTACGAATACTGAGCGGCCGAAAACCGCGTGGCCCCCGGCCACGCGGCGTATTCTCCGCGGTCCGCCACATCAGTCACCTGATGCGGCAGCCCCCGGCGAAAGTACAGCAATAGTGCACGCCACCTTACCGGCGACCATGCCCCCCTTGGAACGACCAACCGGGGATGCCCCAATTCGTGGGCATCCCCGGTCAGTTGATTCACTCGCGTCGGAGCGGCGTCAGAGAGGTGTCAGAGCAGCTCGGTGACGCTGCCGCCGGCGGCGGCGATCTTCTCCTTGGCGGAGCCGGAAACGGCGTCAACCGTCACCGTCAGCGCCACGGAGATCTCGCCCTGGCCCAGGACCTTGACGAGCTCGTTGTTGCGCACCGCGCCCTTGGCGACCAGGTCGGCCACCGTGACCTCGCCACCCTCGGGGTACAGCGCGGCCAGCTTCTCCAGGTTCACCACCTGGAACTGCTTGTGGGCGGGGTTCTTGAAGCCCTTCAGCTTCGGGAGACGCATGTGGAGGGGCATCTGGCCACCCTCGAAGCGCTCCGGAACCTGGTAACGGGCCTTCGTGCCCTTGGTACCACGACCAGCGGTCTTACCCTTGGACGCCTCACCACGACCCACACGGGTCTTGGCGGTCTTGGCGCCCGGGGCAGGACGGAGGTTGTGGACCTTCAGCGGGTTGTTCTCCGCCATGTCAGTCGACCTCCTCGACCGTCACCAGGTGACGCACGGTGTGCACCATGCCGACGACCTCGGGACGGGCCTCCCGGACGACGCTGTCGTTCAGGCGCTTGAGGCCGAGCGAACGCAGCGTGTCACGGTGGTTCTGCTTGCTACCGATGTAGGACTTCGTCTGGGTGATCTTGATGCGCATCACGCGTTCACCCCGGCACGCGCCCGCAGCAGAGCGGCGGGAGCAACGTCCTCCAGCGGCAGGCCACGACGGGCCGCGATCTCCTCGGGGCGCTGAAGGCCCTGAAGCGCGGTCACCGTGGCGTGCACGATGTTGATCGGGTTCGACGAACCGAGCGACTTGCTCAGCACGTCGTGGATGCCGGCGCACTCGAGCACGGCGCGCACCGGGCCACCGGCGATCACACCGGTACCGGGGGAAGCAGGCTTGAGCAGGACGACGCCCGCGGCCTTCTCGCCCTGGATGGGGTGCGGGATGGTGCCGGCGATACGGGGGACCTTGAAGAAGTGCTTCTTGGCCTCCTCAACACCCTTGGCGATGGCGGCCGGCACCTCCTTGGCCTTGCCGTAACCGACACCCACGGTGCCGTCACCGTCGCCCACCACGACCAGCGCGGTGAAGCTGAAGCGACGACCACCCTTCACAACCTTGGCGACACGGTTGATGGCGACAACACGCTCGACGTAGGCGGTCTTTTCGGCAGCTGCGCCGCCGTCCCGCCGGTCCTTACGGTCCCGCCGCTCGCCGCCACCGGCGCCGCCACCGCGGCGCTGGGGTCCAGCCATTGGAATTACCTCTCTCTGTTACGTCCGCTAGCTACGGAACCGGGGCTCAGAACTTCAGCCCGGCTTCGCGGGCGGCGTCGGCCAGAGCGGCAATCCGCCCGGCGTACTGCTTGCCACCACGGTCGAACACGACGGCCTCGACACCGGCAGCCTTGGCACGCTCGGCGACCAGGGCGCCGACCTGCTTCGCCTGCGCGCTCTTGTCGCCCTCGCCACCGCGGATCGACGCGTCCAGCGTCGACGCAGAGGCCAGGGTGTGGCCCTTGATGTCGTCGATGACCTGGGCGGTGATGCCACGGTTGGACCGCGTCACGACCAGACGAGGACGCTCCGAAGTACCCGAAATCCGCTTACGGATGCGGATGTGGCGACGCTTCGCAGCGGCGCGCTTGTAGGCGTCGCCCTTAGCGATCTTCACACCGTATGCCATGGCTTACTTACCAGCCTTTCCGACCTTGCGGCGGATGACCTCGCCGGCGTACTTGACGCCCTTGGCCTTGTACGGGTCGGGCTTACGCAGCTTGCGGATGTTCGCGGCGACCTCGCCGACCTTCTGCTTGTCGATGCCCTCGACGCTGAGCTTGGTCGGGGACTCGACCTTGAACGAGATGCCCTCGGGCGCCTCGATCAGGATCGGGTGGCTGTAGCCCAGCGAGAACTCCAGGTTGGAGCCCTTCGCCTGGACGCGGTAACCCACACCGCTGATCTCGAGCGCCTTGCTGTAGCCCTGGGTCACGCCGGTGATCATGTTCGCCACCAGCGTGCGGGACAGGCCGTGCAGGGCCTTGTTCTGACGCTCGTCGTTCGGGCGGGTGACGGCAATGGCGCCGTCCTCACCCTTGGCGACCTCGATGGGCGCGGCGACCGTGTGCTGAAGGGAACCCTTGGGGCCCTTCACGGAGACCGTCCGGCCATCGATGGTGACGTCCACACCAGCGGGAACCTGGATGGGCAGCTTGCCAATACGCGACATTAGCTATTCCTCCGTTCCCTGGTTACCAGACGTAGGCGAGAACTTCTCCGCCTACACCCTTCTTGCTGGCCTGCTGACCGGTCAGGAGACCGTGGGACGTGGAGATGATCGCCACGCCCAGGCCGCCGAGGACCTTCGGCAGGTTGGTGGACTTTGCGTAGACCCGCAGGCCCGGCTTCGAAATCCGCTTGATGCCGGCGATCGAGCGCTCGCGGTTCGGGCCGAACTTCAGCTCGAGGACGAGGTTCTTGCCGACCTCGGCGTCCTCGACCTTCCAGCCGGTGATGTAACCCTCCTGCTGGAGGATTTCCGCGATGTGCGACTTGATCTTGCTGTGCGGCATCGACACGGTGTCGTGGTATGCCGAGTTCGCGTTACGCAGACGAGTCAGCATGTCTGCGATGGGGTCAGTCATGGTCATGAATTGGCCTTCGGCCTCTCTCGCCGGGGTTTCCTATATGCGCCATCCCTCTCCCCACTCATGGGCGGGACGGGTGCGGCACGGGGACCTACGGCGTAGTAAGCGACTTTGAGCGGGCACGGTGGCCCGCGGTCGGTCTCGGGCGGCGAGGCGCCCAACCCTTCCACTCTAGGTGATATGGGTGGGGCACCACGCCATCCGAATGCTTACCGAGAGCCTCCGGTAAATCCCAAGTGGGGACTTACCAGGAGCTCTTGGTCACGCCCGGCAGCTCGCCACGGTGAGCCATCTCACGAAGGCACACGCGGCACAGGCCGAACTTGCGGTAGACGGAGTGCGGACGACCGCAGCGCTGGCAGCGGGTGTACGCGCGCACGCCGAACTTGGGCTTGCGAGCAGCCTTCGCGATGAGAGCCTTCTTCGCCATCTCGCTCACGCCTCCTTGAACGGGAAGCCGAGGTGACGGAGGAGGGCACGGCCCTCGTCGTCGTTGGTCGCCGTGGTGACCACGGTGATGTCCATACCCCGGGTACGGTCGATCTTGTCCTGGTCGATCTCGTGGAACATGACCTGCTCCGTGAGACCGAAGGTGTAGTTGCCCCGGCCGTCGAACTGCTTCGGCGACAGACCACGGAAGTCGCGGATGCGCGGCAGCGCGAGCGACAGCAGGCGGTCCAGGAACTCCCACATGCGGTCACCGCGGAGGGTGACGTGGGCACCGATCGGCTGGCCCTCACGCAGCTTGAACTGCGCGATGGACTTGCGGGCCTTGGTCACGGCCGGCTTCTGGCCGGTGATCGTGGTGAGGTCGCGGATGGCGCCCTCGATCAGCTTGGAGTCGCGGGCGGCGTCGCCCACACCCATGTTGACCACGATCTTGGTCAGACCGGGGATCTGCATGACGTTCTCGTACGAGAACTCGTCCTTCAGCTTCCCGGCGATCTCTTCGCGGTAGCGCTGCTTGAGGCGCGGCGCGTTGGTGGTGGCAGTCATCAGATGTCCTCACCGGTCCGCTTGGCAACGCGGATCTTGTTGCCTTCGTCATCGAAGCGGTACCCGACGCGGGTGACAACCTTGTTGCCGTCCTTCTCCACAACCAGCTGAACGTTGCTGACGTGGATGGGGGCCTCGGTCGTCACAATGCCGCCGGTCTGCGAACCGCGAGCGGTCTGACCGGCCTTGGTGTGCTTCTTGACCCGGTTGACACCCTCGACCAGAACACGGTCCTCGCGGGGGAAGGCCGCGATGACCTTGCCCTGCTTGCCCTTGTCCTTACCGGTGATGACCTGGACCAGGTCGCCCTTCTTGATCTTCATCGGTTACAGCACCTCCGGCGCGAGCGAGATGATCTTCATGAACTTCTTCTCGCGCAGCTCACGGCCCACGGGGCCGAAGATACGGGTGCCGCGGGGGTCGCCATCGTTCTTGAGGATGACGGCCGCGTTCTCGTCGAAGCGGATGTACGAACCGTCGGGACGGCGGCGCTCCTTCACGGTGCGCACGATGACCGCCTTGACGACGTCACCCTTCTTCACGTTGCCACCGGGGATCGCATCCTTCACGGTGGCGACGATGACGTCACCGATGCCCGCGTAGCGTCGGCCCGAGCCACCGAGAACACGGATGGTGAGAATTTCCTTCGCACCCGTGTTGTCGGCGACGCGCAGCCGAGACTCCTGCTGGATCACGTCTATCTCCTGATCGTCTGCCGGTTCCCGGCAGGGGTTTCACGTGAAACCCCTGCCGAGCCTGGCGGAACTTTTCCGAGGGAATCCCCCTCGGGGGGATGTGCTTGCCGCAATTCCCCAGCGGGAATTACTTGGCCTTCTCGAGGATCTCGACGACGCGCCAGCGCTTCGTCGCGGAGGTCGGCCGGGTCTCCATGAGGAGGACACGGTCGCCCACGCCCGCGGCGTTCTGCTCGTCGTGCGCCTTGAGCTTGTTCGTACGACGGATGACCTTGCCGTACAGCGCGTGCTTGACGCGGTCCTCGACGGCGACGACGACGGTCTTGTCCATCTTGTCGCTGACGACCAGACCCTCACGGGTCTTGCGGAAGCCGCGCTCGTTCTTCTCAGTCACATTCGTCTCGCTCATCAGGCGCTCTCCACCGTCTCGATGCCGAGCTCGCGCTCCCGCATCAGGGTGTAGATCCGGGCGATGTCCTTGCGGACGGCCTTCAGCCGGCCGTGGTTTTCGAGCTGTCCGGTCGCCGCCTGGAAGCGGAGGTTGAACAGCTCCTCCTTGGCCTCACGAAGCTTGGCAACGAGGTCCTCGTTGTTCAGCTCGCGCAGCTCGGTCGCCTTGGTACCGGCCGCCATCACGACTCACCTGCCTCGCGCCGCACGATGCGGCACTTCATCGGAAGCTTGTGGGCGGCGCGGGTGAGCGCCTCCTTCGCAACCTTTTCGTTCGGGAAGGACAGCTCGAACATCACCCGACCGGGCTTGACGTTCGCGACCCACCACTCCGGAGAACCCTTACCGGAACCCATGCGGGTCTCGGCCGGCTTCTTCGTCAGCGGGCGGTCCGGGTAAATGTTGATCCAGACCTTGCCGCCACGCTTGATGTGACGGGTCATGGCGATACGAGCGGACTCGATCTGCCGGTTCGTCACGTAAGCCGGGGTGACGGCCTGGATGCCGTACTCACCGAAGGCCAGCTCGGTGCCACCCTTGGCCATGCCGTTGCGCTTCGGGTGGTGCTGCTTGCGGTGCTTGACCCTGCGAGGGATCAGCATGTCGGTCAGGCCTCCTGTCCGGTGCTCTCAGCCGGAGCAGCGGCAGCGGCCTCGGCCTTGGGGGCCTCGGCAGCGGCGTTCTGCTGCTGCGGCTTGCGGCCGCGGCCGCCACGCTCGCCACCACGGCGCGGGCGGTCGTTGCCACCGCGGGCCGGGCGGTTACCCGCACGGGCAGCGGCGTTCTCGGCGCGAACCTCGGCGATGTTCTTGACGTCGCCCTTGTAGATCCAGACCTTCACGCCGATGCGGCCGAAGGTCGTGCGGGCCTCGAAGAAGCCGTAGTCGACGTTCGCACGGAGCGTGTGCAGGGGCACGCGGCCCTCGCGGTAGAACTCCGAGCGGGACATCTCGGCGCCGCCGAGACGACCGCCGCACTGGATCTTGATGCCCTTGGCGCCGGCCTTCATCGTCGACTGCATGCTCTTACGCATGGCGCGACGGAAGGAGACGCGCGAGGACAGCTGCTCCGCGACGGCCTGCGCGACCAGCTGGGCATCCGTCTCGGGGTTCTTGACCTCGAGGATGTTCAGCTGGACCTGCTTGCCGGTGAGCTTCTCCAGCTCACCGCGGATGCGGTCGGCCTCGGCGCCGCGGCGGCCGATGACGATGCCCGGACGGGCGGTGTGGATGTCAACGCGGACGCGCTCACGGGTGCGCTCGATCTCCACCTTCGAGATACCGGCGCGCTCCATGCCCTTCGTCATCATGCGACGAATGGCGACGTCTTCCTTGACGTAGTCCTTGTACAGCTTGTCGGCGTACCAGCGCGACTTGAAGTCGGTGGTGATGCCGAGCCGGAACCCGTGCGGGTTTACCTTCTGGCCCATTACCGGGTTCCTTCCTTGCTGCTGACGACCACAGTGATGTGGCTGGTCCGCTTGCGGATCCGGTAGGCACGGCCCTGAGCACGCGGACGGAACCGCTTCAGGGTCGGGCCCTCGTCGACGTACGCCTCGCTGATGAACAGCGAGTTGGCGTCCGTGTGGTCGTAGTTGTGCGCGGCGTTGGCAATGGCGCTGTCCAGCACCTTGCCCACCGGCACGCTCGCGGCCTGCGGGGCGAAACGCAGGACCGCCTGAGCCTCCGTGGCGCTCATGCCACGGACAAGGTCCACCACGCGGCGGGCCTTCATGGGCGTGACACGCACGTAGCGCGCCTGGGCCCTGGCTTCCATGGTTGTCCCTTCGGTGTCAGTCATAGTCTTCGCTCTTCCGCCGATCAGCGACGACGCGACTTGCGGTCGTCCTTCTCGTGGCCGCGGAAGGTGCGGGTCGGCGCAAACTCGCCGAGCTTGTGGCCGACCATCGACTCGGTGACGAACACCGGGACGTGGGTCTTGCCGTTGTGCACCGCCAGCGTGTGGCCGAGCATGGCCGGCACGATCATGGAGCGACGGGACCAGGTCTTGATGACGTTCTTGGTGCCGGCTTCGTTCTGGACATCCACCTTCTTGATCAGGTGGTCGTCGACGAAGGGCCCCTTCTTGAGACTGCGCGGCATCTAAACCCGCTCCTAGCGCTTCTTGTTCGTCTTGCGGCGGCGGACGATGTACTTGTTCGAAGCCTTCTTAGGCGAACGCGTACGACCCTCCTTCTGACCCCACGGCGAGACCGGGTGGCGACCACCGGAGGTCTTGCCCTCACCACCACCGTGCGGGTGGTCGACGGGGTTCATCACGACACCACGCACGGTCGGGCGGACGCCCTTCCAGCGCATGCGGCCGGCCTTGCCCCAGTTGATGTTCGACTGCTCGGCGTTGCCGACCTCGCCGACAGTGGCGCGGCAGCGGACGTCGACCAGGCGGATCTCACCCGACGGCATACGAAGGTGGGCCATGGTGCCCTCCTTCGCCAGCAGCTGCACGGAGGCACCCGCGGAACGGGCGAACTTCGCGCCGCCGCCGGGCCGCAGCTCGATGGCGTGGATGGTCGTACCGACCGGGATGTTGCGCAGCGCCAGGTTGTTGCCGGGCTTGATGTCGGCGCCAGGGCCGTTCTCAATCCGGTCACCCTGCGACAGGCCGCGGGGGGCGATGATGTAGCGCTTCTCGCCGTCCGCGTAGTGCAGGAGCGCGATGCGCGCGGTGCGGTTCGGGTCGTACTCGATGTGCGCGACCTTGGCCGGCACGCCGTCCTTGTCGTGACGACGGAAGTCGATCACGCGGTAGGCGCGCTTGTGGCCACCACCCTGGTGGCGAACGGTCACACGACCGGCGTTGTTACGGCCGCCCTTGCTGTGCAGCGGGCGAACCAGCGACTTCTCCGGCGTGGACCGCGTGATCTCGACAAAGTCGGCGACGCTGGAGCCACGACGGCCCGGGGTCGTCGGCTTGTACTTGCGGATACCCATTTCTCAGTCCTCGTCCGATTCCGGACGATCCAGACCGCCGTTAGGCGGTCGGACCGCCGAAGATGTCGATGCGGTCGCCCTCGGCGAGGGTCACGATGGCGCGCTTGGTGTCAGCGCGCTTGCCGAAACCGGTGCGGGTGCGCTTGCGCTTGCCCTGCCGGTTGATCGTGTTCACCCCGGTGACCTTGACCGAGAAGACCGCCTCGACGGCCTGCTTGATCTGGGTCTTGTTGGCACGCGGGTCGACGATGAACGTGTACTTGTTCTCGTCCAGCAGCGCGTAGCTCTTCTCGGACACGACGGGCTTCTTCAGCACGTCACGGTGGTCCGTGAAGGTCTTGCTGGTGACGACGGCCTCACTCATCAGGCGTCGCTCCCTTCGGTCTCAACGGCCTTGGGGCCAGACACGAAGGACTCGAAAGCGGTCTGGGTGAAGACCACGTCGTCCGAGACGAGCACGTCGTACGTGTTCAGCTGGCCCGGCTCCAGGATGTGAACCTGGGGCAGGTTGCGGGCGGACAGCCACGCGGCCTCGTCGCTGCGCTCGGCGACCAGGAGCACGTTCTTGCGCTCGCTGATCTTGCCGAGAAGAGCCTTGGCGGCCTTCGTGGAGGTCGCACCCTCGACCACGCCGGAAACGACGTGGATGCGCGAGTTGCGGGCCCGGTCGGTGAGGGCACCGCGCAGGGCGGCGGCCTTCATCTTCTTCGGGGTCCGCTGCGAGTAGTCACGCGGCACGGGGCCGTGGACGATGCCACCGCCGGCGAACTGCGGCGCACGGGTCGAACCCTGACGCGCGCGGCCGGTGCCCTTCTGGCGGTACGGCTTCTTGCCACCGCCGCGGACCTCGCCACGGGTCTTGGTCTTGTGCGTGCCCTGACGGGCAGCGGCCAGCTGTGCAACAACGACCTGGTGGATCAGCGGAACGCTGACCTTCGCGTCGAAGATCTCCGCGGGGAGCTCGACGGTCCCGGCCTTGTCGCCTGCCGGCGAAAGGATGTCAATGGTGCTCATCGGTTACCTCAGGCCCCCTTGGCCGCGGTACGGACCAGGACGAGGCCGCCGTTCGGACCGGGGACGGCGCCCTTGATGAGCAGCAGTCCCTTCTCCGCGTCAACGGCGTGGACGGTCAGGTTCTGGGTGGTGACCCGCTCGTTGCCCATACGGCCGGACATGCGCATGCCCTTGAAGACACGGCCCGGGGTGGCGCAGCCACCGATGGAGCCCGGCTTGCGGTGTACGCGGTGCGCACCGTGCGAAGCCTTGCCGCCGTGGAAGCCGTGACGCTTCATGACACCGGCGGTGCCCTTGCCCTTGGTCTTGCCGGTCACGTCCACCTTGATGCCGGAGTCGAAGACCTCGGCATTGATCTCCTGGCCGAGGGTGTACTCGCCGGCGTCGGCGGTACGGACCTCGACGAGGTGACGACGGGGGGTGACATCGGCCTTGGCGAAGTGGCCCTTGAGGGGCTTGTTCACCTTGCGCGGGTCGATCTCGCCGAAGGCGATCTGGACGGAGTCGTAACCGTCCTGGTCTGCGGTGCGCACCTGGGTAACGACACAGGGGCCGGCCTTGACCACGGTGACCGGGACGACACGGTTGTTCTCGTCCCAGACCTGGGTCATGCCGAGCTTCTCGCCCAGGAGGCCCTTGATCTGCTTAGTCATTCTTGACTCACCGACCCTCAGAGCTTGATCTCGATGTCGACGCCGGCCGGAAGGTCGAGTCGCATCAGGGAGTCAACGGTCTTCGGCGTCGGGTCGAGAATGTCGATCAGGCGCTTGTGCGTCCGCATCTCGAAGTGCTCGCGCGCGTCCTTGTACTTGTGCGGCGACTTGATGACGCAGTACACGTTCTTCTCAGTGGGCAGCGGCACCGGGCCCGCGACCGACGCACCAGTGCGGGTCACCGTCTCGACGATCTTCTTCGCCGAGCTGTCGATGACCTCGTGGTCGTAGGCCTTGAGCCGGATGCGGATCTTCTGTCCCGCCATGGCTACTGTGTAGTCCTTTGTCTCGTAACGCTCTGGGACCCGGTGTGCTTGTGCCTTTCGGAGACACGGCCCACATCCGCCACGCTCTCGCTCTTCGCCGACCCACGCGGTCGGGCGTGTCGCATCCCCTCCCGCATATCTCCGCAGGGGAGATCCTTCGAGAAGGAGAACGTGGGGTCATGGACACCCACCGGGCGCCTGGCTGAGGCACCCCGCTGACGCTTCCCGGAAGATTCCCGTACTTCCGCCCCTGATAAGAGGCGACGAATACCTAGGACTCGCTTCCAGTCCTCCCGGCGGGAGGCGCGCAGCATCGGCACTCAACCGAGCAACTTGGCTAGTGTGCCATATGGGGCACACGGCTGGCCAACCGAAGGGGAGAGAGTACCCCACGCCACACCCTGCGAATCCCCGGGCCCGCCCCGAGTCGATCTTCGGCCGGCCGTCAGCCGGCCGGAACGACCGCCTGCGGACTCCGCTCCTGCTCGCTCCCGGGCACCGGAGCCGAGGCGTCGCTCCCCAGCGCCACGATCCGGTTCGCGGCGTCGACATGCACCACGCTCGGCTTCATCGCCCGCGCCTCGGCGTCCTCGACCTGCGCGTAGCTGATGAGAATCACCAGGTCACCGGGGTGCACGAGGTGCGCGGCCGCGCCATTGATCCCAATGACGCCGGATCCCCGCTCCCCCTCGATGACGTAGGTCTCCAGCCGGGCCCCATTGGTGATGTCGACAATGTGCACCAGCTCGCCCGGCAGCAGATCGGCAGCGTCCATCAACTCGGCGTCAACCGTCACCGACCCCACGTAATGCAGATCGGCCTGCGTCACGGTGGCCCGATGGATCTTCGACTTGAACATGGTGCGCAGCATTGCCGTCACTCCCGAAAGAAAGGGGTCGCGCCCTCGTACCAAGGTGCGCGCCAACGCAGCCATGCTAAGCGCCCGACCGGCAAGACCGAAGAGTGACGACCGTCTCCCTACAGGTGATCGACCTCCGCGAGATCGATGTCGATGGTGAAGGGCACCGTCACCTTCAACCGCTCGTGATGGATGCCCGTGAGTCCGTACGCCTTGGTGACCGGGTCCAGCTCGTAGGTGTGCACCGCCGGATGGTCCTTCTCCCCCGCCATCTCGACCAGCCAGAAATGCGGGATGCCGGCCGCGGCGTACTTCCCGGGCTTACTGTCCCGGTCCCGGGCCTCGGAGTCCGGCGACACGACTTCCACGGCGAGCACCACGTCGGCCGGCTCATACCGTGTCTGTCGCCGTCCTTGCACGGCCTCCGCATGCAGCACAAGGAGATCGGGCTCCGGAGCGTTCCGGGCGTCCAGGACGACGGCCATCTCCCGCCGCACCCGGAAGCGCTCCGGCACGGTCCGCCGCAGACCGGCTTCCAACAGGTACATCGCAATCGTATGGAAATCCCGCTGCGGGCTCACGAAGACCAGGCTCCCGTCGATCAACTCGGTGTGCGGCGGGAGATCGGGCAGAGCGAAGAGGTCGTCCACGGTGTAACCGTCCGGCGGCGGCACCGGCCAGGTGTGCTGCGGTTCGGCGGTCATGATTCCTCCCATGGACGAGAGCGTGGCCCGTGTACCCACGGTAGTGCCCCGATACGGCCGGACACCGCCCGAAGGAGCGGGAACACCTGCACGGCATTGACGCCACTCGACCCCGGCGCCCCTGACAGCCCCACCACATCACTCGATCGAGCGGTCATATGCCAGAGGAATGTTCTGTTCTTCCTCTGCTCGGCGACCCTACGTTCGAACTCATGAAGGTCAACGGAAGCTACTTCCCCGGACGCGGCACGATCGTCGAGGAGACGTACCTGGAGGGGAAGGCCGAGGGCAAGGCAGAAGGCAGGGCCGAAGGTGAAGCCGACGGACGGGTCACGCTGATTCTGCGGCTCCTGGAAGGGCGCGGTATCGCCGTCTCCGAGGAGGCGCGGGCGCGGATCACCGGGTGCACCGAGCTGGACGTCCTCGACCGCTGGTTCGACCGTGCGCTCACCGCGCAGGAAGCCGACGAGCTCTTCGCCGACGACGTCGAGGCCGGCACCGAGACCAGTGCCGAGGCCGCCCAGTAGGGCTGACGGCCGCCCAGCCACCCGTACACACGACAAAGGGCCCCGCACACCAGAAGGTGTGCGGGGCCCTCGCTCGCTAGGAGCGCCGGGTCTCCCCGACCGACAAGTAAGTGAGCTTACTTGTTGATCTTGGTGACCTGGCCGGCGCCGACGGTCCGGCCACCCTCACGGATGGCGAACTTCAGGCCCTCCTCCATGGCGACCGGCTGGATCAGCTGGACGGACATGGAGGTGTTGTCGCCCGGCATGACCATCTCGGTGCCCTCGGGGAGGGTCACGACGCCGGTCACGTCCGTGGTACGGAAGTAGAACTGCGGGCGGTAGTTGTTGAAGAAGGGGGTGTGACGGCCACCCTCGTCCTTCGACAGGATGTAGGCCTGGGCCTCGAACTCGGTGTGCGGGGTGACCGAACCGGGCTTGATGATGACCTGGCCGCGCTCGACGTCCTCGCGCTTGATACCGCGAAGCAGCAGACCGACGTTCTCACCGGCCTGACCCTCGTCCAGCAGCTTCCGGAACATCTCGATGCCGGTGACCGTGGTGGAGGTCTTCTCGGTCTTGATGCCGATGATGTCGACGTTCTCGTTGACCTTCAGCACACCGCGCTCGATACGGCCGGTGACGACCGTACCGCGACCGGTGATGGTGAAGACGTCCTCGATCGGCATCAGGAACGGCTTGTCGGTGTCGCGCTCCGGGGCCGGGATGGCCTCGTCGACAGCCTTCATCAGGTCCAGGACCGACTTGCCCCACTCGGCGTCGCCCTCGAGCGCCTTCAGCGCCGAGACCTTGACGACCGGGACGTCGTCGCCCGGGAACTCGTACTCGGAGAGGAGCTCACGGACCTCGAGCTCGACGAGCTCCAGGATCTCCTCGTCGTCCACCATGTCGGCCTTGTTCAGGGCGACAACGATGTAGGGAACGCCGACCTGGCGGGCCAGGAGCACGTGCTCCTTGGTCTGCGGCATCGGGCCGTCGGTGGCGGCAACCACGAGGATGGCGCCGTCCATCTGCGCCGCACCCGTGATCATGTTCTTGATGTAGTCCGCGTGACCGGGGCAGTCGACGTGGGCGTAGTGACGGTTCTCCGTCTGGTACTCGACGTGCGCGATGGAGATGGTGATACCACGCTGGCGCTCTTCCGGCGCCTTGTCGATCATGTCGAAGGCCGAGGCCTCGTTCAGGTCCGGGAACGCGTCATGCAGCACCTTGGTGATCGCCGCGGTAAGGGTCGTCTTACCGTGGTCGATGTGACCGATGGTGCCGATGTTGACGTGCGGCTTAGTCCGCTCGAACTTCGCCTTCGCCACTGGGGTCCTCCTGTGGAGTGGTTCTGTACGCCTTACTCATCGGCGCCAGGTGATCTTTGCTGGGGTGCCGGCCGGCGGGGCATTCCACGCGATAAACGCGGTTTGCCCCACCGGTCGGTGTCAAGCCTAAAGCGTGTCGGGGTCCGACTCTGACGAGACGGGTCTTACTCGCCCTTGGCCTTCGCGATGATCTCCTCGGCGACGTTCCGCGGAACCTCGGCGTAGGAGTCGAACTGCATCGAGTAGCTCGCGCGACCCGACGTCTTGCTGCGGAGGTCTCCGACGTAGCCGAACATCTCCGAGAGCGGAACCAGGCCCGTGACGAGCTTGGCACCGTGGCGGTCCTCCATGGACTGGATCTGTCCACGGCGGGAGTTGATGTCGCCGATCACGTCGCCCATGTAGTCCTCGGGCGTGGTGACCTCGACCTTCATCATCGGCTCGAGCAGGGCCGGGGAAGCCTTGCGCGCGGCCTCCTTGAAGGCCATCGAACCGGCGATCTTGAACGCCATCTCGGAGGAGTCGACCTCGTGGAAGGCACCGTCGTGGAGCGTGACGCGCACACCGGTCAGCGGGTAGCCGGCGAGAACACCGAACTCCATGGCCTCCTGGCAGCCCGCGTCCACGGACGGGATGTACTCCCGCGGGATGCGGCCACCCGTGACCTTGTTCTCGAACTCGTAGCCATCGCCCTCAAGAGGCTCGACCGAGATCTGCACCTTCGCGAACTGGCCGGAACCACCAGTCTGCTTCTTGTGCGTGTAGTCGATCTTGTCGACGGTCTTCCGCAGCGTCTCGCGGTACGCGACCTGCGGCTTACCGACGTTGGCCTCGACCCGGAACTCACGCTTCATACGGTCGACCAGCACGTCGAGGTGCAGCTCGCCCATACCCGCGATGATGGTCTGGCCGGTCTCCTCGTCGGTGTGGACCTGGAAGCTCGGGTCCTCCTCGGCGAGGCGCTGGATGGCGACACCCAGCTTCTCCTGGTCGCCCTTGGACTTGGGCTCAATGGCGACCTGGATGACCGGGGCCGGGAACTCCATCGACTCCAGGATCACCTGGTTGGAGGAGTCGCAGAGGGTCTCACCGGTGGTGGTCTGCTTCAGACCCATGACGGCGACGATGTCACCGGCACCCACCGACTCGATCTCCTCACGCTTGTTCGCGTGCATCCGGTAGATCTTGCCGATGCGCTCCTTCTTGCCCTTGACGGAGTTCAGCACCTGCGTGCCGGACTCCAGGCGACCCGAGTAGACCCGGATGAAGGTGAGCTTGCCGAGGTGCGGGTCGCTCGCGATCTTGAACGCGAGCGCGGCCAGCGGCTCGTCCTCGGAGGGACGGCGCTTGATGACCTCGTCGGCGTTGTTGACCGCGTGGCCCTCGATGGCCTCGACGTCCAGCGGCGAGGGGAGGTAGCGCACGACCGCGTCCAGCAGCGGCTGGACACCCTTGTTCTTGAAGGCGGTGCCACAGAACACGGGGGTGACGGTGGTGTCGCCGCCCTTGCCCGAGTTGATGGTGATGCGGCGGATCGCCGCGTACAGCTGCTCCTCGGTGGGCTCCTGGCCCTCCAGGTACAGCTCCATCAGCTCTTCGTCGTTCTCGGCGACCGTCTCGAGGAGCTTGCCGCGCCATTCCTCGGCAGCCTCGATGTGGGTGTCCGGGATGTCGACGGTGTCGTACATCTCGCCCTTGGCGGCCTCGGCGGACCAGACCAGGGCCTTCATGCGGACCAGGTCGACGACGCCCTTGAAGTCCGCCTCGGTGCCGATCGGCAGCTGCATGACGATCGGGGTCGCGCCGAGGCGGTCCACGATCATGTCGACGCAGCGGTGGAACTCGGCGCCGGTGCGGTCGAGCTTGTTGACGAAGCAGATACGCGGCACGCCGTAGCGGTCCGCCTGACGCCACACCGTCTCGGACTGGGGCTCAACGCCGGCAACGCCGTCGAACACCGTCACCGCACCGTCGAGCACGCGCAGGGAGCGCTCCACCTCAACGGTGAAGTCGACGTGCCCCGGGGTGTCGATGATGTTGATGGTGTGGTCGACGTTCTCCAGCGGCCAGTGACAGGTGGTGGCAGCAGAGGTGATCGTGATGCCACGCTCCTGCTCCTGCTCCATCCAGTCCATCGTGGCGGCGCCGTCGTGGACCTCACCGATCTTGTACGAAACACCGGTGTAGAACAGGATCCGCTCGGTGGTCGTCGTCTTGCCCGCGTCGATGTGGGCCATGATCCCGATATTGCGGACCTTGGCCAGGTCAAGTGAAGTGGTAGCCATAAGGCTTTCGTCTTCTCTCGGTCTCGATGTGGGTAGCGACTACCAGCGGTAGTGCGCGAAGGCCTTGTTGGACTCGGCCATCTTGTGCGTGTCCTCGCGCTTCTTGACCGAAGCGCCGAGGCCGTTCGAGGCGTCCAGCAGCTCGTTCATGAGGCGCTCGGTCATGGTCTTCTCGCGGCGGGCGCGGGAGTAGCCCACGAGCCAGCGCAGCGCCAGGGTCGACGCGCGACCCGGCTTGACCTCGACCGGAACCTGGTAGGTCGCGCCACCGACACGGCGGGACTTGACCTCGAGGGTCGGCTTGATGTTCTCCAGCGCGCGCTTCAGCGTGATGACCGGGTCGTTGCCGGTCTTCTCACGCAGACCCTCCATGGCGCCGTAAACGATGCGCTCAGCGGTGGAGCGCTTTCCGTTCAGCAGCACCTTGTTGATGAGGGAGGTCACCAGAGGAGAGTTGTAGACCGGGTCGATGATGACCGGGCGCTTCGGGGCGGGGCCCTTACGAGGCATTCTTACTTCTCCTTCTTGGCGCCGTAGCGGCTGCGAGCCTGCTTGCGGTTCTTGACGCCCTGCGTGTCGAGGGAGCCGCGGATGATCTTGTACCGAACACCCGGCAGGTCCTTCACACGACCGCCACGCACGAGCACGATCGAGTGCTCCTGGAGGTTGTGGCCCTCACCCGGAATGTAAGCGGTGACCTCGATGCCGCTGGTCAGACGCACACGCGCGACCTTACGCAGGGCCGAGTTCGGCTTCTTCGGGGTGGTGGTGAAAACACGCGTGCAGACGCCGCGGCGCTGAGGAGAACCCTCAAGTGCGGGCGTCTTGTTCTTCTCGACCTTGTCCTGCCGGCCCTTGCGGACCAGCTGCTGGATCGTAGGCACCGTTTCTCCGGTTTCTGTGTGCCAGTCTCGGTAAAGCTAACCTGGAACTTCGCCGACCCACGAGGTCGGGTGTGTCGAATACCGCAGAACCCTCGCTGGGACGAGGAGCAGCGGATTACGGTGTCGAGACCCGGCTTCGTGCGCACCGGCACCGCCCGCCCGAAGGCTGAGGGAGATGCGCGCACGGCAGGCCAGGGACACCCCAGGCACAAGGTCAGAGCGTACCTACCGCATGGGCTGCGGTCAAAACAAATGCACACGCGTAGGACACGCCGGACTCCTTCGGCGCTGCCGCCACCGTAGTGCGCTCATCGCGCAGACGGAAGAAGGTCACCGGCCCCGTTACGGCCGAGCGCCACGGCGTGTCCCACGGCCCGCGCGGACCGTCGCCCCCGCCCTTCAGGTCTTCGGCAGCAACGCCAGCAGTGTCACCAGCATCACCAGGCACCAGCCCCCGATGGCCAGCCAGCCCAGCACGACGCCGGTCAGCGCCATGCCGTCGCCCCGCTCGCCGCTCCGCCGGATCTCCGTCCGCGCCTTGTGCCCCAGGATCACCGCCGGGATCGCGCTCACTCCCCAGGTCAGCGGGGTGAGCAGGCCGCAGATCATGGAGCCGGTCGCGGACGGGTTGGTCCGCGGCTGAGGCATCGGCAGGAACGTCGGCGGGACCATCGGCTGCGGCAGCAGCATCGGCGGCTGCGGTACCGGCCCCTGGGGCAGGTCCCCCACCAGTAACTGCAGGTCGCCGTAGGTCAGCGCCTGATACGCGCGCTCCACCCGCTCCTCGTACTCACTCTGCGAGAGCCGCCCCTCGGCGAACCCCGCCTTCAGTACATCGACCGCCCGCTCCCGGTCCGCGTGCGCCGCGCGCATGGCGGGCATGGCGGGCATCTGACGAGGCGGATGGGCCGGCCGGCCCCCTTGCCACGGTTCGAACGCCACCTGTGAGACCTCCCCCCGGCCGGAGCGATGATGGCCCCATCATCCCTCACACACCGCAGGGCGGTCACCCAACATGAGGATGACCGCCCTGCAGTTCGCGTTTTCGCCCTTACGGGACCGGCCGCCGCCGGCTACCGCTTACTGGTTGTACGGACCGTAGTCGTAGTCCTCCAGCGGGACGGCCTGGCCGGAGCCGGTGCCGAACGGCGAGTAGTCGATGTCGTCGTAGCCGACGGCCGAGTACATCGCGGCCTTGGCCTCCTCGGTCGGCTCGACCCGGATGTTGCGGTAGCGGGACAGGCCCGTACCGGCCGGGATGAGCTTACCGATGATGACGTTCTCCTTGAGGCCGATCAGGGAGTCCGACTTGGCGTTGATCGCCGCGTCGGTCAGGACCCTGGTCGTCTCCTGGAAGGACGCCGCCGACAGCCACGACTCGGTGGCCAGCGAAGCCTTGGTGATACCCATCAGCTGCGGACGGCCGGAGGCCGGGTGGCCACCCTCCGCCACGACGCGACGGTTCTCGCCCTCGAACTTCGAGCGCTCCACGAGCTCGCCCGGCAGCAGCTCCGCGTCGCCGGACTCGATGATCGTCACGCGGCGCAGCATCTGCCGGATGATGATCTCGATGTGCTTGTCGTGGATCGCCACGCCCTGGCTGTTGTAGACCTTCTGGACCTCGCCGACCAGGTGGACCTGGACCGCACGCTGGCCGAGGATGCGCAGCACGTCGTGCGGGTTGATCGCACCGACGGTCAGCGGCTGGCCGACCGTGACGTGGTCGCCCTCGCCCACCAGCAGACGGGCACGCTTGGAGACGCCGTAGGACGTCTCGTCGCTGCCGTCGTCCGGCGTGACGATGACCTTCTTGGTCTTCTCGGTCTCCTCGATCCGCACGCGGCCGGCGGCCTCGGAGATCGGGGCGACACCCTTGGGCGTACGGGCCTCGAAGAGCTCGACGACTCGCGGCAGACCCAGGGTGATGTCGTCACCCGCCACACCACCGGTGTGGAAGGTACGCATCGTCAGCTGGGTACCGGGCTCACCGATGGACTGGGCCGCGATGATGCCGACGGCCTCACCGATGTCGACCAGCTTGCCGGTGGCCAGCGAACGGCCGTAGCAGAAGGCACAGGTGCCGACCGCGGACTCACAGGTCAGGACCGAGCGGGTCTTGACCTCCTCGACGCCGTGCGCGACCAGCTGGTCGATGAGCACGTCACCGAGGTCCACGTTCGCCGAGGCGATGACCTTGCCGTCGACGACGACGTCCTCGGCGAGCATCCGGGCGTACACGCTGGACTCGACGTCGTCCGCCTTGCGCAGCACGCCGTCGGCGCCCTTGCTGGCGATCCGCAGCTTCAGACCGCGCTCGGTGCCGCAGTCCTCCTCGCGGATGATGACGTCCTGGGAGACGTCCACGAGACGACGGGTGAGGTAACCCGAGTCGGCGGTACGGAGGGCGGTGTCCGCGAGACCCTTACGGGCACCGTGGGTGGAGATGAAGTACTCCAGCACGGAGAGACCCTCACGGAACGACGCCTTAATGGGTCGCGGGATGGTCTCGTTCTTCGCGTTCGACACCAGACCACGCATACCGGCGATCTGCCGCATCTGCATCATGTTTCCTCGGGCACCCGAGTCAACCATCATGAAGATGGGGTTCGTCTTGGGGAAGTTGTCGTTCATCGCCTCGGCGACCTCGTTGGTCGCCTTGGTCCAGATGTTGATCAGTTCCTGAGTGCGCTCGTCCTTGGTGATCAGACCGCGCTCGTACTGCTTCTGGACCTTCTCGTCCTGGGCCTCGTAGCCCGCGACGATCTCCTTCTTGGCCTCCGGCACGACGATGTCGGAGACGGCGACGGTGACGCCGGAGCGGGTGGCCCAGTGGAAGCCGGCCGCCTTCAGGTTGTCCAGCGTCTGCGCGACGATGACCTTCGGGTAGCGCTCGGCCAGGTCGTTGACGATCGCGGAGAGCTGCTTCTTGCCCACCGAGTAGTCGACGAACGGGTAGTCCTCGGGCAGCAGCTCGTTGAAGAGCGCGCGGCCCAGGGTCGTGCGCAGCCGGAAGCTGTCACCCTGCTGCCACTCGGGCTCGCCCTCCTCCGGAGCCGGCGGGGTCCAGCCGCGGGGCGGAACCGTGCCGATCGGGAAGCGGATGTCGACCTTCGCCTGGAGCGAGAGCTCCTTGGCGTCGAACGCCATGATCGCCTCGGCGACCGAGCCGAACGCGCGGCCCTCACCGATGACCTTGCGCTCCTCCTCGTCGGTGGTGAGGAAGAACAGGCCCAGCACCATGTCCTGGGTCGGCATGGTGACCGGACGGCCGTCGGCGGGCTTGAGGATGTTGTTCGAGGACAGCATCAGGATGCGGGCCTCGGCCTGCGCCTCCGCGGACAGCGGCAGGTGCACGGCCATCTGGTCACCGTCGAAGTCCGCGTTGAACGCGGTGCAGACGAGCGGGTGAATCTGAATGGCCTTGCCCTCGACGAGCTGCGGCTCGAACGCCTGGATACCGAGGCGGTGCAGGGTGGGCGCACGGTTCAGCAGAACCGGGTGCTCGGCGATGACCTCTTCGAGGACGTCGTACACGACCGTGCGGCCGCGCTCGACCATCCGCTTCGCCGACTTGATGTTCTGCGCGTGGTTCAGGTCGACCAGGCGCTTCATCACGAACGGCTTGAAGAGCTCCAGCGCCATGGCCTTCGGCAGACCGCACTGGTGCAGCTTGAGCTGCGGGCCGACGACGATGACGGAACGCGCGGAGTAGTCCACACGCTTACCGAGCAGGTTCTGACGGAAACGGCCCTGCTTACCCTTCAGCATGTCGCTGAGGGACTTCAGCGGGCGGTTACCGGGACCGGTGACCGGGCGACCGCGGCGGCCGTTGTCGAACAGCGCGTCGACGGCCTCCTGCAGCATCCGCTTCTCGTTGTTCACGATGATCTCGGGGGCACCGAGGTCAAGGAGACGCTTGAGGCGGTTGTTGCGGTTGATCACACGGCGGTACAAGTCGTTCAGGTCGGAGGTCGCGAAGCGGCCACCGTCCAGCTGCACCATCGGACGCAGGTCCGGCGGAATGACCGGGATGCAGTCCAGCACCATGCCGTTGGGGCTGTTGCGGGTCTGCAGGAACGCGGAGACGACCTTCAGGCGCTTGAGCGCACGGGTCTTCTTCTGGCCCTTGCCGGTACGGATGATCTCGCGGAGCTTCTCGGCCTCTTCGTCGAGGTCGAAAGACTCCAGGCGCTTCTGCAGGGCAGCCGCACCCATGCCGCCCATGAAGTACGTGCCGAAGCGGTCACGCAGCTCGCGGTAGAGCAGCTCGTCGCCCTCGAGGTCCTGGACCTTGAGGTTCTTGAAGCGGTTCCAGACCTCGTCCAGGCGGTCGATCTCGCGCTGCGCACGGTCGCGCAGCTGCTTCATCTCGCGCTCGGCACCCTCGCGCACCTTGCGGCGCACGTCGGCCTTGGCGCCCTCGGCCTCCAGCTCGGCCAGGTCGGTCTCGAGCTTCTTGGCGCGGGCCTCGAGGTCGGCGTCGCGGCGCTGCTCGATCTGCTGACGCTCGACGGAGACGTGCGCCTCCAGCGAGGGCAGGTCACGCGTACGGCGCTCCTCGTCCACCCACGTGATCATGTAGGCGGCGAAGTAGATGACCTTCTCGAGGTCCTTGGGGGCGAGGTCCAGCAGGTAGCCCAGCCGGCTCGGAACGCCCTTGAAGTACCAGATGTGCGTGACGGGGGCGGCCAGCTCGATGTGGCCCATCCGCTCACGGCGCACCTTGGCGCGAGTGACCTCGACGCCGCAGCGCTCGCAGATGATGCCCTTGAAGCGGACGCGCTTGTACTTACCGCAGTAGCACTCCCAGTCCCGAGTGGGGCCAAAGATCTTCTCGCAGAAGAGGCCGTCCTTCTCGGGCTTGAGGGTGCGGTAGTTGATGGTCTCCGGCTTCTTGACCTCGCCGTGGGACCACTGACGAATGTCGTCAGCGGTGGCAAGGCCGATCCGCAGCTCGTCGAAGAAGTTGACGTCGAGCACTGTCGTCAATCCCTCTTTCAGGGTCGAGTCTCAATCATGGTCTGAGGGGGTCCGGGGTGGGGCCGGGACCTCACAGGGAGGTCCCGGCCAGACCCGTCAGACCTCTTCGACGCTGCTCGGCTCGCGCCGGGACAGGTCGATACCGAGCTCCTCCGCCGCGCGGAAGACGTCCTCGTCGGTGTCGCGCATCTCGATGGACATGCCGTCCGAGGACAGCACCTCCACGTTCAGGCACAGCGACTGCATTTCCTTGATGAGCACCTTGAAGGACTCGGGAATGCCGGGCTCGGGGATGTTCTCGCCCTTGACGATGGCCTCGTAGACCTTCACGCGGCCGGTCACGTCGTCGGACTTGATCGTCAGCAGCTCCTGGAGGGCGTAAGCGGCGCCGTATGCCTCCAGCGCCCACACCTCCATCTCACCGAAGCGCTGGCCACCGAACTGGGCCTTACCACCCAGCGGCTGCTGGGTGATCATCGAGTACGGACCGGTCGAGCGGGCGTGGAGCTTGTCGTCGACCAGGTGGTGCAGCTTGAGGATGTACATGTACCCGATCGAGATCGGGTCCGGGAACGGCTCGCCGGAGCGGCCGTCGAACAGCCGGGCCTTGCCGGTGTCCTTGACCATCCGGTCGCCGTCGCGGTTCGGCAGCGTGGAGTCGAACAGACCCTGCAGCTCGTCCTGGCGCGCACCGTCGAAGACCGGCGTGGCGACGTTGGTCCGCGGCGCGACGTCGTCGGCGCCGATGGCCTGCAGCCGCTGCTGCCACTCCTCGTTGCCCTCGACCTTCCAGCCCTGGCTGGCCAGCCAGCCGAGGTGGATCTCCAGGACCTGTCCCGGGTTCATTCGGGACGGGACACCCAGGGGGTTGAGGATGATGTCGACCGGGGTGCCGTCCTCCAGGAACGGCATGTCCTCGACCGGCAGGATCTTCGAGATGACGCCCTTGTTGCCGTGGCGGCCGGCGAGCTTGTCACCGTCGGTGATCTTGCGCTTCTGCGCCACGTACACGCGAACCAGCTGGTTCACGCCCGGGGGCAGCTCGTCGCCCTCCTCGCGGTCGAAGACGCGGACGCCGATGACCTTGCCGGTCTCGCCGTGCGGCACCTTCAGCGAGGTGTCACGGACCTCACGGGCCTTCTCACCGAAGATCGCACGGAGCAGGCGCTCCTCCGGGGTCAGCTCGGTCTCACCCTTGGGCGTGACCTTGCCGACCAGGATGTCGCCGGCGACGACCTCGGCACCGATGCGGATGATGCCGCGCTCGTCGAGGTCGGCGAGGACCTCCTCGGAGACGTTCGGGATGTCCCGGGTGATCTCCTCGGGGCCCAGCTTGGTGTCACGGGCGTCGACCTCGTGCTCCTCGATGTGGATCGAGGAGAGGACGTCGTCCTGCACGAGGCGCTGCGACAGGATGATCGCGTCCTCGTAGTTGTGACCCTCCCACGGCATGAACGCCACGAGCAGGTTCTTGCCGAGCGCCATCTCGCCTTCGTCCGTGGACGGACCGTCGGCGAGGACCTGGCCCTCGATGACCCGCGCGCCCTCGTCCACGACGACCTTCTGGTTGAAGGAGGTGCCCTGGTTGGAGCGGGTGAACTTGGCGACGCGGTACGTGGTGTACGTGCCGTCGTCGTTGGCGACGGTGATGTAGTCCGCGGAGACCTCCTGGACCACACCGTCCTTCTCGGCCTTGATGACGTCGCCGGCGTCGACCGCGCAGCGGTACTCCATGCCGGTGCCGACCAGCGGGGCCTCGGCCTTGATGAGCGGCACGGCCTGGCGCATCATGTTCGAGCCCATGAGCGCGCGGTTGGCGTCGTCGTGCTCGAGGAACGGGATCATGGCGGTCGCGGCCGACACCATCTGGCGCGGCGAGACGTCCATGAAGTCCACCTCGTCGACCGTGACGAGGTCGGCCTCGCCGCCACGCCGGCGGACCAGGACACGCTGCTCCGCGAAGCGCATGTCGTCGGTCAGCGGGGCGTTGGCCTGGGCGATGATGAAGCGGTCTTCTTCGTCGGCCGTGAGGTAGACGACCTCTTCGGTGACCTGGCCGTCGACGACCTTGCGGTACGGCGTCTCGATGAAGCCGAAGACGTTGACACGGCCGTACGAGGCGAGCGAACCGATCAGACCAATGTTGGGACCCTCAGGGGTCTCAATCGGGCACATACGGCCGTAGTGCGACGGGTGCACGTCACGGACGTCCAGGCCGGCCCGCTCACGGGAGAGACCACCCGGGCCCAGCGCCGAGAGACGACGCTTGTGGGTCAGACCCGACAGCGGGTTGGTCTGGTCCATGAATTGGGACAGCTGGCTGGTGCCGAAGAACTCCTTGATGGAGGCGACGACCGGCCGGATGTTGATCAGGGTCTGCGGCGTGATCGCCTCGACGTCCTGGGTCGTCATGCGCTCACGCACGACGCGCTCCATACGGGCGAGACCCGTACGGACCTGGTTCTGGATCAGCTCGCCGACATTGCGCAGACGGCGGTTGCCGAAGTGGTCGATGTCGTCGGTCTCGACGACGATCTCCGTGCCGTTCTCACCGATCGTCTCGGTCTCACCGGCGTGCAGCTTCACCAGGTACTTGATCGTGGCGATGATGTCGTCGGTGGTGAGAACGCCGGCGTCCAGCGGCTCGTCGCCGCCGAGCTTCTTGTTGACCTTGTAGCGGCCGACCTTGGCGAGGTCGTAGCGCTTCGGGTTGAAGTACAGGTTCTCCAGCAGCGTCTGCGCGGCCTCGCGCGTCGGCGGCTCGCCCGGGCGCAGCTTGCGGTAGATGTCGAGCAGCGCGTCGTCCTGGCCCTGGGTGTGGTCCTTCTCCAGGGTGGCGCGCATGGACTCGTACTCGCCGAACTCCTCGAGGATCTGCTCGGTCGTCCAACCGAGGGCCTTGAGCAGCACGGTGACCGACTGCTTGCGCTTGCGGTCGATGCGGACACCGACCATGTCACGCTTGTCGATCTCCATCTCCAGCCAGGCACCCCGGGACGGGATGATCTTGGCGGAGAAGATGTCCTTGTCGGACGTCTTGTCGATCTGGCTGTCGAAGTAGACACCCGGCGAGCGGACCAGCTGCGAGACGACGACACGCTCGGTGCCGTTGATGCAGAAGGTGCCCTTGTTGGTCATGAGCGGGAAGTCGCCCATGAAGACCGTCTGGGACTTGATCTCGCCGGTCTCGTTGTTGGTGAATTCGGCGGTGACGAAGAGCGGAGCCGCGTACGTGAAGTCGCGCTCCTTGCACTCGTCGATGCTGTTCTTCGGGGGCTCGAAGCGGTGGTCGCGGAAAGTCAGCGACATCGACCCGGAGAAGTCCTCGATCGGGGAGATCTCTTCGAAGATCTCCTCCAGACCGGACTTGGTGGGGACGTCCTGACCGGACTCCAGCGCAGCCTCGACGCGACCCTTCCATGCGGCGTTGCCGAGCAGCCAGTCGAAGCTTTCGGTCTGCAGCGCAAGGAGGTTCGGAACCCCGAGGGGCTCCTTGATCTTCGCAAAAGAGATGCGCAGCGGGGCGGTGCTGTCGCCGTTGTTCGTATTGGCAGTCGAGGCGTTGCGCGAGGCGGCCAAGAGGGGGTCCTTCCGAGGGCTCGGACTCACTACGCGCGTACCGGTCCCACGTCCGCACACAACGGAAGAAATCCCTGGTCAGGGAGGTGACGTCCGCAGTGCTGAGAGGTGGGTATGCCCCTGGTGACGGGCAGGGAGCAGCTAACAGGCAGCGCAAAGGGTCAGTGTAGCCACTCGGCACACTGATGTCCAGACCGGGTTTTCGGAGACCGGCTCTGCACCCAATCTCTCCTCCGGAAGGCTCCCTCTAGCAGGGGTACCCCTCGTTGTAGTTCTTCACGCTCAAGCGCCTGCTGCATGCCGTGCGCCCCTGGGCGCACATCGATACTGCCCTCTTCGTCGGCGATCCATGCCTCGGACTCCGGATCGCTTCTGACGTCGCGTCCTGAGAATTGCGCGCCGCGTGCTGTTCGTCAAGGCCCCCCACCCCAGGGAGATCGTCACGAGGCGCACGGCCGGACAACGAAGATCACCATACTCGCACGGGAGTGCGCGGCAACCCGGCAAGGACATCGGAACGCCGAAGGGCGATCACCCGCATGGGTGATCGCCCTTGGCACGGGACCAGGCGAAGCCCGGGATCCCGGAGGTGTTCAGTCAGCGACTGACAGAGGTCACTTGACCTCGACCGAGGCGCCGGCGCCCTCGAGGGCCTCCTTGGCCTTGTCAGCGGCGTCCTTGGCGACCTTCTCGAGGACCGGCTTCGGGGTGCCGTCCACGAGGTCCTTGGCCTCCTTCAGACCCAGGGAGGTCAGCTCACGCACGACCTTAATGACCTGGATCTTCTTGTCGCCCGCACCGGTGAGGATGACGTCGAACTCGTCCTGCTCCTCAGCGGCCTCGGCGGCCGGGGCACCCGGGGCGCCGGCGGCGGCAACGGCGACCGGGGCGGCAGCCTCGACGTCGAACTTCTCCTCGAAGGCCTTCACGAACTCGGAGAGCTCGATGAGGGTCATCTCCTCGAACTGCGCGAGCAGGTCTTCCTGGCTGAGCTTCGCCATGGTGGCGGTCCTTCCACTAAATCGGCTGGTGCCGGATGTACATGTCGGCGGGCGTACGTTTGGCCCGCTGTGGCCTCCCTGCCTAGGCATGCCTAGGCAAGAGCTGCCAATGTGCGAGCCGAATTACTCGGCACCGCCCTGCTCGGCCTTGCTGCGAAGCGCGTCCGCGGTGCGGGCGAACTTCGTGAGCGGGGCCTGGAAGGTCGCCGCGGCCTTGGCCATGGACGCCTTCATGCCACCCGCCAGCTTGGCGAGCAGAACCTCGCGGGACTCAAGGTCCGCAAGCTTCTTGATGTCGTCAGCGGAGAGTGCCTTCCCTTCGAAGACACCGCCCTTGATGACGAGGTTCTGGTTCTCCTTGGCGAAGTCACGAAGACCCTTCGCCGCCTCGACCGGGTCACCGGTCACGAAGGCGACGGCCGTCGAGCCCACGAGGTGCTCGTCCAGCACGGAGATCCCGGCCTCCTGGGCCGCGATCTTGGTCAGCGTGTTCTTCACCACACGGTACTGAGCGTTGTCACCGAGCGAACGACGCAGATCCTTGATCTGCGCGACAGTAAGTCCGGTGTACGCGGTGACGACAGCGGCGTTGGAGTTACGGAACTTGTCCGTGATCTCCTCGACAGCTGCGACCTTGTCAGGACTTGCCATGAGCCTCGGCCTCCTTCCGGGTGATGAGGACCGCGCAGAAGGGGCTGGGCAAAACAAACGCCCCGGCGCAGGCGCACGGGGCGTGACTCGACCGGGCACGGAAACCGTTCCGGGAGTTACTCCTCATTCACCTGCGCAGGCCGTCCGCAGCTAGCGGATCCTTCGGCCACCGCACACCCGGACGGGCGCACAGAGACAACCAGCGGTCTTTGGCTTCTCCGTTACGGTACGCGAACCAGGAGCGCGCAGGCAAATCGCCGCAGGACGGCCGTACGGCCGCGCGCCGCTGCTCCGGCCGGGCGCCGGCCCCGGAGAGCCGGAATGGCCCCTTCAGGGCCGTACAGGGCGACACAAAGAGGCCGGGCCCCGCACCGAAGTTCGGTGCGGGGCCCGGCCTCACGCGTACGCGCGAGCCGTCAGGCTCAGACCGCGGCCGGGTCCTCCTCGACGAGGAGGTTGCGGGTGCGGTTGGCGTCCAGCGGAACGCCGGGGCCCATCGTGGTGGTGATGGTGGCCTTCTTGATGTACCGGCCCTTGGCGGCGGACGGCTTGAGGCGGTTGATCTCCTCGAGCGCCGCGGCGTAGTTCTCCACCAGCTTGGTGTCGTCGAAGGACACCTTGCCGATGATGAAGTGGAGGTTCGCGTGCTTGTCCACGCGGAACTCGATCTTGCCGCCCTTGATGTCGGTGACAGCCTTGGCGACATCCGGGGTGACGGTGCCGGTCTTCGGGTTCGGCATCAGACCACGGGGACCGAGCACGCGGCCGAGGCGGCCGACCTTGCCCATGAGGTCCGGGGTGGCGACGACGGCGTCGAAGTCCAGGCGGCCCTTGGAGACCTCGTCGATCAGCTCGTCCGCGCCGACGATGTCGGCGCCGGCGGCTTCCGCGGCCGCAGCACGGTCGCCGGTCGCGAAGACCAGGACCCGGGCGGTCTTACCGGTGCCGTGCGGGAGGTTCACGGTGCCACGGACCATCTGGTCGGCCTTGCGCGGGTCGACGCCCAGACGCATGGCAACCTCGACGGTCGCGTCGAACTTGGCCGAGGAGGTGTCCTTGGCGAGACGGACGGCCTCGAGCGGGGCGTACAGACGCTCCCGGTCGATCTTCGCGTCCGCGTTGCGAAGAGTCTTGCTGCGCTTCACTGCTGCTCCTGAATGCAGTTACGCCATGCGGCTCGTGCCGCCTGGCAGGTGGAGTCGTGGTCCGGGCCAGCGCCTGGCCCTGCCACGTTGGCCTTACGAGGCTCGATCAGCCCTCGACCGTGATGCCCATGGAACGGGCGGTGCCGGCGATGATCTTCGACGCGGCGTCCAGGTCGTTGGCGTTCAGGTCGGGCATCTTGGTGGTGGCGATCTCGCGGACCTGGTCGGCCGTGATCTTGGCGACCTTGGTCTTGTGCGGCTCGCCGGAGCCCTTCTCCACGCCCGCGGCCTTCAGGATCATCTTGGAGGCCGGCGGGGTCTTCGTGATGAAGGTGAAGGAACGGTCCTCGTAGACCGTGATCTCCACCGGGATGACCCAACCGCGCTGCGACTCGGTCGCGGCGTTGTAGGCCTTGCAGAACTCCATGATGTTGACGCCGTGCTGACCCAGCGCGGGGCCGACCGGCGGAGCCGGGTTCGCGGCACCGGCCTGGATCTGGAGCTTGATGAGCCCCGTGACCTTCTTCTTCTTGGGAGGCATGCTCTCTCCGGGTCCTGGTATTCCGCGCTCGCCCCCGGGGGACCAGATCCGGCGTCCCCTTCGGCTCACGCGGCTGTGAGAGGTGTTTCGCCATGCCATCCGGTCATCCGGATGCAGGCATACCGCACAACGATAACGGGTATAGAGGTGCGGCCAAAAACCGAGCAGGTCAGGCGGCCCGTGAGGACCTGCCTGACCTGCTCGGAAGCGGCTGTTCCAGGAGAACCGTCAGTTCTTCTGGATCTGGTCGAAGCTCAGCTCGACCGGGGTCTCGCGGCCGAAGATCTCGACGAGGCCCTTGACCTTCTTCGAGTCGGCGTTGATCTCGTTGATCGTGGCCTGCAGCGTGGCGAACGGGCCGTCGGTGACGGTGACCGAGTCGCCCACCTCGAAGTCCAGCACCTGGACCTCGACCTTACGCGACGGCGCCGGCTTGCCCTCGGCCTCGGCGGCCTCCTTGGCGGCCTTCTCCTCGGCCTCCGGGGCGAGCATCTTGACGATCTCGTCCAGCGTGAGCGGGTACGGGTCGTAGGCGTTGCCCACGAAGCCGGTGACGCCCGGGGTGTTGCGGACGACGCCCCAGGACTCGTTCGTCAGGTCCATGCGCACGAGCACGTAGCCCGGGAGCTTGTTCTGACGGACGTTCTTCCGCTCGCCGTTCTTGATCTGGACGATCTCTTCCTCGGGCACCTCGGCCTGGTAGATGAAGTCCTCGACGTTGAGCGAGACGGCGCGCTGCTCCAGGTTGGCCTTCACGCGCTTCTCGTAGCCCGCGTAGGTGTGGATGACGTACCACTCGCCGGGCAGGCCGCGCAGCTCCTCGCGCAGCGCCGCGATCGGGTCGACGGGCTCCGCGTCCTCCTCGGCGGCCTCTTCGGCCTCCTCGGCGGACTCGGTACGCACCGCGGCTTCCTCGGCGGGCTCGCCGGCGGCAGCGTCCTCCGCGTCGAGCTCGTCGATGGCGTCGGCGCCCTCGACGATCTCCTGCGGGGTGTCGTCGCCCTCGACCTCGGCCGTAGCCGCCGCGTCGACGTCGGCCGCTGCCGCCGCGACGGGCTCGGCGGGCTCGTTCAGGTTCGGGTCAGACACTGTGGCTGCTTCTTCCTGGCTTCAAGGGGTTGAACATGCGAACGGGCGCCCGCTTCAGGCGCCCATCGCGGGATCAGGCGAAGACGTAATCGACGACTTCCTTGATTCCCAAGTCAATCACGGTTACGAGACCGATGACGATGACTACGAAGACGATCACCACGGTGGTGTACGTCGAAAGCTGATTCCGCGTCGGCCAGACGACCTTGCGGAGTTCCGCGATGATCTGGCGGTAGAACAGTGCGAGCCGCGCGAGGGGGCCCTTCTTGCCGCGCTTTCCGCCACGGCGGGGCTTCTTGGACTCGGTCGCGTCGTCATCGGAACGGCCACGCTCAGGCATGTCGATGGAGCCCAGGGCGTCCGTCACTCGTCCTCACCTGAATCCGGGTCGTGGCCGTGCCGCGCCCGGTAGAGCCCGCACGGCGGTGCATTGCCTTACGTACGCGTGCACGCACCCTGGTGAATCAAGTGCGTGTAGCAGGGCCGGAGGGACTTGAACCCCCAACCGCTGGTTTTGGAGACCAGTGCTCTACCAATTGAGCTACGACCCTTTGTGGTTTCCCCAACCTACAGCATGCGACCGGTGCACTGTGTGCGCGGCCGCCGACGACCCGTCGGGGAGCCAACGGTGGTCGAGTGTACGTGCTCGGCGGCCGGGCGTCGAACGGAAACCCCCGGGCCCGCCGGGACAAACCGCCGTGCCGGGCGCCCGGCCGGTCTGCGACGATGCAGGTATGAGTGCTGCTACTCCACCCGCACAGTCCCCTACCGAGCGTCGTGTGTCGGCCCGCGTCGGCGCGATCTCGGAGTCCGCCACGCTGGCCGTGGACGCCAAGGCGAAGGCCCTCAAGGCCGCCGGGCGCCCGGTGATCGGCTTCGGCGCCGGTGAGCCCGACTTCCCGACGCCCGACTACATCGTCGAGGCCGCCGTCGAGGCTTGCCGCAACCCCAAGTTCCACCGGTACACCCCGGCCGGCGGCCTGCCCGAGCTCAAGGCCGCGATCGCCGAGAAGACGCTGCGCGACTCCGGCTACGAGGTCGAGGCCGCCAACATCCTGGTGACCAACGGCGGCAAGCAGGCCATCTACGAGGCGTTCGCGGCGATCCTCGACCCGGGTGACGAGGTCATCGTCCCGGCCCCGTACTGGACCACCTACCCCGAGTCGATCCAGCTCGCGGGCGGCGTCCCGGTCCCGGTCGTGGCCGACGAGACCACCGGCTACCGGGTGAGCGTGGAGCAGCTGGAGGCGGCCCGTACGGAGAACACCAAGGTGGTGCTCTTCGTCTCGCCGTCCAACCCGACCGGCGCGGTCTACAGCCGCGAGCAGGTCGAGGCGGTCGGCCGCTGGGCCGCCGAGCACGGCCTGTGGGTCATGACGGACGAGATCTACGAGCACCTGGTCTACGGCGACGCGGAGTTCTCCTCGCTGCCGGTCGTGGTGCCCGAGCTGCGCGACAAGTGCATCGTCGTCAACGGCGTGGCCAAGACGTACGCGATGACGGGCTGGCGGGTGGGCTGGGTGATCGGCCCGAAGGACGTGATCAAGGCAGCGGCGAACCTCCAGTCGCACGCCACGTCGAACGTCGCCAACGTCTCCCAGGCCGCCGCCATCGCGGCCGTCTCCGGCGACCTGAAGGCCGTCGACGAGATGAAGGTCGCCTTCGACCGCCGCCGCCGGAAGATCGTCGAGATGCTCAACGAGATCGAGGGCGTCGTCTGCCCCGAGCCCGAGGGCGCGTTCTACGCGTACCCCTCGGTCAAGGGCCTGCTCGGCAAGGAGATCCGCGGCAGGCGGCCGGAGACCAGCGTCGAGCTGGCCGAGGTCATCCTGGAGGAGGCCGAGGTCGCGGTCGTCCCGGGCGAGGCGTTCGGCACCCCGGGCTACCTGCGCCTTTCGTACGCGCTGGGCGACGAGGACCTCGTCGAGGGCGTGTCGCGCATCCAGCGACTGCTGGCGGAAGCGAAGTAACACCTCCGGATTTCCGGAGGTACAGGCGCCACACTTGGGGCGGCTGAAACGGCGGGTCCCGGAAGTTGTCCGGGATCCGCCGTTCGCATGTTCACACAATCCTTCGTTCGAGGCTGGGCCTACCGGATCGGCGGTTGCGTGCGGCAAGATCCTGGAATGGTGCGTGTCCGAGATCTCCGTCTGCTGCCCAAGGCCCATCTCCATCTGCACTTCACGGGGTCCATGCGGTCCTCGACCCTGCTGGAGCTCGCCGACAAGTACGGCGTCCACCTGCCGGAGGCGCTCAGCAGCGGCGAGCCGCCGAGGCTCCGGGCGACCGACGAGCGGGGCTGGTTCAGATTCCAGCGGCTGTACGACATCGCGCGGTCCTGCCTGAGATCGCCCGAGGACATCCAGCGGCTGGTGCGCGAGACGGCCGAGGAGGACGTCAGGGACGGCTCCCGCTGGCTGGAGATCCAGGTGGACCCCACCTCGTACGCGCCCCGGCTGGGCGGGCTGATCCCGGCGCTGGAGGTCATTCTCGACGCGGTGGCGACCGCCTCCCGCGAGACCGGTCTCGGGATGCGCGTCGTGGTCGCCGCGAACCGCATGAAACACCCCCTGGACGCCCGCACGCTGGCCCGGCTCGCGGTGCGCTACGCCGACCACGGGGTGGTCGGTTTCGGCCTCTCCAACGACGAACGGCGCGGTTTCGCACGCGACTTCGACCGGGCTTTCGCGATCGCCCGGGACGGCGGGCTGCTGGCCGCGCCGCACGGCGGCGAGCTGTCGGGCCCCGCCAGCGTCCGGGACTGCCTGGACGACCTGCACGCGGGCCGGGTCGGGCACGGTGTACGGGCGGCGGAGGACCCGTACCTGGTGAAGCGGCTCGCGGACTCCGGGGTGACCTGCGAGGTCTGTCCGGCCTCGAACGTGGCGCTGGGCGTGTACGAGAAGCCCGAGGACGTGCCTCTACGGGCGCTGTTCGACGCCGGGGTGCCGATGGCCCTTGGGGCCGACGACCCGCTGCTCTTCGGGGCGCGGCTGGCCGCGCAGTACGAGATCGCCCGCGAGCACCACGGCTTCTCGGACGCCGAACTGGCCGAGCTGGCCCGGCAGTCGGTACGCGGCTCGCGCGCGCCCCTGGAGGAGCAGCGGCGCATGCTGGCGGACATCGACGCGTGGCTGGCCGACTGAGGCGCCGCGCGCCCCTGTAAGGCCCGCAGGCCCCCGTAGCGCCTCAGCCGATGCCTGTGAGGACCGTCCGGGCCGCCTCCGCCGCGAAGTCGCCCGTGGGTTCCGTCCCCGTGCCCTCCGCGAAGGCGGTGAAGAAGGCGCGCTGGAAGCAGGCGCCGAGCAGCAGCGCGGCGGCTGCTTCGGGGTCGGCGTCCGGGCGGATGCGGCCGCGGTCGCGCTCCCGGCGCAGATAGCGGGCGAGCTGGTCGCGCGGTTCGTGCGGTCCCGTGCCCAGCTCTGCCAGGCCCTCCCGGTGCCGCCGCAGCAGCGCGGGCTCGGCGAAGAGCGAGCCGGCGATCGGCAGCGTCTGCGCATAGAGGTCCATGGCCCGGCGGGCGACGGCGGTCAGGCACTCCTCGACGGTGCGCTCCCCCGGGTCGGCGGTGAGCTCCTCCAGGAGCGGGCCGACGCCGGGCAGCCGCTCCTTCAGGACCCGCACGAAGATCTCTTCCTTGTTCGCGAAGTGCTTGTAGAGCGCCGCCTCGGAGCAGCCGGCGGCGCGCGCGATCTCCTTGGTGGTGGTGCGCGCGAGTCCGGTCGTACGCAGCAGTTCGTGGGCGGCGTCGAGGATCCTGGCGGGCGTTGACTTCGGGGTGGGCATTCACTCACTCTAAGGGGTGAGTGAGTACTTACCCACCCCAGGAGGTGCGGACATCATGACGCTGAAGCTCACGGTCTTCGGGGCGACCGGCGGCATCGGTCAGGAGATCGTCAGGCAAGGGCTGGCGGCGGGCCACGAGGTGACGGCCGTGGTCCGCGACCCGGCGCGGCTGACGGTCTCGGGGACGGGCCTGGAGGTGTTCCGCGCGGACCTCGCGGACCCCGAGGCGCTGCGCCCCGCGGTGGCGGGGCGGGACGTGGTCTTCTCCGGGCTGGGCGCGCGCTCCCGTAAGGACGCGGGGACCGCCACCCGGGTGACCGTTCCTGTGCTGCGTGCCCTGGAGGCGGCGGACGTGCGGCGGCTCCTGGTGGTGAGCGCCGCGCCGGTCGGCCCCGTGCCCGGAGGCGAGCCGGCTCTCGACCGCGCCGTACGGGCGGTGATCGGCACGCTCCTGAAGGACATCTACACCGACCTCACCACCATGGAGGCCGAGTTGGCCCGCTCCGCGACGGACTGGACCGCCGTCCGCCCGCCGAAGCTGACCGACGGGCCCATGACCGGCACGTACCGCACGGTCGTCGGCGGCACTCCGCGCAGCGGCCGCACGATCTCGCGCGCCGACGTGGCCCACGCGATGCTGGCGATGGCCGGCGACCCGGCAACGGTGAAGCAGGGCGTGGGCGTGGCCTACTAGGGCGCGCGCGGGCCTACTGAAGCGCGCGGCGGCCGCCTACAAGGGCCACGTCGCGGCCCTCAGAGGCCGACACCCACCATCACCGGCTCGTTCACCAGCGTCACCCCGAAGGCCGCGCGCACCCCGTCGCGCACCTCACGGGCCAGCGCGAGCAGGTCCTCCGTCGTCGCCGCGCCCCGGTTGGTGAGCGCGAGCGTGTGCTTGGTGGAGATGCGGGCCGGGCCTTCGCCGTACCCCTTGGTGAAGCCGGCCTTGTCGATCACCCAGGCAGCCGACGTCTTCGTACGCCCGTCCCCTGTGGGGAACGCGGGCGGCATGACATCGGCGCCGAGCCGCTCGTGCACCCGGTCGACGAACTCCCGGTACTCCTCCGCCGTGAGGATCGGATTGGTGAAGAAGGACCCCGCCGACCAGGTGTCGTGGTCCTCCGGGTCCAGCACCATGCCCTTGCCGGCGCGCAGCTTGAGCACCGTCTCGCGGGCGGTCGCGGCGGGCACCCGGTCCCCGGCCTCGACGCCGAGCACGCGGGCCGTCTCGGGGTACTTGATGGGTGCGGACAGCCCGTCCGCGTCCTCCAGGGCGAAGCGCACGCGCAGCACGACGTACCGGTCGGGGTGCTCCTTGAAGCGGCTGTGCCGGTACGAGAAGTCGCACTCGGCGTTCGTCAGCGTCACCGTCTCGTCCGCCTGGCGATCGAAAGCGATCACTTCGGTGATGGTGGCCGACACTTCCTGGCCGTACGCGCCCACGTTCTGGATCGGCGTGGCGCCCGCCGAACCGGGGATGCCGGCCAGGCACTCGACGCCCGCGAGGCCCGCCTCGACCGTACGGGCCACGGCCTCGGACCAGTTCTCACCGGCGGCCAGGGTCAGCGCCGTGCCGTCCAGGTCGAAGCCGCGGGTCGCGATGCGCAGCGCGGTGCCCTCGAAGCCCTTGTCGCCGATGACGAGGTTGGAGCCGCCGCCGATGATCAGCAGCGGGGTGCCGCTCGCGTCGGCCGCGCGGACGGCGGCGATCACCTCGTCGTCGGTCGTGGCCGTGACGAGCCGCGCGGCGTTCCCGCCGAGCCGAAAGGTGGTCAGGGGGGCGAGGGGGGCGTCGTGAAGTTCCTGCACGCCCCCAGAGTACGGGGCCGCCCCCGGCACCGGCCGGGAGCGGCCCCTTGCGTAACGGGCGCCTCAGGCGAGCCGGACCACGGCCCGCGACATCCCCAGCACCTTCTGCCCCGCACTCACGGCCGTCAGGTCGACCCGCACCGTCCGCGCGTCGTCATCCAGCTTCGCCGCGACCTTCCCCGACACCTCGATCACCGCGCCCTGGTCGTCGTTGGGCACGACCACCGGCTTGGTGAAGCGCACGCCGTACTCGGCCACCGCCGCCGGGTCGCCTGCCCAGTCCGTCACCACACGGGCCGCCTCGGCCATCGTGAACATGCCGTGCGCGATGACGTCCGGGAGGCCCACCTCCTTGGCGAACTTCTCGTTCCAGTGGATCGGGTTGAAGTCGCCGGAGGCGCCCGCGTACTGGACAAGAGTGGCGCGTGTCACCGGGAACGACTGTGCGGGCAGCTCCGTGCCGACCTCGACGTCGTCGTAAGAGATCTTCGCCGTCATCGCTCTCAAGCCTCCTCGTCGGCCGCGCGGGCCACCAGCTTGGTGATCGCGGTCACCACGTGCTCACCGGCCTCGTCGTGCACCTCGCCCCGGATGTCGAGGACGTCGTTGCCCGCGAGGGACTTGATCGACTCGATGGTGGAGGTCACGGTCAGCCGGTCGCCGGCGCGCACCGGACGGCTGTAGGCGAACTTCTGGTCGCCGTGCACCACCCGGCTGTAGTCCAGCCCGAGCTGCGGGTCCTGGACCACCTGGCCCGCGGCCTTGAAGGTGATCGCGAAGACAAAGGTCGGCGGGGCGATCACATCGGGGTGACCGAGCGCCTTGGCGGCTTCGGTGTCGGTGTACGCCGGGTTCGCGTCACCGATCGCCTCGGCGAATTCCCGGATCTTCTCGCGGCCCACTTCATAGGGCTCGGTGGGCGGGTAGGTCCGTCCGACAAAGGACTGGTCGAGCGCCATGGCTCGCAACCTCCAGGGGTGTCACGCGGGCTCCAACGCTACGAGGCCGCCCCCGAATGTGGGGGCGGCCTCGTAGTAACTGCTTATCTGAGCAGTGCCTTTGTTGTTATCGCGTCTCGCGGTGCGCGGTGTGCGAGTTGCAACGGGGGCAGTGCTTCTTCATCTCAAGACGGTCCGGGTCATTACGCCGGTTCTTCTTGGTGATGTAGTTCCGCTCCTTGCACTCCACGCAGGCCAGCGTGATCTTCGGGCGGACGTCGGTGGCAGCCACGTGAGTGCTCCTTGACGAACAAGTTGGACGGATTAACGCATGAATAGTAGCCGATCGGAGGACCGACCCCACAATCGGCTACTGTATGTAGCGGTGACCGGACTTGAACCGGTGACACAGCGATTATGAGCCGCTTGCTCTACCGACTGAGCTACACCGCTGTGATGCGAGCGGGACCCACCCGAAGGCGGGTACCTCACACACCAGAGCCCCAATACGGAATCGAACCGTAGACCTTCTCCTTACCATGGAGACGCTCTGCCGACTGAGCTATTGGGGCGAGCGATGAAGACATTACACGGCCGACAGCCAAACGTGAAATCCGTATCGGCCCGTCGCCACAACTGCCACGTACACCACACCGGTACGACTATTCCGCGCCTGCTCGAAGGCGCCCGTACCGCGCCCTAGGCTCGGACCACGCTGCGTGATCTTGCACCCCCTAGGAGCGCGATGGCCGACAGCAGTCAGCAGCCGATGCCGGGGAAGCCCCACGGGGCCGGCCGGTCCGAGCGGCCCGACGCGGGCTCCCTGGTGCTGTGCGGCGCCCGGCTGGCCGACGGCCGGACGGTGGACGTACGGCTCGGTGGCGGGCGCATCGAGGCGGTCGGCACGACCGGCAGCCTCGACACCCAAGGACCCCGCATCGACCTGCACGGTTATCTGCTGCTGCCGGCCCCCGCCGAACCGCACGCGCACTGCGACACGGCGCTGACCGCCGACTGCGGCGGTCCCGCCTCCGACGACCCGGACGACGTGCAGCGCCGCACTACGGAGTCGGCGCTGCTGCACCTCGGGCACGGCGCGACGGCGCTGCGGACGCACGTACGGATCGGGGACGTCTCCGGGCTGCGCTCCCTGGGGGCCGTACTGCAGGCCCGGCGGACCCTGCACGGGCTCGCCGACCTCACCGCGGTGGCCGTGCCGCGGCTGCTGACCGGCGCGGCGGGCGCGGACGGGCAGGCGATGCTGCGGGACGCCGTGAAGATGGGCGCCACGGTGCTCGGCGGCTGCCCCGACCTGGACCCCGACCCGGCGGGCTACGCGGAAACGGTCCTGGAGCTGGCCGCCGAGTTCGGCTGCGCGGTCGATCTGCACACCGACGGGGACGATCCGGCCCGGCTGGGCCGGCTGGCGGCGATGGCCGGTGGGCTGCGGCCCGGCGTGGCCATCGGGCCGTGCGCGGGGCTGGCCCGGATGCCGTGGCGGGTCGCCGCGCGCGCCGCGGAGCAATTGGCGGCGGCCGGGGTGACGGTCGTCTGCCTGCCGCAGGGCGACTGTGCGGGCCTGGAACGGCCGTCCTCGCAGGTGACGGGCCCGGCGCCGGTGCGGCTGCTGCGGGCGGCCGGGGTGCGGGTCACGGCGGGCAGCGGCGCGCTCCGGGACGCGGCGAATCCGGTCGGCCGGGGCGATCCGCTGGAGGCCGCCTACCTGCTGGCGGCGCGCGGCGAGGCGAGCCCGGAGGGCGCGTACGACGCGGTGAGCGCGGCGGCACGGGAGACGCTGGGCCTCCCGGAGGTCCGCGTGGAGGCGGGCTTCCCGGCCGAGCTGCTGGCCGTGCGCGGCGACGGCATCGCGGCCGCGCTGTCCCTGGCGTACAGCCGGATCGTGGTCCACCGGGGGCGGGTGGTGGCCCGTACGAGCGCGGTCCGCGAGTACTGCGACTCGGAGGCGACGGTGGCGCTGGAGCTGCCGCGGCAGTCGCAGCGCTGAGGGCACGCGGGTGCGTGCTCAGCGCCCCGGACGCGGGCTTTTCGGACGCCCCCCAGGAGCGCTCCGGGCACGGGCTTTTCGGCCGCGCTTCCGGTGCGCGCTGTGCGCCGGATGGCGTGGAACGCCCCCACCCGGCGGCGTGTGCGGGGCTTCGGCGCCCGGCCCGCGGCGCGCGGGCGTACGGTCGGGATCATGCGCATTGTCATCGCAGGAGGACATGGTCAGATCGCGCTGCGGCTGGAGCGGCTGCTCCACGCGCGCGGGGACGAGGTCGCCGGCATCGTCCGGCGGCCCGAGCAGGCCGGGGATCTCCTGGCCGCCGGCGCCGAACCGGTCGTGTGCGACCTGGAGTCGGCCACGGTCGAGGAGGTCGCGCGGCATCTGGAGGGCGCGGACGCCGCGGTCTTCGCCGCGGGCGCGGGCCCCGGCAGCGGCGCCGAACGCAAGGAGACCGTCGACCGGGGCGCCGCCACGCTCTTCGCCGACGCCGCCGAGGCCGCGGGCGTACGGCGGTTCCTGGTGATCTCCGCCATGGGAGCGGACCGCGAACCGCCGGAGGGCACGGACCCGGTGTTCGCCGCCTATCTGCGCGCCAAGGGCGCGGCGGACGCGGACGTACGGGCCAGGGCGGGCCTGGACTGGACGATCCTGCGTCCGGGGCGGCTGACGGACGACGCGGGCACGGAGCGGGTGCGGCTGGAGGAGTCGACCGGGCGGGGCGACGTCACCCGGGACGACGTGGCGGCGGTACTGGTGGCCCTGCTGGACGAGCCGAAGACGGCCGGCCGGACGCTGGAGCTGATCGGCGGCGACGTACCGGTCGAGGACGCGGTACGCGACGCGGCAAGCAGCTGAGCGCGCGGACAACCGCACAGCACACACGCAAAGGCCCCCACTTCCGTGGGGGCCTTTCGCTCTCCTGTGGCGGCGCCAGGATTCGAACCTGGGAAGGCTGAGCCGGCAGATTTACAGTCTGCTCCCTTTGGCCGCTCGGGCACACCGCCTGGGATTGCTGCCGGGAACCCCGCCTGGGCGGTGCTCCGTGGCAACGACGTAAACCATACCCGATGGCAGGGGGTGGTCCGCCACTCGGTTCCGCGCGACCCGATCATGGCCGGGGCCGCTGCCCGGGTGGCTAGGCTTGCGGGGCGGTCCGGGACGGGCCGCGTCCCTGACGATCTACGCACGAGGAGCCAACTCAACATGGCCGACTCCAGTTTCGACATCGTCTCGAAGGTCGAGCGGCAGGAGGTCGACAACGCCCTCAACCAGGCCGCCAAGGAGATCTCGCAGCGGTACGACTTCAAGGGCGTCGACGCCTCGATCGCCTGGTCCGGCGAGAAGATCGAGATGCGCGCCAACGCCGAGGAGCGCGTGAAGGCCGTCCTCGACATCTTCCAGTCCAAGCTGGTCAAGCGCGGGATCTCGCTCAAGGCGCTGGACGCCGGCGAGCCGCAGCCCTCCGGCAAGGAGTACAAGATCTTCGCCTCGCTCCAGGAGGGCATCTCCCAGGAGAACGCGAAGAAGGTCGCCAAGATCATCCGCGATGAGGGCCCCAAGGGCGTCAAGGCGCAGGTGCAGGGCGACGAACTGCGCGTCTCCTCCAAGAGCCGGGACGACCTGCAGGCCGTCCAGCAGCTCCTGAAGGGCAAGGACCTGGACTTCGCCCTCCAGTTCGTGAACTACCGGTAGGCGCTGCGCCTACGGGGCGACGGACACACCGGACGGGGCGGCACGCACACGGCGCGCCGCCCCGTCGGCGTACCTACGGCCGGGCCGGCGTCCGGCTGCCGGCCGAGACATTTCAGCGCGCCGCGAACGGCTGGTCCGTACGGACGATCTCGCGGCCCAGCGGGAGCAGCGACACCGGGATCAGCTTGAAGTTCGCGATACCGAAGGGGATGCCGATGATCGTGACGCACAGGGCGATCCCCGTGACGATGTGCCCGAGCGCCAGCCACCAGCCCGCGAGCAACAGCCAGATGCCGTTGCCCAGGCAGGACGCGGCGCCCGCGTCCTGCCGCTCGGCCGCGGTGTAGCCGAACGGCCAGAGGGCGTACACACCGATCCTGAAGGACGCTATGCCCCACGGGATCGTGACGATCAGGATGCACATGATCACGCCGGCCAGGGCGTAGCCGAGGAACAGCCAGAAGCCGGACAGCACGAGCCAGATGATGTTCAGGATGGTTTTCACGGTTTGTACCCTGCCAGTTCCTCCAGGCGGCTGATGCGCTCGCGCATCGGCGGGTGGGTCGAGAAGAGCTTGGAGAGGCCCTCACCGGCCCGGAACGGATTCGCGATCATCATGTGGCTCGCCGTCTCCAGGCGCGGCTCCGGCGGCAGCGGGGCCTGCTGCGTGCCGTACTCCAGCTTCCGCAGGGCCGAGGCGAGGGCCAGCGGGTCACCCGTGAGCCGGGCGCCGGAGGCGTCCGCCTCGTACTCCCGGGAGCGGCTGACGGCGAGCTGGATGAGGGACGCGGCGACCGGCCCGAGGATCATGATCAGCAGCATGCCGAACAGCCCGGGCCCCTCGTCGTCGTCCGATCTGCCGATGGGGATCAGCCAGGCGAAGTTCACCAGGAACATCACCACGGAGGCGAGCGCGCCCGCGACGGAGGAGATCAGGATGTCGCGGTTGTAGACATGGCTGAGCTCGTGCCCGATCACGCCGCGCAGCTCGCGCTCGTCCAGAAGCTGGAGGATGCCCTCGGTGCAGCACACCGCGGCGTTGCGCGGATTGCGGCCGGTGGCGAAGGCGTTCGGGGCCTGGGTCGGCGAGATGTACAGGCGGGGCATGGGCTGGCGCGCTGCCGTGGAGAGCTCGCGGACCATGCGGTAGAGCTCGGGCGCCTGGAACTCGCTGACGGGGCGCGCCCGCATGGCGCGCAGGGCGAGCTTGTCGCTGTTCCAGTACGCGTAAGCGTTGGTGCCCAGTGCGACGAGGACCGCGACGATCAGGCCCGTACGGCCGAACAGGCTGCCGATGACGATGATGAGCGCGGACAGCCCCCCGAGGAGTACTGCGGTCCTGAGCCCGTTGTGCCGGCGGTGCACGGTACGCCCTCCAGGTCGTGCGGCAGGGGAACCCATTGCGATTACGTGTCCACTTTTCAGTGGACCCTCCGTTTCTGGTCAACGCCAGACGGCGGAGCGTGGTTCCCTCGGCCCCTGGAGGGGGGCATTCGTCCGTTCGGGTGTGGCTGTCGGGGGCTACTAGAGCAGCGCGCCCGAGGCGAAGCGCAGCACGAGCTGCGGGGCGCCGGAGAGCGCGATGCCGACGAGCGCGGTGAGGCCGACGGCGGTGGCGAGCGGGGCCGGGATGCGCGGCCGGGCGGGCCGGGCCTCGCCCTCGGGGGCGCCCTCCGGCGCGCGGAAGAGGACCGCCGTCCACTGCAGGTAGTAGTAGAGCGCGATCACGACGTTGACGGCCATCACGACGGCCAGCCAGGCCAGGCCCGCGTCCACGGCCGCGGAGAAGACCGTGACCTTGGCGAACAGCCCGATGATGCCCGGCGGCAGGCCGGCCAGGCACAGCAGGAAGAAGCCGAGGGCGAGCGCGTATACGGGGTGCGCGGCGTAGAGGCCCCGATAGTCGGCGATGCGGTTCCCCGGGTGCGTGCGGGCCACGAGGGCGGCGACCGCGAAGGCCCCGAGGTTCACCGCCGCGTACATGAGGGCGTACGCCACCGTCGACCCGATGGCGTGTGCGGCGTCATCGGAGTACGCGGCGGACGCGATCGGCACCAGGAGATACCCGGCCTGGCCTACGGAGGACCAGGCCAGCAGGCGTACGGCACTGTGCGCACGGTCGGGGCGCTGGCGCAGCGCGGCGACGTTGCCGACCGTCATGGTGAGCGCGGCCAGTACGGCGAGGACCGGACCCCAGACCTCGCTGTACGAGGGGAACGCCTTCACAGTGACGACGATCAGGCCGGAGAAGCCGACGGCCTTGCCGACCACGGAGAGGTACGCGGCCACCGGGAGCGGCGCGCCCACATACGTGTCGGGCACCCAGAAGTGGAACGGCGCGGCGGCCGTCTTGAAGGCGAAGCCCACGAGGGTGAGCGCGACACCCGCCTTGGCCAGCACGTCCAGTTGCGGGTCCGGGTGGGTGAGGGCCTCGGCCACCTGGGCGAGGTGCAGGCTGCCGGTGGCGGCGTACACGAAGCTGACGCCGAGCAGCATGACGGCGGTCGCGGTGACCGAGGAGAGGAAGAACTTCAGCGCCGCTTCGGAGGAGAGCCGGTCGCCACGCCTGATGCCCACGAGGGCGAACGCGGGCAGCGAGGCCACTTCGAGGGCGATGACCAGCGTGGCGAGGTCCCGGGAGGCCGGCAGCAGGGCGGCACCGGCCGCCGAGGACAGCAGCAGGAACCAGAACTCCCCGCCGGGCAGCTTCTCGTCCTTGACCGGGTTGACCGAGAGCAGGGCGGTGAGCAGCGCGCCACCGAGGACCAGCAGTTGGACGACGATCGCGAAGTGGTCGGCCTCGTAGCTGCACACCTCGGGGTGCGCGGTGAGGCAGAAGGTGGTGCGGTCGCCCTTCAGGAGCGGCAGCAGCGACAGACCGGCCAGGACGAGGCCCACGACGCTGAGCCACCCGAGGAGCGGCTTGCGGCGCTCCGAGAGGAAGAGATCGGCGACGAGGACGATCAGGGCGAAGACGGCGGCGAGGGTGGGCGGGGCGATGGCGAGCCAGTCCACGGACTGGACGAGGCTCGTCACGCCGCCCGCCGCAGGCGTGGCGGTCCCGCCGGCCGCTGCGCTCCCGGCGCTCGCTGCGAGGACAGTCAACATCAGCTACCGCCTCCGAGGAGGTTCTGCACGGCCGGGTCGGTGAGGCCCAGCAGGGCCGCGGGCCAGAGACCGGCGAGGACGGTGAGGGCGGCCAGCGGGGTCCAGGCCACGTACTCGTAGGGGGCGATGTCGGGGATGGCGGGGGCCTTCTCCTTGACCGCGGTGGGGGCCGTGGCGGCGGTGGTCGCGCCGGCCGGACCGGGGGTGACCCCGGCGGTCGCGCCCTCGTGGGCGGTGGCGGCCAGCGCGTCCTGCTCGGCGGTCTCCTTGCTCCCCATGCAGACCCGGCGGACGACGACGAGGAGGTACGCGGCGGTCAGCAGGGTGCCGAGGCCCGCCAGCGCCATGAAGGTCAGGAAGGCGGGGCGGCTGAGGCCGTCGGCGGGCTTGAAGGCACCGAACATCGCGAGCATCTCGCCCCAGAAGCCGGCCAGGCCGGGCAGGCCGAGCGAGGCGATCGCGGCGAAGGCGAGCAGGCCGCCGAAGCGGGGCGCGCGTCCGTAGAGCGCGGCGCCGGTCCGGCCGGCGAGCCGGTCCAGGTCGGTGGTTCCGTAGCGGTCCTTGAGCGCGCCGACCAGGAAGAAGAGGAGGCCGGTGATGAGGCCGTGGGCGATGTTGGCGAAGAGCGCGCCGTTGATGCCGGTGGGCGTCATGGACGCGATGCCGAGCAGCACGAAGCCCATGTGGCCGACCGAGCTGTACGCGATCAGGCGCTTGAGGTCGCCCTTGGCGCCGCGGCGGGCGAGCGCGAGGCAGGCGAGCGAGCCGTAGACGATCCCGACCGCGGCGAAGGCGGCGAGGTACGGCGCGAAGGTGTGCATGCCGTCCGGCGCGATGGGCAGCGCGATGCGGACGAACCCGTACGTGCCCATCTTCAGCAGGACGCCGGCGAGCAGGACCGAGCCGACGGTGGGGGCCGCGGTGTGGGCGTCGGGCAGCCAGCTGTGCAGCGGCCACATCGGCGCCTTGACCGCCAGGCCGATGCCGATCGCGAGCACCGCCACGAGCTGAACCGTGTGGCTGAGCTGGGATTTCGGGCCGTTGTCAGTGGCGAGTGCCACCATGTCGAAAGTGCCGGACTTCAGGCCGATGAGGAGGAGGCCCAGCAGCATCACGACGGATCCGAGCAGCGTGTAGAGGATGAACTTCCAAGCGGCGTACTGCCTGTTCTCGCCGCCCCAGCGGTTGATCAGGAAGTACATCGGGATGAGGACCATCTCGAAGGCGAGGAAGAAGAGCATCAGGTCGAGGACGGCGAAGGTGGCGAGGGTGCCGGACTCGAGCACGAGGATCAGCGCGACGAATGCCTTGGGGGACGGGCCCGCCGGCATTTTGAAGTAGCTGTAGAGCGCGCAGAGGAACGTCAGCAGCGCGGTCAGGACGACGAGGGGGAGCGAGATGCCGTCGATGCCGAGGTGGATACGGATGCCGAGCGCCGAGATCCAGCCGATATCGGTCTGAGCCTGCATCCGGGCGGGGGCGCCGTGGTCGAAGCCGGCCGCGAGCGCGATGGACGCGGCCAGGACGACGCCGGTGACGGTCACGCCGTGGCGGAGCACGGCCTGGTCCGGGTTGCGGCCCTTCAGACCGGGCGGCGCCGGGAGCAGCGCCGCGAGGGCTCCGATCAGCGGGAGGACGACGACGCCCGCGAGGAGGATCTGCATGACGGTGTGGTTCACGATCAGGCTCCCGTGCCCGTAGCGACGAGGACGGCGGCGACGGCCAGCACGAGTGAGCCCGCGAGCAGCGCGCCGAGGTAGGTCTGCACGTTGCCGGTCTGTGCCCGGCGGACGGCCGAGCCCAGCCAGCGGGCTCCGGTACCGGCGCCGTGCACGTACGTGTCGACGACCTCGCGGTCGAGGAAGCGGACGAGCCGGGCGGCGGCGCGTACGGGCCGGACGAAGAGCGCGGCGTACACGGCGTCCAGGTGGAAGCCGCAGGTCGCCGGGGCGTGCAGCGGGCCGAGCAGCAGACGGCCAGGGTCGGCCGGGTCCGGCGCTCCGGCGTTGTCGCCGTAGGCAGCGGCGTGCGTGGCGATGGCCTCTTCCTCGGAGACCGCGGGTGCCGCGTCCGGGTCCACCGCGACCGCGCCGAGGGGGGCGCGGGCGGCCACGGCGGTCGTATGCCGCCAGGCGCCGTACATGATCAGCGCGCCGGCCAGTGCGAGGCCGGTGCCGAGGACGGAGGTGACCAGGGTCGGCGTCAGTTCGTTGCCGTCGAACCAGTCCGGGAGGACGGGCGCGGCGATGCCGAACGCGGCGGTGGGGATGAACAGCACCCACAGCACGGCGTTCATCGCGAACGGTTGCTTGCCGTGGTCGGGGGCCTCCTCGGGGCCGCGGCCGAAGAAGGCGAGCAGCCACAGGCGGGTCGCGTAGGCGGCCGTGAGGAGGGCGGTGAGCAGGCCGGCGATCAGGACGGTCCAGCCGGCGGCGGACGGTACGGAGCCGAGGTGGCCGTGGGCTCCGCCGAGCGCGAGGTGGGCCTCGCCGACGGCGGCGTGCTCGGCGGCGCCGAGGACGGCTTCCTTGGAGAAGAAGCCGGCGAACGGCGGGATGGCGGCGAGCGCGAGGAGCGCGACCGTCACCGTCCAGAAGGCGTCGGGGATGCGCTTGGACAGACCGCGCATCCGCGACATGGCGGCGAGCGAGTTGGTGCCGGCGGCGTGGATGATCACGCCGGCGCCGAGGAAGAGCAGCGCCTTGAAGGCGCCGTGCGAGAGGAGGTGGAAGACGGCCGCACTGCGGTCGCCGACGGCCAGCGCGCCGGTCATGTAGCCGAGCTGGCCGACCGTGGAGTACGCCAGGACGCGCTTGATGTCGTCCTGGGCGAGGGCCGCGAGCGCCGAGCCGACCATGGTCACGGCGGCCATCACGGCGAGTACGACCAGCGCGGCGGCGGAGGCCGCGAAGACCGGGAGGAGCCGGGCGATGAAGTAGACACCGGCCGCGACCATCGTGGCGGCGTGGATCAGCGCGGAGACCGGCGTGGGGCCGGCCATCGCGTCGGGCAGCCACGTGTGCAGCGGGAACTGCGCGGACTTGCCCGCCACACCGGCGAGCAGGAGCAGCGCGATCAGCGTCGGGTGGTGCAGGTCGCCGCTGGTGACGGCGTTCAGTACGCCGGTGATGCGGAAGGTGCCGGCGTCCGCGGCGAGCGCGAAGAGACCGAACAGGAAGGGGACGTCGCCGAGCTTGGTGACCAGGAACGCCTTGAGGGACGCGGACCGGGCGGCCTCGGTCTCCCAGTAGTGGCCGACCAGGAAGTACGAGCAGATGCCCATGATCTCCCAGCCGACCAGCAGCACCATCAGGTCGCCGGAGTAGACGACGAGCAGCATCGCGGAGGTGAAGAGGGAGACCAGCGCGGCGTACGAGGCGTAGCGCGGGTCGTCGCGCAAATAGCCGGTGGAGTAGAGCTGCACGCATGTGGCGACGACGCCGACGAGCACCGCGACCAGGGCGGCGAAGCCGTCGATGTGCAGGGCCAGCTCGATGGGGACCGAGCCGGTCGGGGTCAGCTCCGTCGCCGCGTCGAGCGCCGCTCCCCCGCCCTGCCGTGCGGCCACGACGACGGCCAGTACGGCCGCGGCGAGGGTCGGCAGGACGGCGAGCGGCCGTACGAAGCCGGGTGCACGCCGCCCCAGGAGGAGGCCGAAGGCGGCGCCGAGGAACGGCAGGAGGGGGACGAGGACGGCGGTGGTCGTGGTCGTCACGCGGCGGCCTCCGCCTGCTGCTGGGACTGCGGGTGCGCCTGCTCGTCCTCCGCGGAGCGCTCGGCGAGGTCGGTGAGCTTGTCGACGTCGGAGCTGCCGCGGTTGCGGTAGACGAGCAGGACGATCGCGAGGCCGATGCCGATCTCGGCGGCGGCGACGGCGATCGTGAAGAGGGTGAGCGCCTGGCCTGCGTGGAGCGTGTCGCGCAGCCAGACGTCGAAGGCGACGAGGTTGAGATTGACGGCGTTGAGCATCAGCTCGACGGACATCAGGACCAGGATCGCGTTGCGCCGGGCGAGGACGCCGTAGAGGCCGACGCAGAAGAGGAGGACGGCGAGGACGGCGGGGTAGGCGAGATGCATCAGCGCTGTCCCTCTCGGCTTACGGGGGCCGCGGCGCGGCCGGTCTCCTGGGGGCCCTCCCCGTTCCTGCGGGAGAGCACGATCGCGCCGACCAGCGCGGCCAGCAGGAGTACGGACAGCGCCTCGAAGGGCAGCACCCAGTGCTGGAAGAGGCTGCGTCCGGAGACCTCGGTGGAGCCTTGGGCGGCGCCGTCGAGGTCGATCCAGGACGCGCGGAAGGCGTCGACGACGACCCAGACGAGGACCGCGGCGGAGGCCACGGCCACCAGGAGCGCGGCCCAGCGGTTGCCGGAGTCGGCGTCCGGCGAGCGGCCGATGGGCGCCTTGGTCAGCATCAGTCCGAAGAGAAGGAGGACGACCACGGAACCGACATAGATGAGCACCTGCACCCAGGCGATGAACTCCGCGGTGAGCAGGAGGTACTCCACGGCGATCCCGCCGAGGGCGACCACCAGCCACAGCGCGGCGTGCACCAGCTGCTTGGTGGTGACGGTGACCACGGCCGCGCCGAGGGTGACCAGGCCGACGAGGAGGAACGCGATCTCCACGCCGCTGGGCGTCAGGAAGCCGTGGCTTGCGGCGGCGAGCGTCACGCTTCCTCCCCTGCGTCCTTGGCCTGCGGGGCTTCCCCGGCCTGCCCGGATTCGGCCTGCGCCGATTCGGCCTGCTGGGCCGCCGCGGCCTCTTCGGCCTCCTTGGCCTGCTGGGCTGCCAGCTTGTCGGCGGCCTTCTGGGCGGCGGCGATCTCCTTGGGCTGCTCCGCGCCCGGGTCGAGCGGGGGCGGCTCAGGCACCGTCCACATCCACTCGCGCAGCTTGTCGCGCTCGTGGGTCAGTTCGTGGATGTCGGTCTCGGCGTACTCGAATTCCGGCGACCAGAAGAGGGCGTCGAACGGACACACCTCGATGCAGATGCCGCAGTACATGCACAGCGAGAAGTCGATGGCGAAGCGGTCGAGCACGTTACGGCTGCGCTCGCGGCCTCCGGGCGCGGCCGGCGGCACCGTCTCCTTGTGGGAGTCGATGTAGATGCACCAGTCCGGGCACTCGCGGGCGCACAGCATGCAGACCGTGCAGTTCTCCTCGAACAACCCGATGACTCCACGGGTGCGGGACGGCAGCTCGGGCTGGACGTCCGGGTACTGCTCGGTGACCGTGCGCTTCGTCATGGTCCGGAGCGTGACGGCCAGGCCCTTGGCGAGGCCGGAACCGGGGATGCCCATCAGGAGATCACCACCTTGATGACGCCGGTGAGGGCGATCTGGGCGAGAGCGAGCGGGATGAGGCAGGTCCAGGCGAGCTTCTGCAGCTGGTCCTCGCGGAGCCGCGGGTAGCTGACCCGCAGCCAGATGACGCCAAAGGCCAGTACGACGGTCTTCAGGAGCATCCAGAGCCAGCCCAGCCCGTCGGCGCCGAAGGGGCCGTGCCAGCCGCCCAGGAAGAGGACGGCGGTCAGCGCGCAGAGGACGACGATGCCGGCGTACTCGGCCAGCAGGAAGAGCGCGAAGCGCAGTCCGGTGTACTCGGTGTACGCGCCGAAGATGATCTCGGAGTCGGCCACCGGCATGTCGAACGGCGGCCGCTGCAGCTCCGCGAGCCCGGCCGTGAAGAACACCAGCCCGCCGACGATCTGCCACGGCACCCACCACCAGTGGAAGGCGTCGAGGATGCCGGGCAGCGAGAGCGTGCCGGCGGCCATCGCGACGGACGCGGCGGCGAGCAGCATCGGCAGCTCGTACGCCAGCAGCTGCGCGGCCGTACGGAGACCACCGAGCAGGGAGAACTTGTTCGCCGAGGCCCAGCCCGCCATCAGGGAGCCGAGGACGCCGACGCCCATCACGGCGAGCACGAAGAAGACGCCCGCGTCGAGCGCCTGGCCGACCGCGTTGCCCGGGCCGACCGGGATGGCGATCAGGACGAGCAGGTACGGCAGCAGGGCGACGGCCGGCGCGAGCTGGAAGATCCGCCGGTCGGCGCCCGCCGGGACGATGTCCTCCTTCTGCGCGAACTTCACGCCGTCGGCGACCAGCTGCGCCCAGCCGTGGAAGCCGCCCGCGTACATCGGGCCGAGCCGGCCCTGCATGTGCGCCATGACCTTGTGCTCGGTCTGGCCGATGACGAGCGGGAAGACCAGGAAGATCACGAAGACGGCGAGGACGCGGAGGACGATCGCGAGCGTGTCACTCATGCGGTGCCGCCTCCTGTCTCGTCGTCGGTGCGTTCGGTGTCGTCGGTACGTCCGTTGGCGTCGGCCGGTGCGTCCTCACGGGCGCCGTCCTCGGCCTTCGGGGTGGGCTCGGCCTTCTGGTCGCGCTGCGCCTTCGGGGTCTCGCCCTCGGGGGACGGTTTGTCCCCGGAGCCCTCGGGTGACGGCTCGCCGTCGAACGCGGGACGCGCATGGTGCCACGGTGCGTCCGAAGAGCGCGGCGCGGTCCGCGGGGCGGACGCCGTGGTGTCCGGTCCCGTCGGCGCCGTCTTACCAGCCGTGTCGGCGGCCGCCTCCTTGGCGGCCTCGGCGGCCTTCGGGGCCTCCGTGTCCTTCGGCGGTTCGACGCCCTTGGACTCGGGCTTCTCGGCGTCCGCAGCGGCCTGCTGGCTCGCGGACCCGGCGCTCACGCTCCGCGTCCGGCGGGCCGGACGCTCCCCGGCGGCACCCGCCGCGCCTGCCGCGGCCTCACGACCCGCGCCGGCCGCGCGGCCGGCCCCGGCAGCACGCCCCGCCGCACCGGCAGCCCGGGCACCCCGGGCCGCTCCGCGCGCAGGACGGGCCGGAACGGGCGGAAGCTGGCCCTTGAGCGGGCCCCACTCGTTCGGGTCGGGCACGCCCGGCGGCAGCATCTGGCGTCGCTTGGGACCGCCGTGCTCGGACTCGCCCGGCTCCTTCGCGCCCGGCCACGCCTTGGCGACCCGCGCGGCGAGCACGAAGTCCTTGCGCAGCGGGTGCCCTTCGAAGCCCTCGGGCAGCAGCAGCGGTGTGAGGCCCGGGTGGCCGGTGAAGTCGACGCCGAACATCTCGTGCGTCTCGCGCTCGTGCCAGCCCGCGCCCGCGTACACGCCGACGGCGGTGGGCAGCGCGGCCGCCTCGTGCGGCACGGTGGTCCGTACGAGGAGCCGCCGGATGTCACCGGTACGGGACACGTCGGCGACGTGCGCGCAGACGCGGAACCCGGTGCCGGGCTCGTCGACGGCGCTCAGCCAGTCGAAATACGTGCAGCCCAGGACGTCCCGGGCAGCGGTCAGGGCGTCGGTCCAGGCCGTGGCCGGTACGTCCACGGTGAGCAGGCCGTACGCCTCCTCGGCCGTGGCCCCGACACCGAAGATCTGCTCGGCCGGCTCCGGCAGCCACCCCACGGGTGCCGCGGGCTCGGCCTCGGGAGCGGCCTCGGACGCGGTCTCAGAAACGGCGGCGGTCGCCCCTTCAGGTGCTGCGGGCGCGCCTTCAGATGCTGCGGACGCCGCTTCAGGTGCTGCGGCCGCACCTTCGGGTGCAGCGGGCGTCGCTTCCTCGGGCGTACCCGGCTCGGGCGGCTGGGCCGTCATCGGGTGTCCTCCCCGGTCTGCTCGGACGGCGGCTGCTCGGTGGACGACTGCCCGGACCCGGCGGCGGGCGGCGCCGGCGGGGTCACCAGCCCGCTCCGCAGCGCCTTGGCCGACGGCCGGCCCGCGCCCTTGCCGGACTCGGCGCCGCGGCCGTACCGCTCCGCCAGCGACTCCTGGGCGATCTTCTCTTGGAGCTTGAGGATGCCCTGCAGCAGCGCTTCGGGGCGCGGCGGGCAGCCCGGTACGTACACGTCCACCGGGATGATCTGGTCGACGCCCTTCGTGACGGAGTACGAGTCCCAGTAGGGGCCGCCGCAGTTGGAGCAGGCCCCGAAGGAGATCACGTACTTCGGCTCGGGCATCTGTTCGTACAGCCGCTTCACGGCGGGCGCCATCTTGTCCGTGACCGTGCCGGACACGACCATCAGGTCGGCCTGGCGCGGGCCGGGCGCGAAGGGGATCACACCGAGCCGGATGAAGTCGTGCCGCGCCATGGACGCGGCGATGAACTCGATCGCGCAGCAGGCGAGCCCGAAGTTGAAGACCCACAGGCTGTAGCGGCGGCCCCAGTTCAGGACCACCTTCATCGGTTCGGGGGCGAGGCGGGCCAGCGGGCCGAGGCGGCGCGGCTCGGGCAGGAGCTCGGGGCCCGGCGAGGCTCCGTTGGCCGCGGAGGCGGGGGTCACGTCCATTCCAGGACGCCCTTCTTCCATGCGTAGAGCAGGCCGACAGCGAGGAAGCCGAGGAAGATGAACATCTCCACCAGCGTGATGCCGCCGAAACCGGGTGCGGCGAAGACCGTCGCCCAAGGGAACAGGAAGATCGAGTCGACGGCAAAGATGACGTACAGAAACGCGTATACGTAGTAGCGGACCTGGGTGTGCGCCCAGCCCTCCCCTACGGGATCCACTCCGCATTCGTACGTGAGCAGTTTCTCGGGTGTGGGCACCACAGGCCGCATCAGGCGTGCGGACCCGAAGGCGACGGCCACGAAGAGCACGCCGATCACGGCGATGAGCCCGACGGCCGAATAGCCCTGGAAATAGTCCGCGGCGCTGATGGTGCGTACGGTCGCGTCCGGCACGTCCGCCCCTCGCTCCCTGACTGCTCGTGTGCAGCGGGCCGCCTCGTACGCGCCGTACGCGCAGGGCCACCCCTCTGCAACCGCTTTCGCCGAAATTTTTCGACGATCTGTACGGACGGGAGTCTAGGCCCTGCAGGGGTGGGACCGAGCAGTCCCACCGGCTGGGAGGTGGGGATATCCCCACTTCGCCCCACCTATCCACCCCATGGCCGCGGGCCGCGCGGCCCGGCAAGCTGGCCTCCATGACGGTGACCTCCGCCCCGGGCAGGCGCGCCCACGACGGCCACGACGACGGAATCGTCCCGGTTCCTCCCCCGCCCCGCTCCCCCTTGAGCGCCGGGACCTGGCGCGAGATCACGCACCTGCTGTGCAACTTCCCGCTGGACGTGGTGGCCTTCGCGCTGCTGGTGAGCTGGCTGGCGGCGAGCCTGGGCCTGTCGGTCACAGTCATCGGACTGCCGCTGCTCGCGCTGGTCCTCGGGGGCTGCCGGCAGTACGGGAAGCTGGAGCGGGCCAGGGCCCGCGCGCTCCTCGGGGTACGCGTCGACGAGCCCAGTCCGCCGCGCGCCCTCGAACGGGGCTTCTTCCCCTGGCTGTGGGCGCGTCTGAAGGACCCGGTCGGGTGGCGACACGCGCTCTACGTCTTCGTGCGGCTGCCCTGGGGCATCCTCAGCTTCGCGCTCACCTTCGTGTCGCTCTTCGTGGCCTGGCCTGCGCTGCCCTGGGTGGCGCGCGGGCTGACGAACGTGGACCGCGCGCTGGTACGGGGGCTGCTGTCGCCCTCGGACGAGCTGGAGCGGCGGATCGCCGAGCTGGAGTCGGGGCGCGGCACGGTCGTGGACACCGCGGCGGCCGACCTGCGGCGCATCGAGCGTGATCTGCACGACGGCGCACAGGCCCGGCTCGTGGCGCTCGCCATGGGGCTGGGGCTGGCCAAGGAGAAGCTGCTGGAGGACCCGGACGCGGCGGCGCGGATGGTGGACGAGGCGCACGGCGAGGTGAAGCTGGCTCTCCAGGAGCTGCGCGACCTGGCCCGCGGCATCCATCCGGCGATCCTCACCGACCGCGGCCTGGGCCCGGCGCTCTCGGCGCTGGCCGCGCGCTGCACGGTGCCCGTCACCGTGACCGCGGACCTCGGCACCCGGCCCGCGCCGGCCATCGAGGGCATCGCGTACTTCACGGTCTCCGAGCTGCTGCAGAACGTCTCCAAGCACGCGCAGGCGCGCAGCGCTTCGGTGGACGTGTGGCGGGCCGAGGACCGGCTGCTCATACAGGTGCGCGACGACGGGTGCGGCGGCGCGCGGCCGGCCGCGGGCAGCGGGCTGGCCGGGCTCTCCGAACGCCTGGGCTCGGTCGACGGGCTGTTCGTCCTCGACTCGCCCGCGGGCGGGCCGACGCAGATCACGGCCGAGCTGCCGTGGCGCAGCGCGCCGTAGCGGGCGCTGCCTCCGGGGGCGGGCGCGCTGCCTGACGGGGGCGGTCACTCGAAAGAGGTGGGGAAAACCCGAGGGTCAAGACGCCGACCGGCTCCATGTCCGGTACGGCCCGGAGCGGACAGGCTGGACACCATGGACACCGCATACGGTTCGCCGTCCCCTGCGCCGCGTGCCCCGCACGCTTCCGAGGGCCCCGGCCCGCACCGCGTCCCCTTCGTGCTGCGCGCCCCGTTCTCCGGCCGGACCTGGCGGGAGTTCCTCCATCTGCTGATCGGCCTGCCGATCGCCATCGTGATGTTCACCTGTGCCGTCACGATGACGTCGCTCGGCGCCGGCTTGCTGATCACGTTCCTCGGCATACCCGTGCTGGCCGCCGGCCTCGTCGGCTGCCGCGGTCTCGGCGCACTGGAGCGGGTACGGGCGCGCGCCCTGCTCGGCCTGGAGGTGCGCGCCCCCGAACCGGTCGGCGCCGCCAAGCCGAGCCTGATGGGCCGGGTCGGCGGGATCCTGAAGAGCGGCGCGTCCTGGCGCCATCTCCTGTACTGCCTGCTGCACTTCCCGTGGGCGGTCTTCGCGTTCACCGTCTCGGTGACGCTGTGGTCGCTCGGCTGGGGCCTGCTCACGTATCCGCTGTGGCGCTGGACCTTCCCGATGTACCTCGGCCAGGACGGCATCCAGCTGTACGGGGACGAGACGCACGGCTTCTACCTGGACACCCCCTTCGAGATAGCCGTGTCCTGCGTCGTCGGGCTGCTGTTCGTCCTGGTCTGGGGCGGGGCCGTGCGCGGTCTCAGCCAGGTGGACCGGCTGCTGGTGCGCGGGCTGCTGGGCCCGTCCCGGCTGGCCGGCCGGGTGACGGAGCTGGAGTCGGACCGTACGGCGGTGTCCGAGACCGCGGCCGCGGACCTGCGGCGGATAGAGCGCGATCTGCACGACGGGGCCCAGGCCCGGCTCGTCGCGCTCGCCATGGACCTGGGGCTCGCCAAGGAGAGGCTGCGGGAGGACCCGGAGGCCGCCGCCCGGATGGTGGACGAGGCGCACGGCGAGGTGAAGATCGCGCTCCAGGAGCTGCGCGACCTGGCCCGCGGCATCCACCCGGCGATCCTCACCGACCGCGGCCTGGGCCCGGCGCTCTCCGCGCTCGCCGCGCGCTGCGAGGTGCCGGTGCGGGTCAGCGTGGACCTGGCGGCGCGGCCCGCCGCCGCGATCGAGGGGATCGCGTACTTCACGGTCTCCGAGCTGCTGCGGAACGTCTCCGAGCACGCGCGGGCGAGCAGCGCGTCGGTGGACGTGTGGCGGTCCGGGGACCGGCTGATGGTGCTGGTCTCCGACAACGGCCGGGGCGGGGCGCACACCGGGCCGGGCAGCGGACTGGCCGGCCTGGCCGAGCGGCTGGACGCGGTGGACGGGCTGCTGGTCATCGACTCACCGGCGGGCGGCCCGACGGCGATCACGGCGGAGCTGCCCTGGCGCGACTGACGGCCGACGGGCGGACGGCGGGCGGAGCGCGACCGACGGACCGGCGGGCGGGCGCGGCGTAGACGGCCGACGGGGCCGACCGGTGGCCGACGGACAGGGCGCGGCGGAGGCGGCGAGCGGGGCGCGGCGGAGGCGGCCGGGGCGGTGCCGCCGGCGCCTCCGCCGATCGTCGTACCGCGCCTACCGCGCGGAGATCCTGCAGGTCCGCGCGGCACTTCCGCGGCCGTCCGCAATCGGCCATTCCGAGTTATCCACAACCCGCACGGTGATCCGACGCGCGCGTCCGAATCCTGGGATGCTGAAGAGCGTCGAACCGAGAACGGGTGGGGGAGCCGAAGATCGTGGAGAACAGCGTGCGGGTGGTCATCGCCGAGGATTCAGTGCTGCTGAGAGAGGGCCTGACGCGGCTGCTGACCGATCGGGGGCATGAGGTCGTCGCCGGAGTCGGCGACGGGGAGACGCTGATCAAGGCCATCGGGGAGCTGGCCGAGGAGGGGGCGTTGCCGGATGTGGTCGTCGCGGACGTCCGCATGCCGCCGACGCACACGGACGAGGGGGTGCGCGCCGCGGTCCGGCTGCGCCGGGACCACCCCGACCTGGGCGTACTGGTGCTGTCGCAGTACGTCGAGGAGGAGTACGCGACGGAGCTGCTGGCCGGTTCGAGCCGGGGCGTCGGCTATCTGCTCAAGGACCGGGTAGCAGAAGTCCGTGAGTTCGTCGATGCGGTGGTGCGGGTCGCCGAAGGCGGCACGGCGCTCGACCCGGAGGTCGTCGCCCAGTTGCTGGGCCGCAGCCGTCGGCAGGACGTACTGGCCGGCCTCACCCCGCGGGAGCGCGAGGTGCTGGGACTGATGGCCGAGGGACGGACGAACTCCGCGATAGCCCGGCAGTTGGTGGTGAGTGACGGTGCGGTGGAGAAGCACGTCAGCAACATCTTCCACAAGCTTGGCCTCGCCCCGAGTGACGGGGATCACCGTCGCGTACTAGCAGTGCTCACCTACCTCAACTCCTGACCACCTGACAGGCTGTCAGCCGACGGTGCCGGTGCGGGGCGTCACTCCGGCACGGGAGTACGGAGCGCTGATCAACCGTTGAAGCACGGAGCGTCCTACAGAAGAAGCCGCGGGGGGCGGATGATTCATGGCGAAATACGACAGAGCGGCGTCTCGCTCCTGCGTCCACCATGTGAGCGCAGCGTCTCACGTTCACGTCCAGCATGTGATCGCCTCAAGGAAGGCGACCCTTACCCACGTACGATGGCCATGGGACGACAGGTCCGCACGTTGCGTCCCGGATTCCCTGCCCACGGCGGGGACACCCCAGGCCCCGAGGGAGGTCCGAAGCAGTGACCAGCCAGGTCAGTAGCCCAGCCGACAAGACCGACGGTGCGCTCGCAGGGGAACCGTGTACCCCTGCCACGGAGAACGGCGCCGGCAAGGAGGTCCGCAGGCTGGACCGGGTGATCATCCGGTTCGCGGGCGACTCCGGTGACGGCATGCAGCTCACGGGTGACCGTTTTACTTCCGAGACGGCCTCGTTCGGCAACGACCTGTCGACCCTGCCGAACTTCCCCGCCGAGATCCGGGCCCCCGCCGGCACGCTGCCCGGTGTGTCCAGCTTCCAGCTGCACTTCGCCGACCACGACATCCTCACGCCCGGCGACGCGCCCAACGTCCTGGTCGCGATGAACCCGGCGGCGCTGAAGGCCAACCTCGCGGACGTGCCGCGCGGCGCGGACATCATCGTGAACACCGACGAGTTCACCAAGCGCCCGATGGCGAAGGTCGGTTACGTCACCAGCCCGCTGGAGGACGGCTCGCTGGAGGCGTACAACGTCCATCCGGTCCCGCTGACAACGCTGACGATCGAGGCGCTGAAGGACTTCGGCCTGTCCCGGAAGGAGGCCGAGCGCTCCAAGAACATGTTCGCGCTGGGCCTGCTGTCGTGGATGTACCACCGTCCGACGGAGAGCACCGAGGCGTTCCTGCGGCAGAAGTTCGCCAAGAAGCCGGACATCGCCGAGGCGAATGTGGCCGCCTTCCGGGCGGGCTGGAACTTCGGCGAGACCACCGAGGACTTCGCGGTCTCCTACGAGGTGGCGCCGGCGACCAAGGCGTTCCCGACGGGCACGTACCGCAACATCTCGGGCAATCTGGCGCTGTCCTACGGCCTGGTGGCCGCGGGCCGCCAGGCGGACCTGCCGGTCTACCTCGGCTCGTACCCGATCACCCCGGCCTCCGACATCCTGCACGAGCTGTCCAAGCACAAGAACTTCGGCGTGCGGACCTTCCAGGCGGAGGACGAGATCGCGGGCATCGGCGCGGCGCTGGGCGCGGCGTTCGGCGGCTCGCTCGCGGTGACCACCACCTCCGGCCCCGGCGTGGCGCTGAAGTCGGAGACGATCGGTCTGGCCGTCTCCCTGGAACTGCCGCTGCTGATCGTGGACATCCAGCGCGGCGGCCCGTCGACGGGTCTGCCGACCAAGACCGAGCAGGCCGACCTGCTGCAGGCGATGTACGGGCGAAACGGCGAGGCGCCGGTGCCGATCGTCGCGCCGAAGACCCCGGCGGACTGCTTCGACGCGGCGCTGGACGCGGCCCGTATCGCGCTGTCGTACCGCACGCCGGTCTTCCTGCTCTCCGACGGTTACCTGGCCAACGGCTCCGAGCCCTGGCGCATCCCGGAGGTCGACGAACTGCCGGACCTGCGCGTGCAGTTCGCCACCTCGGCCAACCATGAGCTGGCGGACGGCACCGAGGCCTTCTGGCCGTACAAGCGCGATGCGCAGACCCTGGCCCGCCCCTGGGCGGTTCCCGGCACTCCGGGTCTGGAGCACCGCATCGGCGGCATCGAGAAGCAGGACGGCACGGGCAATATCTCCTACGACCCGGCCAACCACGACTTCATGGTCCGCACCCGGCAGGCCAAGATCGACGGCATCGAGGTGCCCGACCTGGAGGTCGACGACCCGTCAGGGGACGCCGACACGCTGGTCATCGGCTGGGGTTCGACGTACGGCCCGATCACCGCGGCCGTGCGCCGGGTGCGCCGCGCGGGCGGGCAGATCGCCCAGGCGCATCTGCGCCACCTCAATCCCTTCCCGGGGAATCTCGGTGCGGTGCTGGGGCGTTACGACAAGGTGGTCGTCCCCGAGATGAACCTGGGCCAGCTCGCGACGCTGCTGCGGGCGAAGTTCCTCGTGGACGCCCAGTCGCACACCCAGGTCAGCGGGATGCCCTTCAAGGCAGAGCAGCTCGCCGCCCACCTCGAAGAGGTAATGAAGCAGGGCCCGAAGGAGGCCATCAATGACTGAGACGATCGCGGAGGGTGCGGCGCAGATCGAGGCGCTTTCCCTGGTGCCCAAGGCCGAGGCCAAGCAGTCCATGAAGGACTTCAAGTCCGATCAGGAAGTGCGCTGGTGCCCCGGCTGCGGCGACTATGCCGTCCTCGCCGCCGTGCAGGGCTTCATGCCCGAGCTCGGCCTGGCGAAGGAGAACATCGTCTTCGTCTCCGGCATCGGCTGTTCCTCCCGCTTCCCGTACTACATGAACACCTACGGGATGCACTCCATCCACGGCCGCGCCCCGGCCATCGCCACGGGCCTGGCCTCCTCGCGGCGCGACCTGTCGGTGTGGGTGGTCACCGGTGACGGCGACGCGCTCTCCATCGGCGGCAACCACCTCATCCACGCCCTGCGCCGCAACGTCAACCTCAAGATCCTGCTGTTCAACAACCGGATCTACGGGCTGACCAAGGGCCAGTACTCGCCCACCTCCGAGGTCGGCAAGATCACCAAGTCGACGCCGATGGGTTCGCTGGACGCGCCCTTCAACCCGGTCTCGCTGGCGATCGGCGCCGAGGCGTCCTTCGTCGCGCGCACCGTCGACTCCGACCGCAAGCACCTGACGAGCGTGCTGCGCCAGGCCGCGGCGCACCCCGGCACGGCGCTGGTGGAGATCTACCAGAACTGCAACATCTTCAACGACGGCGCGTTCGAGGCGCTCAAGGACAAGGAGAAGGCCCAGGAGGCCGTCATCCGCCTGGAGCACGGGCAGCCGATCCGGTTCGGCGCGCCCGCCGAGGACGGCCTCGGGTCCAAGGGTGTCGTCCGCGACCCGGCAACGGGCGATCTGCGGATCATCGACGTCACGCAGGAGGGGACCGCGGGCGTGCTGGTGCACGATGCGCACAACCCCTCGCCCACCACGGCGTTCGCGCTCTCGCGGCTCGCCGACCCCGACACGCTGCACCACACCCCCATCGGTGTGCTGCGCAGCGTGGACCGGCCGGTGTACGACACCTTGATGTCCGACCAGCTGGACGCCGCCATCGAGCAGAAGGGCAAGGGCGACCTGGCCACCCTGCTCGCCGGCAACGACACCTGGACGGTCGTCGGCTGACGACCCGGGCGGCCCCGGCCGCCGCTTTCTCTCCCGGCTGCCCGGGACCGGCCTGCGGGCGCGGTCCCGGGCAGCCGTACGTGTACGGCCACCGCCCCACACTCCCGTGCGCCGCGCAGGCCGCCGCCCGCTGTCCCACGCTTCCGTGCGCCGCGCCGCCCGCCACGCTCATCCCCGGTCCCTGCCCGGTTCCGGATATGTAACCACCGTATTTGAAATACGGGCATGACATGCGAGGCCGGCGGCGTTACCTTCGGAGAGCTCGCTGCGTCTCGCCGCCGCACGCCCTCGACGCGTCGTGCCGGTGCCCGCCCGTCCCAGGAGGACCCCTTGCCGTCTCCGTCCGACCAGCGCACCGGCCTGGCCTACGGCTTCGTGGCGTACGGCCTGTGGGGCGTCCTCCCCCTCTACTGGCACCTGCTGTCCGCCGCCTCCCCCACCGAGATCCTGGCCAGCCGCATGGCCTGGTCGCTGCCGGTGGCCCTGGTCTTCCTGGTGGCGCTGCGCCGCTGGTCCTGGATACGCCCGCTGCTGCGGCAGCCGAAGCGGCTCGGCCTGGTCGTGGCGGCGGCCGCCGTCATCTCGGTCAACTGGTACCTCTACATCTGGGCGGTCAACGCCGGCCATGTGCTGGAGGCGTCCCTCGGCTACTTCATCAACCCGCTGGTCAGCATCGCGTTCGGGGTGATCTTCCTGCGCGAGCGGCTGCGCCCGCTGCAGTGGGCCGCGGTGGGCGTCGGCACGCTGGCGGTGGTCGTGATGGCCGTGGCGTACGGCCAGGTGCCCTGGATCGCCCTCGTCCTCGCCCTGTCCTTCGCCACGTACGGCCTGCTCAAGAAGGGCGTCAAGCTCGGCGGCATCGAGGGGTTCAGCGTCGAGACGACCATCCAGTTCCTGCCCGCGCTGGGCGTCCTGATCTTCCTGGGCGTACGCGGCGAGTCCAGCTTCCTCAGCGATGGCGCGGGGCAGGCGCTGCTGCTCGCGGGCTGCGGCATCGCCACGGCCCTGCCGCTCATCGCCTTCGGCGCGTCCGCCGTCCGGCTGCCGCTGTCGGTACTCGGCATGCTCCAGTACCTCGCGCCGACCTTCCAGTTCGTCCTCGGCCTCACCGTCTTCCACGAGGCCATGCCGCCCGAGCGCTGGGCGGGCTTCGCCCTCGTATGGCTGGCGCTCGCCGTGCTCACCTGGGACGCGCTGCGCACGGCGCGGATGTCCCGGGCCGCTGCCCGGACGGCGTCCGCTTCTCAGGCCGTGATGTCCCGGGTCGTGAACCGGGCCCAGGCCGCCGAGCCGAAGACCAGCGCGTAGACCGCCTGGAGGCCGAGGTTGCGGCGGATGTCGTCCCAGTAGACCGGGTCGCGCAGCAGGTCGGCGAAGCTCAGCCAGTAGTGCGGGAAGAGGTACGGCTGGACGGCGTGCAGCTGCGGGATGGTGTTCAGGATCTGCAGGGTGATCACCACTCCGACGGTCATCGCCATGGCCGCGATCCCGCTTCCGGTGAGCGTGGAGACGAACAGCCCCAGCGCGGCCACGCCGATCAGCGAGAGGGCGACCACGCCCGCGACGGCGAGCGCCCGCAGCAGCCCCTCGGCGAGCGGCACGGTCGTCCCCGACAGCAGCGTGACCTCGCCCAGCCCGAACAGCAGCGCGCCGACGGCCAGCGCTGACGTCGCCACGACCAGCGTCGCCACCAGGCAGAACACCAGCGTGCTCGCGTACTTGACGAGCAGCAGCCGGGTCCGCCCGGCCGGGGCGACGAGCAGGTACCGCAGCGTGCCGGCGCCCGCCTCGCCCGCGATCGCGTCCCCGGCGACGACGCCGAGCGCCATCGGCAGGAACACCGGCAGGGTGGCCGCGAGGGAGGTGAAGACCAGGAAGAGCCCGTTGTTCGTGACCAGGGAGATGAAGGCCGGGCCGCCGCGGGCGCCGCCGTCCTCGGTCTGGACGCGGATGGCGATCCCGACCAGTACCGGTACCAGGGCCAGCACGGCGAGCAGCACGAGGGTACGGCGGCGCCGGAACGTCATACCGATCTCATTGCGCAGCAGGCCGAGCGTCCACAGCGGACTCGGCCCCCGGGAGACCCGTACCTCGGCCGCCCCCACCACCGTCTCAGCCCGCGACATCGAAGCCCTCCCCCGTCAGTGCCACGAAGACGTCCTCCAGCGAGGCGCGTTCGGCCCCGAAGGCGCGGACACGGACGCCGGCCGCGACGAGCGCGGCGTTCAGGTCGGCCGGATCCGGCCCCCCGCCCATGCCCGCCGGATCCGGTCCCCCGCCCGCGCCGACTGCTTCCGGCCCCGCGCCGCCGGGCCCCGGCGGCAGCTCCCCCGTCACCCGGTCCTCGCCCACCACGAGGTCGGTCAGGCCGTGTTCCTTGAGCACCCGGGCCGCCTCCGCGGTGTCCGGGGTGGTGACGGCCAGCCGGCCGCGGGCGCCGGCCGCGAGCTCCGCCACCGTCCCCTGTGCGATCAGCCGGCCGCGGGACATCACGGCGGCGTGCGTGCAGACCTGCTCGATCTCGTCCAGGAGGTGCGAGGAGAGGAAGACGGTCGTGCCGTCGGCGGCCAGCTCGCGCACCAGGCTGCGGATCTCGCGCATGCCCTGCGGGTCCAGGCCGTTGGTCGGCTCGTCCAGGACCAGCAGCTCGCGGGGGCGGAGCAGGGCCGCGGCCAGCCCGAGCCGCTGCTTCATGCCGAGGGAGTACGCGCGTGCCTTCTTGCCGGCCGCGGCCGCCAGGCCCACGCGTTCCAGGGCCGTGGCCACCCGCGCGGCCCGGGTGCGGGGATCGGCGGTCGGGTCGGCGGCGTCGTACCGCAGGAGGTTGGCCCGCCCGGTGAGGAAGCCGTAGAGGGCCGGGCCCTCGATGAGCGCGCCGACCCGGGGCAGCACCCGGCGCGCGGCGCCGGGCATCGGCTCGCCGAGCAGCCGGGCGCCGCCCGCCGTCGGCTCGATCAGGCCCATCAGCATGCGGATCGTGGTGGTCTTGCCCGAGCCGTTGGGGCCGAGGAAGCCGAAGATGCTGCCGGGCGGCACGGACAGGTCGAGCCCGTCGACGGCCGGCGGCCCGCTCCCGTACCTCTTGGTCAGGCCGTGCGTCTCGATGACGGGCGCCCCGGGAGCCGCTCCGTCCTCCCCGTTCGACGACGGTGGCGCCATGCACTCCCCCACTGTGTGCCGGGACTGGTACCGGGCCGGGCGGCGGCACGGCGGCCGGTCACCGCCGTACCGCCGCCGCGCTCACTTCGCCGTGCTCACTTCCACCACGGTCACTTCCACCGCGGTCACTTCGCCGCGTTCGCCGCCTTGATCAGGGACTGCCGGTCGACGGCGCCGACGTAGACCGTGCCGTCGTCCGTCATCAGGGCATTGACCAGGCGCGTACTGAAGACATGGCCGGAGCCGAAGCTGCCGGTCACCTTCTCGCCCATCGAGTCCAGGAACTTGGCAGCGTCGCCCGTGGGGACACCTGCCTTCTGCCCCGCGGCCGCTTCCTTGCCCTCGCCGGCCTTGCCCTCGCCCTCGCCCTCGCCCTCGATCTTCGCGATCGCGGTCCAGCCGTGGCCGATGACGTCCAGGCCGCCCCCGTCCCCGGCCCGCGCCTCGTGCAGGCCCTGCGGCAGCCCGCCGGGCAGGCCCTTCGGGAGGTCCCCGGCCGCGTCGTCGTGCCGCTGCGTACGGACCCGGTCGCCGTCGACGATCTTCGCGCCCTTGGGCGGGTCGAAGGCGAACGTGCTCGCCGCCGGCTTCGCGAAGTCGACCGAGGTGAACCCGGCCTCAACGGCCGGTGCGCCACCGCTCTTCGGCGTCAGCGTGAAGCGCAGCGGTACGCCGTTGTCCGCGTCCACCGCGATCCGTACCGAACCGACGGTCGAGCCGGCCTGCTTGGGCTTGACCAGCAGCTGGTAGGCGTCCCGCCCGGCGATCTTGGCGGTGCCGTCGACGGTGACCGACGTGGTGTCACCGGCCGCGTCGAGGACGTGCTCGGCGAGCTCCTGCGGGGTGACGTCGCCCAGGCCCTTGGGCATGGCCCGGCGCTGGTCGCCCTTCTTCGGGGCGTCCGACTCCGGCCCGGTGGCGCGGAAGGCGGTGTTGCTGCCGCTGTCGTACCCCCACACCTTGGCGCCGTCGCGGACCAGGCTGTACTCGGCGGCCTTGTCGATGACGGACACCCGCTGCCGGTCGGGTCCGTCGGCGGCGACCCGCAGCGTGTGCGTGCCGGACGCCAGCTCCATGAGCTTGTCCTTCGGGTCGGCGGACGCACCGCCCTTGCCCTGGCCGGAGCCCAGCGCTCCCGCGCCCATGCCGCCGGGCAGTTCCGGCAGGCCGAGGTCGGTGCTGGTCCGTACCGTGCCGGACAGCTGCTGCACGTCCGACGCCGCTACCTTCGCGATCAGGTCCTGCGCGGATATCTCCGGCAGGTCGGGGTCGCCGGCACCGGCGAACGCGGGGACCAGCCCGATCGTTGCCGCCGCCACCCCCGCCACTGCGACGGGGACGCCGTACCGGATGACCTTGCGGCGTCCCGTGCGCTTCCCCCCGTCGTCCCATTCACCGGTGACCCGTGACGCTTCGTTCCGTGGCATGTGCTTCTACCTCCGTCGTAGGCGGCGGTCTCAACGCAACGCACTCGTCCACACCTCGGGCTCATTGTGGCCCGCTCCGCCATGGCGTGGTGGTGTCAATGCCATCAAATCCGCCAACCCGAAGCGTCAGCCCCGGGGCTGGAACGGTGTACTGCTGAAGGATGAGACGCCCCTGAGGGGCAGCGCGCGGCGTACTGCCACGGGCGAAGCCCGCCGTACGCCGCCGGACCGGTCAGCCCGCCCGGTGCACCACCGCGTCGCACAGCTCCTGGAGCGCGGTCTTCGCCGCGCACTCCGGCAGCGGTGCCAGCGTCGCGCGCGCATCCTCGGCGTACCGGATCGTGTCGCGGCGGGCCTGTCGCAGGGCGGCGTGGGCGCGCAGCCCGGCCAGCGCCTCGGCGTGCCGGGCGTCGTCGGTGAGGTCCTGGTCCAGGAGGGCGGCCAGCGCGCGGTCCTCCTCGGTCGCCGCGTCGGAGGCGGCGAGCGCGCGGAGGTGCAGGACCGGCAGCGTCGGGATGCCCTCGCGCAGGTCGGTGCCGGGGGTCTTGCCGGACTCGCCTGCGTCGCTGGCGATGTCCAGCACGTCGTCGGCGAGCTGGAAGGCGGTGCCCAGGCGCTCGCCGTACTGCGTGAGGATGTCGACCGTGGCCTCGTCGGCGCCGGACATCATCGCGCCGAAGCGGCCGGCGACGGCGATCAGCGAGCCGGTCTTGCCCGCGATGACGTCGAGGTAGTGCTCGACCGGGTCGCGGCCGTCGCGCGGCCCCGCGGTCTCCAGGATCTGGCCGGTCACCAGCCGTTCGAACGCCTCGGCCTGGATGCGGACCGCTTCCGGGCCCAGGTCGGCCAGCGTGTGCGAGGCGCGCGCGAAGAGGAAGTCGCCGGTCAGGACGGCCAGCGAGTTGCCCCAGCGGGCGTTGGCGCTCTCCACGCCGCGGCGCACCTCGGCCTCGTCCATGACGTCGTCGTGGTACAGCGTCGCCAGGTGCGTCAGCTCCACGACGACGGCCGAGGGCACGATGCCCGGCGCGTACGGGTCACCGAACTGGGCGGCCAGCATCACCAGCAGCGGCCGGAAACGCTTGCCGCCCGCGCGGACGAGATGCTGCGCGGCGTCGGTGATGAACGGCACGTCGCTCTTGGTGGCCTCCAGCAGGCCCTCCTCGACAGCCGCCAACCCGGCCTGGACATCGGCCTCAAGAGCCTGGTCCCGCACGCTCAGCCCGAAGGGCCCGACGACGGTCACGAGGGTTACTCCTGTCTGCTGACGATCAAACGGATTGTCGATCTGTCGCTGTCTCCACCATTGGCCAGCGTATCCGGTCGCAGTTCGATCACCATGAGCGCCCGTCCGTCTGCCGTACCCGGCGGCCGACAGGGCGACGCCGTACCGGGGCCCGGCATGTTCTTGATCACCCAGCGTCGCGGGTTTTGTACCGGGAGGAACGGACAGCAGAAGCAAGTTAATCTTCCCGAGCCCCAGGAGTCACCCCCGTGTCCGGACCCCCGCACCCTCGCGACGATCATTCCTTCCTCGGTCACCCGCGAGGACTGCTGACCCTCTCGGGCCTGGAGGTCTGGGAGCGGTTCTCCTTCCTCGGCATGCAGGCCATCCTGGTGCTGTACTTCGCCGATCAGGTCGCGCACGGCGGCCTGGGCATGGCGGAGAACACCGCGGCATCGGTCACCGCCGCCTACGGCACCCTGGTCTACCTCGTCTCGGTCGCCGGCGGCTGGCTCGCGGACCGGATGCTCGGCTCCTACCGCGCGGTCCTGTGGGGCGGCGTCCTGATCGCCTGCGGCCACTACTCCATGGCGGTGCCCACCGCGGCCATGACCTGGGTGGGCCTGGGTCTGATCATCGCCGGCACGGGCCTGTTGAAGCCCAACGTCTCGACCATGGTCGGCAAGCTCTACGCGACCGAGGACGAGCGCCGGGACGCGGGCTTCGCGCTGTACTACATGGGCATCAACATCGGCGCCTTCCTCGCCCCGCTGGTCATCGGCTGGCTGGGCCAGAAGCAGGGCTGGCACTGGGGCTTCTCGGCCGCCGCGATCGGCATGACCCTGGGCCTGATCCAGTACATCGCGGGCCGCAAGGGCCTCGCGGGCCGCAAGCACAGCGCCGAATTCGCCCTGCCGCAGGCCGCGATGCGCCGCGCGACCTGGCTGATAGCCGGCGGCTGCGTGCTGGTCGCCGCCGTCGCCACGGGCCTCGCCCTCGCCGGTTGGCTGACCATGGACCGCACCGTGGACGTGCTGACCGTGATCTCGGTGATCGCGCCCATCGTCTACTTCGTGGTGATGTTCCGCAGCCCCCGGGTCGGCTCCAAGGAGCGCGGCCGGCTCCGCCCCTACCTCGTGCTCTTCGCCGCCTCGGTGGTCTTCAACTTCGTCCTCTTCCAGTCGTACTCGACGATGACGCTGCTGGCCGCGAGCCATGCGGACACCGAGATCCTCGGCTGGGAGTTCCCCTCGACCTGGTACGGCTCCGTGCTCGGCGGCGCCGAGGTGCTGCTCGCTCCGGTCGTCGCGGCCGTCTGGGTCAAGCTGGGCCGGCGCCAGCCGCACGCCTCGCACAAGATCGCGTACGGCGTGATCCTGGGCGGCCTGTCCTTCCTCGTGATGGTCCCCGCGACGCACGGGCAGACCGGCGACTGGAAGATGGCCGCCTGGTGGCTCCTGATCTCCTTCGTCCTGCTCGGCCTCGGCGACATCCTGCTGGAGACCACCGGCATGTCCGCGACGACCAAGCTCGCGCCCGCCGCCTTCGCCAGCCAGACGATGGCCCTGTGGTTCCTCTCCCTCGCCCTGGCCAACGGCATCCAGGCCCAGGTCGTGAAGTACTTCGGCGAGATCGCCAACGACCTGTACTTCGGCCTCAACGGCGGCTTCGCGGTCGTCGTGGGCCTCGCGGTGATCGCCGCCGGACCCTGGCTGCGCCGCACCATGCACCCCGTTCACTGACACCCCCCTGGACCGGCCTCATGCGCATCCGCACCGACTTCCCGTACCGGACGTTCTGCGAGGACGTCCGCATCCCCCTCCCGGACGGCACGCAGCTCTACGCCCGCGTCTGGCGCCCGTACGGCACGGAGCCCGTCCCCGCGCTGCTCGAATACCTGCCCTACCGGCTGAGCGACTGGACCGCGCCGCGCGACGCCCAGCGCCATCCGTACTACGCGGGCCACGGCTACGCGTCCGTCCGCGTCGACGTCCGCGGCCACGGCAACTCCGAGGGCCTGCCGACCGACGAGTACTCCGAGACGGAGCTGGCCGACGGCGTCGCCGTCATCGAGTGGCTGGCCGCGCAGCCGTGGTGCTCCGGCAAGGTCGGCATGTTCGGCATCTCCTGGGGCGGCTTCAACAGCCTCCAGCTCGCGGCCCGCGCGCCCAAGGCGCTGAAGGCGATCGTCACGGTCTGCTCGGCCGACGACCGCTTCGACAACGACGTGCACTACATGGGCGGCTCGCTGCTCGCCGTCGACATGCACGCCTGGGCCGCCACGATGCTCGCCTTCGTCTCCCGCCCGCCGGACCCGGCCCAGGTCGGCGAGGGCTGGCGCAAGCAGTGGACGGACCGCCTCGAAGCGGTCGATCCGTTCATCCACACCTGGCTGGACCACCAGTCGCGGGATGCGTACTGGCAGCACGGCAGCGTCTGCGAGGACTACTCGGCGATCAAGGCGGCGGTGCTCGCGGTCGGCGGCTGGCACGACCCGTACCGCGACACCGCGCTGCGCCTGGTCCAGCACCTAGACGCGCCCGTGCGCGGCCTCATCGGGCCCTGGTCGCACCAGTATCCGGACCGCGGCCTGCCGCCGGGCCCCGCGATCGGCTTCCTCCAGGAGACGCTGCGCTGGTGGGACCACTGGCTCAAAGGCGAGGACCGGGGCGTCGAGGACGACCCGCTGCTGCGCGCCTGGATCAGCGAGTCGCACCCGCCGGCCACGGTGTACGACGAGCTGCCGGGCCGCTGGGTCGCCGACCCCGCCTGGCCCTCGCCGAACGTCACGCCGACCGCGTACACCCTGCCCGGCGACCGGCCGCTGTCGGTCCGCTCGCCGCAGCACACCGGCGTCGACGCGGGCCGCTACTTCCCGTTCGGCAACGACGCCGACCTGCCGCCGGACCAGCGCGAGGAGGACGGCCGGTCGGTCTGCTTCGACCTGCCGGAGCTGACCGAGCGGGTGGAGATCCTCGGCCGGCCGCGGGTCACCCTGCGGCTGACCTCCGAAGTACCGCGCGGCCAGGTCATCGCCCGGATCTGCGACGTGACGCCGGACGGCTCGTCCACGCTGGTCACCCGGGGCGTACTGAACCTGCTCACCCGGCACGGCCGGGACCGGGCCGTGGAGTGGACGCCGGGCGCCACGGAGGACGTGACCTTCGAGCTGAACGGCATCGGACACGCGTTCCCCGCCGGGCACCGCATCCGCGTAGCGCTCTCCTCCGCGTACTGGCCGTGGATCTGGCCGCACGCAGGCAGCGAGGCGGGCTGGACGGTCGACCCGGCCGCCAGCACCGTCGAACTGCCGGTCCGCACCCCGGGCACGGAGGAGCCGGAGATCACCTTCGAGGTGCCCGAGCAGTCCGAGCCGCTCGGCGTGGTCTTCCCCGAAGGCAGTGACCAGCGGCCCGAGCGGAAGGTGATCCGGGACGTCGCGGCCGGCACCTGGACGCTGGAGGTCGACCCACGCTACGGCGGCACCCGGATCTACCCGGACGGGCTGGAGTTCACCGAGGACGCGCTGGAGACCTACCGGATCGACAGCGCCGACCCGGAGAGCGCCGCGACCCGCTCGGACTGGTCGATCCGGCTGCGCCGTCCGGACCTCGGCTGGGACGCGCGCATCGAGACCCGCTCGGAGATCACCACGGACGGCGGGGACTTCGTGACGGAGAACGAGGTCGTGTGCCGGGACGGGGACGAGGAGGTCTTCCGCCGGAGCTGGCACCGGCGCATCCCACGCACGGCGGTGTGAGCCCGAAGAAAGGGCGGGCCCGGTACGAGCATTCGATGCCGTACCGGGCCTGCCCTTTCAGGGGCGCGGGGAACTGCGCGCCCAGCCACACACGGCCCGCAGCCGCAGCCCCACGGAAAACCCCCAGCGGAGCGTTACCGCGTCTGCGCGATGGACCTGGCCAGCCGGGGCGATGCGAACTCCGTGCCGCAGACGAAACGCATCACCGGGCCGTAACTGGCCGCCGCCGGCAGCCCCGTGAAGTACAGGCCCGGCACGGACGACTCGAAGCCGGCGCCCAGCCGCGGTCCGCCCGCGCCCACCGCCAGCTCAGTCCGCAGCCCCTGCCCGAGGAAGTCCAGCGCGCCCAGGTCCACCCGGTACCCGGTGGCCGCCAGCACGTGGTCGGCGGCCAGCTCGCCGTCGTACCCGTCCGAGCCGCGCAGCGACAGCACGGGGCGGCCGTCCTCCACCCGGGCCCGCACGATCCGCCGCCCGGCGCTCACCTGCACCCGGCCCACGAACCGGTCCCGCAGCCACCACGCGCCCAGCGGCCCCAGCACCCGCTTGACCAGGAACTGCCGGGTCGGCGCCGGCAGATAGCGGAAGCCGTCCGCGTGGTACGAGAAGGCGTACAGCGACCAGGCGTTGCCGAACGGCGTCTCGGGGCGCAGCTTCGGCTGCCGGTCCGGCGGCGCGCCGAAGCCGACGGCCTGCCGGCCGCGGGCCAGCACCCGCACCGAAGCGCCGGCGTCCGCGAGCAGCACCGCGCTCTCCAGTGCCGACTGCCCGGCGCCCACGACCACGACCTCCCGGCCCGCGAACCCGGACAGGTCCGCGTGCTGGGAGGTGTGCGAGATGGGCCCAGTGGGGGACGGTCCATCCGGTACGGCGTCGGCCAGCTCGGCGGGCACGTGCGCGAAGCCGGTGAGTCCCGTGGCCACGACCACCGCACGGGCGCTGAACTGCTCACCGCTGTCCAGCTTCAGCTCGAATCCGGACCGCTGCCGGTCGACGGAGACGACCCGGACCTCCTCCAGGTCCGGCACCAGCCGCTGCTGGAACCACTGGCCGTACCGGACGAAGGTCTCCACCGGGATGATGTCCCAGTCCGACTCGTACCGCCGCTCCCCCGAGGCCGCGCAGTAGTCGACGAGCGTGTGGCCGGGCTGCGGGGTGTCGATGCTGGACGCGGCCGGCGTGGACTTCAGCACCATGCCGGCCGGCATGTGCTCGCTCCAGCTCACCATCGGGCGGCCGAAGGTCCGTACGGGTATGCCGCGTGCGCGGAGATGAGCGGCGGTGGACAGGCCGAAGGGGCCTGCGCCGATGACTGCTACCGGAGTGTTCACTCGGGTTTCCCTCCCCAGGGTGCTGCTGATGCGTCGTACTGCGTACCGGTGCACGGCTCGGGGCCGCGCTGCCCGGAACCGTGCGGGAATCGGAGCGCGCCGGCGGGGCGCGGGGCGTCAGCGGTCGTGCCACCGGCCCGACCGGTCACGCCACATCTGCCAGAGGTGCTTGGCGCCCGGCCGGACGAACCGCGCGAGCATGGTGAAGAACGGCTTCATGTCGTCGGCGGCGAGCCAGGCCAGCTCCGTGCTCGCCGGGCGGTCCGGCACGTGCGGGGTGGTGTAGCCGCTGCGGCGGTACGCCAGCCAGGCGGGCAGGTCGATGTTCTCCACCACGAAGCGGTGCCCGGCCCGCTGCTCGCCCTCCGGCACCGCGCGGCCGGTCAGGTCCAGGTGCTGGGCGCGGACGACGTCGATGCCCGCCTCGTTCTCGAAGAGCCGGAACTGCGCGCCCATCCGCGGGTTGAAGTCCAGCAGCTTGTAGCGCCGGTCCCGGCGGTCGTAGCGCCAGTCCAGGTCGACGATGCCGCTGAAGCCGATGCGCTTGATGAACTGCGCGGTCATGTCGGCCAGTTCGGGGTTGTCCACGACGTACGCGCAGGCCGTCATTCCGGCGTGCGGCGGCCAGGAGCGGACCTTGACCCCGGTGAACATCGTCAGCGCCGCGCTGTCCCCGTCGAAGTACGCGTGCACGATCCAGTCCTCGGCCTCCTCGCGCGGGAGGTACTCCTGGAGGATCACGCCGGGGTGCGGGCCCCAGTCCTTGGCGAGATGCCGGAGGTGGGCGGCGTCCGCGATGCGCGTGGTGCCGTTCACGGCGGGCCGGCTGCGGCGCTGGAACGCCTCCCGGTTCTTGGCGACGACCGGGAAGCGGGCCTGTGCGGCGAAGTCCTCGACGTCCGCCTGGTTCTGCGGGAAGGCCGCCCGGGGGGACGGGATGCCGTGTTCGGTGCACAGCTCGTGCAGGCCCTGCTTGCTGGCGAGTCTGCGGGAGAGCCCGGAGGGGGTGCGCGGGAAGAGGAAGCGGTCGCCCAGGACGTCCGCGTGCTCGGCGATCAGTACCGCGGCCTCCTCGTCGGTCGGCACCAGGACGGCCGGCCGGCCGAGCCGGCGGCCGATCCGCAGCAGTCCGTCGACCAGCCGCTCCGGGTCCTCGCGGCCGGTCGTCGGCCAGACGAACCGCCCCTTGAGGTACCGCGACGCCGCGGCCGGCGTGTATCTGTCCTCGGTGATCGCGTACATGGGCACGCCCAGCCGTCCCAGGCTGCGGATCGCCCCCACCCCGCCGTGGTGCAGCGGATAATCACCGATCTTCACAATCAGCCCTGGCACGGTCCGGTCGACCGTGAACCGCGTGCTGGCATGAGCCACGTGTCCCCCCTATGGCCACAGCCCCACCCCGGCCGCGCCCCGTCAGGACGCTAGAACCCCCGTGGGCGGCCTGCCAATCCATTTCCGGACATTGCTAACTCTTTAGGTATGTCTCGGATGAGCGGTACGGAACGGGCGCCTGCTGCCCCGTCGGGCAGGATCCATCTCACGGTGCTGTTGGGGCTGTTGTCATGCGCGTGACTGCTAGCCTCACGAATCCTGTCCCACAACGGAGGAGACGTACGTGCGCAAGGCAGCGCAGATCGCCGGGGCGGCCGCCATCGCCGCGATGCTGCTCAGCGGCTGCGGCAGCAGCAGCGAGGGCGACGAGGAGAGCAAGCCGTCGCAGTCGGCGGACGGTGCCGACAAGCCCGCGAGCGGCATCGACGGCGCCTGGCAGTCGAAGTCCGCGAACGGCACGGTCACCCTCGCGGTCATCGGCGAATCCGCCACGCTGTCCACGGGCAAAACTGCCTGCCAGGGCACGGTCCAGGACATGGGAACCACCATGCTCGCGCTGAAGTGCAGCGATGGCGACGACACCCGTTCGATGGGCACGGTGAAGCAGACCGGCGACAAGCTCACGGTGAGCTGGAAGAACGGGCCCACCGAGGAATTCACCAAGACCGAGGGCAAGGTGGAGATCCCCAAGCCCGACCTGCCGTCCGGCACCAACTGAGCGGCTTCCCCCGAGGAGATCAACGTGCGTAAGCGCATTCAGTTCGCCGCCGTCGCGGCCGCCGCGGCCGCGGTCCTGCTCGCCGGCTGCAGCGGCGGCAGCGACACCGGCGGTGGCGCGAAGAAGTCGGAGTCGCCGTCGCCGTCCGCTTCATCGGCCGGACGGACGCCCGGTGCCGACGTCTCCGTGGCGTCCCTGGAGGGCGGCTGGACCACGAACGCGCTGCACGCCGACAAGGGCCTGCTGATCCTGTCCGTCTCGAAGCACGAGGCGGTACTGATCGGCAAGAAGTCCTGCGGCGGCAAGGTCGTGGACGGCCAGCCGATCGAGCTCACCTTCAAGTGCACCGACGGCGACACCGAGCACTCCGCGGGCACGGTGCAGAGCCTGCAGGGCAAGAAGCTCACCGTGCGCTGGGCCTCCGGCAAGGAGTCCGTCTTCACCCGGACCGAGGGCACGACGGACCTGCCGTCCATCGACCCCTCGGCGCTGGACGGCTTCCAGCGGAGCGGCTGACGTACCCGGCCGTCCCGCATACGCACGAAGCTGCCCGGCACCCCTCGGGGGGGGTGCCGGGCAGCTTCGTGCGTACGGATACCTCGCCGGGTCAGCGGACGAAGACCCCCGCCTGCCCCGCCAGGTCGAGGAAGTACTGCGGCGCGAGGCCCAGGACGAGCGTCACCACCACGCCGACCGCGATGGCCGTCATGGTCAGCGGGCTGGGCACCGCCACCGTCGGGCCGTCCGCCTTCGGCTCGTTGAAGAACATCAGGACGATCACCCGGATGTAGAAGAACGCGGCGACCGCGGACGAGAGCACACCGATCACGACCAGCCAGCCGGCGCCGCTCTCCGCCGCCGCCTTGAACACCGCGAACTTCCCCGCGAACCCAGAGGTCAGCGGGATACCGGCGAAGGCCAGCAGGAAGACCGCGAACACTGCCGCGACCAGCGGCGAACGCCGCCCGAGCCCCGCCCACTTGGACAGGTGCGTCGCCTCGCCGCCCGCGTCCCGCACCAGCGTGACCACCGCGAACGCGCCGAGCGTCACGAAGGAGTACGCGAGCAGGTAGAAGAGGACCGACGAGATGCCGTTCCTGCTCGTGGCGATCACGCCGGCCAGGATGAAGCCCGCGTGCGCGATGGAGGAGTACGCCAGCAGCCGCTTCACATCGGTCTGGGTGAGCGCGATGACCGCGCCGGCCAGCATCGTCAGGATCGCCACGCCCCACATCACCGGGCGCCAGTCCCAGCGCAGGCCCGGCAGCGCGACGTACAGCAGCCGCAGCAGCGCGCCGAACGCGGCGACCTTCGTGGCGGCGGCCATGAAGCCGGTCACCGGGGTCGGCGCGCCCTGATACACGTCCGGGGTCCACATGTGGAACGGGACGGCGCCGACCTTGAAGAGCAGGCCCATCACGACCAGCGCCCCGCCGATCAGCAGCAGCGCGTCATTGCCCATGGTGTCGGCGAGCGCCGGGTCGATCTGCTTGGCGCCGTCGCTGACGACCTCGGCGATGCCCGCGTACGTCACCGTGCCCGCGTAGCCGTACAGCAGGGCCACGCCGAAGAGCAGGAACGCCGAGGAGAACGCACCGAGCAGGAAGTACTTCACCGCCGACTCCTGCGAGAGCAGCCGCTGGCGGCGGGCCAGCGCACACAGGATGTACAGCGGGAGGGAGAAGACCTCCAGCGCGACGAAGAGGGTCAGCAGGTCATTGGCCGCCGGGAAGACCAGCATGCCGCCGATCGCGAAGAGCGCGAGCGGGAAGACCTCGGTCGTCGTGAAGCCGGCCTTGACGGCCGCCTTCTCCGCCTCGCCGCCGGGAACCGCGGCGCCCTGGGCCGCGAAGGAGTCCACCGGGCGGCCGTGCGCCGCGGGGTCCAGCCGGCGCTCGGCGAAGGTGAAGATCGCGATCAGCGAGACCAGCAGGATCGTGCCCTGCAGGAAGAGCGCCGGGCCGTCCACCGCGAGGGCGCCCATCGCCGCGATGTGTGCCTTGGTCGTGCCGAAGCCGCCGGCCGCGAGGCCGATGACCGCGGCGAACGCGGCGGCCAGCGCGACCACGGAGAGCAGCACCTGCGCGTAGTACCGGCCGCGGCGCGGCCAGAACGCCTCGACCAGCACGGCGAGCACGGCCGCGCCGAGCACGATCAGGGTCGGCGCAAGCTGTGCGTACTCGATGTGCGGCGCCGGAATCCTGCCGGGGCCGTCCGGGGCCAACGGGGAGCCGGCCGCCCCGTCCGCCATCGTCCACAGGGTGTGGACCGCTGCCACGGATGTCACTTCGCGGCCTCCGCATCTCGATCGGAACCGGCCTCATGCGGCTCGGCGTTGACCCGTACGTCGGGCTTGGGGTCCTGCCTGTCCACGACGGACAGCGTGTGGTCCACCGCCGGATTGACGATGGAGGTCAGCGGCTTCGGATAGACGCCGAGGAAGAGCAGCAGCGCGATCAGCGGCGCCACCACCACCAGCTCCCGGGCCTTGAGGTCGGGCATGCCCTGCACCTCGGCCCTGACCGGGCCGGTCATCGTGCGCTGGTACAGCACGAGGACGTACAGCGCGGCCAGCACGATGCCCACCGTGGCGATGATGCCGATGACGGGATACCGGCTGAACGTGCCGACCAGGACCAGGAACTCGCTGACGAACGGCGCGAGGCCAGGCAGCGACAGCGTGGCCAGGCCGCCGATCAGGAAGGTGCCGGCCAGCACCGGCGCGACCTTCTGCACGCCGCCGTAATCTGCGATGAGGCGCGAGCCGCGGCGGGTGATCAGGAAGCCGGCGACCAGCATCAGCGCGGCGGTGGAGATGCCGTGGTTGACCATGTACAGCGTCGCGCCGCTCTGGCCCTGGCTGGTCATCGCGAAGATGCCGAGGATGATGAAGCCGAAGTGGGAGATGGACGCATAGGCGACCAGGCGCTTGATGTCCCGCTGGGCGACCGCGAGCAGCGCGCCGTACAGGATGCTGATCAGCGCCAGGACGAGGATCACCGGCGTGGCCCACTTGCTGGCCTCGGGGAAGAGCTGGAGGCAGAAGCGGAGCATCGCGAACGTGCCGACCTTGTCGACCACCGCGGTGATCAGCACGGCGATCGGCGCCGTGGACTCGCCCATGGCGCCCGGCAGCCACGTGTGCAGTGGCCACAGCGGCGCCTTCACCGCGAAGGCGAAGAAGAAGCCGAGGAAGAGCAGCCGCTCCGTGCCCGCGCCCATGGTCAGCTCGCCGGCCGCGCGGGCCTGGACGATCTGGGAGAGCGAGAAGGTGCCGGTGCCGAGCTGGTCGGCGGTGACGGCGTACAGGCCGATCACCGCGGCCAGCATGATCAGGCCGCCGGCGAGGTTGTACAGCAGGAACTTCACCGCGGCGGACGAGCGCCGGGCCGCGCCCTCTGTCGCGTCGTGCGTGCCCGCCCGGTCCCCGAAGCCTCCGATGAGGAAGTACATCGGGATGAGCATGGCTTCGAAGAAGATGTAGAAGAGGAAGACGTCGGTGGCCTCGAAGGAGAGGATCACCATCGCCTCGACGGCGAGGATCAGCGCGAAGAGGCCCTGGGTGGGGCGCCAGCGCCGATTCGCGTTGTCATGGTCGAGGGCGTCGGCGTCGTGCCAGCCGGCCAGGATCACGAACGGGATCAGCAGGGCGGTCAGCGCGATCAGCGCCACCGAGATGCCGTCCACGCCGAGCTCGTACCGGACGCCGAAGTCGGCGATCCAGGCATGCGACTCACTGAGCTGGAACGGGCCCTTGGCGCCGGGGTCGAAGCGGACCGCGATCACCAGCGCCAGTGCCAGCGTGGCCAGCGAGAAGAGCAGCGCCAGCCACTTGGCGGCGGTGCGCTTCGCGGCGGGCACCGCGGCCGTGGCGACCGCGCCGATCGCTGGGACCGCGGCTGTGGCCGTCAGCAGGGGAAACGACATGGCTCAGACACCCCTCATCAGCAGGGTCGCGAAGACCAGCACCGCGGCGCCGCCCAGCATCTGCAGGGCGTAGGAGCGGACGTAACCGGTCTGCAGGCGGCGCAGCCGGCCGGAGAGACCGCCGACCGACACCGCGGTGCCGTTGACCGCGCCGTCGACGACGGAGTGGTCGATCTGCTCCAGCGCGCGGGTGAGCTGCTCGCCGCCGCGGACCAGTACGACGTGGTTGAAGTCGTCCTGGAGCAGGTCGCGCCGGGCGGCGCGGGTGAGGAACGAGCCGCGCGGGGCGACGGCGGGCACGGGCTTGCGGCCGTACTGCAGCCAGGCGAGGGCCACGCCGAACAGCAGGACCACGATGGTCGCGGAGGTCACCGCCGCCGCACTGAGCGGGGAGTGGCCGTGCTCGAAGGAGGTGACCGGCTCCAGCCAGTGCACGAACGCCTCGTTGATGCTGAACAGGCCGCCGGCGAAGACCGAACCGAACGCCAGCAGGATCATCGGGAGCGTCATCGACTTCGGCGACTCGTGCGGATGCGGTGGCGTGTACTCGCCGCGCGTCTCGGCCGCGGGCTCGACGCTCGGCTCGGCCGGCGACGGGGTCGGGGCCTTGCGCCAGCGCTCCTCGCCGAAGAAGGTCATCAGCATCACGCGCGTCATATAGAACGCGGTGATCCCGGCGCCGAGCAGGGCCGCTCCCCCGAGGATCCAGCCCTGGGTGCCGCCCGAGGCGAACGCCGCCTCGATGATCTTGTCCTTGGAGAAGAAGCCGGACAGCCCCGGGAAGCCGATGATGGCGAGGTAGCCCAGGCCGAACGTCACGAACGTGATGGGCATGTACTTCCGCAGGCCGCCGTAACGGCGCATGTCCACCTCGTCGTTCATCCCGTGCATCACGGAACCGGCGCCGAGGAAGAGGCCCGCCTTGAAGAAGCCGTGGGTGACCAGGTGCATGATCGCGAAGGCGTACCCGATCGGGCCCAGCCCGGCCGCGAGGATCATGTACCCGATCTGCGACATCGTCGAGCCCGCGAGGGCCTTCTTGATGTCGTCCTTCGCGCAACCGACGATCGCACCGAAGAGGAGCGTGACCGCGCCGACCGCGACCACCGCGGTCTGTGCGTCCGGCGCCCCGTTGAAGATCGCGCCGGAGCGGGTGATCAGGTAGACCCCCGCGGTGACCATCGTGGCGGCGTGGATGAGGGCCGAGACCGGGGTCGGGCCCTCCATCGCGTCGCCCAGCCAGGACTGCAGCGGCACCTGCGCGGACTTACCGCACGCGGCCAGCAGCAGCATCAGCCCGATGGCGGTCAGCTTGCCCTCACTGGTGTCGCCCACCGCGCCCAGCACCGGGCCGAAAGCGAACGTCCCGAAGGTGGTGAACATCAGCATGATCGCGATGGACAGGCCCATGTCGCCGACCCGGTTGACCAGGAACGCCTTCTTGGCCGCCGTCGCCGCGCTCGGCTTGTGCTGCCAGAACCCGATGAGGAGGTACGAGGCGAGGCCGACGCCCTCCCAGCCGACGTACAGCAGGAGGTAGTTGTCGGCGAGGACGAGCAGCAGCATCGCCGCGAGGAACAGATTCAGATAGCCGAAGAAGCGGCGGCGCCGCTCGTCGTGCTCCATGTAGCCGATCGAGTAGATGTGGATCAGCGATCCCACACCGGTGATCAGCAGCACGAACGTCATCGACAACTGGTCGAGCTGGAAGGCGACGTCGGCTTGGAAGCCGCCCACCGGGATCCAGCTGAAGAGGTGCTGGTGCAGGGCGCGGTCCTCGGCGCCCCTGCCCAGCATGTCCGCGAACAGCACCAGGCCGATGACGAACGACACCACCGCGAGCAGCGTGCCGAGCCAATGGCCCGTACGGTCCAGGCGTTTGCCGCCGCAGAGCAGCACGGCCGCACCGACCAGTGGTGCCCCGACGAGCAGCGCGATCAGAGATTCCACGAGTGCGACCCCTTACAGCTTCATCAGGCTGGCGTCGTCGACCGAGGCCGTATGGCGGGTACGGAAGATCGTCACGATGATCGCCAGGCCGACCACGACCTCGGCCGCGGCGACGACCATCGTGAAGAACGCGATGATCTGGCCGTCCAGATTTCCGTGCAGCCGCGAGAAGGCCACGAAGGCGAGATTGCAGGCGTTCAGCATCAGCTCGACGCACATGAAGAGCACGATGGCGTTCCGCCGGATCAGCACCCCGGCCGCGCCGATGGTGAACAGCAGGGCAGCCAGATAGAGGTAGTTGATCGGATTCATCGCGTGGCCTCCTCGCCGCGCTCCCGGACCTGCTCGCCGCGCTCGGTGCCTTCGCCGCGCTCCAGCCACTCCGAGGAGCGCCGCTCCAGCGCCGCCAGCTCCGCCAGCGACTCCCCCGACACGTCCCGGATCTGGCCGCGCTTGCGCAGGGTCGGGTTGACGGTGAGCTCGGAGGGGGTGCCGTCGGGCAGCAGACCGGGCACGTCGACCGCGTTGTGCCGGGCATACACACCGGGGGCGGGCAGCGGCACGACCTGCGTGCCTTCCCGTACGCGCTGCGCTGCCTGCTCGCGCTGGGTCTTGGCGCGCTCGGTGCGCTCCTTGTGCGTGAGGACCATCGCGCCGACCGCCGCGGTGATCAGCAGCGCGCCGGTGAGCTCGAACGCGAAGACGTACTTGGTGAAGATGAGGGCCGCCAGGCCCTGGACGTTGCCCCCGGCGTTGGCCTCGCCGAGGCCGTTGAAGTGCTTCACCGAGGCGTTGCCGAGGCCGGCGATCAGCAGGATGCCGAAGCCGAGTCCGGCACCCGCCGCCAGCCAGCGCTGGCCCTTGAGCGTCTCCTTGAGGGAGTCCGCCGCCGTGACGCCGACCAGCATGACCACGAAGAGGAAGAGCATCATGATCGCGCCGGTGTAGACGACGACCTGGACGATGCCGAGGAAGTACGCGCCGTTGGCGAGGTAGAAGACCGCCAGGATGATCATGGTGGCGGCGAGCGAGAGCGCGCTGTGCACCGCCCGCTTCATCAGGACCGTGGCCAGCGCGCCGACCACGGCGACCGTGCCGAGGATCCAGAACTGCACCGCCTCGCCCGTGGAGGTCGCGGAGGCCGCTGCCAGTACTGCGCTGCTCATGCCTCCACCCCCGTCCCCGCCGGGCGCTCGGCCGTGGGGGCCGGGGTCTCGGGCGTCCCGGCCCGCTCCTCGTCCGGCCGCTCGCCCTTGCTGACCGCGACCTGCCGCTCCGTGCCCGGCGCGGCCTCGCTCACCAGGCCGCTGTAGTAGTCCTTCTCCGTCATGCCGGGGAAGATCGCGTGCGGGCTGTCGACCATGCCTTCCTCCAGGCCCGCGAGCAGCTCCTCCTTGGTGTAGATGAGGGACTCGCGGGTGCGGTCGGCGAGCTCGTACTCGTTCGTCATCGTGAGCGCCCGGGTGGGGCACGCCTCGACGCAGAGGCCGCAGAGGATGCAGCGGAGGTAATTGATCTGGTAGACGCGGCCGTACCGCTCGCCGGGCGAGTAGCGCTCCTCGTCCGTGTTGTCCGCGCCCTCCACATAGATGGCGTCGGCCGGGCAGGCCCAGGCGCAGAGCTCGCAGCCCACGCACTTCTCCAGGCCGTCCGGATGGCGGTTGAGCTGGTGCCGGCCGTGGAAACGAGGCGCGGTCGGCTTCTTCTCCTCCGGGTACTGCTCGGTGAGCCGCTTCTTGAACATGGCCTTGAAGGTCACGCCGAAGCCGGCCACCGGATTCTGGAAATCAGACACCGTTGTCCCCCTTCCCACTTTCGTCACTGTCAGTATTGACCCCGCCACTGACAATCAGCTCGCGATCTTGGTGGCGTGGCCGCCTCCGCGGCACCGGCGGCAGGGTCTGACCGGGCAGCGGCGGTACGGGGAAGCCGCCCGCCATCGGGTCGAAGGGCTGCTCGGCGGCGGGTACTTCTTCCTTCTCGCTCTTGCGGAAGAAGTCCGCGACGAAGGAGATCAGCAGCAGGGCGACCGCGGCGCCGCCGACGTACAGCACGATCCGCTGGAAGTCGTACCCCTCGTTCCGCAGCGCCCGCACCGTCGCGACCAGCATCAGCCAGACCATCGAGACCGGGATGAGGACCTTCCAGCCCAGCTTCATGAACTGGTCGTAGCGGACGCGGGGAAGCGTGCCGCGCAGCCAGATGAAGAAGAAGAGCAGGAGCTGGATCTTGATGGTGAACCAGAGCAGCGGCCACCAGCCGTGGTTCGCGCCCTCCCAGAAGGTGCTGATCGGCCAGGGGGCCCGCCAGCCGCCGAGGAAGAGGGTGATCGCGACCGCCGAGACGGTGACCATGTTGACGTACTCGGCGAGCATGAACATCGCGAACTTGATGGAGGAGTACTCCGTGTTGAAGCCGCCGACCAGGTCGCCCTCGGACTCCGGCATGTCGAACGGCGCACGGTTGGTCTCGCCGACCATCGCCACGATGTAGATCAGGAAGGAGACCGGCAGCAGCGCGACGTACCAGGTGCTCTGCTGTCCGTCGACGATCGCCGAGGTGGACATCGAGCCGGAGTAGAGGAACACCGACGCGAAGGCCATGCCCATCGCGATCTCGTAACTGATCATCTGGGCGCACGAGCGGAGTCCGCCGAGCAGCGGGTACGTCGAGCCCGAGGACCAGCCCGCGAGCACGATGCCGTAGATGCCGACCGAGGCCGTGGCCAGGATGTAGAGCACGGCAATCGGCAGGTCCGTCAGCTGCATCGTCGTGCGCTGGCCGAAGATCGAGATCTCGTTGTCCGCCGGGCCGAACGGGATGACGGCGAACGCCATGAAGGCGGGGATGGCCGCGACGACCGGGGCGAGGACGTACACCGCCTTGTCCGCCCGCTTGACGACCACGTCCTCCTTCAGCATCAGCTTGATGCCGTCGGCGAGGGACTGGAGCATGCCCCAGGGGCCGTGCCGGTTGGGCCCGATGCGCAGCTGCATCCAGGCGACGACCTTGCGCTCCCAGACGATCGAGAAGAGCACGGTCAGCATCAGGAACGCGAAGCAGAAGACCGCCTTGATGACCACCAGCCACCACGGGTCGCGCCCGAAGACGCTCAGGTCCTCGGCGGCCAGCGCGATCCGGTCCGCGCCGAGCGCCAGCTGTTCCGCGGCGAGACTCATCATTCCGCCACCTCCGTGCCGTCCGCCGGGGCCGCCGGGCCCGCGGTCTTCGCGGCGACCGTCACCAGGTCACCGGGGTTCGCTCCGGTGTCGTACGGGACGCCGCCGCCCCGGGAGTTGAGCGGCAGCCACACCACCCGGTCGGGCATCTCGCTGACCTGCAGGGGGAAGGTCACCGCGCCGCGCGGGCCGGTGACCTGTACGTCCGCGCCGTCCTTGAGGCCCGCCTCGGCGGCGGTGGCGGCGGACATCCGGGCCACCGCGGCGTGCCGGGTGCCGGCCAGCGCCGCGTCGCCCTCCTGCATCCGCCCCTGGTCCAGCAGCAGCCGGTGCCCGGCGAGGACGGCCTCGCCCGCGCCGGGCCGGGGCAGCGCCCGCGCCTCGGTGCCGGCGAGCACGTCACCGGTGGCGCGCTGCCCGTCCCAGCCGCCGAGCCGGTCCAGCTCCGCCCGTACGGCGCGCACGTCCGGCAGCGCCAGACCCGGTACGGAGTCGTCCGCCACGGACATCGCGTCCGCGAGCATGTGCAGCACCCGGGCGTCGGGGAGCAGATGGCGGCGGGTCATCTGGTCCGGCTTGAGCGCGGCCTCGAAGAGCCGTGCCCGGCCTTCCCAGTTGAGAAACGTGCCGGCCTTCTCCACCACGGCGGCCACCGGCAGCACCACGTCGGCCCGCCGCGTGACCTCGCTCGGCCGCTGCTCCAGGCTGACCAGGAAGCCGACCGCGTCCAGTGCCTCGGCCGCGCGCCGCGGGTCGGGCAGGTCCTCGACCCCGACACCGGCCACCACCAGGGCGTTCAGCTCACCGATGGCCGCGGCCTCCAGGATCTGGCCGGTGTCCCGGCCGTGCCGGTGCGGCAGCGCGGCCACGCCCCAGGCGCGGGCGACCTCGTCGCGGGCGCGCGGGTCCGTCCCGGGCCGGCCGCCGGGCAGCAGCCCGGGGAGCGCGCCCGCTTCGACGGCGCCCCGCTCGCCCGCCCGGCGCGGGATCCAGACGAGCCGCGCACCGGTGGCCGAGGCAGCGCGTACCGCAGCGGTGAGCGCCCCCGGTACCGCGGCCAGCCGCTCGCCGACGACGATCACCGAACCCTCGGCCCGCAGCGCCTCGGCCGCGACCCGGCCCTCGCCTTCGAGCCCGACCCCGCCGGCCAGCGCGTCCAGCCACTCCGTCTCCGTACCGGGCGCCGCGGGCAGCAGCGTGCCGCCCGCCTTGATGAGCCCCCGGGTGGCGTACGAAGCGAGCCCGAAGGTCCGCTGGCGGTTCTTGCGGTGCGCCTTGCGCAGCCGCAGGAAGACGCCGGGCGCCTCCTCCTCGGCCTCGATACCGGCCAGCAGGACGGCCGGCGCGGCCGCCAGCGAGCGGTACGTGACACCCTGTCCGTCGAGGTCACGGCCGTGCCCCGCGACCTGCGCCGCGAGGAAACCGGCCTCCTCCGCGCTGTGCACGCGGGCCCGGAAGTCGATGTCGTTCGTGTCCAGGACGGTGCGCGCGAACTTGGCGTACGCGTAGGAGTCCTCGACGGTGAGGCGGCCGCCGGTCAGCACCCCGGCCCGGCCGCGCGCTGCGGCGAGCCCGCGGGCCGCCGCCTCCAGCGCCTCGGGCCAGCTCGCCGGTACCAGCTCACCCGAGGACGCGTCCCGGACGAGCGGCGTCTCCAGCCGGTCGGGCAACTGCCCGTACCGGAAGGCGAACCGCCCCTTGTCGCAGATCCACTCCTCGTTGACCTCGGGGTCGTCCGCCGCGAGCCGCCGCATGACCTTGCCGCGCCGGTGGTCCGTACGCGTCGCGCAGCCGCCCGCGCAGTGCTCGCACACGGACGGCGAGGAGACCAGGTCGAAGGGGCGGGAGCGGAAGCGGTACGCCGCCGAGGTCAGCGCGCCGACCGGGCAGATCTGGATGGTGTTCCCGGAGAAGTACGACTCGAACGGGTCGCCCTCCCCCGTGCCGACCTGCTGGAGCGCGCCGCGCTCGAGCAGCTCGATCATCGGGTCGCCCGCGACCTGGTTGGAGAAGCGGGTGCAGCGGGCGCACAGTACGCAGCGCTCGCGGTCCAGCAGCACCTGCTGGGAGATCGGCACCGGCTTCTGGAACGTGCGCTTCTTGCCCTCGAAGCGGGAGTCGGCCTGCCCCGCGGACATGGCCTGGTTCTGCAGCGGGCACTCGCCGCCCTTGTCGCAGACCGGGCAGTCCAGCGGGTGGTTGATCAGCAGCAGCTCCATCACACCGCGCTGCGCCTTCTCGGCGACCGGCGAGGTGAGCTGGGACTTCACGACCATGCCGTCGGTGCAGGTGATCGTGCAGGAAGCCATCGGCTTGCGCTGGCCCTCGACCTCGACGATGCACTGGCGGCAGGCGCCGGCCGGGTCCAGCAGCGGGTGGTCGCAGAAGCGCGGGATCTCGATGCCGAGCATCTCGGCGGCCCGGATGACCAAGGTGCCCTTGGGCACGCTGATCTCGATGCCGTCGATGGTCAGCGACACCAGGTCTTCGGGCGGGACCGCCGCCTCGCCGCCCCCGGAGGGCGCGTTGTTAGTGGTCACTGTCATGCGTTCACCTCCAGGTGCTTGTCGGCCCAAGCGGTGGACTTGGCCGGGTCGAAGGGGCAGCCCTTGCCGGTGACGTGCTGCTCGTACTCCGCGCGGAAGTACTTGAGCGAGGAGAAGATCGGCGAGGCGGCGCCGTCACCGAGGGCGCAGAAGGACTTGCCGTTGATGTTGTCGGCGATGTCGTTCAGCTTGTCGAGGTCCGCCATGCGGCCCTTGCCGGCCTCGATGTCCCGCAGCAGCTGGACGAGCCAGTACGTGCCCTCGCGGCACGGCGTGCACTTGCCGCAGGACTCGTGCGCGTAGAACTCGGTCCAGCGCGTCACCGCCCGGACGACGCAGGTGGTCTCGTCGAAGCACTGGAGGGCCTTGGTGCCGAGCATCGAGCCGGCCGCGCCGACGCCCTCGTAGTCCAGCGGGACGTCCAGGTGCTCGTCGGTGAACATCGGCGTGGACGAGCCGCCGGGGGTCCAGAACTTCAGCCGGTGGCCGGGGCGGATGCCGCCGCTCATGTCGAGGAGCTGGCGCAGCGTGATGCCGAGCGGGGCTTCGTACTGGCCGGGATTGGTGACGTGGCCGCTCAGCGAGTACAGCGTGAAGCCCGGGGACTTCTCGCTGCCCATCGAGCGGAACCATTCCTTGCCCCGGTTCATGATGGCGGGAACCGACGCGATGGACTCGACGTTGTTCACGACAGTGGGGCAGGCGTAGAGGCCAGCCACCGCGGGGAAAGGGGGACGCAGCCGGGGCTGTCCGCGCCGGCCTTCGAGGGAGTCCAGCAGCGCGGTCTCCTCGCCGCAGATGTACGCGCCCGCGCCCGCGTGCACGGTGAGTTCCAGATCGAGTCCGGACCCCATCACGTTCTTGCCGAGGTAGCCCGCCGCGTACGCCTCGCGTACGGCCTCGTGCAAGCGCCGCAGTACGGGCACGGTCTCGCCGCGCAGATAGATGAACGCGTGCTCGGACCGGATCGCGTGACACGCGATGACGATGCCTTCGATGAGCGCATGCGGGTTCGCGAAGAGGAGCGGGATGTCCTTGCAGGTCCCGGGCTCCGACTCGTCGGCGTTGACAACAAGATAGTGCGGCTTGCCGTCCCCCTGGGGGATGAACTGCCACTTCATGCCCGTGGGGAAGCCGGCGCCGCCGCGGCCGCGCAGCCCCGCGTCCTTGACGTACGCGATGACGTCGTCCGGGGCCATGGCCAGGGCCTTGCGCGCGCCCTCGTAGCCTTCGTGCCGCCGGTAGGTCTCCAGGGTCCAGGAGTTCGGCTGGTCCCAGAAGGCCGACAGGACGGGGGTGAGCAGCTTCTCCGGGCTGGTCTCTCCTCCGGCCTCCGGCTGGGAGTGGCCCCCGTATTCGGTGGACAACGTCATCACTCTCCCTCCTCGGCAGCGGGTCCGGCGGGGTGGTGAGGATCGGAGGCCGAGGTGTCGCGGGGCGCGTCGTGCGAGCTCGGGTGGGTGGCCGGAGCCTCGCCGGGCGCGCGCCCGGAAGGCGCCTCGTCCGTCGGCCGGGCACCGTCGCGCGGGGCGACGACGTGGTCCGTGCCGCCCGGCAGCTCCTCGCCCTTGGCCAGCCGGAGTCCGGCGAGCGAGGCGGCCCCCGCGCTGCCGGTCGCCTCGACCGCGCCCTCCCGCCGGTCGGGGAAGCCGGCCAGGATGCGGGCCGTGTCCTTGTACGTGCACAGGGGCGCGCCGCGGGTCGGCGCGACGGGCCGCCCGGCCCGCAGGTCGTCGACCAGTTGCTTCGCGCTCTCCGGCGTCTGGTTGTCGAAGAACTCCCAGTTGACCATCACGACGGGCGCGTAGTCGCAGGCGGCGTTGCACTCGATGTGTTCGAGGGTGACCTTGCCGTCGGCGGTGGTCTCGTCGTTGCCGACGCCGAGGTGTTCCTTCAGCTCGTCGAAGATCGCGTCGCCGCCCATGACGGCGCAGAGGGTGTTGGTGCACACCCCGACCTGGTAGTCACCGCTCGGCTTGCGGCGGTACATCGTGTAGAAGGTCGAGACGGCCGTGACCTCGGCGGTGGTGAGGCCCAGCAGCTCCGCGCAGAAGCGGATGCCCGTACGCGTGACGTGGCCTTCCTCGGACTGGACGAGGTGCAGCAGCGGCAGCAGGGCCGAGCGAGAGCCGGGGTAGCGGGCGATCACCTCCTTCGCGTCCGCTTCGAGCCGGGCCCGTACGTCGGCCGGGTAATCGGGGGCGGGGAGCTGCGGCATCCCCAAGCTCACCTCTGGATTGCCGGATGTGGCTGTCACCGGTCGACGCCTCCCATCACGGGGTCGATGGACGCGACGGCGACGATGACGTCGGCGACCTGGCCGCCTTCGCACATGGCCGCCATGGCCTGCAGGTTGGTGAAGGAGGGGTCGCGGAAGTGGACGCGGTAGGGGCGGGTGCCGCCGTCGCTGACCGCGTGCACGCCCAGTTCGCCCTTGGGGGACTCGACGGCCACGTACGCCTGGCCGGGCGGGACCCGGAAGCCCTCCGTCACCAGCTTGAAGTGGTGGATCAGGGCCTCCATGGAGGTGCCCATGATCTTCTTGATGTGGTCCAGGGAGTTGCCGAGGCCGTCCGGGCCGAGCGCGAGCTGCGCGGGCCAGGCGATCTTCTTGTCCCCGACCATGACCGGGCCCGGCTCCAGCCGGTCCAGGCACTGCTCGACGATCCGCAGGGACTGCCGCATCTCCTCCAGGCGGAGCAGGAAGCGGCCGTAGGCGTCGCAAGTGTCGGTGGTCGGGACCTCGAAGTCGTAGGTCTCGTAGCCGCAGTAGGGGTCGGACTTGCGCAGGTCGTGCGGGAGGCCGGCGGAGCGCAGGACCGGCCCGGTGGCGCCGGTGGCCAGGCAGCCGGACAGGTCCAGGTGGCCGATGCCCTGCATGCGGCCCTTGAAGACCGGGTTGCCGGTGGCGAGCTTGTCGTACTCGGTGAGGTTCTTGCGCATCTTCTTCACGAAGGCGCGTACCTGGTCGACGGCGCCGGGCGGCAGGTCCTGGGCGAGGCCGCCGGGCCGGATGAACGCGTGGTTCATGCGCAGGCCGGTGATCAGCTCGTAGATGTCCAGGACCAGTTCGCGGTCGCGGAAGCCGTAGATCATGATCGTGGTGGCGCCGAGCTCCATGCCGCCGGTGGCGATGCACACCAGGTGGGAGGAGAGCCGGTTCAGCTCCATCAGCAGCACGCGGATGATCGTGGCCCGGTCCGGGATGTCGTCCTGGATGCCGAGCAGCTTCTCCACGGCCAGGCAGTACGCCGTCTCGTTGAAGAACGGCGTCAGGTAGTCCATCCGCGTGACGAAGGTCGTGCCCTGGGTCCAGGTGCGGTATTCGAGGTTCTTCTCGATACCGGTGTGGAGGTAGCCGATGCCGCAGCGGGCCTCGGTGACGGTCTCGCCGTCGATCTCCAGGATGAGCCGGAGCACGCCGTGCGTGGAGGGGTGCTGCGGGCCCATGTTCACGACGATGCGCTCGTCGTCGGCCTTGGCGGCGGCCTCGACGACCTCGTCCCAGTCGCCACCGGTCACCGTGTAGACGGTGCCCTCCGTGGTCTCGCGGGGAGTCGCATGGGAAGTGGACGAAGTGGACATCAGCTGTACGACCTCCGCTGGTCGGGAGCCGGGATCTGGGCGCCCTTGTACTCGACGGGGATGCCGCCGAGCGGGTAGTCCTTGCGCTGCGGGAAGCCCTGCCAGTCGTCCGGCATCATGATCCGGGTGAGCGCGGGATGGCCGTCGAAGATCAGCCCGAAGAAGTCGTAGACCTCGCGCTCGTGCCAGTCGTTGGTCGGATAGACGCTGACGACCGACGGGATGTGCGGATCGGCGTCGGGCGCGGAGACCTCCAGCCGGATCAGCCGGGTGTGGGTGATCGACCGCAGGTGGTAGACGGCGTGCAGCTCGCGGCCCTTGTCACCGGGGAAGTGCACGGCGCTGACGCCGGTGCACAGTTCGAAGCGGAGGGCCGGGTCGTCGCGGAGCGTCTTCGCGACGACGGGGAGGTATTCGCGCGCGATGTGGAACGTCAGCTCATCACGGTCCACGACCGTCTTCTCGATGACGTTCTCGGGGAGGAGGCCCTGTTCCTCCAGCGCGCCTTCGAGCTCGTCGGCCACCTCGTCGAAGTAACCATATGCGCCTCCGGCGCCTGGCCCCCCGTACGGCCGGGAGGTGGCGCCGGGCAGCCGTACGGTCCGTACGAGACCGCCGTATCCCGAGGTGTCGCCCCCGTTGTTCGCGCCGAACATGCCGCGCCGGGTGCCGATGATCTCGCCCTGGTCGCCGCGCTGGCCGGGAAGGTTCTGCGCGTTGAGGTCCTTGTCGGGATTGACCCCGTTGGCCCCGGTGCCGTTCTTCGGCCCGTTCGCACCGTTTTTCGGGTCGCTCACCGCAGCAGCCCCTTCAGCTCGATCGTCGGGAGTGCCTTGAGCGCCGCTTCCTCCGCCTCGCGGGCCGCCTCCTCGGCGTTGACCCCGAGCTTGGAGCCCTGGATCTTCTCGTGGAGCTTGAGGATGGCGTCCATCAGCATTTCGGGGCGGGGCGGGCATCCCGGGAGATAGATGTCGACCGGGACGATGTGGTCCACACCCTGCACGATGGCGTAGTTGTTGAACATTCCGCCTGTAGAGGCACAGACGCCCATGGAGATGACCCATTTCGGGTTCGGCATCTGGTCGTAGACCTGGCGCAGGACGGGCGCCATCTTCTGGCTGACCCGGCCGGCCACGATCATCAGGTCGGCCTGCCGGGGCGAGCCGCGGAAGACCTCCATGCCGAAGCGGGCCAGGTCGTAGCGGCCGGCGCCGGTGGTCATCATCTCGATGGCGCAGCACGCGAGTCCGAACGTCGCCGGGAAGACCGATGACTTGCGCACCCAGCCCGCGGCCTGTTCGACGGTGCTCAGCAGAAAGCCGCTGGGCAGCTTCTCTTCAAGTCCCATTGGGTGACCCCTAGTCCCATTCCAGGCCGCCACGCCGCCATACGTAGGCGTAGGCGACGAAGACGGTGAGCGCGAAGAGCAGCATCTCGACGAGCCCGAACAGCCCCAGGGCGTCGAAGGTGACGGCCCAGGGGTAGAGGAAGACGATCTCGATGTCGAAGACGATGAAGAGCATCGCCGTCAGGTAGTACTTGATCGGAAAGCGACCGCCGCCTGAAGGCTGTGGGGTCGGCTCGATCCCGCACTCGTACGCCTCGAGCTTGGCCCGGTTGTAGCGCCTGGGTCCGACGAGCGTGGCCATGACGACAGAGAAGATCGCAAAGCCTGCCCCGAGGGCTCCCAGTACGAGGATGGGCGCATAGGCGTTCACCGTCCTCGCTCCCTTCAGTCGACGATGACTGGTTGGCGGTCCGGCCGCGGGCCCGTTCACTCCTCGACGGATCTCGACAGAGATCACCGCTATGTGAGGCAGTTCACAAGCCCTGGCCGCCTGCATCCTATGCCCGTGAGTCTGTGATCTGCGACACGGGGTGCGACAACGCCTTTGTGATCTCCACCACCTGACGAAGGATCATGAAGTCGGATCAGCGGTGATCTTCGCACCCGAAGCGCTCGAGTGATCACTTGAAGTGACAAACGCAGCGGTTGCCGCTGGTCAAGAGGATGCCCCCTCTATCAAGAGCTACGCTCCGCAAGCAAATTGGCGCTGGACATCGTCAACTGCTAGCGCGCGCCCACCCGTCCGCGTGACCTAGTCGTGACCCGGCCGTGATCGCCGGTACGTGCATTGCTTCACGAGCGCGCATCACGAGGACATAACGGTCACTCAGGAGTGAGCTATCCCACGCGTCTCACGCTTCTAAAACCTTGACGGTAGGGAAGCCTTGGCGTGTCGGTTGCGAAGGTGGTAAGTGCCGTGCTGGGGCGCATCGAGCGGTAAATGCCGTGCGCAGGAACATGATCACGAAATTCGGACACCCCCTCGGCCGACACGCCGCTGGCCGATTGGTCCGGTTTGTTCGCCGTGTACGCGTCAAAAGTGGTGCACACCACCTTTGTTGGCAGCAACCTGGGGCTCCTGATAGCCGTGGTGCCATGTCCCCGAACGCACTCATACCCAGCCACCGGAAGCCCCGCCGCTCCGCGACTTCGCGAGCCGTGCGCGCAGGGTTCACCGGTGGCATCCTCACGCTGGCGGTGACCGGTACCGCCGTCCCCGCGAACGCCGCCGAGAAGTCGCCCTCCGAAACCCAGGAGATGCCGACCATCAGCGCCACGCTCGCGACGTCCGTGGCGAAGACCGCGGACACCACCCAGCAGGTTGCGGACCAGTACGAGCTGCAGGCCGCGCAGGACTCGGTCTTCTCCAAGGCCGAGAAGGCCGCTCAGAAGGCCAAGGACAAGGCCGTCGAGGCCAAGCGCAAGGCCGAGGCGGAGAAGCGCGCCGCCGCGGCCCGCAAGGCCAAGGAGGCCGAGCAGGCCCGCGCTTCGCGCTCCGCCGACCGCGGCCCCCTCCTCTCCGCCTCCGCCTCGGTCGACACCGGCTCCCTCTCCGGCTCCACCGCCTCCCTGGTGAGCTTCCTCAAGGCCCAGGTCGGCAAGGCGTACGTGAGCGGCGCGACCGGCCCGTCCGCGTACGACTGCTCCGGCCTCACCCAGGCCGCGTTCCGGCAGATCGGCATCGACCTGCCGCGCGTCTCCCAGGACCAGTCGACCGCCGGCACCCAGGTGGGCCTGGACAACCTCCAGGTGGGCGACATCCTCTACTGGGGCAGCGCGGGCAGCGCGTACCACGTCGCGGTCTACATCGGCGACGGCCAGTTCATCGGCGCGCAGAACTCCAGCACCGGCGTCGTGCAGCGCGACATGAGCTACGACCAGCCGACGGGCGCCGTCCGCGTCCGCTGAGACCCTTCCCCGAGGTCGCACGCATCACGAAGGGCCGTCGTTCCCCCGCTCGGGAACGACGGCCCTTTCGGCGCGCTTTGCGGTACCAGGACCGCTTATGCGTTCACTGCTCGCGCGGCTTGACCTCGGCCATCTCGCCCCAGCCGGTGCCCTCGGTCTCGACGTTGATGATCTCCGGGGTGCTCGCGACGAGGCCGGACATCAGCTCGATGGCCTCCTTGAAGTGGTCGGACTGCACGTGCGCCGCGCCCGCCTCCTGGCCCGCGAACGCCTCCAGCAGCACGAACTGGTTCGGGTTCTCCGCGCTCCGGGACCACTCGAAGAAGATGTTGCCCGGCTCGGCGCGGGTGGCGAGCGTGAAGGGCTCGGTCAGCGACAGCCACTGGTCGCTCTTCTCGGGCCGGACGGTGAACTTCACAGCGATGAAAATCATGCGACCACTGTGCGCCGCGGGCGGCCCCGTCGCGAGCCGACGGGCCCGCCATTCCACCGATGCCGGAAAACCGGTACGGGGGAACCCGCTGCGGGTGCGGCTGCCCGGCTGTTCAGGACCCGGCCGCCGCGCGGGTCAGTACGGAGGCCAGTTCGCCCCGGCGCGCGGGGTAGTCGGCGGTCGGCAGGGACACCGACAGCGCGCGGAGGGAGCCGTCGGGGCCCTCGCCCGGGAGGCGGACGGCGAGACAGGTGTGGGCCGGGTCGGTTTCGCCGACCGACACGGCCAGCCCCTCCCGGCGCACCCGCACCAGCTCCGCCTCGAAGCGCTCGGGCGAGGTGATCGTACGGTCCGTCAGCCGGGGCAGGCCGTGCGCGTCGAGGTAGCGGCGGCGCGCGGGCCGGTTCAGCGCGGCGAGCAGCACCTTGCCGTGTGCGGTGGCGTGCGCGCCGTGGTCGGGCCCCACCGCGAACGGCCCGCCGGCCGCGGACACCGGCAGCGTGCTGTCGACGACCGCGATCCGCCCCTGACCCACCGCGCTGAGGTACGCGTGCGTCCCGGTCGCGCGCCGTACGTGCCGCAGCAGCTCGCGCGCGTCCTCCTCGATACCGGTCTGCCGCTGGAACGCCCGGTACAGCGCGGGGACCCGGTGCCCCAGGACGTAGCCACCGCCCGTACGCCGCACGTGCCCGCGTGCGGTCAGCGGTCCCAGCAGGTTGTAGACCGTGGACAGTGAACAGCCCAGCCGCCGGGCCAGCGCCTTGGCCGGCACCGGCCCCGCCGACCCGGCCACCGCGTCGAGCACGTCCAGCGCCCGGTCGACGGAGAGCGGTCCGTTGGCGGGTGCGGCGGACATGGTCCCTCCGGGCGTCTCGGGGCGGCAGTTGCTTGCGGTTCCAGGATCCCTCACCGCGGCCAGAGCGTGCTCTGCCGGTTGGCCTCCCGGACCTTCGCGCTCAGCTCCGCCCGGCGGTCGTCCTCCCCCTGCGCCTCGTCCGTCCGGTCCACCGCCTCGGGACACTCGGCCCCCTCATCCCGTTCATCCCGTTCGCCCCCCTTCGAGCCGTCGCTCATGACATCCCCCCTCGCAGCCGGCGCCGTGCCCTCGCCATCCTCATGGTTCACGCTCCGTGTTCCACTCGGCGCTGTGTGTGCTCCTCCCCAGCCTGGCCGCCCGCACGCCTGCACGGCAGTAGGCACAATCCGCCAACTTCACGTGTCAAGGACGGCCTTGAGACAGCCGGGAGCCGCGCGGGGACGAAAGGGGCGCGAAAGCACGGTGCCGCCACCGGCAGGGCCGATGGCGGCACGTCAGGCCGTACGCGCGCGGGTCACGCCTTGGGCGCGACCTTGCTCAGGCCGTTGATGATGCGGTCCATCGCGTCGCCGCCGGTCGGGTCGGTGAGGTTGGCCAGCATCTTCAGGGTGAACTTCATCAGCAGCGGGTGGGTGAGGCCGCGCTGCGTGGCCAGCTTCATGATCTTCGGGTTGCCGATGAGCTTCACGAAGGCGCGGCCCATCGAGTAGTAGCCGCCGTAGGTGTCCTTGAGGATCTTCGGGTACCGCTGCAGGGCCAGCTCGCGCTGGGCGTACGTGGCGCGCGCGTGCGCCTGCACGATGACGTCCGCGGCGATCTGGCCGGACTCCATGGCGTACGCGATGCCCTCGCCGTTGAAGGGGTTCACCAGGCCGCCCGCGTCACCGACCAGAAGGAGGCCCTTGGTGTAGTGCGGCTGGCGGTTGAAGGCCATGGGGAGCGCCGCGCCGCGGATCGGCATCGTCATGTTCTCCGGCGTGTAGCCCCAGTCCTCCGGCATGGAGGCGCACCACGCCTTGAGGATCTCGCGCCAGTCCAGCTCCTTGAAGGAGCTGGAGGTGTTCAGGACGCCGAGGCCGACGTTCGACGTGCCGTCGCCCATGCCGAAGATCCAGCCGTAGCCGGGCAGCAGCCGGTCCTGCGGGCCGCTGCGGTCCCACAGCTCCAGCCAGGACTCCAGGTAGTCGTCGTCGTGGCGGGGCGAGGTGAAGTACGTGCGGACCGCGACGCCCATCGGGCGGTCCTCGCGGCGGTGCAGGCCCATCGCCAGGGAGAGGCGCGTGGAGTTGCCGTCGGCGGCGACCACGAGCGGGGCGTGGAAGGTGACCGGGGTCTTCTCCTCGCCGAGCTTGGCGGTGACGCCCTCGATGCGCCCGGTCAGGTCGTTGACGACCGGGCCGCTGACGTTGCAGCGCTCGTACAGCCGGGCGCCGGCCTTCTGCGCCTGGCGGGCGAGCTGCTCGTCGAAGTCGTCACGCTTGCGGACCAGGCCGTAGTCCGGGTACGAGGCCAGGTCCGGCCAGTCGAGCTGGAGCCGGACGCCGCCGCCGATGATGCGCAGGCCCTTGTTGCGCAGCCAGCCGGCCTCTTCGGAGATGTCGATGCCCATCGAGACGAGCTGCTTGGTGGCGCGCGGGGTGAGGCCGTCGCCGCAGACCTTCTCGCGCGGGAAGGCCGTCTTCTCCAGCAGGAGGACGTCCAGGCCGGCCTTGGCGAGGTAGTACGCAGTGGTCGAGCCGGCCGGGCCGGCCCCCACGACGATCACATCGGCGGTGTGCTCGGAGCGGGCCTGGGTCGCGGTGGCGGCATCGGTCACGTCGGTCACGGCGTTGTCTCCCGGAACTCGATATCTGGGTGCCGACCGGCACTGGACCCGTGCAGTCTATGCAGGCGTACCTGATCGGATTCCGAAGGGTTGGTCCATGCAGAAGCCGCTTCCCCCCGTCGAGCTGCGCGTCCCCACCGAGGAGGACGCATGGAACTGGCACCGGGTCTTCGACGACCCGGAGGTGATGGAATTCCACGGCGGCGCGTCCGCCGAGCCGTCGGTCTACGAGGAGCTGACCGCGCGTCAGCGCCGCCACCACGCCGAACGCGGTTACTGCCTCTACACCATCGTCGACCCGTCGGACGGCGCGGTGATCGGCTTCGCGGGCGCGCAGCCGTGGCCGCGGACGGAGTGGGGGCCGGTCGGCGAGATCGAGATCGGCTGGCGGCTGGGCCGGAAGTACTGGGGCAAGGGCTACGCCACCACCGTGGCCCGGCGCGCCCTGGAGGACGTGCGGGCCGCGGGCGTACGGCACGTCGTGGCGATGGTGCACGCCGAGAACGCGCGCTCGATCGCGGTCACCCGGCGGCTCGGGATGCGGCAGGCGGAGACCTTCGTCTCCCCCGTGTCGAAGGTGACGGGCCTGTGCCACCGGCTGGACCTGTGAGAGCCGGCGGAGCGCGCCGCGCCGGCTCAGGCGGCCGGCTTCGTCCCCCGGTGCAGCGCCACGATCCCGCCCGTGAGGTTGCGCCAGGCCACCTTCTGCCAGCCCGCCTTCTGGAGCAGCGCCGCCAGGGCGGGCTGGTCGGGCCAGGCGCGGATGGAGTCGGCGAGGTAGACGTACGCGTCGGGGTTGGAGCTGACGGCGGTCGCGACCGGGGGCAGCGCGCGCATCAGGTACTCGGTGTAGACGGTCCGGAAGGGCGCCCACGTCGGCTGGCTGAACTCGCAGATGACGACCCGGCCGCCGGGCTTGGTGACGCGGTACAGCTCGGCCAGCGCGGCGTCGGTGTCCTGCACGTTCCGCAGCCCGAAGGAGATCGTGACGGCGTCGAACGAGTCGTCCGCGAAGGGCAGCTTGGTCGCGTCCCCCGCGGTGAACGGCAGCCACGGCTGCCGCTTCTTCCCCTCCCGGAGCATGCCGATGGAGAAGTCGCACGGCACGACGTACGCCCCGGTCCGCGCGAACGGCACGGACGACGTGCCCGTACCGGCCGCGAGATCGAGCACCCGCTCGGCGGGCCGCGCCCCCACGGCCTTGTCCACGGCCTTGCGCCACAGCCGCGCCTGCCCGAGGGACAGCACGTCGTTGGTGAGGTCGTACCGTTCCGCCACGTCGTCGAACATCGAAGCGACTTCGTGCGGCTGCTTGTCCAGAGATGCTCGGGTCACGGGCCCATTGTTCACCACGGCGTGCGGCGCCCGGGCTCACCCCCGGCGCCGGTACACCAGCCGGCCGCCGAGGACCGTCACCAGGCAGGCGCCCGACGTGGCGAAGACCGCGAAGTCGGCCGGGGCGCCCGGGGCGAGGGGGACCGGGGTCTCCCGCAGGCCCGACCTGCTCACCGCCGTGCGGACCGATGGGTGGGTGAAGGGGCCCGTCAGGGATGTGGTGCCGGTGGAGAGGAGGCGTTGGAGGCCGCGGCGGGCGCTGGCTCCCCAGCGGGTGTCGGTCATGGCGAGGGCCGTCAGTGCCGCGCCCGTCAGGGGTTCCGTGCCCAGCTCGGCGGCCTCGCGCGGGTCGGGGTGGTAAGCGGCTTCCAGGTACGCCGCGGCGTCGGGCTCGTGCCGGCCGGGGGTGAGGACGCCGTCCCATTCCCGTACGCGGGCCCGCGCGCCGTACTCCGCCGCCAGCTGCTCGTACGGGCCGATGGCCGCGATGCGCGCGCCGTCGACGACCACCGCGTCCGCGTCCTCCGCCGAGACGTCCTCGACCGCCCGGACGCGGTGAATCGTCAGCACAGTCCGCGGCTCAGTTCGTCTCGACGAGCTTCAGCTCGGGGTGGGCCGTGCCGCCCTCGATGGCGGTGGAGGAGATGTGCGAGGCGACGCGGTCGTCGACCGGGTCGTTCGCCGGGTCGTCGTGGACGACGAGGTGCTCGTACGTGGTCGCGCGCTGGGCGGGGACACGGCCCGCCTTGCGGATCAGGTCGATGATCTCCTGGCGGTTGGAGCGGTGCTTGGCACCGGCCGAGGAGACGACGTTCTCCTCCAGCATGATCGAGCCGAGGTCGTCCGCGCCGTAATGGAGGGAGAGCTGGCCGATCTCCTTGCCCGTCGTCAGCCAGGAGCCCTGGATGTGGGCGACGTTGTCCAGGAAGATGCGGGCGATCGCGATCATCCGGAGGTACTCGAAGATCGTGGCCTGCGTGCGGCCCTTCAGGTGGTTGTTCTCGGGCTGGTAGGTGTACGGGATGAAGGCGCGGAAGCCGCCCGTACGGTCCTGCACGTCGCGGATCATGCGCAGGTGCTCGATGCGCTCGGCGTTGGTCTCGCCCGTGCCCATCAGCATCGTGGAGGTCGACTCCACGCCGAGGTTGTGGGCGATCTCCATGATCTCCAGCCAGCGCTCGCCGGACTCCTTGAGGGGAGCGATCGCCTTGCGGGGGCGCTCGGGGAGGAGTTCGGCACCGGCGCCCGCGAAGGAGTCGAGGCCCGCGGCGTGGATGCGGCGGATGGCCTCCTCGACGGAGACACCCGAGATGCGGGCCATGTGCTCGACCTCGGACGCGCCGAGGGAGTGGATGACCAGCTCCGGGAACTCCTTCTTGATGGCGGCGAAGTGCTCTTCGTAGTACTCCACGCCGTAGTCCGGGTGGTGGCCGCCCTGGAACATGATCTGCGTGCCGCCCAGCTCGACGGTCTCCGCGCAGCGGCGCAGGATGTCGTCCAGGTCGCGGGACCAGCCCTTGGCGGTGTCCTTGGGCGCGGCGTAGAACGCGCAGAACTTGCACGCCGTCACGCACACGTTGGTGTAGTTGATGTTCCGCTCGATGATGTACGTCGCGATGTGCTCCGTACCGGCGTAGCGGCGGCGGCGCACGGCGTCGGCGGCCTTGCCGAGGGCGTGCAGCGGCGCGGAGCGGTACAGCTCGACGGCTTCCTCGGGGGTGATCCGCCCGCCCTCCGCGGCGCGGTCGAGTACGGACTGGAGGTCGGCGTTCTCGGTCACCGGGCGTCCCTTTCGAGGTTCTTGGGCGGGCATGCGTAACGACCGATCCAGCCTACGCCAGGGCTTTTGCGGCCCGGCCACCTGCCACCGTCACCGGCCGGCGGCGCCTGCCGGAAGGGGCCGGCGCCAGGGGTCGGCAGGAGGGGTTCTCGGCCTTCTTGCGGTGAAAAGCAGTGGGCGGAATTCCCGGGTACGGCGGCGGCCGGAAATGCCGCACGGCGCCGGAATCCGCCCCTTCGTTCGTTAAACATTCACCAAGAATTCCGGGGCGGAATCCCGGACCGAAGGACGGCAAGGAAGGACGTCCCGGAAGGAGCGGAAGAAGATGTATAGGGCAAGAAAAAAGGGAGGGGCCGGCGCCTCGCACGAGCGGCCGGCCCCCCGGTGTCGTGCGCTCGGGTCAGGCGCCCAGCAGATCCACCCGTACGTCCGCCGGGAAGCCCGTCGTCGGGCCCGTGCGGCGGGCGAATTCCGTGACGCCGCGGAGCTGGTCGGGGCCGAAGCGGAAGTCCAGCGTGGTGAAGTACTTGGCGAGGACCTCCTCGTCGAAGTGCTCCCAGCGCGCCGCCTGCTCGGCGACCTTGCCGACCTCCTCCAGGGACAGGTCGCGGGAGGCCAGGAACGCCTCGTGCACCTTCTGTACGACGACCGGCTCGCGCTCCAGGTAGTCGCGCCGGGCCGCCCACACCGCGAAGACGAACGGCAGGCCGGTCCAGTCCTTCCACATCTGGCCGAGGTCGTGCACCTCGAGGCCGAGACGGGGCGCCTCGTGCAGGTTGGCGCGCAGCGCGGCGTCCCCGATGAGGACCGCGGCGTCCGCCTCCTGCATCATCACGCCCAGGTCGGGCGGGCAGGTGTAGTAGTCGGGCGTGACGCCGACCTTCTCGGCGAGCAGGAGTTGCGCCAGCCGTACGGAGGTGCGCGAGGTCGACCCGAGCGCGACCCGGGCGCCGTCCAGCTTGTCCAGCGGCTTCTGCGAGACGATCACGCAGGACATCACCGGGCCGTCGCAGCCGACCGCGATGTCGGGGAAGGCGACGAGCTGGTCGGCGTGCTTGAGGAACTCGACGAGGGTGATCGGTCCCATGTCCAGCTCGCCGCTGACCAGCTTCTCGTTGAGCTGGTCGGGGGTGTCCTTGGTGAGCTCCAGGTCGAGCAGGGTGCCCGTACGGGCCAGGCCCCAGTAAAGGGGCAGGCAGTTCAGAAACTGGATGTGGCCCACCCGCGGCCGGGTCCGGCGGTGGCCGGAGGTCGGTGCGGGTGCGTCTCCTACGGTTGAATTGTCCACATGTGGAGGCTAGACCCGCGGGGCGCGCCGCGAGGCAGCGGGGGCCTCCGTGCGGCGCCGAGAACCGCAGGGAACCGCGGCGAGAACCGGACCGGAACCCCGGGAAGAACCGGGCGGGACGCATGGCGAGAACCGACCGCGAACCCCGGCACGAAGATAAACGTGATCTTTGGCTCTTCCGCCTTCTGAGCGCACCGTGCTAGGCTCAGCGCAAGTTGCAGTTTGGTTTCCCTTGCAGTACAGAGCCTGCGGATCATGTGACCCGCAGGCATTTGTAGTTTTCAGACTTCATTGCAGGTTCTGGAGCAGGGCAACCCTTTGGCCCAAGGAGGGCTTATGGCTACCGGAACCGTCAAGTGGTTCAACGCCGAGAAGGGCTTCGGCTTCATCGCCCAGGACGGCGGCGGCCCCGATGTCTTCGTCCACTACTCCGCGATCAACGCCTCTGGCTTCCGCTCCCTTGAGGAGAACCAGCAGGTGAACTTCGACGTCACGCAGGGTCCGAAGGGCCCGCAGGCGGAGAACGTCACCCCGGTCTAAGTTGCCCGGGCCGGCCGGTCGCGGCCGTTAGTAGCAGTACCCAAGGAGCCCTGCTCCGCCATCTCGGTGGCGAGCGGGGCTCCTGCCTTTTCCGCCTTTCCCGCACCGGCTCCACGAGCCGGCGTCCGACAAAAGGGGCAGAAAAGGTGAAGCCCCGCGCCGCCTCCCCCACAGAGGCGACACGGGACTCCAGTCTGACGCGCCCGGTCCGACGGACGACGGGCGGGGTCGGTTCCGCGCTCAACTACTTTCGTACAGCGCCTCGATGTCTTTCGCATAGTCCCGTGCAATGGCCACTCGCTTCAGTTTCAACGACGGCGTGAGGTGGCCGGCCTCCTCGGTGAAGTCGGCGGGCAGCACGGCGAAGCGGCGGATGGACTCGGCGCGCGAGACGAGCCGGTTCGCGTCGTCGACGGCGCGCTGCAGGTCGGCGCGGAGCCGCTCGTCGTGCACCAGCTCCGCGAGCGGCACGTCCTGCTTCTTCTGCATCTGCCGCCAGTGCGCGAGCCCGTCCGGCTCCAGGGTGAGCAGCGCGGTGATGTACGGGCGGTTGTCGCCGATCACCAGGCACTGGCCGACCAGCGGGTGCGCGCGCAGCCGGTCCTCCAGCGGCGCGGGCGCCACGTTCTTGCCGCTGGCGGTCACGATGATCTCCTTCTTGCGGCCGGTGATGGTCAAGTAGCCGTCCGCGTCCAGCGTGCCGAGGTCGCCGGTGGCGAACCACGCCTCCTCGTCGACGGCCGGGACGGCGGTCCCGCTCGCCGCGTCCCAGTACCCGCTGAAGACCTGGCCACCGCGGAGCAGTACCTCCCCGTCCTGCGCGATGCGGACCGCGCTGCCCGGCAGCGGCCAGCCCACGGTGCCCAGGCGCGGTTTGAGGGGCGGGGTGACGGTGGCGGCCGCGGTGGTCTCCGTCAGGCCGTACCCCTCGAAGACCTGGATGCCGGCGCCCTCGTAGAACGCGGCCAGCCGCCGGCCGAGCGGGGAGCCGCCGCAGATCGCGTAACGGACCCGGCCGCCCAGCGCCGCGCGGATGCGGCGGTAGACGAGCGGGTCATACAGGCTGCGCGCCGCGCGCAGGCCGAGGCCCGGACCGGGCCCGGTGCCGTGCTCCGCGGCCTCGACCGCCTCGCCGTAACGGCGGGCGATCCGCGCCGCGCGGTCGAAGGAGGCGGCCCGGCCCATCTTCTCGGCCGTGGCCCGGCCGGTGTTGTGGACCTTCTCCAGTACGTACGGGATGGCCAGCAGGAACGTCGGGCGGAACCCGGCCAGGTCGGCGAGCAGCTCGTCCGTCTGGATGCTGGGCGCGTGGCCCAGCTTCACGCGGGCGCGCAGGCAGCCGACCGCGACCATCCGGCCGAAGACGTGCGAGAGGGGCAGGAAGAGCAGGGTCGAGGCGGGGTCCTTGCTGACCGACCTGAAGACGGGGTGCAGCAGTTCGATGGAGTTGTCGACCTCGGCGAAGAAGTTGCCGTGGGTCAGGACGCAGCCCTTGGGGCGTCCGGTGGTGCCGGAGGTGTAGATGAGGGTGGCGGTGTCGGCGGGGCCGCGTCCGGCGCGCCGCTTGGTCACCTCGTACGCGGACAGGTCGCGGCCCGCCGAGGTGATCTGGGCGACGGCGCCGGTGTCGAGCTGCCAGAGCTGGGCGAGGTCCGGGAGGCCGCCGCGTATCCCGCTGATCATGCGAGTCTGCTCGACGTTCTCCACGACGCAGGCCCGGGCGCCGGAGTCCTGCAGGATCGACTGGGCCTGGTGGGCCGAGGAGGTCGGGTAGAGGGGGACGGTGACCAGCCCCGCCGCCCAGGACGCGAAGTCGATCAGGGTCCACTCGTAGCTGGTACTGGCCATGATGGCGAGCCGGTCGCCGGGGCGCAGTCCGTGGGCGATCAGGCCCTTGGCGAGGGCGAGCACCTCGTCGGCGAAGTCGGCGGCGGTCACGTCGCGCCAGCTTCCGTCGTACTGCTTGCGGCCGAGGACGACGTCGGTGGGGGCCGCGGCGGCGTTGTCGAAGGGGATGTCGCCCAGGGAGCCGGTGGGGACGGCGGGGGCGAGCGGCGGGACGAAGACCTCGCGGACGACACCGTCCTCGACGGTCTTGCGCGGCGGGACCAGTGCGGGCGTGGCGGGTGGTGCGGCTTCCTGGCTGGACACGAGCGGCTCCTTCGGTGCTGCTGCGGTACGGCTCTTCGGCTGCTGCTGGGGACGACGCTGCTGCTGGGTACGGCGTGGTACGGGCTGCCCGGCTGCCCTGGCAAGGTCCTTGCGCGGGTTACTGCGCGCGTTCGAGGACCGCCGTCACGCCCAGGCCGCCCGCCGCGCAGATCGAGATCAGGCCGCGTACGGGCCTGCCGTCGGCGGCCGGTTCCCGTTCGGCCAGCAGCTCGGCGAGGGTGGCGACGATGCGGGCGCCGGTCGCGGCGAAGGGATGGCCGGTGGCGAGCGAGGACCCGGCGACATTGAGCCGGTCGCGGTCGACGGGCGCCAGCCCCTGCTTCTCCCAGGCGGCGAGGGTGGCGAGCACCTGGGAGGCGAACGCCTCGTGAATCTCGATCAGGTCGAAGTCCTCGATGCCGAGCCCGGCCCGCTCCAGCATCCGCGGCACGGCGTACGCGGGCGCCATCAGCAGCCCGTCGTCCCCGTCCACGTAGTCCACGGCGGCCGTTTCGTACGCGGTGAGGTAGGCCAGTGGCGCAAGGCCGCGCGCGGTCGCCCACTCCTCGCTCGCCAGCAGCACGGTCGCCGCGCCGTCCGTCAGCGGCGTGGAGTTGCCCGCCGTCATCGTGGCGTCGCCGTCCCGGACGCCGAAGACCGGCTCGAGCCGGGCCAGCTTCTCCACCGTCGAGTCCGGCCGCAGATTCTGATCGCGGTCCAGACCCCGGAAGGGGACGACGAGGTCCTTGAGGAAACCGCGGTCGTAGGCGGCGGCGAGCCGCTGGTGGCTGGTCGCGGCCAGGGCGTCCTGATCCGCGCGCTGGATGCCCCACTTCTTGGCCGTACGGGCCGCGTGCTCGCCCATGGAGAGTCCGGTGCGCGGCTCGGCGTTGCGGGGGATCTCGGGGACGAGGTGGCGCGCGCGTATACGGGAGAGCTGCTTGAGGCGGGCGCCGGCCGACTTCGCGCGGCGGGTGGCCAGCAGGATCTTCCGCAGCTCCTCGTTGACGCCGAGCGGGGCGTCGCTGGCGGTGTCGGAGCCGCCGGCGATCGCGCTGTCCGTCTGGCCGAGCGCGATCTTGTTGGCGGCGGCGATGACGGCCTGCAGGCCGGTGCCGCACGCCTGCTGGATGTCGTACGCGGGGGTGCGCGGATCCAGCCCCGAGCCGAGCACCGTCTCGCGGGCCAGATTGAAGTCGCGGCTGTGCTTGAGCACCGCGCCCGCGACGAACTCGCCGATCCGCTCGCCCTCCAGGTCGAACCGCTCGACCAGGCCGTCCAGCGCGGCGGTCAGCAGCTCCTGGTTGGAAGCGGTGGCGTACGGGCCGTCCGAGCGGGCGAAGGGAATGCGGCTGCCGCCGATCACCGCGACCCGCCGGATGCCCGCGGCGCTCTCCTGCGTACTCATCCTCGACCAGCTCCTGACCCTTGAGTAACCTTACTCAGAAGTAAATTTACGCGAGATCCAGGAGCCGGCCAATGCCCGATCGCTACCTTCGTTTCACGCAATCCGGTCCGGGCCGCTTCGTGACCCGGCGGCTGGGGCTGCCGCAGCCGGCGCCGCTGCACCGGTGGAGCGCGGAACGGCCGGTACTGGACGGGCCGCTGCTGCATCTGACGGCGAGCAGGAGCACGGTCGAGCCCGCGGCGGTGCTGGCCCGCGCCGGGCTGCCGGTGCACACCTCGCGCCAGGCCGGGGCGCGGTACGCGGCGGTCGTCGTGGACGCCACCGGCGCGGGCGACGTGGCCGCCCTGCGCGAGGTGTACGACGGGCTGCACCCCGTGCTGCGGTCGCTGACGGACGACGCCCGGCTGGTCGTACTCGGCTCGGCACCCGACCCGACGGACCATCACCAGGCCGCCGCGCAGCAGGCCCTCGAAGGATTCGTGCGGTCGCTCGGCAAGGAGGTCGGCCGCGGCCGCACGGCACACCTGCTGCGGCTGGCACCGGCGTCCGCCGGGGCCGCGGAGTCCACCCTGCGCTTCCTGCTCTCGCCCCGGTCCGCATACGTGAGCGGGCAGGTCATCGGCGTCGCAGCGGCCGATGACGTGCCCGTCCCCGGCGACTGGGACCGGCCGCTGGACGGGCGTACCGCGCTGGTGACCGGCGCCGCGCGGGGCATCGGCGCGGCGGTCGCGGAGACGCTGGCCCGGTACGGCGCGCGGCTGGTCTGCCTGGACGTGCCGCAGGCCGAGGCGGACGCGCGGGCGGTCGCCGAGCGGCTGGGCGGGCAGGCCCTCACGCTGGACATCACCGCGCCGGACGCGGGCGAGCGGATCGCCGCCGCGCTCCCCGACGGGCTGGACGTCCTCGTCCACAACGCGGGCATCACGCGCGACCGGCGGCTGGCCAACATGGCGGCCGACCGCTGGGATTCCGTACTGGACGTCAATCTGGCCTCCGTCCTGCGGACCACCGATCACCTGCTGGCCGCCGGCACGCTGCGGCGCGGCACGGGCCGGGTGATCGCCACCGCGTCCATCGCCGGCATCGCGGGCAACACCGGGCAGACCAACTACGCGGCGAGCAAGGCCGGGATCATCGGGCTGGTCCGCTCGCTGGCGCCGCGGGCCGCGGAGGAGTACGGCGTGACGGTCAACGCCGTGGCGCCCGGCTTCATCGAGACCAGGATGACCGCCGCCGTACCGCTCTTCATCCGGGAGGCCGGCCGCCGGATGAACTCCCTCGGCCAGGGCGGCCTGCCGGTCGATGTCGCCGAGACCATCGCCTGGCTCGCGAGCCCGGCCTCCGGCGGCGTCAACGGCCAGGTCGTCCGGGTCTGCGGGCAGAGCCTGCTGGGGGCGTGATGTCTGTGCTGCCGGAGATTTCCCTCCCGCGCGCGCCGCGGCTGATGCCCGCGCTGGCCAAGGGGGCGGTGACCGGGATGGGCAAGCGGCCGCGGGCGGACGCGCCGCTGCCCGCCGTACGGCTCACGCTGCCCGGCGTACGGGCCGACGCGGCGCGCACCGCCGCGTACGCCGAGGTGTGCGGCTTCGGCGCGCCCGGCCCGGTACTGCCGGTCACCTATCCGCACATCCTCGGCTTCCCGCTGGCCGCGCGGCTGATGAGCGCCCGGAGCTTCCCGCTCCCGATGCTCGGCCTCGTGCACACCACGATCGAGATCGCCCAGCACGCGCCGCTGTACGCGGACCGGCCGCTGGACCTGACGGTGTACGCACAGGAACTGCGCCCGCACCGGCGCGGCACCGAGGCCGTCCTGGTCACGGAGGCGCGGCGGGGCGGCGAACTGGTGTGGGAGGACCGCAGCACGTACCTGGCCCGGCACCGGACGGAGGCCACGGCGAGCACTCCCCCGCCGGACGATCCCGCCACCCCCGAGCTGCCGTTTTGTGACGAGTGGAAGCTGGCCGCCGACCTCGGCCGCCGGCACGCCGCCGTCTCCGGCGACTACAACCCCATCCACCTCCACCCGCTGACCGCCCGCGCGCTCGGCTTCCCGCGCGCCCTCGCACACGGCATGTGGACCATCGCGCGGTGCGCCGCCGAGGCCGTACCGGCCGACGCCCCGGCAGTGCACCTCACCGCCCGCTTCCGCGCCCCGGTCCTGCTCCCGGCGACCGTCACCTACGGCTCCGACGGCCACGCCTTCCGACTGGGCAGCCGATCCGGCCGAAAAGAGCGCATCCATCTGGAGGGGAACATCCGAATACCTGGATGACCCCCGCGCGGGTCGTCGCGGCGGCACGGCCCGGACCCCGCCGCGCCGCCGCGGCCGCCCTTCCGCGCGAGGTCACCCGCCGGGCGCCCACCGCTCGCCACCCATCAGGGGGCCGAGGCCGGTCCAGGCGAAGTTCATCAGCGTCGCCGCGGTCTCCTTGGCGGAGGGGCGGGCGTCCTCCGGGCGGGCGTTGGCCCACTCGGCGAGCGACTCGGCGGAGCCGACGAGCGCATGGGCCAGCCCCGACACCTCGCGCTCGGCCAGGCTCTCGTCGCAGCCCGCCTCCCGCGCCGCGGCACCGATCAGGCCGGTCACGAACTCGATGATCTCCGCGCGCATCGCGGCGACCTCAAGGGCGAACGGCTCGCCGTGCGTACGCGCCTGCTGGTGCAGCACCGCCCACCCCTCCGGATGCTCGGCGGTGTGCGCGAAGAAGCCCTTCAGCCCGCTCCAGAGCTGCCGGTCGGCCGCGGCGCCCTGCTCCACGGCGCCCCGCACGGCCGCGACCAGCGCCGCCGCCTCCCGCTGGATGACCGCGGTGAACAGCTCCTCCTTGGAGTTCAGATAGAGGTAGACCAGCGGCTTGGACACCCCGGCGACCTCGGCGATCTCGTCCATCGAGGCGGCCCGGTACCCCCGCCGCGCGAACGTCAGCACGGCCGCGTCCATCATCTGCTGCTCGCGCACCGCCCGCGGCACCCGCTTGCTCTTCACGCCACCCACACCGAACGTCCTTCCACCCCGCCGCTTACCGCCAAGTAAGTTTACGGACCGCCACCCCGGGACGATGGTCCCCTTCGGGCCAGATGCCGGGAAAGCCCCGCACAACGCACCGCGCCCCGGAGCCGGTGACTTCGGGGCGCGGTGCCGGACGTACGAGGGCGGGTCAGGCCGGGACCGACACCTTCCGGTCGGCCTCGACGGCGGTGGTCGCCGCCTCGGGGTCGCCGTCCAGGCTGATGCTGGTGGCGTTGGCGTACGCCTCCCGGTCCAGGATCTTCTCCTTGGCGGAGACCAGGATCGGGATGACGGCCTGGCCGGCCACGTTGGTGGCGGTCCGCATCATGTCCAGGATCGGGTCGATGGCCATGAGGAGACCGACACCGGCCAGCGGGAGGCCCAGCGTGGAGAGGGTCAGGGTCAGCATGACCGTGGCGCCGGTGAGGCCGGCGGTGGCGGCCGAGCCGATGACCGAGACGAAGGCGATCAGGACGTAGTCACCCACGTTCAGCGGGACGTCGAAGATCTGCGCGATGAAGATCGCGGCGAGCGCCGGGTAGATCGAGGCGCAGCCGTCCATCTTGGTCGTCGAGCCGAAGGGGACCGCGAAGGACGCGTACTCCTTCGGGACGCCGAGGCGCTCGGTGACCTTCTGGGTGACCGGCATGGTGCCGACCGAGGAGCGCGAGACGAACGCGAGCTGGATGGCGGGCCAGGCGCCCTTGAAGAACTGCAGCGGGCTGACCTTGGCGACGGTCGCCAGCAGCAGCGGGTACACGCCGAACATCACCAGCGCGCAGCCGACGTAGATGTCGACGGTGAAGGTCGCGTACTTGCCGATGAGGTTCCAGCCGTACGTGGCGATCGCGTTGCCGATGAGGCCGACGGTGCCCAGCGGGGCCAGCCGGATGACCCACCACAGGGCCTTCTGGAGCAGTTCGAGCGCCGAGCGGCTGAGCTTGAGGACCGGCTCGGCCTTCTCGCCGAGCTGGAGCGCCGCGATGCCGACGACGGCCGCCATGAAGACGATCTGCAGGACCTGCAGCTCGGTGAAGGGCGTGATGATGTCGGTCGGGATGATCCCGGTCAGGAAGTCGATCCAGGTACCGGCGTGGTCGGGCTTGGAGCCGTCGGCGGGCGTGAGGCCCGTGCCGGAGCCGGGGTTGGTGACCAGGCCGATCGCCAGGCCGATCGCGACGGCGATCAGCGAGGTGACCATGAACCAGAGCAGGGTGCGGGTGGCGAGCCTGGCGGCGTTGTTGACCTGCCGCAGGTTGGTGATCGACACCACGATGGCGAAGAAGACCAGCGGGGCGACGGCCAGCTTCAGGAGCTGGACGAAGAGCTCACCGATCTTGCCGAGGGTGGTGACCAGCCAGCCGATGTCGCCGCTCTTGGCGATCCAGCCGAGGAGCACACCGAGGACGAGACCCAGCAGGATCTGCGCCCAGAAGGGGACCTTCGGTATGCGGGAGGTCTTGGGAGAGGGGGTCTCGGAAGACGTGGACAACGGGCACACTCCGGGTGCGTGCAGGCTTTCGGGACGAGGCGTGGAGCGCCAGGAGGTCCGTTTGCGGGATCTCCGGCCGCTGCGGTGAACGTCGCGGGGACGTCAACGGCGGCAACAGGCCGCGGACTCACAGCGGCAAAGATCGACGTGCAGGCGCGCCACGAGCGTGAGGCTCATGGGGAACGAGTGCGCTACTGCTGTCTTCATGTCCGATACGTTAACACTTGAACTTTGGGACACTCAAAGAAAATCTTTGGCATCACCCGCCACCGCACCGGACGGGATACGCCAACGCCCGCCGGTGGAGCGGAAACTCCACGGGCGGGCGGGCGCGGTGTGTGAGGCGTCTTACACGCCGAAGGGCCGGCGGCCGGGCGGTCTCAGACGCCGTCCTCCTGGCTGCGGTTGGCGGCGAGCCGCTCCTTCTGGCGGTCCACCTTGGCCACGATCTGCTGGGACATCGCGTCCCGCTGCTTGCGCAGCAGCACGAAGCTGAGCGGCGCGGAGATCACGATGGCGAGCAGCAGCAGCCAGATGATGTTCGAGTCACCGATACCCAGCGGGATGACGCGCAGGTACGCGAGGCCCCAGACGACCGCGAAGCAGACGACGAAGAGGCCCAGACGGGAAGCGGTGTACAGGAGTGCGGCGTGCTTCTGGCTGCTCACGGTCGGACCTTCTTCTCAACGACAACCGAAAGGGTCTGCATCCAGTCAAGCACAGCAGTCTGTGCGATCTTTCCCGCCCCCGGACCCGGCCGCCTCAGTGCAGCTCGTGCCACATGGTGACGTCGTCGCGGTAGTCGTCGTCGCCGACCTTGATGGCGTCGGGGACCCGGCCGACCTCCTTGTATCCGCAGGAGGCGTAGAAGCGGTCCGCTCCGGTGCCGCCGCGGCAGGTGAGCCGGATCGCGCGTATCCCTTCGGTGCCACGCGCGGCGTCCTCGACCGCCGCCATCAGCGCGCGGCCCACGCCCTGTCCCTGCAAGGAGGGGTGCACCATCACGCTGTAGACCCACAGCCAGTGCCGCATGAGCCGGTGCGTGTTCTCGTACAAGAAGGCGGTCGCCAGCGGTGTGCCGTCCGCGTCCCGGCCGACGACCAGGCGCGCCCGGCCCTCGGCCATCGCGGCCAGGTGCCTGATCAGCTCGGGACGGATGTCCTCGCCGGTCACGGGCGGCACGAACCCGACAGCCCCGCCGGCGTTCGAGACATCCGCCCACAGCGAGCAGATGCCGTCGCGCAGTTCAGGGGTGACAGAAGGGTCCAGGTCGAAGCGCACGCTCATGACCTGGACCCTAATTCGTCACTCCGGTGACCGAAAAGCTCTTTCCGTCACACCCGCATCGGCTGCGGCTCCTCGCGGCGGTTCGCGTCCGGGCCCGGGTACTCGCGGATGATCTCGTACCGGGTGTTCCGCTCGACCGGCCGGAAGCCCGCGTCCGTGATGAGGTCCAGCAGGTCCTCGCGGGTGAGCTTGTTCGGCGTGCCGTAGTTGTCGGCGTCGTGCGTGATCTTGTACTCGACGACCGAGCCGTCCATGTCGTCCGCGCCGTGCTGCAGCGCGAGCTGCGTGGTCTGCAGGCCGTGCATGACCCAGAAGCACTTCACGTGCGGCACGTTGTCGAAGAGGAGGCGGGAGACCGCGAAGGTCTTCAGGGCCTCGGCGCCGGTGGCCATGGTCGTGCGGGCCTGCAGCTTGTTGCGGACCTTGCCGTCCTGCATGTCCACGAAGTCGTGCTGGTAGCGCAGCGGGATGAAGACCTGGAAGCCGCCGGTCTCGTCCTGCAGCTCGCGCAGCCGCAGCACGTGGTCCACGCGGTGGCGCGGCTCCTCGATGTGCCCGTACAGCATGGTGCTCGGGGTCTTGAGCCCCTTCTCGTGCGCCAGGCGGTGGATCCGCGACCAGTCCTCCCAGTGGGTGCGGTGGTCGACAATGTGCTGCCGGATCTCCCAGTCGAAGATCTCCGCACCGCCGCCGGTCAGCGACTCCAGGCCGGCCTCGATCAGCTCGTCGAGGATGTCCGAGGCGTCCATGCCCGAGATGGACTCGAAGTGGTGGATCTCCGTTGCCGTGAAGGCCTTCAGCCCGACGTTCGGCAGGGCTTCCTTGAGGGCCTTCAGGGAGCGGGGGTAGTAACGCCAGGGCAGGTTCGGGTGCAGACCGTTGACGATGTGCAGCTCGGTGAGGTTCTCGTTCTCCATGGCCTTGGCCAGGCGGACGGCCTCCTCGATGCGCATCGTGTACGCGTCCTTCTCGCCCGGCTTGCGCTGGAAGGAGCAGTAGGCGCACGAGGCGGTGCACACGTTCGTCATGTTGAGGTGACGGTTGACGTTGAAGTGCACGACGTCGCCGTTCTTGCGGGTGCGCACCTCGTGCGCGAGGCCGCCGAGCCACGCCAGGTCGTCGGACTCGTAGAGGGCGATGCCGTCCTCGCGGGTCAGCCGTTCACCGGCGTGGACCTTCTCCTCCAGCTCGCGCTTGAGCCCAGCGTCCATTCCGGTCCGCCTCCCATTGTTTTCTACCGATACGACCTCGACCGAGCGTACGCCTACCCCTCTTCGGGAAGCTCTCCGACCCGGTTCTCCCACTTCGTGGAGAGCACGATCGTGGTGCGCGTACGCGAGACGCCCTTGGTGCCGGAGAGCCGGCGGATGGTCCGCTCCAGGCCGTCCACGTCGTCCACCCGGACCTTGAGCATGTACGAGTCGTCGCCCGCGATGAACCAGCAGTCCTCGATCTCGCTGAGCTCGCGCAGCCGGTGGGCGAGCTCCTCGTGGTCGGTGGCGTCCGACAGCGAGATGCCGACCAGCGCCGTGACACCCAGGCCCAGCGAGGCGGCGTCGACGGTCGCGCGGTAGCCGGTGATCACGCCGGCCGACTCCAGCCGGTTGATGCGGTCCGTGACGCTGGGGCCGGACAGGCCCACCAGCCGGCCGAGCTCCGCGTACGAGGCCCTGCCGTTCTCGCGCAGTGCCTGGATGAGCTGCCTGTCCACCGCGTCCATTGCGTCCCCGACCTTTCAATCTTTCCGCATTGCCACTACTGATTACAGAATCTAAGGCATGCAGGACGATTTAGCCTGCAATCCCAGGTAAAAAACAGAGATTGATCACTGGGCTCTGCCGGCATCGCCTGCGGCGCCGCCGAGCTCGCCCGACCAGCGCCGGTACAGGCCGTGCGGCACGCCCGCCGCGTCCAGCGTCCGGCCCGCCACGAAGTCCACCAGGTCCTGGATGTGCGTCGCCCCCGCGTAGAACGCGGGCGAGGCCGGCAGCACCACGGCGCCCGCCTCGTCCAGGGCGACCAGGTGCTTGAGGGTCTGTCCGTTCAGCGGCGTCTCGCGCACCGCGACGACCAGCTTCCGGCGCTCCTTCAGCGTCACGCTCGCCGTCCGCTGCAGCAGGTCCTTGGAGAGCCCCAGTGCCACCCCGGCCACGCACGCCGTGCTGGCCGGCACGATCAGCATGCCCTTGGCCGGGTACGAGCCCGAGGACGGGCCCGCGGCCAGGTCACCGGCCGCCCAGTGCCGTACGTCCGCGAGATCCGACTCCGTGATCCGGAAGGTCTCCGGCTTGCCGTCCGCGCCGCGCGCCAGCCATTCGCGCAGGTCCGTGCGCCAGTGCGCGTCCCGGAAGGAGATCCCGGTCTCGTCCAGCAGCGTCAGCCGGGAGGCCCGGCTCACCACCAGGTCGACGGCCTCGCCCGCGGCCAGCAGGCCGCGCAGCACGGACGCGGCGTACGGGGTCCCGGACGCGCCGGAGATGCCGACGACCCACGGCCTGCGGGGACCGGTGCCGGCGTGCTGACTGGTGACGTTGTGCGGCGGCTCCACGGCACCGAGCCTATCCGGCGGAACCAGGAGCACCGTCACAGCCGTTCTTGCCTGTGAGGGCGCGCGGCCATCGCGCGGACCTCGGCGGACGTGCCGGTACGGCAAAGACCGGCCGGCAGGCGAGGAGGGCCGGACATGGGCGGACGCGCCAAACCCGCTGCGCTGCTGGTGCTGGCCTGGGTCGGGCTGCTCTGGCTGCTGGAGGCGGTGGACGTGGCCACCGGAAACGCGCTGGACAGCTTCGGCATCCGGCCACGCGATCCGAGCGAGCTGGTCGACGTGCTCCCGGCGACCGCCGTGCACTTCGGCTTCGCCCACCTCATGGCCAACACCCTCCCGCTGCTCGTCCTCGGCTTCCTCGCAGGGCTGCGCTCCGGGATCCGCAGACTGGCCGGTGTCACGCTGCTCATCGCCGTGATCAGCGGACTGGGCGTCTGGCTGATATCGCCGCCGGGCAGCAATACCGCGGGCGTCTCCGGAGTGATCTTCGGGCTCTTCGGCTATCTCGTCGTGCGCGGCTTCATCGAGCGCAAGGCGCTGGACATCGCCATCGGCGTGCTCGTCGCGGTGCTCTACGGCTCGATCCTGTGGGGCGCGCTCCCGGCCTCGAACGGCATCAGCTGGCAGGCGCACTTCTTCGGGCTGGCCGGCGGGGCGCTGGCCGCGTACGTCTTCCGGGTGCGGACGCCGGGCCTCCGCACGGGAGGCGGCGTCCCGTAGTCTCTGCACGCGGCAGCGCCGGGCCACGGCCCAGCACTGCCGGAGACACCATTCACGTCATCGGGGGGATCAGCCCGTGGTCGAGTTCGACAAGTCCGCATCCGAACCGCCGTCCGAGGGGCAGCCGCCGCAGAACGGCGGGCAGCAGCAGCCCTACGGCCAGCAGCCGGGACAGGGACAGCAGGGACAGCAGGGACAGCAGCCGTACGGTCAGCCCTACCCGCAGCAGGGGCAGCAGCCGTACGGCCAGCCGCAGGGGCAGCAGCCCGGTTACGGCTACCCCGCCCCGCCGCCCGGCCCCGGCCAGCAGCCGCCGTACGGCGGCCCCGGCGGTCCCGGCTGGGGCTCCCAGCCCCCGGGATACGGCTACTCCGCCCCGGCCCGGCCCTCGACCGGGCCCGCGATGTGGTCGCACCTCGGCGCGGTGCTCACCGTCTTCGTCGGCACGGGCGTGTGCTGCATCGGCATGCTGTGCGGCTGGATCGCCCCGCTCGCCATCCGTAACAACGCGCAGAACGAGCACGACCCGTACATCCGCCACCACTCGGCCCAGGGGATGAACTACGGCATCACCCAGGCGATCATGGCGGTGATCACCGGCGTGCTGTACTTCGTCGTGGTGATCAGCGCAGGCGTGACCGCCGACTCCGGCACCGGCGACCCGGGGATGGTCTTCCTCATCCCGCTGATCTGCTACTTCGTCCTCTTCGGCGCGTACTGGATCACCACGCTGGTCTTCGGGATCATCGGCTCGGTGAAGGCCAACAACGGCGAGATGTGGTCCTACCCGAAGTTCCTGTCCTGGCGCTTCGTCAAGAACTGAGCGACGAAGCAACGACACACGGCCAGGGGCCGGCACCCGGGTGGGCGCCGGCCCCTGGCCGTTCTTCCGCTCCCTCGGAGCGTCGGTTTCAGAGCGTCAGCCCGCGCACCAGCAGGTCCAGCAGGGCGCAGACGAACAGCGCTATCCCGATGAAGCCGTTGACCGTGAAGAACGCGCGGTTCAGCCGCGACAGGTCGTGCGGCCGGACGATCGTGTGCTCGTACAGGAACGCGCCCGCGACGATCACCAGGCCGACCCAGAAGAAGGCACCGGCGCCGGTGGCCAGCGCGTACCAGACCAGCAGCACCATCGTGACGGCGTGGCAGGCCCGGGCGCCGTACAGCGCGCCGGGGATGCCGAAGCGGGCCGGTACCGACTTCACGCCGTGCGCGCGGTCGGCCCGCACGTCCTGGCAGGCGAAGATCAGGTCGAAGCCGCCGATCCAGACGCCCACCGCGAGGCCGAGGATCACCGCCTCCCACGACCAGCTTCCGGTGATGGCGAGCCAGGCGCCGATCGGGCCGATGGCCTGGGCGATGCCGAGGATGGCGTGCGGGAAGTTCGTGAACCGCTTGCCGTACGGATAGACCACCATCGGGACCACCGCGACCGGCGCCAGCGCCAGGCACAGCGGGTTGAGCAGCGCGGCGGCGCCCAGGAAGACGACGACGGCGACCAGCGCGCCGGTCCAGGCGGACCGGACCGAGACCGCGCCGGTGACCAGCTCGCGGCCCGCGGTGCGCGGGTTACGGGCGTCGATCTCGCGGTCGATGATGCGGTTCGCGGCCATCGCGAAGGTCCGCAGGCCGACCATGCAGACCGTGACCAGCAGCAGCCGGGCCCAGTGGATCCTGGCGTCGTGCAGATACATCGCGGTGAGCGAGGCGATGTAGGCGAAGGGCAGCGCGAAGACCGAGTGCTCGATCATGACGAGCCGCAGGAATGCCTTGGTGCGGCCCGGCTGCGGGATCGCGGCGGCGGAAGCGGTCACAGCCCGTACTCCTTCCAGCGCTTGGTGACCCGTTCGGAGATCTCCGGGTCCGAGACGATCATCTGCGGCCAGCCCCCGTCCCGGGTGTAGCCCTCCTCGGGCCACTTCGCGGTCGCGTCGATGCCGGCCTTGCCGCCCCAGAACTGCTGGTACGAGGAGTGGTCCAGGTGGTCCACCGGGCCCTCCACGACCGTCAGGTCGCGGGCGTAGTCCGTGTTGCCGAGCGCCCGCCAGGACACCTCGTGCAGGTCGTGCACGTCGCAGTCGGCGTCCACCACGATGATCAACTTGGTCAGCGACATCATGTGCGCGCCCCAGATGGCGTGCATGACCTTCTGCGCGTGCTTGGGGTACTTCTTGTCGATCGAGACGATCGCGCAGTTGTGGAAGCCGCCGGACTCCGGGAGGTGGTAGTCCACGATGTCCGGGATGATGATCTTGAGCAGCGGGAGGAAGAACCGCTCCGTCGCCCGGCCCAGCGGCCCGTCCTCGGTCGGCGGCCGACCGACCACGATCGACTGCAGCAGCGGACGCCTGCGCATCGTCACGCAGTCGATGGTGAGCGCCGGGAAGTCCTCCTGCGGCGTGTAGAAGCCGGTGTGGTCGCCGAAGGGCCCCTCGGGCAGCGTCTCGCCCGGCTCCAGCCAGCCCTCCAGTACCACCTCGGCATTGGCCGGGACCTGGAGCGGCACGGTCTTGCAGTCGACCATCTCGATCCGCTTGCCCTGCACGAAGCCCGCGAAGAGGTACTCGTCGATGTCGCCGGGGAGCGGCGCGGTCGAGGCGTACGTCACGGCCGGCGGGCAGCCGAAGGCGATGGCGACCGGCAGCTTCTCACCGCGCCTGGCGGCCACCTGGTAGTGGTTCCGGCTGTCCTTGTGGATCTGCCAGTGCATCCCGATGGTGCGCTTGTCGTGGCGCTGGAGGCGGTACAGACCGAGGTTGCGGACGCCGCTCTCGGGGTCCTTGGTGTGGGTCAGGCCCAGGTTGAAGAACGAGCCGCCGTCCTCGGGCCAGGTGAACAGGGCGGGCAGCCGCTCGAGGTCGACCTCGTCGCCATGGAGCACGACCTCCTGGACGGGCGCGCCCTCGCCCTTCACCTTCTTCGGCGGTACGTGCGTCATGTTCGCGAGCTTCCCGAACGCCTCGCGGACGCCGACGAAGCCCTGCGGCAGCTCGGGCCTGAGCAGGCCGCCGATCTTGCCGCTGATCTCGTCGTAGGACTTCAGGCCGAGCGCCTTCAGGAGGCGGCGGTCGGTGCCGTAGACGTTCATCGCCAGGGGCATCGCCGAGCCCTTGACATTCTCGAAGAGGAGCGCGGGGCCGCCGGCCTTCTGCACCCGGTCGACGATCTCCCCGACTTCCAGATGGGGGTCGACCTCGGCCTTGATGCGCTTGAGGTCACCTTCGCGGTCGAGCGCCCGGAGGAACGAGCGAAGATCGTCATAAGCCATGCATCCCAGTATCCGGTACGCACTACCCTGGACTGGTCACTGGGGCCGCGCTCACCGGCCCGCCCGGCCACTCCCAGGGGGAGCGACACATGCTGCGGGTGCTGATGATCCTGGTGCCGCTGGCACTGAGCATCTACGCGTTCATCGACTGCGTCACCACCGATGAGAAGCATGTGCGCCACATGCCGAAGGTGCTGTGGGCGATCCTCGTCCTGCTCTTCCCGCTCGTCGGGTCGGTGTCCTGGCTGATCGCCGGGAAGAACCGTGCGGCGCTCGCCGCCGAGGGCGGCGCGCCGGGGCGCGGCCGGGGCGGCTGGGTCGCGCCGGACGACAACCCCGAGTTCCTGGAGAAGCTGGGCACGCGGGAGCGGGCACAGCGCCGGGACGAGGACGAGGCGCTGCTCAAGGACTGGGAGGCGGACCTGAAGCGCCGCGAGGAGGAGCTCCGCCGCCGCGAGTCGGGAGACGGCAAGGGGCCCGGGGAGCGCCGGGAGTCCGGGGAGCGCGACGAATGAGCGACTCCGACACGCGCGCGATGCTGGCGGTCGCGGTGGCCGAGGCCCGGGCCGGGCTCGCCTCCGGCGGCATCCCGATCGGCGCGGCGCTGTACGGCGCGGACGGCACGCTGCTCGGGCGGGGTCACAACCGCCGCGTGCAGGACGGCGACCCGTCGGTGCACGCCGAGACGGCCGCGTTCCGGGCCGCCGGGCGGCAGCGCTCGTACAAGGGCACGACCATGGTCACCACGCTCTCGCCCTGCTGGTACTGCAGCGGGCTGGTGCGCCAGTTCGGGATCTCCCGGGTGGTGATCGGCGAGGCGGAGACGTTCCACGGTGGGCACGACTGGCTGGCCGAGCACGGCGTGGAGATCGTGGTGGTGGACGACCCGGAGTGCGTCGCGATGATGCGCGCCTTCATCGCGGACCGCCCCGAGCTGTGGCACGAGGACATCGGCGAGGACTGAGGAAGAGAACCGGAGCGGGCCGGGGACAGCCGCCGCGGAAGGCCGAAGGAGACCGGTGATGAGTGACGCGATTCCCGTCATCGACCTGGGCGCGTGGCGGGCGGGTGACGCCGCGGCCCGGCAGACGCTCGCCGCCACCGTCGACGCCGCCCTGCGCACCGCCGGCTTCCTCGTCGTCACCGGTCATGGCGTCGACGCGGGGCTGCGGACGGACATCCGTACGGCCGCCCGGCGGTTCTTCCGGCTGCCGGCGGCCGACAAGGAGCCGTACGCGGTCACGGTCGGCGAGCGGGGCTGGCTGGGGCCCGGCGCGGAGGCCAACGGGTACGCGGAGGGCACGGAGACGCCGCCGGACCTGAAGGAGTCGCTGTCCTTCGCCGCCGATGAGCCGACAGGAAACGCCGCCGTGGACGCGGAGTGGTTCCTGCCGAACACCTGGCCGACGGAGGTGCCGGAGCTGCGGCCGCTGGTCGAGCGGTACACCGGTGCGATGCGGGCGCTGTCCGACCTGCTCCTCGAAGTGCTCGCCGGCGCGCTGGGCGAGCCCGCCGACTTCTTCACCCGGCACACCGGGCACCCCACCTGGGGCTTCAACATCAACTGGTACCCGGGCACGGAGGTGGTCGGCGCGCCGCTGCCGGGCCAGTTCCGGATCGGTCCGCACACCGACTTCGGCACGGTCACCGTCCTGGACCGGCAGCGTGGCAAGGGCGGCCTGCAGGTGTTCACCGACGCGGACGGCTGGACGGACGCGCCCTGGGCGCCGGACTCGTTCACCGTGAACATCGGCGACCTGATGGCGCGGTGGACCGGCGGCCGCTGGCAGTCGGGGCGGCACCGCGTCCTGCCGCCGCCGGCCGACGTGCCGGCCGAGGAACTGATGTCGCTGGTGTACTTCTACGAGTGCGACCCGGGGACGCGCCTCGGCGGCCTTCCCGACTCGCACGCCTATCTGCGGGAGAAGCTGACCGCGATCACCGTCGGCTGACGGGCCGGGCCCCGGCTCTCCGGCACCGCGCAGCACCGCCTCTCCGACACCACACATCTGAGCCTCCGTCAGGAAACGTCGCACTCGCCGTAAAGTGACGGCGGTGATCATCTCCGACAACTTGCCTGGCCAGCGCCTTTTGCCGGGCGATAGTGGGCTGCCGGGAGGGCACCCGTGCCCGGCCTGACCCGACGCAGACTCCTCGGCTCCGCCGCGGGCGCGGTGGGCGGCGGCGCCGCGCTGTCGCTGCTGCCGCCGAGCGTGCGGAAGGCGGTCGCGGCCGGGCCGGCCCGGTACGGCTCGCCGGACGACATCGAGCACGTCGTGCTGCTGATGCAGGAGAACCGTTCGTTCGACCACTACTTCGGGACGCTGCGCGGCGTACGCGGCTTCGCGGACCCTGACGCGCTCACCCTCTCCACCGGCCGCTCGGTCTTCCACCAGCCCGACGCCGTGTCCCCGGACGGCCACCTGCTGCCCTTCCACCTGGACACCCACCGGTCCAGCGCCCAGGCCATCCCGTCCACCAGTCACGCCTGGTCCGTGCAGCACGAGGCGTGGCACGGCGGGCAGATGGACCGGTGGCTGCCCGCGCACCGCAAGGCGGACGGGCGGAACGGCCCGTACGTGATGGGCTATCACACCCGCGCGGACATCCCCTTCCACTTCGCCCTCGCCGAGGCGTTCACCCTCTGCGACAACTACTTCTGCTCGGTCCTCGGGCCGACCTGGCCGAACCGGCTGTACTGGATGACCGGCACCATCGACCCCGGCGGCACCCTGGGCGGCCCGGTCCTGAACAACACCGCGCGCCGGCCGTACCGCTGGACGACGTACGCCGAGCGGCTGCAGGCGGCGGGCGTGTCCTGGAAGGTGTACCAGCAGGACGACGACTACGGCTGCAATCTGCTGGAGCAGTTCCAGAGCTTCCGGGACGCCGGGCCCGGGGACGCGCTGTACGAGTGCGGGGTGCGGCCGCGGCCCGCGGGCACCTTCGAGGACGACGCGCGCAGCGACCGGCTGCCGGCCGTCTCCTGGATCATCCCGACGGCGGCGGAGTCGGAGCACCCGGACTATCTGCCGGCTGCCGGTGCCGCCTTCGTCGCGCGGACGGTCGAGGCCATCGCCGCCAATCCGAAGGTCTGGCGGAAGACCGCCTTCATCCTGAACTACGACGAGAACGACGGGCTCTTCGACCACGTGCCGCCGCCGGTGCCGGCCCCCGGCACGGAGGACGAGTTCGTCGGCGGGCTGCCCATCGGCGGCGGCTTCCGCGTCCCGTGCCTGATCGTCTCGCCGTGGACGGTGGGCGGCTGGGCCGGGGGCGACGCCTTCGACCACACCTCGGTACTGCAGTTCCTGGAGCGCTTCACCGGCGTCGAGGAGCCCAACATCTCCGACTGGCGCCGCACCACCTTCGGCGACCTGACCTCGGCCTTCGGTTTCGTACCGGCGCGGCGTCCACCACGCCTGCCGCGCGACACCGCCGCCCGGCTGGCCGAGGCCCGGCGGGAGGTCGCGACCCTGCCGAAACCCGTCCTCCCGGGGACGGGCCAGACCCCGCCCCACCAGGAACCCGGCAGCCGCAAACGCCGCTGAACCACCTGCTTCGCCGCATCCGCCCGACGCCACGACCCGGGCACCGGGCCCGCCCGGCGGATAATCCGGTGGCCCGCGGCGCCCGGCATGCCGCACGCTGACCTCCCATGAACGAACATCAGCCCGAACCGGCCCGCCGCATCAGGGCCGTCCACACCGCCACCACCGTCACCGTCTACCAGGCGTACGCCCCCGCCCTCGCCGGCCCGGCAGCCCGCGACGGCCGTTTCCCGGCCACCTGGAAGCGGGACCGGATGACCTGGATCAAGCCGTCGTTCCTGTGGATGATGTACCGCTCCGGCTGGGCCACCAAGCCCGGCCAGGAGCGCGTACTGGCCGTGGAGATCGAGCGGGCGGGCCTCGACTGGGCGCTGCGCCACGCCTGCCTCTCGCACTACGACCCCGCCGAGCACGCCGACCGCGCCGCCTGGAAGCAGGCGCTGCGGGAAGCCCCCGCCCGCGTCCAGTGGGACCCGGAGCGCGACCTGCGCCTGCGGCCGCTGCCGTACCGCTCGCTCCAGCTCGGTCTGGCGGGTGAGGCGGCCCGCCACTACGCCGACGAGTGGACCGTCGCCATCACGGACGTCACCCCGCTCGCCCACGAGATCCACGCGCACGTACGCGCCGGTGACCTCGAGGCGGCGCGGCGGCTGCTGCCGGACGAGCGGCCGCTCGCACCACGGGCCGCCCCCTGAGCAGGAGGCGGCCCGTGGTGGGTGCGGTGCGGCCGGTCAGACGCCCGCGTAGGAGTGCAGGCCCGTGACGAAGATGTTCACGCCGTAGTAGTTGAAGAGGTAGCAGGCGAAGGCGATCAGGGCCAGGTAGGCGGCCTTGCGGCCCTTCCAGCCGGCGGTGGCGCGGGCGTGCAGGTAGCAGGCGTAGGCGACCCAGGTGATGAAGGACCAGACCTCCTTGGGGTCCCAGCCCCAGTAGCGGCCCCAGGCGGCCTCGGCCCAGATGGCGCCCGCGATGATCGTGAAGGTCCACAGCGGGAAGACGGTCGCGTTGATGCGGTACGCGAACTTGTCCAGCGAGGCGGCGGCGGGCAGCCGCTCCAGTACCGACTTGGCGAAGGCGCCGGGCTGCTTGCCCGCGGGGTTCGCGAGCTTCGCCTCGTAGCGGTCGCGGAAGAGGTACAGCAGGGTGGCGACCGCGCCCATGTAGAGCACCGCGCCGGAGATGATCGCGCAGCTGACGTGGATCCACAGCCAGTACGAGTGCAGCGCCGGGACGAGCTGGTCGCTGGCGGTGTAGAGGACCGAGATGGCCAGGCCCAGGTCCAGCAGGACGGTGGTGACCAGCGGCAGGCCGATCCAGCGGACGTTCTTCTTGGCGGTCAGCAGGATCAGGTACACGGCCACCGCGACCGCGGCGAAGGTGGTGGAGAACTCGTACATGTTGCCCCAGGGGGCACGCTGCACGGACAGGGCGCGGGAGACTACGCCGCCCACGTGGATCAGCCACGCCAGCACGGTCAGCGAGACGGCGATCCGGCCGTACAGGTCGCCCTTCTCGGTGCCGCCGTGCGCGCCGATACCGTCGGGCACGTCCCGGCTGCCGGCCGCGGAGCGGGTGACGACCTTCGGGCGGTCCAGCACGGCGGTGCCGCCGGCCTTGGCCTTGGACTGCACCGTCACGGCGGACGCCGCTGATTTCTCCTCGGTGAGCGCCGCGGCCGTACGGGCCACCTTGCTCCGGCTGCCGAACACCCACTCCGCCATGTGCGCGAGGAACGCGAGGGTGTAGACCGCCATCGCCGAATAGATCAGCACATTGCTGGTGTGGGCCAGATTCTCGTTGGCCGCGGCCGCGAGGTTCACGCGCGCGCTCCTTCGGAGGGGTCAGCGTTACCGGCGGAGTCGGTCGGCTCCGCGGAGTCTTCTGCGTGGGGGTCGGAGTCTTCGGGGTCGGAAGCTTCGGGGTCCGGCTCGGGGGCCTGGGGCGCGTCCGGCTGGAGGGTGTACGCGAGGTCCGCCAGCTCCTCGGGGAGCTTCGGGGACTCGCTGCGGCCCAGGCCGGCGATCTCCACGACGGTGACGCCGTCGGGGCCCGGCTCGGCGCGGACCCACACCCGGCGGCGCTGGATGAACAGCGAACCGGCGAGGCCGAGCAGGGCGGCGACCGCGCCGCCCAGCGCGAGTCCGTTGCCCGGCTGGTGGGAGATCTTGAAGCTGGCCCACTGCTTGACGCCGTTGAACTTGATGCTGCCGTCACCGCCGGGCAGCTTCATGGACTGCCCCGGCGACATCATCTGGGCGACCGCCCGGCCGTCGACCTTGTACTGCTTCAGGTTCTTGGTCTCGAGCTGGTAGACGTTCTGCGGCAGGCCGGAGTCCACGCCCAGGTCACCGTGGTACGCGGTCAGCGTCAGCCGGGGATTGTCCAGCGCGGGGAAGACGGAGAACATCGAGCCGGAGCCCTTGCCGCCGAAGGTCGGGACGAAGAAGCCCTGGAAGCCGAGCTGATTCTTCTTGCCGTCCTTGGTCTTGGCGCCGGGGACCTTCACCACGCCGCTGGAGGTGAAGTTCTTCGGGTCCTGCGGGAGGAAGGGGACCGCGCCCTCGTAGACGACCTTGCCGGTGCCGTCCTTGACGGTGACGTCGGGCGCGTAGCCGTGCGAGAGCAGGTAGACCCGGTCGCCGCCGATGTCCAGCGGCTCGTTGACCTTGATCGAGGTCTTGTGCTCCTTGCCGTCGGCACCGCTGAAGTAGGTGACGTCGGCGCGGAAGATCCGGGGGGTGCCGTTCTGCGGCCCGCCGCGCTCGTACGTGGCGACGAACTTGTCGAGCTGGAAGCCGAACGGCTCCAGGTCGTCCGTGTCGAAGAACGAACCGGACTTGAAGTCGTCGAACTGCGTCAGGCTGTTGGAGAAGCCGTCGCCCTCGGCGATCAGCTTGCCGCCCTCGGACTTCCAGAGATTGCCGATGGCGAAGGCGACCAGCATCACGATCAGCGCGATGTGGAAGATCAGGTTGCCGGCCTCGCGGAGGTATCCCTTTTCAGCGGCGACCGAGGTGCCGGTGGGGGTACCTCCCTGCTCGAGCGAAGCCGAGAGCTTGGGGGAATGGGTACGGAAGCGGCGCTTCTTGAGGGTCCGGTGGGCGGCCTTGAGGACCTGCTCGGGCTCGGCGGTGGTGCGCCAGGTGGCGTACGCGGGCAGCCGGGTCAGCCGGCGCGGGGCGCCCGGCGGGCGGCCGCGGAGCTGGCCGACGAACTGCCAGGTCCGCGGGACGATGCAGCCGATCAGCGAGATGAACAGCAGCAGGTAGATCGCGGAGAACCACACCGAGCTGTAGACGTGGAACATCCCGAGCTTGTCGTAGATCGGCCCGAGGACGTCGTGCTGCTTCTGGAACTGGTCGACCTTGACCGGGTCGATGCTGGTCTGCGGGATCAGCGAGCCGGGGACGGCGCCGAGCGAGAGCAGGAAGAGCAGGATCAGCGCCACCCGCATCGAGGTGAGCTGACGCCAGAACCAGCGGGCCCAGCCGATCGGCCCGAGGGAGGGGAGGGAGACCTCCTCCTTCGGCGCGGTGGACAGCTGGGAGCCCGCGGCGCCGAGGTCGGCGTCCTGCGCGGGGTCGCTGTGGGTGTCGGTCTTGGCGGCCATCAATTCAGATCCCAACGGTGAAGCCGGTCGTCCAGCTCTGCAGCTCGGACATCATGCTGTCCCAGATTCCTGTGACGAGCAGGACGCCGATCATCACGAGCAGCCCGCCACCGGTCCGCATCACCCAGACATAGTGGCGCTTGACCCAGCCGAACGCGCCGAGCGCCTTGCGGAAGGCCAGCGCGACCAGGATGAAGGGCAGGCCGAGACCGATGCAGTACGCGATGGTCAGCAGCGCGCCGCGGCCCGCGCTGGCCTCGTTGAACGACAGGGCGTTCACGGCGGTCAGGGTGGGGCCCAGGCACGGGGTCCAGCCGACGCCGAAGAGCACGCCGAGCACGGGCGCGCCGACCAGCCCCATCGCGGGCCGCTTGTGCAGCATCCGGAACTCGCGCTGCCCGAAGCGGCCCAGCACCCCCATGAAGGTGAGGCCGAGCAGGATGGTCAGGGCGCCGAGCACCCGCGAGATGACGTCCTTGTAGTCCTGCAGCGTCTGCCCGAAGTACCCGAAGAGGGCGCCGCCGGAGACGAAGACGACCGTGAAGCCGAGGACGAAGAGGGCGGCGCCGCCCAGCATCCGGCCGCGCCTGGCCTCGCCGAGGTCGGTGCCGGTGACGCCGGTCACGTACGACATGTAGCCCGGTACGAGCGGCAGGACGCACGGCGAGAAGAAGGACACCAGGCCGCCGAGCAGGGCGACCGGCAGGGCGACCAGCAGGGCGCCGGTGAGCACGGTCTGGTTCGGCGCTGTGCTTGCTGCGGCGAGCGCGATCACGGAATCACTTCTCCGCGATCAGCGGGTCGACCATCTTGCGCAGCTCGGTCTCGCTGAGCGGGGTGAGCGCGCGCGCCGCGATCCGGCCCTTGCGGTCGATCGCGATGGTGGTGGGGATCGCCTGCGGGTTCAGGCTGCCCTTGGGGAAGCGCAGCATCTGCTTGCCCATCGGGTCGTACAGGCTCGGGTACGGGACCTTGTGCTGCTCCTCGAAGCTGACCGCCTGGGTCTTCTTGGAGTCCCGGGTGTTGATCCCGAGGAACTGCACGCCCTTGTCCTTGGTCTCGTTCGCGACCTTGGCGAAGTTCGGGGCCTCGGCGATGCAGGGCGCGCACCAGGAGCCCCAGATGTTGAGGACGACGACCTTGCCCTTGTAGTCGGCGATGTCGAGGTGCTTGCCCTTGGTGGATTCGCCCGAGATGTCGGGCACCGGCTGCCGGTCGGCCGGCTTCACGGTGTCCACGCCGTCCTTGCCCTGCACGAACTTCGTCTGCTCCGAGCCCCCTGACGTGCCGCCCGACCCGCAGGCGCTCAGCAGCACGGCGGCGACCGCGGCTCCGGCGGCCGGCAGGAGCATACGGCGACGGGTGACGCGGCGGCGGGGGACGCGGCAGGCACTCATGTGAAAAGTTTCGCATGGGCCCATTACGGATCTTCCGCACCCCCCTCGTCGGGCGGTTCAGCCCCCCAGGTACCGCCGCCAGCCGCCCTTCGGCCGCTCGCCGACGTCCAGCCGCTGGAGCCGGGCCAGCACCTTCGGGTCCTGCACGGCCAGCCAGTCGGTGAACTGCTTGAAGGACACCAGCCGCACGTCCCGGTGCTTCTCGTCCGCGATGTGCTTGAACGCTTCCTCGACGGCGTCCATGTAGATCCCGCCGTTCCACTCCTCGAAGTGGTTGCCGATGAAGAAGGGGGCGCGGTTGGTCTCGTACGCGCGCCGGAAGCCCGAGATGTACGCGTCCGTGGCCTGCCGGCGCCAGCCCGGGTAGTTCGCCTTCGGGGCCCGGGTGGAGTTCCCGGACTGGTTCGCCAGGACGTTGTAATCCATGGAGAGCACTTCGAAGGAGTGGCCCGGGAACGGGATCTGCTGGAGCGGGAAGTCCCAGATGCCGCACTTCTTCGTGGGCCAGGTCTGGCGGCCGCCGGGCGAGCTGGCGTCGTAGCGCCAGCCCAGCTCGCGGGCGGTGGGCAGCAGATTGTCCTGGCCGAGCAGGCAGGGGGTGCGGCCGCCGACGAGTTCCTTCTTGTAGTCGAAGGGCAGCGGCTCGACGTCGGTGAAGCCGGTGTGCGTCCGCCACTTCGTGACGAAGTCGGTGGCCTGGTCGATCTCGGAGCGCCACTGCGCCGGGGTCCAGTGGGCGACCGAGCCGGAGCCGGCGCAGAAGTGGCCGTTGAAGTGGGTGCCTATCTCGTGCCCTTCGAGCCAGGCCGCGCGGATGTTCCGCAGCGTCTCCTTGATGTGCGCGTCGGTGAGATAGCCGATGTCGGAGGCGCCGACCGGATTGTTCGGCGGGCGGTAGAGCGACTTCTTGGCCTCCGGCAGGCAGTACAGCCCGGAGAGGAAGAACGTCATCGACGCGCCGTGGTCCTTGGCGAGGCGGCGGAAGCGGGGGAAGAGGCCGTTGCCGACCTCGCCCGCGCCGTCCCAGGAGAAGACGACGAACTGAGGCGGGGTCTGCCCGGGCTCCAGCGGCTCGGGCTTCGGTGGCTGGTGGGGCTGCGGGCCGGTCTCGGCAGTGGAGCCGTCACCGATCGGCTTCGGACGGGCCTGGACGGTGGCCTTCCCTGCGGCGTCGCCGGGCCGGGCCGTGCCGCAGCCCGCGAGCCCGATCGCGGCGGCCGCCCCCACTCCGATGCCCAGCAGGTTCCGCCGACTGATCGCGCTCATACCGTTCCCGTTCACCCTTGCCGTGCCAAAGCCCGTATATACGGACATGGGGTAAGAGGGCGGGACAGGAGCCGGGGTTCCGGCGCGAGCGCATATATCTACGGCGGTACGTACGGACAGCTCTCTGTCCGTACGTACCGCCGCAGGGGAATCAGGCGCCGGCCGCCTTGGGCTGGCCCTTCACGGCGCCCTTGCCGAACCGGGGCTGGGCCCCGGCCCGCAGATGCTCGGGCACGAGGTCGAGCGCGGGCTCGCTGTAGCCGACCGACACGATCCGGTCGCCGTGGAAGGTGAAGGACGTCAGCGAGGCCAGCGTGCACTGCCGCTTGCGCGGGTCGTGCCACAGCCGGCGCCGCTCGGCGAAGCTGCGCACGATCCAGATCGGGAGCTGGTGGCTGACCGCGACAGCCTCGTGGCCGCGCGCCGCGTCCCGGGCCGTGCCGAGCGCCGCCATCATCCGGACGACCTGCTCGATGTACGGCTCGCCCCAGGACGGCCGGAACGGGTTGGTGAGGTACTTCCAGTTCCCCGGCCGCTTGAGCGCGCCGTCCCCGACGCCGAAGGTCTTGCCCTCGAAGATGTTCCCGGCCTCGATGAGCCGCCCGTCGGTCGCGACGTCCAGCCCGTGCGCCTTGCCGATCGGCGTGGCCGTCTCCTGCGCCCGCTCCAGCGGGGAGGCGACGACATGCGTGATGTCGCGGTCGGCGAGGTGCTCGGCTACCCGGTCGGCCATCTGCCGGCCGAGCTCGGAGAGGTGGTACCCGGGGCGCCGCCCGTAGAGGACGCCGTCGGGGTTGTGCACCTCGCCGTGGCGCATCAGGTGGACGACGGTGATGTCGTCACCGCTGCCGCCGCTGCCGGTCGTGCCGCTCATGCGGTGGCCTCGGCGGCGGCCCGCGCGGCGGCCGGCAGCGCGGCCGCGATCCGCTCGACGGCCTGCGTGTCGTGCGCGGTGGAGACGAACCACGACTCGAAGGCGGACGGCGGGAGGTAGACGCCCTGGGAGAGCATCGAGTGGAAGAAGGGCGTGAAGCGGAAGGACTCCTGCGCCTTGGCCTTCTCGTAGTCGGTGACGTCCTGGTCGGTGAAGAAGACCGAGAACATGTTGCCCGCGACCTGCAGGCGGTGCGCCACGCCCTCCTTGGTCAGCGCCTCGGAGACCAGCCCGCGCAGCTCCGCGGAGACCGCGTCGACCTGCTCGTACGCGGCGTCGTCCAGCAGCCGGAGCTGCGTGACGCCGGCGGCGGTGGCGATCGGGTTACCGGAGAGGGTGCCCGCCTGGTAGACGGGGCCGGCCGGGGCGAGGTGGGCCATGACGTCGGCGCGGCCGCCGAACGCCGCGGCCGGGAAGCCGCCGCCCATGACCTTGCCGAACGTCATCAGGTCCGGGGTGACCCCGTCGATGCCGTACCAGCCGGCCTTGCTCACCCGGAAGCCGGTCATGACCTCGTCGGAGATGTAGAGCGCGCCGTTCGCGGAGCAGAGGTCCTTCAGGCCCTGGTTGAAGCCGGGGAGCGGCGGGACGACGCCCATGTTGCCGGGCGACGCCTCAGTGATCACACAGGCGATCTGGCCCTCGTGCGCGGCGAACGCGGCGCGCACGGCCTCGATGTCGTTGTACGGCAGCACGATCGTGTCGCCGGCCTGCGCGCCGGTGACGCCCGGCGTGTCGGGCAGCCCGAAGGTCGCCACGCCCGAACCGGCCGCGGCCAGCAGGGCGTCCACGTGCCCGTGGTAGCAGCCGGCGAACTTGATCACCTTGGGGCGGCCGGTGAAGCCGCGGGCCAGCCGGATCGCCGACATGGTGGCCTCGGTACCGGAGGAGACCAGGCGGACCTGCTCGACCGGCTCGATCCGGTTCACGATCTCCTCGGCGAGTTCGACCTCGCCGGCGCCCGGCGTGCCGAAGGACAGGCCGCGTGCGACGGCGTCCTGCACGGCCGCGAGGACCTGCGGGTGGGAGTGGCCGAGGATCATCGGTCCCCACGAGCACACGAGGTCGACGTACTCACGACCGTCGGCATCGGTGAGGTACGGACCGGTACCGGACACCATGAACCGGGGCGTACCGCCCACGGCGCGGAACGCGCGCACGGGAGAGTTCACGCCGCCGGGCGTCACGACGGCCGCGCGGTCGAAGAGCGTCTGCGAAACTGGGGCATCGTACGAGTGAGTCACGCAAGCAATGGTCTCAGAGGCGCACGGGGGCGCGCGGCCGGGCGTTTCACACGCCGGTGACGGGGGAGGTCTCTGAGACGATGATCGGGTTGCGCGGCTGAGGCTGCGAGTGGTCGGGTGGAGATATGCATCGCGGTGGCGAACTGGGCGAAGGGACCGATGACCGGGGCCCGGAGCGCGCCCGGCGCGGACGCCACCGCCGAGCGGAGTACAGCGGCGAGCAGGACCGTGCGGAGCACAGCGGCGCCGGGCAGGTCGGCCCGGGGAACAACAGCGGGACCAGCAGCAGAGGCGGGCGCATGGGGGTGACGTACAAGTACTTCGGCGCTCCCGACGGCGCCACCGCGGCCCGGGTACCGATCTCGATGCGCCCCGAAGAGCTGGGCGGCGACGAGCTCGGCATGGGCGGGATGTTCACGAAGATCAAGCCGGAGACCATGGCGGCGATGGTGCTGACCGGCATAGAGGGCATACCGCTGTCCAAGGTCCCCCCGCTGGAACTGGTCGTCCTGCACCCCGACTACGCCGTGGTGAAGCTCCCGATGACGGTCGTCGACCCGCTGCGCGGCGTCGGCGAGGAGTCCGTGGGCGCCGCCGCCTTCATCTGGTCCACCGTCCCCGACCGCGGCGGCCCGCGCGACGCCTTCGCCGTCTACCGGCTCCTCCATGAATGGCAGGACTTCAGCCACCGTCTGCACGAGGCCGGACATCAGGCGTACTGCCTGGTGTGGCCCTGACGGACGACGGAGGGCCGGCCCCGCCGGACGGCGTATCCGAACCGGTACTCCCCGACGGCGCCGGTACGCGTCCCCTCCGCTCGCCCCTCCCACGGGCGCAGGAGACTAGGCTCGCAGGTGTGACGGCACACACGCCCGCGCCGGACCACGGCCACTCCGCACCGGACAACTTCGCCATCGTGGCGGTCGCCTCCTCGGCCGGCGGCATCCACGGACTGAGCGTGCTCCTGGAGACGCTGGGGGACGGACTTTCCGTCCCGCTCCTCATCGTGCAGCACCTCGACCCCCGCCACGGCACCGTGATCGCCGACGTCCTCGCGCGGCGCACCCCGCTCAGGACCAAGCTGGCGCAGGACGGGGAACAGGCACGTCCCGGCGTGGTGTACATCGCCCCGCCCAACCACCACCTCCTCGTCGACGCCGACGGCGTCCTGACGCTCTCCAGCAGCGAGCTGGTGCACTTCGTGCGCCCCTCTGCCGACCTCCTCTTCGAATCCCTGGCGGGCGCCTACGGCCCCCGCGCCATCGCCTGCGTCCTGACCGGCTCCGGCTTCGACGGCGCGATGGGCGTCGACGCCGTGAAGTCGCGAGGTGGCACCGTCATCGCCGAAGATCCCCGCACGGCAGAATTCCGGGGCATGCCGGAGGCGGCCGTGGAAACAGGGGCTGTGGACTTCGTGCTGCCCCTGGAAGAAATCGCCGCGGTGATCCGTGGCCTGGTCGAGACCAAGAGGCAATGATGGGTGACGTACGGGAAGCCGAGTCCGACGAGGAGCTGGAGGCGCTGCTCGGCTTTCTCAGAGACACCCGGGGGTTCGACTTCACCGGCTACAAGAGATCGTCCCTGGGCCGCCGCATCCGGAAGCGGATGGCGGACGTGAACGTCGAGTCCTACACCGACTACCGGGACCTGCTGGAGATCAGCGCGGACGAATTCGGCGCGCTCTTCAACACGATCCTGATCAACGTCACCTCCTACTTCCGCGACCCCGACGCCTGGGCCTTCCTCCAGCGCGAGGTGCTGCCCGAACTGCTCGCGCAGGGGGACCCCGAGGAGGAGATCCGGGTGTGGAGCGCGGGCTGCTCCAGCGGCGAGGAGGCGTACTCCCTCGCGGTCATGTTCGCCGAGGCGCTCGGCATCGAGGAGTGCCTGAACCGCGTCAAGATCTACGCCACGGACGTCGACGAAGAGGCGCTGCGCGACGCGCGCTCCGGGCTCTACACGGCGAAGGCGCTCGAGGGGCTGCCGGCGGAGCTGCGGGAGAAGTACTTCGACCAGAACGGCACGCAGTTCAGCTTCCGCGCCGACCTGCGCCGCCGGGTGATCTTCGGCCGGCACGACATCACCCGCGACGCCCCGATCTCCCGCCTGGACCTGCTGGTCTGCCGCAACACGCTGATGTACTTCAACGTCGAGGCGCAGACCCAGATCGTCGACCGCTTCCACTTCGCGCTGCGTCCGGGCGGCTTCCTCTTCCTGGGGAAGGCGGAGATGCTGCTGAACGACACCGAGCGGTTCGATGTCATGAACATGCGCCAGCGGGTCTTCCGGCGCCGTCCGGGCGAGTCGGGCCCGCCGTACAACCCCGCCCCCGTGAAGATCCGCGCGGGCGGCCACAACGAGATCCACTCCCTCGCCCGCAACCGCCAGCTCCGCGACCTGATCCTGGACGCCGCGCCCTTCCCGTCGGTCGCCGTCGACACCGACGGCACCGTGGTGATGATCAACAATCAGGCGCGCGCCCAGTTCTCCCTCACCGCGGGCGACATCGGCCGCCCGTTCCAGGACCTGGAGATCTCCTACCGCCCGGTCGAGCTGCGCTCCCTGATCGAACAGGCCGTGCACGAGCGGCGGACCCTGCGGGTCAACGGCGCCGAGCGGCGGACCGGCGAGGAGATGCAGTACTACGACATCCTCATCCAGCCGTTGATGTCCGCGAACGGGACGACCGCCGCCACGAGCATCACGTTCACCGACGTCACCGTGGCCACGCAGCTCCGGTCGGAGGTGAAACGGGTGCGGGAGGACCTGGAGACCGCGTACGAAGAGCTGCAGTCGACCAACGAGGAGCTGGAGACGACGAACGAGGAACTCCAGTCCAGCATCGAGGAGCTGGAGACCACCAACGAGGAACTCCAGTCGACCAACGAAGAACTGGAGACGACGAACGAGGAACTCCAGTCGGGCAACGAGGAACTGGAGACCATGAATGAGGAGATGCGCATCCGCACCGAGGAGCTGGACGAGGCCCGCTCGTTCCTCGAAGCGGTCCTGACCAGCGTCGCGGCCGGTGTGGTGGTCCTGGACCGGGAGGCCCGGGTCAAGAGCTGGAACCGCGGCGCCGCCGAGCTGTGGGGGCTGCGCTCGGACGAGGTCGTCGAAGAACCGTTCTTCTCACTGGACTTCGGGCTGCCCGCCGATCAGCTGCGGGACATGGTGCAGAAGTGCCTGGACAAGGGCCTGCGTACGGGGCCCGTCGGCATCCCGGCCGTGAACCGCATCGGCCGGGCCATCCACTGCACGGTGGTGTGCTCGCCGTTCGACGGGTACAACGGCGGCGTCGTGCTGTTGATGGAAGAAGTGCCCGATGCACAGGCCGATGGCGGAAAGCCCGCGTAGGCTGCCCGTATGGAAACCCGGGGCCCGTCGGGAAAGGCGGCGGCCGCACGGCGTCGTGCGGCCGGGGCGCACCGACGCGCGGACCGCGCCGAGGCGCTGGCCGCCCAGCAGGAGCACTTCGCGGAGCAGACCGGTCAGCCGATCCATCTCCGGATCGCGGCCACCCACCGCAAGGCAGCCGCCAGCCACCGCTCCTCCGCCCATCTCCAAGAGGCGTACGCGCACCGGCTGGAGAGCTGGCAGTCGCCGGCCGGCCCGCCGCCCCCGTTCATGAGCGTGGTCGCGGACGCCTGCGGCACGGGCAGCGCCGCCCTCGCCCTCCTAGGCTCCGACCACAGCCAGCTCGCGGTCGCCGCGTCCGATGACCCGTCACGTGCCGCGCAGGACCTGGAGTACGTCCTCGGCGAGGGCCCCTGCCGGGACGCCGCCGCCGGCCGCCGCCGGATCATCGCCGCCGGGCCCGCCATCGAGCGGCGCTGGCCCGGTTACGGTCCGGCGGTGACGGCACTGGGCTTCGGCGAGGTGGTCGCCGTACCCTTGGAGACTCCCGACGGCTGCCTGGGTTCACTGGCCGTCTTCGACCCCCGGCCCGGTATCGCCAGGTCCGCCGTCTTCACCGAGATCACCGATGCGCTGGTGCGCACCGTACTGCTCGGCCCGGACGCCGATCCGGAGCTCTACGGCAGCACGGACCACCGGGACACGGTGCACCAGGCGGCAGGCATGGTGTCCGTACAGGTCCCCTGTCCCGTCGAGGACGCACTTGCGCTGATCAAGGCAAAGGCATACGCCGACGGGGTACCCGTGAATGAAATGGCCCGGCGGATCGTGCACGGAAAGCTCCGTCTTGCCTGAGCGGCAAAGATGGCGCAAGGTTCGCGGAGCGCTGCGACTCGCCTGAAGGGGGCGTGATGACGACACCGGCACAGCAGATCGCCGACGTGTTCGTGGAACTGTCCGGAGGTACCGCGGGCACGCCCTTGGAGGTCCCCGAGCTGCTGGCCACGCTGGCACGGTGCAGTCCAGGGCTCTTGGGCGTGCGCGCCGCCGGCACGGTGGTGGCCCTCGACGACCGGGCTGAACCGCAAGTGGCCGGCTCCGAGGACGGCGCACAGTTGCTGAAGCAGGCAGCGCTGAAGTGGGGCGAGGGTCCGGGCACGGACAGCCGGCGCAGCGGGCGGCCGGTCCCCTGCATCGCGTTCGACGGCCAGGTGGCCAGGCAGCGCTGGCCTCGGTACGCGCCGCGGGCGCTGGAGCTGGGGTACACCCGCGCCACCGCCTTCCCGCTGCGGACCGGTGAGCGGTCCGTGGGCGCGCTCGTCCTGCTGGGATCCGCGGCGGACGCCCCGGTGTCCGAGGAGAAGGCGGCGCTCGCCCAGTCCCTCGCGGACTTCGCCGCGCTGACCCTGATGCGCGACCACGAACTGCACGCGAGCCGGGCGCTGAGCTCGCAGCTCGAGTACGCGCTGAACAGCCGGGTGATCATCGAGCAGGCCAAGGGCGTGCTCGCCAACCGTCACTCGCTCACCGTTGACCGCGCCTTCGCCCTGCTGCGCGGCCACGCCCGCGCGCAGCGCCGGCTGCTGTCCGATGTGGCCCACGACGTGGTCGAGGGCCGGCTCGACCTGGGCTGATCCCACTCCCTGCCCTCGGGCGCGCACCCGTGCGTCTCGTCAACTTCTACACCCGTGTAGATTTCAGCTCCGTGGCGCGCCGACGCGCGGCGGACGAGAAACGACGAAGGACGACGAGGAGCAGCACATGGCCCTGTGGGACCGGATCAAGGACTCCGCCCAGACGATGCAGACGCAGCTCACGGCGAAGAAGAACGACCTGAAGAGCGGCGCCTTCCGGGACGCGAGCATGGCGATGTGCGCCTTGGTGGCCGCGGCGGACGGCAGCGTCGACGCCTCCGAACGCCGTCGCGTCGCCCAGCTGATCATGTCGAACGACGTGCTGCAGAACTTCCCGGCCGACGATCTGCAGCGCCGCTTCGACGGTTACCTCGACAAGCTCATCGCCGACTTCGACTTCGGCAGGGTCGGCGTGCTCCAGGAGATCGGCAAGGTGAAGAAGAAGCCGGCCGAGGCGCGCGCCGTCATCCAGATCGGCATCGTCATCGGCGGCGCGGACGGCGACTTCGACAAGTCCGAGCAGGCCGTCGTGCGCGACGTCTGCTTCGCGCTGGACATCCCGCCGGCCGAGTTCGACCTGTAAGAGCGGCGTTCCGGACTCCGCCCGCGGCGCTCAGCCGCGGGCCCCGCCCTCGTCTGCCGCACGGGAAGGCGCCTCGTCCGTGCGGGAGTTGATCACGTCGCCGGGCCGCGCCTTGATCACGCGCGGGGGCGGACCGTCGTCGTCCGGGTGGACCCCGTCCTTCATCGCCCTGGTCTCGCTCTTCAGGATGCGGGTCGCCTTGCCGGCCGACCGCACGAGATCGGGCAGCCGCTTGGCCGCGAGCACCACGATGACAACGATGAGGAGCAGCGCGATCTCACTGATCCCGAACATCCCCGGTCCTCTCTTCCCCCTCCGCACGGAGGGCCCCATGAGCGTACTGGCCGGCGGCACGGCCCGGAATCGGGCCCGCCGAAGTGCCGGCGTCCACCTCAGTACGATGGCCGCCCCACGGACCGTACGGCCATCACGCGTACGGGCGGGGCAGCGGAGGGAGACGGCGGAGTGGACCGCGGAGCGGACCGGCGAGCGGGCGAGGGGCGGCACGACCCCCGCGGACGCCGGCGCGGCCAGGGCGAGCTGGAGGCACAGGTCCTGTCGGTACTGCGGCTCTCCTCGGGCCCGGCGACCGCGGCCTGGGTGCAGAAACGTCTCGACGGCGACCTCGCCTACACCACCGTCATGACCATCCTCTCCCGGCTGCTGGCCAAGGGTGCCGTCACCCGCGAACGCCTGGGCCGCGCCTTCGTGTGGCAGGCCGCGTCCGACGAGGCGGGGCTCGCCGCGCTGCGCATGCGCCGGGTACTGGACGCCGAGGCCGACCGGGAAGCGGTGCTGGCCAGCTTTGTCACGGCCCTCTCCCCCGACGACGAGCGCCTGCTGCGCGGCCTGCTCCACGAGGCGGAGGACGCCGACGGCCCCGCGGCCGAGGGCTGACCCGTGGGCGTGTTCGTCTTCCTGCCCCTGGTGCTCCCGCTGACCGCGTGGCCGGTGGCGCGCCTGGCCGAACAGCATCTGCACCCGCGCAGCGCCACCCGCCTGCTGGCCGGCGTGGCGGCCGTACTGGCCGTGTGCAGCACCCTCTGCCTCGGCCTGATCATGGTCGTCGGCACCGCCCAGCTCCCCGGCAACCCACTGCCGGACGGCTGGTCCGACCCGGAGGTCCGCGCGGCGGTCCCGTACGACGAGATCGCGGGCAGGGCGGCGATCCCCGCGCTGGCCGCGGTGGCCGTCGCGGGCGTCCGTACGCTCCGGCGCCATCTGCGCGTACGGCGCCGGGCGGCCCGCGCGCTGGCCGGACTGCCGGGCTCGCGGGTCGCGGTCCTGCCGGACGGCGCGCCGTACGCGTACGCGCTGCCGGCCCGGCGGCCCCGGCCGGGCCGGATCGTGGTCTCCACCGCGATGCTGGCGCAACTGGACTCGCCCGAGCGGCGGGCCCTGTTCGCGCACGAGCGCGCGCATCTGGCGGGCCGTCACCACCGTTACCTGCTGGCCGTCCAGCTCGCGGCCCGCGCCAATCCGTTCCTGCTTCCGCTGCGCACGGCCACGGAGTTCTGCACCGAACGCTGGGCGGACGAGGAGGCGGCGCAGGCGGTCGGCGACCGCCGGGTGACGGCGCGCGCGGTGGGCAAGGCGGCGCTCATCACCCGGCACGCGCCGATGGCGGGGCTGGCGTCGTTCGCGGCTCCAGGGCCCGTACCGCGCCGGGTGGCGGCGCTGCTGCGGTCCGGGCCGCCGGTACGCGGCTGGCCGCCGGCGCTCACCCCGGCCGGCATCGCCACCCTCGTCGCGGCGGCGGGCACCCTCGCCTCGGCCCTCTCCTCCGTCAACGCCACCGTCGCCCTCTTCCTCGTCCTGCAGGCGGCGACACCGCTCTAGACGGGGCCCCTCAGGGGCGTTCCGCCATCAGATACCGCTGCACCGTCGGCGCCAGCCAGGCGACGACCTCGTCGTGGCCGAGCCCCGCGGCAGGCGGGATGCGCACGACGTAACGGGCCATCGCCATGCCGATGATCTGCGAGCCGATCAGCGCGGCCCGCACCGGCGCCTCGTCCGGCACCGGGCAGACCGCCGCGATCACCGGCGCGAGCTGGTCGCGGAAGACCGCCCGCAGCCGCTCGGCGCCCGCCTCCACGGTCACGGCGACCCGCACCATCCCCGTCAGCCGCTCGTCGTGCTCCCAGACGTCCAGGAAGTGGCGCACCAGCCGCTCGCCCAGCCCGTCGCGGTCCACCGCGGTCAGGTCCGGCATCCGCAGGTCGATCTCGGTGGCGGCGACGAACAGGCCCTCCTTGTTGCCGTAGTAGCGCATGACCATGGACGGGTCGATGCCCGCGTCCCTGGCGATGGCCCGGATGGTCGCGCGCTCGTAGCCGTCGGCGGCGAAGCGGTCGCGCGCCGCGGTGAGGATCGCGGCCCGGGTCGCATCGGAGCGGCGGGGGCGGGCCAGGGTCCCGGAAGGGGAATCGGAGGGGGCTCTGTCAGCCATGCCAACAATCGTAGGCCAACACCTGTTGACATGCCAGGGGAGCCGCCCTACGTTGCCCATAAGCGGCCAACAAGCGTTGACCAACACCCGTTGGCAAAGGAGGCGGCCATGAACCGCGAGCCCCGCACCACCGCCCGCACCACCGCCCGCGCGGCGACCCCGCACCCCACCTCCGACGTCCTGGTCGTCGGCGCCGGGCCCACCGGCCTCCTGCTCGCCGGCGACCTCGCCGAGGCCGGCCTCGACGTCACCCTGCTGGAGCGCCGCGCCCCCGGGATCAGCAACCTCACCCGCTCCCTGGTCGTGCACGCCCGCACCCTCGAACAGTTCGACGCCCGCGGCCTCGCCGAGGAAGTGATCGACACGGGCCACCCGGTGACCTCGCTCCAGCTCTTCGCCGATGTCGCGATCGACCCGACCGAGCTGCCCACCCGCTTCCCGTTCATCCTGGTCACCCCGCAGTTCGAGGTCGAACGGGTGCTGGAGGAGCGGGCCCGCAAGGCCGGCGTGACCTTCGCGTACGGCCACGAGCTCACCGGTGTCGACCAGGACGCCGACGGCATCACGGCCACGGTCCGCACCGAAGACGGCGGCACGGCCGGCCACCGCGCGTCCTACCTGGTCGGCACCGACGGCGTGCACAGCGGCGTCCGCCGGGCGCTCGGCCTGCCGTTCCCCGGCAAGGCCGTCATCCGGTCCGTCGTCCTCGCCGACGTACAGCTCACCGACAAGCCGGACGCGCCGCTCGTCGCCAAGGCCACCGGCGACGCCTTCGCCCTCATCGCGGGCTTCGGCGACGGCTGGTACCGGGTGATCGCCTGGCACCGCCACCGGCAGGCCGACGACAAGGCGCCGGTCGATCTGGCGGAGGTCCGCGAGCTCACCCGGCTCGCCCACGGCACCGACTACGGCATCCAGGAAGCCCGCTGGATGTCCCGCTTCCACAGCGATGAGCGGCAGGTGCCGCAGTACCGCGTCGGCCGGGCCTTCCTCGCGGGCGACGCGGCCCACGTCCACTCCCCGGCCGGCGGCCAGGGCATGAACACCGGCCTGCAGGACGCCGCCAACCTGAGCTGGAAGCTCATCGCCGTACTGCGCGGCCGGGCCACCGACGCGCTGCTGGACAGCTACCACGCCGAACGCCACCCGGTGGGCCGCATGGTTCTGCGCTCCAGCGGCGCGCTCATCCGGTTCGCGCTGCTGCAGACCCGCGCGCAGCACGTGGCGCGGATGCTGGCCACACAGCTCATCAAGCGGGTACCGCCGGTGACCCACCGCGCGGTCTCGATGATCACCGGCATCGGCATCGCGTACGGACGCCACCGCGGCGACCACCCGCTGACGGGCCGGCGCGCGCCCGACATCCGGCTCGCGGACGGCAGCCGCCTCTACGAAGCGCTGCGCGGCAACCGCTTCGTCCTGATCACCCCCGCGTACGAGACGCCGGAGCTCGGCGGCCGGGACACGCGCCGCCTCGTGCACGGCACCTGGCGCGGCGACCGGCGCACCGCGCTGCTGGTCCGCCCGGACGGCTACATCGCCTGGGCCACCGACACCATGGACCGCGCGGCCCGCGCGGACGCCCTGGGCGCGGCCCTGCTGCGCTGGACGGGCCCTGCGGAGAAGGCACCGGCCACGACAGCGGCGCCGTAGGCTCCGCATACGCTGCCCGTATGCCGATCTTCCGCTCCGCCGTCCTCTTCGTCCTCGCCGCGCTCCTGGAGATCGGCGGCGCCTGGCTGGTCTGGCAGGGCGTACGGGAGAGCCGCGGCTGGATCTGGGCGGGCGCGGGCGTACTGGCCCTGGGCGCGTACGGCTTCGTCGCCACGCTCCAGCCGGACGCCGACTTCGGCCGCATCCTCGCCGCGTACGGGGGCGTCTTCGTCGCCGGCTCGCTGGTCTGGGGCATGGTCGCGGACGGCTACCGTCCCGACCGCTGGGACGTCACCGGCGCCCTGGTCTGCCTGGCCGGCATGGCCTTGATCATGTACGCGCCGCGGGGTCGGTGACGGACCGGCGGACCGCCCGGATTTCCGGCCCGGCCGCGCATATCCTGATCGCGTACCGCCCACTCGTACATTCGTACGCCCGTACGCCGAGGAGCACTCATGACCGCCGCCGCCCGTACCGCCGTCGTCACCGGAGCGAGCAGCGGCATCGGTGCCGCGACCGCCCGGCAGCTCGCCGAGGCCGGCTACCGAGTGATCCTCGCCGCCCGCCGCAAGGACCGCATCGAGGCGCTGGCCGCCGAGCTCCCGCACGCCGAGGCGTACGCCCTCGACGTCACCGACCGCGCCGCCGTCGACGCCTTCGCGGCCTCCCTGGACCGCTGCGACGTCCTGGTCGCCAACGCCGGCGGCGCGCTCGGCACCGACCCGGTGGCCACCGCCGACCCGGCCGACTGGCGCGCGATGTACGAGGTCAACGTCCTCGGCGTGCTCAACGTGGTGCAGGCGCTGCTGCCCGCGCTGACCGCCACCGGCGACGGCACGGTCGTCGTCCTCTCCTCGACCGCCGGGCACGGCACGTACGAGGGCGGCGGCGGTTACGTGGCCGCCAAGCACGGCGCCCACGTCCTCACCGAGACGCTCCGCCTGGAGCTGTGCGGGCAGCCGGTCCGTGTCATCGAGATCGCCCCCGGCATGGTGAAGACCGACGAATTCGCGCTCACCCGCTTCCGCGGCGACGAGTCCAGGGCCGCCAAGGTGTACGAGGGCGTCGCCGAGCCGCTGACCGCCGAGGACGTGGCCGAGACGATCTCCTGGGCGGTCACCCGCCCCGCCCACGTCAACATCGACCTCCTCGTCGTCCGCCCGCGCGCCCAGGCGTCCAACACGAAGGTCCACCGCGAGTCCTGACCGGTCCGTACTCCCAGGGAAGGAACACGCCATGCCCGCCACCCCCGCTGCCGTGACCGTCACCGCCTTCGACCACCTGGTCCTCAACGTCGCGGACGTCGAACGCGCGCTGGAGTTCTACTGCGGGCCGCTCGGCCTCGAACCGGTCCGGGTGGACGAATGGCGGGCCGGCGAGGTGCCGTTCCCGTCCGTCCGGGTGAGCCCGACGACCATCATCGACCTGGTACGGGCTCCCGACGACGCGTCCGGCTCCGGCCGGAACGTCGACCACCTCTGCCTGGTCGTCGCGCCCCTGGACTGGCAACAGGTCATCGACTCCGGGGTGTTCACCGTGCTCGACGGTCCCGGCAAGCGCTTCGGCGCCCGCGGCACCGCCGAGTCCCTCTACGTCCAGGACCCGGACGGCAACACCGTCGAGCTGCGCTGGTACCCGGCGGACGCGTAGGGCGACGGACCTTCACAAGATCCACAATGCTCACCCCACATGATTTTCCGCTCGGTGGGAACGCGGGCAGCGTGAGCACTTTCCGTATCCCCACCCCCCGTTTCCGCAGGCCCGGCAGGGCCTTCAAGCGTGCGGCCGTACTGGCCGCGGGCGCGGGCCTGTTGACCACCGGCCTGCTCGCCACCCCCGCCTCCGCCGCGATGGGCGACAACGTCGTGCACGGCCCCGCCGCCTGTGCCTTCTCCGAGGACCGCGGCACCGTCGCCCTCGGTGCGGCGGGCGACCAGGTCTCCCAGGTCCAGTGCCTGCTGGCCAACCGCCAGTACCTGGGCTGGAACAACCTCAGCGGCACCTTCGACGCCAACACCATGGCGGCCGTGGCCCACTTCCAGGCCGACCACGACCTCGTCCCGAACGGCGTGGTCAACCCCACCACCTGGCTCGCGCTGTACCAGGCGGGCGCCCCGGCCGGCCCGGTCCAGTCCCCCGGACAGCCCGCTCAGCCCGCCGCCTGATCCACGTCCCACCCGCCACACCGAAAGGGCCGGCCCCACCGGGGGCCGGCCCTTTCTCCCTTACCGCTACTCGCAGGAGCCGACAGTCGGCCCCATCGAGCGGGTGAGCGGTACGTGCCGAGCGGCGGCGGGGCGCATGCCGGTCAGACGGCTTCGGCTTCGAGGACCGAGGACAGGGCCTCGGTCGGCACGATGCGGTGGAGGCGGAAGCCGGCGGTGGCGAGCAGGTCCTCGAACTCGGCGGCGGTGCGTTCCCGCCCCTTGAGCGTCATCAGCATGACCATGTCCAGCGCCAGGGCCGGGTGCGGCGTCCCGTTGCCGGGCAGGACGGCGTCGATCACGAGCAGCCGGGTGCCCGGGACGACCGCGCGGCGGATCGTGTGCAGAATGCGCAAGCAGTCCTCGTCGGGCCAGTCGTGCAGGACGTTCTTGAGCAGGTACAGGTCGCCGCCCTCGGGCACGGTGGTGAAGAAGTCCCCGCCCTGCGTGCGCCAGCGGCCCCGCAGTTCGCCGGTGTCCAGGAGGTGGTCGGCCACCGTCTGCGGCTGGTCGAAGAGGATTCCGGTCAGGTCCGGGTGGGCGGTGAGCACCTCCCGGAGCAGCCCGCCGCGGCCGCCGCCGACGTCCACGACCGTGCCCTCCTCGGGGAACGGGCAGGCCCGGGTGAGCTGCTCGTTCACCCCGGTGGTCAGGGAGGTCATCGCGGCGTTGAACAGCCGGCTCTTGTCGGGCGTGGCGGCCAGGTGGTCGAAGAGCGGCCGGCCGTGGACGGCGTCGAAGCTGGGCTCGCCGGTCCGCAGGGTGCTTTCGATGCCTTCGGCGGAGCTGCGGAACATCTCGTCGGTGAACAGCAGCACCGCGGCGTGCTGGGAATCGGCGGCGTCCGTACGCAGCGCCTGACCGGCGTCGGTGAGGGCGAAGGCCCCGTCGGCGTCTTCCAGGAACAGGCCGCGGGCGGCCAGCAGCCGCAGCACCCGCCGCAGCGCCCCGGCATCCAGGCCGGCCTGCTCGGCCAGGTCCGCGACCGGGCGCGGCGTGTCAGCGACCTGGTCCGCGATGCCGTGCAGAGCGACGGCACGCAGCGCGGAGGCGTAGACGTGCCCGTACATCAGGTCGTGGAGCGGGGAGGAGGGGCGGTGGCTGTTGAGGTCTGCCGTCTGGGTGTCAGAGGTGACTGGCAAGGGTCTGCTCCTGTCGTCGGGACCCGGCGTTCGACCCTCCCATTGTCCCAAATTATGCAGGTCAGACCCGGTTTTACGGCTCCCGGCAAAGGACGTGGCGGGCCCTGCGAGCGACCGGGAGCACCTTCTTCGCCCCTCCCCCGCAACACCGTCCGAGAACGCCTGAGCGCGCCGCTCCCGCTCCGCCACGCCCCCTTCCCGGTCCACCCCGAAGCACCCTTTCCGAGCCCCTTCAGCCCGGGGCCTGTCGATCACGTACCGCCCAGGTCTTGTCGATCACGCACGGCTTCGGGGCGACCACCTGGTCCGGGTCCTACCCGCCCACGGCGTCGTCGCGGTCGTGAGCCGGGGGAAGCACCTCGTCGGCGCTGCGGGGTTCTTTGCGGGGCTGCTGATTCAGCTTGTGGCGCTCGATGGAGGACTGCCGGTAGACCTCCTTGCGGGCCCGCATGATGTTGCCCAGGGGCGCGTGCTCGGCGGTGACCCGCCAGGGCGTGAAGGACAGCGCGTCCATCTTCTCCAGGTTGTCCTGACCGGAGATGTCCTGCCGCGGCAACCGCAGCCTGGCCACCGTGACGAACGGCGACAGCTGCTCGGGCCACTCCACGGTGGTGTCCTCCACCGGCATCCGCTCCAGGTCGGTGCAGAGCTGCACCTGGATGTCGAAGGCGTAGGGCCGCTCCTGCAGCTCGGCCACCAGGGCCGGCCGGAAGACCTCCGGTGCCGAGGTCGCGTCGATGGCGCGCCGGTCCACCGCGGCCGCGCAGTGCGGGTCGGGGGCGATGCGCACCTTGGCGATGTGGTTTCCGTGCCGGACGGCGCCCATCGTCCAGTAGCTCGACAGCAGCACGTTGACCGGGGGGATCTTCGACAGGCGCAGGAAGGCCAGGAATTCGTCCCACGCCCAGTCCTCCTGGGCCAGCGTTCCCTTTCCGGTCACGAACTCGGCGAAGAACCGGTGCGCGCCGGGCCGGCCCTGCGAGAAGTAGTCCGGCGCGTTCAGGAACAGGTCCTGGATGAACAGGTAGTGCTCGACCGTGTTGCAGAAGAAGATCGGTGCGTTGATGTTGGCGTAGTCGAACGTGCCTGCGTCCGGTTCGTCCTCCAGCAGGGTCGGGCCCTTGATGTCGAAGATCTTCAGTGCCAGTCCGGTCGCGTTGCCCAGCCGGGCGTCGGCCCCGGCGTGGGGCGACCCGTTGGAGAAGCGGATGAGCGCGTCGTGGGTTCCCGGCGTCGCGTAGATGCCCTGGGCGTACTCGGGAGGAAGTCCGGTCAGGATCTCCACCTGCCCCCGGACCACCCCGTACCCCTTGGCGTGGGCGTCGCGGACGGCCCGGCCGGTGCCACCGGCCGTGACCGACTCGGCGATGAAGCGCCTGGTCTTGTCGATCACCGTCTGCAGGTGACGGTCGAAGTGCGGGTCCTCGTCCTCGACGTCCCGCGTGTAGGGAACGAACCGTGCTGCCATGACCTCGACCTCTTCTCGGAGACCGTGCCGGCGGGCTCGGGGAGCAGGACAGCCCCTCAGCCCTCCGGTTCGGCGAGCCAGCGCAGGGCGCGCAGACCCGGCAGGAAGCAGTACTCACCGCCTCGGGTGACCACGAAGCCGGGCAGGTTCTGCAGGCGGCGCCGGACCGGCTGCTCCGGGATGGTGGCGCTGCCGGTACCGCCGTGATGCCCGGCCACCGGGTCCTGCTCGCCGGGGTAACCGATGAAGTTGCCGTCGTTGACCCACTCGGTCTTGATGAACTCGAACTGCCGCTCAATGTGGGCCCCGATGAAGACGCCGATCAGCCCTCGGTCGGCGCCGTCGTCCTCGAGGACACCCTCCGGCAACGGCGGGCCGTAGGTGGTGCCGCGGCGGATGAGGCGGTGCATCCGCGCGTCGCCGATGATGGTGGCATCGCGGGGGTTGACCCGCCGGATGTGCGCGCCGGCGGGGCACCGGAAACCGCGATCGTCGTTCTCCCGGTACAGGAAGTCGTTGTTGCGGTGCGGGTCGTTGCCCAGCTCCGCGTCATCGTGCTCCGGAGACAGTGTCAACGGTGCCCCGCTGGGCCAGCGCCCGACCATCTTCGCCGCCAGCAGCGCCTCCTCCTGTTCGCTGGAGGTGTGCGCACGCAGGTACTGGCGCCAGGCCGCCACGTTGGTGTGCAGCTTGCGCACCGCCGCGTAGGTCCCATTGCGCCCCAGCACATCGGGGCTGGGCATGGGCGGCAGGTTGCCGGTTTCGTCGGGGTAGCCGAGAAGGAACTCGCCCGCCTTGAGGGGAGCCTCCTGGGAGTTGGAGCCGGGCAGCCCGAGGCCCTCGATATGCGGATGGCTGATGCCGTCGCGGAAGCCGAAGGTGGTGCGCCCGGTCGGGAGCTGGCGGACCTCCTGCTGCCAGGTCACGGTCACCCCGGGCGTCTCCTGGCAGGCGGCGCGGGCCCGCTCCAGTGCCTTCTCCAGCCGCGCCTCATCGGGGGAGAGGGCACTCAGCACGACATGCACATCGGCCGTACCGAACGGCGGCTCCCAATGGGCCGGGTCGCTCTCGCCCACGTCGCCGATCAGATGCGCACGCGCCGCCATGCCCTGACGGAACGCCCGCGGGAAGCTGTCCAACGACTCCTGGGGCACGCCCAGCGCCCGCAGGCCCTGGTAGGTGAACGCCACCGCCACCCAGGCGTCCTGATTCGGGTCCGCGCTGGGCAGACCGCCCTCGACCGACGGGAGCAGCCGCCGCAGCAGGGTGCGCCCGGCGTCGCGGTCATCGACACGCAGGAAGACGAACCTTCCCACGTACGGCACCGGCCGTGGATGCAACGCCCCGCTCTGGACGTCGTCGATCTCGACGTCCACTCCGGTCCCGCTCGTGCTTGCCGACGCGTTCATGTTCGCCTGCGCCTCCGCATCCGTCTCTGCCTGGACAGCCCCGCGTCGGCCGGCTCGCTCCGGCCGGCGCGGGGTCGGTCATGGGGCGGGTATCAGCGCTCGGCCTCCTCCATCAGCCTCCGGAAGGCGGGGCTGGCCAGCAGCTCCGCGTTGGCCGGGTTGTCCAGCGCCGCCCGGAACTCGGGGGTGTCCAGTACCGCCTGGAACGCCTCGCTCACGCGTTGGTCCTTCCAGATCTGCTGAACAGTCAGGTCGGGATAGGAGCTGACGAAGACTCCCGCGGGTGCCTGGTGGGCGAGGAACCAGTCCTTCACCCCCGGATCGGTGATGCCGGGGAACCCTTCGGTGTGCGAGAAGACCCTGTCGAAGCGTTCCCCGATCACCGTCTTGCCGAAGTCGTCGATGTAGGTGTCCCAGGAGCCGTCGAAGACACTGGCGAACATGTGCCGGGTGTCGTTGTCGAACATCACGTGGCGTGCGTCGTGCAGGGTGCCGATCTGCTCCAGCGCCCCACGGGCCTCCTTGTCGGCCGATCCGTCGGCCATCATGGCGAGGTCCCTGCGCAACGCGTCCGCATGGCCCGGCTTGATCTCGGTGAAGACGGTGAACTCGCTGCACACTCCGTCCTTCATGCCCGGGCGCTCGGGCTGGTCCGACGAGGTTGCATCTGACGTCGTAGCCATCGTGAGTCACTCCTGCCACGGATACGTCCGAGGGGCGCCAAGCGCGTCGGAGATGAGGCGCCATCGCCCTCTTGCCCCATTCTTAGCGCGCCGCCCGAGCCCGGACAGCTCGGAAAACCGGCCACCGCGGTACGGGTACGCGGTCGTTCCCACGCTGACTGCAGCGAACAGAGCGACCGCCGCCCGCACCGCGCAGGACACCGTTGTCCGCACTCCCGGCCGGTCGGCCGTACGCCATCGCCCCGGTGCGGGACTCCCGGGACAGGACTGTGCGGGTCAGGAGGTCAGGATGCCGATGCCGTCGCCGAACAGTTTCAGCCCGAGGACGAAGAACAGGACTGCCATCACGGCGGTGTTGTGCCGGACGGCCCAGTCCTTCCAGTTGCCGAGGGTGCGTCGGGCCCGTTCGCCCATCAACAGGAAGACCGCGAGGGGAACGAGCAGCCCGAGGGACCCGATGACCACGAACACGGCGAGCGATCCGACCTGCTGCCCGAGCGGAAGCCCGGACGCGCTGATCGTGGCACCGGCGGCGATGGTGAGCGGTGCGTTCTTGAGGTTGGCGGCCGACAGCGCCAGACCGAGGCCCAGGGTCTTGACCGGCGTGAAACGGTCGATGGCCGCCATCCACTTCGGAAGCTGCGCCTGCGAGGCATCGGCAGGACGCCGGCGCCACTGTCGTACGGCGAAGAGGACGAGCAGGACTCCCAGGCCGATTTTGAGGCCGCCCACCCAGGTGGCCGGCTGCTTGCCGGCGGCGGAACCGGCCGGTCCTCCGATCGCCAGCATCACCGCACCCAGTGCCGACAGACCCACCAGCCAGCCGATGGTGAACAGCGATCCGTTGAGCCGACCCCGTGGTGTGGCCAGGATCAGGATGATCGCGACGATCGGAAGCGGGCTGATGGCGACACCTGCCGCAAAGCCCAGCACATCACCGAGAGTTTGACCCATGGCGCCCTCCGGGCGGCGATGAGGAACACGTGTCGGCCAGGCAGGTCCCTCGGCCGCCGGAGGCACACGGACAGGCGCGGGTAACCTTCGGGCGGCCCGTACGAGCGTGAGCGCTCGTGCTGATGGCCGCCGACGTTGCCGAACCGATGGGCTGTCTTCGGCGTACGGCAGCCCTTGGCCGTGCCCATGGTGAGGTACGGGCAGCGGCCCCGCAAGGCCGCACGGCGAAGCGGACACGTGCAGCGCTGTCCCTCAGCCCTTCACACAGATGACCTGCTCGAGCTGTGAGGCCGGGGCCGCTGCCGGCTCAGTCGCGAGAACCGGCGAACACCGCTCGTTGCTCGTCCTGCCAGGTCCAGTCGCCCGGCCGGGAGAACGGAAGCCCACGGGCAAGGACGGAGAACTGCTCCGACGGGACGCGACTGGCCTTGTTGACCACGAGCACAGAGAGCATGGGAGCCCGCCCGTCCTCGTTGTCATACAGACAGACGTCCTTGAGGAGGTAGGACATGATCCCGTGATGCGGCGTGACACCAGTGAACCCGCGCGCCGTCAGCTCGGCGCTCAGGTCCCCGTAGGAGATGTCACGCGCCTGCCGGGCTCGCTCCCGCAAGATGTCAACAGCAGCCTGTACGGCGTCCTGATAGTCAGCGTCGGTTCGCTTCATGGCTGTCTCCAGTCGCAGCCGTCAGTAGGGCTACGCCAGAAGTGTGGCACCCCGGCACCATCGGCACGATTGATTGCCGGTATCCGCCCGCAGCAGTCACGCGGAGAGGTCCGGCCCCAACCTGCCACTCCGAGACGCCAGGGTCGTCATTCCGCCCGGTCGCCTGTACCGCTCCTGCGGCTGTACCGAGGTCCCGGCCTTCGGCCACTACGCCGACGACCCGCTCAGCGTCCACCTCGGTCGAGCACTGCCACCTCGGCCGACATCCACGACTTCTCTCCGGCAGGGCCAACAGGCCCTGGGCAGTTGATCGGCCACCCAGCTCGCCACGAAGCGCAGCCGGTCCCCATCGCTCCCTTGCTTACTTCGTCACAAGAAGCGCACCGAGCCCCGGACCGCATTCAGTCCGGGGCTCGTCGGTCACGTACAGCGCTGCCCCTCAGCCCTTCACGCAGATGACCTGCTTGAGCTTGGCGACGACCTGCACCAGGTCGCGCTGCTGGTCGATGACCTTCTCGATCGGCTTGTACGCGCCCGGGATCTCGTCCACGACGCCGGAGTCCTTACGGCACTCCACACCCCGCGTCTGCTCCTCCAGGTCCTTCGTGGAGAACCGCTTCTTCGCGGCATTACGGCTCATCTTCCGACCCGCCCCGTGCGACGCGGAGTTGAAGGACTTCTCGTTGCCGAGGCCCTTCACGATGTACGAGCCGGTCCCCATCGAGCCCGGGATGATCCCGTAATCCCCGCTCCCGGCCCGGATCGCGCCCTTCCGCGTCACGAGCAGGTCCATGCCGTCGTACCGCTCCTCGGCGACGTAGTTGTGGTGGCAGGAGATGACCGGTTCGAAGGTCGGGCGGGCCTTCTTGAATTCCTTGCGGACGATGTCCTGGAAGAGGGCCATCATGATCGCGCGGTTGTGCTTGGCGTACTCCTGCGCCCAGAAGAGGTCGTTGCGGTACGCCGCCATCTGCGGGGTGTCCGCGATGAAGACGGCGAGGTCGCGGTCGACCAGGCCCTGATTGTGCGGCAGCTTCTGGGCCTCGCCGATGTGGAAGTCGGCGAGCTCCTTGCCGATGTTCCGGGAGCCGGAGTGCAGCATCAGCCAGACGGCGTCGTCCTCGTCCAGGCAGAACTCGATGAAATGGTTGCCCGAACCGAGCGTGCCCATCTGCTTCGTTGCCCGGTCCTGGCGGAACTTGACCGCGTCGGCGATGCCGTCGAAGCGGGACCAGAAGTCGTCCCAGCCGGCCGTGCCGTAACCGTGCAGCCGGCCCGGGTCCACCGGGTCGTCGTGCATTCCGCGGCCGACCGGAATGGCCTGCTCGATCTTCGAGCGGAGGCGGGAGAGGTCGGCAGGAAGGTCGTTCGCCGTCAGGGAGGTCTTGACCGCGGACATGCCGCAGCCGATGTCGACGCCGACCGCCGCCGGACAGACCGCGCCGTGCATGGCGATGACCGACCCGACCGTCGCGCCCTTTCCGTAGTGCACGTCCGGCATCACGGCGAGGCCCTTGATCCACGGCAGCGTCGCCACATTGCGGAGCTGCTGCAGCGCGACACCCTCGACCGTGGCCGGGTCCGCCCACATGCGGATCGGGACCTGCGCGCCGGGCACTTCCACGTACGACATGACTTCCTCGTTCCCCCGATGAAATGGATAACGGCAAACGCCAACAAAAACCAGCAAAAGGTGCGTAGCGTCGAAAACGCAAAAGCTGGATATTGCACCCGATCACCGACAACGGACCGGCGGGTGCGGCGATGCGTGCGGTAGACATTGTGTCCATCAGCCGCTGCTCAGCGGCAACCGGATTTCGTACGGAAGGAGCCGGGGACGGTGCAGCGAAGGTCGTCCGTACGAGGGGCCGCCGTGGCGGCTGCCGTGGCGTTGGCCACCATGCTCACCAGCTGCTCCGGCAGCTCGGACACCGATGCGGGGGCCGAGGACGCCAAGGGCGGCGACAGCACGTCGTCGGCGCCGGTCGCCGAGCCGGGCGAGTTCGACTCGCTCCCCGAGCCGTGCGGGCTGCCCGGCCGGAGCACGCTGCGCAGCCTGCTGCCCACCGACGGCAGCCCGGAGACCCGCGCGGAGGCCGACAAGATCTACCGCGGCCGGGCCGACGTCACCTTCGACACCGACCGCCGGGTCGGCTGCCACTGGAAGCGGGAGACCTCCGAGGGCACCCGCCACCTGAACATCGACCTGCAGCGCGTGGTGTCGTACGACGGCTCCGTCAGCGACGACGACAAGGCGCAGGAGCTGTACGCGAAGAAGGAGCTCGCGGCCCACATCCCGAGCGACGCGTCGAGCACCCCCACCCCGTCCGCGAGCAAGGGGTCGGGCACCTCCGGCGAGAAGGACGGGGAGAAGGCCGAGCAGGGCGAGAAGTCCGGTGGGGCATCGGGCAGCGACGCCGACAGCCGTACCGGCGCGGGCAGCGGCACCCGCCCCTCCGGCGGCAAGGGCCCCGCCGCCGACCCCTCGGCGGACCCGACCGGCCGCTCGCAGGCCGGCGACGGCTCCGGGACCGCCGGAAACACCGCGGGGAACGCCCCCGGCGACGCGCAGGACAGCGGCTCCGGGAAGAGCGCCGGCAGCGGCTCCGGTGACGCCTCGCGCCCCTCGGACACCCGTACGGCCGAAGGCGACTCCCCCAGCTCTTCCGGCTCCCCCGACCCCTCCGGCTCCCCCGGTTCCGGTTCCCCCGACGACGCCGCGAGCCTCGCGCCGCGTCCGCTCGCCGGCCTCGGCGACGCCGCCTTCCTGAACGACGCGCTGGTCACCGCCGACTCCGGTCTGCACCGCGACGTCACGGTCGTCTTCCGGTCCTCGAATGTGATCGTGACCATCGAGTACGACCAGTGGTCCACCGACAAGTCCGTCCTCCCCGACCGCCGCGAGCTGCAGGAAAAGGCCCGGGCGCTGGCCGCCGAGCTGGCCGCGCACTGGACCGAATGACCGGTTACGGTCGGATTGACCGGTTACCGTCGGCGAGTAACGACACGAATCGGCGACCGGCACCCGTCCGCCGCGTACCGTGCGACCCAGGGGCCACCCGGACCCTGCGCGCGGAACGGCCGCTCGCACGACGACGAACAGCGAAGGAACCATGCACCGTTCAGCCAAGCGACTCGCCAGCTACCTCGCCTGCGCAGCCGTACCGGTGATGCTCGTCGCCGGCTGCTCCGACGACTCGGGCAAGGACTCGGGCGGCGACTCCGCCTCGAAGTCCGCGTCCCCGAGCTCCTCGCCCAAGGTGGCACCGGGCAAGTTCAAGAAGCTCCCCGACCCCTGCAAGGCCCTCACGAAGGACCGCGTCAAGAAGATGCTGCCCGCCGTGAAGGACGAGAGCGGTGAGGAGGGGAAGAGCAGCGACACCTCCGCGCACGGCACCTGCACCTGGAGCAGCGAGGAGCGGCAGGGCAAGGGCGGCATCAACGGCACGCAGTTCCGCTGGCTCGCCGTCAACCTGCAGCGTTACGACTCCGACCCCGCGCTGGGCTCCGGCGACAAGCGGGCGACCGGCTTCTACAACAAGCAGGTCGACGCGGCCAAGGGCACCAAGGACGCCAAGAACGTCAAGAGCGAGCCCGCCAAGGGCATCGGCGACCAGGCGACCACGGTGACGTACGACCTGAAGAAGGACGGCAACGACTTCAAGAACCAGACGGTCGTCGCCCGTACCGCCAACGCCGTGGTCACCATCAACTTCAACGGTGCGGGCCTGGCCGGCGCGAAGGCACCGGACGGCAAGGAGATGCTCGCGGACGCGCAGGAGGCCGCGAAGCAGGCCGTCAACGAGATCTCGCAGGCGAACAAGTAACCACATATCCGCACCGCGGGCGTACCACTCGCGTAACGCCTCCGTCCCTCCCGGCACCCGGCCACACAGGTGTGCCAGGCTAGGCGCGCCAATCAGGCCAGTCAGCCGAGTGCGGGGAGGGATCGCGGGTGGCCGCGATGCGTGTGAGTCGTACGCACCGAATACTGATCGGCGTGGTCGTCGCGGGCGCGCTGGTCATCGCCGCGATCGGCTTCGCCGGTTCGTACTCGGCGGTCCGCGCGCTCGCCGAGCAGAAGGGCTTCGGCTCCTTCTCGTACGTCTTCCCGATCGGCATCGACGCGGGCATCGTCGTCCTCCTGGCGCTGGACCTGCTGCTCACCTGGATCCGCATCCCGTTCCCGCTGCTGCGCCAGACGGCCTGGCTGCTGACGGCCGCGACGATCGCCTTCAACGGCGCGGCGGCCTGGCCCGACCCGCTCGGCGTCGGCATGCACGCGGTGATCCCGGTCCTCTTCGTCGTGGCGGTCGAGGCCGCCCGGCACGCGGTCGGCCGGATCGCCGACCTCACCGCCGACAAGCACATGGAGGGCGTCCGGCTCTCCCGCTGGCTCCTCGCCTTCCCCTCGACCTTCCGGCTGTGGCGCCGCATGAAGCTGTGGGAGCTGCGCTCCTACGAGCAGGTGATCAAGCTGGAGCAGGACCGGCTGGTGTACCAGGCGCGGCTCCGGTCGCGGTACGGGCGCGCGTGGCGGCGCAAGGCGCCGGTGGAGTCGCTGATGCCGCTGCGGCTGGCACGGTACGGGATACCGCTCGCGGAGACCGCGCCCGCGGGGCTCGCGGCGGCGGGGATCGATCCGGTACGCGAACGGCTCGGCGAGCAGATCGGCGAGCCGGTGCGCCCGGAACTGGACGCGGCGGCCCGGGAGCATCCCGTACCGGTGGAGTCGCCCGCCGAGCCGGTCGAGACGGTCGAGCAGGTCGAGCAGGTCGAGACGGCCGAAGCAGTCACACCGGTGGAAGCCGCAGAGCCCGTCGAGCCCGCAGAGCCCGCGCTCACCATCCCCGTGGGCCCGGGGCGCAGCCGCCCGCTCGGTACCGCGGGCGCGACCGTACCGATGCCCGCGCCGCCGGCACCCGAGCCCGCCCCGGTCCCCGTCGCCCCGCCCGCCGCCCTCTCCGAGGGCATGCCGCGCGACGAGCAGTTCTACGAGGCGTTCCGGGCGTACGTCGCCGACAGGAACGAGCTGCCCGACGCCCACCAGTTCGCGCGCTACCTGCTCAACAACTACGGCGTCACGGGCCGGGACGGCGTCGGTCCCCTCAGCGAGAACTACCTGCGGACGTACGTACGCGACTTCCGCGCCCGCTTCCGCCAGGAGATGGAGAGCGAGCACATCGCCTGACGAACCGGGCACCTCGCACGGCCAGGGGCCCGGGCGGCGTGCGCCCGGGCCCCTGACGGAGTGCGGTACCTCTTACGCGCCCAGCAGCTTGCGCACCCGGTCCGCGCCGACGGCGAGGAGCAGGGTGGGCAGGCGCGGGCCGGTCTCGCGGCTGACCAGCAGGCGGTACAGCAGCGCGAAGAACGACCGCTGGGCGGTCTTGATCTCCGGCGGCAGCTCCTTCGCGGTGGCGTCCGCGGAGAAGCCCGCCCGGACCTTCGGCACGCCGTAGACCAGGTGCGTCAGGCCGTCCAGCGACCAGTGCTCGTCCAGGCCGTCCAGCAGCAGCCGGAGCGACTCGCGCGCCTCGTCGTCCAGGGACGCCAGCAGCTCGGTGTCCGGCTCGTCGCGGACGATCGTGCGCTGCTCGGCGGGCACCTGGTGGGTGATCCAGTGCTCGGCGCGCTCCAGCCGCGGCCGGACCTCGTCGAGCGAGGTGACCGGGTTCTCCGGGTCCAGCTCGGTCAGGATCCGCAGCGTCTGCTCGTCGTGGCCGGCCGTGACGTCCACGACCGAGGCGAGCGTGCGGTACGGCAGCGGGCGCGGGGTCCGCGGCAGGTCACCGGCGGCGGTGCGCACCGCGCGGGTGTACGCGGCGGCGTCGGCCGGCAGGACCGAGCCGTCGGCGACCTTGGACTCCAGCTTGTCCCACTCGTCGTACAGCCGCTGGATCTCCTGGTCGAAGGCGATCTTGAACGACTGGTTGGGCTTGCGGCGCGCGTACAGCCAGCGCAGCAGCGGCGCCTCCATGATCTCCAGCGCGTCGGCCGGGGTCGGCACGCCGCCCTTGGAGGAGGACATCTTGGCCATGCCGCTGATGCCGACGAAGGCGTACATCGGGCCGATCGGCTGCGCACCGTCGAAGATCTCGCGCACGATCTGGCCGCCGACGACGAAGGACGAGCCCGGCGAGGAGTGGTCCACGCCGCTGGGCTCGAAGATCACGCCCTCGTACGACCAGCGCATCGGCCAGTCGACCTTCCACACCAGCTTGCCGTGGTCGAACTCCTTCAGGACCACGGTCTCGCGGTGCCCGCAGGCGGTGCACTCGTACGCCAGCTCGGTGGTCTCGTCGTCGTAGGACGTGACCGTGGTGAAGTCCTTGTTGCAGGCCGTGCAGTACGGCTTGTACGGGAAGTACCCGGAGCCGCCCGCGCTGCCGTCGTCCTCGGCGGCCGCGCCCGAGCCCTCGGCGGCCTCCAGCTCGGCCTCGTCGACCGGCTTCTGCGAATTCTTGGCCTGCTTCTTCGGGTCGTTCTTCGGCTTCGTGCGGTACTGCGCGAGGATGCCGTCGATCCCGCCGCGGTGCTTCATGGCGTGCAGGATCTGCTCGCGGTACGCGCCGGAGGTGTACTGCGCGGTCTGGCTGATGCCGCGGTACTCCACGCCCAGCTCGGCCAGGGACTCCTCCATGGCCGCCTTGAAGTGCTCGGCCCAGCTTCCGTACGCGCTGCCGGGCGGCGCCGGCACGGCGGTCAGCGGCTTGCCGATGTGCTCCGACCAGGACTCGTCGACGCCGGGGATGCCGAACGGCACCTTGCGGTAACGGTCGTAGTCGTCCCAGGACAGGATGTGCACGCATTCCAGGCCCCGGCGGCGGATCTCGTCCGCGACCAGGTGCGGGGTCATGACCTCGCGGAGGTTGCCCAGGTGGATCGGGCCGGAGGGGGACAGGCCGGAGGCGACCACGACCGGTTTGCCAGGCGCGCGACGCTCCGACTCGGCAATGACCTCATCCGCGTAACGGGAGACCCAGTCGGTTGTCTCGGTGCTCTGAGCCACGGTCGGCCCTTCCTCTTCTTCGCGCTTCGTTCGGTTGCTCACGGTCGTCGGACCCAAGCCTGGCCGTTCCATTGTCCCAGACACCCCCGTGATCGTTTCCCCCGCCGGTCGCCCGGCCGGTTCCCGCGCCGGTAAATCCGGGGAGGCCGCCGGGACCGGCGTGAAATACTGGTCACAAACCCTGACCACCTCATCCCCTTCAACGGAACGGCAGCACTCCATGGCTTCGGTCCCTTCTCTCGCCGCCTCGGTCAACCAGCGCGTCGCGGACGCCCTCTCGGCAGCCCTGCCGGAGGCCGGCGCCGCCGACCCGCTGCTGCGACGAAGCGACCGGGCCGACTTCCAGGCCAACGGGATGCTCGCGCTCGCGAAGAAGCTCAAGGGGAACCCCCGTGAGCTGGCCACGCAGGTCGTCGAGCGGATCACGGCCCCCGAGCTGATCAAGGACATCGAGGTCTCCGGGCCCGGCTTCCTGAACATCACGGTCACCGACACGGCCCTCGTGCAGACGCTGGCCGCCCGCGCCGCGGACGACCGGCTCGGCGTGCCGTACGCCGAGAACCCCGGCACGACGGTGATCGACTACGCCCAGCCGAACGTCGCCAAGGAGATGCACGTCGGCCACCTGCGTTCCGCGGTGATCGGCGACGCCCTGCGCCACCTGCTGGACTTCACCGGCGAGAAGACGATCGGCCGCCACCACATCGGCGACTGGGGCACCCAGTTCGGCATGCTCATCCAGTACCTGATCGAGAACCCCGGCGAGCTGGCCCCGGCCGAGGATGTCGACGGCGAACAGGCCATGTCGAACCTGAACCGGGTGTACAAGGCGTCGCGCGCCGTCTTCGACGCGGACGAGGAGTTCAAGGAGCGGGCCCGCAAGCGGGTCGTGGCCCTCCAGTCCGGCGACAAGGAGACCCTGGACCTCTGGCAGCGGTTCGTGGACGAGTCGAAGGTCTACTTCTACTCGGTCTTCGAGAAGCTGGACATGGAGATCCGGGACGACGAGATCGTCGGCGAGTCCGCGTACAACGACATGATGGCCGAGACGGCCCGGCTGCTGGAGGAGTCCGGCGTCGCGGTCCGCTCCGAGGGCGCCCTCGTCGTCTTCTTCGACGACATCAAGGGCAAGGACGACCAGCCGGTCCCGCTCATCGTGCAGAAGGCGGACGGCGGCTTCGGCTACGCGGCGTCCGACCTCTCCGCTATCCGAAACCGCGTCTTCGACCTGCAGGCGACGACGCTCCTGTACGTCGTGGACGTGCGCCAGTCCCTGCACTTCAAGATGGTCTTCGAGACGGCCCGCCGGGCGGGCTGGCTCGGCGACGAGGTCACCGCGCACAACATGGGCTACGGCACGGTGCTCGGCGCGGACGGCAAGCCGTTCAAGACGCGTGCGGGCGAGACCGTCCGCCTGGAGGACCTGCTCGACGAGGCGGCGCAGCGCGCCGCCGAGGTGGTGCGCGAGAAGGCCCAGGACCTCACCGAGGAAGAGATCCAGGAGCGGGGCGCCCAGGTCGGCATCGGCGCGGTGAAGTACGCGGACCTCTCCACGTCCGCGAACCGCGACTACAAGTTCGACCTGGACCAGATGGTCTCCCTCAACGGCGACACGTCGGTGTACATCCAGTACGCCCACGCCCGCATCAAGTCCATCCTCCGCAAGGCCGGCGACGCGCAGCCCGTGGCCCACGCCGAGCTCCCGCTGGCCCCGGCCGAGCGGGCCCTCGGCCTGCACATCGACCAGTTCGCCGAAACGGTCGCGGACGCGGCCGCGGAGTACGCGCCCCACAAGCTGACGGCGTACCTCTACCAGCTCGCCTCCCTCTACACGACCTTCTACGACCAGTGCCCGGTCCTGAAGGCGGACACCCCCGCCCAGGTCGAAAACCGCCTCTTCCTCTGCGACATCACCGCCCGCACCCTCCACAAGGGCATGTCCCTCCTGGGCATCAGGACCCCCGAGCGCCTCTGACGCCCCACGCGCCACCACGCGCTCCCGCACGCCCCCGATGCGGCGGCCCCGGATTTCCCTTCCGGGACCGCCGCATCGCTGCGTCGCAGGCGGCACCGAAGAGGGAATGCGTCGCGCCCCAGGCGGGTCGACACTGGAAGGTGAGGAGGTGGTCGCGTTATGCGCAAGGTCGCCGATTGCCGGGATTACCCCAGCGAGATGAACTGCACGCTTGTGATCTCCGGCGAGGAGGAAGAAGTCGTCCGTGCCGCCGCTGAGCACGCTGTGTCCGTGCACGGGCACACGGACAGCCTGGAACTGCGTCGGCAGGTCCGGGACGCGCTCAAGGACGAGGTACCGCAGCACGCCTAGGGCTGAGGAAGTGAATGACCAGAGCCCCCGCGTCCGGATGGACGGCGGGGGCTCAGCGGTCGGTACAGCGACGCCGTAGGCGTCAGAGGCGTCAGAGCCGGCGGGCGACCTCGGTTGCCCAGTACGTGAGGATGTTCTGGGCGCCCGCGCGCTTGATGCCGGTGAGGGCCTCCAGGATCGCCGCGTCGCGGTCGATCCAGCCCTTTTCCGCGGCAGCTTCGATCATCGCGTACTCGCCGGAGATCTGGTACGCGGCGACCGGCACGTCGACGGACTCCGCGACGTCCCGCAGGATGTCGAGGTACGGCATGGCCGGCTTGACCATGACCATGTCCGCGCCCTCTTCGAGGTCGAGGGCCAGCTCGCGCAGGGACTCGCGGGCGTTGGCGCCGTCCTGCTGGTACGTCTTCCGGTCGCCCTGCAGCGACGAGCCCACCGCTTCGCGGAAGGGGCCGTAGAAGGCCGAGGCGTACTTCGCGGTGTAGGCGAGGATCGAGACATCCGCGTGGCCCGCGCCGTCCAGCGCCTCGCGAATCACACGGACCTGCCCGTCCATCATGCCGCTGGGTGCGACCGTGTGGGCGCCCGCATCGGCCTGGACGCGGGCCATCTCCGCGTACCGCTCCAGCGTGGCGTCGTTGTCGACCCGGCCATCCGGCGTCAGGACGCCGCAGTGGCCGTGGTCGGTGAACTCGTCCAGGCAGAGGTCGGACATGATCACGAGATCGTCGCCGACCTCGGAGCGCACGTCCCGGAGGGCGACCTGGAGGATGCCGTCGGGGTCCGTGCCCACCGTGCCCGCCGCGTCCTTCTTGGCCTCCTCGGGGACGCCGAAGAGCATGATCCCGGAGACGCCCGCGGAGACGGCGTCGACGGCCGCCTTCCGCAGCGTGTCACGGGTGTGCTGGACGACGCCCGGCATCGACCCGATCGGCACCGGCTCGGAGATCCCCTCGCGCACGAACGCGGGAAGGATCAGGTCCGCCGGGTGGAGACGGGTCTCGGCGACCATGCGGCGCATGGCAGGGGTGGTGCGCAGCCGCCGCGGCCGCGCACCTGGGAAACGTCCGTACGTACTGCTCAACTGCGTGCCCTCCTGCGCGATCCGGGCCGGCGCTCGCTCGGACGGGTGACCGGGTCACCGGCCTCGACCGCGGCGGCGCGCCGGGCCGTACCGAAGTCCGCGAGCGCTTCGGCCAACTTGTGCACCGAGGGCTCGGGCGACATGACGTCCACGCGCAGCCCGTGCTCCTCGGCGGTCTTCGCGGTGGCCGGGCCGATACAGGCGATCACGGTCACGTTGTGCGGCTTGCCGGCGATGCCGACGAGGTTCCGCACCGTCGAAGACGAGGTGAAAAGTACCGCGTCGAAGCCGCCGCCCTTGATCGCCTCACGGGTCGTGGCGGGCGGGGGCGAGGCGCGTACGGTCCGGTAGGCCGTGACGTCGTCGACCTCCCAGCCCAGCTCGATCAGGCCCGCCACCAGGGTCTCGGTGGCGATGTCGGCGCGCGGGAGGAAGACGCGGTCGATCGGGTCGAAGACCGGGTCGTAGGGCGGCCAGTCCTCCAGGAGGCCCGCCGCGGACTGCTCCCCGGAAGGAACCAGGTCCGGCTTCACGCCGAAGGCGATGAGCGCCTTGGCGGTCTGCTCGCCGACGGCCGCGACCTTGATGCCCGCGAAGGCACGCGCGTCCAGGCCGTACTCCTCGAACTTCTCGCGGACGGCCTTCACGGCGTTGACCGAGGTGAAGGCGATCCACTCGTACCGGCCGGTGACCAGGCCCTTGACCGCGCGCTCCATCTGCTGGGGAGTGCGCGGCGGCTCGACGGCGATCGTCGGGACCTCGTGCGGCACCGCGCCGTACGAGACGAGCTGGTCGGAGAGCGAGGCGGCCTGCTCCTTCGTCCGCGGCACGAGCACCTTCCAGCCGAACAGCGGCTTGGACTCGAACCAGGAGAGCTGGTCCCGCTGCGCGGCGGCGCTGCGCTCGCCGACCACGGCTATGACCGGCTGCCCGCCGTCCGCCGAGGGCAGCACCTTGGCGGCCTTCAGCGTCTGCGCGATGGTGCCGAGGGTGGCGGTCCAGGTGCGCTGCTTGGTGGTCGTACCGGCGATCGTGACGGTCAACGGGGTGTCGGGCTTGCGGCCCGCCGCGACCAGCTCGCCGGCGGCCGCGGCCACCGAGTCGAGGGTGGTGGAGACGACCGCGGTCGCGTCGCTGGCGCCGACCTCGGACCAGCAGCGGTCGTCGGCCGTACGGGCGTCCACGAAGCGGACGTCGGTGCCCTGCGCGTCGCGCAGCGGCACACCGGCGTACGCGGGCACGCCGACCGCTGCGGCGATGCCCGGCACGACCTCGAAGCCGATGCCCTCGGAGGCGCAGGCCAGCATCTCCTCGGCCACATTGGCGTCCAGGCCGGGGTCTCCGGACACGGCACGCACGACCCGCTTGCCGGTGCGCGCGGCGCCCATGACAAGATTGGTCGTGTCCCGAAGCGTGGGGACATCGGCGGGGATTGACGCCTCGTCAGCGGAAGCCTGCAGCGGTGTGTCCACGTTCGCCCGGGCATGCGTGCGGACGACGTCGAGCACCTGCGGGTCCGCAATCAGCACGTCCGCGTGGGACAGCGCCTCCACGGCGCGCAGCGTGAGCAGACCCGGATCTCCCGGCCCGGCACCGAGGAAGGTGACCTGGCCGGCGGCGGGGTGGTTAGGGGCGGTGGGGTTCAAAGTGCTCGCTCCCCCATAAGACCGGCCGCACCCTTGGCGAGCATCTCGGCGGCGAGCTCACGGCCCATGGTCGCCGGTACTGAAACGTCGTCGCGGGAGGTGGGTACGTGTCCGGTGGTGGACAGCTGCACCAGCGTGCTGCCGTCGGTCGTGCCGACGACGCCACGCAGGCGCATTTCGGTGACAGCCCGTTCGCCGGCCTGGAAATCGGCCAGCGCACCCACAGGTGCGGAGCAGCCGGCCTCCAGGGCGGCGAGCAGGGAACGCTCGGCGGTCACGGCGGCCCGGGTGAACGGGTCGTCGAGCTCGGCGAGCCGGGCGGCGAGGTGCTCATGGGTAGCGGCACACTCCACCGCAAGCGCCCCTTGGCCAGGGGCGGGCAAAACTGCGTCCGGCGAGAGGAGCTCCGTCGCCTCGCCGGTGCGGCCGAGGCGGTTGAGCCCGGCAGCGGCCAGTACGACCGCGTCCAGCTCGCCCTTCTCGACGTAACCGATGCGGGTGTCGATGTTCCCGCGGATCGGCACGGTCTCGATACGACGGCCCAGCGTCCGCGCCCAGGCGTTGAGCTGCGCCATGCGGCGCGGCGAGCCGGTACCGACCCGCGCCCCGTCGGGGAGCTGCTCGAACGTGAGGCCGTCGCGGGCTATCAGCGCGTCCCGCGGGTCCTCGCGGACCGGGATCGCGGCGAGGGTCAGGTCCTCGGGCTGCGCGGTCGGCAGGTCCTTGAGCGAGTGGACGGCGAAGTCGATCTCGCCGCCGAGCAGCGCGTCGCGCAGCGCCGAGACGAAGACGCCGGTACCGCCGATCTGCGCCAGGTGCTCGCGCGAGACATCGCCGTAGGTGGTGATCTCCACCAGCTCGACGGGCCGCCCGGTGACCTGGCGGACCGCCTCGGCGACGAGTCCGGACTGGGCCATGGCGAGTCTGCTGCGCCGTGTCCCGAGTCGCAATGCGTGGTGCGTCATGAGCGCTGCTCCCGTGCTGTGTCGTGCCTGTCCGCGCGCGTGTCGGCCCGGCTGACGGCGGCGACCGTCTGGGGGTCGAGGTCGAAGAGCTTGGTCAGCGCGTCGGCGTACCCGGCACCGCCGGGCTCGCTGGCGAGCTGCTTGACCCGCACGGTGGGCGCGTGCAGAAGCTTGTCGACGACCCGGCGCACGGTCTGGTTGATCTCCGCGCGCTGCTTGTCGTCCAGGTCGGGGAGGCGGCCGTCCAGCCGCGCGATCTCGGCGGCGACCACGTCCGCGGCCATGGTGCGCAGGGCCACCACGGTCGGGGTGATCGTCGCGGCGCGCTGGGCCGCGCCGAAGGCCGCGACCTCCTCGGACACGATGGTGCGTACCTGGTCCACGTCGGACGCCATGGGGGCGTCGGCGGACGCGTCGGCCAGCGATTCGATGTCGACGAGGTGGACGCCCGCGATCCGGTGGGCCGCGCCGTCGATGTCGCGCGGCATCGCCAGGTCGAGCAGGGCCAGTTCCCGGTCCTTGCGGCCCTCGGCGGCCGCCGCGACCGCCTCGCCGGTGAGGACGAGCCCGGTCGCCCCCGTACACGAGATCGCGATGTCGGCGGCGGCCAGCTCGGCCGGTACCTCGGACATCGGGACGGCGCGCGCGGTGAGGCCGTTGGCGCGCCCGGGGCTGCCCGGCTCGGTGAGGATCTCCGTCAGCCGCTCGGCGCGCTCCACGGTGCGGTTGGCGACGGCCAGTTCGCTCACGCCCGCGCGCGCCAGGGTGGCGGCCGCGAGCGAGGACATCGAGCCCGCGCCGATGACCAGGGCACGCTTGCCGCGGGCCCAGGCGTCGACGCCCGGTGCGCCGAGCGGGGCCGTGGCGTCCGGCACGGCGTCGTCGGTGAGGACGCAGTGCGCGTCGTGACCGCCGGCCGCGCCCGCGAGCTGCTCCAGGCCGAAGGTGACCAGGGACTGGCCGGCCTTGTCGATGCCGGTCTCGCTGTGCGCGCGCTTGCCGACCCGCAGGGCCTGCTGGAACAGGTCGTTCAGCAGCCGCCCGGCGGTGTGCTGGTCCTGCGCGAGGGCGAGCGCGTCCTTGATCTGGCCGAGGATCTGGCCCTCGCCGACGACCATGGAGTCCAGGCCGCAGGCCACGGACAGCAGGTGGTGGACGGCGCGGTCCTCGTAGTGGACGTAGAGGTACGGCGTGAGCTCGTCCAGGCTGACGCCGCTGTGCTGGGCGAGCAGCGTGGACAGCTCGGCCACACCGGCGTGGAACTTGTCCACGTCGGCGTAGAGCTCGATGCGGTTGCAGGTGGAGAGCACGGCCGACTCGGCGGCGGGCTCGGCCGACACGACGTCCTGCAGCAGCTTGCCGCGGGAGTCGGGCGCGAGCGCGGCGCGCTCCAGGATGCTGACCGGCGCACTGCGATGCGAAAGGCCGACAACAAGGAGACTCATGCCGGCATCACGGCGGGCACGTCCCCGTCAGGTCCCTTGCGGTCGGAGTCGTCGGTGGACCCCGGGCGCACCGGAGTCGTCGCGGGCTGCGCCGCGTCCTGGCTGCTGGCCTCCTCGCCGGCCTTGCGCTGCTCGTGGAAGGCGAGGATCTGCAGCTCTATCGACAGGTCGACCTTGCGCACGTCGACCCCTTCGGGGACGGACAGCACGGTCGGCGCGAAGTTCAGGATGGAGGTGACGCCGGCGGCGACGAGACGGTCGCAGACCTGCTGGGCTGCGCCCGCGGGGGTCGCGATCACGCCGATCGAGACGCCGTTGTCGGTGATGATCTTCTCGAGCTCATCGGTGTGCTGGACGGCGATGCCCGCGACGGGCTTGCCCGCCATGGCCGGGTCGGCGTCGATCAGGGCCGCGACGCGGAAGCCGCGGGAGGCGAAGCCGCCGTAGTTGGCGAGCGCGGCGCCGAGGTTACCGATACCGACGATCACAACCGGCCAGTCCTGCGTGAGACCGAGCTCCCGCGAGATCTGGTAGACGAGGTACTCCACGTCGTAGCCCACGCCGCGGGTGCCGTAGGAGCCCAGGTACGAGAAGTCCTTGCGCAGCTTGGCGGAATTGACCCCCGCCGCGGCCGCCAGCTCCTCGGAGGAGACCGTGGGGACCGAACGCTCCGAGAGCGCGGTCAGTGCACGCAGATACAGCGGAAGCCGGGCGACGGTGGCCTCGGGGATCCCTCGGCTTCGGGTCGCCGGTCGGTGAGTTCGGCCAGTTGCCACGGTGCTCCTGCGGGTAGAGCGGGGCTTTGGACGGCCAAATGTCTCAAGACCGCCCTGTCGATAGCAGGCTATGTCTTTGTGAACGCGTGCACAAAGATGGTGTCCGCTTTGTCCCGTCAACGTGACCGGTGTCACGCACTTATTGCGGCAATTCGCGGAACCGCATCCTGCGTCACTCCGTTCACACGCTTCGCGTGCATAACGCAGGATCGTGAACGGGAACACGCCGCGAGTCTCCTTGCTGTTTTGCCCCCGTACACCACTAAATCGCCCGTCGATGGTACGGGAAACCACCTCCCCGGCAGAGGGTTCGTGACGGCCGTCATAAACGTTCTTGACCTGGTGACACGGGCACGGACGGACCCGGCAGGGGCACAATGGCGGCATGGCCCCGCTTCTCCGCCGCACCCCGCGCAAGAACCCCGCCGACCACACGGTCACGCTCATCGGCAAGCCGGGGTGCCATTTGTGCGACGACGCACAGAAGGTGATCGAGGCGGTCTGCGCCGAGACCGGCGCCGTCTGGGAGAAGCAGGACATCACCGAGGACGAAGAGCTCTACCGCAAATACTGGGAGCAGATTCCGGTCATCCTCGTCGACGGCGCGCAGCACGACTTCTGGCGCGTCGACCCGCAGCGGCTGCGCAAGGCGCTGGGCGCCTGAGGGCGTACACAAGGCCCGTGGCCGGGGCGCGCCGGGGCCACGCGGTGTGGCCGTAACGCGACCGTCGGCAGCCCCGTACCTGCCTGACATGCGTGCGTAACCAGGGCCACCGAACAAACTGGCTATGCTCGCCGTATGGCCGACCCCTCGCCCGAGCACCGCCCCGGCAGGAGCCCCTTCAGTGCGTCCCTCGTCACGGGCATTCCGTCCCTTGTGACGGGGTGGTTCACCCGTCACCGGCGCCCCGCCACCGCGCGCAGCGTGCTGGCCGGCGAGGCGGCGGCCGAGGCCGCCCGCAAGAGCTCCCAGGAAGCCGAGGCCCAGGCCGCGGCGGAAGCCGCCGCAGCGGCCGCCGACAGCGAATCCGAGGACGCCGAGCCGGACTTCCCGGTCGTCGGCGACGAGGCGGCCGCCGCCTTCTTCGACCTCGACAACACCGTCATGCAGGGCGCCGCGATCTACCACTTCGGACGCGGTCTCTATAAGCGGCACTTCTTCCACAAGCGTGACCTCGCCCGCTTCGTCTGGCAGCAGGCGTACTTCCGGCTGGCCGGCTCGGAGAACCCCGAGCACATGGAGGACGTGCGCAACAGCGCCCTCTCCATCGTCAAGGGCCACCGCGTCTCCGAGCTGATGACCATAGGCGAGGAGATCTACGACGAGTACATGGCCGAGCGCGTCTGGCCCGGCACCCGCGCGCTCGCCCAGGCACACCTGGACGCGGGCCAGAAGGTCTGGCTGGTGACCGCGGCCCCCGTGGAGACCGCCACGATCATCGCCCGCCGGCTCGGCCTGACCGGCGCGCTCGGCACGGTCGCCGAGTCCGTCGGCGGGGTCTATACGGGCAAGCTGGTCGGCGAGCCGCTGCACGGGCCCGCCAAGGCCGAGGCCGTACGGGCGCTGGCCATGGCCGAGGGGCTGGACCTGTCGCGCTGCGCCGCGTACAGCGACTCCGCCAACGACATCCCGATGCTCTCCCTCGTCGGCCACCCTTACGCGATCAATCCCGACACCCGGCTGCGCAAGCACGCGCGGGAGCAGGGCTGGCGGCTGCGCGACTACCGGACGGGCCGCAAGGCCGCCAAGATCGGCATTCCGGCGGCGGCCGGGGTGGGCGCGGTCGCGGGCGGCGCGGCGGCGGCGGTCGCCCTGCAGCGCCGGCGCCGGTAGCCACGCCCCTCCGGGGCGAGCTCCATAACCGGAAGCTCACCCAACTTCCAGTGGAGGGGTAGGCGTTACACACCGTCACCGAAAGGGCGGGAGACGCGCCGCCCACCGATGATCACATCGACGGCGCGTTCCAGTTTTTTCGCGCTGCCCTTCGCAGCACCACTCCTGAGGGTGCTTCTACGCGCCCCGTACGAACACCCGTACCGCTGTGTGCAGGGCAAACCTTCTTCATACCCCACCGGTCGACGCACAGTCGCACGACGCCCGGTACGCCACAACACGCCCTCCAACCAGGCAGATCACGTCGCTTTCCGATCAATACCTGTTCAACATCTGATACTTGAACGACCAGAAATACGTAACAGACCAGACGGAATCGACGATTTGAGCAACTGGGTGTAGCGCTGCCTGTACGAAGCGTTATTCTCCTCAGACGCAAACCGGAACCCATAAGCCCCTACCGCGGGTGAACGGTCCCGCACTGCACGTGATGGAAGCTCTGCCTCTGGGAGTCCCGTGTACCCACACGTCGGGGTTGACGCCTCGGGCCTGGCTACGCTGCGTACGACGCTCGTCGACCACCTGCGCAGTTTTGTCCCCACCGCGTACACCGTCCCCGCCCTCGCCACACCCGCACCTGCCGCAGGACCCGTCCGCCCCTGCTACGCCCTGGCGGACGCCAGGACCGCCGTCGGCGCACGGTCCGCCGGCAGCCGTACGCGCCGCGGTGGCACGACCACCGCCCGCCGCCCCGCCGACAGCGACAGCCGCCGCATGATGGAGCTCGTCGAGCGCGCCCAGGCGGGCGAGGCCGACGCGTTCGGCCGCCTCTACGACCAGTACGCCGACACGGTCTACCGCTACATCTATTACCGCGTCGGCGGCCGGGCCACCGCCGAGGACCTGACCAGCGAGACGTTCCTGCGCGCGCTGCGCCGGATCGGCACCTTCACCTGGCAGGGCCGGGACTTCGGCGCCTGGCTGGTGACCATCGCGCGCAACCTCGTCGCGGACCACTTCAAGTCCTCGCGCTTCCGCCTGGAGGTGACCACGGGCGAGATGCTCGACGCCAACGAGGTCGAGCGCAGCCCCGAGGACTCCGTCCTCGAATCCCTGTCCAACGCCGCCCTCCTCGAAGCCGTCCGCAAACTCAACCCCCAGCAGCAGGAATGCGTCACGCTCCGGTTCCTCCAAGGGCTGTCGGTCGCCGAGACCGCCCGCGTCATGGGCAAGAACGAAGGAGCGATCAAGACCCTCCAGTACCGCGCTGTCCGGACCCTCGCGCGGCTGCTGCCGGACGACGCCCGCTGACGCCGTCCGCTCCCCTCCTCGGGCCGCCCCCTCCCCGAACATCCGTCCCCCACACCACTCTTATTGTGCCGCCAAGCCCTGACCAGGCCATCACTTTCAGCCATCGCGCGGTACCGGTCCGTCACATCATCGTGGGGGCGTAACCCGAGTACCTCGCCGCTCGTTGTGCGGAATGCAGGCTCCCTGCAGACACGCCATGCCCGCGGCCGCTCACTCGATCGAGTGGTTGTGCGCAGGGTGTGCAGCCTTCCGGCCCTGCTGGATCGTCAAGCCAGTCCGGGGAGTCGAGCGGGATGATGAGAGGAGGTGCCGCCCGTGATCGCGAACGTATCGGCGCACCGGCGGGCTCACGCCTTCGCCCAGGCGCTGGAGGATCAGGACCTCCAGGGCGCGGCCGATGAGCAGATCGACACACCGGAGCAGGAGCCGGAGCCCGAAACGGCACGGCTGCTGGCAGTCGCCGGCGGCCTGGGGGAGCTCCCCAAGCCCACGCTGGACCCGGAAGCGCGCACGATCCAGCGCGCGCAGCTCATCGCCGCGATGGAGGCCGCCTTCGCCGAAGGCGGCGCACCCTCCGACGGCGCGAAGGTGCCCCAGCAGCGCGGCGTGCGAGGCGCGCACCGCGCCGCCAAGTCGCTCGGCCGGCTGCGCCCGCGGTCCCGGCTGTCCAGGAGGCTCGCCGCCGGCGGGCTGACGGTCGGGGTGGCCGCGGGCGCGTTCAGCGGAGTGGCCGCCGCGAGCTCCGACGCGCTGCCCGGCGATTCGCTGTACGGCCTCAAGCGCGGCATGGAGGACCTCAAGCTCGGCATGGCCGAGGACGACTCCGACCGCGGCCGGCTCTACCTCGACCAGGCGTCCAGCCGGATGCAGGAGGCCCGCCGGCTGATGGAGCGGCTCAGGGCCGGTCCGCTGGCGCACGAGACGCTCTCCGAGGTCCGCAGGTCGCTGGCGGGCGTCACCGAATCCGCGGGCACGGGCCACCGCCTGCTGCACGACGCGTACGAGCGGGACGGTTCGCTCGGCGCCATCCAGGCGCTGGACTCCTTCACCGCCTCGCACCGCGAGGGCTGGGCGCAGCTCCGCGACCGGCTGCCGGTGCAGCTCGACGACGTCTCACAGGACGTCAGCTCGGTCTTCGACGCCATAGACGAGGAGGTCGGGCCGCTGCGCTCGCTGCTGCCGAAGAAGCCGGACAAGGGCGCCCGGCACGGCGCTCCGTCCGCCTCGGACAGCACGGCCGAGGACCACTCGACGGCGCCGTCCCGCTCCGGCAGCCCGTCCGCGAGCGGCAAGGAGCACGACTCCCCGACGCCCCGCCCGTCCTCGTCGTCCCCGCCGAAGGACGACGGCCTGCTCGGCGGGAACACCGGCGGCCTGCTCGACCCGCCCACCAAGGACAGCCCCTCCCCCTCGGAGGGCGAGCAGAAGAGCGACGAGCCCACCGAGCCCGACGTCACGATCCCGCCGCTGCTCCCGGACCTGCTCCCGGGGCTCGGCGTCGACGGCCAGGAGGAGTAGCGGCGCGCGGCAATCGCAGCGCGCCTCCGCGGCCCGGCGGCGCCCGGTGTTCTTCCGGTCCTTCCCTCCAGAAGAACACCGGGCGCCGTCGCCTGTGTCCGTACGGGCCGCCCGGCGGTGCGCACGCGGGGCATCCCCCATCACGGCCGTCACCCGGCCGTCACGGCCTCAGAAGAAGACCGAACGCCGTTGCACCAACAGCTTGTAGAGCGTGTGCTGAATCGTTTCGCGCACCTGGTCGGTGAGGTTGAACATCAGCATCGGGTCGTCCGCCGCCTCCGCCGGATACCCGTCCGTCGGAATCGGCTCGCCGAACTGGATCGTCCACTTCGTCGGCAGCGGTACCGCGCCCAGCGGCCCCAGCCACGGGAACGTCGGCGTGATCGGGAAGTACGGGAAGCCCAGCAGCCGCGCCAGCGTCCTGGCGTTCCCGATCATCGGGTAGATCTCCTCCGCGCCCACGATCGAGCACGGCACGATCGGCGCCCCGGACTTCAGCGCCGTCGAGACGAAGCCGCCGCGCCCGAAGCGCTGCAGCCGGTACCGGTCCGAGAAGGGCTTGCCGACGCCCTTGAAGCCCTCCGGCATGACGCCGACCACCTCGCCGCGCTCCAGCAGCCGCTCGGCGTCCTCCGTGCAGGCCAGCGTGTGCCCGGCCTTCCGCGCCAGCTCGTTGACCACCGGCAGCATGAAGACCAGATCGGCCGCCAGCAGCCGCAGATGACGCCCCGCCGGGTGCTGGTCGTGGATCGCGACCTGGAGCATCAGGCCGTCCAGCGGCAGCGTCCCGGAGTGGTTGGCGACGATCAGCGCCCCGCCCTTGTCGGGGATGTTCTCGACGCCCTTCACCTCGACCCGGAAGTACTTCTCGTACAGGGGCCGCAGCGCGGACATCATGACCTGGTCGGTGAGCTCCTCGTCGTACCCGAAGTCGTCGACCTCGTACTCACCGGTGAGCCGTCTGCGCAGGAAGTTGAGGCCGCCGGCGAGCCGCTGCTCCCAGGACGCGCCCCGCTCCTCGGGCGCTTCGCCTGGGGCCGTCGCCCCCGGCTCCTCCTGGCGCGGCGGCGGTACGGGCGTCAGGGCCGCGCTGCGCGCCGCGCCCGCCGACCGCTTGGCCCTCCTCCTCGAGCGCGGCTCCTCGCCGAACGGGATGACCTTGGCGTCCGCCATCGTGGGTGAACTCCTCACTGGGTCTGGGCACTGGCTGCGGGCAGCAGCGCGGCGAGCCGGTCGACGGTACGGGAGACGGTCTCGGGCGGCAGCAGGCCGGGACCTCGGCTGCGGGCGAACTCCGCGAAGGTCTCGGCCGTGGTGTACGCCGGTTCAAATCCCAGTGTCTCGCGCATCTGGGTCGTCCTGACGACCCGGCCGTGCGTGAGCATCCGGATCTGCTCCGGCGAGAAGTCGGTGATGCCGAGCGAGCGCAGCATCGAGCCCGCCCACGTGACCGTCGGCAGCAGCAGCGGCAGCGTGGGGCGGCCCAGCCGCCGCGAGCACTGCGAGAGCAGCAGCACGCCGTCGCCCGCGATGTTGAACGTGCCGCTGTTGAGCGTTCCGCGACGCGGCTCGGCGGCCGCGATCCGCAGCACCTCGATCGCGTCCTCCTCGTGCACGAACTGCAGCCGCGGGTCGTACCCGAGGACCGTGGGCAGCACCGGCAGCGAGAAGTACTCCGCGAGCGGGGAGTCCGCGCACGGCCCGAGGATGTTGGCGAACCGCAGCACGCAGACCGCGACGTCGGGCCGGCGGCGGGCGAACCCGCGTACGTACCCCTCGACCTCGACGACGTCCTTCGCGAAGCCGCCGCTGGGCAGGGACTTGGGGCTGATCGTCTCGGTGAAGACCGCCGGGTCCCGGGGCGCGGAGCCGTACACACTCGCGGAGGACTTCACGACCAGCCGCTTGACGTGCGGTGCCTTCTGGCACGCGCCCAGGAGCTGCATCGTCCCGATGACGTTGGTCTCCTTGGCCGTCGAGCGGCCGCCGCGGGAACCGAGCGGGGTGCCGTGGATGTCCATGTGCACGACCGTGTCCACGCCCGTTTCGGCGAGGACCTTGGCGATGGCCGGATGTCTGATGTCGGCCTTCAGGAACTCGGCGCCGCCGAGGTGGTGCTCGGGCGGCACGGCGTCGACGCCGATCACCCGGTCGACGTCGGGATCGCGCTGCAGCCGGCGAACATAACGGCCGCCCAGCTGACGTGCGGCTCCCGTGACGAGCACGACCTTGCCCAAGATCAGCCCTTCCTTCCCACCGTCGTCCCCCGCACGTCCCCGCACGTGCCGAGATGTGGCGGCCCACGCTATCCGGTCGGTGTTGCGCTGTGATGACTTGTGGACGGCCCCGGCCATGTTTCGGCCTGGTCCGGTCCTGCGTACCGGACGCCGGCTCGCGCCGTGGCACTGCGCCGAGTACCCGGCTTCCGGGCTTGTGTGCCGTTCCGGGCTCGGCTGCCCTTCCGGGCTTGTGCGCCCCCGAACGCACTGCAGCCCCCCACCATGCGGTGGGGGGCTGTAGTAACGCGCTCAGCGTCGCTTACTTCTTGTTGCGACGCTGAACACGGGTGCGCTTGAGCAGCTTGCGGTGCTTCTTCTTAGCCATCCGCTTGCGCCGCTTCTTGATAACAGAGCCCACGACTACCCTCGCTCACTTCGAATCACTCGGTGCGGGGCGTCCGAGCCCACACTACCTACATCGGGCCAGCCTACCCGGCGCCGAGCGTACGGCGTAATCCGAGGGTCTTCCGTGGCCTCCATACGGCCTCACCAGGCCCGCAAAGGGACCTCTTGGGCCCCCGTCAGGCCGATTCCACCCCCACATAGGACTCGCGGAGGTAGTCGTGGACCGCCTGCTCCGGAACCCGGAACGACCTCCCCACTCGGATCGCGGGCAGATGACCGCTGTGCACCAAGCGGTACACGGTCATCTTCGACACTCGCATCACTGTGGCAACTTCCGCCACAGTAAGGAACACGACCTCATTCAGAGGCCTCTGGTCTGCAGCCATGACACACCTGGTCCTTCCGCACATGACGGGCACCGGCTTCCCCTCCGGTGACTCTTCGTCGCTATGCGCTCACTCCCCAGGTTAGGGGCGGGTGATGCGAGTGGGGAAGAGGAGTAGCCGTCGGCCGCCTACTGTGACAGACACGCTCGATTGAGTACATAGCGAGTAAGCGGTCGGTAGTAATCAGACCGCACAGCGTCATCAAGCGGAACTACGACGGACACCCGCCCCTCCGCCTGCCCGACGAACAGCGCCGGATCGTCAGTATCCGCCAGGCCGATGGCCTCAAAGCCCAGCTGACCTGCTCCGCAGACCCATCCGTGGTCCCCGATCACCAGCTCGGGAAGGGGCCCACAGGCGTCTGCGGCAGCACCAAGGGCACTACGAACCGGGAGGGGGGAGTGCGTGTGGATCTCCGGCTCCCCGAGGTCCCCCCGCACGCCGGGTTCGCGCATCCGCGCGACTCCCCGTACGTACGCAAGGTTGTACGTACGTACCCCAAACCGGGTCATTATGTCGATACTCATGCCGTACGCAGGGGTGAGGACGGGGCATCCCGCCGCCGACAAAGCGTCTGCCAGACCGCCGTAAAAGCCGGTGAGGCGGTCAGGATGGCCCGTGCCGATCAGTACCGGCGAGCGTTCGCCGGCCGCCTCACCGAGCCGGTCGGCGAACGCGTTCAGTGCCGCCACGGTCCGGTCCGGGTCGATCACATCCGTGCCAGAAATATGCGCAGGATCGGCTGAAACCCCGCACCTTTCTCCCATGAGCCCGAGCAGATCGCCGACGGACCAGTCCCCTGCGGGCTCCAGCCCGATGAGCGCCCGTGGGTCGCCGGCCGCGAAGAGGCGGTAGCGGTTCAGGCTCTTCTCCCGCGAGGTCGCGATCGACCCCGCGAGCCGTGCTCCGACCAGATGCGCCCGCAGCGCGCCACTGCTCAACACGCCGCCCATGCTGACGCCCCGCACCGACCCCCATGCCCGAACCGCCCAGTAATCACACCTCCGTGTAACCCCTGACGCCCCTCACCGGCGTTCACGTCCCGTCAGTGGCGTTCTCCCCGGCGCTCACGTCCCGCTCCAACATCCGCGCCCCACCCCGACGTTCGCGCCCCATCCCGCCGTTCACGTTCCGCCATTGGCATTCCACCCCGGCGTCAGCGTTCCGCCCCATCCCCGCGCATGCCCCCTCCCACCCCACGGGTAGGGGTTGAGTGGGGACCATCGTCAGCGCCTCTGTATGCGGCCCGCTCCCGCCCCAAACCCCGTTACGGCAGCAGCCCGTGGGCCGGGAACACCGCGCGGCGGGTCGCCAGGATCGCCTGGTCCAGCCGGTCCGCCGGGTCGTACCCGCTGTCCGCGAAGTCCCGGAACACCGGCTCCCGCCCGTCCGTCATCCGCCGCGGCCCCTGCTGGCGCGTCAGCCGGTACACCTGCTGCCGCCACTCCTCCGGGATGTCCGTCGCCGGGTCCAGCGGCTGCCCCGCCGCGATCGCCACCAGGTGCGTCCAGGTACGCGGCACCACATCGACCACCGCGTAACCGCCGCCCCCGAGCGCCACCCAGCGCCCCTCGCAGTGTGCGTGCGCCAGCTCGTGACAGGTCTCGGCCACCGCGCGCTGCGCGTCCACGCTCACCGCCAAGTGCGCCAGCGGGTCCTCGAAATGGGTGTCGGCGCCGTGCTGCGTGACGATCACATCGGGACCGAATCCGGCCACCAGCTCGGGCACCACCGCGTGGAAAGCGCGCAGCCATCCCGCGTCGCCCGTACCGGCCGGCAGCGCCACATTCGCCGCGCTGCCCTCGGCCCCTTCGGCGCCGGTCTCCTCCGGCCAGCCGGTCTGCGGGAAGAGCGTGCGCGGGTGCTCGTGCAGCGAGATCGTCAGGACCCGCGGGTCCTCCCAGAACGCGGCCTGCACGCCGTCCCCGTGATGCACGTCCACGTCGATGTACACCACCCGGCGCGCGCCCAGCTCCAGGAGCCGCGCGATGGCCAGCGCCGCGTCGTTGTAGATGCAGAAACCGGCCGCGCCGCCCGGCATCGCGTGGTGCAGCCCACCGGTGAAGTTCACCGCGTGCAGCGCGTCCCCGCGCCACACCGCCTCCGCCGCGCCCACCGACTGCCCGGCGATCAGCGCCGACGCCTCGTGCATGCCCGCGAACGCCGGGTCGTCCTCGGTACCGAGCCCGTACGCCGCCTCCGCGGCCTTCGGATCGGCCGAGGCACGCCGTACCGCGTCGATGTAGTCCTCGCGGTGCACCAGGCGCAGCGTGGACAGGCCCGCCGCCTTGGCGGCCGACACCTTTACCGGCGCGCGGTCGAGTCCGTACGCCTGGACCAGCCGCATGGTCAGCGCGAGCCGCACCGGGTCCATCGGATGACCGGGCCCGAAGTCATAGCCCGTTACTGCCTCGTCCCACATCAGCTGTGCGCGGCCACTCATGCCCGCCACCGTATCGGGCCCGGCCCCCGCCGAACGATGGGGCATACACCAGTGTCGCCAACACGAGCACCATCGGCACCAGCATTGCCCCGCGGTAACTCCAGGCGTCCCCCACCGCCCCGACGAGCGGCGAACCCACCAGAAAGCCCACATAGTTGAAGATATTCAGTCGCGCGATGGCTGCATCCGACGCTTTCGGACCGCCTGCCGGACCGTGCGCCTCGTACGCCTGCCGGCCCGCCGCCGCGAACGTCTGCGGCACGATCACGCACAGCCCCAGGCCCAACAGCGTGAACCCGGCCATCCCCGGCCACGCACCGGGCGCCGCGGCCACCACCGCGAACCCCGCGGCCGCCACCACGGCCCCCGTCCGCACCACCGCGACCGGCCCGAACCTCCGCACCCCCAGATCCCCGACGGTCCGCCCGAGGAGCGTGGTGACCATGTACACGTTGTACGGCACGGTCGCCAGCTGCTCCGAACTCCCCAGCACGTCCTGCAGGTACTTCGCGCTCCAGTTGGAGACCGTCGAGTCCCCGATGTACGCGAAGGCCATCACGAGGCAGAGGGGGAGGAGGAACCGCATGGACAGGGAGGCGGGGGCCACGGCACCGGCGGCCTTCGGCCCACGTTCCTGGTCGACGTACCAGCGACCGGCGATCAGCACGGCCGGGACGGCGACCGCGGCGACCGGTCCGTACAGCGCCACCAGCGGCAGCTCCCCGTGCGCGCCCACCCAGGCCAGCGAGGCGCCCACGATGCCGCCGAGGCTGTACGCGGCGTGGAAGCCGAGCATGATGCTGCGCCCGTAGGCGCGCTGCAGGCTCACCCCCAGCATGTTCATCGACGCGTCCAGCGCCCCGACCGCCAGCCCGAACACCCCCAGGGCCACGGCCACCTGGGCCAGCCCGCTCCCGGCCCCCACGCCCACCAGCGCCAGGCAGACCACCGGCTGTACGCATCGCAGGACGAGCCCGGGCCGTATCCGCTTCACCAGGTGCTCGGTCGCCACGCTGCCCACGCCGGCCAGTACCGGGACGGCCGCGAGGAATGCGGGCAGCAGCGCGTCGGAGATCCCGTACCGGTCCTGGATCGCCGGTATGCGCGTCACGAGCAGCGCGAAGACCGCCCCTTGCACGAAGAAGCTCAGGGCGAGCGCGGCCCGGCCGTGGCGGAGGCGAGGCTCAGGGGCGAGCTCGAGGCCGGGCTCTGGGGCGGAGGGGGCGGTCATGGCCGGACAGCGTAGAACTCACTGCTACTGATGGGTAGATGAATCACATAAGTCGCCTCACACGAGTCACACGAGGAGATCCGGGAGCTTCGCCATGTCGGTGAAGAGCGCGGTCGCGCCCGTCAGCCGGTCGGCCGGGGTCATGGCCGTGAACCCGTACACGTCCATGCCGGCCGCGATCGCCGCCTGCACGCCCAGCGGGCTGTCCTCGATGACCGCGCACCGCTCGGGGGCGACGCCCATCTTCTCCGCCGCGTGCAGAAAGAGATCGGGGGCCGGCTTTCCCCGCCCCACGTCCTCCGAGCTGAAGATCCGCTCGTCTCCGAACCACCGGTCGAGCCCGGTTTTCCGGTGCCCTACTCTGATCCGCTCGTGGCTCCCGGAGGATGCGACGCAGTACGGAGTGCCGGCCGCCGTCAGTTTCTCCAGCAGTTCCGGTACTCCGGTGACGGGCGTCAGCTCCTGCTCGAAAGCGGCGAAGACCCGGGCATGGAAAGTGGTGTCGAAATCCGCGGGCAGTCGCTGTCCGGTCCGCTCGGCGACGAGGTCGTGCACCCGGTGTATCGCGGCACCCATGTAGTCCCGGATGGATTCCTCGTACGTCGTCGGATGTCCGAGCTCGGTGAGGTAGCCGGCCAGGATCGTATTGGAGATCGGCTCACTGTCGACGAGCACACCGTCGTTGTCGAAGATGACCAGGTCGTATCGCATGGGACCGACCCTAAACGCAGAAAAGCCCCGCACCATACGGTGCGGGGCTTTCCCACAATGATTGTTCGGCGGCGTCCTACTCTCCCACAGGGTCCCCCCTGCAGTACC
>NZ_JOAX01000001.1 GCF_000720485.1 Streptomyces ochraceiscleroticus | reverse complement strand
GTTTCGGCCTTTCGGCTTCTTCGCGGTTCCAACCTTACCAGATCCTTTTCGGTGATCCGGCCCCCTGTTGGAGCGGGGTTGCTTTCCGGTCCGGCCCTTCGGGCTTTCCCTTTCGGCGTTTCCGACTCTATCAGATCCCTTTTCGCTTCCCGCTTCGTGAAGCGGTCTTTCGAATGGGGTTCCGATCCCTGTCGGGGCGGGTTTTTCGCGCCTTCCGGCGTGTCCACTACTTTAGCGGTTTTCGCTGCCGGTTCATAATCGAGCCGGTCGGTTGAATTTCGGCATGCCGAAATTGTTCCCGAAGGAAGGCCGTGCAGTAGTGGGTTGCCGCCGGTGCGGCGTGAGTGGCTGCCGCAAAACCGTTACGGCTGTGTGGCAACTCGGAGAACACTACGGATCGGGTTGGGTCGTGTCAACCAGCTCCTGGCCCGTCCCGGGGACCCCGTGACCGCCGGGGTCAGTCGAGGTCGGTGAGGCGGCCCTCCGCGTCGGGCTGGGCGTCCTCCACCCGGCGCAGTAGGCGCGTCAGTACGTCACCGAGAAGCCCTCGTTCGCGTGAATCGAGGTCCTGGAGCAGGTCCTCCTCGAATACGGAAGCGAGACGCATGGCCTCCAGCCACTTCTCGCGGCCCTCGGTGGTGAGCTCGACGATGACGCGGACCCGGTTGTTCTCGTCGCGCTCGCGGTTGACGAGCCCCTCGCTCGCCATGCGGTCGATGCGGTGCGTCATGGCGGCCGGCGTGAGGCCCAGCCGCTTGGCGAGGTCGCCGGGGCCGAGGCGGTACGGCGCTCCGGAGACGACGAGGGCCTTCAGTACTTCCCACTCGGCGTTGCTTATCCCCAGCGTGGCGGTCTGCCGGCCGTAGGCGACGTTCATTCGGCGGTTGAGGCGCTGCAGCGCGGAGACGACCTTCTCCACCTGGGGGTCGAGGTCCTGGAACTCGCGCTGGTAGGCCGCGATCTGTTCCTCGAGGCTCGGCTCGGCCGGGCGGGAGGCCGTGTCTGAGGGCTCTGACATGCGACGGAGTATGACACGTAACGCATTGGCGTTGAAGTCCTTGGTCATGTACTCTTTAGCTTCGAACTTTAGAGTTGAAGTCTTCAGCTTGAGACTGTCTGGCCCCGAGGCCGTCTGATCTTCAGACTGTCTGGTTTTGACCGGACACGTCGCAAAGCTCCTTATCTTCCTCTGGAGTCACAGTGCTGGGGGCACCAGGTCTGCTCCGGGGGGTCGGGATTCCCGCGTGCGCCTCGTTCCGCCCTGCACACACACGCGCAGCAATGCGCACGCATGTACGTATCTGACGACCCTCTCGACCTAGGTAGGTGAGTGTGACCACCGCAATGGGCGCCGCGCTGCGCCGGATCCAGTTGGGCAACGCGCTGAGCGCGTTCGGCAACGGCTTCACGGTTCCGTATCTGTACGTCTACGTGGCGAAGGTGCGCGATCTTGGAGCAAGTACGGCAGGCATCGTGCTCGCGATGCTGGCCGCCGCCGCGCTCCTCGTCCTGCCCTTCACCGGTCGTGCCATCGACCGGCGGGGTCCGCTGCCGGTGGCCGTGGTGGGCACCTTCGCCGCCGCGCTCGGCTCGCTGGGCCTCGGGCTCTCCGACAACGAGCCGCTGGTCATCGCCTCGGCGGTGGCGCTCGGCGCGGGTATAGCGGTCATCCAGCCGGCGCTGGCGACGATGATCGTCTGGTGCTCGACGACCGTGACGCGGTCGCGCGCCTTCGCCACCCAGTTCTTCCTGAACAACCTGGGGCTGGGCATCGGCGGCCTCATCGGCGGCATGCTCGTGAACGAGCACGACCCGGCGAGCTTCGTACGGCTTTTCGCCATCGAGGCCGTGATGTTCCTGGTGCTCGGCGCGGCCGTGGCGACCGTACGGCTGCCGAAGGCGCCCAAGGTCGAGGGCGAGGTGCCGGTCGAGGCGCGGGCCGAAGGCGCCTGGCGGGCGCTGCTCGCCGACCGACGGATGATGTGGCTGTGCGCGCTCGGGTTCGTACTGTTCTTCGCCTGCTACGGGCAGTTCGAGTCGGGCCTCGCCGCGTACGCCACCGAGGTCACCCGCATCCAGCCGTCGACGATGGGCATCGCGCTGGCCGCCAACACCGCGGCCATCGTGCTGGCGCAGTTCGTCGTGCTGAAGCTGGTCGAGCGGCGGCGCCGCAGCCGGGTCATCGCGGTGGTCGGCCTCATATGGACCGTGGCCTGGATCGCGGCGGGCCTGTCCGGTCTGGTGCACGGTGCGCAGATGCTGGCCACGGGGCTGCTGATCTCCACGTACATGCTGTTCGGCGTGGGCGAGTCGCTGCTGTCGCCGACCGTGCAGCCGCTGGTGGCGGACCTGGCACCGAGCCGGCTGATCGGTCAGTACAACTCGGTGTTCGCCCTGGTGAAGCAGTTGGCGCTGGCGGTCGGGCCGGCCGTGGGCGCGCTGATGGTGGGGCACGGGGCGGCCGTCGCCTACATCGTGATGCTGCTCGTGTGCGCGCTCGGTATCTCGGCGCTGGCCCTGCGGCTGGGCCGGCTGCTCACGACGGCCCAGGACAACCCGCAGGCCGTGGCCGCGCCGGCGGAGGTTCCGGTGCGCGAAGAGGTGGCCTGCGTGGCGTGAGCCGCGTGACAGGCTGAGGCCGAGTCCGTACATCCGTACGGGCCCGGCCTCCTTCTTATGTGCGGGGTCTCAGGTCGGCGGGTCGGCTACTCGCGCGGCAGTGCGAACTCGCACCAGACCGCTTTTCCGCCGCCCGGTGTGCGGCGCGAGCCCCAGTTCGAGGCGATCGTGGCGATGATCGAGATGCCGCGGCCCGCCTCGTCGACCGGCTCGGCGCGGCGGCGGCGCGGCAGGTGGTCGTCGCCGTCGGTGACCTCGACGATGAGGCGGCGGTCCGTACGCCGCAGCCGCAGCCGCATGGGCGGCGTCCCGTGCTGGAGCGAGTTGGCGACCAGCTCGCTCGCGGCCAGGACACCGAGGTCGTGCAGCTCCGGGGAGAAGCGCCAGGAGGCGAGCACACCGGAGGCGAAGGCGCGGGCGCGCGGCGCCGCCTCCGTACCGCCGAGCAGTTCCAGTGCGGCGTTGTGGAAGAGCTCGGCCTCGGGGCCGGTGCGGTCCGGGTGCTGGAGGACCAGGACGGCGACGTCGTCGTCGTGGTCGTTGGAGATGCCGAGCGCGCGCAGCAGGCGGTCGCAGATGATGTCGGGCGCGCCGGTGGCGCCGGCGACGGCGTGCTCCAGGGCGGCGATGCCCTCGTCGATGTCCTTGTCGCGGCGCTCGACCAGGCCGTCCGTATAGAGGACGGCGGTGGAGCCGGGGCCGAGCGGAACGCTGCCGGAGGTGTGCAGCCAGCCGCCGGTGCCGAGCGGCGGGCCGGTCGGCTCCTCGGCGCGGTGGACGGTGCCGTCCTGGTCGCGTACGAGGATGGGCAGGTGGCCGGCCGAGGCGTAGACCAGCCGGCCTTCGTTGGGGTCGTGCACGGCGTACACGCAGGTGGCGATCTGGCTCGCGTCGATCTCCGCGGCGAGGCCGTCCAGGAGCTGCAGGACCTCGTGCGGCGGGAGGTCGAGCCGGGCGTAGGCGCGCACGGCCGTACGGAGCTGGCCCATGACGGCGGCGGCGCGCACGCCGCGGCCCATCACGTCGCCGATGACGAGGGCGGTGCGCCCGGCGCCGAGGGTGATCACGTCGTACCAGTCGCCGCCGACCGCGGCGTCCGTGCCGCCGGGGTGGTAGATCGCGGCGACCCGGAGGTCGTCGGGCTGCTCCAGCTCCTGGGGGAGCAGGGAGCGCTGGAGGGTGACGGCGGCCTCGCGCTGGCGGCGTTCGGCGGCGCGCAGCCGCTCGGCGGCCTCGACCTGGTCGGTGACGTCGGCGGCGAAGACGAGGACGCCCTTGTGCGGTGCCACGCAGGCGATCTCGGGGTCCGGGGCCGGGGTGCTGGCGGCGGCGACCTCGATGGGCGTGCAGGTGAAGGTGTAGTAGCCGTCGCGGCTGAGGTCGGAGCCGGCGCCGCCGGGGACCTTGCGCGCCTTGACCGTGCGCGGCTTGCGGCTGCGCAGTACCTGGTCCATCAGCGGCAGCAGTCCCAGCTCGGCGAGCTCCGGCAGCGCTTCCCGGGCGGTCCCTCCCGCCGGACGCTCGCCGAAGACTTTGGCGTACGCGCCGTTGACGTACGCGATGCGGTGCTCGGGGCCGTAGACGACGGCGACCAGGGCGGGGATCGTGCCGAGGATCTCGTGGGCGGAGAGCACGTCGACGGTGGGCGGCTGCGCACCGGATGCGCTGCCGAGCGCTGTGCCAGAAGGCGGGGTGTGCGCTTCGGAGCGCTCGGCGCGGGCGGCGGGGACGGCGCTTCCGGGGGCTGCGCCTGGTGGCGCGCCCGTGGTGCCCGTTGCGGTGCCTGCCGTGGTGGGCGCCGCGGGGTCGGCCTCCGGCCGTTCCGCGTCGTCGGCGGGCGGGGGTGCGGGGGCGCCGGAGGGCGCTGCGGGCTGCGCGGCTCCGGGGACGGGGGATCTCCGCGGCGGCTTGGGGGACGACGCGCCCGGCGCCGCACCGCGGTCGGACCGCGCGGCGCGGCGCTGCGTGCCGGGGAAACGGGCGCTCCAGCGAGTGAAGTTCACGGAGGTGTACCTCTTACTTCGCGTCGCGGCGCCGAGTCGGTCCGGCGGCCAGAAGGTACCTCCCGGCCGTTGGCTGGCGGAAGGTCGGGCGGGGGCGCGCCGAGCGCCCTCTGGCGTGATGCAGCAAACGTCCCAATTCCTCGCGCTTGTCACTCTTTGCAGATACGAGCCCACCCATGGTCACACGTCCAGTGTGGCCGACCGGACTGACATACGTCAGACGCCGGGGTGGCGGGTGGGGTTCCTGACCGCGTGCTTGACCGCCCGTTCGACTGAACGCAACGGTGAACGTATGACCGAGAGGGTCATATGGTCCAGGGCCATGCCCGGCCGACACCGTACGCACGGTGTCCCTGTTCCGCGCTCTGGGCCACCCGAAGGGGCGTCAACCCTGTGCCGGTCCGGCCGTCAACTCGCTTCGTTGTGCCGTCCCGTGCCCGCCGCGAGTTCGAACTCCGCCCTCGGGTGCTCCAGGGAGCCGAGCGAGACGATCTCGCGTTTGAAGAAGGCGGCGAGCGTCCATTCGGCGAGCACACGGGCCTTGCGGTTGAAGGTCGGGACGCGGCTGAGGTGGTAGGCGCGGTGCATGAACCACGCCGGATAGCCCTTCAGCTTCCGCCCGTACACATGCGCCACACCCTTGTGCAGCCCCAGGGACGCGACCGAGCCGACGTACTTGTGGGCGTAGTCCTGGAGGGGCTCGCCCCGTATGGCCGCGGCGATGTTCTCCGCGAGCACCTTGGCCTGGCGGACGGCGTGCTGGGCGTTGGGCGCGCACTCCTTGCCGGGCTCGTCGGCGGTCACGTCCGGTACGGCGGCGGCGTCACCGGCGCCCCAGGCGTGCTCGACGCCCGCCACCTGGAGCGCGGCGGTGCACTTCAGACGACCGCGCTCGGTGAGCGGGAACTCGGTCGCGGCCAGGATGGGATGCGGTTTGACGCCGGCCGTCCATACGAGGGTGCGGGTCGGGAACCGTGACCCGTCATCCAGTACGGCGACGCGGTCCTCGCACGTCTCCAGGCGCGTGTTGAGCCGCACATCGATATTGCGGCCGCGCAGCTCCCGTACCGCGTACTCGCCCATCTCCTCGCCGACCTCGGGCAGGATGCGGCCGGTCGCCTCGACGAGGAGCCACTTCATGTCCCCGGGGCGGATGTTGTGGTAATACCGCACCGCATAACGGGCCATGTCCTCCAGCTCGGCGAGCGCCTCGACGCCCGCGTAACCACCGCCCACGAAGACGAACGTCAGCGCGGCGTCCCGGACCGCCGGGTCGCGGGTGGAGGAAGCGATGTCGAGTTGCTCCAGTACGTGATTGCGCAGCCCGATGGCTTCCTCGACGGTCTTGAAGCCGATACCGAAATCGGCCAATCCCGGTACGGGCAGGGTGCGCGAGATCGAGCCGGGTGCCAGCACCAGCTCGTCGTACCGCGTCTCGACGGCGCCGGTGCCCTCCTCCTCGGTGGCCAGCGTCTTCACCGTGGCGGTGCGCTTGGCGTGGTCGATGCCCGTGACCTCACCGATGACGACCTGGCACAGGGGCAGCACACGGCGCAGGGGGACGACGACGTGGCGGGGCGAGATGGAGCCGGCCGCCGCTTCCGGCAGGAACGGCTGGTAGGTCATGTACGGCTCCGGATCGACCACCACGATCTCGACCGTGCCGCCCTCCAGTTCCTTCCTGAGCTTCCGCTGCAGGCGGAGGGCGGTGTACATGCCCACATAGCCGCCGCCGACTACGAGAATGCGCGCCGGGTGCTTCACAGAGGATCTCCTCGCGACGTCGCCCGTGGCCCGTGGGGTGCGTCCGGGGCCGTCGGTCCGGCCCGCGGCGGAGCCACGATCAGGTGCCGTGTACCCGCTCCGGGACACAGCATTTCTCCATGACGCACCCCCGCCGCCTCTTTGTCCACAGGACAGGCGAAATACGGTCGGTGCCCCGAACCCCCCGTTGGAACCTTCCCTTCCGCCGGTGTGGAATGAGTTCCGCAGGTCAGACGGGGGGTACGAGATGGCGGGAGTGTACGGAAACGGGATGGAACGGGCGCGTACTCCGTTCGAGGGGCGGACTGTACGGAACTGCCCCCTTCATTCTTGACCTGCGCTCAACTATGTTCGTACCTCGTCGGGGTGGAGCCTGTTGTCGGCTGCCCCGGCAGTCAGGGCGGGGAGTCTCCGGGGGGAGACGTCATTACCGGGGGATCATCTATGCACATGCAGAGTTCTCATTGGCCGGCGGCTGTGGCGTCCGTGCCGGGCGACCGGACCGGGGGCGTGGGCGAGGCCGGCGTGCCCGGCCGGACCACACCGCTCCGGGTGGACGCACAGCGCAATTTGGAACATGTTCTGCGAGCGGCCCGTGAAGTCTTCGGCGAGCTGGGATACGGCGCGCCCATGGAGGACGTGGCCCGCCGGGCCCGGGTCGGGGTGGGCACGGTCTACCGCCGTTTCCCGAGCAAGGACGTGCTGGTCCGCCGGATAGCGGAGGAGGAGACCGCACGGCTGACGGACCAGGCGCGCACCGCACTCGGGCAGGAGGACGACCCGTGGTCGGCCCTCTCGCGCTTCCTGCGCACGTCCGTGGCGTCCGGCGCCGGCCGCCTGCTGCCGCCGAGCATCCTTCGGGTGGGCAGCGGCGTGGACGGGGCCGACGGGCTCACGGGGGCGCGAGTGCCGCAGCAGCGGTCGCCCGAGCCGGCCGTCGCGCCCGGCGAGCTGCGCATCGTCGCGCAGCGCACGGCGCCGGACGACGAGTCGGCCCAGCCGCACTCCAACGGGCAGTCCCCGGACGGGCCGACGGCGGACAGCGGGGGCGCCCAGGCGCTTCTGGACGTCGTCGGGCAGCTCGTGGAGCGGGCGCGCGAGGCCGGGGAGCTGCGCGCCGACGTCACGGTGTCGGACGTGCTGCTGGTGATAGCGACGGGCGCGCCCTCGCTTCCGGACGCGGCGCAGCAGCAGGCCGCCTCCGCGCGGCTGCTGGAGATCCTCCTGGAGGGTCTGCGGTCGCGGCCGGTGGCCTGACGGCGGACGGCTTGCGGGGCCGGCGGGGGCAGTGGCCCCGGCCGGCCCTCTGCCTTGGGGCGGCCGAATGGCTTGGGCCCGGTATGCCACGGGCCCGTACGCCTTGGCCCTCGTACACGGACGGCGTTCCCCTAAGCCTGTGAGCATGCCCCGAAAGGTCAGCAGCTAGAGCTGTTAGACAAGAAGTCAATCCGGATGAGTGATTGCGCCGCTGACCCGTAAGGGTTCGGCCATCCTTGTGACAGGCTTGCGCGATGTTCAGATGCGGGAGCGTGGTCCGGGGGCCTCGGCGATGACATATGAGGGGCGTGACGAGCGCGACGGCGGCGGCGTCGGCGCGGAATTCACCACCTCCGGCAGCGGCGGTGCCCGGCCGGAAGCCGTGCCGCAGCAGCGCGTGTCCACGGACGGCGGTGCCCACGCGGCCGGGCAGAGCCCTTCCGGAGCGCAGAGCCCTTCCGGAGCGGAGCCCGGTACGTCCGGCGCGCCCGGTACGCCCCCGTCCGATACCGAGCTCGTCGCCCGTATGCGCGCCGGTGACGACAGCGCGTACGAGGAGCTGTACCGCCGGCACGCGGACGCCGTACGCCGCTACGCCCGCACCTGCTGCCGGGACGCGCACACCGCCGAGGACCTGACCGGCGAGGTCTTCGCGCGCACGCTGCAGGCGGTACGGCGCGGGGCCGGGCCGAAGACCGCGGTACGGGCGTACCTGCTCACCACCGTGCGCCGCGCGGCGGCCGACTGGGGCAAGAGCGCCAAGCGCGAACACCTGGTCGAGGACTTCGCGGTCTTCGCTTCCTCGGCGGCCGGCTCCTGCATGGACGACGACACGCTCGACCTGGGGGCCGACGTACGCGCCATGCACGACGCCGAGCGGGACATGGCCGTCCAGGCGTTCCGCAGCCTCCCCGAGCGCTATCAGACGGTGCTGTGGCACACGACGGTCGAGGAGGAGTCGCCGAGCGAGGTCGCGCCGCTCCTCGGGCTGTCCCCCAATGCGACGGCCGTGCTCGCGCACCGGGCCCGTGAGGGCCTCAAGCAGGCGTACCTCCAGGCGCACGTCAGCCAGTCCCTGACGGCGGGCGGCGACTGCGCCCGGTACGCGGACCAGTTGGGCGCCTACGCGCGCGGCGGCCTCCGGGTGCGGGCCGAGCGCGGGCTGCGCAAGCACCTGGAGGAGTGCCCGCGCTGCCGGCTGGCGGCGCGCGAGGTCGCGGACGTCAACGAGCGCATCCGCGCGGTGCTGCCGGTCGCGGTCATCGGCTGGTTCGCCGCCGGTTACGCGGTCAAGGGCGCGGCCGCGGTCACCGGGATCGCCGGAGCGGGCGCCGCGGCCGGTGCCGGGGCCGCGGCGGCCGCCGGGGGCTCGGGGTCCTCCGCGGGAGCCGGAGCGGCCTCCGAGGGGCTCGGAGCGCCCGCGAAGGTCGGTATCGGAGCCGGCCTCACGGTCGCCGCCGCCGGGCTGGCGCTGGCGCTGGCCGGCACTCAGGAGCCACCGAAGCCGCACGCCGAGCGGCCGCGCCCGGCCCCGTCGAGCCCGCTGCCCCAGAAGCCCGAGCCTGCGCCCACCCCGAAGCCGGCGCCCAAGCCCGCGCCGCCCGCTCCGAAGCCCGCACCCCCGGCTCCGAAGCCGACCCCGACTCCCGAGCCGAAGCCCGCGCCACCCAAGCCCGCGCCCGAGCCGAAGCCGAAGCCCACTCCGACGCCGACTCCGAAGCCGCCGGCCCCCAAGCCGCCGAAGCCGACGCCACCGCCGCCCGCCGCCCCGTATGCCGTCAACACGCTGGCCTGGGACTTCACGGGGAACGGCAGCAAGCCGGAGGTACGCGCCACGGACAGCACCTTCCTGTGGCAGCGCCAGGGGGGCGTCAGCATCGGAGGCAAGCAGTACTCCCACGGTGTGACGACGCACGCCCCGTCCTCGGTGACGATCGACCTCAACCGGGAGTGCACGGCCTTCGACGCCCTCGCGGGCGTGGACGACCTGGCCCTGGGGCGCGGCGCGGTGCGCTTCTCGGTGTACGCGGACGGGGTACGGCAGTGGCGCTCCGGTGTCGTGCGGGGCGGTGATCAAGCCGTACCGGTCCATGTCCCGCTGGCGGGCCGCGATTCCGTCCGGCTGGTCGCCGAGCCTCAGTCGCCCGCTGACACTCTGACGTTCAGCGACTGGGCGGAGTCGCGGATCAGCTGCCGCTGAGCCGCTGAGGGGGCCGGGAGGGGCTTCTGAGGGGCGCTCCCGAGCGGTCGGCCCGGCGCCTTCGGCCGAGCCGGCGGGGCTACAGCGCCAGTCGTTCGACGCCGGTCGACACGGCGCGCTGACGGGGTGCCGCCGCGCCCGTCCAGCACGTGCCGCGCCGGGCGAGCAGCCGGCGCAGCCACAGCTCCGTCGAGACCAGCTCCGCCAGGCCGTCCAGGGGCAGCGGCGCGCCCTCGGCCGCGGCGCGCAGCGCCTTGCGTACGACGCGGGCCTCCACCAGCCCCGCGTCGGCGAGCAGCGGCGCGTCGAAGAGCCGCACGAGGTCGTCCATGGAGGCGCGCAGCCCGGCCCGTACCGCCGCCGCGTGCGTCACGTGCGAGGTCGCGCCCCAGCCCGGTGGCAGATCGCGGATGCCCGCCCCGGAGAGCACGGCGCGCAACACCGAGGCCCGCGCCCCCGGTTGCACCCTGAGCGTGTCAGGGAGCGCGCGGCAGGCGAGTACCACCTGGTTGTCCAGGAAGGGCGCGTGCAGCCGTTGGTTCCGTACCTCGGCGGCCTGCTCGAAGACGCGGTGGTCGGCGGCGTGCCGGGCGAGCGCCGCGCGTGCCCGGCGTTCCCCGGGGCGGCCGACGGCCGGGGCCCGGAGTGCCGCCTCGCTCAGCCGAACCGATACTTCAGCGAGCGCTTCCCCCGTGAGCCAGCGCGCGGCAGGGCCGGGCCGGCACCACGTGAGCGCCGCCAGCGAGGCTTCCACGGCGCTGCCCGCCACCGCCTCGTCCACGAACTCCCGCCCCAGGAGACGCGCGGCGGCCGCGGAGATGCCCGCCCTGTAGGGCGTGCGGGCCAGCTTCCGCGCCGCCCGGTAGACCGTGAACGGTATGAACACCGAGTGCGTGGCCGCGCCGTCGGCCTTCGCCAGCGCCGTGACCGGGCGCAGCAGGTGCCGGCGCCGCCGGTCGAGCAACAGGTCCGCCAGACGCGCCGGATGGGCGTCCAGTACCTGTCGCGCGCCGTGCCCCACGAAGTGGTCGGCGCTCCCGGAGAGCAGCCGCCTGCGGTGCCGTTCGGCGGCGACCATCGAGGGCCCCGGCTCGTCCGTGAGCGGCCCCGCCCCCAGGTCCGCGTACGGGAGCGCCTCCTCGCCCGCGGCGACCACCACGTGGTGCAGCCGCGGGTTGTCCGCGATGCTGCGGGCACGCTCCAGCTCGGCCTCCCGGTACGCCTGGCCTCCGTTGCCGGCCCGGTCGTTGAAGGTCACCGCGAGGAGCCGCTCGCCCTGCCCGTTGAGCCGCCCCGGCTGCCCCGGCAGGCCGGCCGCGAGCAGCGCCAGCGTCCCGGACGCGCTGCCGCCTGACAGGTCGGCGCCGATGCCGGGTGCCGGTGCGCCGCGCGCGGCCCGTCGGTCCTCCGGGCCCATGCCGGGCACCGGACCGGGGTCCAGGCCGCCCGCGGCGCCCGGGCCGCCGTGCGGGTCGGGCGCGTGCCGCGGGGCCGCCAGCCGGGCCCGTACGGCGTCCACGAGCGCCTCCCGCACGCCGTCCACGGCCTGTTCGGGCGCGAGCTGCGGCGCCGAGACGGCGAGCGAATGGGTCTGTTCGTACGAGGTGATCTCGCTGGAGCCGCCGCGCAGTACGAGGGCGTGGCCGGGCGGGACGCGCCGCACGCCCGTGTACGGCGTGCCGGTGCCGAGCGCCTCGGGGGCGTCCGGGCAGGCCAGCAGTGCCGCGAGGTGCCCCACGTCGAGGCTCGCCTCGATCAGGTCGGCGAGCGGCAGGGCGGCGGTCGCATAGGCCGTGCCGCCCGCCCACCGGGTGTGGAACACCGGGCGGGCGCCCGCCAGATCGCCCGTGACCGTGAGCCGCCGGCCCACCTGGGCGACGGCGGTGTAACTGCCGGGCCAGGCGGTGAGATGGCGCAGTGCGCCACCGCGCGCGGCGAGGAGTCCCACCCGCAACTGGTCGTCGGTGGCGCCGCACACCCCGAAGACCGCGATCCGGGTCTCGGGGTCGGCCTGCACGATGCGTACTTCATCGGGGCGCCAGTCGCCGACCGCCCACAGTGGATCGGGGTCGCCCCACAGGAGTTGGGCGCCCACGGGGAGCACCGTACGGCTGTCGTCGATGGGGCCCGGGCCCGTGGCGGTACTGCTCCACCCCACCAACCAGCGCATCGTGGCCTCCGCCCGTCTCCCCGTCGCTCCGTACGCCGGTCACGGGGCACTCATTCGCCCCGTACGGCGCGTGGCACAGCAGTTGTACAGCAGTTGTGCGGACCACTCTGCCACGACAGGGGCGGGTGGGAGGCGGCATGAGGACGGCGTGTACGCGCGGGCGGCCCCTGGTGCCGCGGCACCGCTCCGAAGAGCCGCGCACGCTGCTTCTCAGAGGCCCGCACACCGCCTTCAGGAGCCGCGGACGCCGCTTCTCAGTGCTGCGCGCTGCCCGCGGCGGGAATTGGGCGGGTGATGGTATTCAGCCAAAGTCCGTTCCGTACCGATACGTTGCGGACGGAAGCGCTCTCGGCGCGTACCCGGCGCATTCGGGGGCGGCCAACGGGGCGCGCGATCCGGGCAGCGGACCGTACGGACCGCCTGGCGGTCCCGTTCCCATGCGTTGCGTAAGTGATCGCGACAGTCCGGGAGGTGGGACTCACCCCCCGGACCGGACCGCCACCCGCGGGGAATGAGGTGGCGGTGTCCCCCAGCCCACTGGATCCAGTGCAGCGGGCCGACCCACGCAAGTCCCATGGAAACGTGCCCGCCTTGGAGCGGCCAGCGCGCACGGACGGGCGCACGGCAACACGTACCCGGAGCACATGCCCATGCGTGACCTCCCCCGCAGACACGAATCTCGCCATCCGGGACACCGGCCCTTAACGGTCGGGATTCAGCGAACTACTCTGGGTGGACGCATGCCCCGGGGAGTACGGGGTGGCCGTCGCTTGGTCGAGGGGTGCGCATGTCCAGGGATACTCGCGGGCCGAACGAAAAACTCGGCACCGTTCTCGCCCTCGCGGGGATCAGTAACGCCGGGCTCGCCCGCCGGGTCAACGACCTCGGTGCGCAGCGTGGCCTGACTCTTCGCTACGACAAGACCTCGGTCGCCCGGTGGGTGTCGAAGGGCATGGTTCCGCAGGGTGCGGCACCGCACTTGATTGCGGCTGCGATCGGCAGCAAGCTCGGCCGGCCGGTGCCGCTGCACGAAATCGGGCTGGCCGACGCCGACCCCGCGCCCGAGGTGGGCCTGGCCTTCCCGCGCGACGTGAACGCGGCCGTACGGTCCGCGACCGAGCTGTACCGGCTGGATCTGGCCGGACGGCGGGCGGGCGGCGGCGGCATCTGGCAGAGCCTGGCCGGTTCCTTCTCCGTCAGCGCATACGCCACTCCGGCCTCCCGCTGGCTCATATCCCCGGCCGACAGCTCGGTGGCGCGGGGCGTCCCCGAGGCGAGAACGGGGCGGGGCGGCCCGCAGGACACGGATACGGACGCGGGGCCCGAGGGTGGCCCTTCGGGGCCGACGGCCGCACCTGGTAGCGCGCCGACGGTCTCCGGGGTACCCAGTACGTCTGTCCCACTGGGCAAGGACCCCGCCGGCATGGACGACCCGAAGGACACGGCGGCCGCCGGCGGCGAGCCGCTGCCCCAGCACGTCGGCCACAGCGACGTCTCCAAGCTGCGCGAGGCGGCCGAGGACGCGCGCCGCTGGGACTCCAAGTACGGCGGCGGCGACTGGCGTTCCTCGATGGTGCCCGAGTGCCTCCGGGTGGACGCGGCGCCGTTACTCCTCGCCTCGTACAGCGACGAGGTGGGGCGCGCGCTGTTCGGCGCCACCGCCGAGCTGACCCGGCTGGCCGGCTGGATGGCGTTCGACACGGGCCAGCAGGAGGCGGCGCAGCGGTACTACATCCAGGCGCTGCGCCTCGCCCGAGCCGCCGCCGACGTACCCCTGGGCGGCTACGTCCTCGCATCGATGTCGCTGCAGGCGACCTACCGCGGCTTCGCCGACGAGGGCGTCGACCTCGCCCAGGCCGCGCTGGAGCGCAACCGGGGGCTGGCGACGGCCCGCACGATGAGCTTCTTCCGGCTGGTCGAGGCGCGCGCCCAGGCGAAGGCCGGCGAGGGCCGCGCCTGCGAGGTCGCTCTGAAGGCGTCCGAGGGCTGGCTCGAACGGTCCCGTGAGGGCGACCCCGACCCGTCCTGGCTGGACTTCTACTCGTACGAGCGGTTCGCGGCCGATGCCGCCGAGTGCTACCGCGATCTGAGACTTCCGCGCCAGGTACGGCGCTTCACGGAACAGGCCCTGTCCCGCCCGACCGAGGAATTCGTGCGCTCGCACGGCCTGCGGCTGGTGGTGTCGGCAGTGGCCGAGCTGGAATCGGGCAATCTGGACGCGGCCTGCGCGGCGGGCACCCGCGCGGTCGAGGTGGCCGGGCGGATCTCCTCCGCCCGCACCACGGAGTACGTGCGCGACCTCCTGCACCGGCTGGAGCCGTACGGCGACGAGCCGCGCGTGGTGGAGCTGCGGGAACGGGCCCGGCCGCTGCTGGTGGCGCCGGTTTAGGGGCTGGCCCGGCGTCGTACGGGCGTCGTGGCGACGTCGTACCGGCGCCTCGCCGGATGTTCTCTTTCGGCTGCTCTTGCCGGCCCGGCGCGTGGCCACCGGCGCGGTCCTCGCCATGGTCCTCGTCGTGGTCACCGACCTGATCAACGGGCTGAACAACAGACCTGTCAACGGTCTGATCAACGGCCTGGCCGTGGCCCGGCGGCGGCCGCTGAGGGAGCCGGTGACGGACGGATGTCAGTGCCCCCCGTCATGATGGGTATGTCGGTCGTGACGTGACGTTGCTCGTGATGGGGAGGTGCTGCCGCGATGACGTTCGAGCAGGCGGAGGGGCGGCCCGCGGGGCAGGCCCCGGGTGAGGGCGCGGAGGCCGCGCGGCGTGCGGAAACAGGGACGGCGGAGCCCGCGGGCGCGCGAGGGGACGACGCGCGGACCGTCGACGCCTCTCGGCCCGCCGGGGCGCCCGGCGCGGCTCCCCGCTCCGACTGTGACGTCGTGATCATCGGCGCCGGCATCGTCGGCCTCTCGACGGCGTACGCGATCACCCGGGCAGCCCCCGGCACCCGCGTCGTCGTGCTGGAGAAGGAGCCCGGCCCCGCCCGCCACCAGACGGGCCGGAACAGCGGCGTGATCCACAGCGGCATCTACTACCCACCCGGCTCCCTCAAGGCCCGCTTCGCGCTCGAAGGCTCGGCCGAGATGGTCAAGTTCTGCGCCGAGCACGACATCCCGCACGACATCACCGGCAAGCTGATCGTCGCCACCGACCGCGCCGAGCTGCCCCGTCTGCACTCCCTGATCCAGCGCGGCCGTGAGCACGGCATCCCCGTCCGCGAGCTGGGCCCCGCGCAGATCCTGGAGTACGAGCCCGAGGTGCGCGGCCTCGCGGCCATCCACGTGGGCACAACCGGCGTCGCCGACTTCGGCGCGGTCGCGGACCGGCTGGGCCGCCTCGCTACGGAGGCCGGCGCGCGCATCGAGTACGGCGCGGACGTCCGTACGATCGGCCGGCGCGGCGGCCGCGTCGCGGTCCGCACGTCCACGGGCCGGGTCGTCCGCGCCCGCGCCCTGGTGAACTGCGCGGGGCTGCACTGCGACCGCGTCGCCCGGCTGGCCGGTGACGCCCCCGGGATGCGCATCGTCCCGTTCCGCGGTGAGTACTACTCCCTCTCCCCCGCGCGCGACTCCCTGGTCCGCGGCCTGGTCTACCCCGTCCCCGACCCGGCCTTCCCGTTCCTCGGCGTCCACCTCACCCGCGGCGTCCACGGCGAGGTCCACCTCGGACCGAACGCCGTCCCGGCCCTGGCCCGCGAGGGGTACGACTGGCGGACGGTCCGGCCCGCCGAGCTGGCCGGCACCCTGGCGTATCCGGGCGCCTGGCAGATAGCCCGCCGCCACTGGCGGTACGGCGCGGGCGAGCTGCACCGCTCCCTCTCCAAGCGCGCCTTCACGGACGCGGTCCGCCGCCTGCTCCCGGCGATCACGGCCGACGACCTCATCCCCGCCCCGGCCGGCGTCCGCGCCCAGGCGGTCCTGCCCGACGGCACCCTGGTGGACGACTTCCTCATCACCGAGGGCCCCCACACCATCCACGTCCTCAACGCCCCGTCCCCGGCGGCGACGGCCTCCTTGCCCATCGGCCGAGAGATCGCGGACCGAGCCCTGCGGACTCTCGGGTAACCCGGTCCGCCGCCGCTGTGGGCAATCGTGCCGCTGGGGCGATGGGGGTACCCCCTGCTCCTCAAGGGCTTGGGGGAGGGTGGGCACAGCGGCACGCCCACCGGCGCGCAGCCGGAAGGCCACCCCGACCACCGACCCCATACCGCCGCCCCTGCCCTCCACTCCCCCGCCCGTAGAATCGACCCACTGTGTCCGAGAACCCCGTCACCCCAGCCGACGCCGCCCCCACCGCACCCGAGGGGCACGCAGGCGCCTCCGCCGACCCGCAGACGCCCCCGGCACGGCAGACGCCCGTACGCCACCGCGGCGAGCCGATGTTCCCCGACGGCACCGGACCGGCCGCCGACCCGGCGGGCTCGCACCACGAGCGCCGCATCCGCTCGTTCCAGCCGCGCCGCAGCCGGGTGTCGCCCTCCCAGGCCGACGCGCTCCGCCGCCTGTGGCCCAAGTGGGGCCTGGACATCGACGGCCTGTCCCGGATCGACCTCGACGAGCTCTTCGACGGCCTGCCCGTCGTCCTGGAGATCGGCTTCGGCATGGGCGAGGCGACGGCCCAGATGGCCGCCGCCGACCCGGACACCGGCATCCTCGCCTGCGACGTCCACACCCCCGGCCAGGGCAACCTCCTCGCCCTCGCCGAGCGCAATGGCCTGTCCAACATCCGCGTGGCCAACGGCGACGCGATCATCCTCCTCCGCGAGATGCTCGCGCCCGCCTCCTTGGCCGGTCTGCGCGTGTACTTCCCCGACCCGTGGCCGAAAAAGCGCCACCACAAGCGCCGCCTGATCCAGCCGGAGTTCCTCTCCCTGGTCAGCACGCGGCTCGCCCCGGGCGCGATCGTCCACTGCGCCACCGACTGGGAGCCGTACGCGGAGCAGATGCTCGAGGTCCTGAGCGCCGAGCCCAGCCTGGAGAACCTCCACCCGGACAGCGGCTACGCGCCCCGCCCCGGCTTCCGCCCGCTCACCAAGTTCGAGGGCCAGGGCCTGGACAAGGGCCACGTCGTCCACGACCTCCTCTTCCGCCGCCGCACCGACTGAGCCGACGCGGACTGGCCGACACGGACCGAGCGGACACGGACTGAGCGGATGGGGGGGCGCCGGGGCGTCCGCACCCGTACAGCTCCCGTCCGCTCAGCTCCCCTCCGTACGTGTCCAATCCGCGCGCAAGTGCAGTCAAAACTGGCCCGTACCGACCGCCCCACCCATCGGCTCTCAGCCCCGGTGCACGACTCCGCGCGCAGCCGCCACCTCGTGGTTACTGTCGAAGAGTGCACCCGTCCAAGCCGTCACCGGACCGCCCCTCGGGCCCCCCGTACGGACCCCCGAGCGGCCCCCCGCCTCTGCCCCAGCCCCCCGACGGCACACCGACGGACACCCACCGCAGAGGCATGCACGAACACAGCAGAGGCGCACTCGAGCACGGCAGCGGCGTACGCGTAGGCAAGCAACGCTCCCCCCGCCGGGCGGCGCTCCGCATCGCCTCCCTGATCGCCCTCATAGCCCTGCTGACGGTTTCCGGCATAGCCATCCTGACCCTGGTCCGCCGCCAGACCGGCACGGAAGGGTTCCTGGTCGGCTTCGCCCTCGCCGTCTTCCCGGTACCGATCCTCGTCACGGCCTTCCGCTGGCTGGACCGCGTGGACCCGGAACCCTGGCGCAACCTCGCCTTCGCCTTCGCCTGGGGCGCCTGCGCCGCGACCCTCGTCGCGATCACCGCCAACGGCTTCGCGACCCAATGGCTGAGTACGAACATCGCCAGCGTCTCCCCGACCGACGCCGAGACCTGGAGCAGTACGGTCGTCGCGCCGGTCGTCGAGGAGACGGCGAAGGCCGCCGCCGTCCTCCTCCTCTTCGTCTTCCGCCGCCGGCACGTCGACGGCATCACGGACGGCGTCGTCATCGCGGGCCTCACCGCCACCGGATTCGCGTTCACCGAGAACGTCCTCTACCTCGGCAACGCCGTCGGCCGCGACCTCTCGCTCGGCTCGCTCAGCCTGCACTCACTGGCCGGCCTCGCCGACTCCCTCACGGCGGGCACCTTCTTCGTACGCGTCATCATGTCGCCGTTCGCGCACCCGCTCTTCACGGTCCTGACGGGCCTGTCCTTCGGCATAGCCGCGACCCGCTACCCCCACCACCGCCCGCTGCGCCTGGCGCTCCCCGCCCTCGGCCTCACGACGGCGATCCTGCTCCACTCCATATGGAACAGTGCCTCGTCCCTCGGCAGCTTCGGCTTCCTGGCGGTCTACGGGCTCTTCATGGTCCCGGTCTTCGCCGCCCTCTCCTGCCTCGCCGTCTGGTCCCGCCGCCAGGAGCTGCTCTCCCTGCGCACGTACCTGCCCCCGTACGCGGCCGCCGGCTGGCTCAACCCGACCGACCCGCTCACCCTCTCCTCCCTCAGGACGCGCGCCCTCGCCCGCTCGATAGCCCGCCGCACCCACGGCCCGGCCGCCGCCCGAGCCGTCACCGAGTACGCCGCGCTGGCCACCTCCCTGGCCTTCCTCCGCCGCCGCGCCCACCGCACGGGCCCCACCCCCGACTTCCACACCCGCGAACGCACCCTCCTCCACCACCTCTGGCAAACCAAACCCCTGGCCCACCCCTCCCTCACCCACGCCCATCTCACCACTCGACGCCCATACCAGTCCGGCTCGCTCATGCAATACGAGTCGGCTACTGAGCCAGACAATGATTGAGCTTGATCGCGCGTTTCGCGTTTCTTATTCAGCTCTTACTCAGCCAGCCGATCAGCCCACCGCGCTCGATGGAGGCGGACACATTCCACCTTTATTGCATGCGTCTTCGCTTTACGAAGCGCAGTCACGAACTTTTGCGTGAGACCATCAATAACATCTAGATCGTCAGTGAGCTGAAGAGCCCCCCGATCAAACAGCGTATGGCAGTTTGGGCACAAGCAGAGCACGTTCCACACTTTATCCGGGCCATTGTGCGGCTTACCCATCGCTTGTATATGCGCCGCTTCGCTGTACGCTCCCCCAGTAGGGGATATGACCAGTCGCGTCCCACAAATCTGGCAGGTATTGTCGTACAGTTCCTTCACTTCGCGCACTACGGCGGAGTCACGAACGCGCCGCTCACGCTCAACCGTACGGCGCACCTGCATCTCAAAGTCCGTGTCCTGATCGCCGTCAGGAGAGACGGGCTTAGGCTGTGGCGACTCGCCCGGCGCCAGTTTCACCAACCTGAACTGGCAAACGCGGAAGCCCTCCTTGCCGGGCTTCATCCAGTGATCCGCTACGCGAAAGAGCCCACAGTATTCATACCCGCCGGTTGCTCGACGACGCTTGGTGCCCTTAATATCCAGCCCCCGAATCACTCGGACAGGATGACCAAGAGCCTCATCAAGCAACAACCCGGCATTACCCGGCGAGTCCATTGTCTGATCGGCGAAGAGACTTCCAGTCGTTCTATCGCGCCCCCCTTCACCGGTATACGTGATCTCCTCATCTCCGTACACATCGTCGAGGTAGCCGCCAGAGAGAACAATCGAGTCCACACCGTCGCGCGCCGTACCAGAAATTCCCTGCCCGTAGGCCCGGTGCACGCCACGGTCATACAATTCCCTATGGCCCTTAAACCAGTCCCCCTCCGATACTCCCGGTGGAGTGCCGAAGCTGACCGACTTGCTCACCTTTGACTTCGCCATGTGCAAATTCTGTCAAGTGATCGACGCTTCGACTGAAGGCGACGCAGAGTGTGTCAGGGCACACATCCGCCTCGCGAAGTCACGACCGAAGTGACGGACACGCCGTCGGGACTCCAAGCGCCCCGGCGTAAGGTCATGGCCAGAGATGTCCCTGATGTGGAGGTTTTGGTGATGGCTGGGGTGCCGGCGAGTGTCGTGGCTGCGGGTGGGCTCGTAGGGGGCTATGGAGTGGCTCGGTGGACGAAGAAGCGGCCGTTGGGTGGGGTGGCGCTGGCGGCGGCCGGGGCCGTGGCGGCTCGGGAGTGGCAGCGGAAGGGTGGGAACGGTACGGCGGCGGCGCTGACGGGGCTGTACGTAGCGGCGTTCGCCGGGTCGCATCCGCTGGCGAAGAAGGTGGGGGCCTGGCCGTCCGTATTCGCGGTCGCCGGGGCCGTGGCGGCGGCTTCTTGGGTGGTCGTGGACCGCAAGTAGTGGTCGTGGACCGCAAGTAAGCGAGCCAGGGGCCAAGAGTGGCAAGGCAAGGCAAGGCAAGGGCGGCTGTGTACGAACCGTACGCAGCCGCCCTTGCCGTATGCCGGAGTGCGGGGCGGGTTACGCCGACGCGTCCGTCAGGAGGGTGAGGTCCTCGTTGGTGAGGGGGAGGGTGCCGAGGGCCAGGAGGGCCGGGAGCTGGGCGACCGTGCGGGCGCTGGCGATCGGGGCCGTGACCGTGGGCTGCGCGGCGAGCCAGGCGAGGGCGACGGTGGCCTGTTCGGCGTTGTGGCGGGCCGCGACCTCGTCGAGGGCGGCCAGGACGCGGCGGCCGCGCTCCGTGGCGAGGTGTGCGGCGGCCTTGCCGGAGCGGGCGCTGTCCACGTCCGTACCCGGGCGGTACTTGCCGGTCAGAAAGCCGGAGGCGAGGCCGTAGTACGGCATGGCACCCAGGCCGTGGCGGGCGGCGATGTCGCGCAGCGGGCCCTCGTACGTGTCGCGGGAGACGAGGTTGTAGTGGGGCTGCAGGGCCACGTACTTGGCCAGGCCCTCGCGCTCGGAGAAGTCGAGGGACTCCTGCAGGCGCTCCGGCGAAATGTTGGAGGCGCCGATCTCGCGTACCTTGCCGGCCTTCACCAGGTCGTCGAGGGTCGAGATGATCTCCGAGACCTCGACGGACTCGTCGTCGTAGTGGGTGTAGTAGAGGTCGATGTGGTCGGTGCGGAGGCGGGCCAGGGACTCGTCGACGGCCGCCTTGATGTTGGCGGCGGACAGGCCCTTGCGGTCGGGGAGGGCGCCGACCTTCGTAGCGATGACGAGGTCGGAGCGGTTGCCGCGGGCGGTGTGCCAGTCGCCGATGATCGCCTCGGATTCGCCGCCCTTGTTGCCGGGGGCGAAGACGGAGTAGGCATCGGCCGTGTCGATGAAGTTGCCGCCGGCTCCGGTGAACGCGTCCAGTACCTCGAAGGACGTCGCCACGTCGGCGGTCCAGCCGAAGACGTTGCCGCCGAGGGAGAGGGGGGAGACCGTCAGCGAGCCCAGGGGCTTGGTGGCGGAGACGGCGACGGGGCCGTGGCCGGGCGTGGGGGCGGAAGAGGCGGAAGAACTGGAGGAAGTGGACATGTGAGCGTCAGCGAGGGTCGGGCGGGGAGTTATTCCGGGAGATGGCCTGAAGGTGAGGGGGCATCACTCGGTTGCTTTGCCAGGGGCATTCGTGGCCGGGGTGGGGCCTCTCTCCCCGCCGGTCGTCGACTCCGCCCGGAGGCCCCACCGGTTACGGAGCGGAGAAGCCCTACCGGTCACTGAGCGGGGACGGCGCCTCCTGGACCGTCCAGCCGTTGCCGTCGGGGTCCTTGAAGAACATGAAGGAGTTCCACGTCTCGCCCCGGCCTTCGGTCCAGCCCTCGGCCCCGAGATGCTGTACCGGGCCGACCTCCACCCCGCGCCGTACCAGCTCCGCGTGGGCCGCTTCGATGTCCACCACGCACAGCTGCAGGCCCTGGAGCGAGCCCGGGGCCATGGCGGACTGGCCGGGTGCCGGGGGCAGGCCCCGGACGAGGGCGATCGAGCAGCGCGAACCGGGCGGGGTGAGCTGGATGATCCGTACCCCCTCGGCGACCTGCGCGTCCACATCGGCCTTGAAGCCGCACTGTTCTTCGTAGAAGCGCTTCGCACGGTCCTGGTCGGTGACGGGAACGGTGACGATCTCGAGGGTCCACTCCACTGGGGCCGTCCTTGGCTCGGCGCCGTGCTTCTGAGGCGCGGTGGCGGGGGCTCGTTCATTCTGCGGGAGCGGGGTCGGTCGCGCTCGCCGGATGGCCGAACATACGACCGGCGGCCCGATGGCGCACCGCGGTGTGCGGGTGGCCATCAGGGCCGCCGTAGTGTGCGGGCCCGCGGTACGCGGAGACCCGGCCGTCGGCCACCGCCTCTCCCCTCCTGCTGTGCGCCCGGTTCCCGTTCACGGCGGAACGGGGCGCACGAGGCGGCGGCGACGGCGGACAAGTGCCCCGGACGGGCGGACGGAAGCCCGTAGGAGCGCCCGTTCTCGGCCCTTCACCACATCGACGTCGTCAGGCGTTGAGTCGGACGTTCAGTCGGGCGTTCAGTCAGGCGTTGAGCCAGACGTTCAGTCGGACGTTCGGCCAGACGATCACTCAGAGGCTCAGCCCGTGGTCGCGCAGCCACGGCATCGGGTCGACCGGGGTGTCCGGGCTCGGGCGGACCTCCAGGTGGAGGTGCGGGCCCGTGACGTTGCCCGTGGCGCCGACCCGGCCGATGACGTCGCCGGTGGCCACCTTGCCCGAGGTCTTCACCATCGAGGAGAGGTGGCAGTACCAGAGCTCCGTGCCGTCGTCGAGGGTGACGACGATGCGGTACCCGTACGAGCCCGCCCAGCCGGCCTGCGTGATCGTGCCGCCGTGCACAGCCTTGGCCGGGGTGCCGGTCGGCGCTGCGAAGTCCAGGCCGGTGTGGTCGGCGGCCCAGCGGTCACCGCCCTGCCCGAAGGTGGCGGTGATGGTGAAGGAGGAGACCGGGAGGGTGTAACTCTTGGCCAGTTCGGCGAGCTTGGCGGCCCGTTCGGCGGCCGCCTTCTTGCGCGCCTCTTCCTCGGCCTTGGCCTTGGCTTCCGCCGCGGCCTTCTTCTTCGCGCTCTCGGCCTGCTGCTGACGCTCGGCCGCGTCCGCCTCGGCCTGCTTGACCGCGGCCTGTTCGGCGGCCTCGCGGGCCTCCTGGTCGGCGGAGCTCTGCGCCCGTTCGGCCTGCTCAAGGATGCGGGCGCGGAGCGCCTCGCCGCCGCCCTGAGCGGACTCGCCGCCGGCCGCCCCGGTGAACGGGCCGCCCTGCGCGGCGTCCGTCCCCGTCCCGGAGGAGTCGTGGGACACCAGGTCGCCGATGCCCGGCAGGGTCTCCGCCGCGGGGAGCTTTGCGGATACCTGTTCGGCCATGCTGCCCAGGTCGGGCATGGATATGGAGACCTGTGGCTTGCCCTGCGCGGAGGCAATGCCACCCGCGCCGACCGCCGCGATGACGCCGACGCCCAGGACCGTACTGCTGCGGGCGAGGCCGCCGCCGCGCTGCTTGGCGACGCGGTGCCGGCCGCGTACCGGACGTACGGACTCCTCGGTGGGGTTCCACTGCTCCCACGGACCGTCGGCCGCACCCGGATCACTCACGGCGGGGAAGGTGGGGAAGACGGCGGTGTCGGCTGGCCCCGGCTCGGCGTGCGCCCTGGGGGACTCATAGGAGCCGTGCGCTGTGTACGCATCGGGGGCGGCGTACGTGTCGTGCGCGGCGTACCCCTCACCTGCGGCGAAGGAAGCTTCGCCCGAGGAGGCAAAGGGGGCAGAGGGGGCGAAGGGCTCGTACAGGGTCCCGGAAGACGGGCTCGGGGCAGGCTTGTTGGACGCCACTAGGGCGCACTCCTTTCCTTCCTTCTCGCCTACCGGGTTAGCTGACGGGTTCGGAGCAGGAAGGTCTCCTACGGACGGCTCCGGGGGGAGTCGTCCGATTCACCCCAAGGTGGTGGTTCCCCGGTTCCCTGGGCAGGTGGTGCGGTGGTGAAGTGCGCTTTTGGGATTCGGCGTCGGCCGCGCGGTGCCGCCTCTTGCGACGGCTGGTCCGACCGCGCTGCGTTATCGGACAGTAATAGACGGGACGGCCGGATTCCAAGCGTTCTCCGGAATCCGTACGCCCGCTGAGCTGGACTTATGCGGCCAGTCATGACCAAATGGGGGCGAGTTGACCGAGGATCGGAAACCCGAACCGGACTGATCGTTTGTCAGTTGTTATGCGGAGGGGTGCACAGTGATTACGTACAGTGAGAGCAGTAACGTCTGATCATGGTCGTCAACAGCGCGCAGGCAGTGGCGGATCGGTACGCGGAGTTCTCGTGGCAGCAGGCGCGGGGCGAGTCCGAAGCGCATGAGGAGCTGACCGCCCGCATCAGCCAGGACCCGGAATTCTGCGACTTCCTGGGCGCCTCGTTGCCACCCGGCAACAAGCAGCAGCCCAATCTCCTGCTCGCCGCCGTCCGTTACCTCGACGGCCCGCACGCCGATCAGGGGCCGCGCGGCGACTTCGCGTACCGCACGTGGCGCGAGTGGACCATCCGGCACTGGGACGACGTACGCGACGTCATGATGCGGCGGCTCACGCAGACCAATGAGCCCGCGCGCTGTGCCACGCTCCTGCCGCTTCTCGCCCGCCTCCCCCAGCCGCTCGCGCTTCTGGAGGTCGGCGCGTCGGCCGGACTGTGCCTGCACCCGGACCTGTACCGCTACCGGTACGACGACGGCCCGGAGTTCGGCGCTCCTGACAGCCGGGAGCCCGGTGCTCCGAGCCGCCCGGAGTTTGGTGCTCCGAACCGCCCGGAGTCCGGCGCTTCGGACAGTCCGGTCGTCTTTCCCTGCCGTACGTCTCCGGGCACGCCCGTACCGACCGAGCTGCCGCGGATCGTCTGGCGGGCCGGGATCGACCTGAACCCGCTCGACGTGACCGACCCCGACGACGTGCGCTGGCTCCAGGCGCTGGTCTGGCCCGGTTCGACGCCCGATGCGGCGGCACGTCAGCAGCGCCAGCTGGGCGCCATCGAGGCCGTACGGCAGGCACCGCCCGCTCCGCTCGTACGCGGCGACCTCCTGGACGAGCTGCCCGCGCTGGCCGCGCAGGCGCCGCGCGACGCGACGCTGGTGGTCTTCCACACGGCCGTGCTGACGTATCTGCCGCTGGAGCGCCGCGAGGAGTTCGCCCGGGTCGTACGGTCGGTCCTGGTGGACCGGGCCGGACACTGGATCTCCAACGAGTACCACAGCGTGCTGCCGTGGCTGCCCGGGCCGCGCCCCGCCGACGCACACCAGCTCACCCTCGCCCTCGACGGCCGGCCGGTCGCCCTCACGGGCCAGCACGGGCAGAGCGTGCAGTGGCTGGAGGAGACGCCGGAGGTGGGGTGACCTCCCCCGGGGTCACCTCGGCCCGCCGGGACTCCGCAGGGCCCGACCAGGGACTCAGCAGAGCCCTCCCAGGCACTCCGCAGGGCCCGTCCAAGGGCTTCGCAGACCCGTCCAGGGGGCTCGCCAGGGCGACTCCCCAGGGCACGCCCTACCGCCCTGGCTTACCCCTCCGGTCGCCTACCCCTCCGGTCTCCGTACCGCCAGCAGCGCCATGTCGTCCGCCTTCTCCCCTCCCGTGTGCTGCGCCACGTCGTCGATCAGGGCGTCCAGAAGCGCATCGGGGCCGGTGAACGCCCGACCGGCCAGCCGGACCGCCGGCTGGTAGAACACGCCCCCGGAGTCCCGCGCCTCGGACACCCCGTCGGTGAACAGCAGCAGCATCGCGCCGGGCGGGAAGTCGGCCTGGTCGGCCCGGTCCGGCCAGCCCGCGACCTCGCTCAGCCCGAGCGGCAGCGCCGGTATCCGCGGCTCCAGCTCGCGCAGCGTGCCGTCCGCGCACAGCAGCAGCGGCGCCGGATGGCCGCGGTTCAGTACGCGCAGCACCCCGCGCTCCTCGGACGGCACCTCGGCAAGTACAGCCGTGGTGAATCCCTCGAACTGGTCCAGCCCCTCCCGCCGGCTCCCCTCGCGCTGCAGCGCCCGTTCCAGCCGGCCCGCCACCGCCTCCAGCGTGGCCTCCTGCTCCGCGGCCTCCCGGAAGGCCCCGATGACGATCACGGCGGCCTCCACCGCCTCCAGTCCCTTGCCGCGTACATCGCCGACGATGAGCCGCACGCCGTGCGGGGTGTCCTGCACGGCGTACAGATCGCCGCCGATACGGGCGTCCGCCTGCGCCGCTTCGTACCGCGCGGCGACGTCGAGCCCGCTGATGCGGTCCGGCGGCAGCGGCAGCACGGCCCGCTGGGCGACCTCCGCCACGTCCCGCACGGAGGCGAGCCGGGCGTCGGTCATCCGTACCGCCCGGTTGATCGCGAGCGCCAGGAAGGCGACGACCAGGACGGTCACCGCTTCGGTGTACGACTCGTAGCCGCCGGCGTGGCCGTGGGCGGTGACCACGCCCAGCTCCGCCAGTACGGAGACGACGCTGACCAGCGCCGTGTTCCGCAGTGAGTACAGCGGCGCGGCCACCAGCGGCGCTGCCGAGAAGAAGGGCGCGGCGGTGTACTGGGCCGGGGTCAGCAGGTCGAAGGCCAGACCGCCGATGAGGAGCATGGCGGGCAGCCAGCAGACCAGCCGGCGGCTGACCGGCGACAGCCCGTCCCGACGGGCCTGCCGCTCCCGGTCGCCCGACATGCACGCTCCGCCTCGCCCCATCCGCACCGGCCTCTTTCCCGCGCCGCTCTCCGCACCGCTGTCCGTGCCGCGCGCCGTCTCGTCCGCCTCGTCCGCCGTTCCGGTCCCCGTGCTGTCGTCCACCGCTCCCGTCACCATCGCCGTACCGCCGTCCCAGGGTGTCCGCCATGGCACCGCATGGCGACTCTTCGAGGGCCGGACGGGTCACGCTCACGCCCCGAGCCCCTCCGGCTGCCTCTGGACACTTCTTCAACTCCTGGCCGCCGTACACGCGTTCCCAGCCGCCGGAAGATTCGCGGCAGAACGGTGCGCGCGGCCGCAGCGCGCGCCCCACCCACAACAGCAGCGCCCCCACCCACGACAAAGCGCCCCCACTCCCGGTTTCCCAGGAGCGGGGGCGCCGCTCATCGGTGGGCCATCAGGGGCTCGAACCCTGAACCAATGGATTAAAAGTCCACTGCTCTGCCAATTGAGCTAATGGCCCGCACCGAGCAGCATAGCCCGCGCTCGGACCACAACTGGAAGGCATTGGGGCTCGGCGGGGTCGGAGTGGCTCGGAGAGACCCGGCGCGGGGGCGCTGCGCCCGGCGGAAACGCGCCGGTGGGCCCGTCCTTGAAGGACGGACCCACCGGTCTGTCAGCGATGCGCAGGACGGCGCTGTGCGGACGCCTCAGTGCCGCATGGACGTTTCCGCGGTACGCGCTCCGCCCTGATCAGCCGTTGCGCTTCCAGCGCGGCTTGTCGGCGCGGCGGTCGAAGGAGCGGCCACCGGCGTTGCCGCCGCGGTGGTCGTCCCGGCGGCCGTGCGGGCGACGGTCGTTGTCACGGTCGCGGCCGAAGGACGACGGGCGGTCGTCGCGGCGGTCGCGGTTGAACGGGCGGTCGCCGCCACGGTGGTCACGGCGCTCGAAGGAGCGGCCGCCACGGTCGTCACGGTTGAAGCCGCCGCGGTCGCCGCCGCGGTCGTTGCGGTCGTTGCGGTCGAACGAACGGCCGCCACGGTCGTCCCGGCGGTTGAAGCCGCCACGGTCGCCACCGCGGTCGTTGCGGTCGAAGGAACGGCCACCGCGGTCATCCCGACGGTCACGGTTGAAGCCACCACGGTCACCGCCGCGGTCGTTACGGTCGTTGCGGTCGTTGCGGTCGAACGAACGGCCACCACGGTCGTCCCGACGGTTGAAGCCGCCACGGTCGCCACCGCGGTCATCGCGACGGTCGAAGGAACGGCCGCCACGGTCGTCCCGACGGTCACGGTTGAAGCCACCACGGTCGCCACCGCGGTCGTTACGGTCGTTGCGGTCGTTGCGGTCGAACGAACGGCCACCACGGTCGTCCCGACGGTCACGGCGCTCGTAGTTGCCGCGCTCGTCGCGGTACGTGGAGCGGCGCGGGGCCTCGTCGGCCTCCGGAGTGTGCGCGGCCTGCGCCGGCAGCGACACCTCGGCCTGCGCGGCGCTCTCCGCCGCGGCCTCCTCGGCCTTGGCCTGCACCGCGGCCTCCGGGTCCTCGCCCCGCTCACGCGCGGCACGGGCGGTCAGCCGGTCGGCGTCCTCGCGCAGCTCGGCGGCGCGGCGCTGCAGCCGCTCCAGCTCGCGGGTCAGCTCGGCGACCTCGCGCTCGGCCTGCTTGGCGGAGTTCGCGGCCGACTCGGCCTGCACCTCGGTCAGCGACCGGGCGCCGGTGATCCGGGCCACGTCCTCGTCGAACTGGCCGGCGCCGCCGACGATGTGGCGCGAGGCGTCCACGCCCGCGTCCTCCATCAGGCGGAAGATCTGCCGGCGCTGGTGCGGCAGGGCCAGGGAGACCACCGTGCCGGACTGGCCGGCGCGGGCCGTACGGCCGGAACGGTGCAGGTAGTCCTTGTGGTCGCCGGCCGGGTCCACGTTCAGGACCAGGTCGATGCCGTCGACGTGGATGCCGCGCGCGGCGACGTCGGTGGCGACCAGGACGTTGACGTAACCGTCCTTGAAGTCGGCGAGCGTACGAGTACGCGCACCCTGCGTCATGCCACCGTGCAGCGCGTCGGCGCGGACACCGGAGTCGCAGAGCTGCTCGGCGACGCGGTCGGCGCCCAGCTGCGTACGGACGAAGATGATCGTGCGGCCCTTACGGGCGGCGATGGCGGCGGTGACCGGCGCCTTGTCCTTGGGCTTCACGACGAGGACGTGGTGCGTCATGGTCGTGACGTTGCCCTGGGCGCTGTCGACCTCGTGCGTCGCCGGGTCGGTCAGGTAGCGCTTGACCAGCGTGCCGATCTCGTTCTCCATCGTGGCGGAGAAGAGCATCCGCTGGCCGCCGGCCGGCACCAGGTCGAGCAGCTCGGTGACCTCGGGCAGGAAGCCCAGGTCGGCCATCTGGTCGGCCTCGTCCAGGACCGCGACCTGCACCTTGTCCAGGGAGCAGGCGCCGCGGTTGATGATGTCGCGCAGTCGGCCCGGGGTGGCGACGAGGATGTCGACGCCGCGCTCCAGGGCGTAGATCTGGTTGCCCATCGACGTACCGCCGCAGACGACCTTGATCTTCAGGCCGAGGACGTCGCCGTACGGCTGCAGCGCGTCGGCGACCTGCATGGCCAGCTCGCGGGTCGGGGTGAGGATGACGCCGCGCGGGCGCTTCTTCTCGGTGGAGCCGCCGGAGAGCTGGGTCAGCAGCGGGAGGCCGAAGGAGAGGGTCTTGCCGGAGCCGGTGCGGCCGCGGCCGAGGATGTCACGGCCGGCGATGGCGTCCGGGATGGTCGCCGCCTGGATCGGGAACGGGGTGGTGACACCGTTCTGCGCCAGCTTGCGGACGATCTTCTCGTCCAGACCCAGGTCCGCGAAGGTGACCTGCGGCTCTTCGGGGGCCTGCGGCTCGTCGGCGACGGCCTCGGAGGACTCGACGGCCTCGACGGCGGCGGTGGCCTGCTCGTCCTGGCGTACGGCCTGGTCGTCGGTGAGGAGGGCCTGCTCGTCGTGTGCGGGCATGGCGGACTGGTCAGTGGAAATGGACATGCGAAATGCGAAACCTTCCGGAGTCTCGGCACGCGCCCAAACTCCGTGTTGTTTCACAAAAGACCGCCTCTATGCGGTCAGCCACGGCAAGGAGAGAACGCGCCACGCGACGCGCTTCGTCCTCTTCGGAGAAGAGGATCCGGTGGGCGCCGGGCAAATGGGATCAAACGATCTACCACCATACGCACCCGGGCCCCCTGAAGGCAAATGCGATACCGGGCGGCACCGGCCCGATACCGCCGGCCGTCCGCCGATAGCCCGCTGATCGTCCGGTTTCCGCCGGTCAACGGCCGATCTACGCCCTACGGCGCCGCGGCCCAGGGAGACTGCCCGCGGCCATCCAGCCCTGGCTTACGGAGCACCCCCGGCTTACGAAGCGCCGCCGGCTCACGAAGCATCGCCGCTCCCTGGCTGCGCGGAGTCCGGGCTGCCCGACTGCGGGCCGGTCTGCGCGGGGCTGCTCGGGGGCGGGTCCTGGCTCGGCGTGGGTGTCGGGTCCGGCGCCGGGGTCGTACGGGAGGGGGTGGGCGTCGGCGCCGGGTAACCGGAGGGCCGGGGCGGGGCCGGGCGGGGCGCGCTGCCCTCCGTGGGGCTCTCCGACCCCGGACGTCCGCTGCCCGTCGTCCCGCCGCCCGGGGCCGTCGGGGTGCGCCCCTCGTCCGCCGACGGGTCCGCGCCGTCCGAGGGCGCGGCGCGACGGCCGTCCTCCATCGGCCCCGAGGACCGGCCCATCCGGCGCGGCCCGCCACCGGGCGCGTCGGCCGCTCCGCCGTCCGGCTGGGCATCGCTGCCGTGGTCCCCGGCGGAGCGGCCGGAGGGCTTGGCCTTCGGCGCGTCCTCGCTGACGCTCATGCAGCCGGTGACCGAGACGGCGAAGGCCGAGGCCGCGGCGACCGCAGCGGCCGTACGGGCCAGGGAGCGGGCCGTACGCGCCGCCGTACGGGGCGAGACCGAGCCGTCGGCGGACGCGGGCGAGGAGGCGGAAGAGACGGAGGAGGCAGGAGCAGAGGGGGCGGAGGGCAGCGGTGGGGCGGACGGCACTGCGGGCCGGGGCGAACGACTGACGGGGAGCGGGCGAGGCACGGGCGGGACCTCCGGATCCGGAGCGGACACGCGGGACAGGTGCACTGCCCAACTCCCGCCGCCCACCGGAGGACACGCGCGGGACGCCGCCCGTCGTACGCACCCGGTCGCCCGGCCCGGCTCCGGAGCCCTCGGCCGCACCCGTACACGTACACGTACGGCCACCGCCGCCCTCCGTAGGCGCGCAGCCGTACCCGTAGGCGCACCGCCGCACCCGGTGGGCGAGCGCCCGCCCGTCACCCGTACCCGAGCGCGTGCAGCCGTTCGTCGTCGATGCCGAAGTGGTGGGCGATCTCGTGGACGACCGTGACCTCGGTCTCGGTGACCACGTCCTCGCGGGTGTCGCACATCCGGAGCGTCGGGCCCCGGTAGACGGTGATCCGGTCCGGCAGCACGCCCGCGTACCACTCGCCCCGTTCCGTCAGCGGCGTCCCTTCGTAGAGCCCGAGCAGGTCGGGGTCGTCCGCCGGGGGCTCGTCCTCGACGAACACGGCGACGTTGTCCATCAGGCGGGTCAGCTCCGGCGGAATCCGGTCCAGCGCCTCGCCGACCAGTTCCTCGAACTCCTCGCGCGTCATCTCCAGCACAGCGCCCATTGTGGGTCACGGAGCCGCTCGGAGCGGCCGCCCTCGCGCCGGCCGCGTCCACCACGTTCCCGCGCGCACTCCCGTGCTCCGCTCCCGCCCGCCTCCGCTCGCACTCCGCTCCCGCCCGCGCTCCGGTACGCCATCACCGTGTACGCCCCGGCACGCCCGCCCGTTCCGCATCACCACCCCACGGATGCCCCAACCCTCGGCATAACGGGCCCCGCATACGGGCATACGGGCACAATGGCCCGCACCGCGCCGTCCGGGGGGCCGCCCCCCGGCTCCTCCGTGCTCCGGCTGCTCCGCACCGCGTACGACCGCGTCCGGAGCGCCCCAGCCGCCGTCCTGCGGCACTACCGCGCCCACCACCAGGCCCCCACCTTCACGCTGACGCACCCGCCGCACCCGTATGCCCGCGCCCTCGGACTGATCGTCGTGACCCTGCTCGGCGCCTGGCTCGGCCTGCTGATCGTCGGCAGCGTCCGCGCCCCGGTGGGGCCCGTGGACACGACGATGACGCTGCGTCCGTCGTTCAGCGGCGGCACGAAGATCAGCGTCTCCCCGCTGGGCGCGCTGGAGCTGCGGAGCCACCACGCCCCGATACGGCTCGACGTCGACGTGGACCAGCTCGACCCGGCGCGCGCGCAGGCCCTGGTCGACCACCCGGAACGGTTCTCCGGGCTGCAGGCCGAGGTCACCCGGGACGTCGAGCGCGGCACCGCCGACCTCGCCTTCCGCTCGTGCGTGGCCGTGGTCTCCGGCGCGACCGCGCTGGGCCTCGCGGTGTACCGGAGGCCGCGCCGCGCGCTCGCCGCCGGCGGCCTGGCCCTCGCGCTGCTCGCCGCCTCCGGCGGAGCCGCGTACGCCACCTGGAACCCCAAGTCCGTACTGGAACCGCGCTTCTCCGGACTGCTCTCCTCCGCGCCGTCCGTAGTCGGCAACGCCCGCTCCATCGTGAGCGAGTTCGACGTGTACCAGAAGGAGCTGGCCCGCCTGGTCACCAACGTCACCAAGCTCTACGACGCGACGTCCACGCTGCCCGCGTACCAGCCGGACCCCACCACCGTCCGTGTCCTGCACGTCTCCGACATCCATCTGAACCCGGCCGCCTGGCAGATCATCAAGTCGCTGGTGAAGCAGTACGACATCGACGTGATCATCGACACCGGCGACACCATGGACCACGGCACGGCCGCCGAGAACCACTTCCTGGACCCGATCGGCACGCTCGGCGCCCCGTACGTCTGGGTGCGCGGCAACCACGACTCGATGAAGACGCAGAAGTACCTCGCGCGGAGCAAGAAGCTGAAGAACGTGAAGGTCGTGGACGAGGGCACCTCCGTACGAGCCGGGGGCCTGCGCATCGCGGGCGTCGGCGACCCGCAGTTCACTCCGGACCGCTCGGTCGCCGCATCCGGGGACGGTGCGGAGCGTGCCGCGGGCCGGCGACTCGCCGATTCCCTGCGCACCCTCTCCCGTGCCCGCACCCCGGCCGACATCGCGCTCGCGCACAATCCGGTCGCCGCCGCGGAGACCGACGGCCTGGTCCCTCTCGTCCTCTCCGGCCACGTCCACCACCGCGACAACCGGACGCTGCCGCACGGCACCCGGCTGATGGTCGAGGGCTCCACGGGCGGCGGCGGGCTGCGTGCGGTCGAGGGCGCGACACCCGAACAGGTGCAGGCGTCGGTGCTCTACCTGGACCGGGAGACCCGGCACCTCCAGGCGTGGGACGAGATCACGCTCGGCGGGCTGGGCCTGTCGAAAGCCGAGGTCAGCCGCCACCTGCCGGCCGACAACCGGCCCGGAGCCACCCCGTCACCCACCCCTTCGCGGACCTCACCGACCCCCCGTTCGTAAACCGTTTTGGCGAACCGTCCCCCCATCCCATATGCTTCTCACGTCCCCGACGGCGCCGACAAAGCGCCCAGGTGGGCCATCAGCCCTCATCGTCTAGTGGCCCAGGACGCCGCCCTTTCAAGGCGGTAGCACGGGTTCGAATCCCGTTGGGGGCACGCAACACCATGTGCGAGACTAGTGCTCGCACAAGCTTGGTCCTGTGGAGCAGTTTGGAGTGCTCGCCACCCTGTCAAGGTGGAGGCCGCGGGTTCAAATCCCGTCAGGACCGCTGAGGTTTCACGTGAAACCTCGTGGCTGGGTAGCTCAGTTGGTACGAGCGTCCGCCTGAAAAGCGGAAGGTCGCCGGTTCGACCCCGGCCCCAGCCACCGCACAAAACCCCGGGAAGTTGCTTCCCGGGGTTTTTTCGTGTTCCTCCTGGGGTTTTTCGTATGCCCCGTAGTGCTGTGGCGCGGCCCTACGCCGCATGTCCCGGCCCCGTCGGCCGGCCGCCCGGGTGGCGGTGGCGCCAGGTCCAGAAGACCGTGCAGGAGAGCAGGGACCAGCCGGCGAGCACCAGGTACGGGAAGACGTGCTGATGCCCGGGGAAGTAGACGGCCGTGTGCTGGGCGTTCACCGAGGCGCCCGGGGGCAGCCACTGGCCGATGTGGCCCAGTACGGACGGCAGCAGGGGCCAGGAGACCGCGCCGCCGGACGAGGGGTTTCCGAGCAGCACCATCAGGCCCCAGGTCGGCACCATCGCCCAGCGCCCGATCAGGGTGTTGAACATCGTGAAGACCATGCCGGTCGTGAACATCGTGAACGCCAGGATCAGCCAGGACTGTACGAAGGGCAGCGTCAGCGCGCCCAGCAGCCAGTCCACCACCGCGGCGATGGTGAATCCGCCGAGCAGGCTGTAGGCGAGGGTGTACGCGATCCGCTCGGCCGGATTGAGCGCGCGGGCGTGCACACTGAGCTGGATCGCGCCGACGAAGCCGACGATCACCGCGGCGAGCGAGATGTAGAAGAGCGCCAGGCCGCGCGGGTCGCCCTGCTGCAGCGGCCGGATGTCCTTGATCGTGACCGGGACGCCGGTCTTCTTGCTCACCTGCGGTGCGGCCTGGGACAACAACTGGCCCACCGTGGCGCCCGTGGCGCTGGACAGGTCCATCCGTACGCCGGACCGGTCCACGTTGATGATCGTGAACGCCGCCTGCTCGTCGACGGCCTCGCGGGCCTTCGCGTACGTCGGGTAGGCGTGCAGCTCCAGCGAGGCGTTCAGGGCCTGCTCCATGCCCTGAACGAACTTCTTCCCGCGGGCGTCGTCCGGCTGGCCGACCACGGCGGCGGGAATGCGGTGCGGGGTCGGGTTCGCCATGGAGTACGTGTACGAACCGGCGAAGAGGCCGGCCGCGGCCGCCACGATGAAGAGCAGCACGGTCGCGGGCAGGAACGGCGACTTCTTGAAGGCCGCCCACTTCTCGGCCGCGGTCCGTGGTCTGCCGTGCGCGCCGTGTGCGACGGATGCACCGGGGCCGGAAGGCCCGGTGGGTGCGCCGGGGCGGCCGGTGGGCTCGGCGTCGTGATCATCGGACATGAGAACACGCTAAAACACCCATCGCGGACATTCTCTCCGGTCGGCGCCGGCGCCTCCCCGAACGCCCGGATCCGGCCGCCGCGACCGCCTCCGGCCCCTCCCGGCCGCAATTCGTTCGCCAGTCGTTTCGGCGAGGTGAGATCCTGGACCGCGTATGTCCAGTCAGCCTGCCTCCGCCGCGGCCCAGGGCGCCACGCCCGAGGGCACTTCGCCCACCCTGTCCGCCCTGGGAGCGCAGCTCCCCGAGCTGATGCTGCGCGACCAGCAGCGGCTCGGCCGCCGGCTCGATGGCGCGCGCCGGATCCGCAAGCCGGAGGCCCGTGCCGCCGTGCTGGCCGAGATCGCCGAGAGCATCGGCGAAGCACAGCTCCGCGTCGAGCAGCGCCGGGCCGCCGTTCCGGAGATCACGTATCCCGAGCAGCTTCCGGTCAGCCAGAAGAAGGACGACATCCGAGAGGCGATACGTGACCACCAGGTCGTGATCGTCGCGGGTGAGACCGGCTCCGGCAAGACGACGCAGATCCCGAAGATCTGTCTGGAGCTGGGGCGGGGCGTCCAGGGGCTCATCGGGCACACGCAGCCGCGGCGGATCGCGGCGCGTACGGTCGCGGAGCGGGTCGCCGAGGAGCTGAAGACCCCGCTGGGCGAGGCGGTGGGCTGGAAGGTCCGGTTCACGGATCAGGTCGGCGGGGACACCCTCGTCAAGCTGATGACGGACGGCATTCTGCTCGCCGAGATCCAGACGGACCGCGAGCTGCGCCAGTACGACACGATCATCATCGACGAGGCGCACGAGCGCAGCCTGAACATCGACTTCCTGCTCGGCTACCTGGCGCAGTTGCTGCCGAAGCGACCGGATCTGAAGGTCGTCATCACCTCGGCCACGATCGATCCCGAGCGGTTCTCGCGGCACTTCGGGGACGCGCCGATCGTCGAGGTCAGCGGGCGTACGTATCCGGTGGAGGTGCGGTACCGCCCGCTGCTGGAGGAGGGCGGCGACGACGCCGACCGGGACCAGGTCACCGCGATCTGCGAGGCGGCGGACGAGCTGCAGGCCGAGGGGCCCGGCGACATCCTGGTCTTCCTCTCCGGCGAGCGGGAGATCCGGGACACGGCGGACGCGCTGACCAAGCGGCTGAACCGGGGCGGCGCGATCGCGCAGGACACCGAGGTACTGCCGCTGTACGCGCGGCTGTCGCACGCCGAGCAGCACCGCGTCTTCCAGCGCCACTCGGGCCGGCGGATCGTGCTGGCGACCAACGTCGCCGAGACCTCGCTGACGGTCCCCGGCATCCGGTACGTCATCGACACCGGCATGGCGCGCATCTCGCGGTACAGCTACCGCACGAAGGTGCAGCGGCTGCCGATCGAGCCGATCTCGCAGGCCAGCGCCAATCAGCGCAAGGGCCGCTGCGGCCGGCTCAGCGACGGCATCTGCATCCGGCTGTACTCGGAGGAGGACTTCGAGTCCCGGCCGGAGTTCACGGACGCGGAGATCCTGCGGACCAACCTGGCGTCGGTCATCCTGCAGATGACCGCGGCCGGCCTCGGCGACATCGAGAAGTTTCCTTTCATCGACCCGCCGGACCGCCGCAACATCAAGGACGGCGTGCAGCTCCTCGAAGAGCTCGGCGCGATCGACCCGAAGCAGAAGTCCTCCCAGTCGGGAAGGCAGGGGCAGCGGCTCACCCAGATGGGCCGGAAGCTCTCCCAGCTGCCGGTGGACCCGCGGCTCGCGCGGATGGTCCTGGAGGCCGACCGCAACGGCTGCGTACGCGAAGTCATGGTCATCGCCGCGGGGCTGTCCATCCAGGACCCGCGCGAGCGGCCCGCCGACAAGCAGCAGCAGGCCGACCAGCAGCACGCCCGCTTCAAGGACGAGACCAGCGACTTCCTGGCGTACCTGAATCTCTGGCGGTATGTCAGGGAGCAGCAGAAGGTGCTCTCTTCGTCGGCCTTCCGCCGGATGTGCCGCAATGAGTTCCTGAACTATCTGCGGATACGTGAGTGGCAGGACATCTATACGCAGTTGCGTACGGTCGCCAAGACGATGGGCATCCATCTCAGCGAGCAGGACGCGGCCCCGGATCACATCCACACGTCCTTGCTCGCCGGTTTGCTCTCGCATATCGGGCTGAAGGACACGGACGCCAAGAACGAGTATCTGGGCGCCCGCAGCGCCAAGTTCGCGGTCTTCCCCGGCTCGGCGCTCTTCAAGAAGCCACCGCGCTGGATCATGTCGGCCGAGCTGGTCGAAACGTCCCGCCTGTGGGCGCGGGTGAACGCGAAGATCGAGCCCGAATGGGTCGAGCCGCTCGCCCAGCACCTGGTGAAGCGGACGTACAGCGAGCCGCACTGGGAACAGAAGATGGCCGCGGTGATGGCGTACGAGCGGGTCACGCTCTACGGCGTTCCGATCGTGGCCCAGCGCAAGGTCAACTACGGCCGGATCGATCCGGAGACCTCCCGCGACCTGTTCATCCGGAACGCCCTGGTCGAGGGCGACTGGCGGACCCACCACCAGTTCTTCCACGACAACCGCAAGCTGCTGGGCGAGGTCGAGGAGCTGGAGCACCGGGCCCGGCGCCGCGACATCCTCGTGGACGACGAGACGCTGTTTGATTTCTACGATCAGCGGATTCCCGAACACGTCGTATCCGGGGCGCACTTCGACTCCTGGTGGAAGAAGAAGCGCCAGGACGAGCCGGAACTGCTCAACTTCGAGCAGTCGATGCTCATCAACGAAACCGCCGAGGCCGTCACCAAGGACGACTACCCGGACTCCTGGCGACAGGGAAAGCTGAAGTTCCGGGTCACGTACCAGTTCGAGCCCGGCGCCGACGCGGACGGCGTGACCGTCCACATCCCGCTCCAGGTGCTCAACCAGGTCTCGGCCGAGGGCTTCGACTGGCAGATCCCGGGGCTGCGCGAGCAGGTGGTCACCGAGCTGATCCGGTCCCTGCCCAAGCCGATCCGGCGGAACTACGTGCCGGCGCCGAACTTCGCGGCCCGCTTCCTGGACACGACCGTGCCGCTGCAGGGCCCGCTGACCGCCTCGCTGGCGGCCGGGCTGCAGCGGATGGTGGGCGTGCCCGTCCAGGCGGCCGATTTTGACTGGTCCAAGGTGCCGGACCATCTGAAGATCACGTTCCGGGTGGTCGACGAGCGGCGGCGCAAGCTCGCCGAGGCCAAGGACCTCGAGGCGCTGCGGCTGAAGCTCAAGCCCAAGACCCGGGCCGCGATCTCCAAGGCATTCGAGCAGGCAGCCCAGAAGCAGGGCGGGCAGCCCGGCAAGGGCGGCGCGGACGCGGGCCCGGCGGGTCCGGAGCAGCGCACGGGCCTGACCTCCTGGACGATCGGCACGCTGCCGCACACCTTCGAGACGCGGCGCGCGGGCCAGCCCCTGAAGGCGTACCCGGCGCTCGTGGACGAGGGCACCTCGGTGGCCGTACGGCTCTTCGACACCGAGGCGGAGCAGCGGAGTGCGATGTGGGCCGGCACCCGCCGCCTCATCCTGCTCAACATCACCTCCAATCCGGCCAAGTTCGCGCAGAGCAAGCTCACCAACCAGCAGAAGCTCGCGCTCTCCAGTAATCCGCATGGCTCGATTCAGTCGCTCTTCGACGACTGCGTGACCGCAGCGGCGGACCGGCTGATCGCCGCGCACGGCGGCCCGGCCTGGGACGAGGAGGGCTTCAAGAAGCTCTTCGACGCGGTGCGGGCCGATCTGGTCGACGCCACGATGAAGACCGTGCAGCAGGTCCGCGAGGTACTGGCGGCCTGGCAGGCGTGCGAGCGGCGGCTGAAGGACACCACCTCGCCGGTGCTGCTGGCCTCGGTCGCGGACGTCAGGGAGCAGCTCGCACGGCTCATCAAGCCGGGCTTCGTCACCGAGCACGGCGCCAAGCGGCTGCCGGACCTGATGCGGTACCTGGTCGCCGCCGACCGCCGGCTGCAGCAGATGCCCACCAACGCCGAGCGGGACCGCTCCCGGATGGCGAAGGTGAAGGAGATGCAGGACGAATTCGCCTGGCTGCTGGAGCAGTTCCCGGCGGGGCGGCCGGTGCCGCAGCAGGCGCGGGAGATCCGCTGGATGATCGAGGAGCTGCGGGTGAGCTACTTCGCGCACGCGCTGGGCACCGCGTATCCGATCTCCGACAAGCGGATCGTGAAGGCCGTGGACGCGGCCGCTCCATAGGCGGCGCGGGGCCGTTCCGGTGTGCGCTGGGTCACCGCCGGGCGCCCACCAGGGCCTTCCCCGGCAGCGAGTTCGACCGCACCCCCTGACCTGCTGTAGAGTCTTGCTTCGCAGCCACCGCGCAAGCGGAGGAAGCAGCAAGGTCCTGTGGAGCAGTTTGGAGTGCTCGCCACCCTGTCAAGGTGGAGGCCGCGGGTTCAAATCCCGTCAGGACCGCAGCAGGAAAGGCCCGCATCCGATCAGGATGCGGGCCCTTTCGTCGTACTCGGCTCATGCCCGACATGTACTCGGCTCGCACCCGGCGCTCGTACCCGGTGGCCGGTTTCCGGCCCCCACCCCGGCCGCCGGTTCCGGCCCCACCCCGCCGCGGACGCCCGTCCCGACTCCTTGACTGCGCCCCCCGCCGCCGGTACTCACAAAGCACCGACGGGTTCGGAGGTGCGGGCGATGGCGGCAACGGGGAGACACGAGACCGGCGCACTGCTCCGTGCGCATCTGTCCGCCGCCGCGGGCTTCCGGCACGCGACCGGGCTCTGCCCGGTGTGCCGGCGGCTCCTGCGGCTGGCGCTCGAGCACACTCCGGACGGCCCGGCGACCAAGATCGTCTCTGCGGGGGCGCCAGCGGCCGCTGCACGCGCCGGCCGCTCTTCGGCGCCCGGGGCCGCCTCCGCGGCCCGCACACGGCGCGTGACGGCCTCCTCATGTCCCCCGGCGGCGCGGCCGGCCCCCCGCGTCGTCATTTCCGCCCCCTCGATCTTCAGCGAGGACGAAAGTCCGCTCCCGAGGTGACCAATGACGCCCCCCTCATCGCCCGTGCGGTGAGAGGCTGTTGAGGAGCGGGATGACCGCTGTGCACTACCGCAGCGGGCGGCGAGGGGACAACCGCTGACCACTGTGACGGGTGTCACCGCACGAGTTTTGGGATCAGGGGAACTTACGCCCTGCCTACAGGCAGTCAATTTAATATGTGCAATTGCACCGCTCATCCGGAGACACCACGGCCGTACCGCTGCGTGCGGGGCCGCAGCTCCGGGACCCCCGCGGGCGGTGACCATGAGCGACACTCCGGCCTGCATACGGAGCGTCAGCGACACGCCCGGCCGGCGGGGGCGGGCGAGCGGCCCAAGGGCACATCAGCGCACAAAAAAGATCGCGCTGGACCCGGCGGAGTCCAGCGCGATCGATGACGTACCCATGTGGCGCGGGTGCGGCACCTGTTGGGGCAGGCGCCTCGTCATATGGAGCTTTGTGGTGCTCTATGGGCATGTCACGGGTTGGGGGACCCGAAAATGCCCGGTCATGCGTGTTTTCAGGCCTCGCTGCGCTGCTGCGGGATGCCCGCCAGCAGTGCGCGGACCTCAGCCTCGCGGTAGCGCCGATGTCCACCGAGAGTCCGGATGGACGTGAGCTTGCCTGCCTTGGCCCAACGGGTCACCGTCTTGGGGTCGACACGGAACATCGTGGCAACCTCGGCAGGGGTCAGCAGCGGCTCGGCGTCAGGGGTGCGAGCGGTCATGAGCGGCCTCCTCGGGAGAACCGAACCATCACGGTTCTTTCCTCTAAATTCTGCACCTTGACCCGCGTTGCCCGAAATGGCGGACGCGGGCCGAGTCGGTTATAGGACGAACGGCTTGTCCTCGGCACTACAACTACACCATCTGTCCAGCCGCGTCGGCCAAACCGATGGAATTGCCCTCTCAGGTGTTCAACCTCGGCGGAAGCCGATGGACCGTGCCATAGCGGACAGTCACGCCACTGTGACGATCAGTCACAACGTGACCAGCCGTCACCAGTCCCACCAAGGAGTGCAATACCGATCTATCCGCCCTTAGTTGGACGGAAGGAGCCCCAGTCAGGCTCCTTGTCCTATTTTGGCACGAGGGTGGTAGTTGGTGGCAAGGCCCGAAGTCAGTGCTTTAGGTCACTGTTGTGCGAAAAGACCGGATCGGGACCTACGTCCCCTACCTCCGAACCACCGCACCGCGATCACACAGCACCGCACAGAAAACCCTCAACCACCGCACAGGGATCACCTGCAGCCCACCACCCGTAGGCACGCGCCGGTACGCCCGCCGGGGGCGCACAACGGAGGCGCGCGTCATCACGACACGTGCCTCCGAAAATGATCACCCAAGCCCGCGGTCAGCTCGCGTACTGCCGCTCCCGGACCGCACGCCAGCGGTCCGACAGCTTCTCGTACGCCGCGCCGGCGCGCTCCCCGTCCCCCTCGCGCAGCGCCGCGAGCCCCTCCGCCACTTCCGCGGCGGAACGGTCCTCGGCGAGCTGCCCCTCGGGGACGGCGTGCACCAGCCCCCCGTAGTCCAGCTCGACGAGGGCGCGCGGGTGGAATTCCTCCAGCCAGCGCCCCACATCTACCAGGCCGTCGATCAGGGGCCCCTCTTCGAGCGCGTCCTTGAGGGTGCGCAGGCCGCGCGCGACCCGGCGTCTGGCCTCCACCATCGGCGTGCGGTAACGCAGCACGAGCCCTTGGTCACTCTTCGTGTACTCACGCTCCGCGTCGTCGAAGAGCACGAACCAGCGCACCGGTACGTGCCACGTCGCCGTCCGGATCCAAGGGCGCGCGTCAGGGTTCAGATCCAGCCACCGCTCGTAGTCGGCGGCGGCCTGCCGGCGCACGACCGGGGGCAGGGCGGCATCCAGTACCGGCGCCGGGAGCCGCTCGGGCAGCTCCTCCAGCGCCTGCCAGCCCCGCAGCCGCGTCCGCCAGGGGCACACGCACGTCACGCCGTCCACGACGGCGATGAACGCGTCGGCGCTCTCGTGCACGGGGACCGCGACGGGCGGGATCGCCAGCAGATCGGCCAGCGAGCGCCGCAGCTCGTCCTGGGCGGTGGGCGTGGCGTCCCGCTTGGCGTACCGCGCCCAGTGGGAGCGCTCCGGCTCGGGGAACGCTGCCAGCGGTTCGTAGACCCGTAGATACGCCGCATACGGGACCATCACCGACGACGCCAAGGCCACGCCCGCTCCATTCTTCTGTCGGTCCCTCTCCGGAGGGCCGCAAGGGAAGTCCGCCGCAGAGGAGTCTGCCAAGGGGGAGCACATTGCCGGGAGTTGCCCTCGACGAGCGGCCCGGCATGCGCAAATCGTCCCATGCCCGTCCCCCACTAGGGGGTGATCCTCCGCACTGTGCCGATCAACGGGCGTCGAAGGTCATACGCTTCCCCCGACCGGCCCTCCCCCCGCTTCCCCTGCCACAAGCGGGGGGAACGACCCGAGGGCGTCCACCGCGACTATGGGAGTCACCACAGTGACCGACGTACGTCCTTCCTCCGAGCACTCCGTGCCGGGGATTCCGCAGTCCGCCCAGCACTTCGTGCAGGGGGCACCCCCGGCCGACGGCGGTGTCCTGCACACCCTTTTCCGGTCCGATCAGGGCGGCCATGAGCAGGTCGTGCTCTGCCAGGACCGCGCCAGCGGTCTCAAGGCCGTGATCGCGATCCACAGCACCGCGCTCGGCCCGGCCCTGGGCGGTACCCGCTTCCACGCGTACGCCTCCGAGGAGGCGGCCGTGCTGGACGCGCTGAACCTCTCCCGCGGCATGTCGTACAAGAACGCGCTCGCGGGCCTGGACCACGGCGGCGGCAAGGCCGTGATCATCGGCGATCCCGATGTGATCAAGACCGAAGAGCTGCTGCTCGCCTACGGACGCTGCGTGGCCTCTCTCGGTGGCCGTTACGTCACGGCCTGTGACGTCGGCACGTACGTCGCGGACATGGACGTCGTCGCCCGGACGAACCGCTGGACCACCGGCCGATCGCCCGAGAACGGCGGCGCCGGCGACTCCTCCGTCCTCACCGCGTACGGCGTCTTCCAGGGCATGCGTGCGGCCGCGCAGCACCAGTGGGGCGACCCCAGCCTGCGCGGCAGGAAGGTGGGCATCGCGGGCGTCGGCAAGGTCGGCCGCCACCTCGTCGAGCACCTGCTCGAAGACGGGGCAGAGGTGGTCATCACGGACGTACGGGCCGAATCGGTGGAGCGAATTCTGGCCACCCACCCACAGGTCCGCGCGGCCGTCGACACCGAGGCGCTCATCCGCACCGAGGGCCTGGACGTGTACGCGCCGTGCGCGCTGGGCGGCGCGCTCAACGATGACTCCGTACCGGTCCTGACCGCGAAGGTGGTGTGCGGCGCGGCCAACAACCAGCTCGCCCACCCGGGCGTGGAGAAGGATCTCGCCGACCGCGGAATCCTTTACGCGCCCGACTACGTGGTCAATGCGGGTGGTGTCATCCAGGTGGCGGACGAGCTGCACGGATTTGATTTCGACCGGTGCAAGGCCAAGGCCGGAAAGATCTTCGACACGACGCTTTCAATATTCGCGAATGCGAAGGCGGATGGCATTCCGCCGGCCGCGGCGGCGGACCGGCTCGCCGAACTGCGGATGGCGGAGGCACGCTCCGCGTGACCGCCGCCACGCTCCCCGGCCGCCGACGGTGACCGTGGGGTTCCTACAGTGACACGCTCGGTGGGCAGTGAAGGAGACTTCCCTCACCACCCACCGGCGGGTCGCCGGACGTGACACGTTAAAATCGCAGTTGACCAGCGGGTACGGGGCGTCCCGCGAGTCATGCCGGGCGGCCGGTGGTGCGGGCGACGTACCGTATGGCCGCGGAAGCAGGTACCGTTAAAGCCCTACGGGCCGGACTCTCCGTCGAGAGTCCGCTCTGAATCATGAACGCGTGTCAAGACTCTGGGGCCGTCGAGCCCCGTCGTTGAGGGGGTCGAGCCATGGGGCGCGGCCGGGCCAAGGCCAAGCAGACGAAGGTCGCCCGCCAGCTGAAGTACAACAGCGGTGGGACTGATCTCTCACGCCTGGCCGAAGAGCTGGGTGCATCGCCGCAACAGCCGGCACAGCAGCCGCCGAACGGTGAGCCGTTCGAGGATGACGAGGACGACGACCCGTACGCACGGTACGCCGACCTGTACAACAACGATGACGATGAGGAGGACGAGGGCGACTCGTCCGACCAGCGTCGTCGCGCCTGACGCCGCCGCGCGCTCAAGGCAACAGCAGCATCACGGACCCGGTCCGGGGCATCGCCCGGACCGGGTTCTGTGCTGCCCTGCTGCCGTGCGGGGCCTGCGTCAGCCGGCGTAGTCACCGGTCAGGGCCACGGCCTCGGCCTGGTCGCCGCGCTCGACGATCTCGCCGCTGACCCAGGCGTCCATGCCGCGGTCCGCGAGAGTGGCCAGCGCCGCGTCCACCGAATCCTGGGGCACGACGGCCATCATGCCGACGCCCATGTTCAGGGTCTTCTCCAGCTCCAGACGCTCGACCGAGCCGGCCGTGCCGACCAGGTCGAAGACCGCGCCGGGGGTCCAGGTGGAGCGGTCGATGGTGGCGTGCAGCCCGTCCGGGATCACGCGCGCGAGGTTGGCCGCGAGGCCGCCGCCGGTGATGTGCGAGAAGGCGTGCACGTCGGTGGTGCGGGTGAGCGCCAGACAGTCCAGCGAGTAGATCTTGGTGGGCTCCAGCAGCTCCTCGCCCAGGGTGCGGCCGAACTCGGCGACCTCCTGGTCCAGGGCCATGCCGGCGCGGTCGAAGAGCACGTGGCGAACGAGCGAGTACCCGTTCGAGTGAAGACCGGAGGACTCCATGGCGATCACCACGTCACCCTTACGGATACGATCCGCGCCCAGCACGCGGTCGGCCTCGACCACGCCCGTACCGGCCCCGGCGACGTCGAAGTCGTCCTCGCCCAGCAGGCCCGGGTGCTCGGCGGTCTCGCCGCCGACCAGCGCGCAGCCGGCCAGCACACAGCCCTCGGCGATGCCCTTCACGATCGACGCCACCCGCTCGGGGTAGACCTTGCCGACGCAGATGTAGTCGGTCATGAAGAGCGGCTCGGCGCCGCAGACGACCAGGTCGTCGACGACCATGCCGACCAGGTCGTGGCCGATCGTGTCGTACACGCCCATCTTGCGGGCGATGTCGACCTTGGTGCCCACGCCGTCGGTCGCGGAGGCGAGCAGCGGGCGCTCGTACCGCTTGAGCGCGGAGGCGTCGAAGAGGCCGGCGAAGCCGCCGAGGCCGCCGACGACCTCGGGGCGGGTGGCCTTCTTGACCCACTTCTTCATGAGGTCGACGGCGCGGTCGCCCGCTTCGATGTCGACGCCCGCGCTCGCGTAGCTGGCACCGGTGCCCGCGTGCGGCGCACGCTGAGGAGATTCAGCAGACATGGCTGAGAGCTTTCGTGTCGTCTTGCAGGGGTTCTACGGGCGACGCAGCGCGTCGGCGCCGCCGACCCCGGCGGTGAGCGTCTGCACACCGTCCACGTCGGACGACGTCCGGCCCTCGGTCTCCGACTCCAGCAGGTGCTTGCCGAGCAGCTCCGGGTCGGGCAGATCCATCGGGTACTCGCCGTCGAAGCAGGCGCGGCACAGGTTCGGCTTGGCGATCGTGGTCGCCTCGACCATGGCGTCGATGGAGATGTACGAGAGCGAATCGGCACCCAGGGACTTGCCGATCTCCTCGACCGAGAGACCGTTGGCGATCAGCTCGGCGCGGGTGGCGAAGTCGATGCCGAAGAAGCACGGCCACTTGATCGGCGGGGAGGAGATCCGGACGTGGACCTCGGCGGCGCCGGCCTCGCGGAGCATCCGTACCAGCGCGCGCTGGGTGTTGCCGCGGACGATCGAGTCGTCGACGACCACCAGGCGCTTGCCGCGGATGACTTCCTTGAGCGGATTGAGCTTCAGGCGGATACCGAGCTGGCGGATCGTCTGCGAGGGCTGGATGAAGGTCCGGCCGACGTAGGAGTTCTTGACCAGGCCGGTGCCGAACGGGATACCGCTGGCCTCGGCGTAGCCCACCGCTGCCGGCGTGCCGGACTCCGGCGTCGCTATGACCAGATCGGCGTCGGCGGGCGCCTCGGCGGCCAGCTTGCGGCCCATCTCCACACGGGAGAGGTACACGTTCCGGCCCGCGATGTCCGTGTCGGGACGGGCGAGGTAGACGTACTCGAAGACGCAGCCCTTGGGGCGGGCCTCGGCGAAGCGGGTCGCGCGCAGGCCGTCCTCGTCGATGGCGACCATCTCACCGGGCTCGATCTCCCGGATGAAGCTGGCGCCGCAGATGTCCAGCGCCGCGGTCTCGGAGGCGACCACCCAGCCGCGCTCCAGGCGGCCGAGGACCAGCGGGCGGATGCCCTGCGGGTCACGGGCGGCGTACAGGGTGTGCTCGTCCATGAAGCACAGCGAGAAGGCGCCCTTGACCTTCGGGAGGACGCGCGGCGCGGCCTCCTCGACGGTCAGCGGCTTGCCGTCCTCGTCGACCTGGCCGGCCAGCAGCGCCGTCACCAGGTCGGTGTCGTTGGTGGCCGCGACCTGCGTCGCCCGGCCGCCCTCACGGGGCAGCTCGGCGACCAGCTCGGCCAGCTCGGCGGTGTTCACCAGATTGCCGTTGTGACCCAGCGCGATCGAGCCGTGCGCGGTGGCACGGAAGGTCGGCTGGGCGTTCTCCCACACGGACGCACCGGTGGTGGAGTAGCGGGCATGGCCCACGGCGATGTGGCCCTGGAGAGAGCCCAGGGAGGTCTCGTCGAAGACCTGGGAAACGAGCCCCATGTCCTTGAAGACCAGGATCTGTGAGCCGTTGCTCACTGCGATGCCCGCAGACTCCTGCCCGCGGTGCTGCAGCGCGTACAGCCCGAAATAAGTGAGTTTGGCGACCTCTTCTCCCGGGGCCCAGACACCAAAGACGCCGCAGGCGTCCTGGGGACCCTTCTCACCAGGGAGCAGGTCGTGGTTGAGTCGTCCGTCACCACGCACATCAATGAGTCTAGGGCAGGTACGGGATTCATCCGAACCGGGGATGGCCGGGAACCTGGCCGATGTGCTTGACGTGAACACACGGCCAGCGCTCGAATTCGAGACCGCGCAGACCCCATAGCTCCTGGTGCGGCGCGGTCATGTCGGGCTCGGCGGCGCACGCCGCGGCGGCCGGGACGATCACCGCCTGCTTATCCGCAGCTCACATCGGGTGAGAAGCGTCACTTCTGCGCCATTGGCGGACCGGGCGCGCGACCGGTCCCCCTTTGGGGGGGCTTTGGGCGTCGAATCCGTGGCTCGTACGCCACGCGTTTCCCTTCAGCAAATGCGGACCGCCGGCAAACGTCGGACTCTCAGGAGAGTACCGGCAGGTACTCCCCGAGATCGGCCCGTTCGCCACTTGCCATGACCCCCGCGTCCTCCAGCGCCGCCGCCCACCGCGTACGGCCGGTGGCCAGCCGCAGCCAGGTCAGCGGGTCGGTCTCCACGACATTCGGCGGGGTGCCGCGGGTGTGCCGCGGCCCCGCCACGCACTGCACGACGGCGAAGGGCGGCACGCGTACCTCCACGGAGCCGCCCGGTGCCTTCTCCGCCAGCGCGTCGGCGAGCAGCCGGGTCGCGGCGGCCAGCGCCTGCCGGTCGAACGGGATCTCCGTACCGGTCGCCGCGGCCAGGTCGTCGGTGTGCACGACCAGCTCGACGCAGCGGGTCACCAGGACCTCGTCCAGCCGCATCGCGCCGGTCCTGAGCGGCAGCAGCCGGTCGTCGGCGGCGCCGGACACCAGGGTGGTGTACCGCTCGTGGGCCCGGTCCAGCAGCGCGACCGGGTCCTGCGCGGCCGCCGTCTCCCGCACATACTCGTCGATCTTGTCGGCGTGCGGCGCCGTGGTGAACGCCCACTCGGCGAGCGTCCTCTCCTGCCGCGCCGGCGCGGGCCGCTCCAGGTTGTCCGCGACGTGCTCCAGCGCCATGGAGAGGTGCACGACGAGTTCCCGTACGGTCCACTCCCCCAGCCGCGTCGGCCGCGCGAACTCCTCGGGGCCAAAGGCCCCTACGGCCTCACGTACGTGGGCGAACTGGGCGGTCACCGCGGCCCGGGTCCTGGCGGGGTCGTACTTACGGGGACGCTTCTTGGCCGGTGGCATGAGCGCGAGCCTAATGGCAACGGGCGGTGTCCCCCACCGGATTTCTCCGGCGGGGACACCGCCCGTGACGCGGGAAACGATCAGCCGAAGATGCCCGGGATCGTCTCCTCGTGCGCCGTGCGCAGCTCGCTCAGCGGGATGCTGAACTGCCCCTGGACGTCCAGGACATCACCGTCGACGACGCCGATGCGGGTCACCGGGAGGCCACGCGCACCGCACATGTCGGTGAAGCGGAGCTCCTCGCTGCGCGGCACCGAGACGACCGCGCGGCCCGCGGACTCGGAGAACAGCGTGACGAAGGGGTCCTGGCCGTCGGGGATGACGACCCGGGCGCCCTTGCCGCCCTTGAGGCAGGACTCCACCAGCGCCTGGACCAGTCCGCCGTCGGACAGGTCGTGCGCCGCGTCGATCATGCCGTCGCGGGAGGCGGAGATCAGGATCTCGGCGAGCAGCCGCTCGCGCTCCAGGTCCACCTGCGGCGGCAGGCCGCCCAGGTGGTCGTGGACGACCTGCGCCCAGGCCGAGCCGCTGAGCTCCTCGCGGGTGTCGCCGAGCAGGTAGAGGAGCTGGCCCTCTTCCGCGAAGGCGATCGGCGTGCGGCGGGCCACGTCGTCGATCACGCCGAGGACGGCGACGACCGGCGTCGGGTGGATGGCGGCCTCGCCCGTCTGGTTGTACAGCGAGACGTTGCCGCCGGTGACCGGCGTACCGAGCTGCTGGCAGCCGTCCGCGAGACCGCGGATGGCCTCGGCGAACTGCCACATGACGGCCGGGTCCTCGGGCGAACCGAAGTTCAGGCAGTCCGAGACGGCGAGCGGCTTGGCGCCGGTGGCCGCCACGTTCCGGTACGACTCGGCGAGTGCGAGCTGCGCACCGTGGTACGGGTCCAGCTTCGCGAAGCGGCCGTTGCCGTCAGTGGCGAGCGCCACGCCCAGCCCGGTCTCGGGGTCGATGCGGATCATCCCGGAGTCCTCCGGGCTCGCCAGCACCGTGTTGCCCTGCACGAAGTGGTCGTACTGGGAGGTGATCCAGGACTTGGACGCCTGGTTCGGCGAGGAGACCAGCTTGAGGACCTGCTCGCGCAGCTCGTCGCCGTTGGCCGGACGGGCCAGCTTGGCGGCGTCGTCGGCCTGCAGGGTGTCCTGCCACTCGGGACGGGCGTACGGACGCTCGTACACCGGGCCCTCGTGGGCCACCGTGCGCGGGTCGACGTCGACGATCTTCTCGCCGTGCCAGAAGATCTCCAGCCGGTCGCCGTCGGTGACCTCACCGATGACGGTGGCCGTGACGTCCCACTTCTCGCAGATCTCCAGGAAGCGGTCGACCTTCTCCGGCTCGACGACCGCGCACATGCGCTCCTGCGACTCGCTCATGAGGATTTCCTCGGGCGAGAGCGTGGAGTCGCGCAGCGGTACGTCGTCGAGCTCGACGCGCATACCGCCGGAGCCGTTCGAGGCCAGCTCGCTGGTGGCGCAGGAGATGCCGGCGGCACCCAGGTCCTGGATGCCGACGACCAGCTTCTCGGCGAACGCCTCCAGGGTGCACTCGATGAGCAGCTTCTCCTGGAAGGGGTCGCCGACCTGGACGGCGGGGCGCTTCGACGGCTTGCTGTCGTCGAAGGTCTCCGAGGCCAGGATCGACGCGCCGCCGATGCCGTCGCCGCCCGTCCGGGCCCCGTACATGATGACCTTGTTGCCGGCGCCCGACGCCTTGGCGAGGTGGATGTCCTCGTGCCGCATGACGCCGATGGCGCCGGCGTTGACCAGCGGGTTGCCCTGGTAACAGGCGTCGAAGACGACCTCGCCGCCGATGTTGGGCAGGCCCAGGCAGTTGCCGTAGCCGCCGATGCCTGCGACGACGCCCGGGAGGACGCGCTTGGTGTCGGGGTGGTCGGCCGCGCCCATGCGCAGCGGGTCGACCACGGCGACCGGGCGGGCGCCCATCGCGATGATGTCGCGGACGATGCCGCCGACACCGGTCGCGGCGCCCTGGTACGGCTCGACGTACGAGGGGTGGTTGTGCGACTCGACCTTGAAGGTGACCGCGTAACCGTTGCCCACGTCGACGACGCCGGCGTTCTCGCCGATGCCGACGAGCAGCGCGTCGGTCTCCGGGGCCTTCTCGCCGAACTGGCGGAGGTGGACCTTGCTGCTCTTGTAGGAGCAGTGCTCGGACCACATGACGGAGTACATCGCGAGCTCGGCGCCGGTGGGACGGCGGCCGAGGATCTCGCGGACCCGCTCGTACTCCTCCTTCTTCAGGCCCAGTTCGGCCCAGGGCTGGTCGACGTCGGGCGTCCCGGCGGCGTGCTTGACCGTGTCCAGCGTCATGCGTTGACCAACTTCTTCAGGATCGAGGTGAAGAATCCGAGGCCGTCGGTACGGCCCGTACCGATCAGCGGCTCGACGGCGTGCTCGGGGTGCGGCATGAGGCCGACGACATTGCCGGCCGCATTGGTGATGCCGGCGATGTCCCGCAGCGAGCCATTGGGGTTGACGTCCAGGTACCGGAAGGCGACGCGACCCTCGGCCTCCAGCTCGTCGAGGGTGCGCTCATCGGCGACGTAACGGCCGTCGATGTTCTTCAGCGGCACGTTGATCTCCTGGCCGGCGGTGTAGTCCGCCGTCCACGCCGTGCCGGCGTTCTCCACCCGCAGCTTCTGATCGCGGCAGATGAAGTGGAGATGGTTGTTCCGCAGCATCGCACCGGGCAGGAGGTGCGTCTCCGTGAGGACCTGGAAACCGTTGCAGATACCGAGGACCGGCATGCCCGCCTTGGCCTGCTCGATCACGGTGTCCATGACCGGCGAGAAGCGGGAGATGGCACCGGCGCGCAGGTAGTCGCCGTAGGAGAAGCCGCCGGGCAGCACCACGGCGTCGACCTGCTTGAGGTCCTTGTCCTTGTGCCACAGCGGCACGGCCTCGGCCCCGGCGAGCCGGACGGCGCGCTGGGTGTCGCGGTCGTCCAGCGTGCCGGGGAAGGTGATGACTCCGATGCGAGCGGTCATGAGTCGACCCGCACGACGAAGTCTTCGATGACGGTGTTGGCGAGGAAGGTCTCGGCCATCTCACGGATGCGGGCGAGGGCGGGCTCGTCGACCGGGCCCTCCACCTCAAGTTCGAAACGCTTGCCCTGACGTACGTCGGAGATGCCCTCGAAGCCCAGACGCGGCAGTGCACGCTGCACCGCCTGTCCCTGCGGGTCGAGGATCTCGGGCTTGAGCATGACGTCGACTACGACGCGTGCCACTGGCACTCCCGGTTTGTGTGGTGCGGCTGGGTTTATCCGGGGACACCCCGGACCCCGACTCGGTTCCTTCACAGTACCTTGCTCAAAAATCTACGCGCATAGATCTGTACTCGGCCGATCACGTTCAGGTATCGGCGGTTGTGAACACCCGGGAAAAATCCTCGAAAAGATCGGCAGTCCTGATTGCGCGATGACACGCTGAGGAAATTAACTGGGCTTCACAATGCATTGCTCATCGCTGTACAAATGAAAAAGCATTGATCCCAGACATCCGGATCTGTGGCATCTCCCCATGTCAGCACGGAGATGCCGCGCGAAAGGACCGATATCCGTGGCGCAGCGCGTAGTAGTCACGCTCTCCGATGACATCGACGGCGGAGAAGCCGCAGAGACGGTCGCCTTCGGATTGGACGGGAAGACGTACGAGATCGACGTCAATCCCGCCAATGCGAAGAAACTGCGCGAGGTGCTCGCTCCGTACGTCGAGGCCGGCCGCAAGCGCGCGAGGTCGGGCAAGGCATACCGGCACACCCCGGTCGCGGCAGACCCCGCCGCCGTACGGGCCTGGGCCCGCTCGCACCACATGGACGTGCCCCCGCGGGGCCGCATCCCGAAGAAGGTCTACGAGGCGTTCGAGGCCGCCAACAGCTGAGCCCGCTGCCGGCCGGCAGCCCCTGCCGGCAGCGGACTTGCGCTGTACCCCCCTTGATCAGCTAAAGTCTGGAGCACGCCGAGGGGCGAGGCCGAGAGGCCGGGCCCCGAGGAGTCACGCGGGTGTAGCTCAGTAGTAGAGCGCCCCCTTTCCAAGGGGGAGGCGCAGTGTGCGATCCCTGTCACCCGCTCTGACAGTCTCGACCGGTCCTCCGGATCAGGTAGAGTAGCTGTCGCGCCGCTCGGTGAAAGCCGGACGGATGCATGCGGACGTAGCTCAGTTGGTAGAGCGCAACCTTGCCAAGGTTGAGGTCGCGAGTTCGAGCCTCGTCGTCCGCTCAGAGAAAGAAGGCCCCGGTCATCGCGACCGGGGCCTTCTGCTTTTTCCGTGTGTGATCTTCCCGGCCCAGCTCCCGGTCCAGGAAGGCATCGGGAACGTACGGGGAAATTGATCTGTGTCCGTGACCACATTCCGCCCCCGTCGTCCGCCGGACGGCACGAGCACCCCTCACGGTTGGCTATAGTGGTTCCCGCACCGCGCGCTTCGGCGCCGGACAGGCGGACGTAGCTCAGTTGGTAGAGCGCAACCTTGCCAAGGTTGAGGTCGCGAGTTCGAGCCTCGTCGTCCGCTCCATAGAGAAAGGCCCCGGTCATCACGACCGGGGCCTTTCTCGTGTGCGGGCTTACCGCTCAGGACCACTTGTGGCCGGTGAGCCGCTCGTACGCCTCGATGTACTTCGCGCGGGTCTGCTCCACGATCTCCGCCGGCAGCGGGGGCGGCGGCTGCTCGCTCGTGCGGTCCCAGCCGGAGGCCGGCGAGGTCAGCCAGTCCCGGACGAACTGCTTGTCGAAGGACGGCTGGGCGCGGCCCGGCTGCCACTGGTCGGCAGGCCAGAAGCGCGAGGAGTCCGGCGTCAGCACCTCGTCGGCGAGGGTCAGCGTCCGCGTGCCGTCCTCGTCCGTCGCGTAGCCGAACTCGAACTTGGTGTCCGCCAGGATGATCCCGCGCTCGCGGGCGATGTCCCGGGCACGGCTGTACACCGCGAGGGTCGCCTGGCGCAGCTGCGCCGCGGTCTCCGCGCCGGTCTGGCGGGCGACCTCTTCGTACGAGACGTTCTCGTCGTGCTCGCCGACCTCGGCCTTGGTGGCCGGGGTGAAGATCGGTGCGGGCAGCTCGGAGCCGTCCTCCAGGCCCTCGGGGAGCGCGAGGCCGCAGACCGTACGGGTCTCCTCGTACTCCTTCAGGCCCGAGCCGGTGAGGTAGCCGCGGGCCACGCACTCGACCGGGACCATCTGGAGGGACTTGCAGACCAGGGTGCGGCCCGCCCAGTCGGCGGGGGCGCCGGCCGGGACCTCCGTGGAGAGCACGTGGTTGGGCGCCAGGTCGGCGAGCTGGTCGAACCACCACAGCGAGAGCTGGGTGAGGACCCGGCCCTTGTCGGGGATCTCGGTGGGCAGCACCCAGTCGTACGCGGAAGTGCGGTCGCTGGCGACCATGATCAGGTCGCCGTCGGTGTTCTCGTAGAGGTCGCGCACCTTGCCGGTGTGGAGATGGACCAGGCCCGGCACCTCCACGGGTTCGGGCTTTTCAACGAATCCGGACACGCTGCCTCCGCGTAGGTTGATCCAGGAGTCGTTCCGATTCTCGCGCATGCGGGCGCCCGGCAGCGCTTCAGGGTGGGCCGACGCGGCGCACGGCAGGCGCCGCACGCCCTCCGCCGCCTCCGTCCCCCGTCTCAGCGGTGGCGTCTCAGCGGCGGGCGCGGGCATGCGGCGTACGGTGCGCGGCGCGCCCCGGAGCTCAGTCGCGTTTGCAGATGCGGTCGAGAAGATTGGCGGTGGCCCGCTGGATTCTCTCGTCGATATGGCCCGGCCGGTCCAGCGCGGGCGACCAGGCGAAGGTGCCGGAGGCGAAGACCAGGGCGCCGCTGGGAGCCCGGTACAGGGACGTCTCCTGGTGCCGCCGGACGCCGTCCCCGTCGCGGTACGGGGAGTGGGCCAGCAGCACCCGGCTGACGTGCTCGGGCAGGCTCGTGCGCGGGAAGTACCGGTCGGCCTCCCCGGCGACCAGCCCGGCCAGCTCGTCCCCTTCGTGCGCGCCGGTGGCCTCCCACAGCCAGTGATCGCCGTTGCGGACGACCAGCGGCGCGGGCTCGGGCACCCGGCCCGCGTACTGGATGCCCATGAGCTGCTGCTCTGGGTGGCCCAGCTCGCGCCAGAGCGCCGGGCGTCCGGGCCCCTGGCGCTTGCGGCAGGTCAGCAGGGAGTCCGGCCCCGAGGGAGACGGGGACAGCTCGACCTGCCAGTACATGGTGTTGGCGGAGAGGAAGACCAGGGACGTGCCGGTGTCGCGGGCACGCTCGGCCGCCCGGCGCATGGGGACCGACCAGTACTCGTCGTGCCCGGGGAAGACCAGGCCGCGGTAGCGCGTCGGGTCGACCCGCCCCGCGTGCAGGTCGCGCGCGTCGGCGTAGGCGAGGTCGTAGCCGTACCGTTCCGCCCAGCGGATGAAGTCGTACGCGTGGCCGACGTGCAGGGGCAGGCCCGCGCCCGCGAACGGGCGGTCGAAGGAGAGCGTGACGGCCGCGTCCGCCTCGCCCAGCAGCGCGCCCTCCTCGTCCCACGCGTGGTACAGGCTGGCGCCCGTCCGGCCGTCCTCGGGGTAGAGGTTGTACGCCTGCCAAGTGACGTCCGGGAGCAGCAGGAGCAGGTCGGCGGGGCGGTCGTCGCGGACGGTGAAGGGGACGTGGCTGCGGTAGCCGTCCTGGGTGGTCAGCACGGCGACGTACGCGCCGACGTTCCAGTACGCGGGGATCTGCAGCCGCCAGGAGAGCCACCAGTGGTGGCAGGAGACCGTGCGGTCGGCGGTGAGCGGGGGCGGCTGGACGATGCCGGAGAGCCGGGGGCTGGTGGTGATCTTGGATGCGCCGGCCGCCGCGTAATGGCCGATGCGGTAGACGTCGATGCTGAACGGCTGCGGCGGGTCGACGGTGATCCGGAAGTCGATGGCCTCGCCGGGGGCCACCGCGCCGGTCGCGGCGAAGCCCTTGATCTGGCGGTGCACGTCATCGGCGGTGCGGGGGCCCGTGCAGGAGCGGGGCAGCGGGACGGTCGCCTCACCTTGGGCGAGGACCGGATCGACGTACCAGGGGACGACCCTGCCGGAGTCGAAGTAGTTCTCGCTGCCGCGCAGCCAAGGAAGCGGACCCTGGCCGAACGGGTCCGTCACGGCATGCGCGAGCGCCCCGGACTCCCAGCGCCGGATCTGCTGTGTGCCCACGCTCCCACTCCCCTCCCTCGCCCCACCGGTCGGTACACCGTCGGGCCCCTGCTGTGCTGCCGACTTGTTGTGTTCTTGTCCTTTTGGTCCGCGAGTTCGTTCGTACGAGAAGCGGCGAGTACCCCCAGCACATCACATTACGCACTTGGACCGTCACCCTTCGTCGTGAATTTACGAGCGGAAACGACCGAAAGGTGAACTGGGGCAGAACATCCAGCCGGAGTCACCGGACGGATTGGGCGTCCGATGCGGCGGAGACGAGCAGGGCGTGAGCTGCGCACATCGTGACGGTGTGCGGACGGGCAGGGACGTGCGGCGCCGCCTCCCCGGTGGGCGAAGGCGGCGGGGCCCGTCGTCAGACGAGGCGTACGGGCTTGTCGGGGCGTACGCCCAGCTCGCCGAGCCAGTCGCGGAGCGGCTCGGCGTCGCCGTCGTCGACCAGGCTGCGGACCGAGTGGCCGACATCGGTCCGGCGGGCCCCGCCGACCAGCAGCGCGGGTCCGTCCAGCCAGTCCAGCCCCGGAGCGGCGCCCGCGGTGTCCACGGCGGCGCAGCAGACCATCGCCGTGACGTGGTCGGCGAGCAGCTCACGGCCCGAGCGGGGCGCCTGCAGCGGGAACAGCGGGACGCCGCCGTCGACCAGCCCGTCGCCCCACGGCACACCGGGGCCGGTCGTCCCGGCGGGCTCGGGGGCGGCCGTGCGGGCTGCGGCCCGGCGGTCGGCGGTGGCCCGCTCCTCCCGCTCCAGCTCGGTCACCAGGCGCGCGGCGATCAGGTCGCTCGCCCCGGAGTCCCGCGCCAGCCGCTCGATGATCCGCGACAGGGTGGGCCCGGCAACGGCGGACTCGGCACCGTCCCTCGGGGGGACCGCACCGGCGAGCCGCACCCGGCCGGCGAGGGGCTCGCCCATGGGTTCCGCGGCGCCCATGGGCTCCGTGGTGCCCGCGGGCTCCTGCACGCCGACCGGCTCCCTCGTGCCCGTCGGGTCCGGCCTGTCCACGGGATCCGTTGTGCCCAACGTTTCCTTCGGCCGTACCGGCTGTGCCGCTCCGTCGTCCTCATTCGTACTGTCCGGGGACGCGAGCGCGGGGAGGTCGTCCAGTACGCGGTGCAGGCGGGCGGCCTCCAGCCGCCACTTGCGGTCGACGACCTCCTCCGGATAGCGGTCCCAGGCCACCGGCGACCAGTCGGGCCCGCTCTCGGCGGGGCCGCCGTGGAAGAGCCGCGCGGCCAGCAGGGAGGCGGCGCGGTCGATGGCGCCGGGCTCCTCCAGCAGGTCACAGGCCGGGCGCTCGCCCAGCCGGGAGGCGAAGCCCTCGGCGAGGCGGTCACGGCGGGAGAGCTCGGTGAGCGCCGAGACCACGCCGGCGTCCAGCCGGGCGGGCCAGCGCCCCATTCGCCACGCGGGCAGCGCGACACGGGTGAGCAGCCGGTCCCAGCCCGCGTACGCCAGGCCCACCTGCTCCTGCGCGACGATCCGCAGGCCGTAGTCCACGCCCTGGGCGCGCTCGGAGGCCGCGGCCGCGACGCCGCGCTCCATCTGCGCGGCGTGCTCGCCGCAGCCGCGCAGCAGCAGCCGCGCCACCCGGCCCACGAAGCGCAGCGGTACGCCGCGCAACGTGCCCCGGGCGCGGGCGGCGACCGCGACGGCGGCGTCCAGGCCGCGGACGAAGCGGCGCGCTGCCGCTATGTCGGGGTGCGCCGAGGGCCCCGTACCGGCGACGACCGGAGCCAGCAGGGCGCGCAGCTCGGCGACCCGCATCCACCACAGGAACGGGGAGCCGATGACCAGGACGGGCGCCGGCACCTGCCGGCCCGCCCCGGCCGCGGCGTCGCGGGACACGGGCGCTGTGCGGCCGGATTCCGGGCCGCCGCCGAGCGGCGCCTGCGCGCGGTGCGTACGGTCCTCCAGCCAGCTGTCGCAGTCCGGCGTGAGCGCTATCGCGGAGGGCGCGGGGACCTCCAGCCGGTCGGCGAGATCGCGCACCAGCCGGTACAGATCGGGCGCGGACTCCTCGGCGACCGGGACGGTGGGACTGAGCGCGGGCCTGGCCCGGGCGACCACCGCGGCGACCAGCGCCGCCAGCAGCAGCACCGCCACCGCGAACCCCGCCACGATCCAGCGGGCGAGGACCCAGCCCCCGGAATCCCAGGAGCCGAGCCCACCGGTCGCTGCCCCGGCGAAGAGCACCACGGCCAGCGCGGCCGGCAGCACGGCCGCGCCCAGCGCCGCGCCGCGGATCCGCAGCACCGCGAGCGCCCGGGCGCGCGCTGCCTGTTCGCCTGCTTCCGGACCTGCCACGAGCCTGTACACCCCCTGCTGTCCTGCTTGAACGGGACGGAGAGAACACGGGACGGAAGAGACCGGGCAACGTGCCCGCGGACGCTGGCGACCGTCGGCGCGCTGCTCACTCCCCACCACTCTGGCACCGGCCACTGACATCGCAATGCCGGTGAGCCACTTGCCGGACGTCTCGGGGCAGCCGGCCCGGGAACCGGTAAGGCCACCGGAACGGGCACCACAGGACGCTTGCGCGGAACCCTAGTTGGGGCACCGTCGCACGTCAGCCGTTAACCGGTTTGGTCACTCGATGGAATGGCTTTGGGTAAAGCAAGGAACCGGCCACATGAGCGGCCGGTTCCTCGGACAGCGGGGGCGGCCTCTCCACAGAGGCGGGCCGGGGGTGGTGCGACGCTCAGCCGGCCTGCTCCGCGGCCTTGGCGTCCGCGGCGGCCTTGGCGGCGATGTCCGTCCGGTGGTGGGACCCCTCCAGGGAGATCCGGCCGACGGCGGTGTACGCACGCTCCCTGGCGATGGCCAGGTCGGAGCCGGTGGCGGTGACGGACAGCACCCGGCCACCGGCGCTGAGAACCCGGCCGTCGGCGTCGTTCCGGGTACCGGCGTGCAGGACGTACGCCTCCGGGGCGTCCTGCCCGGCCACCGCGTCCAGGCCGGTGATCGGGTCGCCCGTACGCGGCGCGTCCGGATAGTTGTGCGAGGCGATGACGACCGTGACGGCCGCGCCGTCGCTCCAGCGCAGCGGCGGGAGGGCGGCGAGGTTGCCGGTCGCCGAGGCCATGAGCAGGCCCGCGAGCGGGGTCTTCAGGCGGGCGAGTACGACCTGGGTCTCCGGGTCACCGAAGCGCGCGTTGAACTCGATCACGCGGACGCCGCGCGAGGTGATCGCCAGGCCCGCGTACAGCAGCCCGGAGAACGGCGTCCCGCGGCGCCGCAGCTCGTCCACGGTCGGCTGCAGCACGGACTGCATGACCTCGTCGACCAGCTTGGGGTCGGCCCACGGCAGCGGGCTGTACGCACCCATGCCGCCGGTGTTCGGGCCCGCGTCGCCGTCGAGCGCGCGCTTGAAGTCCTGGGCGGGCTGGAGCGGCACGACGGTCTCGCCGTCGGTGATCGCGAAGAGCGAGACCTCGGGGCCGTCGAGGAACTCCTCGATCACCACGCGGTCGCAGGCCAGGGCGTGCGCCCGGGCCGTCTCGACGTCGTCCGTCACGACGACGCCCTTGCCGGCCGCGAGGCCGTCGTCCTTGACCACGTACGGGGCACCGAACGCGTCCAGGGCCTCGTCGATCTCCGCGGGGGTGGTGCACACGTAGCTGCGGGCCGTCGGCACGCCGGCGGCCGCCATGACGTCCTTGGCGAACGCCTTGGAGCCTTCCAGCTGCGCGGCCTCCGCAGAGGGGCCGAAGACCGGGATGCCGCGGGCGCGCACGGCGTCTGCGACACCGGCCACGAGCGGCGCCTCCGGGCCGACGACGACCAGCTCCGCCTGCAGGCTCACGGCCAGCTCGGCCACGGCCGCGCCGTCGAGGGCGTCCACCGGGTGGAGCTCGGCCACCTCGGCGATGCCGGCGTTGCCGGGAGCGCAGTGCAGCGCGGTGACGTCGGAATCGAGGGACAGAGAGCGGCACAGGGCATGTTCGCGGGCGCCGCCGCCGATGACGAGGACCTTCACAGGAGCAGGGTAGTCGCCCCTTGGGCAGAGACACGAAACGGGCCGCGGCCGCCCTTTGGACAGAGGCACGAAGCGGCTGGGCGGCGGGCCGCTTCCGGGGTGCGGTGGGCCGCGCTCGGGTGCGGTGGGCACAGGTGACCGGACACCGCGAAACCGGCCCGAACCTGTGTACCTAGGCGGGGGCCATGGGGTGTAGCAACTCTTTCGAGTGAGGGTGGGAACTGGCCTATACCTGATCCCGCGCCACTTCCGGGCGGAAATAGCTGGATTCTGGCGGCAACGCCAGCCGTTCGGCGGTAGGAAGGGTGTCTGCGCGCCACGGCCGTCTCATTCGCATCGCGCGCACCGCACGTATCTTCAACAGGGAGTGCACGGGTGAGCCAGCCGGACATGCAGCCCGAGAGGCCGCCCGAGGGGCCTCCTCGGGCGGAAGGCGAGGACGCGCAAGGGCGGGATCGCGGTGATCTAGCCGGCCGTGCCTTTCCGCTCGGCGACTGGGGAGAGCCGGCCGAGCGCCTGGACGAGCTGTACCAATGGGCCGAGACCGGCGCGCTGCACGTCATCGACTGGTATCTCGCCGACCGCGTCGCCAAGCGGCGCACCGCCCGGATACTGCGGGCCGGCGCCGCCGTCGGCGTCTCGGCGGGGGCCCTGCTGCCCCTGCTCGGCGTCAGCGGCGCCCTGGACCGCGGCGCGGAGTACGGCTATCTGGCGCTGCTGCTCGCCGCCGTCTGTATGGGCTGCGACCGGTTCTTCGGCGTGACGGCGGGCTGGATGCGGGACGTGGCCGCCGCGCAGGCCGTACAGCGGCGGCTGGAGGCGCTGCAGTTCGACTGGGCGTCGGAGAGCGTCCGGGAGGTGCTCGGCCCGACGGAGGGCACCGCCGCGGAAGCGGCCGAGCGCTGCCTGACCGTACTGCGGCGCTTCCACGAGGACCTCGCGGAGCTCGTGCGCTCCGAGACCTCCGACTGGATGATGCAGTTCCGTACGGGCCCGGTGCCGACGGGCAGCCAGGCGGCACCGGTCCCCTGGGGCCCGCCGCGCCAGGAGGCCGCGCCGGACCGCACGGGCCGGATCGTGCTCCCTCCGGGCACTCGCCCGAACATGCCCCGGCAGCGACCGCCGGAGCCGCCACGGTGAGGGAGCCGCCGCGGTGAGGAAGGGCGCTCAGCTGAAGACGATCATCGAGCCCTGGCCGAGGCTGCGGGTGGCCGCCGCGTGCAGCCCGAGCCAGACATGACGTTCCCGTGCGAAGGGGCTGTCGTCGGCCTCCGTCGTCTCCGCCCGCTCCTCCAGCGTCGTGGGCCCTTCCGGCGGTGCCGGCGTGGCGGGCGGATTGGCCGGATCGATGCCGATGACCGGTGCGACCACCTCGAGCTCTCTCAGCAGCCCCTGCGAGGACCCCAACGGCCCGCCGCCCTCGAGCAGTTCATCGTTGGCGAGCGGGTGCGGGAAGTCCACCGGTACGTACGCGCCCGCGTGGTCGTAGTGCCACACCAGGTGCGATTCCTGGGCCGTGCTCTCGAACATCTCCAGCAACTGCTCATAGTCGCTGCCCAGTTCGTCCACCGGTGACACGGCGAGCCCGCAGACCTGGAGAAGGTACGCGCGGCGCAGGAAGTGCAGCGCGTCGTAGTCGAAACCGGCGACCGGCGCGACGTCTCCCGACAGGCCCGGCATGTAGTTGAAGATCGGCACGGGCGGCAGTCCCGCGTCGGTCAGCGCTTTGTCGTAGGCGGCGAGCTCTTCGGAGAAGGGATTGTCGGGGCTGTGGCACAGCACGTCGACCAGGGGGACCAGCCAGAGGTCACACGCCACAAGTTCTCGCTTCCGTTCGGTTCCGTTCGGTTGGGTTCCGTTCGGTTCGGTTCCGGTAGACCAGGCGATCGAAGACCAAACGATCGACTGCGATCGACAAAGCCGATGGTCGGGACAGCGTAGTGCTAGGCGAGGTTCTCCACGAGAGCGAGGGAGTGGGCGTTGTACTCGCGCACCAGGCGCTGCGCGGTGGCCAGATCGCGGTGGACGACCGCCGCCGCCAACTCCTGGTGCCCCTGCCACAGATGCCCGCACAGGTCGGCCTTGTCGCGCAGCATCGGCACGGCGAACACCCAGCCCTGTATCCGCATCCGGTCCAGGAAATCCGCGATGTACGGGTTGCCCACCAGATTGCCGAACTCACGCCAGAACCGCAGGTCATAGCCGATCAGTACGTCCAGGTCACCGCAGCGCGCGTACCGTTCCGCCTCCTCGGCGCGGCGCCGGAGGGAGACGAGCATGTCGGAGGTGACGCTGCGGACCAGCTCCTCCGCGCTCGTCCGGAACACGCCCTCCACGACGAGCGTGCGCGCCTCGACCATGGCCCGGTAATCGGCCGCCGTGAACGTGTGGACGCAGAAACCGCGGTGCTGCTCCACATCCAGGAGGCCCTGCGCCGCGAGATCGAGCAGCGCCTCGCGCACAGGGGTCGCGGAGACCCCGTACTGCTCGGCGATCTCCTTGACGGTGAACTGGCGTCCCGCGGGCAGCCGTCCGGCCAGTACCTCGTCGCGCAGCGCGTCCGCGATCTGCTGACGCAGGGTGCTGCGCTGGATGACTCCGCTGACCGACCCGGCGGGCATCGTGTCCGTCTCCTTCCGCGACCGCGCGGCAGGAGCGCGGCCCTCGCCCTCACGATAGGCGAGCGCCGCACGAGACGGATGAGGCAGTGGGTACTAAAGGGCGAGTGGAGGGGATTTGCCCTGGTGAACACGAGGGGGCAGGAGAGGGGCGGGACGTCTGTGCGGCCGGGTCGCACGACCCGGCGGCCGAGCCGCGATCGGCCGGCCGGCCCGCGGCCGGGGTGCTCAGGCGACGGGTCGGCCGGGCCGACTCGGTCAGACGGTGTACGCGTCTGCCGTGGTCAGGGCCTCGTCGAGGGCTGCCAGGCCCTCCTTCGCCTCCCCCTCGGTGATCGTGCACGGCGGGACGACGTGCGTACGGTTCATGTTCAGGAACGGCCACAGGCCCCGCTCCTTGCACGCCGCCGCGAACTTCGCCATCGGGGCGTTGTCCGCGCCCGAAGCGTTGTAGGGCACCAGCGGCTCGTGCGTCTCACGGTTCTTGACCAGCTCGAGCGCCCAGAAGGCACCCATGCCGCGCACCTCGCCCACCGAGGGGTGGCGCTCGGCGATGTCCCGCAGCGCCGGTCCGATGACCTTCTCGCCGATCTCGGCCGCGTTCTCCACGATCCGCTCCTCCGCCATCGCGTTGATCGTCGCGACCGCGGAGGCGCAGGCCAGCGGGTGGCCGGAGTACGTCAGACCGCCCGGGTAGGGGCGCTGGTCGAAGGTCACGGCGATCTCCGCCGAGATCGCGACGCCGCCCAGCGGCACATAACCGCTGTTCACGCCCTTGGCGAAGGTCACCAGGTCGGGCACGACGTCGAAGTGGTCGAGCGCGAACCAGCGGCCCGTCCGCCCGAAGCCCGCCATGACCTCGTCCAGGATGAAGACGATGCCGTACCGGTCACAGATCTCGCGGACCCCGGCGAGGTAGCCGGGCGGCGGGACCATGATGCCGGCGGTGCCCGGAATGGTCTCCAGGATGATCGCGGCGATCGACTGCGGGCCCTCGTAGGCGATGGTGTCCTCGAGGTGGCGCAGCGCGCGCTCGCACTCCTGCTGCTCGCTCTCCGCGTGGAACGGCGAGCGGTACAGGTACGGGCCCCAGAAGTGCACCACGCCGGCCGACGCGGTGTCCGAGGGCCAGCGGCGCGGGTCACCCGTGAGGTTGATCGCGGCCGCGGTGGCGCCGTGGTACGAGCGGTATGTGGAGAGCACCTTGGACCGGCCGGTGTGCAGCCGGGCCATGCGCACGGCGTTCTCGACCGCCTCGGCGCCGCCGTTGGTGAAGAAGATCTTGTCCAGGTCGCCGGGCGTGCGCTCGGCGATCAGCCGCGCGGCCTCGGACCGCACGTCCACGGCGAAGCCCGGCGCCAGGGTGCAGAGCTTGCCGGCCTGTTCCTGGATGGCGGCAACGACCTTCGGGTGCTGGTGGCCGATGTTGGTGTTGACCAGCTGCGAGGTGAAGTCGAGGTAGCGGTTGCCGTCGTAGTCCCACATGTACGAGCCCTCGGCGCCCGCGATCGGCAGCGGGTCTATCAGGCCCTGCGCCGACCAGGAGTGGAAGACGTGGGCACGGTCGGCGGCCTTCACGGCCGCGCCGACGGCGGGGTCTGGTTGCGTCGTGGTCACGGTCACTACCTCGGATCGCTCAGGGCCGCCAGGAAATCAGGGACGCGACAACGCTGGACTGCGAGAACGCGGGAACGCGGGGCGGCGGTCGCTCTCAGCCTAAGGATCACGACGACCGCGCCGGTACCGACAGTGTGTATGGCACTCTCCACGCGCTCTGACAGGTTGTCGATCGTCACTCACGAGGATCGAGACCGGCAGCCGTCGGGCGCGGGCGGGCGCCGTCAGGCACCGTCAGCCGCCGGCCGTCGTCTGTGGCTCAGTCGTCATCGTCGTCATCGTCGTGGTCGATGTCGTGGTCCGCTATGGGTACTGCCTTGGGGCGGCCGTCGTCGCAGCGCACCGCGTACGTGAGGTCGTCGCCGTCGTCCAGCGGCTCGAACTCGATCGTCGCGACATCGGAAGGGCCTCGCTTCACGGAGTCCATGTGATAGCCCGACGCGGGGCTCCACACCGTGAGGTACACCGTGCCGTCGGGGCGGCACTCGGCGGTGGCGCTGCCCCCTGTGACATTCACGGTGCCCACCCGCGCGGCGGAGCCAGGGGACGACGCCCCGCCCGGGGACGGCGTGGCTCCGCCGGAGGGCGTGCCGGACCCGCCGGAATCTGTGGCGCCGGACTCGGAGGCACCGCTGCCCGGATCCGATGAGCCAGGAGGCTGCGCGGACGTACGCGCGGCCGCGAGCTTCTGGCGCACCCCGTCGTCATCGAGCGGCTCGGCCCGGCTGTTCCGCACCCCCATGTCGGTATTGGCCAGCGACCACGCGCCCAGCCCGCCCGCTCCCGCGAACGCGCAGACCCATACGGCGGTCACCACCGCGCTTCGCCACTTCATCGCGCGCCCCTCCTTTCCCTTCCTCATCAATGCCTCGTCCCGGCCTCGGTCTTTTCTCACTCTGCCCGCTCGATCCGGCCCGCGTCGGTTTTCCACAGGCCGGATGTCACGCCCCGCCGCGATCATCGGCCTCGATCGGGTGAGCCGGTTGTCCACAGCGCTCCGTCCACGGCTTCCGCGCCGGAGCGATGCGGCGCGGACCAGGCACGATCCAGACTCCCGCACCCTTCCCTAACGTCCGGTTAAAGCGGTCCCAAAGCCTCCGGCCGACCGCCCGGACGGAATCATTGCTGGTTACCGTGGCGGCATGTCCCACCTGCTCGTCGTCGAGGACGACCCCCAGCTGCGCAGTGCGCTCGTGCGGGCGTTGCGTGACCGTGGCCATGCCGTGGCCACCGCCGCGACCGGGATGTCCGGCCTCGACGCTGCCGTGACCGACCGCCCCGACCTCGTCGTCCTGGATCTCGGCCTGCCCGACGTGGACGGCGCGCAGGTCCTGCGGATGCTGCGGGCGGTCAGCGATGTACCGATCATCGTCGCCACCGCGCGCGACGAGGAGGGCGACATGGTTGCGGTGCTCGACGACGGGGCGGACGACTACATCGTCAAGCCGTTCGGCGCCGCACAGCTCGACGCGCGGATCAAGGCGGTACTGCGCCGACTGGGCACCGCGGAGCCGGAGGCGCCTCTTCGGGTGGGAGGGCTGGTGCTGGACTCGGCGGCGCGCGAAGTCGTGCTGGACGGCGCACCGCTGGATCTCACGCCCCGCGAGTTCGACCTGCTTCTGTACCTCGCCCGCCGCGCCGGCCAAGTGGTCTCGCGCCGGGAACTGCTCGCCGAGGTGTGGCAGCAGCCGCTCGGCGGCGCGGACAAGACGGTGGACGTCCATCTGTCCTGGCTGCGCCGCAAACTCGGCGAAACCGCCCAGAAGCCCCGTTATCTCCACACGGTCCGCACCGTGGGCGTCAAGCTCGCCGCCCCGGAGGAGGGCGCCGCCGAGGACGAAACCGGCCCGAGCGACGTCAGTAGTGCTGATGGTATCGGTGGGGCCCCGAGCGCCGGTCGGGCCCGTGGGGCCAGTGGCCCGCGGATTCCGGAGTAGTCCCGATGCGTCTCCGGATTCTCCTGGTCACGGCCGTGACCACCGCACTCGTGCTCGCCACGCTCCTGGTGCCGCTCGCCCTGCTCACCCGTAGCCACGCCGCGGACCGGGCCACCGCGGACGCCACCGCCCGCGCGCAGTCGCTGGCCGCGGGCATCGGTACCGCGCTGGCACACCCCGGCCCCGAGGCCAGCCGGACCACCGCCGCGTCGCTCGTGACGGCCGCCAACGGCGCGGACCTCCCGCGTACCTCGGTGATCCTCGCCGACGGGACCGTACTGGGCCCTCCGGCGCACGTCACAGACGCCGTGCGCCTGGCGCGTTACGGGCGTGCGTTCGCGTACGCGCCCCCTGAGGGCGGCCAGACCGTACTGGTCCCCGTACAGGGCACGTCGGGCGGCACCGCCGTCGTCCATGTCGCGCTGACGGACGAGCAGTTGTACGCGGGGACCCTCCCGTCATGGCTGGCGTTCGCCGGACTCGGCGCCGGGCTGGTGCTCCTCGGCCTGCTGGTCGCCGACCGGCTGGGCGCGCGCCTGGTCGGCTCGACACAGCGGCTCGCGAAGGTCGCCGACCGATTGGCGGCCGGCGACCTCACCGCACGTGCCGAGCCGGACGGACCACCGGAGCTGCGCCTGGTGGCCGGCCAACTCAACCACCTCGCCGGCCGTATCGAGGGCTTCCTCACGGCCGAACGGGAGAACGCGGCGGATCTCGCGCACCGCCTCCGCACCCCGGTCGCCGCGCTCCGCCTGGACGCGGAGGGGCTGCGCGACCCGGCCGAGGCGGAGCGGATCGCGGCGGACGTGGCGGCGCTGGAACGCAGCGTGGACGAGGTCATCCGTACGGCGCGCAAGCCACTGCGGGACGCGACAGGGCTCACTGGGGCGGGCGGCCCGTCCCGTGGCGGGGCCGGTGAGCCGTCCGCCGATCTGGCCGCGGTGGCCCGCGAACGGGCGGACTTCTGGCGCCCGTTGGCCGAGGACCAGGGGCGCACGCTGGACTTTCACGCCCCTGATGCGCCGGTGTACGTACGGGCGGACGAAGCGGAGCTGGCAGCGGCGGTCGACGCCCTCATCGGCAACGTCTTCGACCACACCCCTGAGGGCGTGGGCATGCGCCTGTCCGTGTCGGCCGCGGCCGGACAGGAGCCCGGGGGCAGTACTGCGGAGGGGGCCGGCGGCGGCTCCGTACCCGGGCGCGCGAGCGGGCGTACGGGCCCGGGCGCGGCCGGCCGCACCGGTGGTCTGCTGGTCATCGAGGACGACGGGCCCGGCTTCCCGGAAGGGCACGTCCCGCAGCGGGGCAAGAGCGGCGGCGGCTCCACCGGCCTCGGCCTGGACATCGTCCGCCGGGTCGCGGAGGAGTCCGGCGGTCGCACGGAGTTGACCGCCGCGCGACGGGCGAGCGGCGGGGAAGACACCCCGGGTGACGGCCGGGGCGCCCGCGTGGAGGCCCACCTCGGGGGACCGTCGGCGTAGCGCTGAGGTGGGCTCGTGCACGTCGGCGGCGGGGCCGGTCCACACCGCCGGTGGAAGCCGGTACACGCTGGTAGTAAGACCGGTGCACGCCGTCGGCGGACTGACCGCCCACCTGCCGCCGCGCCGTCAGGCCGCGTACGGCTCGGTCGGTGTGAAGACCCGCCGGGTGGCGCGGCGCCAGGCGTTCGCGGTGAGGTCGGGGCGGAGGGCCGAGAGCGCACCGCAGTACTTGGTGAATTCGGCCGGGCGCACGCCATAACCGTGCAGCAGACGATCGGCCTCGGTCAGATGTCCATCCGTCTTGGACTCGACGAGCACCAGGCCCCCATCGGCACGGACCGAGCGCCCGGTACGCGGATCGCGGCAGACCATGCCCGCGTCGCAGGTGATGCGCTGGCCGTCCGCCACGAAGGTCGCACGCTGGTAGTCGGTGACGAGCGAGGTGGCGAGGTCCGTGGGGGCCGTGATGTCGTACGTACGGCGCAGGACCGAGGCGAGGAAGTCGCGCGGGGCCTGGTCCAGCGCGGTGTCGCCGGGCAGCATCGGCTGCCGGAACTTCACGGTCTCCCCGCGCCCGCTCTTGAGCTTGATCTCGAACTGGCGCTCGCCGGTGTCCTCGTACAGCCGCTCCCGGATCTTGAAACGGAGCCGCCGCCCCTGCCGGTGGTCGTGGAAGGAACGCAGGTCAGGCGTGTCGTAGTACACGGAGTTGTACCGGAACCAGCGGCGGCCGTTGATGCACAGCGACTTGAACGGTCCGCCGGGGCGCTTCGGGTCCGTCAGCCGGGCCGCGAAGTCGGCGAAGATCTCGATCGGCACGAGGTAGCTGTTGTCGTGGCGGGCCAGTAGCTCGGCGCGGGCCTGCACCTCGGCGAGGGTGATGGGATGCGCGGCCAGTGCGGCGCGCCCGATGGCACGGACGGCGGGGTTCACACGGTCTCCTTCGAGGCGTTGGCGGTACGTCCGGAGGGGAGGTCGGTGGTGCGGTCGGCGCGGCGCGGGTCGATGGTGTCCGCGAACGCCTGGTGGGAAGTCCTGGGGGACGTCTCGTGCGGCATCTGGTGAGGTGTCTCGTGAGGCGTACGAGCGGCAGCGACGGAACGTTCCATCTCGCGGTATCGGACGTCCACGACCGTCACGTCCCGGACGAAGTCCACCTGCTTGACGGTCCAGTCGAGCGGCTCGCCCACCCGGCGGGCCAGATCGGCGCGGAGTGCGGCCGGATCCGCGTGCACGGTGTCGAGCGTGACGACCGTGCGCCGGCTGCGGGTCAGCAGCTTGGGGTGGTCGGCGCACCAGATGACGAAGAGCAGCAGCACGGTGAAGAGCGCGGCGAACCCCAACTCGAGCTGCGGCAGCCCGCACAGCAGGCCCAGGACGAGGGTGGTGAAGTAGTACGCCACCTCCTCGTGCTGGATGGAATCCGACCGCAGCCGGATGATCGAGAGCACGCCGAACAGGCCGAACGCCAGCGCCGTACCGCCGCTCCCGTTGACTCTCGCGAGCGCCGCGACGACCGAGAACAGGGCGACGTTGAGCGCGAGGTAGGCCGGCACGAGGTCCCGGCGCCGGTGCCGCGGGTAGTAGACGGCGAATGTCAGCGCGCACACCGCGGCCAGGTCGAGCCCCAGATGGGCGGCCAGCTGTCCGAAAGTGATCATTGCTTTCCCTGTCCGGTCACGAGTGGCCGACCTGCCCGGTGGCCACGTCTCCTGCGATTCGCTCCCCTGGCGTGGCGCAGCGCGGCACGGCGACGGCGGGAGGCACAGGAAAAACGTAGGAACCGGCGGGTTAAGCGCGCCCCTCGTGAGCGTTAAGGAAGGGCGTTGGCGGAAGCGGGCCGGGACAGGCGACTCTCCGGTACTGCTGTTTCTTCAGTCTCACCCACCTCTCCACTCCCTTAGGGCTACTCTCACCACACGCGACTCTGCCGTGCCTGGACTGCTCCTGCCTGCATGGAGCCGGGCCGTGCGCAGCCGTATGCCGTCGGAGGGGGATGCCGCATGTCCATGAGTCGTCGAGGCTTCGTCGCCGCGGCCGTGACCGGGTCCGCCGCCGCACTGCTCGCCCCAGGAGCGTCCGCCCGCGCGCTGACGTCCCCCATCGCTTTGTCGACCGGCCGCCGCCTTTCCGCGGCGTCCGACCCCGCCAGGTGGATGGCCGCGCTGGCCGACGGCACTCCGCTGACCCGGCTGACCATCCCCGGTACGCACGACACCTGCGCCACCGACCCGATGAACGGTACGGAGTGGTCGCACACCCAGAACATGGGCATACCGGAGCAACTGCGGCGCGGAATACGCTTCTTCGACATCCGCTGCGGCGAACCGCCCTCGGACGTGCCCGACGAACTCGGCATCTATCACGCGTCGTACTACCAGGACATCACCTTCAACACCGTCCTCGATCAGTGCCGCGACTTCCTGCGGGCTTCTCCGGGCGAAACCGTGCTGATGCGCGTCAAGAACGAGCACGGGCTGACCGATGCGCAGCTCAGTGCCAAGTTCGGTGAGTATCTGGGAGCCAAGGGCTACGGGGATCTCTTCCTCATCGAGCCCGACCTTCCGGCGCTCGGCGCGGCGCGTGGCAAGGTCGTCCTCATCACGCAGTTCGCCTCCGGACTGGGCGCACCCGCCTGGCCCGCGGGCGACAACGGCACCTTCTCCAACGAGTGGTTCGAGCTGCAGGACCACTACGCGACGTCCGTCGACACCAAACGGCAGGACATCCTGCGGCACTTCGACACCGCCGCGGCCCACCAGGACTCCGGCCGGCTCTTCCTCAACTTCACCAGCCTCGCTCCGGATGCCGCCAACGGCTTCCGCTGGCCCAAGCACCTCGCCGACGCGGTGATGCCGACCGTCCTGGACTACCTCGACGGCCACCCGCAGCCCGGTGTCCATCTCGGGGTCGTGGTCATGGACTTCCCCGAATTCCACGCTCCTGCCACCGAGTCGCTCATCGCCCGCAATTTCCCCGCGGCGACGTCTTCCTGATCCGGTCTCACCCAGAGCCCCCATGCCATCCCCCGTTCGCGAACCCTCACTTCACACGCCCCATCACTCAGTGTGACGAACGAGTCGGCGCGATCGTTCCCGCCTCGTGACGCCCCGGCCGCCACCGAGCGATCTCCCGCGGCCTACGCTCGGCTGACGATGCCGGAACGGCACGAGACGCGACGGCAACGGCTGAGGGAACGGGGAGGGTGCCGAGCATGGACGGCCTCAAGGGACTGACCGCGGAGGACCCGAGGGCGATCGGCGCCTACCGCCTGCTCGGCCGGCTGGGCACCGGGGGGATGGGGCGGGTCTACCTCGCGCGTTCCGAAGGCGGACGGACCGTGGCCGTGAAGCTGGTCAAGGCCGAACTGGCGGTCGAGCAGGAGTTCCGGGACCGGTTCCGGGCCGAGGTCGCGGCGGCGCGCCGGGTGGGCGGCCGGTGGACCGCACCCGTACTGGACGCCGACACCGAAGCGCAGGTGCCGTGGGTGGCGACCGGGTACATCGCGGGCCCGTCGCTGAGCGAGGTCGTGGAGGGCGCGTACGGGCCGCTTCCGGAGTACTCGGTCAGGCGGCTCGCCTACGGGCTGGCCAGCGCGCTGCTCGACATCCACGGCGTCGGCCTGGTGCACCGCGACCTCAAGCCGTCCAACGTCCTGCTGACCATCGACGGCCCGCGCGTGATCGACTTCGGTATCGCGCGGGCGCTGGACGCCGTGAGCGAGCACACCCAGACGCAGGCGGGCATGGTCGTCGGCTCGCCGAGCTTCATGTCGCCCGAGCAAGTACGCGGCGAGCGGATCACGCCGGCCGGCGACGTCTTCTGCCTGGGCTCGGTGCTCGCGTACGCGGCCTCCGGGCGGATGCCCTTCGGATCGCTCGTCTCGGGTGTGCACTCCGTGATGTTCCGCGTCGCCGAGTCCGACCCCGACCTCGACGCCGTACCGGAGTCCTTGCGGGAGCTGATCGGCAGTTGCCTGTCGAAGAGCGCGGCGGAGCGGCCGGCCCCGGAAGAGCTCATCTCCGTGATCGGGCCGGTGAGCAGCGGCGGAGCGGCCGCGCCCTGGCTGCCGGCCGAGCTCATCGCCCGGCTGGGACAGCACGCCGTACAGCTGCTGGACACGGATACGCCGCCCTCGGGGCAGCCGGCGCGCCCGGGGCACGCGGAACCGCCCACCACGGTCCTGCCGACGGGATCGCAATCAGGGCCCGGGCCGGCAGCGAGTACTGGCTCCGGCAACACGCCCGCCCCCGCCCGTCGGCGCCGCTGGCCCCTCGCCCTCGGGGCCGTCGCCGTGGTAATCGCTGCGGCCGGTGTCGCGGCGGTCGCCGTGCCCGCGCTGGGTGGCGGCACGCAGCACGAGGGCGGCTCGGACATCCCGGCCGACTACGTGGGCACCTGGACCGGCGATGTGGAGCGGGACGGGATGCCCACGGGGCAGCAGCGGCGATTCGTGATCTCGCACGGGAGCGTCGGCGAGGTGGTCGCCAACAGCATCAGCCTCGGCGCCACGTACGAGTGCAAGAGCGACGGGAAGCTGGTCTCGGCGTCGGACACCGAGGGGCTGCGGCTGGACACCACCGTGGTGAAGTCCGCACCCGAAGGGCGCTGCTCGGCGCTGGGCGAGCACAGCCTCAAGAGGGGGCCGCAGAAGAACACCCTCGTATGGAGCGCGGCGGGGCGTACGGCGACGCTGCGCCCCGCGGGCCACGAGGTGGTCCCGACGGCGTACCTGGGCACCTGGGAGCGCCCGAACGCGGACGGTGTGGGCACCCAGCGGGTGACGATCGAGCGCACTCCGGTGGGCAGTCCCGCCGTGACGATCGACGTACAGGGCAGCGGCGGGCACTGTACGGCGCGCGCGGACTTCTACTCGGCCGACGGGAAACTCTCCGTCGGCCCCTCCGTAGTGCAGCGCCCCGCTCCGGGGTGCGCGGCCGGCAGTTCGTCCGTCTTCAGGATCGCGGGCGACGGCTCCCTGGTGCGCGAGTTCCGCGGAAACGACAAGCAGCCGCGTACCTACACGAAGGTGCAGTGAACGCGGCTGCTGACCGTCACGGTCGGCCCCTACGGAGCCTGACGCACGCCTCAGTCCAGGAACGAGTTGATCTGGATCGTCTCGTCGCGGCCCGGGCCGACGCCGATCGCGGAGATGGGCGCGCCCGACATGTCCTCGAGCGCCTTCACGTACGCCTGGGCGTTCTTCGGGAGCTCGGCGAAGGTCTTGGCCTTGGTGATGTCCTCGGACCAGCCCGGCAGCATCTCGTAGACCGGCTTCGCGTGGTGGAAGTCGCTCTGGTTGTGCGGCAGCTCCTCGACCCGCTTGCCGTCGACCTCGTAGGCGACGCAGACCGGGATCTGCTCCCAGCCGGTGAGCACGTCGAGCTTGGTCAGGAAGAAGTCGGTGAGGCCGTTGACGCGGGTCGCGTAGCGCGCGATGACCGCGTCGAACCAGCCGCAGCGGCGGTCGCGGCCGGTGGTCACACCGCGCTCGCCACCAATGGTGCGCAGCGCCTCGCCGTCCTTGTCGAACAGCTCGGTCGGGAACGGGCCGGCGCCGACACGCGTGGTGTACGCCTTCAGGATGCCGATGACCCGGTTGATCTTCGTCGGGCCGACGCCCGCACCGGTGCAGGCACCGCCGGCGGTCGGGTTCGAGGAGGTGACGAAGGGGTACGTGCCGTGGTCGACGTCCAGGAGGGTGCCCTGGCCGCCCTCGAAGAGGACGACCTTGCCCTCGTCGATGGCGTCATTGAGGATCAGCGTGGTGTCCGCCACGTAGCCCTTGATCTGGTCCGCGTAGCCGAGCATCTCCTCGACGACCTGCTCGGCGACCACCGCGCGGTGGTTGTAGAGCTTGGCCAGCACCTGGTTCTTGAAGTCGAGGGCCGCCTCGACCTTCTGGAGCAGGATCGACTCGTCGAACAAGTCCTGCACACGGATGCCGGTGCGGTTGATCTTGTCGGCGTAGGTCGGGCCGATGCCGCGCCCCGTGGTGCCGATCTTCCGCTTGCCGAGGAAGCGCTCGGTCACCTTGTCGACGGTGATGTTGTACGGCGTGATCAGGTGGGCGTTACCGCTGACCAGCAGCTTGGACGTGTCGACGCCGCGCTCGTTCAGTCCGCTCAGCTCGGAGAGCAGGACCGCCGGGTCGACGACGACACCGTTACCGATGACCGGGGTACATCCCGGCGAGAGGATCCCGGAAGGGAGCAGGTGCAGTGCGTACTTCTGGTCGCCCACGACGACCGTGTGGCCGGCATTGTTGCCGCCCTGGTAGCGCACTACATAGTCAACGGATCCACCGAGCAGGTCGGTGGCCTTTCCCTTGCCCTCGTCACCCCACTGAGCACCGAGCAGCACAAGTGCGGGCACAGGCGTACACCCCTTCCGGGCGGGGCATGTCCAACGTGCGAGCGGCTCACTGCGTGGTGCAGCCGCCGCGCGAGCCGTCGACCGGTGCCCCGGATAGACGAAGCCCCTGGCGCAACAACGACAGGGGCTCTTGCACCGAGAGATTACCGAATATTTCTCTCGGGCGACGAACAGGACAGTCCCGGGCGCCCGGCCACCGCCGGGGTACGGGGGCCCGCGGTGGCCGCTACGACTGTTTTGTCCCCCGTCCCGTCCGAGTCCGTTCCCCGAGAGAACGCAAGCCCTAGGAAGGACCGAGGTGTCGGCTCCAGACCTTGCCGGGCGCTCCCTGCTCGTGGTCATCGACCCGGTCGCCCGCCGTGTGGACGGCGAGTCCGTGCGTATCGCCAAAGACGTCCTGTGCGCGGCCGCGACCACGAAGATCTGCTTTCCGGACGACCCCGCGGAATTCGCCCGGGTGCTCGCCCGAAGGGGGCAACGCCGCCCCGTGGTGATCGGCGACGACCGCGCCCTGTTGCGCGCCGTCGAGCTGCTCCACAAGGAGCGCGAGCTGCCTCGCGTGCCCCTCTCGATGGTGCCCGTCGGGGTGCCGACCGCCATCGCGCTGAGCCGGGCGCTGGGCGTCCCCACGGACACCGTGACCGCCGCGCGCGCCGTCCTGGACGGCCAGGAGCGCGTTCTGGACCTGCTCGCCGACGACAGCGACGGAATCGTGCTGGGCGGCCTGCGCATCCCCGGCGGCGATCCGGCCGAGCAGCCCGCACAGCCCGCCCGTATGGCCACTGAGGAGCCGGCTGTGCCCGCGCAGCGCCCCTGGTGGGCCCCGGCCGCCCGGACCGCGAGAGCGGCCCTGTCGCTGCTCACGGCGCCCGTTCCGGGCGGCGGACGGCGCGACGGCCGGATGCCGCCGCGGCTGCGTGTGGAGGCGGACGGCGTCGTACTGGCGGACCTGGACCGGCCGGTGCACCGGGTGTCGGTCGTGCCCGTGGGGTGCACGGCGGCGGAGGGCGCGGCACCGGGAGACGGGGCGGCGTACCCCGCACAGGAGCACGAAGGACTGGCCGAGGTGATCGTGCAGTGGCAGGCCACGGAGGCGCCGGTGCGCGTACGGGCGCGGGCCGTGACGGTGTCCGGGCCGGATTTTCGCTACCGGGCGGACGCGGTGATCGGCGGGCCGGTCAGGACGCGGACGTGGACGGTCCAGCCGGCCGCGTGGCGGCTGACACTGCCCCGTAGGTGACGCATCTCACGCTCCGTGAGGCGATACCCAGGACTTCCGGCGAGCGTCGACGCGGCGTACCGGGCGCGCCGACGCGGCCGGCGGATCACCGCCGGAGCCGGCCCTCGGCATCGTTTTCCTGCTGAGCGCGCAGTTCGTCCCGGTGCGCGCGCCAGCGCTCCATCATCACGTTCAGCTCCTGCTGCATGAACTCGAAGAACGCGAGCGTCTCGCCGACCCGGCGGCCGGCCGGTGAGCCCTCGCCGAGGCTCTCCAGGCCGTCGCGCAGCGCGGTCTCGAAGCGGGTCATGCTGCTGTCCTTGCGGGTCAGCGCTTCGTACCACTGATCACTGTGCACCCGGTACCGGTCGCGCCGGGACCCCGGCTCGCGTTCCCGGCCGACCATGCCGACCTGCGAGAGATAGCGGATCGCGCCGGAGACGGCGGCCGGGCTGATCTGCAGCCGCTCGCTGATCTCGGCGGAGGTGAGCACGCCGGAGTCGGAGGCGAGCAGGCAGGAGAAGACCCGCGCGGGCATCCGCTGCATCCCCGCATCCGTCAGCTGCGCCGCGAATCGCTCCACGAACTGCGCGACCGCCTCGTCGTCCCGGGTTCCCGTCCGCTGTTCCTCGCTCATCTGCTCATCCTCTCGCCCTGCTCCTGCGACCGACCTGCGCGTTCCCGGCTCGTCAACGCCTCCACCCAATTTTATACGCTTCCTTAACTTCACAAATTTGTGAAAGTAGCGTATGTTCAAAATCATGACAGCACTCGCCCCAGCCGCGGCGATCCACATCGCCGATCTGCACAAGTCGTTCGGCCGCACCCGCGCGCTGGACGGTCTCGACCTCGCCGTCGCACCCGGCGAGGTGCACGGCTTCCTCGGCCCCAACGGCGCGGGGAAGTCCACCACCATCCGCGTCCTGCTCGGCCTGCTGCGCGCCGACCGCGGCGCCGTGCGCCTGCTGGGCAAGGACCCGTGGCACGACGCGGTCGAGTTGCACCGCCGCATCGCGTACGTGCCCGGGGACGTGACGCTGTGGCGCAATCTCTCCGGCGGCGAGGTCATAGATCTGTACGGGAGGCTGCGCGGCGGTCTGGACGGCGCGCGCAGGGCGCAGTTGCTGGAGCGCTTCGAGCTCGACCCCACGAAGAAGGGGCGCACGTACTCCAAGGGGAATCGGCAGAAGGTCGCCCTGGTCGCGGCCTTCGCCTCCGACGTCGACCTGCTGATCCTCGACGAGCCGACCTCCGGCCTGGACCCGCTGATGGAAGAGGTCTTCCAGGAGTGCGTCATGGAGGAGCGCGACCGCGGGCGCACGGTGCTGCTCTCCAGCCATCTCCTCTCCGAGGTCGAGGCGCTGTGCGACCGCGTGAGCATCATCCGCAAGGGCCGGACCGTGGAGAGCGGTTCGCTCGCCGAGCTGCGCCACCTCACGCGGACCTCGGTCTCCGCCGAGCTGGCCGGCCCGCCCAACGGACTGTCCCGCCTCCCCGGCGTGCATGACCTCGATGTCCAGGACAGACGCGTCCGGCTCCAGGTCGACACCGACAAGCTCGACGCCGTGCTGCGCTCCCTCACCGAGTCCGGCGTACGCAGCCTGACGAGTACGCCACCGACGCTGGAGGAGCTGTTCCTGCGGCACTACCAGGACGACATGGCCGGCACAGGCGCGGGAGGCCGGCCCGCCGCAGCCGACGCGAACGCTGCCGCCGAGCCTTCCGGCGCCGAAGGCGGGGTGACCTCGCGATGACTGCTGTGGCCGCCGCGCCCGCGGGCCGGCGCGGGTCCCGCGACCTGGCCGGTACCGGCGCCCTGCTGCGCCTCGCCCTGCGCCGGGACCGGCTGATGATCCCCCTGTGGGTACTGCTGCTGGGACTGACGGTGGCCGGCCTCAGCGGAACCTTGGAAGCGCTGTACGACACGGCAGCCGAGCGCGCCGAGCTCGGCCGGTCGATGAACGCCAACGCCTCGATGCGGGCGCTGTACGGCCCGGTCTTCGGCGACTCGATCGGCGGGCTGGTCGCCTGGCGAATGGCCGGCTTCGGCGCGGTGCTCGCCGCCGTGATGAGCCTGCTGATCGTCATACGGCACACGAGAGAAGAGGAGGAGACGGGGCGTCAGGAGCTGCTGTCGGCCGCCATGGTCGGACGCCGCGCGCCGATCAGTGCCGCACTGCTGACCGCGTTCCTCGCCAATGCCGCGCTGGCGCTGGTCATCGCCGCCGGGCTCGCCAAGTCCGGGCAGCCGGTCGCGGGTTCGCTGGCGCTGGGGCTTGCCATCGGTGGGTGCGGGATGTTCTTCGCGGGCGTCGCCACGATCGCCGCGCAGCTCACCGAGAGCGCGCGGCTGGCCAAGGGGCTGACGGGCGCGGTCGTGGGCCTCGCGTTCGTTCTGCGGGCGGCGGGCGACGCCGCGACCGACGACGGCTCCTCGCCGCTGACCTGGATATCGCCGGTCGGCTGGTGCCAGCATGTGCGGGCCTACGCCGGTGAGCGCTGGTGGGTGCTGCTGCTGTTCGCCGCCGGGGCCGCCGTCGCGGGCGGTGTCGGGTACGCGTTGACCGCGCGGCGCGACATGGGGATGAGCTTCCTGCCCGCCCGGCCGGGGCCGGCCCGTGCGCCGGCGTCGCTGAACGGCGCGTTCGGCCTCGCCTGGCGGCTGCAGCGTACGACGCTGCTGGGCTGGGCCGCCGGGTTCGCGGTGGCCGGCGGGGTGTTCGGCGGGATCGCCGACGGCGCCTCCGACATGGTCGGCGACAACGAGCAGACGCGCCGGATACTCGAGCGGATGGGCGGCACCCAGGCGTTGACCGACACGTTCCTGGCCACCATGGTCGGCATGCTCGGAATGGTCGCTGCGGTCTACGCGGCGGGGGCGGTGCTGCGGCTGCGCGGCGAGGAGACCGGCGAGCGGGCCGAGCCGGTGCTGGCCGGCGCGGTGGGGCGGCTTCGCTGGGCGGCGAGCCACCTGGTGATCGCCTTCCTCGGCTCGGTCGTGGTGATGGCGGTCGGCGGAGTGGGCCTGGCGGTCGGGTACGGGAGTGCGGTCGGCGACCTGGACGGACGGCGGTTCGGGGCCGTCGTGGGTGCGGCACTGGCGCAGATACCGGCGATCTGGGTGCTCGCCGGGCTCGCCACCCTCCTCTTCGGCTCCCTTCCGAAGCTGGCCACGGCGGCTTGGGGGCTGGTCGGTGCGTCCCTGGCCCTCGGCTGGATCGGCCCGGCGCTCGATCTGCCGCAGTGGGCGATGGACCTCTCCCCGTTCAGCCATCTGCCGAAGCTTCCGGGCGGCGAGGTGACGGCGACGCCGTTCCTGTGGCTCCTGCTGATAGCCGCCCTGAGCACGGCCGTCGGGCTGGTGGGACTGCGGCGGAGGGACATGGGGTGACGCGGGGACGCAAGGGCGGGCCCGAAAACGGGGGTGGGGCCCGCCTGAGCGTCCGGGAGAGGGTGCGGGAAGGCAAGGGAGGATGCATTCGTTGTCCACAGGCTGTGGACAACAGTTACGGCGCCGGCCGGGCTCCGCGGTACCGGCCGGGTTCCGGTACACGATCTCAGAGGCCCGGGGTGACCAGGCGGGTTTCGTAGGCGAAGACGGCGGCTTGGGTGCGGTCTCGGAGGCCGAGCTTCACCAGGATGCGGCTGACGTGCGTCTTGATCGTGGATTCGGCCACGACGAGGTGGGCGGCGATCTCGCCGTTGGAGAGGCCCTGGGCGACCAGTACCAGGACCTCGGTCTCCCGTTCGGTGAGATCACCGATGCGTTCCTGGGCGGGTGGACGGGGAGCGCCCAGGCGGGAGAACTCCGAGATCAGCCGCTTGGTGATGGCCGGTGCGAGCAGCGCTTCGCCGGCTGCCACGATCCGTACGCCGTCGGCGAGCTGGCCGGCGGAGGCGTCCTTGAGGAGGAAGCCGCTGGCTCCGACGCGGAGCGCTTGGTACACGTACTCGTCCAGGTCGAAGGTGGTCAGCACGAGCACCTTGGCGTCCGCGTCGGCGGCGACGATCTCGCGGGTCGCTTCGAGGCCGTTGACCTCCGGCATGCGGATGTCCATCAGGACCACGTCCGGGTGCAGGGCGGCGACCTTGTGGACCGCGTCGCGGCCGTTCACCGCCTCGCCCACGACCTCGATGTCCGGCATCGCATTGAGGAGGACGGAGAAGCCTTCGCGGACCATGACCTGGTCGTCGACGATCAGGACCTTGATCATGCTTGCGGCCTCTCCGGGGAGGGGGAAGTGGGGGATGAGGAGATGGGGGAGGCCGGGGAGATGGGGGAGTCCGGTCGGGACGATGAATCCGGGCCCGCGGGCGGGGCCGAAGGCGCGGCCGGGGCCGGGGCTGGGTCCGCAGCCGGGACTGAGGCCGGGGCCGGTGTCGGTGACACGGCCGGGGCCGGGGCTGGGTCCGCGGCCGGGGCCGAGGCTGGGTCCGCAGCCGGGACTGAGGCCGGGGCCGGTGTCGGTGACACGGCCGGGGCCGGGTCCGCAGGCGCGGCCGGGGCTGAGGCCCGAACCGGGGACGGCGTCGCGGCCGGGGCTGAAGCCGAGGACGGGGCCGGTGTCGGTGACGCCGCCGAGGCCGGACCCGAAGGCGCGGCCGGGCCTGTGGCCCGAACCGGGGACGGTGTCGCGGCCGGGGACGGTTTCGCGGCGGGAGCCGGTGTCGGTGACGTGGTCGGGGCTGAGGCCGCGGCTGGCGACGGTGTTGCGGGGGTTTTCACGGCTGATGCCGGGAGGAAGACCGTGACCTCGTATCCGCCGTCGGGCGTGGGGCCGTTGGTCATGTCGCCGTTGAGCATGCCGACGCGTTCGTGCATGCCGAGGACGCCGTGGCCCGCGCCGGGGGACGGCTTGGCCAGGCGGTTCGGGGGGCCGTTGACGATGCGGAGACCGAGACCGCCCAGGACGTACGCGACTTCGACCCGTGCCTCCGCGCCCGGTGCGTGCCGCAGCGTGTTGCTCAGCGCTTCCTGGACGATGCGGTACGCCGACAGTTCGACGCCCTGCGGCAGCGGCCGTACCGCCCCCGTCACCACCGCCGCGACGGTCAGCCCCGCGCCGCGCACGCTCTCCAGCAGCGCGTCCAGATCGGCGAGGGTCGGCTGCGGCGCCTCCGGACCGGCGAAGGCGTCCGGGTCCTCGGAGCGTACGACGCCCAGGATGCGCCGCAGTTCGGTGAGTGCCGCCACGGCGTTCTCGCGGATCGTGGAGAAGGCGGTGGCCAGCTCGGGCGGCGTGTCCCGCATACGGTACGGCGCGGCCTCCGCCTGGATGGCGATCACCGACATGTGGTGCGCGACGACATCGTGCAGCTCGCGGGCGATGGTCGCGCGTTCCTCCAGGAGGGTGCGCCGCGACCGCTCCTCAGCGGTGACCGTACGGGTCTCCACGACCTGCTGCCGCTCCTCGCGCCAGGCGCGTACGGCCGCGGCCGCCAGCAGGACGATCCCGCTCATGACCGCCAGCGGCGCCAGCACCGACCCACCACCGATGCCGACCACCGCGACCCCGGGCGCGAGGACGGCGAACGTCACCACCCACATCCCCGGTGCCAGTCGCGGCCGGGTACGCAGGACGACCAGCGTCATCGTTCCGACGTGGGTGACGAACGCGATCTCCCAGGAGAAGTCTCCTGCCAGGAGCCCGAGGCATACGGCCAGCAGCGACACCCAGAACGCCCCGACCGGGCGGACGAGCGTCATCGCCGGCGGCCCCGCGACGAGTACGCCGAAGACCAGCAGCAGCAACGACGGGCCGGAGCCGCCCGTCGTGGCGGAGACGGCCAGCAGTACGCAGGCGGCGAAGCCGATGACGAGCGCGTGCGGGAGCCAGCGCAGGCACCGGCCGATCCGGGGCGGCAGCCAGGGCACCCAGCCGGCCGCCCTCGCGCCGTCCAGTGGGAGCATCGGATGAAAGGCGAAGGCGTGGGTGAACAGATCCTGGCGCAGACCGCGCAGCGCACCGCTCGCCAAACGGGCTTCGGGAGGCGGCACCTGGTGGGGCGGGGCTTCGGCGCGCCCGGCGGCGCCCTGCTTTCCGCGGGCGCCGTTGACGTACTGAGGTGTCTCGTTCACGCCTACCACGGTAGGTACGGGAGCGGGCGGTGGCGTCCGGCCCAGTGGGGATCTGTGCGGGTCCGTCTCAAGTACTACCTCAAGGACTCCGTGTCGCACGCTTCCTCTCAATACCCACGCGCCGCTACCGCCCCCGGCCCTCGCCTCCTCAGACCTCCACCAGGAGTTCCTCCAGGCCCCGGATCACGAAGTTCGGCTTCCAGGACGGGTCGGTGGTGAGGCGGAGGGAGGGGGCGGCGCGGAGCAGGGCTCCGAAGGAGGCGGTCAGCTCGAGGCGGGCGAGCGGGGCGCCCAGGCAGTAGTGGATGCCGGCGCCGAGGGAGACGTGCGGGTTGTCAGTACGGGACAGGTCCAGCTCCTCCGGCCGGTCGAAGACCGCCGGGTCGCGGTTGGCCGAGCCGAAGAGGAGGGCGACCTCGGCGCCGCGCGGGATCACCGTGCCGTCGATCTCGATGTCATCCAGCACCCAGCGTTCGAAGAGCTGGAGCGGCGTGGCGTACCGGAGCAGTTCCTCGACGGCGGTCGGCAGCAGCGCGTCCGGTGCGGCGCGCAGCGCGGCCAGTTGCTCGGGGTGGCGGAAGAGGGCCAGCCAGCCGTTGGCCGTGGTGTTGACCGTCGCCTCGTGGCCCGCGTTGAGCAGCAGGACGCAGGTGGAGATCATCTCCTGTTCGTTCAGGCGGTCGCCCTCGTCGTATGCCGCGATCAGGGCGCTGATCAGGTCCTCGCCCGGTGATGTGCGCCGGGCGGCGATCAGTTCACGCAGGTACGCGGAGAATTCGAGGGACGCCTGCACTGCGCGGCGGGCCGTTTCCTCGTCCGGCTTCAGCTCGTACATTCCGCAGATGGCGGCCGACCAGGGCCGCAGCAGCGGCCGGTCGGCCTCCGGAATACCGAGCATCTCGGCGATGACCGCGACGGGCAGGGGCTCGGCGATCGCGGTCAGCAGGTCGCCGCCGCCCGCCGCGACGAAGTCACTGACCATGGCATTCACCAAGTGCCCGATGACAGGCGTCAGTTGCTCGACCGTGCGGGGCGTGAACGCCTTCGACACCAGGCGGCGCAGGCGGGTGTGGTCCGGCGGCTCGAGGTCGAGCAGACCGTTGTCGTTGAGGACGTGGAAGGGCTCGTGCGCGGGCGGGGGCGGCGTACGGCCGAACTCCTCGTGGGAGAAGCGGTGCAGATACGTACGGCCGAGGCGGCGGTCCCGCAGGAGCGCGCTGACGTCCGCGTGCCGCGGTATCAGCCACTGGTTGCTGGGCGGGAAGTAGTGCACGCGACCCGCGGCGCGCAGCTCGGCGAAGCCGGGGTAGGGGTCGGCGACGAACTCGGGCGCCCAGGGGTGGAATGCGGCTGCGGCTGGCATGGAGGGACGGTACCGCCGGTCACCCGTCATTCGTCAGGGGTGGACTGCTCCGGTGATCGCGCCTCTGGCCGTGCCTGCCCGGACGCCGTTCCGAACGCCGCCCGGGACGCCTCCCGCAGCGCTGCCACCAGCGCTTCGAACGCCGCCGTGCCCGGGGTGACGGCCGCGTAGTGCCCGACGCCGGGGAGCTCATGCAGGGTGGGCGCGGCGGTGCCCCGGTGCGCCGCGACGTACCGCCGCGACAGGTCGACCGGTACATCGGAGTCGTCCGTACCGTGCAGCACCGTCACCGGTACGCGGGGTGGCAGCCGTACGGGGTCGACTTCGGCGATACGTGCCGCGATGCCGTCGCCGTGGCCGTCGGCGATACGTTCCGCCGTGCCGGTGGGTGCTGCCGCCGGTAGCGGAACCCCGGTCAGGAACTCCGCCACCGCGCCGTCGCTGAGCCGGAGTTCGTGGGCGCGGGCGAGGTCGGCGACCGGGGCGATGGCGACGGCCGCGGTGACCGGACCCGGCCGGGCGGCCGCCCAGAGTGCCAGGTGGCCACCGGCGGAGTGCCCGGCGACGATCACGGACGCGTGTTCGCCGGCATCGGCGGCCGCGGCCCGTACCGCGTTCGTCACATCGTTGAACGTTTCCGGGAAACCGCCGCCTCCGCCGGCTCGCCGGTACTCCGCGAGGGCGACCGGCAGGCCCTCCCGGGCGAGCGCGGCGGCCAGCGGTGAGAGGTGCGTACGGTCGTAGGCCACCCGCCAGAAGCCGCCGTGCAGCAGCACGGTCAGCGGGCCGCGCGGCGGCTCCGGCGGCAGGTACAGGTCGACCACCTGGTCGGGGTGGTCGCCGTACGCGATCCGGCCGTCCGGCGGTACGGGCGCGCACGCCAGCAGCGCCTCTTCCTCGCTCAGCGCCCCGCTCATGCCACCTCGCTCGTCCGCCCCGCCCACACCTGCCCCCTCACGCCGGCCTCCAACGCCGCCCTGCCGACACCGACCCTCGCGCCGGAGCCCTCACATCGTCGTAGGCCCCTGTTCCGCCGCCCCCGCGGCGACCGCCGAGGCCGTGCCGTCGCCCGGTACGTACGCCACGACTTCCGCGAGGACGCGGGCCGCGCGCTCCGCGTCCGCGAAGGACGTGTAGAGCGGGGTGAAGCCGAAGCGCAGCACGTCGGGGTGGCGGAAGTCGCCGATCACGCCGTGCCGGATCAGCTCGCCCATCACCTCGCCGGCGCCCGCGCACTCCAGCGCGACCTGGCTGCCGCGCTCGTCGTGCGGCTCCGGCGTCACCGACCGCACCCTGCCGCGCGGCACGTACGCCCGCACGCACTCCAGGAAGAAGTCGCTCAGCGCGAGGCTCTTGGCCCGTACGTCCTCGACGGCCACGCCTTCCCAGACCTCCAGCGCGGCCTCCAGGGCGAGCAGCGACAGGATGTCCGGGGTGCCGACCCGGGCGCGTTCGATGCCCGCCGCCGGTACGTACTCGGGGTTCATGCCGAAGGGGTCGGCGTGCGAGTTCCAGCCGGGGAGCGGGGAGTCGAAGCGCGCTTGGTGCTCGGCGCGTACGTACAGGTACGCGGGCGCGCCGGGGCCGCCGTTGAGGTACTTGTACGTGCAGCCCACCGCGAGGTCGACGCCGTGCGCGTCCAGGCCGACCGGCAGCGCGCCCGCGCTGTGGCACAGGTCCCAGACGGCGAGCGCGCCCGCTTCGTGCAGCGCGGCGGTGATCCTGGGCAGGTCGTTGAGCCGGCCGGAGCGGTAGTCGACGTGGTTGACCAGCGCGACGGCGGTACGGTCCGACACCTCGGCGGGGATCTTGCCCGCCTCCACGGGGCGCAGCGTACGGCCGGTGAGCCGGGCCACGGACTGCGCGATGTAGCCGTCGGTCGGGAAGGTCGCGGCGTCGACCAGGATCTCGTCCCGGGGCACGCCGTCCACCGCCGGGCCGGTCTCGTCGGCCATGCGTACGGCAGCGACCAGCGCCTTGAAGACGTTGATGCTGGTGGAGTCGCCGACCACGACCTGCCCGGGGGCCGCGCCGAGGAGCGGGGCGATACGGTCACCGATCCGCTCGGGCGCGGTCCACCAGCCGGACTCCGACCAGGAGCGGATGCGCAGCTCGCCCCACTCGCGGGCGACGACCTCGCGGACCCGCTCGGGGACCGCCTGCGGCAGCGCGCCGAGGGAGTTGCCGTCGAGGTAGACCGCCTCGTCGAGGACGAATTCCGCGCGCTTGCCGCGCAGCGGGTCCTCGGCGTCCAGTTGCGCGGCCCGAGCGGCGAGGTCGTCGCGGACGGCGGCCGCGGCGACGGTGCGGGCGATCAGCGCGCCGCCCTCGGCAGGAGTATCGATTCTCTCGGTGGGCACGCCGGCACCGGCGCTCTCGTTCTGCTGCACCTCGTTGTCACCCTCCGCGCGGACAGCGCCGCATCGCTCGGTCGTGAGGAGCCACTCGGACCCGGCTTCCTCGTCGGTCATGAGTGGCCGCTCCGTCACGAGTGCCCCCTCAGGCGGGGCCGAGTGCCTCGGCCGGGCCGCTCAGACATGGCTGCGTGCCGTCCACAGCTCCGGAAAGACGTTTTTGCGGGCCCGCTTCTCCAGCCAGGCCACGCCGGACGAACCGCCCGTGCCCATCTTCGCGCCCATCGCGCGGCGGGTCGCCACCAAGTGATCGTTGCGCCATCGCCAGACCAGTTCGGCGACGTCCGTGAGGGCCTCGCCCAGCCTGACCAGCTCGTTCTCCGGATCGCCGACGTAGATCTCCGTCCAGGCCGCCTCGACGGCCGGGTGCGGCTCGTACTTGAGCGTGGGGTCGCGGTGCAGTACGGACACCGGGATCGCGTACCCCCGGCGGTCCAGCAGCCGCAGCACCTCGTCCCACAGGCTCGGCTCGTGCAGCGCCTTCTCCAGCTCGGCGTACTCGCGGGGCGCGCCGCGGTGCGGGACGAGCATCGACGCGGACTTCTCGCCGAGCAGGAACTCCAGCCGCCGGTACATCGCGGACTGGAAGCCGGAGCCCTCGCCGAGCGCCCCGCGGTAGGCGTTGAACTGCGCCGGGGTCAGCCGGGCCAGCGGCTTCCACGCGGCGTTCAGGGCCTCCAGCTCGTACGTGGAGCGGCGCAGCGCGTCCATCGCGGTGGGCAGGTCCTCGCTGCGCAGGGCCTGCGCGGCGGTGTGCCACTCGTGGACGATGACGGTGAACCACAGCTCCATGACCTGGGTGGTCACCAGGAAGGCCATCTCTCCGGGGTCGTCGGAGAGCAGGTGCTGGGCGTGGGTGAGCAGCTCCGCCTGTACATAGTCCTCGTACGGCGTGGTGCCCTTGAAGTCCAGGTTCGGGTCCGCCTCCGCCTGCCCGAACGGGCAGCTCGGGGCCGGCTGCGGGGCCGGCTCCGGGGACGGGGACGCCTGGGACGCTGATGACGAGTGCGACATCAGAACTCCTCGTGATGCATGCCTCCGGGTAGCGGTCCGCCCCTTCCTGTCGGCATCGGAGCCCCGGTCCCCTCGTCAGGCCCGGCTCACCGGACCTGTTGCGCATCTTCCGCAACTCCCCGGGGTTTGGCAAGGGCCGACCCGGCCGACCCGGAGGCCCTCCAACGGCTCAGGACCGGCCGGAACACGTCGGCCGGCCGGCCCTGAGCGGTCATCTCGGTAGGGGGCTTCCCTCTCAGGAGAGCGTGTCGGCCGCGGTCGGCGAGGACTCGCGCAGGAACGCCGTGCAGCGCTCGTACTCCTCCTGCTCGCCGATCGCCTGGGCGGCGCGGGCGAGTGCGTGCAGGGCCCGCAGGAAGCCGCGGTTCGGCTCGTGCTCGAACGGGACCGGGCCATGGCCCTTCCAGCCGGCCCGGCGCAGCGCGTCCAGGCCGCGGTGGTAGCCGGTACGGGCGTACGCGTACGACTCGACGGTACGGCCGGCCTGGAAGGCGTCGTCCGCGAGCTGTGCCCAGACCAGCGAGGACGCCGGGTACTTCGCGGCGACGTCGGCCGGTGCGGTGCCCGCCGCGAGCAGCTCGCGGGGCTCCGGGTCGTCGGGCAGATGGGTCGGGGGCGGTCCCCCGAGCAGGTTCTCGTGAATGGCCATGGTTCCAAGTCTGCCTGGTACTCGCGGTCGGTGACGCCCCGGCGGTGTCCCTTCGGCCGGGCGCACGGAGGACCGGGCACGCGCGCGGAGGGCCCCGTACGCGTGTTCCTGATGCGTACGGGGCCCTCCGGGGTACTCCGCTGCGCGCGCCGGTGCAGCGCGCGCGGCGGCGTTACTTGATCTTGGTGCCCGTGGAGCGCAGGTTGGCGCACGCCTCGGTGACGCGCTTGGCCATGCCGGCCTCGGCCAGCTTGCCCCAGCTCCGCGGGTCGTAGGTCTTCTTGTTGCCGACCTCGCCGTCGACCTTCAGGACGCCGTCGTAGTTGCGGAACATGTGGTCCGCGATCGGACGGGTGAAGGCGTACTGGGTGTCGGTGTCCAGGTTCATCTTCACGACGCCGTTCTCCAGCGCGGTGGCGATCTCCTGCTCGGTGGAGCCGGAGCCGCCGTGGAAGACGAAGTCGAACGGGGAGGTCTTGCCGTACTTGGCGCCGACGCCCTCCTGGAGGTCCTTGAGGAGCTCGGGGCGGAGGACGACGTTGCCCGGCTTGTAGACGCCGTGCACATTGCCGAAGGAGGCGGCGAGCAGGTAGCGGCCCTTCTCGCCCAGGCCCAGCGCCTCGGCGGTGCGCAGCGCGTCGTCGACGGTGGTGTACAGCTCGTCGTTGATCTCGTGGGTGACGCCGTCCTCCTCGCCGCCGGTCGGGGTGATCTCGACCTCGAGGATGATCTTGGCGGCGGCGGCCTTGGCGAGCAGCTCCTGGCCGATGGCCAGGTTGTCGGCCAGGGTCTCGGCCGAGCCGTCCCACATGTGCGACTGGAAGAGCGGGTTCTGGCCCTTGGCCACGCGCTCGGCGGAGATGTCGAGCAGCGGGCGGACGTAGCCGTCCAGCTTGTCCTTGGGGCAGTGGTCGGTGTGCAGCGCGACGGTGATGTCGTACTTCGCGGCCACGACGTGCGCGAACTCGGCCAGGGCGACGGCGCCGGTCACCATGTCCTTGCTGTACTGGCCGCCCAGGAACTCCGCACCACCGGTGGAGATCTGGATGATGCCGTCGCTCTCGGCCTCGGCGAAACCGCGCAGCGCCGCGTGCAGCGTCTGCGTCGAGGTCACGTTGATGGCCGGGTAGGCGAACTTGCCTGCCTTCGCCCGGTCGAGCATCTCGTTGTAGATCTCGGGGGTTGCGATGGGCATCTGTCCGCTCCTTGTGATGTGCGGGTACCGGTGTGTTCTGGGCCCTGACCAGGGGGCGACGTCATCGTCGCGGCCCATCTTCCCAGACTTGCCGGATACCTCCACATCGCGCTTCCACCCGGACGGCGCAAGGGGCGGGCTGTTTCACGTGAAACAGCCCGCCCCTTGCGGAAAGAGCAGGTCAAGGCGGTGCGGGCCGGGGCCCACGCCCGACGCGCCCGATCTCTCAGGCGAGATCGAGGTCGGTGAGCCGGTAGCCGGTGATGTACTTCAGGCCCGCGTCGGCGATGGCCGACTCGGCACCGCGGTCGACGATCGTGGCGACCGCGACGACCTCGGCGCCCGCCTCGCGGGCCGCCTCGACGGCGGTCAGCGGCGAGCCGCCGGTGGTGGAGGTGTCCTCGACGACCAGGACGCGGCGGCCCTTGATGTCCGGGCCCTCGATGCGGCGCTGCATGCCGTGCGTCTTCTGGGCCTTGCGGACCACGAAGGCGTCCAGCTTCCGGCCGCGCGCGGCGGCGGCGTGCAGCATCGACGTCGCGACCGGGTCGGCGCCGAGCGTCAGCCCGCCGACCGCGTCGTAGTCGAGGTCGGCGGTGGCGTCCAGCATCACCTGGCCGACCAGCGGCGCGGCCTCGGCGTCCAGGGTGATCCGGCGCAGGTCGATGTAGTAATCGGCTTCCTTGCCGGAGGAAAGCGTCACCTTGCCGTGCACCACGGCCTTGTCCTTGATCTGCTGCAGCAGCTCGCCGCGCACGTCGTCACTCATGCGCACGAGCTTAGGACAGCGAAGAGCACGGCCCCGGACACGGCTCCCGTCCGGCTCAGGCCAGGGAGCGCCAGCTCCACGTCGTGGAGATCTCCAGCGGGTCGATGGGGGTGACCAGGCGCGGGTGGGTGTTGAGGCCGTTGGGCGGGCCGGACTGCGGCTCCACGCACACGGCCGCCTCCTGCTCGTCGTACACGACCACCCACTCCGCGCGGCTGGTGACCTTCAGCTCCAGGCGGCCCGGCCAGGTCAGCGTGACGTCCACGCCCTGCGGCATGCCGAAGCAGTCGTCCCAGGGGCCGGGGCGGGGGTCGATGCGGCGGCCGGTGGGGAGGTGGTCCTCGCCGCGCTCCTCCTGCCACTCGGGGTCGAAGTCGATGCGTACGCCCTCGCCGCCGTCGCCGAGGTCGCGGAGGAACCAGGGATGCCAGCCGGCCTGCGCCGGGAAGGAGTCGTCGTACGTCTCGACGCCCATGCTGAGGGTCAGCGACCCGCCGTCCTCGGCCAGCTCGACCAGCTGGGTGACCTTGCCCGGGTACGGCCAGGGGGCGGCCGGGTCGTCCAGGTCGTACGTGAAGGCCGCGGTGGTCCCGGTCGTGCGGGCGGTGCGCCAGGAGAGGTTGCGGCCGTTGCCGTGGATGGCGTGCGGCGGGGAGTTGAGCGGCATCTGGTGCGTCTCGGAGCCGTTGCGGAACCGGCCGTGCTCGATCCGGCCGCACCACGGCACCATCGGGAAGCAGCCGTACTTGGCTCCTTGCCGGAGCAGTTCGGTGCCGCCGATGCGGAGGCTCTCGATGCGGCAGCCGTTGTCCGGGCGGACGGCCACTTCGGTGTCGCCGGCGGCCAGCCGTACGGTACGCGCCACGCGCGGCTTACGGGCGGGCTCTGCGGGGTTCTCAGTGCTCACGGATCGACCTTAGCGGTGCGGCACGGACGCGGCGGCCCGGGCACGCTGCACCGGGCGTCGGCGGCAGCGCGGGCCCGGCGTCAGCGGCGGCGGCGCAGCGCCCGGCCGACCACCACGGCGGAGGCCAGGACCACGGCGGCCGCGGGCGCCGCCCAGCGGAGGGTGGCCGAGGCGGAGGACGTCTCGGGCGCGGGCACGGGGGCGTAGCGGCCGCGCGGCGGAGCGTGGTCCACCTCCTCCGCGCTGCGGCCGATCATCGTGCGGCGCGCGTGCGCGGCCTCGGCGGGCGGCTCGTCCGGGATGCCGAGCTCGTCCTCGGCGAGCGGGTCCAGCGAGGACGGCGGAATCTCGCTCTCGAAGACACCGGAGCGCGGCGACACCTCCGCGAGGTCCCCGGCGCCGTCCACCTCGTCGGTGTCGTCCTCGTCGGTGTCGTCCGTGCCGATGACGTCGGCCGGGTCGTCCTCGGCGCCCGCCTCCTTCAGCTCCGCCTCATCCAGGCCCTCCAGGCCCTCGTCGTCCAGGTCCTCGTCCTCCAGGCCCGCCGCGTCCCGTTCCCCGGCGGTCCCCGCTTCGGCCGGCCCCGCGGCGAGTACCGCCAGGCCGTCCATCGCCGTGGTCGGCCCCGCTGCCGCGTCCGGCCCGGCCTGCTGCCCCGCGACCGGGTTCGTCGTCAGGTCGTCGGTGAGGGTCGTGGCGAAGCGCTCCAGGAGGCGGCGGCCGGCCGTGCGGGCGGCGTCCTCCGGGGCGTCCGCGAGCCGGCCCTCGGCACGCACCGCCGCGGTACAGGACAGCGTCGTGCCCTTGCCGCCCGCGTCGGGCGCCACCCGGACGGTCAGGTCCAGCTCGGCGAGGCCGTCGCCGCGCACCTCCGTGCCGTGCGCCGCGGCGTCGAAGGTGCCGGGCTCGTCCTCGCGCGGGGTCACCCGCAGTGACCCGCGGTAAGTGATGGTGGAGCCCCCGATCCGCAGCCGCAGCCGGCCCTCCGGAACCCCGGGAGCGGCGTCCGCGTCGAGCTGGGCGCCCGGGACGCAGCGGGCCAGACGCTCCGGCTCGGCGAGCGCCTGCCGCACCGTACCGACGGGAAACGGAACGTACACCTCGTGCTCCATGAATCGGAGCCTACCCAGCGGGCCCCGCCCCGTGCCCGCTCCCGCACAACTTTCTCCACATACCGTCACCGTCCGGGCCACGCTGTCCGGCCGCCGCGGCCCCGCCGCCTCAGTACCGCGGATGCACGAGCGTCGACGGCGGGAGGCCGGGCAGGCGCGTACGGGCCAGGGCAAGGTGGCCGGAACGGAGCAGCGCCGGGGTCAGGGAGCGCAGCGGCGGCGCGGCGGGCGAGAGGCCCAGATGCGGCGTGGCGCGGCCGGCCAGGACGAAGCCCCAGCGCGCCCGGCCCGGCGTCCCGTACGGGACCGTGCGCAGGCCCGCGGCGCGCAGCGTCGCCTCGACCGTCCAGAAGCTGCGCGGCCGGGCGCGCGGCGGGCCCGCGTGCACCGCGAGCCGACCGTCCCCGGCCAGCACCCGGGCCGCGAGGCCGTAGAACTCCTGGGAGTACAGCTTGGTGCCGGCGGTGAGGTGGGGGTCGGGCAGGTCGGCGAGGACCACGTCGTACGGGCCGTCCCTGCGCACCTCGCGCCGGGCGTCCCGGCGCAGCCAGTCGAAGGCGTCGGCAATCGCCACGCGGACCCGCGGATCGTCGAGCGACCGGCGGTTCAGCCGGGCGAGGCCGGGGTCCGTGCGGGCCAGCCGCACCAGGCCGCCGTCGCGTTCGACGACGGTGACCGAGTCGACGTCGGGGTAGCGCAGCAGCTCGCGCGCGGCGAGGCCGTCGCCGCCGCCGAGCACCAGCACCCGGCCGTGCGGCCCGCCCGCCATCGCCGGGTGGACCAGCGCTTCGTGGTAGCGGAATTCGTCCCGCGCGCTGACCCGCAGCCGGCCGTCCAGATAGAGCGCGAGCGGCGCGCCGGAGCGCCCGGCGCCCCGGCCCGCGTGCCCGGCGCCGCCCGTGCCGCCGGTCAGTACGACCTCCTGGACGTCCGTCCGGACGGCGACCCGCGGCCCCGCGCCGTACACCGCCTTGCGCGCGGCCCCCTCGAAGGGGCCTGCCAGCACCGTGCACGCCGCGAGGAGCACGAGGACGAGCGCGTTGGCCGCCAGCAGTGACCGGCGCGCCCGTATGGAGAGGTCGCGGCGGAACAGCCCGAGGACGAGCGCGCCGCCCGCGACCGCGTTCACCCCGCCCGTGACGAGCGCGCCCGTGAGCTGTCCGAGCAGTGGCAGCAGCAGGAAGGGGAAGGCGAGGCCGCCGACCAGTGCGCCCACGTAGTCCGCCGCGAAGAGGTCGGCGACCGCGCCGCCCGCGTCCTGGTTGCGGATGCGCTGGATGAGCGTCATCAGCAACGGCACCTCGGCGCCGATGAGCACGCCGATCACCAGCGAGAAGCCGACGAGCGCGGGCCGGGACTGGCCGAACCACGCGAAGCACGCGTACAGCGCCATCGCCGAGACCCCGCCGGCCAGGGCCAGCGCCGCCTCGACCGCGCCGAAACCGACCGCGGCCCGGCAACGCAGCCGCTTGGCCAGCAGCGAGCCGACGCCCATCGCGAAGACCATCACGGAGAGCACCACGGACGCTTGGGTCACGGAGTCGCCGACCAGGTAGGAGGAGAGGGCGACCAGCTCCAGTTCGTACACCAGTCCGCAGGCGGCGCAGAGGAAGACGACGGCGAGGACCAGCAGCCGGCCGAGCCCGGCCGGCACCGGCAGCCGTGGCGGCCTGACGATCTCCGGCGGCTTGCGGGGGCCGGAGGTGAGGGCCGCTGGCGGATCGATCATGTTGCGAACGCTACGTGACGGCCCCGTCGCGGCTCGTCACCCACAAGAGCGCATTGGCTGCGCGCGGGGACGACGCCGGGCCGCTTCCGCGCGCCCGCTCACAATGCCGCTACCGCCCGCACTCCCACTCTCGTACGGGTCGCCACCAGCCGGCCCTCCTGGGGGTAGGCATGCCAGGTGCGCCAGCGCACCTGACCGCTCTCCCGTTGCGCAAGCATCGCGGTGAATGCGTGCGGCGCGCCGGGAAATGTGCCGGCGAGTCCATACGGATGCTCGGCCACCAGTGCGAGCAATTCCTGTGCCCGGCCCGCGAATGAACCGTGGGAAAGCGTCTCCACATGGGCGGCGAATTCGTACTCCCAGTCGCCGATGCGCTTCGCCACGCCGAGCGGGAGCGGGGTGCTGCTGCCGGGCATGCACGCCACGGTCTCCGAGCAACTGCCGTGCTCCTCCTCCAGGAGCACTTGGTGCGAGGCACCGAGCAGCCGCAACTGGACCTTGACATCGTCCAGTTGCAGGTCGAGGACGGCGAGGGCGGGCAGCGGCTCGCGGCCGAGTGCCCAGGCCAGGTCGGCGGCGCGGGTGTCGGTGTAGGCGGTCTTGATGGTGGTGAGCATGGGTCGGCTCCGCAAGCACGCAGTGGATGGTGGGCCGGCCCGCCCCGGAGGAGGACCAGGGATACGACTTACCGGCTGCCGGCTCGTGACCACGTGGGGTCCGAGAACTGGTGGATTCTCACAGAAGAGGGAATCATGAAATTCCGAGCGCCCACAGCCTTTTTACCCATCTTCGCCGGGTTTCCATCCCTCAGAGGGCCTCCCAGTTCAGTTGTTCAACATGCTTGCGCCTGGCGGCTGTTGAGAACCGCCAGGCGCATATGCGTCAAGTCATGGGCCCGTTGCATGTTCCACGCCGTCCCGGTGCGCGTCCGCCTCGGGACGCGCGGGGAATCGGCTCAGGAACCACCGCCTCCGCCACCGCCGCAGCCGCCGCCACCGCCGCCGCCCCCGCAGGACGACCCCCCACCGCAGGACGAGCCGCCGCCGCAGGACGAGCCGCCATGGTGATGGCCGTGGTGGCCACCGCCCGACCCGCCGTCACCGGCCCACCAGCTCGCCCCGGAGGAGGTCCCGCCGCCGCCCGCGGACCACCTCCTCCTGTTGCGGCCCCGCGGCGACTCGTTGGCGGCGGCCGTCCGCGCCATCCAGACCGCGGCCGCCACAAAGGCACAGATCACCAGGAAGATCACAACGCCAGTCATGCGCTTCACCCCCGTCTTTCGGTTCTTGCGTGCGGATCACATGCCCGGCCCCATAGATCTCAAAAGCGGAGTTGAGGAACTCCAGAGGTTCGGCGGAGGATGACGCCCATGGGACGACCGCTGCTCAACCGCCGCCTGGCCGAATTCGGCACGACGATCTTCGCCGAGATGTCCGCGCTCGCCGTACGGACCGGCTCGATCAACCTGGGCCAGGGATTCCCCGACACCGACGGCCCCGAAGAGGTCCGCGAAGCGGCGGTGCGCGCCCTGCGCGACGGCCGCGGCAACCAGTACCCGCCGGGCCCCGGCATCCCCGAGCTGCGCACCGCCGTCGCCGCGCACCAGCAGCGCTGGTACGGCCTGCCGTACGACCCCGACACCGAAGTGCTGGTCACCGCGGGCGCGACCGAGGCCATCGCGGCGTCGCTGCTGGCGCTGCTGGAGCCCGGCGACGAGGTGATCGCGCTGGAGCCGTACTACGACTCGTACGCCGCGTGCATCGCGCTGGCCGGCGGCACCCGCGTCCCGGTCACCCTGCGCCCCTCCCCCGCCGACGCCGCCGCTGAGCGCCGCTATCACCTGGACCTGGACGAGCTGCGGGACGCCGTCACCGACCGCACGCGGCTCATCCTCCTCAACACCCCGCACAACCCCACCGGCACCGTGCTCAGCCGCGACGAGCTGGCCGCCATCGCCGAGCTGGCCTGCGAGCGCGACCTCCTCGTCGTCACCGACGAGGTCTACGAGCATCTGGTGTTCGAGGGCGAGCACGTGCCGATGGCGTCCTTCCCCGGGATGCGCGAGCGCACGGTGACCATCGGCAGCGCCGGCAAGACCTTCTCCTTCACCGGCTGGAAGGTCGGTTGGGTGACCGGCACGCCCGAGCTGGTCGGCGCGGTCCGCTCCGCCAAGCAGTTCCTCACCTATGTCTCGGCCGGCCCCTTCCAGTACGCGGTCGCCGAGGCGCTCGCGCTGCCCGACGACTACTTCCACGGCCTGCGGGAGGACCTGCGCCGCAAGCGGGACATCCTGTCCGACGGGCTGGCGGAGGCCGGCTTCCAGGTGTTCCGGCCGAGCGGGACGTACTTCGTCACCACCGACATCACGGCCCTGGGCGAGAAGGACGGCCTGGCCTTCTGCCTCGGCCTGCCCGAGCGCTGCGGCGTGGTCGCCGTGCCGAACTCCGTCTTCTACGACGACAAGGAGGCGGGGCGCAGCCTCGTCCGGTTCGCGTTCTGCAAGCAGGACGAGGTGCTCCGGGACGCCGTCTCACGCCTTCAGCGGCTGTGAGCCGCGGCGGTCACAGGCTCAGCATCTCCAGGGGTGCGGTGCGGGTGACCTCGTCGATCCGGCCGGGGGTGAGCCCGGCCCGGCCGAACCACTCCTTGCTGGCCGTCAGCCAGGGGGCGATGTCCATCTGGGAGGGCTGTCCGAGGTCGGAGCTGTAGACCGTCCTCGGGAGGGCGGACAGCACCTCGGCGAAGTCCTCCCAGTCCTGGTACTCCAGGAGGTACGTGAGCGCGGTCTGCTCGGTCCACACCTGTTCGGCGGCGGCGACCTCCACCAGGTCCTTGCAGGTCAGGCCGGTCATCGGGTTGGCGGGCTGGTTGAGCATCAGCCGCAGGTCCAGCCGTACGGCCTCCTCGACCAGCAGCCGTACCTCGTGGCCGTCCGCGTGGCCGGTGGAAAGGACCACCGGCAGATCGCGGGCGGCGCGCAGCAGCTCGCGGACCTCGGGGCGCAGCTCCCGGCGCTCGTCGCTGACGGTCAGCGGGCGCTGGCCGTCCTTGAGCAGCGGGTGGGCGGGGGTGCGGGCCAGCCGGCTGCGGTGCGTGCGGCCGGTGACGGTCGGCAGGTGGACGAGCAGCCGCAGGCCGCTGTCCTCGCCGTGCTGGATGACGGCCTGTTCCACGGCGCGCGGGTCGAAGCCGCCGGCCAGGTCGTTGAGCACGATCGAGCCGGAGACCGGCAGGCCCTGCTGCCGGGCCTCCCACGCCTGGGCGGCGGTCGAGCCGAGGTGGTTCTTCAGGACGACCCAGCCGCCGTGCTCGGCGTAGACCGCGCCGGCGGTGGCGGCGGTGTGGCGGCGCAGGTAGGCGTCCGGGCCGACGTGGTAGTGGACGTCGACGAAGCGGGCCGTGCTCACGTCAGTCATTGGCGCCCCCGTCCTCCCACGGCCGCGCGTATCCGAAGCGGGCGCGTGCCTCGTCCAGCCGGCTGCCGCCGAGCGCGGCCTCCCGGATGCGGGACTCGGTGCGCTCCACGGCCTCGGCGCGCCGGACGACCTCCTCGATCAGGCCGACCGGGATGCGCAGAGCGCCGTTGTCGTCGGCGACGATCCAGTCGCCGGGGGCGACGGTCGTACCGGCCACGTCGACCTCGGCTCCGGTGCGGTCCAGGACCGCCCGGTTCTTGGCGCTGACCATCGTGACCCCCGTGCTGAACAGCGGGTATCCGGCGGCGCTGCTCTCCTTCACATCGCGTACGGAGCCGTGCACGACCGTGCCGGAGATGCCGCGGTGCAGGGCGACGGCGGTGAGCAGGGAGCCCCAGTTGGTGCATTCCAGGGTGCCGCCGTTGTCCACGACCACGACCGACCCGGCCGGTACGTCGTCGAGGTAGTTGGCGGCGTTGTGGAAGGTGGTGGTGTCGTCGACGGGGCGGTAGCGCACGGTGAAGGCGGGGCCGCAGGCGACGGTGCCGGGGGTGCGCGGCCGGATGCCGGGCAGCACGCACGGCGGGGTGCGCAGGCTGTCCATGGCATCGGAGAGCGCGGCGGTGTCCAGGCGGGACAGCCGGGCGCGCAGCGCCTCGGTGTCCGCGGGGGTGGCGGTGGTCATGCGGTTCCCTCCGTGAGGTGACGGGCGGTGGCCCAGGCGGCGAACTGGCTGATGTACGTGGTCACTTCGGCGCCCCGGTTCGGCACCGTCAGCTCCCTCGTGGTTTCCCCGGCCGCGTCGCGCACCGTGCAGGTCAGGGTGACCGTGCCGGTGTAGGTCGTCCGGTCGCCGCCCGCCCAGGTGCCCGAGAGGGTGACGCTCAGGGAGCCCGAGCCGTCGGTGGTGCCGCGTTCGCGGGCCAGCTCGGCGGCGAAGGCCCCTTCGGTGAGTTGGTCGTCGAGGTCCAGGACGAGGCCGCGCGCGTCCAGCAGCAGGGCCAGCTCCTGGACGGCGGTGCGGTCCCGGTCGGTGACGGTGTACTCGGCGAGCGCGGCGTCCAGGCGCTTGGCCAGCTCGTCGGCGGCCTCGGGCGGGCAGCCGAGCCGGATGTCGACGTACGGGTAGTGCCAGCGGTACGCGGGCTTGACCGGCACCCCGTACTCCCGCACCAGCTCGTCGACCAGGGCCGCGGCGTCCGCCTCGATGATGCCGAGGGTGCGCCGGAAGACCGTGCTCACCTCGGGCGGTTCGGGCAGGTGGGGCAGGCCGTCGCGCAGTACGTCCCGGAGCATCGGGAGGCACTCGCGCGGCGGACCGGGGAGCATGATCAGGGTGCTGCCCTGGGCTTCGGCCCGGCAGCCCCACGCGGTGCCGTTGGCGTTCGGCAGCAGCTCGGCGCCCTCGGCGAACAGTGCCTGGCGGCGGTTGTCCTCGTGGACGCCGACGCCGAAGCGGGTGAGGCGCTCGACCACGCCCTGCCATGCCTCCTCGCGGTGGACCAGCGGGCGGCCGAGCGCGCGGGCGACGGCGCTGCGGGTCACATCGTCGGAGGTGGGGCCGAGCCCGCCCATGACCACGATGACGTCGTCCCGGCCGAGCGAGGGCCGGATGGCGTCGGCGATGGTGGCCTCGTCGTCGCCGATGGTGTGCCGGACGCGGACCGGGACGCCGCGCTCGGCCAGCATCCGGGAGGCGTTGCCCGCGTTGGAGTCCTCCAGGTCGCCCCGGAGCAGTTCGTCGCCGATGGTGACGACGGCGGCGGTGGGGGCGTGCGGCACCTCGCGGCAGGCGTCGAGCACCGCGGCGGCCGCTTCGGTCGTGGTGGCCGAGCCGCCCAGGTCGTAGGTGACCCGGTCGCGGCGGCGGGTGACGTGCCGTACGGCGTCCTGGATGCTGCCCGCCGCGTCCTTGAAGCCGAGGTGCTCCAGCAGCAGGCCGATGGTGAGGAACGCGGCGGCGGGGTTGGCGCGCTGCCGGCCGGCCATGGCCGGGGCGCTGCCGTGCACCGGCTCGAAGTAGTTGCCGCTCTCGCCGATGTTGGCGCTGGGCGCGAGGCCGAGGCCGCCCATCACGCCCCCGCCGAGGTCGGAGAGGATGTCGCCGAACATGTTCTCGGCGACGAGCACGCCGAAGCGCTCCGGGCGGCGCGCCATCCACAGCGCGACCGCGTCGACGTTGAGGACCTCGTACGGGATCTCCGGGAAGTCGGCGGCGATCGCCTCCAGCCGCTCCAGGACGTACGCGCTGGAGGCCCGCAGGACGTTGGGCTTGTCGGCGAGGGTGACCCGCTCGTAGCCGTGGCCGCGCGCGGTCTCGAAGGCGAAGCGCAGGATGCGGTCCAGGCCGTGCGCCGTCTGCAGGCGGATGCTGGCGGTGGCGTCCGAGGGGCCGCCGCGGCGGGCGTTGGGGTGCTCGGCGACCAGCGGCCACATCGCGTCCGGTACGTGGTTCCAGTCCAGGCCCGCGTACAGCCCCTCGGTGTTCTCCCGGACCACGCAGAAGCGGTACGGGGTGCCGCCGCCGAGGTAGTTCTCCACCGGGCGGAGGTTGGCGAAGAGGTCCAGGCGCTGGCGGAGCTGGATGATGGGCGAGATGTACCGCGGGTCGCCCGCGCGCAGTTCGGGGGCGAGCTCGGCGAGCGCCTCGCGGCGCGGCTTGCTGGTGGTGGCGCCGAGCAGCACGGCGTCGCTGCGGTCGATCAGGTCCCAGGTGCGGTCGGGTACGGGGGTGCCCTCGGCGCGCCAGCACTCCCAGCCGATGTCGCCGAATTCCAGGTCGATGGGCAGGCCGAGGGCCTCGATCACCGGCAGCGCGGCGTCCAGTACCTCCGGCCCGATTCCGTCGCCGGGCAGTACTGCGACGGTCTTGCGGTTCATGACTCTTCAGCTCCCAGGAAGCGGACGACGGCGTCGGTGGTGAGGTCGGGGCGGTCGGCGTGCGGACGCATCCCGGCCCGCGGGATGCCGGCGCAGTGGTGCGTCGGCCCCGGGCCGGTGGCCAGGTGGTGGCGCTGTACGAGCAGGGACTGCTCGCCGTACACGTGCAGCAGCGGTCCGGGGAAGGCCCGTACGGGCTCCCGGGCGTCGGCGTCGTGCAACAGCCGCAGCCCGGTGGCGAGCCGCCGGCCCGCCAACTCCTCGTCCAGCCGCGGCGCTTCGGGCTCCGGCTTCGGGTGCGTCACGGTGCCGGGCCCGCGGACGACCTCCTCCAGGAGGCACAGCGCCGCGGCCAGGCCCTCGGCGTCGACCGCGGCGGCGATCCGCTCCAGCTTCGCGTTCAGCTCGTCGTCGGCGAGGGTGGGTCCGGAGAGCAGCAGGACCTTGGCGTGGTGCGTCCACTCCCGGTCGAGCAGGGTCTGGACGATGGCGCCGCCCAGCGCGTTGCCGGCCAGCACGTCGGGTGCGGCGTCCTGTTCGAGGCGGTGGGCCCAGCGGCCGGCGAGCGCCTTCAGGTCATCGCCGTCGCGCAGGAGGGAGAGGGTGTCGTGGATCGTCACCCGGTGCCCCGAGGCGAGCAGCGGCTCGGCGACCTGCCGGAAGAACGCGCCGTTGTCCCAGCGGGCCATGACGGGCCCGAGGACGACCGCGTGGCGTGGTGCGCCGGGGTCGCCCAGGACGGCGGGGGCCGGAGCCGGCGCGGTGTGCGCCGGCTCCGGGTGCGGGGGCCGCGAGGTCACCGGGCGCCCGCCGCGGTCAGCTCGCGGGCCGCCGAGAAGGCGTCGCCGATCCGGTCCACGGGGAGCTTGGCGCGCTCCTCGACGGACAGGTCGAAGTGGCCCAGGACCAGGTCGGGCAGCGGCAGGGACGGCCGCGCCTCCTCGAACTCGGCTTCCATGCGGTGGGCGAGGCTGAGGACGCGGCCGAGGTCGTACCCGTCGGTGCGGCCGTGCCGGCCGAGGTAGGCCAGCCACTGCTCGGTGACGAGGTTGCCCGGGCCCTTGCCCATGCCCAGTACGGACGAGTCGATCCAGGTGGCGCCCGCGTCCACGGCGGCGATCGCGTTGGCCAGCGCCAGCCCGAGGTTGTTGTGGGCGTGCAGGCCGATGGCCGCGTCGGTCACCGAGCCGACCAGGGTGACCAGTTGGCCCACCTCGTGCGGCAGCATGGAGCCGTTGGAGTCGGCCAGGTAGACCACATCGGCGCCGGCGTCGCCGGACATCGCGGCGAGTTCGACCAGCCGGCGCCGGTCGAGCTGGCTGACGCGAGTGATGTTGACGGTGGTGGTGAAGCCGAGGTCGGCGGCCTTGGCGAGCATGGCGAGCCCGGCCTCGGGCGCGCCCGCGGGCAGGCAGAACCGTACGAGGCGGATGCCCGCTTCGTACATGCGCGGCAGGTCGTCGTCGGTGATGTTCTTCGGATGCAGGATCATGCAGAGGCGCTCGGGAGAGACCACCTCGGCCACCGCGCGGATGTAGTCGTCCGCGCCCACACCGGTCCGGCCGATGCCGGGCTGCGGCTTGAACGAGCCGTTGCGGTAGCCGATCTCGACCCACTCCATGCCGGCCGCCACGCTCTCGCGGGCGTGGTGCAGCACGTACTCGAGCGGGAAGTCGAAGTTGTTGCGGTAGCCCCCGTCGCGCAGCGTCACATCAAGATTGATGACCATTACCCCTCCATGTATGGCGCATACAATTGCGGGGTGACGCATGCCGTGTTAATCCGGCCGCGACGATGCGGCGGATCGAATAGCGATGGACACGTTTTTCATTCCGCGGGATCCCCCTGTAACAAAATCCCGCATCACCCCGTTAGCGAACTTCCGGGTTCGACGCCGCTACGGCCGGAAAACTCTTCGGCGCGACGGAACGAGAAGTTCGACACCGCAGAATCTATCGCATGTTTGCGGTCCAACCCCCATGCCTGGGCAAAGACTTTCCCAAGCGGAGTCCGGGCTTACCCTTTCATTCCTCGGCGTCCGCCCGGCTCTCCCTCGCAATCCTCCGGCGGACCTGCGTGCTGGTCGCCACCAGCAATTCCTGCCGCTCGGAATCCGCGTTCTCGCGCAGCGCCAGGGACATCCGGATGGTGACGGGCTCGCCCTCGAGCGGGAGCAGCGCGATGCGGCGGGAGGAGACGGTGCCCGCCGCCGTCGGGTACATCAGGGTCCAGCCCGGAGTGCCGGCGCCGATGTCGGCGAGGGTGTCCTGCAGCCCCGTGGAGGGCGGCCCGATGGTCACCTCGAAGCCCGCCTTGCGGCAGGCGGCGACCACCGTGTCGTACAGGACGGGGTTCTTGTCGCGCGGCGCGATGCGCAGCGGCAGCCCGGCCAGGTCGGCGAGGTCCAGCCGGCCGCGCTCCGCCAGCGGGTGCGCGGCGGGCAGCGCGACCACCAGCGGGTCGTACCAGAGGGTGAGAAGCCGCAGGCCAGGGGCGCTGTCGAGGCCGCGTACGAAGGCGGCGTCCAGGCGCCCCGCGCGCACCTCCTCGAGCCGGGTGTGCGCGTCCAGCGTCTGGAATTCGAAGCGGGTGCCGGCGCCGTCCGCGGGCAGCGCGTCGAGGAAGTCGTCGAGCCGCTCCCCCAGCGCGGAGCTGATGCCGACGCGGAGGGTGGCCTCGCTCTGCGCGGCCAGCCGGCGGGCCTTGGCGGCGAAGGTGTCCAGCGCCTCGAGCAGCTCGCGGCCCTCGGGCAGCAGGGCCTGGCCGACCGGGGTGAGCGTGACGGTACGGCCGGAGCGGTCGAAGAGCTGGGTGCGCAGTTCGCGCTCCAGCCGGCGCACCTGCTGACTCACCGCGGGCTGGCCTATGTGCAGCCGTTCGGCCGCTCTCCCGAAATGCAGCTCCTCGGCCACCGCAACAAAGTATTGAATCTGACGCAGTTCCACAGGATCCCCCTTTTCCTGCGGGCGATCCTTGCACACCTCGCGGCGGCCCCCACCATCGGGTCGGGCCGCCGCTCGGTCGTACAACGCAGAACCATTTCCAGGGTTTCCCGGGAAACGTTTATTTACCCGGCGTTGGCCTTCTGCAAATCGCCGTCCCGGCTTTCCGTAACCGGCTCCGGTACGGCGAGGGATTCCTTCGCCGCGGCCTGCCGCGCCGCCATCGACAAGAAGAAAGCGAAGGCCGCGATGCCCACCGCCGAGGCGCCGATGACGAACCAGCCCAGCGCGAAGAGATCACCGGCCGGCAGCCGGCTGGAAAGGAAGATTCCCAGCGAGGCGCCCAGCAACTGGAGCGCGCCCATCAGCCCGGAGGCCGAGCCCGCCGTCGAGCGGAAACTCGTCACGCCCGCGCTCATCGACAGCGGCAGCAGGAAGCCGTTGCCGAAGGTCATCACCGGCATGAAGACCAGCACCAGCAGGCCCCAGGGCGCGCCGGCCCCGCTCAGCCCCAGGCCCAGCATCATCAGCGCGCCGGCGAAGAAGAAGCCGTGGCCCATCCACAGCAGCCGGTTGACGGGCCGCTTGCGGAGCAGGGTGCGGGAGGTGAGGTTGCCCGCGACGTACGCGACGGAGACGGTGATGTAGCAGTAGCTGGTCGTCTCGGTGGCCAGCCCCATCTTCTCGAAGACCAGCGGGGAGGCGGCCAGGTAACCGAAGTAACCGCCGTACGCCACCGCGAGGTTGATGGTGTACGCCCAGAACAGCGGGCGGGTGAGCAGCTTGGGGTAGCCCTTGAGCGTGGCGCCGAGGTGCTTGCTGCGCCGCTCCGGCGGCAGGCTCTCGGGGATCGCGGTGACCATCACGGCCAGCGTGGCGAGACCGATCAGCGCGGTCACCACGAACGGCGCCCGCCACGAGACGTACGTGGTCAGATACCCGCCGACCAGCGGCGCGACGGACGGCGAGACGCCCACGATCGGCATGACCGTGGCGAACATCCGGGCCGCGTCCTTCTCCTCGTACAGGTCGCTGATCACGGCCCGCCCGAGCACCATGCCCGAGCCCGCGCCGAGCGCCTGCAGCAGCCGTCCCGCGCCGAACACCTCGACCGTGGGCGCCACCGCGCACACCAAGGAGGCCAGGACGAACAGGCCGAGCCCGGAGACGATGACGCGCTTGCGGCCCCACGCGTCCGAGATCGGCCCGTAGACCGCCTGCGAGACCGCGATGCCGATCATGAACGCGCTGAACGTCCACTGCACGGACGCGACGGGGGTACCGAAGGCATGCGCGGTGGCGGGCACGCCCGGCAGGTTGATGTCGGAGGCGAACAGGCCGCCGGCGTTCAGCGAGCACAGGACGGCGAGCAACAGCGCGTAGGGCGTGCGTGCCGATGCGGTCTTCATGACAACTGACAACTTCCTTGTCTCAAGGGTTCGTTGGGGGCTTTGTCACCCGGTGGCGACCGCAGCCCGGGCGACCTCGGCCCCGGCCAGCCGCCCGAACGTGAGCGCGCGCAGCACCGAGGTGGCCCCCGGGTAGCGGCTGTAGTAGAGGCCCGCGGTCTCCCCGATGGCGTACAGCCCCTCGATCGGTTCGTCCCGCTCGGTCAGCACCCGCGAGCGGGCGTCGGTGCGCACCCCGCCGAAGGTGAAGGTGATGGCGCAGTGCACCGGCCAGGCCATGTACGGCGCGGTGTCCAGCTCCACGGCCCAGTTGGACTTCGGCGGCACGAGGCCCACGGTGTGCTTGCCGTCCAGCCGGGTCGGGTCGTACGGCGCGGTGGGCCGGCAGGCGTCGTTGTACCGGGCGACCGTCCAGCTCAGCTCGTCCGGCGCGACGTCCAGCTTGCGGGCCAGCTCGTCGATGGTCGGCGCGGTGACCGGGTCCTTGTCCGTCAGCAGCGACCGCTCGTGGCCCTCGATCCGCAGCAGCTTGGCGTCGCAGATCAGGTACGCGGACTGCCGGGCCTCCCGCCAGATCCGGTAGGCGACTTCCTCGAAGGTGTTGTCGGGGGTGTCCGACCCCTCGTCCAGGAAGCGCCGCCCGTCCGCGTTGACGAGGATGCCGTACGGATACGCCATGACCAGCGCCTCGGCCTGGTGGCTGCGCGGGTCCACGGGCTCACCGTGGAAGCGGTCGTACTGCCCGCTGCGCGCCGCCCCCACCGCGACGGCCATCTCGATGCCCTCGCCCCGGTTGTTCCTGCCGCCGGGCGCGATGGGCCGCAGCTCGCCGCCGGTGGGGCCCACGTGGCGCTCCAGCAGCTCCCGGTTCCCCTGGAAGCCGCCGGACGCGAGGACGACCCGCCGCGCGGCGATGTGCCGCGGCGTGCCGCCCTCCTCGACGTGCACCCCGCACACCGCGCCGAAGGCGTCGGTGCTCAGCGAGATGGCGCGCACCCCGTAGGCGATTGAACCGCCCAGCCGTTCCAGCGACTTGGCGAGCCTGTCCACCAGCGCGGCGCCGCCGCCGGCCGGCATCAGCCGGGGCCCGCGCGCGGTGACGAAGTAGGTCGGGCGGGTCTCGAACTCGACCCCGTGCCGGTCGGCGAGCCAGCGCACGGTGGGCTCGGCGTTCTCGGACAGCGCCGCGATGTACGCGGGGTCCGACTGGCCCTCGCTCAGCTCGTGCATCCGGCGCTCGAAGTCCTCGGCCGGCCTGCCGTCCGCGGTGAGCCGGAAGAAGGAGCCGGTCCAGGTGGTGTTCCCGCCGCGGTTGTAGCGGCTGGAGCGCTCCAGGACCAGCACCCGGCTGCCCGGGGCGTTCTCGGCGAAACTCACCGCGGTCGCCAGGCCACCCGCCCCGCACCCCACCACCACCAGGTCCAGGGGACCGGCGGCGTCGGCTGCGGGCTCGGACGAGGGGACGGCGGTGTCGAGCACATCGCTCACGGCGGCTCTTCCTCTCCTGTATGCGGGGCTTCGGGGCCTGGAACCGGCGCGGGTCAGCGCTTGGCGGCGCGCGCGGCGAGCGTCTCGCCGGCGATCGACCAGCTGTCGGTGCCGATCTCCTGCACGGTGACCCACACGCTCTCCGGCTTGCTGCCGGTGGCCTTCACGTAGGCGTCGGTCAGCTCGCGGACCAGCTCGGCCTTCTGCTCGGCGGTCTTGCCGGGGGTCTGCTGCACGTGGATGAGAGGCATGGCGGTACTCCCAGAAGTCGGGTGGATGTGAGGGATCAAGTCCAGCACCGGGCCCGGGGCCGTCCAAGACGCAATCCGATCTGGCACCGATCACGAATCGTGATGGGTCGCGCCGCGCTCAGATCCTGCGTACGGCGATCAGCGCCGCCGCCCCCATCGACGCCAGGCACACCACGACCACACCGGTCCACCCGGCGCGGTGGTATGCCGCGGCGGCCAGCGTGCCGCCGACGCTGTTGCCGATGTAATAGATCGTCAGGTAGACGGCGGACGCCTGGGCACGCCCGGTGGCCGCGTTGCTGCTCACCGAGCTGGAGGCGATCACATGGCCGGTGAAGAAGCCGGCGGTGACCAGGACCAGGCCCGCCACGATCGCCACGACGCTGTCCGCGATCGTCACCAGGACCCCCGCCGAGGCCAGCACCATGCCCCCGTACAGGGCCGTGCGCCGTCCGAAGCGCTCGGCGAGCCGCCCGATGTACGTCGAGGTCACCGTCCCCACGAGGTAGATCAGGAAGAACGCGCCGATCACGCCCTCGGGCAGGCCGAACGGCGGCGCCGAGAGCCGGTACCCCAGCACCGTGAAGACCGCGCCGAAGACCACCATGAACAGCGCGCCGAGGAAGTACAGCCGCAGCAGCAGCGGATTACGGAGATGACCGCGGACCGTACGGGCCACCGCGCCCGGATTGACGCGCGCGGGGCGGAAGTTGGCGGCCTTGGGGACGGTGAGCCGGAAGACCACCGCGCACAGCAGCGCGATGCCGCCGAGGACCCCGAGCGAGACCCGCCAGTTGCTCCACTGGGCGACCAGACCCGCCACGAACCGCGAGCTCATCCCGCCGATGCTGTTCCCCGCCAGATACAGCCCGATGGCCGAGGACACCGCCGCCGGGGAGACCTCTTCGGCGAGGTACGCCATGGCGGTGGCGGGGAGCCCGGCGAGCGCGACGCCCTGCAGGGCGCGCAGCGCCACGAACGTGCCGGTGTCCGTCACGAACGGCAGCGCCAGCCCGACCACGGACGCGCTGAAGACCGAGGCCGTCATGACGCGGGTGCGCCCGTACTTCTCCGACAGTGCGCTCAGCGGCAGCAGCGCGATGGCGATCGCGGCGGTGGTCGCCGAGACTGTCAGGCTCGCCTCCGCCGGGGTGATCCGCAGCTCCCCTGAGATCTCCGGCAGCAGGCCCTGGGTGACGTACAGCAGCAGGAAGACGGCGACGCCGGCCGCGAAGAGCGCGGTGATGGCGCGGCGGTAGGCGGGGGTGCCGGGCGCGAGCTTGCGCGCATCGGACGGGAGCGGGACAGGAGTGGGGGCACCGGCCCCCGTACGTGTATCCACCATGTTCGGGGACGCTAAGAGCGCCCGATCCATGCGTCCAATGGTCAAAAGGCGCGATACTGATGCGAAAACGCATCAGCGGAGGTGGCGGGGTGTCCGAACGGGCCGAGCCGGCGGATTACTCGGACGACGGCACGGCCGTCCCACCGGTCCCGCTGACGGGCGACTCGGCGGCGCTGCTGCTCTCCCCGCGGCTGGCGCAGTTCGCCGCCGTGGCCCGCGCCCAGCACGTCACCCGCGCCGCCGCCGAACTCGGCGTACCACAACCGACGTTGAGCCGGTCCCTCGCCCGCCTCGAAGCGGACCTCGGCGTGCAGCTGCTGACCCGGCACGGCCGCCGCGTCCGGCTGACCTCCTCGGGCCGCACGCTCCTCGCGCACGCCGAACGCTCCCTGCTGCACGCCGAACGCGCCGGCCGGGCCGTGCGCGAGGACGCCGATCCGCACAGCGGCCGGATCGCCTTCGGCTTCCCCCACACCCTCGGCCCGTCCACCGTCCCCGACCTGCTGCGCGAGTTCAGCGCACGGTATCCGCGCATCCGCTTCCAGCTCATGCAGGACTACGGCGCGGCCCTGCTGTCCCGGCTGCGCACCGGCGAGCTGGACCTCACCCTCATCTCGCCGCCGCCCGACGCGCCCGATGTGACCGTGCGCCGGGTCCACCGGCAGCCGCTGCGCATCGTCGTCCCCGCCGGACACCCGCTCGCCGGGCGCAAGCGGGTCCGGCTCGCGGAGGTGCGCGACGACGCCTTCGTCTCCCTGCCCGCGGGCTACGGCCTGCGGCAGATCACCGAGCGGCTGTGCGCCGAGGCCGGCTTCGCCCCGCGGATCACCTTCGAGGGCGAGGAGGTGGAGACCCTCCGCGGCCTGGTCGCCGCGGGCCTCGGGGTGGCGCTGCTGCCGGCCCCCGCGGTCCCGCGGCCCGGCGTCGTCGAGCTGGCCGCCGACGGCCCCGGCGTGGTCCGCGAGATCGCCCTGATCTGGGTCAACGGCCACCGGGCACCCGCTCCCGTCGAGGAGTTCCGGCGCTTCCTGCTGGCGCGCCGCGACCGCCTGCTGTCCGGCTGAGAGCCTGTCTCCACAAACAGGCTCCGGCATACGGAAGGGCCCCGGAGCGCTGTGCTCCGGGGCCCTTCCGCAGAACCTTCGTAACGGGCTCACGCCTCGTCGTCGGGCTTCTTCGTGTCACCGTCGATGTCGGCCTCCAGGCCGAGCTGCTCGACGAGCCACTTGTCGAACTCGATGGACGCGCGGATCCAGCTCACCGTGCTGGAGACGAAGTGCTCCAGCGAGACGCCGGTGCCGACCAGCATCGACGCCTCACCGATCAGACGGACCGTGCCGTCGTCGTGGGTGTGGGTGTAGGCCTTGGGCCACAGGGTGCGGCGGTTCCAGTCGTCGATCGCCTCCAGCAGCTTCGCTTTGAGCTCGATGCCGTGCGGGCGGTCGTAGAACGTGCGGACGGAGAAGATCTGCTGCTCCTCCTCGCCGCGGAACATGAAGTACGTGCGGAACTGCTCCCACGGGGCGGCGAGGTCGCCCTCGTCGTCGACGACGTACTTCAGCTCCATCTGGTCAAGGAGCTGCTTGACCAGGTCCTGATCGGGCACGATCGGCCCCTCAGGCCCGGTCGGCTGCGGTTCGGGCTGGCCCCCGAAATTCGGAATCGAGGACGGGTCGATAGTCACCGTGGAAGTCCCTTCGTATGGTCCTCGCCATCCTCCCCCACACCCGCCCCGTCCTGGCAAGCGGACGGGGCGGGTCGTGTGCGGAGCGCCCCTTGTGCGGCGGGAGTGCCGGGGCGGTCCGCCCCTTGTGCGGCGGGAGTGCCGGGACGGTCAGGCCGCGGCCGGCTCCCGCTCCGCCGTCACCGAAAGGTGGTCGCCGTCCACGTCCACCCGTACGGTGTCGCCGTCGCGGATGTCGCCCGCCAGGATCGCCCGCGCGAGCTGGTCGCCGATGGCGGTCTGGACGAGGCGGCGCAGCGGGCGGGCACCGTAGGAGAGATCCGGCTGCGACTGCTCCGGCTTGTCGATCACCGGTTCCTGGCCCAGCCACGCCAGCCAGGTCAGCGCCGCGTCCGAGACGTCCAGGGTCAGCCGCCGGTCGGCGAGCCGCTTCTGCAGATGCGCGATCTGGATCTGCGCGATCCGCTGGAGCTGGTCCGTGCCGAGCGGGTGGAAGACCACCGTGTCGTCCAGCCGGTTCAGGAACTCGGGGCGGAAGGCGGAGCGGACCGTCTCCAGCACCTTCTCCTTCTTCTGGTCCTCCTTCAGCAGCGGGTCCATCAGGAAGTTCGAGCCGAGGTTGGAGGTCAGGATCAGGATGGTGTTGCGGAAGTCCACCGTCCGGCCCTGGCCGTCCGTGAGCCGGCCGTCGTCCAGCACCTGCAGCAGGATGTCGAAGACCTCGTGGTGGGCCTTCTCCACCTCGTCCAGCAGCACGACGCTGTACGGGCGCCGGCGCACGGCCTCGGTGAGCTGGCCGCCCTCCTCGTACCCGACGTAGCCGGGAGGCGCACCGACCAGCCGGGCCACGGAGTGCTTCTCGCCGTACTCGCTCATGTCGATGCGGACCATCGCCCGCTCGTCGTCGAAGAGGAAGTCCGCGAGCGCCTTGGCAAGCTCGGTCTTGCCGACGCCGGTCGGGCCGAGGAAGAGGAACGAGCCGGTCGGGCGGTCGGGGTCGGCGATCCCGGCACGCGTACGGCGCACCGCGTCCGACACCGCGCGCACGGCCTCGGTCTGCCCGATCAGCCGCTTGCCCAGCTCGTCCTCCATGCGCAGCAGCTTCTGGGTCTCGCCCTCCAGCAGGCGGCCCGCCGGAATGCCGGTCCAGGAGGCGACCACGTCCGCGATGTCGTCCGGACCGACCTCCTCCTTGACCATCGACTCCTTGGACGCCTCCTGCTCGGCCTCGGCGGCCGCGGCCTCGTCCAGCTCCCGCTCCAGGCCCGGGATCTCCCCGTACAGCAGCTTGGAGGCGGTGTCGAAGTCGCCGTCGCGCTGGGCGCGCTCGGCCTGGCCGCGCAGCTCGTCGAGCTTCTCCTTCAGCTCACCGAGGCGGTTCAGGCCCTGCTTCTCCTTCTCCCAGCGCGCGGTCAGCCCGCGCAGCTCTTCTTCCTTGTCGGCGAGGTCCTTGCGCAGCTTCTCCAGCCGCTGCACGGACGCCGCGTCCGTCTCGTTCTTGAGCGCCAGCTCTTCCATGCGCAGCCGGTCCACGGACCGCTGCAGCTCGTCGATCTCCACGGGCGAGGAGTCGATCTCCATGCGCAGCCGGGAGGCCGACTCGTCGACCAGGTCGATGGCCTTGTCGGGCAGGAAGCGGGAGGTGATGTACCGGTCGGAGAGGGTGGCGGCGGCGACCAGCGCGGAGTCCGCGATCTGGACCTTGTGGTGCGCCTCGTACCGCCCCTTGAGGCCACGCAGGATCGCGACCGTGTCCTCGACGGTCGGCTCGGCGACCAGCACCTGCTGGAAGCGCCGCTCCAGCGCCGGGTCCTTCTCGATCCGCTCGCGGTACTCGTCGAGCGTGGTCGCGCCGACCATCCGCAGCTCACCGCGGGCGAGCATCGGCTTGAGCATGTTGCCCGCGTCCATGGCGGAGTCGCCGCCGGCGCCCGCGCCGACGACCGTGTGCAGCTCGTCGATGAACGTGATGATCTGCCCGTCGCTGGACTTGATCTCCGCCAGGACGGTCTTCAGCCGCTCCTCGAACTCACCGCGGTACTTCGCGCCCGCGACCATCGCGCCGAGATCCAGCGCGACCAACCGCTTGTCGCGCAGCGACTCGGGCACGTCGCCCTTGACGATGCGCTGGGCCAGTCCCTCCACGACGGCGGTCTTGCCGACGCCGGGCTCGCCGATCAGCACGGGGTTGTTCTTCGTCCGCCGCGAGAGCACCTGCACGACGCGGCGGATCTCCTGGTCCCGGCCGATGACCGGGTCGAGCTTGCCCTCGCGCGCGGCCGCGGTGAAGTCCGTACCGAACTTCTCCAGCGCCTTGTACGTGCCCTCCGGGTCCGGGTTGGTCACCCGCTGGCCACCGCGCGCCTTCTCGAAGGCGTCCAGCAGCTTCTTGGCGGAGGCGCCCTGCCGGTCCAGCAGCTCACCGGTGGACCCGCCCTTCGCGGCGATGCCGATGAGCAGGTGCTCGGTGGAGATGTAGTCGTCGCCCAGCTCCTTGGCGCGCTGCGAGGCGTCCGCTATCACGGCGAGCAGCTCACGGTCGGGCTGCGGCGGGGCGACCGTCGAGCCCTGGATGCTGGGCAGCGCGGCGACCCGGCGCTCGGCCCCGGAGCGCAGCGCAGCGGCGTCCGCGCCGACGGCGGCCAGCAGGTCGGTGATGTTCTCGTTGTCCTGCCCGGCGAGCAGCGCGAGCAGCAGATGGGCCGACGTCATGTCCGCGTTGCCCGCGGTCACGGCCCGCTCGTTGGCGGCGCTCAGCGCCTCCCGGCTCTTGTTGGTCAGCTCGGCGTCCACGTGCTCGCGCTCCTCCTCGTACCTCTGGCCTGCATGTATACGCCCCTCGCGGGGCCCACCCTGCCTAGCTCAACATGCGATAAGTTGAGTCTATTCCACTCAAGGCCAAAACGCCGACTCCTCGAACCCGTCCACCGCCCCCTGGGGTGCCCGCTGGTCTCCCGCCCACTCCTGCGAGGAGACCGCGCCGGGCCCCCGTAAGGTGCGGGTATGGCTCAAGATCTGCGGAATCCCGACCCCGAGTACCTCGACTTCTGGCGCGAGCGGCATCTGTGCACCCTGACCACCCTGCGCCCGGACGGGACCCCGCACGTGGTGCCGGTGGGGGTGACGTACGACCACGAGCAGGGGCTGGCCCGCGTCATCGCGAGCAAGGGCAGCACCAAGGTCCGCAACGTCCTGGCGAGGGGCGACGGCGGCGCGCGCGCCGCGGTCTGCCAGATACAGGGCCGGCGGTGGGCGACCCTGGAGGGGATGGCGACGGTCCGTACGGACGCGGAGAGCGTGCGGGACGCGGAGGAACGGTACGCGGTGCGGTACGAGCGGACCCCGCGGCCCAACCCCGAGCGCGTGGTCATCGAGATCCGGGTGACGAAGATGCTCGGGCGGGCATGAGCGTCGGTGGGTGACCGGGTCGGCGGGTGACCGGGTCCGCCCAGGATGTGGTCCGTTTCCGGACAGAAAACGTCAGCTGGAGGCCGAATGAGGTCGGTAACGGACACCAGCAGGGCGTACGGAATCTCATCCACGCCTCCTGATCCGCCTCCCCGCGCCGAGTGCTGCCCGCGCTGCGGCGGCCTGCTCGCCGTCAACCAGGACGGATGGAAGATCTGCCACGCCTGCGGCTACGCCTCGCCACCCGGCACCGCGTCACCACCCCGCTCATCCCACAGAGGTATCGTCACCCCCACAGTCGTCACGTCCCGGGGGGCACGATGAATGCGGTGCGAGTGACGGCGATCGCGTGCCTGATGCCGCTGTCCGAGCTGGACGACGATCCCTTCCTGGTCGACGACCGCCGCCAGCACGAGATGTGCTCGCAGTGGGCCGCGGACCGTGACTACCGCCTCACCTGGCGGCTGAGCCTGCACCACCTGCGTGCCGACCACTGCGCCCTGTGGCAGGACGTGGAGGCGGGCCTGGTCGATGTCTTCGTCGTACCGAACCGCCGCGCCCTGGAGAACGCCGTCGACTCCGCCGAGGATTTCACCGCCCGGTGCGCCGCGGCCGGCGTCCGGCTGGAGACCGCCGACCTCGCCGAGCCGGTCTACACCGCGGCGATGAAGTCCCATGTGCACCGCCGGCTGTCGATGCCGACGGCCGGCTACAACGGCTGCTGAGACAGCGACCGAGTACCCGAGTACCACGGCCGCTGAAACGGCGGACGAGTACAACGGCCGCCGAGAGCGCGGCCGTTACTCGGACGTCCGCTTCGGGCGCCACACGACCAGCGCGCTGGTCTGCTGCACGTCCTGATACGGGACCAGGTCACGGCGGTAGCTGGCGTGCACCGCCGCCTCCCGCTGCTGGATCGCGGCGGCGGCGCCCTCCACCGCGCTCTGCAGCTCGGCGACCCGCTGCTGGAGCGCCGCGACCTGGTTCTCCAGTTCGATGATGCGCTTGATGCCCGCGAGATTGATGCCCTCGTTCTGCGAGAGCTGCTGCACCTGGCGGAGCAGCTCGATGTCGCGGGCCGAGTAGCGACGACCGCGCCCGGCCGTACGGTCCGGTGAGACCAGGCCGAGCCGGTCGTACTGGCGCAGCGTCTGCGGATGCAGGCCGGAGAGCTGAGCCGCGACGGAGATGACGTAGACCGGCGACTCGTCGGTCAGTTCATAGGGGTTACGACTGCGCCGCCCGCCCCGGCTGTCCATCATCAAGCTCCCTTCGCCGCCTGGAAGAGCTTCGATCGCGGGTCCTCACCCGCGGTCGCCTCGCGATACGCCTCCAGCGCCTCACGCGCCTTGTCGCCGAGGTCCTTGGGCACGACCACCTCGATGGTGACCAGGAGGTCGCCCCGGGTGCCGTCCTTGCGCGCCGCACCCTTGCCGCGGGCCCGCATCGTCCGGCCGTTCGGCGTACCTGCCGGGACCTTCAGGGTGACCGGCGGCCCGCCCAGGGTCGGGACCTTCACCTCGCCGCCGAGGGCGGCCTCCGGGAAGGTGACCGGCACGGTGACGGTGAGGTTGTCGCCCTTGCGGCCGAACACCGGGTGCGCGTCGACGTGCACGACGACGTACAGGTCGCCGTTGGGCCCGCCGCGCTCGCCCGGAGCGCCCTTGCCGCGCAGCCGGATCCGCTGCCCGTCCGAGACGCCCGCGGGGATGCGCACCTGCATCGTGCGCGAACTCGTCGCGCGCCCGCTGCCCTTGCACACCTCGCAGGGGTCCTCGGCGATCAGGCCGCGGCCCTTGCAGTCGGCGCACGGGTCGGTGAGCGAGAAGCCGCCGCCCGCGCCCCGGCTGACCTGGCCCGTACCCACGCAGGTCGGGCAGACCCGCGGGGTGCCGTTCTTGTCGCCGGTGCCCGAACACGCCTTGCAGGGCGCCGGGCTGGACATCCGCAGCGGGACCGTGGCCCCGTCCACCGCCTCGGTGAAGCTGAGCGTCACCTCGGACTCGATGTCCTGGCCGCGGCGGGGCTGCGTACGCGTCCCCGCGCCGCCGCCCCTGTTGAACAGGCCGCCGAAGACGTCCCCGAGGCCACCGCCGAAGCCGCCGGCGCCCGCCCCGCCCTGGGCGCCCCCGAAGAGGTCACCCAGGTCGAAGTTGAAGCTGCCGCCGCCGGCGCCGCCGGGCCCGGCCCGGAAGCCACCGTTGCCGAACAGCGCCCGTGCCTCGTCGTACTCCTTGCGGCGCTTGGGGTCGCCCAGGACGTCGTTCGCCTCGGAGATCTCCTTGAAGCGCTCCTCGGCCTTGGTGTCGCCCTTGTTCGCGTCCGGGTGGTTCTCCCGGGCGAGCTTGCGGTACGCCTTCTTGATCTCGGCGTCGGTGGCGTCCTTCGGGACGCCGAGGACCTTGTAGTAGTCCTTCTCGACGAAGTCCTTGGTGCTCATCCCCGACGTCCCTCCTCCCGTGCTGTCCTGCTTCTCACGTCAGCCCTCGTCCGGGCCACCGCTCTCCTCGTCCGATTTCTCCTCGGACTTGGCGGTCTGGGCCCCCGGCTGGGGCTCGGCGACCGCGACCCGCGCGGGGCGAATCGTTCGCTCGCCGATCCGATACCCCGGCTGCAGGATCGCAACGCACGTCGTCTCCGTGACGTCCGGTGCGTACGAGTGCATGAGCGCCTCGTGGATCGTCGGGTCGAAGGGCTCGCCCTCCTTGCCGAACTGCTGCAGGCCGAACTTGGCCACGACCGTCTCCACCGACTCGCCGACCGACTTGAAGCCGCCGACCAGCTCGCCGTGCTCGCGAGCCCGGCCGATGTCGTCGAGGACCGGCAGGAGCTCGGACAGGAGGTTCGCCGCGGCGATCTCCTTGACCGTCACACGGTCCCGCTCCACCCGCCGGCGGTAGTTCTGGTACTCGGCCTGCAGGCGCTGGAGGTCCGCGGTGCGCTCGTTGAGCGCAGTGCGCACCTGGTCCAGCTGGGCCGTCAGGCCGACGTCCTGATTCGCGTCCCCGGCCGGGGCCGGGCCCGCCTTGTCGGCGGACCCGGCGCCCTGCGCCGCATCGTCAGGGGCTGCGGCGTCGGAGGGGACGTCAGGCTTCTCGTCAAAGCCCGGGGTCTCCTCCGTCACGCGGCACCATCCTTCTTGGGCTTCTCGTCGTCGACGATCTCGGCGTCGACCACGTCGTCCTCGGCCTTGGCCTGCTCGCCACCGGCGGCACCCTCGGCACCGCCCGCGGCCTGCGCGCCCTGGGCGTCGGCGTACATGGCCTGGCCCAGCTTCTGCGAGACGGCGGCGACCTTCTCCGTGGCAGTACGGATCTCGGCCGTGTCCTCGCCCTTGAGCTTCTCCTTCAGCTCGCCGACGGCGGTCTCGACCTCGGTCTTCACCTCGGCGGGGACCTTCTCCTCGTTGTCCTTGAGGAACTTCTCCGTCTGGTAGACGAGCTGCTCGCCCTGGTTACGCGTCTCGGCGGCCTCGCGGCGCTTGTGGTCCTCGTCCGCGTAGCGCTCGGCCTCCTCGCGCATGCGGTCGACCTCGTCCTTCGGCAGCGAGGAGCCGCCGGTGACGGTCATCTTCTGCTCCTTGCCCGTGCCCAGGTCCTTCGCGGTCACGTGCATGATGCCGTTGGCGTCGATGTCGAAGGAGACCTCGATCTGCGGGACGCCACGCGGGGCCGGCGGCAGACCGGTCAGCTCGAACATGCCGAGCTTCTTGTTGTACGCCGCGATCTCGCGCTCGCCCTGGTAGACCTGGATCTGCACGGAGGGCTGGTTGTCCTCGGCGGTGGTGAAGATCTCCGAACGCTTGGTCGGGATCGTCGTGTTCCGCTCGATGAGCTTGGTCATGATGCCGCCCTTGGTCTCGATACCGAGGGACAGCGGGGTGACGTCCAGCAGGAGGACGTCCTTGACCTCGCCCTTGAGGACACCGGCCTGCAGCGACGCGCCGATGGCGACGACCTCGTCCGGGTTGACGCCCTTGTTGGCGTCCTTGCCTCCGGTCAGCTCCTTGACGAGCTCGGCGACGGCCGGCATACGGGTCGAACCGCCGACCAGGACCACGTGGTCGATCTCGGACAGCTGGATGCCGGCGTCCTTGATGACGTTGTGGAACGGGGTCTTGCAGCGGTCGAGCAGGTCGCTGGTGAGCTGCTGGAACTGCGAGCGCGTGAGCTTCTCGTCCAGGTGCAGCGGGCCCTCGGCCGAGGCGGTGATGTAGGGAAGATTGATCGTCGTCTCGGTGGAGGACGACAGCTCGATCTTCGCCTTCTCGGCGGCCTCGCGCAGCCGCTGGAGCGCCATCTTGTCCTTGGACAGGTCGACGCCGTGGCCGTTCTGGAACTGCTTGACCAGGTAGTCGACGACGCGCTGGTCCCAGTCGTCACCACCGAGCTGGTTGTCGCCGTTGGTCGCCTTCACCTCGACGACACCGTCGCCGATCTCCAGCAGCGAGACGTCGAAGGTACCGCCACCGAGGTCGAAGACCAGGATGGTCTGGTCGTCCTTCTCCAGGCCGTACGCCAGCGCCGCGGAGGTGGGCTCGTTGACGATGCGCAGGACGTTCAGGCCCGCGATCTCGCCGGCCTCCTTGGTGGCCTGCCGCTCGGAGTCGTTGAAGTACGCCGGGACGGTGATGACCGCGTCCGCGACCTTCTCGCCGAGGTACGACTCCGCGTCCCGCTTCAGCTTCTGCAGGATGAACGCGGAGATCTGCTGCGGGTTGAAGCTCTTGTCGTCGATGTCCACCTTCCAGTCGGTGCCCATGTGGCGCTTGACCGACCGGATGGTCCTGTCGACGTTCGTGACCGCCTGGCGCTTCGCGACCTCGCCGACGAGCACTTCACCGTTCTTGGCGAAAGCGACGACGGACGGCGTGGTCCTGGCGCCCTCGGCGTTGGTGATGACGGTGGGCTCACCGCCTTCGAGAACACTGACGACGGAGTTCGTCGTGCCCAGGTCGATGCCGACCGCACGTGCCATTTCGATTCCTCCAGCTGACATTGAGTGGAACTGGCTCAAGGGTGCACCAGAGATTCGACCCTGTCAAAGGACCTGAGCCAGAGCCACTCAACTCTCCTGCCGAAGATCTGCGCAGCGCAACATTTCCGCAGGTCACAGCGGTACGCGAGGCCAGAAGAGGAGGCGCCCGCCATGCGCGGACGCGTCAACGACACCCCCACCCTCCCTCTCACGGGCGACCGCCGCATCTCCGGCGTGTCGCACACGCACAAGCGGGAGGGGCCTTACGACACCCTTAGGTCACCCTCAGCGACGCAGATCACCGCCGCGCCCGGTACAGCGGGGCGTGAATAGTGGGTAATCTCGGAGGGATTAACTAAGTTACTGCTTAGTAGTTATCGAGAGCACCGAAAGAACCCGCTCACGCAGGCCCGAGGAGCCACCCATGCAACTCGCCGCGATCATCGTGTCGCTGGTCCTAATCGCGGTCGGCGTCGCACTGTTCGGCCGCGCCATTGTGCAGATCTACCGCTACATGCGGCTCGGACAGTCCGTACCCGCCGGTTCACGGACCAATGACCCCACGCAGCGCACCGTCACGGTGGTCAAGGAGTTCCTCGGCCACACCAGGATGAACCGCTGGGGCGTCGTCGGCGTCGCGCACTGGTTCGTCGCGGTGGGCTTCTTCTCGCTGCTGCTGACGATCGTCAACGCCATCGGCCAGCTCTTCAAGGCCGACTGGCTGCTGCCGGTCATCGGCGAGTGGGCGCCGTACAACGTCTTCGTCGAGTTCATCGGCACGATGACGGTCCTCGGCATCCTGCTCCTGATCGCCATCCGGCAGCTGAGCAAGCCGGGCAAGGCGGGCCGCAAGTCCCGCTTCGCGGGCTCCAACTTCGGCCAGGCGTACTTCGTCGAGGCCGTCATCCTCATCGTCGGCGTCTGCATCTTCATGCTGCACGCGCTGGAGGGCGCCCAGCACCACGTGGACGGCTACGAGGCGTCGTTCTTCATCTCGTACCCGGTGGTCTCGTGGCTGGAGGGCCTGGACGTCTCGACGCTCCAGAACCTCACCTACTTCTTCGCCGGCCTGAAGATCGCGACGTCCTTCATCTGGATGATCACCGTCGCGCTCAAGACCGACATGGGTGTCGCCTGGCACCGCTTCCTGGCCTTCCCCAACATCTGGTTCAAGCGCGAGGCCGACGGCGACGTCGCGCTCGGCGCGCTGCTGCCGATGACCAGCGAGGGCAAGGAGATCGACTTCGAGGACCCGGGCGACGACGACCAGTTCGGCGTCTCCCAGATCGAGCACTTCTCCTGGAAGGGCCTGCTGGACTTCTCCACCTGCACCGAGTGCGGCCGCTGCCAGTCGCAGTGCCCCGCGTGGAACACCGGCAAGCCGCTCTCCCCCAAGCTCATGATCATGGCGCTGCGCGACCACGCGCACGCCAAGGCCCCCTACCTCCTCGCCGGCGGTGGCAAGGACATGGAGGGCAACGAGAAGGCGACCGAGGAGCAGCTGAAGGACGTCCCGAAGGCCGCTCTCGAAGAGGCCGAGCGTCCGCTGATCGGCACCCTCGAAGAGAACGGCGTCATCGACCCGGACGTGCTGTGGTCCTGCACCACCTGCGGTGCCTGCGTCGAGCAGTGCCCCGTCGACATCGAGCACATCGACCACATCGTCGACATGCGCCGCTACCAGGTCATGATCGAGTCCAGCTTCCCCAGCGAGGCGGGCACGATGCTCAAGAACCTGGAGAAGAAGGGCAACCCCTGGGGCCTGGCCAAGAAGCAGCGCCTCGCGTGGACCAAGGAGGTCGACTTCGAGGTTCCCGTCGTCGGCACGGACGTCGAGGACCTCACCGAGGTCGACTACCTGTACTGGGTCGGCTGCGCCGGCGCCCTGGAGGACCGCGCCAAGAAGACCACCAAGGCCTTCGCCGAGCTGCTGCACATCGCGGGCGTCAACTTCGCGATCATGGGCGGCGACGAGAAGTGCACCGGTGACTCCCCGCGCCGCCTGGGCAACGAGTTCCTCTTCCAGCAGCTCGGCGCGGAGAACGTCGCCACGCTGAACGCGGCCTTCGGCGAGGACGACGAGGACGAGTCGACCAAGAAGCCGAAGTCCAAGAAGAAGATCGTCGCGACCTGCCCGCACTGCTTCAACACGATCGCGAACGAGTACCCGCAGCTCGGCGGCGAGTACGAGGTCATCCACCACACCCAGCTGCTGCAGCACCTCATCGACGAGGGGCGCCTGACCCCCGTCACCCCGGTCGAGGGTCTGATCACCTACCACGACCCCTGCTACCTGGGCCGCCACAACAAGGTCTACACACCCCCGCGCGAGATCATCGCCAAGGTGCCCGGCCTGCGCAACGAGGAAATGCACCGCCACAAGGAGCGCGGCTTCTGCTGCGGCGCCGGCGGCGCCCGCATGTGGATGGAAGAGCGCATCGGCAAGCGCATCAACAACGAGCGCGTGGACGAGGCCCTCTCCCTCAACCCGGACATCGTCTCCACCGCCTGCCCCTTCTGCCTGGTCATGCTGACCGACTCCGTCAACGGCAAGAAGAACGACGGCAAGGTCAGCGAGAACGTGCAGGTCGTCGACGTGGCCCAGCTCCTGCTGGACTCCGTCAAGACCCCGGCCGACCCGGCCGGCGAGGCCGAGCCCGCCGATGAGCCGGAGCCCGAGCCGGTGAAGTAATCCGCTGTACTTCCCTTCGACGGCCGGTCCCGCAGCGCGCGGGACCGGCCGTCGTCGTCTGCGCCCCCCCGCGCCCACGCCTGCTGCACAGCGGGGTCCCGCGCCGGCTGCGCACCGTGTCCGGAACCGGATGAACGTGCGGGCCCATGACGTATGTCCGTGCGACCATGAGGCGCCGGATACGGATGGGGCGCTGGGGGGCGAAGTGCGGTACCGGAGATCACGTGCGGCACGCGCGGCGGGAGCCGCACTGTGCTGCGCACTGCTGGCGGCCGGCTGCGGCCTGCTCCCCTCGGGAGGCGGCGCGCGCTCCGCGGCCCACCACACCGCCTCCGGCCCCCCGGCACGGCCCGTCCCGCACGGCAAGGGCAGCAAGAAGCCCGACGACTTCAACGGCGACGGCCACCCCGACCTCGTACTCGACACGCTGCTCAACCCCGACGACAGCCACGACGACGACCCCGGCATCGGCATCGTCTACGGCTCGGACCACGGCCTCGACCCGGCCGTGCGCCGGCTCCTCACCCCGGCCCGGCACGCGGCGCCCACGGACGGCGTCGTACCGGCCGTTTTCGACGCCGAGGCCGCCTGCGACCTGGACGGCGACGGCTTCACCGACCTCGTCGTCAGCACCGACCCGCCGTACGACGGCCGGGGCCGCCCGCCCGTCCCCGTACAGCTCCTCTTCGGCTCCCCGGAAGGGCTCACCGCGCGCGCCGTGAAGCTGCGCATCCCCGACCGCGCCAGGTTCGGCACCGAGTGGCCCGACCAGCCGGTCTGCGGGGACTTCGACGGGGACGGCGACCAGGACCTGGCGGTCACCGCCTCCGGGCCGCGGGCGAGCTTCCTGCGCGGCCCGTTCACCCGCGCGGGCGCGCCGAAGGGCGCCGGCGCGCCGCTGGACATCCCCGGCACGGCGCCGGCCGGGCTGCCGGCGCCCGTCGACGTGGACGGGGACGGCGCCGACGACCTGCTCGTACGGTCCGGGGACGCGGGCCGCCGCGCGCCGGGGCGGCTCGCGCTGGGCGGCGCGCGGGGGCCGGACGCGGCGGGGGCCGCGCTGCCTGCGGGGTACGACGTGGCATTCGGGCGGTTCGACGGCGGCACGTCGGCCGACGCGGTGGTCGCCGGGGGCGGCCGGCTCGCCGTCCGGTACGGCGTCGGCACGGCGGCACCGCGGAGCGCCACGGTCCGGGTGGCGGGGCGGTCGGTGGCCGCCGGGGATGTGACCGGCGACGGCCGTACGGACCTGGTCGTGTCCGGCGGCGCGGGGCGTCCCGTGCTCCTCCCGGGGTCGGCTGGCGGCCTGCGCGCGGACCGCGAGCAGGCCGTGCCGAAGGTCCCCGGTATGCCGGCCGCCGCACGCACGGCGGTGCTCCGGCTGGCCGACTACGACCAGGACGGGCGGGCCGACCTGGTCCTTCTCACCCGCTCGGGCGGCCGGGACGCGGTCACGGTGTACCGGGGGACGGCGTCCGGGTTCGCGGACGAGCCCGCGGTGTCGTTCAGCACGGCGGCCTTCACGGAGTGACCGGCGCGGCGCTGCCGCCGGGTGCCGTAGGGCGTGCAACCCTCCTGCGGCCTCGCGGGCCTTGTGATCGTCAACTGCCGCCGGCCTCCCGGTGAATGCCCGGTGACACGCGGCGGACGGGACCTGTCCGTGGGCGCGGGCTACGAGAACGACGGCAACGGAGCGGTCGTCTCCCTGCCGTCCGACGGCACCCGCATCGGCACCGCCGGCGCCCGCTCGGTGACGCCGGGCGCGGTGGGCGTACCGACCACCGGCCGGCCGCAGTTCGGCGCCGTCTTCACGGGCTGGCGCCGCCCCCGCCCGGCCCCTGCGCGCGGCCCGCGGCCGCCCCCGCCGGGATTCCCCTAGGGGATGTCACAGCTCGGCAGCAATGCCCGTCCTGTCCGCCATCTCCCGCCTGCGACCCACCGGGACCAGGTACGTTCGAAGCGTGGCTGGATTCAGGATGGGTCGCGGGCGGAACTCCCGCACCGCGCAGCAGGGGCAGCAAGGGCAAGCCCCGTACGGTCAGCAGGCTCCGCAGGGTCAGCCTGCCCCGTACGGAGCACCGGCGCCGTACGGTCAGCAGCAGGCGCCGTACGGCCGGCAGGCCCCGCCCCCCGCACAGGGACAGTGGCAGCAGCAGGCTCCCCACGGCGGCGCTCAGGGCGCCGGCCGGCACGGCGAGCCCGAGTACTTCGGCGACCAGGGGCACGCCCCGCAGCAGCCGCCCTACGGCGGCGGCAGCGCCCGCGCGGACGCACCGGGCCACACCCAGCAGTTCAGCCTGGGTGACGCGCCGGACGCGTACGGGGACGGCCAGTACGGCGGCCAGTACGACAACGGTCAGTACAGCGGCGGCAGTACGTACCACGCAGGCCAGTCGGCGGCCCCGCCCGCCGGTCCGCGCCTGCCGTGGAAGGAGCTGCTGAGCGGCATCGTCCGGCAGCCCGACCAGACCTTCTGGCGGATGCGCGACTACGCCGTGTGGGGTCCGGCCCTCGTCGTGACCTTCATCTACGGCCTGCTCGCGGTCTTCGGCTTCGACGCCGCCCGCGAGGACGTGCTGAACGCCACGCTCTCGCAGAGCATCCCGTGGGTGCTGATCACCGGCGTGATGTTCGTCATCGGCGGGCTGATCCTGGGCGCGGTGACCCACACCCTCGCCCGGCAGCTCGGTGGCGACGGCGGGTGGCAGCCGACCATCGGCCTCTCCATGCTGATCATGTCGATCACCGACGCGCCGCGGCTGCTCTTCGCGATGTTCCTGGGTGGCGACAGCACGCTCGTCCAGGTCCTCGGCTGGCTGACCTGGCTCGCCGCCGCCTATCTCTTCACCACGATGGTCCGCAGGTCGCACGACCTGCCCTGGCCCAAGGCGCTGGGCGCCTCCGCGATCCAACTGGTCGCCCTGCTCGCCCTGGTGAAGCTGGGCACGCTGTAGGCGATCGCCGCCACGCCGGCGACACATCCTGATGAGGCAGGGCCCCGTTCCGGACGGAACGGGGCCCTGCCTCATATCAACTGCCGTAGATCACACGCTGTTTCACGTGAAACGCCGTGTCACGGCGCGACCGTGCGGCTGTTTCACGTGAAACGCTGCGTGGCCGACCCATCACACTTCTGCAGTCGCACTCGATCCTTCGCCGAGGCCAGCGTCAGGCACAGCTCCCGGGCCGCCTCCGGCCGGATGCTCTGCGTCGCCACGTCCTTCACGAACCGCTGGTTGGCCGCACCCGAGCAGTTCCACAGCACCACTCCGGCCCCGGCCTCGTACTTCGCCTCCGGCACGTCCAGGCACCGGTCCTGCGTCAGCTCCACATGCACCGACCGCCGGCCGCTGTCGTACCACCAGCCCTGGTTCCGCTGGTCCTTGCAGTCCCAGCCGCCGACAGCCGTGCCATTGCGCGAACTGCCGCCGGTCGCGTCCACACAGCTCCCCGTGCCGACGTTCTTCAGCGGCCGGTACGCATCGTCCCAGGCCCCCGCGTACAGCTCCGGCTTCCCCGTGCTCGCCGGGTCCGCACAGGACGCCTCCCGCAGGCCGGACGCATAGAGCTGGGTGAGGCAGGAGGCGAACGCGGCGTGCCCGCGCGCGTTCGGGTGGAAGGACTGGCGTACGGAGTTGGCGTCCGGCGGGAAGGGGTGGGAGACATCGACGTACAGGCCGCGCGCCCAGGCGTCCTCCATGCACACCTCGTGCCCGTGGAAGAGCCGCGAGTTGTCCAGGTACACCGCGCCCGACTCGCGCGCGGCCTTCCGCATGCCCTTCTCAAAGGCCGGGACCGCGGCGTTGCGCCCCCACGCCGAGTCGGAGGTGTACCCCGTGCAGCCGCCCGGCAGCTTCCCAGGGAAATCGGGGTTGTCCTCGATGTCCGGGCCGATCGGGCTCGGATACCCCATCACCACGAGCTTGTAGTCGCCGTCCGCGTACCCGGCGTCCCGCATCACCGTCCGCAGATCACCGACCGTCTGCTCGACCTTCGGCACCAGCCCGTCGACCCGCGTCTGCCACCCCGGCGCGTACTTCGGCTCACAGGCCCCCTGCAGCAGCAGCCAGCGCGTGACGCAGTCCGTCATGACCGGCCCGAACTGCAGGTCGTCATTGGCCCCGGCCACCAGCACGACCATCTTCAGCCGGGTGTTCCTGGCCTTGATCGCCAGGCTGTCGCTCTGCACCAGCTCATCGGCGTACTGCTTGCTGCCGCCGGCCTTGATGTTCCCGGTGTACGCGCCCGAGCAGGACACGTTGTACGTCACATCGGCGGCGATGCCGGTGCGGTGGATGGCCGCGTCCGGCGACCGATGACACCAGTTGTCCGGCCCGTCGGTCCCCGGCTCGTACGTCCCGACGCCCTCCCCCGAGATCTCACTGTCCCCCAGCGAGATCAGCGAGGTCTTGCGCTGCTCCATCGGGCGTTCGGCCGGGTCCCCGTACAGCCGGGTGGCCTCCTGGGCCCTGATCTTCTCCAGCTCGGGCGGCAGTGGCTTGCTGTCGGCCGCCGCGGCCCCGTACGGCGGCCGGGCCGCCACGCTCGTCCCCGTACCGGCGGCGGTCACACCACCGGTCAGCACCATCACGGCGGCGGCTGCGGTCACCAGCCGCCGCCCGCGTCTCGCACGCACCATTGGGCCTCCCCTCCGGTCTGCTGTTACCGCCGGTTTCTACTCGTAGGTAGACCCCGGCGGAACACCCGGCACAGGATTGGCCCGAATTCACCCTGCGCGCCAACTGGCACGCGAGGCAAGGGAGTTCTCAGGCGTCGAGAACCTGGCCCTCGCGCCGCACGACCGGCGGCTCGACGCTCCACGGGAAGTTGATCCAGTCGTCCGTGCGCTGCCAGACGTACTCGCACTTCACCAGCGACTGCGACTTCTCGTAGATCACCGCGCTGCGCACCTCGGCGACGGTCCCCTGGCAGAAGTCGTGCACCAGCTTCAGCGTCTTGCCGGTGTCGGCGACGTCGTCCGCGATGAGCACCTTCTTGTCCGAGAAGTCGATCGCGTTCGGCACCGGCGCCAGCATGACGGGCATTTCCAGCGTCTCGCCCACGCCGGTGTAGAACTCCACGTTCACCAGGTGGATGTTCTTGCAGTCCAGCGCGTACGCCAGGCCACCGGCGACGAAGACGCCGCCACGCGCGATGCTCAGCACCACGTCGGGCTCGTACCCGCCGTCCGCGATCGTCTGCGCCAGCTCACGGATGGCGGTGCCGAAGCGCTCGTACGTCAGATTTTCCCGCACGTCAGTCACGTATCTCTCTCAGCCCTCTAGCGATTCCCCATCGCATCCGCCGTACGGTCCTCAGACCTGCGTACGGTGGAAGTTCTTGTACGAACGCGAGGGCGTCGGCCCGCGCTGGCCCTGGTAGCGGGAGCCGTACCGCTCCGACCCGTACGGAAACTCGGCCGGCGAGGTCAGCCGGAACATGCACAGCTGCCCGATCTTCATGCCGGGCCACAGCTTTATCGGCAGCGTCGCGACATTGCTCAGCTCCAGCGTGACGTGCCCGCTGAACCCGGGGTCGATGAACCCGGCCGTCGAGTGCGTCAGCAGCCCCAGCCGCCCCAGCGAGCTCTTCCCCTCCAGCCGCGAGGCGAGGTCGTCCGGCAGCGTGATGACCTCGTAGGTCGACGCCAGCACGAATTCGCCCGGGTGCAGGATGAACGCCTCGTCCCCCTCGGGCACGACCTCCCGCGTCAGGTCGAGCTGCTCGACGGCGGGATCAATGTGCGGATACCGGTGGTTCTCGAACACTCGGAAGTACCGATCGAGGCGCACATCAATACTCGACGGCTGAACCATCGACTCGTCGTAGGGATCGATACGCACCCGGCCCGCGTCGATCTCGGCCCGGATGTCCTTGTCTGAGAGAAGCACGCCACGAGGATACGCGCCCGGTACACCCGCCTCCGCATCGCGCATCCGCCCCGGCTCCCCGCCCCGACCCTTCACCCCTCCCGGACAGCCGCGAGGGCCCGGCCCCCTTCCGGGAACCGGGTCCTCGCCACCCTCGCTAGCGCTTCTCCATCTGCACAGGGACCGCGTGGCGCAGCCGCGCACAGCGCGGGCACCGCAGCAGCCGACCAGGGCCGAGCCGGTCGGTGGTCTGCATCGGGAACGAAGCGGTGCTGAACACGTGCCCTTCGGCACAACGGACGACGGTGCGCTCCATCAAGTCCCTCTCCCAAACGCATGGACAACAAAAGCCACATTAGGGGATGAACTGGGCGCACTCCCAAGCGGCACTCCGAACCGGGGAAGAGTCCCCACCGTACGCCTCAACTCCCGCACCCCGCACCGCTTACCGCCGCGCGCCGCACCCGGACATGACAAAAGCCTCACGGTCGAATACACCGGAGGCCGGGGATGAGGTACAGTGTGCGACGATGCACCGCCTTGCAAGATCAGGCGGTCACGCGGGTGTAGTTTAATGGTAGAACATGAGCTTCCCAAGCTCAGAGCGCGGGTTCGATTCCCGTCACCCGCTCCAGAGTTGAGGCCCAGGTCAGAGACCTGGGCCTTCGTCGTTGTCTGGACCGGGTTAAGCGTTCCGTGCCCGTTGCGTGCCCGATCGCTCTTGATCGCGAGCCGCCTTGGCCTTCACCCGCTCAGCACGCACGTGGGCATCGATGCCGCCAGCGACCTCCTTCTGCCGCTCAACGTCCGAGTGCTGATAGATCAGCGCGGCCCGAGTCGAGGACTGGCCGGCGCGAACCATCGTGTCCTTGAGCGTCGCGCCGGACCGCGTCGAGAGGGTGTGCCCGGTGTGCCGCAGATCGTAGAACCGGAAGTCGTCAGGCAGCCCGACCTTGGCACGGGCCTTGCGCCACTTTCGCCCGAAGGTGGACCGCCGGAACGGCTTACCGCGCTCCCCCACGAACAGCAGTCCGTTCGGTTCCTTCTCCGCGTACCAGTCGAGGTGCCGCTCCAGGTCCACGCGCATGAACTCCGGCAGGACGAGGAACCGCTTGCCCGCCGCGGACTTGGTATCGCCCGGGACCCGCCGACCGGTGGTCAGCTCAGGCTCGGCTGTGCGAATCCACACACCGACGTTCTCCAGGTCCACATCAGGACGCCGCAACGCGGCCTGTTCCTCGGGACGGGCGGGACCATAGGCGGCGATGTACACCATCAGGCGCCAGCGCGGGCCCATCGCGTCGGCCACCGAATCCACCTGCTCCACCGTGGCCGTGGGCCGCTCTGCAGCCGTCTCCTTGCCAGCGCCCTTGATCCGGCACGGATTACGGCGGATCAGCTCGTCCTCGACAGCGGTCTCCATGATGGCCTTCAACAGCCGGTAGGACTTCGCCACCGTCGTAGCGGCACCCGTCGCCTGCAGCCGTTCAGCCCGCCAGGTCCTGACCCGAGGCGGAGTGATCTCATCGAGGTCCAGGACCTCGAAGGTCGGCAGGATGTGCAGCCGAAGCAGGCGCCGGTACAGCTCATCGGTGGTCGGCGCGAGGTCACGCTCATCCACCCACTGCAAGGCGTAGACCATGAAGTTCACCGCGCCGGCATCAGGGTCCTGCCAGTCTCCAGAGCGGACCTCACTCTGCCGGTCGGCGAGCCAGTCATCCGCCTCCTTCTTGGTACGGAAGGTCTGGGGCGCCGGGCGGTCGACTCCATCAGGAGCCAGGTAACGCGCCTGATACCGGCCCGACGGCAGCTTGCGGACCCGGCCGAACGAACGCTTCTTCCCTGCCATCAGGCCACCCTCCGCAGCCGTCGAACGGTGGGTGCAACCGTGTGCGCAGCGACGAAGGCTTCTACGACCCGCTCAGGGATACGGACGTGCCGACCGATCTTGACGTACTCGATCCGCCGTTCCTCGATCAGGCGCCGGGGGAAGCGCACCGTGGTCCCGAGCCGCTCAGCGACTTCCTGCACGGTCAGCAGGCGATCAGCCATGGTCACCACTCCCCTTCGGTGTCGAGTTCGGCACGGACTTCACGGGCGATCTCACGGTTGGCTTGGATCTCCTTCGCGAGGTTGGCGGCGAGCCAGGACTCACCGGGCGTGTGGCCGTGCCCGGCGTAGGCCCAGTGGGCGATGACCCGGGTGGTGGCTTCGGGGTGGTCGTCGGGATCGGGCAGGCCCAGGGCGGCGCGTTGCTGGGCGGCGCGGTAGTCGGCGCGAACCTGGCGCAGGGCGCCCAGGGTGGTGGAGTAGCGGCGGGACTTGGTGGAGAAGTGGCCGCGGAAGCCGAGCATGTGCGCCCACTGCCAGAGCTTGCGGTCCGGGTAGAGCTCGTCCAGGTCGCGGCAGGCGCGGATCAGGCGGCGGGTGTGGTCGGGCAGGTCGGGGAGCTTGTTCAGCTCGTGCATTTCGCCGATGCGGCGGTCGACGGTGCCGGTGGTCTCGGCGGCCTTGGTGGCGTACTTGGCCACGTAGGAGGCCACGGCCTGTTCGGTGAGGTCTTCGCCGTCGCCGAAGGCGCCGATGGGCCGGACGTCGAGTTGGGTGCCCCAGCGCAGAACACGCTCCGGCTGGTCGCCGACAGGGTCGAGGACGATCTCAGCGCGAGCGGCAGCGGCCCGGAGCGCGTCGGTGAGCAGGTCGATGGTCGCCCAGGCCGGGGGCGCGGTCTCAGGACCGTCAGGCCCGTCGAAGCGGATCACGGCATGGAAGTGGATCGCGCCGCGCTTTTGGTACTCGGCGACCTTGCCGTAGGAGACCCGGAGCTGTTCCTTCAGCGCGCGCTGGGTGATGCCGGCGCGCTTGGCCAGCTCGCGGGGCAGGTAGATGGTCACGTACCGCCACAGGTGACCGGCGTGGTTGTTCCACAGCACCGCACCCGCGTAGTCGTAGCTCTCCGGATCCAGGGCGGTGCCCAGTTCGGGGGCGTCGGCCTGGTGGTGGACGCCGCAACGGCACCGGCCGTGGCTGGGACGGTTGTGCACCGGGCCAAAGGACGGAGCCGTCAAGGTCGCGAAGACCCGGGGATGGTCCCGGACGGTCTCGGGGGTGCCCTTGGCTTCGTCGCCGGTGAGCCCGGCGCGGATGAGGTGGTAGGTGTCGCCCGCGTAGGTCCAGGCGCAGGCGGGGCAGCGGGAGGCGCGACGGTTTCCGCAGGCCACCCGGAGGCGTCCGCCGGGTTCGGCGTCGGTGGAGTAGGCGTGCAGGACGGTGCCGGTGGCTCGGTCGACGGTCTTGGTCGTGCCGGTGAGGTGGATGGGGTCGGAGCATCCGCCGGTGCGGCGGATCTGGTCTTCCCAGCGGTCGAAGCCGGGAGACCCGGCCACCCGGAGGAGGTCCCCCAGGGTGGTCGGGTCCAGGCCCGCCAGGGTGGCGGCGTCACTCACGCGGCCACCTCACGAGCAGCGGGGCGGCGGGCAACGGTGCCGGTGCCCTCGCAGGTACGGCAGACCACAGTGAAGGTCCTGCGGGTGCCGTCGGGGTTCTTCTGGCCGGTGGTGATGGCCACGGTGGGGAAGCCGTCGCAGTCGGGGCAGAGCCGGACGCGGGCAGGGCGGGTCTCGGGCATGATGAGGAGTCCCTTTCGGGTCAGCGGATCTGGAAGGGGTCAGGCGCCCGGGGCGGCGGAAACTTGGCGGTTGAGGCCGCCCCGGGGGCCGCTTAGCGCTTGCGAGCGAGCTTGAGCGAGATACCGGCGCCGCCCACGGTCGGGACAGCGGCTGCGGCAGCGGCGGCCGCGATCTGGAAGGCCACCGCGAGGACGACGATGACCACGGACGCGCCGAGGGCGAGCGTGATGGTCAGCAGGATCGGGCCCGCGTAGGAGCGGGGCGGGGCCTGGATGACCACCACCTCACCGGGGCGGATGCCGGGCGGGATCAGGTCGGCCGGGCGGTGGTTGGCACGGAGCTGAGCGTCCGGGTAGCGCATGGGCCTTGCCTCCGTCCGGGTCAGGGGTTGCAGCGGTGGGTGCGGGCGGCGAGTTCAGCGGCCGAGCGGTCGTCGTAGTCGACGGAGAAGCCACAGCGGGGCACGGTGCACGCGGCGGTGTGCTTGGTACGTCCACGGCCGTCGTAGTGGGAGCCGACCTTGACGGGGCCTAAGCGGAGCACGTTGTAGAAGCGGTTCGGGCGGGGCATGTCAGGTGTCCTTTCAGGCGAGTTGAGCGGTGATGGCGTCGGCGAGCACCGGCGGGACGCCGAGGCGAGCGCGGAGGGTGGCGGAGTCGATCGGGGCGCCGGTGGTGGCCTGGTGGTTGTCGGCGACCTTCCGGGCGTGATCGAGCAGTGCCGGAGGGACCGTGAGCGGCGACGGAGCAGGCCGGGACGGCGGCGTGACCGCTTCGGGCTCCGGCGACGGCTCTTCCGCGTCCGTACTGGCTTCTTCGGTCACCGGCTCTGGCGCAGGCAGTTCGACCGGGGCCGACTCCGGGATGCGTTCGACGGTGACCGGCTCCGCGATCGGCTCAGCCGCAGGCACCGAGGCCGGGGCGGGGTCGGTGACGAGGGTGTGAACCTGGCGCATCAGGGCACCGAAGGCCAGGAGCGCGGCGGACGGCGGTACGGCCGCGACGACGTAGTCGAGGATCGGGGCGTTGGTGCCGACACCCGCCACGTTGAGGCCGATGCTGCCGAGCGATCCGGCAACCGTCAGGCCGATCGCCCACCAGTCGGTCACGTGCCGCAGCGCGGCGCGGAACATCAAGACCTCACCGGCCAGGATGAACAGATCGATCGTGCCCGGCCAGGCCCACCGGCGCACCGGGGATGCGGCGAGACCGTGCGACTCGGCGACCGAGGCGAGATGGGCGTAGGAGAGCCAGAACGCAGCGATCGTGAGAGCCATGATCACGGCCCCGGCGACGAGGATCGCGGTCCGTTCCGCCTGCGGCTTGGTCATCGCGTCCTCCTTTCGTTTCAGGCATGGGCGGGGTAGGGACCTGGCGCGAGACGGTCACGCCAACCGTGGGAGGAGGTAGGGCTGTTACTCGGTGACGGGCTGGGGCTTGACCAGCGAAGGCACCTCAGCCGGTGCGCGGTCGGCCGGCACGTGCGGGCGGAACGGGGCCAGCGCGGGCAGATCCGGGACAAGGTGCGCGTACTCCCGGCAGACCGCCGCCGCCTGAGTGGGAGTGGTCTGCGGGGTGCGGATGCGGGACCAGCCGCCCGAGGCATCACCGGCAACCGCCACCCCAGGCCGATCAGCAGCGATCAGCGTCGCGGCCAGCACCGCATCCGGCGAGACATCGCCGAGGCCCATTTCGGCGGTCTGCTTGTCGTTGACCCGGTGCACGACCCGGCCGGTGAGCTGGGCACGGAGCATGGTCGCGCCCTTCCCCAGCTCGGCACCGAAGCGCTGGCCGCAGACCTCCAGGTAGATGCCGACCGCCCGCGCCATCTGGGCGAGCCGGACCATCTGCATGACCATCCGGTCCCGGCGCTCTTCGTCCTTCTTCGCGGCGGTCAGGAACAGCTCCGCCACCTCATCGACGAGGACCACCAGCGGCACCGGCCGCACCTCCTCGGGCAGATCCCACAGGTCCGAGACGTGATGCTCGCTGAGCAGGTCGAACCGCTCCTCCATCTCGGCAATCAGCACACCCAGCAGCTCGGCGGCATCCTCCGGGGTGGTGGCCAGAGCCGACAGGCGAGGGCCGTAGGCGCTCTGCTCCACACCCCGCTTGCAGTCGATGCCGACCAGCCCCACCGGCAGCTTGGCCAGCCCGGTGATCAAGTTGCGCTGGTACATGGACTTCCCCGACTGGTTAGCGCCCAGGGTCAGGGCGTGGGGGACCTTGCGGTAGTCCCGGACATACGCGCTGCCGTCTTCCCGCAGGGCCACCGGCACCTCCATCGGCCCGGTCGTCCGCGTTCGGCGCGGCATCTTCACTCGCCGCAGCACGTCGTAGCCGGTCATCCGCAGTTCGACCACGCCGGGCTTGGTCTCGGCGACGGTGACGGAGTGGACGCCCCAGGCGTGCCGGAGCCGTTCGGAGGCCGCCGCCACGTCCGAGGGCTCCAGCCCGGCCGGGAGGCGGAGGGAGGCGACAAGTCCGGTGGAGGTGCCCCGCAGGCGGCGGACCTTCGGAGGCACGGGCTGGACCTCGCGGCGGGCGACGTTGCGGACCATGAACGCCCGCAGCTTCGACGGCTGCACCGTCAGCCCGCACACATCCATCGTGGTGCCATAGGTGAAGGTGAACCGGCCCATCGCGACCGGCATGCCCACCAGCGACCAGTACACGCGCGGAGCGTGTCCCTTGGCGTAGCCGAGGCCACCGACACCGGCGAAAGCACCGGTGACCTCCAGCACCGTGGTCAGGTCCGCCATGATCAGGCACCCGCCGCGAGGGCCGCCGCGCGGAAGGCGATGCCGTGCCGCTTCTCGCCGTTGAACTCGTTCTCCCAGTCCCGCGCCTTCAGGCCGACGACCGAGACCGGCATGCCCGGCGTCAGGCCGTCGGGAACGCCCGTCTCCGGCACGGACACCTGGTAGAGGTTGCCCTCCCCCTCATCCGAGACCAGCAGGCCCACCGTCATCAGGTCGGCGCCAGTCTCACGGTCCTTGGCAATCTCGCCCGTCTTCCGGTTGGCGACCTTCGGAGTCGGCGCGGTCGCGACGAACACCACAGCAGTCGACGTGTCGATCTTGAACGAAGGCATAGAGCACCCCTTATTGCTGGGGAGGCCACCCCTTCCGGCGACCTCTCTAGACATCTACGAGTGAAGCGCAGATCTCTAGAGACGTCAATAGAGATCTCTAGAGATGTTCACGCATGGCGGGAAGGGGCACCAGGCCCGGATGCAGCGACGTAGGCATGTCCTAGGCTGTCTAGAGAGGATGAAAGGAGGGAGACGCAATGACCGCGAAGAACGGCGCTCGACAGCCGAAGTACCAGCGCATTGCTGACGCGCTTCGGGAGGCAATCACGGCAGGTGAGTACGGCCCTGGTGATCGCTTGCCAGGCGAGAACGACCTCATGGCGAAGTACGACGTGGCCCGGATGACCGCCCGGCAGGCTCTTGGAGTCCTGCAGAACGAGGGACTCGCCGAGTCACGCAAGGGCGCCGGCGTATTCGTTCGGGCGTTCCGACCGCTGCGACGACGCGGCATCCAGCGCCTCTCCCAAGAGCAGTGGGGCTCAGGCCGCTCGATCTGGTCGGCCGACACCGAAGGTCGGCAGCTCACGGTGGACCAGATCACCGTCACCGAGGAGCCGACTCCTGAGCGGATCGCGGGAGTCCTGGACATCGCCCCGGAGTCGGCTGTCTGTGTCCGCAGTCGGCGATTCGTCCTCGACGGGAAGCCGGTCCTGCTGGCAACGAGCTACCTGCCCGCGGAGCTTGTCGCAGGCTCGGCAATCACCCAGGAGGACACGGGACCGGGCGGTACCTACGCCCGCCTTGCTGAACTCGGAGCAAAGCCAGTCCACTTCCGCGAAGAAGTGCGATCTCGCATGCCCTCTCAGGACGAAGCGAAGCGGCTCAATCTCTCCATGGGCACGCCAGTGATGCTCATCTGCCGGACCGCCTTTGCCGACGGAGGCCGACCTGTCGAGATCAACGAGATGACTCTCGACTCCGCTTCCTACGTGCTTGAGTACGACTTCGACGCGTAGCCACTTCGCGGGTGAGGCAGGGAGCTGTTACAGGTTTCTCTACCTCATCAAGCCCCGCCCTTCGGCCGGGGAAGAGGGGTGGGGAGGGGAAGCACTCCGGCTCTCTCTCATGAGGGGATGCCGTTCCCTGCCGGGCCATCCTGGGCCGTTCGCTTGGCGTTCGCCTGTTGATCCACTGGGGCCGTTTGAGGCCAGCAGTCGCCTTGAGCCTCGGCGGCCGGGCGCGTGTACAGCCCGGTCCTTTGCAGGCTGTCGGTTTGTCGGCGTCGACCTTGTGGGTGCTCTTGCCTTCGGCATCCGGCGCGCGGTCAACGGCTATCCAGCCGCCGCTACGAATCACACCCCACCGGCCCGTAAAGGGCCGGCGCGGGCACGGGGACTGGGGCGCCGCTCCTGCCTTCGGCCCGCTCCGCCCCGCCCCCGGCCCCGCGCCACTCTCGTTGCACGGGGTGATCCGCTAGACGCTATGTCCGCCCAAAGCAGCGCCGGAACGAGCAAGGCTTCCCACCGGCCAACGCCACCGACCACGCCTTCCAGAACCAACCACAAGCAACCACCACCAACATCGGGCGAAGCAGCATCCAAGCCCGCATGACTCGAGGCAAGTCCAGCCGGGGAGCCCCGGGGGTGGCGAGAAGAGCGCAAATGTGGGATGGGGAAGGTAGGGCGGAGACGGTGAGCGGTTTACGTGACACGCGCACTGCCGACAACCGCATAGGCCATGGATCCGTAGAGATGAGCTGGCTACGGGAGGGGTGGGGTCGGGGCGGGCGAGCATGCCGGGCGAAACCGAGAGTCAGGGGTTGATCGCCGTACCGCCACCGTCCCGGATGCTCCAGCGTGAGCGGATCGGACCGGAGAACATGGTCGAGGGGGAGCTACCTGCTGCCGCGATGTGGTGAAGGCCCGTAGGCGTTCCACTCGACGCGGCACCGTCGGAGCCGAGGAGCGTGTCGCGCCTACGCATCGAGCCGTCGTCCCGCCGCAGGCGCTCCGCTTGGACGCGGCTAGCTCTCTCCACAGTGTGGGGACGACGGTAGGCAGGGTGGCAGCCAGGGCCGTGGCTGAGACGAAACCTATGCAGGTCAACGCAACTGCCGTGCGTCAGCGGGTCCTTGATCCGCCATCACGCGACCCCGACTGTCAGACCCACCCGCTACTCTTATAAAAATCGCCCCTCAAGTGAGGAGGCGTTCCTATAAGACCCTGCGGAGGGGTGCGTGTTCGAGTTCATCCCGTCCACCCCGGGCGACAGAGACCACATCCAGCAACTTGCCGAGCTGGGGCTCAAGCACGAGTACTTCGACCTAGCCATCCGCCTCGGCGAAGAGGCGCGGGACGGCGCCACGAAGGATGACCCCAAGAACGCGCCCGGCACCCTGGACTACTTCACACGAGTCCGGACACTGCGCGAGGCGCTCAGGACACAGGAACGCTGGCGTCGATACGACCCAAAGCAGGCCCCTCTGATCGTCAACCGCGATAAGACGATCGCCGTGGGCGTCCTCCTTGGCGATGCTCGAACCGGCGTGCCCGGTAGCCCACAACCCCGCAGCCACCGTCCCGCCGGCGTGGCGAAGGAAGCCCTCGTGGCCCGCAATCAGGACCTCACGCTCTTCCCCCTGCCCGAGGAGCCCACCGAAGCCGACGAGGTGAACCTCGGCGAGGACGAGTACGCACAACTGGCTACCTGGTACCTGCTCACATACCGCTACGTCGCTCGCAAGCAGGGCTTCGTAGAGGTACGCAGCGAGCTCTCCCTCCCGAGTAAGGTTGGTACACAGGGAAAGATCGACAGCTGGAGCCGGAGGATTCTATTCCCCGCCATCCGGATCAAAAAGACGTTCGATTACCCTGTGGCTGGTCCCGACTTCGACGTTGCGGTCGAAGAGTGGTGACATAGGGACAAACCGACCTAGCGTGAGGATGGCGAGTGCAGCATGATCTCTTCCTCCCGAATCACAGTCGCCCGACGGAGGAGAGGGCTCACACTCGCCGAACTCAGCCACCTGACTGGGGTGAGCATCCAAAGCCTCTCGAACTACGAGCGGGGGCGGACGGAGCCCACCCCGGACACGCTGGAAAAGCTAGCTACATCCCTGAACTTCCCCGAGTCGTTTTTCCATGAACCCGACCTAGACCCAATTCCGGCCGATTCCGTCTCCTTTCGCGCCAGAAGTAGGCTGGCGGCCGGCCCCAGAGATGGGGCCTTGGCCGCAAGCCGCTTGGTCATGGAGCTCAACGACTGGATCGAAACTCGATTCAAGTTGCCCCCAAACCAGCTACCAACTCTGGACAAGTTGGATCCCGAATCTGCAGCTGATGTGCTTAGGGCTCGATGGGGACTTGGCAATGCACCCATCTCCAATATGGTGCATCTACTAGAAGCCCACGGCGTCCGCGTTTTTTCTTTGCCACCCGAATTTACAGACGTCGACGCATTCTCGCTATGGCGAGAGGGTACACCGTTCGTATTCTTGAGCACGCTCAAAACAGCTGAACGTGGGCGCTTCGACGCAGCTCACGAGCTCGGTCACCTCGTACTGCATGGCGTAGAGCGAAGCCACAGCGGGCCTCAGGCAGAGAAGGAGGCTAATGCTTTCGCGAGTGCCTTCCTCATGCCACGCGACAGCATTACCGAGCACATCCCTGACAATCCCATGGTGTCGCAGGTGCTCGAAGCGAAGAAGGTCTGGAAGGTCGCAGCAATGGCCTTGACCTACAGGCTGCACGATTTGGGGATGCTAACCGACTGGCATTACCGTCGAACGTGCGTCGAACTCGGTAAGCGTGGATTTCGCAAATCGGAGCCACAGGGACTTCCCGTTCGGGAGAAATCACAGCTCCTAGAGAAAGTATTTAACGCTTTCCAAGCCAAGAACATCTCGTTTCGCGACGTGGCCCGCGAACTACACGTCGATACCGAAGAGCTGAGTAGTTGGGTATTTGGGCTAGTGGTAACACTACGGTCAGGTACACCTAGTGGTCGTCGCCCCTCCCGACGTGAGAGGCCACACCTCTCATTGGTCCCGTGACTTAGGCTCAGCCGCGTGCCCGATGCGTGCCCGGTGCGCCGGGGAACAGCGGTGAATGACGGGTTCGGCAACGGTTCAGCCGGGCCCCCACTCGCAGCCATCGTTGCAGGTCAGCGGCCGGATTGACTGTAGATCACCCGTGATTCCCAAGCTCAGAGCGCGGGTTCGATTCCCGTCACCCGCTCCAGAGTTGAGGCCCAGGTCAGAGACCTGGGCCTTGTTTGTTGTTTCGGGCCGGTGGCCTTGGGCCCTCCCTCGCCGGGGGCGTGGCGGGGGTCCGGTCAGTCGACGGGGAACGTTCGGATGGCGGCGATGTCGAACTGGAGGCGGACCTTTTCGCTCACCATGGCGCCGCCCTGGGCGAGTTTGGCGCTGTAGGTCAGGCCCCAGTCGGTGCGGTTGATGGTGGTGGTGCCGTCGAAGCCGACCCGCTCGTATCCGAACGGGTCGGTGACGTGCCCGATGTAGGTGAGTTCCAGCACGACGGGCCGGGTGATGTCCCTGATGGTGAGGTCGCCGGTCATGCGGTAGACGTCGTCGTCCGCGAGTTCCACGGCGGTGCTCGTGAAGGACATCCGCGGGTAGCTCGCGGCGTCCAGGAAGTCTCGGCCGGTCACGTGCGCGTCGCGCTGCTCCACACCCGTGTCGATGCTGGCGGTGGACAGCGTGATCTGCGCCTCGGAGCGGTCCGGGTCGCGGCCGTCGAAGTAGAGGCGGCTCTCGTACTCCGTGAAGGCGCCGCGCACCGTGGTCACCATGGCGTGCCGGACGGAGAAGCCGATCCTGCTGTGCGCGGGGTCGATCATCCACTCACCGGTGAGCGCGGCGAAAGCGGGGTCCAGAACGGCGAGGTCGGAGGGGGCTGGAGCGGCGGGGGCCACCGCGCGGCGGGAGGAGGAACTGCGGCCGAACAAGTTCATGGGGCACGTTGTTACTTCAAAGTAAAAATGGGCGCAACCCCTGTTCAGGGGCGCGGAATCCGAGAGTCCGGTGACCAGTGGCGTCCGTACCCCGAGCACGCCCGCACGTTAGCCCGGTGTTAGCGGATCAGCAGCGGGGGTGGCGAGTGTAGGTGGTGCGGAACCGAAGGACCGGCCGCACCGATGCCACCACCAGGGGGATCCATGTCGCACCGCACCCGCCGCCACGGCCGCAAGGCCGCCGCCGCGCTGCTCGCCGCCACCGCGCTCGCCCTCACCGCCTGCCAGAGCGGCGAGTCCGGGGCCGCGGGGCCGGACTCGTCGGCGTCCGCCGGCAGCTCCGCCGGGTCCGACGGGTCGGGTGGCTCCGACGGGGCCGGTGGCTCCGCAGACGGCTCGTCGAAGGGCTCCGCGGACTCCCCGTCGCAGACGGGTACGGGCTCCGCCGAGGGCTCCGGTACGAATGCTTCGTCCGGCGGGCAGCAGGCCACCGGGAGCGGCGGCTCGTCCGGTACGGGCAGCTCGGCCGGTACCGGGAGCTCGGCCGCCCGCTGCACCACGGCGAACATGACGGCCGGCTGGGGCTCCGCGGGCGGCGGCCGCCCCGACATGGACAGCAGCGACCAGCAGACCGCCACCGTGTGGTTCAAGAACAAGGGCAGCGGCGCCTGCACGATCAGCGGCTTCCCGGGCGTACAGCTCAAGGGCACCGACGGCGCCACCTGGGACCTGCGGCGGTCCGGGAAGAAGCCGGTGGCGGTGGTGCTGAAGCCGGGCGCGAACACCCACTTCACCTTCCAGCTCCTGCCCTCGACCAGGGACGGCGACCGCAAGGTCGAGACGGCCACCGTCGTGGTCACCCCGCCTAACGAGAAGCAGCACTTCGAGCTGAAGTGGCCCTACGGCGGCGCCGTCCTGGACCAGTCGGGCGCCACCCACCCGGGTACCTTCGTCAACCCGGTGGGCGCCTCCTGAGACCCGCTCAGCGGCTCTGCCGGCGCGCGACGCCGCGGGCCCACAGGACGAGCGGTGCCTGCAGCGGCAGGCGGGCGAGGGCGGCGGTGCGCAGGGGGGCCGGACGGTCCCGCCAGTCGACGGCCATCTGGACATTCGCGGGGAAGACGCCCACGAAGAAGGCGGCCGTGGCCAGCGCCGCCACCCGCCGGGTTCGAGGGTGGGCCACGCCGGCCGCCAGCGCCAGTTCGGCCACGCCGCTCGCGTACGTCCAGCCGCGCGCCGAGCCGGGCAGGACCCGGGGCACGGTCGCATCGAACGGCTTCGGCACCGCGAAGTGCAGCACCCCCGCGCCGGCCAGCAGGCCCGCGAGCAGCCTGGGTGAACGGTCGGTGCGCGCGGTGCGGTCGGCGGTGCGGGACATGACGCCTCCTGTACGGGCCGGAAGTGGGCCGAGGAAGCGTGACGTTACTCCGGAGTAAGTGAGGGGGTAAGGGATTGCAGGCCCACCGTGACCGGCCTCACGGTCCCGGCGGGACCACCTCACCGACCCGGCGTGCCCGGCCTCACCGCTCGTGGATGTGCTGGTCCCGGCCCGCCTGGTACACCCGCGCCGAGCCGGAGGCCGAGGCGTGCTGGGTGATCGCCGGCGCCGCCGGTGCTTCCTCGGGGGCGACCTCGGCGAGCAGGGCGCGCAGGTCGTCGGCGACATCCGGGCGGGCCGCGAGGAGCCGGCGGATACGGCCCTGCCAGTCCCGGCGCAGCTCGTCCTCGGTCTCGTCGTCGGCGGCGTCGCGGGCCGCGAGCAGGTCCTCGCGGGCGGCTTCGAGCTCTGCCGAGACGGCGTCGGCGCGCTCGGGGCGGGCTCGCCGCCACAGGCCCACGACTCCCTCCCGTACGCCCTGCCACGCCTCGGTGGCCATCAGCGTGACGAGCGTCGTGCCGGCGGTGCCCGCCAGCGTCGCGATCTCCGGATCCATCGGCCGTCCCCCATCTGCGTACAGCGGCTGCTCAGGTTCTTTCCGTCGCACGGTACGGGACGGCGCCCGGGTACGCAGGCAGTGCGCAGGCATTCCTCTCCAGGTCACGGGTACCGCGTACCCGGCCCGATCCTGCGTTGCCGGGCGGCGCCCCGGATCCCAGCATGGGAAGGGTCGGTTCGACGGGAAAGCCGGAGAAGGGTTGATTCATGCGGGATGCACCGGGGACCGGGACGGCGACGAGGAGCGGCGAGCGGGCGGGCGCGGCACCCTCCGACGCGAGCACGGCGCCCTCCGACGCGGGCGCACCATCCGGTACCGCGCTGTCCGACGAGGACGTGCGGACGCTGGACGCCCACTGGCGGGCGGCGAACTACCTCGCCGCGGGCCAGATCTACCTGCTGAGCAACCCGCTGCTGAGCGAGCCGCTGGTACCGAAGCACATCAAGCCCCGGCTGCTCGGCCACTGGGGCACCTCGCCCGGCCTCAACCTCGTCTACACCCACCTCAACCGGGTGATCGTCGAACGCGACCTGGACGCGATGTGCATCTGGGGACCCGGGCACGGCGGCCCCGCGGTGGTCGCCGGGTCCTGGCTGGAGGGCAGCTACTCGGAGATCTACCCGGACGTCAGCCAGGACGAGGCGGGCATGGCCCGGCTGTTCAAGCAGTTCTCGTTCCCCGGCGGGGTGCCCAGCCATGTCGCGCCCGAGACGCCGGGGTCGATCCACGAGGGCGGCGAACTGGGGTACTCGCTCTCGCACGCGTACGGGGCCGCCTTCGACAACCCCGACCTGCTCGTGGCCTGCGTCGTCGGTGACGGCGAGGCGGAGACCGGCCCGCTGGCCACCTCCTGGCACTCGAACAAGTTCCTGGACCCGGTGCACGACGGTGCGGTCCTGCCGATCCTGCACCTCAACGGCTACAAGATCGCGAACCCGACGGTGCTCGCCCGGCTCCCCGAGGAGGAGCTGGACGCGCTGCTCCGCGGGTACGGCCACGACCCGATCTACGTCACGGGTGACGAGCCGGAGGCCGTGCACCGCGCGCTGGCCGCCGCCATGGACCAGGCGCTCGATCGCATCGGCGCCCTCCAGCGCGCCGCGCGGGACGGCTCCGCCACCGCCCCGCCCGCCCGGCAGCCCTGGCCCATGATCGTGCTCCGTACGCCCAAGGGCTGGACCGGCCCGCGCACGGTCGACGGCAAGCCCGTCGAGGGCACCTGGCGCGCCCATCAGGTCCCGCTCGCCGCCACCCGCGAGAACCCCGACCACCTGCGCGAACTGGAGCGCTGGATGCGTTCCTACCGCCCCGAGGAGCTGTTCGACGAGCGGGGCGCGCCGCGTCCGGCCGTACTGCGCTGGGTACCGAAGGGCGCGCGCCGGCTGGGCGCCAACCCGCACGCCAACGGCGGCCGGCTGACCCGCTCGCTCCCGATGCCGCCGCTGAGCGAGTACGCCGTACCGGTGAAGCACCCCGGTACCGAGCTGCGCGAGCCGACCAAGGTCCTCGGGCAGCTCCTGGAACGGGTCATGGCCGACACCGCCGAGAGCCGCAACTTCCGCCTGGTGGGCCCGGACGAGACCGCGTCGAACCGGCTGCAGGCGGTGTACGCGGCATCCGGCAAGAACTGGCAGGACAAGCTGCTGGAGACCGACGAGGACCTGGACCGGCACGGCCGCGTCCTGGAGATCCTCTCCGAACACACCTGCCAGGGCTGGCTGGAGGGCTATCTCCTCACCGGCCGGCACGGCCTCTTCTCCTGCTACGAAGCCTTCGTGCACATCGTCGACTCGATGGTCAATCAGCACATCAAGTGGCTGAAGGTCACCAGCGGCCTGACCTGGCGGCAACCGATCCCCTCGCTCAACTACCTGCTCAGCTCGCACGTCTGGCGCCAGGACCACAACGGCTTCTCGCACCAGGACCCGGGCTTCGTGGACCATGTGCTCAACAAGTACCCGCCAGCTGTGCGGGTCTATCTGCCGCCGGACACCAACACCCTGCTCTCCGTGGCCGATCACGCGCTGCGCAGCCGGGACTACGTCAACGTCATCGTGGCGGGCAAGCAGCCCACCTTCGACTGGCTGGACATGGACCAGGCGATCGCGCACTGCGCGCGGGGCGCGGGCGTGTGGGAGTGGGCGGGCACCGAGCGCGACGGTGACTCCCCGGACGTGGTGCTCGCGTGCGCGGGCGACGTACCGACCCAGGAGGTACTGGCCGCCGCCGCGCTGCTCCGCGAGCACCTGCCCGACCTCGCCGTACGGGTGGTCAACGTCGTGGACATCGCGCGGCTGCTGCCCAGCGAGGACCATCCGCACGGCATGAAGGACGCCGAGTACGACGCGCTGTTCACCCCCGACCGGCCGGTGATCTTCGCGTACCACGGCTACCCCTGGCTGATCCACCGGCTCGCCTACCGCCGCACCGGCCACGCCAACCTGCACGTGCGCGGCTTCAAGGAGCACGGCACCACGACCACGCCCTTCGACATGGTGGTGATCAACGACTTGGACCGGTACCGGCTGGTCATGGACGTCATCGACCGGGTGCCGGGCCTCGCCGTACGAGCCACGGCGCTGCGCCAGCAGATGCAGGACGCCCGCACCCGCCACCACGCCTACATCCGCGAACGCGGAACCGACATGCCGGAGGTGGCGGACTGGAAGTGGCCGTACTAGGGGCGTACCGCACGCCTTACGGACCGGCAGGACAGGCGCCGGTCCGTAAGGCGACGGGCGGGGCGGGCGCCGGACCGCAGTTCTCCGGCGCCCGCCGCCGCCCGGTTTTCGGGGATGCCCGACGAGGGCTGCCAGGCCCGCCGGACATCCCCGGGTTCAGGAGACCGGGACCGTTGTGAGGTCCCAGGCAGGGAAGGGATCGTCGTACGCCGCCCAGGCCGCGGGGCCGTCGGCCAGTTCACCGGCGGTGAGCAGGGCGTCGGCCAGCGCGTCGCGCAGTGCGTCGGCCCGCAGGCCGGTACCGATGAAGACCAGCTCCTGGCCCTGTACGGCGGGCCGCTCTTCGGCGGAGTGGTCATGGTCGTGGTCGTGCACGCCCGACGGCTCGAAGCGGGCCACCGCGCCCGCCTGGGACCACAGCCCCGTGACATCGGGACGGGTCGCAAGTGTGAAGAAGCCCTTGGAGCGCAGGACGGTGCCGTACGTACCGGCGTCCAGCGGCCCGGTGATCAGGTCCCACAGCCGACCGGGGTGGAAGGGCCGCGGGTCGCGCAGCACCACGGACGAGATCCCGTACTCCTCCGTCTCCGGCACATGGTCGCCGTTGAGCTCGGCCACCCAGCCCGGCGCCTGCTCGGCCTTCGCGAGGTCGAACAGCCCGGTACCCAGGATCTCTGCGGGGTCGATCCGGCCGCGTACGGTCCGCTGGACGCGCGCCGCCGGGTTCAGCCGCCGCAGCGTGGCCTCCAGCCGGTCACCCTCCTCCGCGGAGACCAGGTCGGTCTTGTTCAGCAGGATCACATCCGCGAACTCGACCTGGTCGATCAGGAGATCGCTGACCGTCCGCTCATCGTCCTCGACCGGGGCCAGACCGCGCTCCACGAGGTCGTCGCCGCGGCCCAGTTCGTCGTCGAAGTTCACCGCGTCCACGACCGTGACCATCGTGTCCAGGTTCGCGATGTCGGTGAGCGTGGCCCCGTCGTCCCTCGCGAACGCGAAGGTCGCGGCGACCGGCATCGGCTCGGAGATGCCGCTGGACTCGATGAGCAGGTAGTCGAAGCGGCCGGCGCGGGCGAGCCGTTCGACCTCTTCGAGCAGGTCGTCCCGGAGCGTGCAGCAGATGCACCCGTTGGTCATCTCGACCAGCCGCTCCTCGGTACGGGAGAGCGCGGCGCCGTCCCGCACGAGGGAGGCGTCGATGTTGATCTCGCTCATGTCGTTGACGATGACCGCGACGCGCAGGCCCTGGCGGTTGCCGAGCACATGGTTGAGGAGGGTGGTCTTGCCGGCGCCGAGGAAACCGGAGAGCACGGTGACCGGCAGCCGGCCGTCGGGCGGCGTGTGGTTCATGCCGGGGACAGTAGCAGATGATAATCATGTTCAACAAGAGTCGGGGGCGTGACACTCGCCCACGAGTCGCGGCACACCTGGTGACACATCGGGAATTCCGGCATGGACGGGACGTCAAAACATTGTCACTACGCGGAAGTTGCTCGCCGGTAGGAAGCGGATAGGGTTCTTCCGATCTTCGCTTCTCCTGCGCCCGCAGGGCCCGTTTGCCATGCCGCGACCGCCCGAGGACCCGTTTGATGACAGCTCAGACACCCGCCCGCCCGCAGCGCGCACGCCCGCCCGTGGTGGCGGCGCTGTACGCGTTCCTCGTCGCCCTCGTCGTGACCGGCGGCGCCGTCCTGTGGGCGGTGCTCGCGGGCCCGGCGGCGCTGCGCACCGGGCTGGCGTGGGGCTGCGGCACGGTGGCGGTGGTGCTGAGCGCGCTGCTCGCGGTCACGGTGTACGCGGTGCGCACCAGCGCCCGGCACCGCGCCCGGATCGCGGAGCTGGCGGCCGCCGCCGACCGGCTCGCGGACGAGACGCTGCCCGCGGTCGTGGCCCGGCTGCGCGACGGCGCCTCGGTGGACACCGCGCTCGGCCACACCCCGATGCCCGCCGACGAGGCGCACCGCCGGATCGTGGAGACGCTGGCCACCGAGGTCGGCCGCGGCGAGCGGATGCGGGCCGCGGCGATGTCCGCCTGCGCCAGCGCCGCGGGCCGCGTCCAGGCGCTGGCCACCAGCATGCTCGCCGACCTCCGCGAGATGGAGCACCGGCACGGCGAGGAGGTCCTCGGCGACCTGCTGAAGCTGGACCACACCACCGCGCAGGCGGGCCGGCTGGCGGACAGCATCGCCGTACTGACCGGCGCCCGCTCCGGCCGCCGCTGGAACAAGCCGATCGCCATGGAGAGCATCCTGCGCGGCGCGATGGGCCGGATCAGCGCCTACCGCCGGGTGCGGCTGCACAGCAGCAGTACCGCGGCGGTGGCCGGGCACGCGGCCGAGGGCGTCATGCACGCGCTCGCCGAGATCATGGACAACGCCACCTCTTTCTCGCCGCCCACCTCGCCGGTGCACGTGTACGTCGAGGAAGCGCAGGCCGGCGTCGTGGTCAGCGTCGAGGACAGCGGCCTGGTCATGACCGAGACGGCGCTGCGCAGCGCCGAGGCCGCGGTGTCCGCCAAGACGCTGGACCTGATGTCGCTGTCCGGCACCCGGCTCGGCCTCGCCGTCGTCGGCTGCCTGGCCGGCAAGCACGGCCTGACCGTCTCGTTCCGCCCGTCGGCCCGCGGCGGTACGAGCGTGGTCGTGCTGATCCCGCAGCAGCTCATCACCCAGCCGCCGCCCAAGCCGGCCGGCGGCCGGACCGAGGTCCCCGAGGTGCCCGTCGCGGGCCTGCGCGCCGCGCACGACGCGCAGGCGCGCGAGGTGCACGAACGGGACGCGCACGACACCGGCGTGCGCGAACGCCACCCGCGCGGAAGCGACGTACCCGACCGGCCCGCCGCCCGTGAAACCCGCCCCGCCTCCGGGGCCGGCGCAGCGCGGGAAACCACCGGCCACCGCCCCACCGTCCCCGACCGGGACACGGGCGCCGCGCGCGACGGGGGCGCGTCGCGGGGCCCGGACGACCCGCACGGCGGGAGCGCGCCCCAGGACCGGGGCGTGCCCGACGTGCCCGCGCCGCGCGGCGCCGCCCCGGCGCCCGCGACGGAGTACGGACCGAGCGGACTGCCCAAGCGGCGCCGCGGCCAGACCCTGGCCGGCGCGCCCATCCCGCAGGTCCCGCAGGCCACCGGACGCACTCGCGGCCGCTCCCACGAGGAGTCAGCGGCGCGCCTGCGCTCCTTCCGCCGGGCCGTGCAGGGCGAGGCCCCGCCCGCCCGGCCCACCGCCCCCGAAAACGCCCCGAAGGACGATCCCCGATGAACACCACCGACAACCGCCTGGACTGGCTGCTGGAGAACCTCCTGCAGAAGACGCCGGGCGCCCGGCACGCGCTGGTGCTGTCCCGCGACGGCCTCAAGCTCTGCCACTCCCGGGACCTGAGCGTCGACCAGGCCGACCAGCTCGCCGCGATCGCCTCCGGCATCCAGTCGCTGTCGCACGGCGCGTCCGTGGAGTTCGGTGACGGCAGCGGCGGAGTGCGGCAGGCGATGACCGAGTTCCACGGCGGCATCCTCTTCATCGTCGAGGCCGGGCACGGCGCGCACCTGGCCGTGGTCGCCGTCGAGGACGCCGACGTCGGCGTGATCGGCTTCAACATGAACGAACTGGTCGAGCAGATCGGCGAGTACCTCAGCGCCGCGCCCCGCGAGGACGGCGGCACCGGCCTGCCGGGCCGGCCGGCGTGAGCCCGCTCGGTCCGGACGACGACCCGGACCGCCTCTACACCGTCACCGGCGGCCGCAGCCGGGCCGCCGGGAGCCGCTTCGACCTGGTCACGCTGATCGTGGCCGAGTGCGAGCCGGCACCCGGCATGCAGTCCGAGCACGTCCGCATCCTGGAGCTGGCCCGGCGCCCGACGGCGGTCGTGGAGCTGTCGGCGGCGCTGCGGCTGCCGGTGAGCGTCGTACGGATCCTGCTGACCGACCTGCTCGACACGGGCCGGATCACCGCCCGCCATCCGCGCACGGCCGCCCGGGCCGAGCTGCCCGAACCCGACCTGCTGAAGGAGGTGCTCGATGCACTCCAACGTCTCTGACGGCGCGGCCGGCGCCACCTTGGAGGAGGACGTACGGGCCCCGCTGCACCAGTCCGCCGACAACGGCCTGAAGATCGTGATCGTCGGCGGTTTCGGCGTCGGCAAGACCACCATGGTCCGCTCGGTCAGCGAGATCCGCCCCCTCAACACCGAGGAGACGATGACCCAGGCGGGCGTCGGCGTGGACGACCCGGCCGGCGTCGAGGCCAAGTCGACGACCACCGTCGCCTTCGACTTCGGCCGCATCACGATCAACGACCGCAACGTCCTGTACCTCTTCGGCGCCCCCGGCCAGGAGCGTTTCTGGTTCCTGTGGGACCGGCTCTTCGCGGGGACGCTGGGCGCCGTGGTGCTGGTCGACACCCGGCGGCTGCACGACTCCTGGTACGCGATCGACCGCCTGGAGGCGCACGGGATGCCGTTCATCGTCGCGCACAACGACTTCGGCGGCGAGCAGCACACCCTGGAGCAGATCCGGGACGCGCTGGACCTCTCCCCGCACGTCCCGCTGGTCTCCTGCGACGCCCGCGACAGGGAGTCCAGCAAGCAGGTGCTGATCTCCCTCGTCCGCCACCTGTACGCGCTCGCCGCCCAGTGACCCATCGCACGACCCGAGTTCAGGAGGGTGCACCGTGACCGAAGCGCCGCAGACCGCCGGCTGCCCCGTGACCGCCGGGGCCGTACCGCTGTACGGCGAGGGGCTGAGCGGCGATCCGGCCCGGCTGTACCGGGAGATGCGCAGCCGGCACGGCGCGGTCGTACCGATCCTGCTGGACGGCGGCTTCCCGGCCTGGTTCGTGATCGGCTACCGCGAGCTGCACCAGGTCACCTCCGACCCCGAGCTGTTCGCCCGCGACTCGCGCCGCTGGCACGCCTGGGACCAGGTGCCGGACGACTGGCCGCTGCTGCCGTTCGTCGGGTACCAGCCGTCGGTGATGTTCGCCGAGGGAGCCGAGCACCAGCGCCGGGCCGGGGCGATCAGCGACGCGCTGCTGGCCATCGACCAGTTCGAGCTGCGGCAGATCTGCGAACGCATCGCGGACGGGCTGGTCGACTCCTTCGCCGGGCGCGGCGAAGCGGACCTGATGGCCGAGTACGCGCTGCGGCTGCCGCTGCTGGTCGTCGCCGAGCTGTACGGCGCGCCGACAGGCGAAGTGCCGGACCTGGTGCGGGACATCGCCGAGTCGCTGGACGTGGGCGACGGCGCGATCGACGCGCACCAGCGGGTCGCGGCCCGGATGGCGCGGCTGGTCCGCGTGAAGCGCGGGCGGCCCGGTCCCGACGTCCCCTCGCGGCTGCTGGCCCACGCGGCGGGACTGACCGCCGAGGAGGTGGTCATCGACCTGCTGGTGGTGATGGCCGCGGCGCAGCAGCCGACCGCCAACTGGATCGGCAACACGCTGCGGCTGATGCTGACCGACGACCGGTTCGCGGTCAGCCTGACCGGTGGGCGGCGCAGCGTGGGCCAGGCGCTGAACGAGGTGCTGTGGGAGGACACCCCCACGCAGAACTTCATCGGGCGCTGGGCGGCCCGCGACACCCAGCTCGGCGGCCACCGCATCAAGGCCGGTGACCTGCTCGTACTGGGGCTGGCCGCGGCCAACAACGACCCGCTGGTGCGGCCGGACTTCACCGCGGCGCACGCCGACGGCAACCAGGCGCACATGGCGTTCAGCCACGGCGAGCACGCCTGCCCCTACCCGGCTCCGCAGCTAGCGGAGGTGATCGCGCGGGCGGCGGTGGAAGTACTGCTGGACCGGCTGCCCGACGTGGTGCTCGCGGTGCCCGACGCGGACCTGGTCTGGCACCCGTCGCTGTGGATGCGCGGGCTGACGGGCCTGCCGGTGACATTCACGCCTACGTACACGCCGGGGCCCGCCTGACCCGGCCTGAGGTCCGCTGTCCGGGGCACGGGCCGTACGGGGCGTACCCGTACGGCCCTTTGCCCGCCCGCCTCAGCCCACCGGCGTGAAGCGGACCGGCAGCGCGTCCAGGCCGCGGGTGAAGACGCCCTGCTCGCGCGGGGTGTAGCCGTCCTCGATCACCATGTCCGGCAGCGCGTCGAGGAGCTGCCCGACGCCGGCCTCCACCTCGGCCTTGGCCAGCAGCGCGCCGACGCAGAAGTGCCGGCCGAGCGCGAAGGCCAGGTGATCGGCGGCGGCGGAGAAGGCCGTCGTCGTCTTCAGGTCGTCGCGGAAGATGTTGAAGGTGTCCGGGTCCGCGTACCGCCGGTCGTCCCGGCCCGCCGCGCCGATCAGGCAGGTCACGGTGGCCCCGGCGGGCACCTTGCCGCCGCCGATCACGACGTCCTCCGCCGGCTGCCGCATGATCATGTGCACCGGGGGCGTGTACCGCAGCGTCTCGGCGAAGGCCCGCTCGATCAGCGACCGGTCCTCCCGCACGGCGGCGAGCTGCTCCGGGTGGCGCAGCAGGTTGTGCATGACGCTGGAGATCGCCTTGTCGGTGGTCTCGCCGCCCGCGGCCAGCAGCAGGCTGCAGAACGCCTTGATGTCCTCGTCGCTCATCGCCGTACCGTCGATCTCCGCGGTGCACAGCGTGGAGAGCAGATCGTCGCCGGGGTTCGCGCGCCGCTCCCGGATGATCGGCAGCATGTACGCGGCGAACTCCTGCTGCGTCCGCAGCCCGGCCGCGGCCACGTCCGGGTCCTGGCTGAGGTTGCCGAGGAAGCCGATGATCGCGGTGTACCAGCGGTGGAAACGGTCGTAGTCGGCGCGGTCCAGGCCGAGCATGTCGACGATGACGTTGACCGGGAAGCGGGTCGCGAACTCTGCGACGAGGTCGGCCCGGCCCGCGTCGCGGAAGCCGTCGATCAGCTCGCGCGCGTTGCGCTCGATGACCGGCTGGAAGGTCTCCTGGAGGGGGACGCCGCGGAAGGCGGGCGCGACCAGCGCCCGGCGCACGGAGTGCTCGCGGCCGCTCATCTGCAGGATGGTCCGGCCGTGCACCGGCTCGAGCTGCCAGTCGTAGTTCTCGGTGGTGAACGCCGGGTCCTTGAAGGCCCGTTCGACGTCCTCGTAGCGAGAGACGATGTAGCTCTGGGTGGGCTCGTGGTGGAGCAGCGGGAAGTCGTCACGCATGACGCGGTACGCGGCGTACGGATCCGCCATGAACTCCGGCGACAGTATGTCCGGCGCTTCTCGGTTCGGCGCTTCTCGGTTCGCGGCCAAGAACGCTCCCTGGGAGTGTGTGGGTGGGGTCCTGCGGTCCTCACCAAGATCGTTCCTGCCCGGCGCGCTTTCAAGACCGCCTCCGCATTCCGTTCGGACACACCGCGCTGACCTGCGGCGATGCGCAACTGCCGGGGGAATGACAACGGGTACCGATGCAGCCTTTGGATCTTTTGCCGAAGTGCGGTTTGCTTCGTTCGAGCGCCTTTGCGGCAGCATGCCGCCCGACGCAGGAGGGAGTGGGCCATGGCGGGGCACGCCCACGCGCACGGTGATCACTCGGGCCACTCGCACACGGTGGCCGCGGACGCGGACCGCCGCTGGCTGCGGGCCGCGCTGATCCTGATCACCGCCTTCATGGCCGTCGAGGTCGTGATCGGCTTCGTCGCCCGGTCCCTGGCGCTGATCTCCGACGCCGCCCACATGCTCACCGACGCCGCCTCGATCGTGCTCGCGCTGATCGCCATGCGGCTGGCGGCCCGCCCGGCCCGCGGCGGTTACACGTACGGCCTCAAGCGCGCCGAGATCCTCTCCGCGCAGGCCAACGGCGTCACGCTGCTGGTGCTGTCGGTCTGGCTGGCGTACGAGGCGGTCCACCGGCTCGTCGAACCGCCCGAGGTCACCGGCGGCCTGGTCCTGGTCACCGCCCTCGCCGGGGTCGTGGTGAACCTCGTCGCGACCTGGTGCATCTCCAAGGCCAACCGCTCCAGCCTGAACGTCGAGGGCGCCTACCAGCACATCCTCACCGACCTCTTCGGCTTCATCGCCACGGCGGTGGCCGGTGCGGTCGTGCTGACCACCGGCTTCGCCCGGGCGGACGCCATCGCGTCGCTGCTCGTGGTCGCGCTGATGCTCAAGGCCGGTATCGGCCTGGTCCGCGACTCGGGCCGGATCTTCATGGAGGCCGCGCCCGCCGGGGTGGACCCGGACGCGCTGGGCGACCGGCTGGTCGCCGCCGACCAGGTCGTGGAGATCCACGACCTGCACATCTGGGAGATCACCTCCGGCGACCCCGCGCTCTCCGCGCACGTCCTGGTCGCGCCGGGCGGCGACTGCCACAAGGTCCGCCGGACGCTGCAGGAGCTGCTCGCCGCGGAGTACGGCATCACGCACGCCACGCTCCAGGTCGACCACCTGGGCGAACAGGACAGCGGCGGGGAGCTGCTGCGCATCGGGGACCGCCAGGCCCCGGACACCGCGGACCAGCCCTCCGGCGCCCACTGCGCCGACACGCACGGACCGGTACACCGGCCGGGGCCGCACGACCACTGAACGGCCGTCCGAAAACGACGCGTCGGCGGGCGGCGCGGCGCCGGACTTCTGCGCGCCTGTGATGAGGTGGTGGTGCCGGGTTACTCGGGGCGGGTGCCGCTAGTCGGGACAGGTGCCGATTACGCAGGACGGGTGCGGATTACTCGGGACGAGCACCGATTGCTCGGTACCGGTTCTGGTTTCACGTGAAACGGAGGAGACATGGCAGCGAGCGCGCCGGCCCGCACCGGTGCCCCGCCCGCACGCCGCGTACCGGCCCTCCACCGGCCGCGCACCCTCCTGGCCACCGTGCTGCTGGTCCTCGGCTGTCTCCTGGCCCCACCGGCCCTCGCCACGGGCTGGGCACGCGCCGAACTGACCGACACCGCCCGCTACACCGCCACCACCGCACCGCTCTCCCGCGACCCGGCCGTCCAGCGGAACATGGTCACCGCGATCACCGACGGCGTGATGCGCCGGGTGGACCTGTCGTCGCTGGTGGACGCCGTGCCGCCGGCCGATCGTCCCGCGGTGCGGGAGCGGTTCACCCGCGGCATACGGGAGTTCGTGGCCACCCAGATCCGCGGCGTGGTCACCTCACGTTCCTTTCCCGCCCTGTGGAGCCGCGTCAACGGCACCACGCATGCCTCCCTCGTCACCGCGCTCGCCTCACCCGGCGACCGGTCCGTGGTGCTCGACCTGCAGCCCGTCGTCGACCGGGCCCGGGCCCGCCTCGTCCACACCGTGCCGGCCGGAGCCCGCCTGATCCAGCGGGTCCATGTCTCCGGCACCACGCTCGTACTGCTGCGGTCCGACGAGGTCGCCGAGGCCCGCGGCCCGTACGCGGCGGTGCGGACGCTCGGCCGGCTGCTGCCCGTCGCGGCGGTGCTGAGCCTGGCGGCCGGGCTGCTGCTGGCACCGCGCCGCCGACGGGCACTGATCGGTACGGGCCTGGGCTGCGCGGCGGGCGGCGTGCTCCTGCTCGCCGCGTTCGCCGCCGCCCGCGGCTACGCCCTGGACGCGCTGCCACCGGCGGTGACCGGCGCGGCGGGCTCGGCGGTGTACGACACGCTCACCGCGAGCGCCCGGCTCGGCGGCGGGGCGCTGCTCGCCACGGGGCTCACCGCGGGGTGCGCCGCCGTCCTGTCGGGAGTCCTGGCCCGGCGCGTGCGGGCCCGCCGGGCGCTCAGAGGCCGATGACGGTCTTGCCCTGCGCCCGGCCCGTGCGGCTGCGGGCGAGGGCCGCCGGGGCGTCCTCGAGCTGCACCTCGCTGGTGATCAGGACGGTGAGCCGGCCCGCGTCGAGCTGGTCGGCGAGGATGGACAGGAGCTGCGGCGAGGGTCGGTTCTCGAAGTTGAAGCCGCGCAGGTTGTGCTCGATGAGCATGTCCGTGTCGGCCGCGCCGACGGTGGACACGACCGTGCCCCCGTCCCGTACGACCCGCGTCATGTCCGCGAACGCTTCCGGCCCGCTGACCAGGTCGATCAGGATGTCCACGCCGTCCGGGTGGGCCGCCAGCACCTGCTGGGCCACCGGGCCCTGGGTGTGGTCCACCGTGACCGCCGCGCCGAACTGCCCCATCAGCTCCGCGCTGCCCGCCCGGGCCGTGGCGATCACCTCGGCGCCGCGCTGCGCCGCGAGCTGCGTGACGAACGTGCCGACGCCGCCGGTCGCGCCCACGACCAGCACCCGCTTGCCCTCCGCGACCCGGGTCTCCTCGACGAGGTTGTACGCGGCCGTACCGGCCGTCGGCACCGCAGCCGAGGTCGCGTACGTGACGTTGCGCGGCGCGGGGGCGACCGCGTCCTCGGCGGCGACGGCGTAGTCGGCGTACGCACCGCCGCCCCTGCCGACCAGTTGGAACTGCCCGAAGACCTGGTCGCCGACCGTGCAGCGGCGCACGTCGGGGCCGACCGCGACCACCTCGCCCGCCCCGTCGGCCCCCAGGATCAGCGGGAAGGAGTGTGGCACGGCGTCCTTCAGCATGCCGTCGGCGATCTTCCAGTCGGTCGGATTCAGCCCGGCGACCGCCATCGCGACCAGCACCTCGCCGGGTCCCGGCTCGGGCTGTGGCAGGTCCATCAGCTCGGGCTCGGCCCCGAAGGCACTGACTGCTACGGCTCTCATCGTGGCGTTCCTTCCACCTCTCCGTACCCCGGCCCCTGTCCGGCCCCTGCCGCCAAGGATCGTAAGCACGCCGGTGGCCCCGGCGCGGCAGGAGAAAGGGCCGTGCCCCGGAAGCAACTCGTACGGCCCCCAGGGGCGGCCTTGGCGCGGCGGCAAGGGGTTTGACGCACGGCCGGTGCGGTTACCCCTCCCCCTCATGAAGGGCGACAAGGCAGACGGGCGCCCCCACGGCGGGCGCGCGAAGGACGAGGAGACCGTACGGGCCGGCCGGCGCACCGTCGCGATCAGCCGCCCGGACAAGGTGCTCTTCCCCGACGACGGCATTACGAAGCTGGACGTGGCCGAGCACTACGAGGCCGTCGCCCCGCGCGCGCTGCCGCATCTGCGCGGCCGCCCCCTGATGATGGAGCGCCACCCGGACGGCATCGGCGGCCGCCCGCTGATGCAGAAGAACGCGCCGGACTACTTCCCCGACTGGGTGCGCACCTCCGTCCAGGAGAAGGCCGGCGGCAAGGTCACGCACGTCGTCTGCGACGACGCCGCCACGCTCGTGTACCTCGCCGGACAGGCATCGCTCACCCAGCACCGCTGGCTGTCCCGGGAGGACTCCCCCAACGACCCCGACCTCCTGATCGTCGACCTGGACCCGTCGGAGGGCGCGGACTTCGAGGACGTGCGCTGGGCGGCCGGGCGGGTCTGCGCGCTGTGGGACGAACTCCGGCTGCCGGCCCGGCTGATGACCACCGGCTCGCGCGGCCTGCACGTCATCGCGCCGCTGGACGGCAAGTCGGACTACGACGCGGTACGGGACTTCGCGCACCGCGCCGCCGAGCTGCTCGCCGACCGGCACCCCGACCGGCTCACCACCGAGCAGCGCAAGGCCGACCGCCCCACGAAGGGCGGCCGCGGCCGCATCTACCTCGACGTACAGCGCAACGCCTACGCGCAGACCGCGGTCGCGCCCTACAGCGTCCGCGCCAAGCCGGGCGCGCCGGTGGCCATGCCGATCACCCGTGAGGAACTGGACGACCCGGAGCTGCATGCCCAGCGCTGGACGCTGCGTACGGCGCCCGAGCGGCTGGCGGCGGCCGACCCGTGGTCCGGTGACGGCTGGCGCGGCCGGTCGGTGAGCGCGGCGGCGAAGCGGCTGCCGGAGGAGTGAGGCACCGACCGCGCGGACGGAGCGGGCCGCCTGTCCCCCCACGGCAGGCGGCCCGCTCCGTACCGGCGGACCGGCAGCTCAGACGCCGATGTCGTCGCCGTTCGTGCGCCACACGCTGATCACGGACGGCCGGACCAGCGCGCCCGGTCCGTCCGGCCAGTGCGAAGCGGGCTGCTCCACGCTCGCGCCGTCCACCTCGCCCGGGTGCTGCACCGCGACCAGTACCCGCCGCTCCTGCACGATCGGCCCGCAGGTCTCTGCACCGGTCGGCACGGTCAGGAACTGCCGCACCTGGCCGCGCCGGGGACCGGTGGTGGCGACGCCGAAGAGGCCGTCATGGCTGCCCAGGGCGTTGCCGTCGGTGGAGATCCACAGGTTGCCGTGCACATCGAAGGTGATGTTGTCCGGGCAGGAGATCGGGCTGACCTGGTCCTTGGGGAAGCCGCCGAAGTACGTCGACGGGTCCTCCGGGTCGCCGCAGACCAGGAAGAGGTTCCACGTGAAACGTCCGGCGGCGGGGTCGCCGCGGTGCTCGGTCAGCTCCAGGATCTGGCCGTGCTTGTTCGCGTTGCGCGGGTTGGCCTCGTCGGCGGGCGCCTTGCCGTCCTTCCCCCGGTCGCTGTTGTTGGTCAGTGCGACGTAGACCTTGCCGGTACGGGGGCTGGGCTCGACGTCCTCGGGGCGGTCCATCTTCGTGGCACCCACCTTGTCGGCGGCCATCCGCGTGAAGACGTACACCTCCTCGGCGGTCATGCCGGGGACGTGCGAGGTGGTGCCGGTGGCCAGCGGGATCCACTCGCCGCGGCCGTCGAACTCGCCGTCCTCCGGCAGCTTCCCCGACCCGTCGATCTCGCCTGCCGGGCTGTCGCCGGCGAACTTCGCGACGTACAGCGTGCCCTCGTCCAGCAGCGTGCGGTTGTGCTCGCGCGCGGCGGCGCTGCTGCCGCGCTTCATCCGCTTGGCGGAGACGAACTTGTAGAAGTAGTCGAACTTCTCGTCGTCACCCATGTAGAGCACGGGCCGGCCGTCGGGGGTCAGCCGCGGCTCGGCGGCCTCGTGCTTGAAGCGGCCGAGCGCGGTGAGCTTGCGCGGGGTGGAGCCGGGGTCGAACGGGTCGATCTCCACGACCCAGCCGAAGCGGTTCGGCTCGTTCGGCTCCTTCGCGACGTCGAAGCGGCGGTCGAACCGCTCCCACTTGCGCTCGCTGGCGCCGCCCTTGAAGCCGTACCGCTTCAGCCGGGCGGCGCTCTCCGGGTCGCCGGCCTGGTCGCCGTGGGCGAAGTACTGGTTGAAGTTCTCCTCGCCGGACAGCACGGTGCCCCACGGGGTGATGCCGCCGCCGCAGTTGTTGAGCGTGCCGAGGATGCGGGTGCCCTCGGGGTCGGCAGAGGTCTTCAGCAGGTCGCTGCCGGCCGCCGGGCCAGTCACCTCGAACGGCGTGGTGCCGGTGATCCGGCGGTTGAGGTGGTGGCGGGGCAGCGCGGTGAGCCGGCCGCTGCGCCGCTCCTCCTGCGCGGCGAGCACCGTCAGGCCGTGCGCCTGCAGCCCGATCTCCGCCTGCTCCCGGGTCGGGTTCTCCGCGTCGTACCCGGCGAACATCAGGGCCTCGTCGGTGTACTCGTGGTTGATCACGAGGAGCTGCCGGTCCCGCTCGCCCGGCAGGTCCAGGACGGCCATGTAGTCGTTGTTGTAACCGAACTGGCCGGCCTGCGCCTTCGCGGACTGCCGGTCGGCGTCGAACGCCGGGGCGCCGCGCAGCACCGGGTCACCCCAGCGGACGACGATGTTCTGCTCATGGCCCGCGGGGACGGTCACGGCGTCGGCGGTGTTGGGCGCGACGGCCGGGAAGCGCAGGCCGCGGGCGGGGCGTGCGTGCCGGGTGGCGGTGGCCGCCGTACCGGAAGCGGCGCCGGCCCCGGCCGCGGCGGCCTGCGGGGCAGCCGGTCCGGTCAGCGCGGCGCCGGTGGCTGCCGCGACCGTGACGACGGCGCTTGCGCGGAGGACGTTCCGGCGGGAGAGCGCCCCTGCGATCACGTCACCGACGTACGCGTTGCCGCTGGTGTTGGGCGTCTCGTGGAAGCAGGCGTCACCGCAGCGGTAACGGCAGGTCATGGCCGAACGGCCACCCGGGTGAGAGCCGATCAGCGGCAGCAGCTTGCGCACGGTGGTCCTTCGCGTAGGGGGTGAGGTGGTGACGGTGCGTCGGGTGATCAGCCGAGACGGTATGGGGACAGGCCCGACACGCGGCGACAAAAAGATGAACTGACGGTGAATCCGGGTGGCTTCGGCTCGTACCGGCGCACGACGCGCGGGGTCCCACGATGCGACAGGGGCAGGCCGCTACCCTTTGGTGTCCGTCCTGGTCAGCACGCGCCTCGCTCAAACGGACATTCGCCGCACCCAGCACAACGCACGCCACCACACGCACGAGAGGTACGCCGATGGGCATTCGGAGTCTGCTGCGCAACGCTTTCGGTCGCTCCAAGGCGGCCCGTAACGAACCGGATGCCGTCGCGGCGACGGAGGCCACCGACGCGGCGGCCATCCCGGAGGCCCGTGAGGAGTCGGCCCCCTCGGCGGACGCGGTGGCCGACACGGTGACGGAGACCGCGCCGGCCGCGGAGACGGAGGTACCGGCGGCCCGTACGGAGCAGGCACCGGCCCGTCCGGAGCCGGCGTACGCGGAGACCGCACCCGCGGCGGGCGCCGCGGTACTCGCGGCCTCGGCCGCCTCCGCCCCCGCCTCCTCGACCGCCTCCGACGTCCCGGACATCTCGGACCTGGTGAGAGAGGCATTCGACCGCCCGTCGACCGCGAAGGAGGACGCTGCGGAGGAGCGGGCTGCGGAAGCGGCGACTGCCGAGGCCACGACCGAGGTCGAGGCCGAGGAGCCGGAGGACGCGAAGAGCGACGAGGCCCAGGCCAAGGCAGAGGTCGAGACCGCCGAGCCGGTGGCCACCGAGCCCGAGACCAAGGCAGAGCCCGAGGTCAAGGCAGAGCCCGAGCCGGTGGCCGCCGACGCCGAGGAGGCCGAGGTCGAGGCCCCGGCCGAAAAGCCGAAGGTCGAGCAGCCGAAGGCGGAAGCACCGCAGGCCGACGAGCCGAAGCACGAGGCCGAGGCCGAGCCCGAGGTCGTCGCCGCCCCCGAGCCCACCCCCGCTGCCACCATCCCGGCCGCCCGCACCGAGGCCCCCGTCGAGGCCCCGACCGAGGCCCCCGCCGAACCGGCCCCCGCGCCCGCAGCCGCCTCCGCCCCCGCGCAGGCAGACGCCCCCGCGAAGACGGACGCCGCCGGCGACGAAGCCCGTCCCGCCCTCCCCCTCACCAAGGTCGAGGAGGTCGCGCCCGGGCTGGTCAGCCTGTACAAGGACGCCGGTGCGGCGCTGGAGAAGCACGGCCTGACGACGCAGCGCGCCGCCGTCTACCTCGTGCTCGACCGCTCCGGCTCGATGCGCAACTACTACAAGGACGGCACCGTCCAGCACCTCGCCGAGCAGGCCCTCGGCCTCTCCGCGCACCTCGACGACGACGGCACCGTCCCCGTCGTCTTCTTCTCCACCGACGTGGACGGCACCGCGGAGCTGGACCTCGCCTCGTACGAGGGCAGGATCGAGGAGCTGCACGCGGGCCTGGGCCACATGGGCCGTACGAACTACCACTGGGCGATCAAGGCCGTCGTCGACCACTACAAGAAGTCGAAGACGACGGCGCCCGCGTTCGTGATCTTCCAGACCGACGGCGCCCCCACCTCCAAGCCCGCTGCCGAGAAGGCGCTGTGCGAGGCGGCCGGGCTGCCGATCTTCTGGCAGTTCATCGGCTTCGGCGACCCCGAGGCCAAGGGCTTCGACTTCCTGCGCAAGCTGGACGACCTCACCGTCCCGGAGAAGCGGAAGGTCGACAACGCCGGCTTCTTCCACGCCGGCCGCGACCCGCGCGCCCTGGCCGACGCCGACCTCTACGCGCAGCTCATGATCGAGTTCCCCGAGTGGCTCACCGAGGCCCGCGCCGCGGGCGTACTCAAGAAGAGCAAGAAGAACAAGAAGAGCTGACCGGCACGATCGGCACACCGCACCACCGGCGCACGGCCCGGCGGCTCCCACGGGGAGCGGCCGGGCCGTCGCGCTTCCCGCCTCAGTCCGCCGTCGTGTGCGCGATGAAGAGTGACCACGCCGCCGCGGAGAACGTCAGCCGCGGCGCGTCCTCACCCGAGTCACCCGAGACCCGCCATGAGTCCCGTACCTGGACCCGCGGTGCCGTGATCGCTACTTCGACGCAGGTGGCGTCCGTATCGGAGCAGTAGCCCGACGAGACCCACCTCAGCCGCTCTGCCATGACCCGCCCCTCCCCCTGGCCCCTCTTCCCCACATCATCCCCGGTCGCCCGCACCCCATGCCTGCACGCGGGGCGGCCCTTGAAGGGGGCGCGGTGACCCCCGTCCGGGCGAGTACGATATTGGCGTTCCGTAGTGCAAAAAATCACTCACCGTAGCGACTTGGGAGCAGCCGGCAATGGCTCGACACCTCATCACCAGCGCCCTTCCGTACATCAACGGGATCAAGCACCTGGGCAACATGGTGGGGTCCATGCTCCCGGCCGATGTGTACTCCCGGTATCTGCGCCAGCGCGGCCACGACGTGCTGTACATCTGCGCGACCGATGAGCACGGCACCCCCGCCGAGCTGGCCGCGAAGGCCGCCGGCCAGTCGGTCGACGCGTTCTGCGCCGAGCAGCACGACGCGCAGAAGGCGATCTACGACGGCTTCGGCCTCGCCTTCGACCACTTCGGCCGCAGCTCCTCGCCGGAGAACGTCGAGCTCACCCAGCACTTCGCGCGCAAGCTGCACGAGAACGGCTTCATCGAGGAGCGGGCGATCCGCCAGGTCTACTCGAACGCCGACGAGCGCTTCCTGCCCGACCGGTACATCGTCGGCACCTGCCCGCACTGCGGTTACGACAAGGCCCGCGGCGACCAGTGCGAGAACTGCACCCGCGTGCTGGACCCGACCGACCTGATCGACGCCCGCTCGGCGATCAGCGGCAGCAGCGACCTGGAGGTGCGCGAGACCAAGCACCTCTTCCTGCTCCAGTCCAAGCTCCAGGGCGAGGTCGAGAAGTTCATCGACGAGACCGGTGAGGAGTGGCCGACGCTGGCCTCCTCCATCGCCCGCAAGTGGCTGACCGAGGGCCTGCACGACCGCGCGATCACCCGCGACCTGGACTGGGGCGTGCCGGTGCCTGCCGACGTGTGGCCGGACCTGGCCGCCGAGGGCAAGGTCTTCTACGTCTGGTTCGACGCCCCGATCGAGTACATCGGCTCGACGAAGGAGTGGGCGGACGTCGACCCGGAGAACCGCGACTGGAAGTCGTGGTGGTACGAGGCCGACGACGTCCGGTACACGGAGTTCATGGCCAAGGACAACGTGCCGTTCCACTCCGTGATGTTCCCGGCGACCCAGCTCGGTACCCGCGAGCCGTGGAAGAAGGTCGACTTCCTCAAGGCGTTCAACTGGCTGAACTACTACGGTGGCAAGTTCTCCACCTCGCAGCGGCGCGGCATCTTCACCGACGCGGCGCTGGAGCTGCTCCCCGCCGACTACTGGCGCTACTTCCTCATCGCGAACGCGCCGGAGTCCGACGACACCTCCTTCACCTGGGAGCTCTTCTCCTCCTCGGTCAACAAGGACCTGGCCGACACCCTCGGCAACTTCGTCAACCGCGTGCTCTCCTTCTCGCGGAAGCGCTTCGGTGACGAGGTCCCGGCGGGCGCCGAGGCCGGCGAGGCCGAGGCGAAGCTCGGCGAGGACATCGCGCGGCTCCTGGCCGAGTACGAGGGCCACATGGAGGCCCTCCAGTTCCGCAAGGCCGCGGCGTCGCTGCGCGCCCTGTGGAGCACGGGCAACTCCTACCTGGAGGAGAAGGCCCCCTGGCTGGAGATCAAGACCGACAAGGACGCAGCCGCGCTCACCCTCCGTACGGCGATGAACCTCATCCACCTGTACTCGGTGATCTCCGAGCCGTTCATCCCGTCTTCGGCGAAGGCCATGCGCGGCGCGTTCGCGCTCGACGGCGACACGGCCCTGTGGATCACCCCCGACGAGGCCCGCTCCCTCTCCGCGGTCCCGGCCGGCACCCCCTTCACCGTCCCCCCGGTCCTCTTCGCCAAGATCACCGAAGACGACCTGACCTCCTACAAGGACCGCTTCGGCGGCGAGGAGTAAGTCCTCCGGTCCCGGCCGGTGCTCCCCGAGAGGCACCGGCCGGCCCAACTACCCCTGGCGCCTCAGGGGTTGACACGGTTGGTAGAATCAGAGCACCGAACGATCACACGCAGAAGCAGTACCTCCGCATGTGACGTCAGTACGACAGCTCCCTTCCTCTCCGGAGGACGGGGGCTTTTCTGCTTTTCCGCTCCATCCGAGTCCGACCGTCCATGGCTCCCTGATCTCTTCAGGGGGCCTTTTGCTTTTCGGAGGCAGTACTTGTCCCACGCTCAGACCGTCCTCACCGCCGCGCCGGTATGGCTCGCCGCGACCGGCGTCCTCGCCCTCCTCGTCCTCGCCCTGCTCGCCGCCTATGTCGTACGGCTCGTGGTGTGCAAGGCCCGCGCCGAAGACCTGCCGCACGTGCTGACCGGGATGAGCCAGGTACTGGAGGCCATCGCCGCCATGCTGCCCTGGTCCCGGCCGCGCGATCGGGCCGATGACACACTCCCCGGCCCTCCCGCGGGGCAGCCGGTGCCGCCCGCCGTCCGCTCCGTCCACACGGTCCATTCCGTGACCGCCGTACAGCAGTCCGGGCAGCTGACCGACTGACGTGCGGCAAACACACAAAGGGGCCCGGAACCGCCGAGCGGTTCCGGGCCCCTTGTGCGTGCTGCTTACTTCACCTGCGGCTTGCGGAGGGAGAGGTGGAGTTCCTTCAGGCGGGACTCCTCGACCTCGCTGGGGGCGCCCATCAGGAGGTCCTGGGCGTTGCCGTTGAGGGGGAAGGCGATGGTCTCGCGGATGTTCGGCTCGTCGGCGAGGAGCATGACGATGCGGTCGACGCCGGGGGCGATGCCACCGTGCGGCGGGGCGCCGAACTTGAACGCGCGGAGCATGCCGCCGAACTCGGCCTCGACGGTGTCCTTGTCGTAACCGGCGATCGAGAACGCCTTGTACATGACCTCGGGCTCGTGGTTACGGATCGCGCCGGAGGACAGCTCGACGCCGTTGCAGACGATGTCGTACTGCCAGGCCAGGATGTCCAGCGGGTCCTTGGTCTCGAGCGCTTCGAGACCGCCCTGGGGCATCGAGAAGGGGTTGTGGGAGAACTCGATCTTGCCGGTCTCCTCGTCCTTCTCGAACATCGGGAAGTCGACGATCCAGCAGAAGCGGAAGACGCCCTCTTCGAAGTGGCCGGCGCGCTTGGCGGCCTCGACGCGGACCGCGCCCATGATCTTGGAGACCTCGTCGAACTCGCCCGCGCCGAAGAAGACGGCGTGGCCGGGGGCCAGGTCCAGCTTGCTGACCAGGGCCTTCACGTCGTCCTCGGTGAGGAACTTGGCGATCGGGCCGGTGAGGGCGTTCTCCTCGCCGACGCGGACCCAGGCGAGGCCCTTCGCGCCCTGCTCGACGGCGTACTCACCGAGCTGGTCGAAGAACTTGCGCGGCTGGTCGGCGGTGTCCGGCACGGCCAGCGCGCGGACGTGCTTGCCGGCGAACGCCTTGAAGCCGGAGCCCGCGAACACGTCGGAGACGTCGACCAGTTCGAGCTTGGCACGCAGGTCGGGCTTGTCGTTGCCGTACTTGAGCATCGACTCGCGGAACGGGATGCGCGGGAACGGCGAGGTGACCTCACGGCCGCCGCCGAACTCGGTGAAGAGCTCGGTCATCAGCTTCTCGACGGGCTGGAAGACGTCCTCCTGCTCGACGAAGCTCATCTCGATGTCGAGCTGGTAGAACTCGCCGGGCGAGCGGTCCGCGCGGGCGTCCTCGTCGCGGAAGCACGGCGCGATCTGGAAGTACCGGTCGAAGCCCGCGATCATCAGCAGCTGCTTGAACTGCTGCGGGGCCTGCGGCAGGGCGTAGAACTTGCCGGCGTGCAGGCGCGAGGGGACCAGGAAGTCGCGCGCGCCCTCGGGGGAGGTCGCGGACAGGATCGGGGTCGCCATCTCGTTGAAGCCGAGCGTCACCATCTTCTGGCGGATGGCGGAGATGACGGCCGTGCGCAGCATGATGTTGCGGTGCATGCGCTCGCGGCGGAGGTCGAGGAAGCGGTACTCCAGGCGCTTCTCCTCGTTGACCCCGTCCTCGGCGTTGATCGTGAAGGGGATCTGCTCGGCGGCGCCGAGCACCTCGACCGCGGAGACCTCGATCTCGACCTCGCCGGTGGGCAGGTCGGGGTTGATGTTGTCCGCGCCGCGGGCGCTGACCTTGCCGTCGATGCGGACGACGGACTCCTTGGTCAGGGAGCCGAGCGCCTCGTTGGCGGGGGTGCCGGGGCGGGCGACGAGCTGCGTGATGCCGTGGTGGTCGCGCAGATCGATGAAGAGGATGCCGCCCAGGTCACGTCGATTGTGCAGCCAGCCGCTGAGGCGGACGTCCGTGTCGACGTCCGCGGCCCGGAGCTCGCCGCAGTTATGGGACCGGTACCGATGCATCGCTCATCCAAGTCGTCGCGAGTCGAGGTGGGGCACGGGGGAGGGAGGCCGGGGTCGGCTCCCGGTCGGCACCCGATGATCACCCCAGGATTGGCATAACCGCTCCAGGTTACCGCTCCGCCCCGCCGCTCCGGGTTGCCATATCCACGACAAGGCCCCCGTAGGCTCCGCAGAAGAACACCATGGGACCAGGGTCACGTTCTTCGCACTGGTGAGCCTCCGTGAAACCCACCTAAAGTGATGCAATGCGCACCAAGGACGTCCTGGCCGCCATCGGTACCGGCCTGTGGCACTGGGACCACGCAGTGGGCAAGGTGAGGCTGGACGCCGAGGCGGCCAGGCTGCTCGGGCTGCCCGAGGAGCCGGCCGACTTCAGCGAAGCCTTCATCCGCTCCCGTTTCCACGCCGTCGACTTCGCCGAGATCAACGGTGTCGTCCACCTCGCGCTGACCGAGGGCACCCTCGCCGAGGGCAGGCTGCGCGTCATGGACACCGACGGCAAGGTCCTGCGCGTCGTCCGCTGCCGGGCCCGCGTCACGCCGCTGGACAACAGTTACGAGCTGGTCGGCACCCTCCAGGAGGTCCCCGAGCCGCAGCCGGGCACGTCCGCGGCGCGCACCCCCGTCACCGGCGACTGGCGCCGCTCCCGCGAGGCATTCCTGCTGGATGCGGGCCGCGCGCTGGCCGAGGCCCGGTCCACCGCCGAGGTACTGCGGGTGGCGGCCGGCCTCTCCATGCCCGGGTTCATGCCCGACGGGCTGGCCGTCTTCGGCATCAAGGGCGACCACATATCGGTCATCGGGCACCACGGACAGCGCCCCGGAGACGAGCAGCCGTTCGTCGACATGTCCCTGAACACCGACTATCCGGCCGCCGAGGTGATACGGACCGGGCGCGCCCTCTATCTCCCCACTCCGGAGGAGTACCGCCGCCGGTTCCCCGCGACCTGGCCGATGGCCGCGCACTTCGACCGCCAGTCCTGGGCCTTCCTGCCGCTGATCAGCGCCGGCCGGACGGTCGGCGCCTGGATGGCCGCCTTCGCCCACCGCGTCGCCTTCACGCCCGACGAGCGCTCGGTGCTCACCACCGTCGCCCGGATGCTCGCGCAGGCGCTGCACCGGGCCGGCGACCAGGAGTCGCAGCTGGAGCTGACGGTCGGCCTGCAGCGCAGCATGATGCCGACGGTGCAGCCGGACATCCCCGGCATGGCGGTGGCCGCGCGGTACGTCCCCACCGGCGGCGGCCTGGAGGTCGGCGGCGACTGGTACGACATGATCACGCTGCCCTCGGGCCGGATCGCCCTGGTCATCGGGGACGTGCAGGGCCATGACGTGCGGGCGGCGGGGCTGATGGGCCAGCTTCGGATCGCGCTGCGCGCCTACGCCTCGGAGGGCCACCACCCCGATGCCGTCCTCTCCCGCGCCTCCCGTTTCCTCTCCGGCCTGAACGACACCGAGGCCGAGGGGCTGGACCCGCGCTTCGCGACCTGCCTGTACATCGAGGTCGACCCGGCCACGGGGCTGCTGGACATCGCCCGGGCCGGCCATCCCGACCCCGCCATCCGGATGACCGACGGCACGATGCTGGTGCGGCCGACCGCGGGCGGGCTGCCACTGGGCATCCACGCGGACACCGATTACCCCACCACCCGGCTGGTCCTGGAGCCCGGCGAGACGATGCTGGTCTGCACGGACGGGCTCATCGAGACCGGCGGGCACGACCTGGAGAGCGGCTGGGCGCGGCTGCGGGACATCATCGAGAACCACGAGGAGCCGGAGACCGGCGACAGCCTCGAGAAGCTCGCCGACACGCTGGTACAGGCCGTGCACGGGCCGTCCTCGCACCACACCACCGGGCGGCTGGCCGACCGCCGCGAGGACGACATCGCGATGCTGCTGCTGTGCCGCGAGGGCGGCAGCTGCGCCATCGGCACCGGCGGACTGGAACCGCGCGCGCCCGTGCGCCGCACGGTCCTGACCATCGCGCAGGCCGAACCGGAGCGGATCTCCGAGGCCCGCGGCCAGATCCGGGACGTGCTGCACGACTGGGCCGACGAGGACCAGATCGACTCGGCCGCCCTGATGGTCTCCGAGATGGTCACCAACGTCCTGCTGCACACCGACGGCGACGCCCTGCTGATCGCCGAGATCTCCGGCGTGAAGGGCTCCCGGCGCGTCCGGGTGGACGTCGCCGACAGCAGCGACGAGCTGCCGCACCGCCGCCGCCCCGGCGAGCTGGCCTCCTCCGGGCGCGGCCTGGTCCTGATGGAGCTGCTGGCCGGCGCGTGGGGCGTGAACCCGCGCGGGGACGGCAAGTCGATCTGGTTCGAGCTGTACGAGGACGCGCAGGAGCGGGCGGCGGCCGTACCGGAGGGGGCTCAGGCCGGGGCGTCGCCGGACGTGCCGCCGGAGGAACCGCCGGACGGTGACCCCTCGCTGCCCGGATCCTCGCTCTCCGAACCGGCCGCGTAGCGCTCGTGCAGCTCTGACAGGATCCCGGTCGCCGCCGCCGTCAGCGGCACGGCCAGCAGCATCCCGAGGATGCCCGCCACGCTCGCGCCCGCGGTGATCGCGAGCAGCACCACGGCCGGGTGCATATGGACGGTACGGCTCTGGACCATCGGCTGCAGGACGTGTCCTTCGAGCACCTGCACGGCCAGTACGACGCCCAGCGCCCACAGCGCGATCACGAACCCGCGGTCGGCCAGCGCGACCAGTACCGCGACCGTGCCGGAGATGAACGCGCCGAGGTACGGGATGTACGCGCCGACGAAGACCAGCGCGCCCAGCCCGACCGCGCCCGGCACCCCCAGGATCAGCAGCCCGACCGTGATGCAGATGGCGTCGATCAGCGCGATGACCGTCGTCCCGCGCATGAAGCCCTCCACGGCCTCGAAGCCGCGCCGCGCCATCCGCTCGAGCTGCGGCCCCGATTCGCCCGGCGCCCAGGACCGCAAGACGCCCACCGCCCGCTCGGCGTCCCGCAGGAAGAAGAAGGTCAGCAGCAGCGCCAGCACGGCGGCGGCCACCGTCTGGCCGACCAGGGAGAGCCCGGAGAGCAGTCCGGTCGCGGCCCGGCCGCCGAACTTCTCCGCCAGCTGCTTGGCGTTCGCCGTCAGGTCGCCCAGCGAGGCGCCGGAAGCACCCAGGTGCTTGGTGAGCTCCCGGGTCGCCTGCTGCACCGACGACACGATCTGGTCGCCGGTGTCGATCAGCGCCGACACCACGATGTACCCGGCTCCGCCGACGACCACCAGCAGCACGACGCAGGTCAGCCCGGACGCCAGCGAGCGGTTGACCTTCATCGCGACCAGCCGCCGGTACACCGGCCCGAGCAGCGCACTGCCCAGCAGGGCCAGCAGGACGGGCGTCACGGCCGCCTTCAGCGTCACGGTCAGCCATACGGCGACCGCGACCACCGCCGCGACCAGCAGCAAGAGCCCGCACCAGGCCGCGGCCCGACGCGCACCGAGGGGAAGCAGCGCTTCCCGTTCACCCTTGTTCATCCGTTTCTGCACCGTGCCAGTCCACCACGTGCCCCGCAGGGGCGCGGGGAACTGCGCGCTCAACCAGACACGTCCGGCACACGGCCGACGAGTCGAACCCCCACGGCGAGCCTCCGTGGCAACACGGACACGGCTGTGCCCGGCGTTTCACGTGAAACGCCGGGCACAGCCGTGGGTGAGTCGGTTCAGCCGGCGTGAGCCGGAATCGTGCCGAGGCGGCCGGCCTGGAAGTCCTCGAACGCCTGGGCAAGCTCGGCGTGCGTGTTCATCACGAACGGGCCGTAGTGCATCATCGGCTCGCGGATCGGCTGCCCGCCGAGCAGCACGACCTCGAAGTTCGGACTGCGGGACTCCTGGGTCGCGTCCGCCTTGATGGTGAGCGAGTCACCGGCGCCGAAGACGACCGACTGGCCCATGCGGAACGGACGGCCCTCGGGGCCCGCCGTGCCGCGCCCGGCCAGCCCGTACGCCAACGCGTTGAAATCGGCGCGCCAGGGCAGCGTCAGCTCGGCGCCCGGGTTCAGCGAGACGTGCATCATCGTGATCGGCGTGTGCGTGATGCCGGGGCCCTCGTGGCCGTCGATGTCGCCCGCGATCAGCCGCAGCAGTGCACCACCGTCGGACGAGGTCAGCAGCTTGACCTGGCCGCCGCCGATGTCCTGGTAGCGGGGGGACATCATCTTGTCCTTCTTCGGCAGGTTCACCCACAGCTGCAGGCCGTGGAAGAGACCGCCGGACATGACGAGGGACTCCGGCGGCGCCTCGATGTGCAACAGGCCGGAACCCGCCGTCATCCACTGAGTATCACCGTCGTTGATCGTGCCGCCACCACCGTGCGAGTCCTGGTGCACGAACGTGCCGTCGATCAGGTACGTGACCGTTTCGAAGCCGCGGTGCGGGTGCCAGGGGGTGCCCTTCGGCTCGCCCGGCGCGTACTCCACCTCGCCCATCTGGTCCATCATGATGAACGGGTCGAGGTGCTTGTAGTCGATGCCGGCGAAGGCACGGCGGACGGGGAAGCCCTCGCCCTCGAAACCGCTGGGCGCGGTCGATACGGCGAGTGCGGGGCGCTGCCGCCCCTCGGCGGGCGCCGCGACGCGCGGCAGGGTCAGCGGGTTCTCAACGGTCACTGCGGGCATGACGGCCTCCTCGGTCGTTCATCATTCAATTTAGTTGAACACTGAACAACCCGCAAGCCGCACTTCATTCCCGGACACGTTCATGCAGGTCAGAGGCGTCAACAAACCGGTGGGCCGGTCGCGTACCCACGCGACCGGCCCACCGGGTCAAGGACGGACGGGATCAGCCGTCCACGAAGTAGGGGCGCTAGCCGTACATCCGCCGCATCGCGAAGTCGACCATCTGCTCCACCGCCTTGGCGTCGAACACCATGCGGTGCTCGCCCTCCATGTCGAGCACGAAGCCGTACCCCGTCGGCAGCAGGTCGAGGACCTCGGCGCCGGTGATCACGAAGTACTTGGACTCCTTGCCGGCGTAGGCGCGCAGCTCCTTGAGCGAGGTGAACATCGGGATCACCGGCTGCTGGGTGTTGTGCAACGCCAGGAACCCCGGGTTGTCGCCCCGCGGGCAGTACACCTTGGACGTCGAGAAGATGCCCTGGAAGTCCTCGGCCGACATCGAGCCGGTGGTGAAGGCGCGCACCGCGTCGGCGAGGGAGGGCGGGGACGGCTCCGGATACAGCGGCTGCCCGCCGTAACCGCCAGGAGCCTGCTGCGGCGGAGGCGGCGCAGCGCCGTAACCCTGCTGACCCGCGCCCACGTTCTGGTCGTAGCCGTACATAGCTGCAAAGCGTACTGAGTCACAGATGGGCCGTTAGGGGTTGCTTCTTATTACCGACGGGTAGCATCCTAGAAGCTACTACCTGGTATGCGTTTGAGGACCTCCTCACGAAGGATTACGGAGCCGTCGCCATGGGGCACTACAAGTCGAATCTCCGCGACATCGAGTTCAACCTCTTCGAGGTGCTCGGCCGCGACAGCGTGTACGGCACCGGCCCGTTCGCGGAGATGGACGTCGACACCGCCAAGAGCGTGCTGTCCGAGATCGCCCGGCTGGCCGAGAACGAGCTGGCCGAGTCGTACACCGACGCAGACCGGAACCCGCCGGTCTTCGACCCCGAGACCAACACCGCGCCGGTCCCGGCGTCCTTCAAGAAGAGCTACCAGGCGTACATGGACGCCGAGTGGTGGCGGCTGGGCGTCCCGGAGGAGATCGGCGGCACCACGACGCCGCGCTCCCTGCTGTGGGCCTTCGCCGAGTCCATCCTGGGCTCGAACCCGGCCGTGTGGATGTACGCCTCCGGCCCGGCCTTCGCCGGCGTGCTCCACGAGGAGGGCACCGAGCAGCAGAAGCACATCGCCAAGGTCGCCACCGAGAAGGGCTGGGGCTCCACGATGGTGCTGACCGAGCCCGACGCGGGTTCGGACGTGGGCGCCGGCCGCACCAAGGCGGTCAAGCAGGAGGACGGCTCCTGGCACATCGAGGGCGTGAAGCGCTTCATCACCTCCGGTGAGCACGACATGGCGGAGAACATCCTCCACTACGTGCTCGCGCGTCCCGAGGGCCACGGCCCGGGCACCAAGGGCCTGTCGCTCTTCCTCGTCCCGAAGTACGAGTTCGACTTCGAGACCGGTGAGCTGGGCGCCCGCAACGGCGTGTACGCCACCAACGTCGAGCACAAGATGGGCCTGAAGGCGTCCAACACCTGCGAGATGACCTTCGGCGACAAGCACCCCGCCAAGGGCTGGCTCATCGGCGAGAAGCACGACGGCATCCGCCAGATGTTCCGCATCATCGAGTTCGCCCGGATGATGGTCGGCACGAAGGCCATCGCGACCCTGTCGACCGGCTACCTGAACGCGCTGGAGTACGCCAAGGAGCGCGTGCAGGGCCCGGACCTGGCCGCCTTCACCGACAAGAAGGCGCCGCGCGTCACGATCACCCACCACCCCGACGTGCGCCGCTCGCTGATGACGCAGAAGGCGTACGCGGAGGGCATGCGCGCCCTGGTGCTCTACACGGCCACGGTCCAGGACGAGATCCTGATCAAGGAGACGGCGGGCGAGGACGCCTCGGCCGAGCACGCGCTGAACGACCTGCTGCTGCCGATCGTGAAGGGCTACGGCTCGGAGAAGTCCTACGAGCAGCTCGCCCAGTCGCTGCAGACCTTCGGCGGCTCCGGCTACCTGCAGGAGTACCCGATCGAGCAGTACATCCGGGACTCCAAGATCGACACGCTCTACGAGGGCACCACCGCCATCCAGGGCCAGGACTTCTTCTTCCGGAAGATCGTCCGCAACCAGGGCGCGGCGCTGACCCAGCTCTCGGAGACCATCAAGAAGTTCCTGTCCGAGGCGGCCGGCGGCGAGGAGCTGGAGGGCGCTCGCGGCGAGCTGGCCAAGGCCGCTGCCGACCTGGAGGCGATCGTCGGCGCGATGCTGACCGACCTCGCCGCCACGGAAAACGACGTGAAGTCCATCTACAAGGTGGGCCTGAACACCACGCGCCTGCTGATGGCCTCCGGTGACGTCGTCATCGGTTACCTGCTGCTCAAGGGCGCCGCGGTGGCCCAGGAGAAGCTGGCGACCGCCTCCACCAAGGACAAGGCGTTCTACGAGGGCAAGATCGCCGCGGCGAAGTTCTTCGCGCACAACGTCCTGCCGGGCGTCTCCGTGCAGCGCGGGCTCGCCGAGTCCGTCGACCAGTCGCTGATGGAGCTGGACGAGGCGGCGTTCTGATCCGCCGCTGAAGCGGGTATCCGCCTGCCGCTCATGGCCCCGTCCGGTCCGTTCCGGGCGGGGCCATCGGCGGTTCCCGCGCCGGGGCATCGACGGTTCGGGCCGGGTCATTGGCGGTTCCTGGCCGGTCTCCTGAAACCCTTTGGGCACAGGTGACACACCGGCCACACCGACGCCGGATTCCACTCATCCGTACGGCGCAACACCCACCCGGTACAACGCCTCCTTATGCTGAATCCATGAGCACATCTGTCCGCTTCGATCGCGGCCACACCGACGACCTGATGTCCTTCCTCGCCGCGAGCCCGTCGCCGTACCACGCGGTGGCGAACGCGGCCGCCCGGCTGGAGAAGGCCGGCTTCCGGCAGGTCGTCGAGACCGACGCCTGGGACGGTGAGGCGGGCGGCAAGTACGTGCTCCGCGGCGGCGCCCTCATCGCCTGGTACGTCCCTGAAGGCGCCACCCCCGCGACCCCCTTCCGCATCGTCGGGGCGCACACCGACTCCCCCAACCTCCGCGTGAAGCCGATCCCGGACACCGGGGCGCGCGGCTGGCGGCAGATCGCGGTCGAGATCTACGGCGGCACGCTGCTCAACACCTGGCTCGACCGGGACCTGGGCCTGTCGGGCCGGGTGACGCTGCGGGACGGCAGCCACCGGCTCGTCAACGTCGACCGGCCGCTGCTGCGCGTGCCGCAGCTCGCCGTGCACCTGGACCGGTCGGTCAACGCCGACGGCCTCAAGCTCGACAAGCAGCGGCACATGACGCCGATCTGGGGCCTGGGCGAGGTCCAGGAGGGCGGCCTGATCTCCTTCGTCGAGGAGGAGGCGGGGCTCAACGCCGGCGAGGTGCGCGGCTGGGACCTGATGGTGCACAGCGTCGAGCCGCCCGCCTACCTGGGCCGGGACCAGGAGCTGGTCGCCGGGCCGCGGATGGACAACCTGCTGTCGGTGCACGCCGGTACGGCCGCGCTCGCCGCCGCCTCCGCACAGGACGGCCTGTCCTGCATCCCGGTGCTGGCCGCCTTCGACCACGAGGAGAACGGCAGCCAGTCCGACACCGGCGCCGACGGCCCCCTGCTGGGCACCGTGCTGGAGCGGTCGGTCTTCGCACGCGGCGGCAGTTACGAGGACCGGGCACGCGCCTTCGCCGGCACGGTCTGCCTGTCCTCCGACACCGGCCACGCCGTCCACCCGAACTACACCGAGCGGCACGAGCCGGGCCACCACCCGATGCCCAACGGCGGCCCGATCCTGAAGGTCAACGTCAACCAGCGGTACGCCACCGACGGCGGCGGCCGGGCGGTCTTCGCCGACGCCTGCGAGCGGGCCGGCGTGCCGTGGCAGACCTTCGTCTCGAACAACTCCATGCCGTGCGGCACGACGATCGGCCCGATCACCGCCGCCCGGCACGGCATCACCACCGTCGACATCGGTGTCGCGATCCTCTCGATGCACTCGGCGCGCGAGCTGTGCGGCGCCGAGGACCCGCATCTGCTGGCCGCGGCCCTGACAGCCTTCCTGGAGGGCTGAGTTGGAGTTCTCCCTGCTGGGTCCGGTCAGCGTCACCACCGCCGGGGGCGAGCTGGCGCTCGGGCCCGCCAAGCGGCGCAGCGTGCTCGCGCTGCTGCTCCTGCGGCCCAACACCACCGTCCCGCTGGAGCAGTTGATCGACTCCCTGTGGGAGGACGAGCCGCCCGAGCACGCCCGCACGGTCGTGCAGGGGCATGTGTCGCGGCTGCGCGCCACGCTCGCGGCGGCCGGCGCCGAGGCGTACGGCGTGGAGCTGGCCACGCACGGCTCGGCGTACGTGCTGCGGCTCCCCGAGGAACTGATCGACGCGCACCGCTTTGGTGAACTGGTCTCGCTGGCCCGGCCCGAGGCGGCCCCGGCCGACGCCGTACCGCTGCTGCGGGAGGCGCTCGGGCTGTGGCGCGGTCCCGCGCTGACCGGCACGGTCTCCAGCCCGCCGTTCGCCGCCGCCACGCACGCGCTGGACGAGCGGCGGCTGACGGCGGTGGAGACGCTGGCCCGCGCGCACAGCGCGCTGGGCGAGCACGAGCAGGCCGCGTCCGTGCTCTACAACGCCGCGGTGCAGCACCCGCTGCGGGAGGGACTGATCGCCGCCCTGATGCGGGCGCTGTTCCGTACGGGACGCCAGTCGGACGCGCTGGACTGGTACCACCGCACCCGGCGGCTGCTGAACGAGGAGCTGGGCGTCGATCCGGGCGCGCGGCTGCGGGAGGCGTACGAGGAGATCCTGCGGGCGGAAGAGGCGGCGCCGGGCACCGGCACGGTACCGGCAGCCCGTACGGCGGGCGGGCCGGGCGCTCCGGGCGCCGGGACCGGTGCGGACGGCGGTGCCGAACGGCCGGCTGCGGCGGTTTCACGTGAAACCGGGCCGACCGTGGGCACGGACGGAGTCGCCGGTACGGGCCCGGTCCCGCCCCGGCTGCTGCCCCGGCCACCGGCCCGCTTCCTGGGTCGCGGAGCGGCGCTGGAGCGGCTCACCGCGGCACTGACCGGCGACTCCGGCCCGGACAGCGACAGCCCGCTGGCGGTCGTGACCGGCCCGGCCGGGGTCGGCAAGACCGCGTGTGCCGTGCAGTGGGCACACCAGCACGCCGCCGACTTCCCCGACGGGCAGCTCTTCGCCGACCTGCGCGGCTTCGGCGAGGGCGACGCGACCGAACCGGCCGCCGTACTGCGCTTCTTCCTCACCGCGCTGGGAACACCGGAGCACGCTGTGCCGTCCTCCGCGACGGCCGCGTCCGCGCTGTACCGCTCGCTGGTCGCGGACCGCCGGCTGCTGGTCGTACTGGACAACGCCCGCAGCTCGGCGCAGGTGCGGCCGCTGCTGCCCGGCGGGCCCGGCTGCGCCACCGTCGTGACCAGCCGGAGCAGGCTGGACGGTCTGGTGGCCACCGACTGCGCCCGGCCGGTGGGACTGCAGGAGTTCGGCGTGCCGGAGGGCATCGCGCTGCTGGGCGCGATGCTCGGCGCCGAGCGGGTGGACGAGGACCCGGAAGCCGCCCGCGAGCTGGTCGAATTGTGCGACGGGCTGCCGCTGGCGCTGCGTGCCGCGGTCGCCCAGCTCACCGCCCGGCCGCGCTGGCGGCTGGCCCGGCTGGCGGCCGCGCTGCGCGACGAGCGGCGCCGGCTGTCGCTGCTCTCCGCGGAGGACACCGGGATCGCCTCGGCGCTGCGGATGTCCGTGGCCCGGCTCTCGGCGGACGACGCGCGGCTGCTGAGCGCGCTCGCGACCAGTACGGACGGGCAGCTGAACGCCTCGGCGGCGGCCGCGCTGGCCGGCTCGGACCTGGAACACACGCAGGACGGGCTGGCCCGGCTGGCCGAGATGCATCTGGTCGACGAGAAGGCCACGGACGTCTACACGATCAGCACGCTGACCCAGCTCTTCGCCCGGGACGGGACGGGAGAGGCGGAAGAAACGGAACCGCGCAACTGAGGCCCCGCACCGCTGGATTGACGGCTCGCTGATTGATGGCTCCGCGACCGGGTACTCGGCGCGGGACCCGCCCGGAACCGCCGATCCAGAGGAGGCGCACATCATGGGCATCGGCTGGTGCATTGGTCTGCTCGCCGCCGGAGGCATTCTGACCTTCGCGGTGGACTGGCACATGGCCGGGGTCAACCTCGATCTCGTGGGTCTGATCCTGATGGCGGTCGGCATCATCGGTATCGCCGCTTACGTCAGCATCTTCAAGCGGCGGCGCATGCAGCCACCGCCGCCCGCAGCGCCCGTGATCGAGGAGACCCACCGGCACGGCTACGAGTGAGACAACCGCCACTCTGTGACCACCTGCTACCGGACCGGAGAACGAAGACCGGACCGAATGACTTGAAGGGGCGCCCGCGCGAAGGCCGCGCGGGCGCCCCTTCTGTGTGCCCGCACATCCCGTCATGTCCCGCGCCCGGCCGGCCGGTGTCCCGCGCGCACCGTCCCGATCCCACGTCCCAGCAGGTCGGCGCCGGTCCCGGGACGTCCCGGCGGGCGGGATGTCCCATGGGACACCACAGCCCCGGATTCCCCCTGTTCCCCGCCCAATGATGGATCCCGTCGCCGAGGCGGCCGATCGGCACGACGCCCCGGCCGCCTCCGTCAAACGAGGGGAATCCACCATGTCGCAGACCGACGACAGCACGTTCCGCACGGCTCCTACGACTACGCCCCGGGCATCGGCCCGTGCGCCCCGCAGGGCGGCGCTCCGCAGGATCCTGCCCGCGATCGCCGCGGCGGGGATCAGCATCTCCGGCATCACGGCCTGCTCGGGCGGTGCCGCCGAGGCGGACACCGGTACCAAGGCCGCCGCGCAGACGACCGTCAAGACGCGGGACACCAAGGCCGACCTGATGACGCAGGGCGGGACGGCCGCCACCATCAAGAAGACCGCGGCCGGCAGCACCTTCCCGACCTGGGGGACGCGCTGGGTGGTGCACGCCTCGCCGGACACCGGCTCGCCGTCCGTCGGCATGATCAACAAGGACGCGCCGGGCCAGGACAGGATCACGGCCGACTACCAGGTCAACACGGGCAAGAAGGTCTGCGAGGGCAGCTCCTGCTCGACCTACATGGCGCACCTCACCGGCCCGGTGACCGGCTTCCTCAGCGTCGTCGCGGTCGACATCCCGCAGGACTCGCTGCCGGGCGTGCCCGTGCAGGGCGGCCCGCCGCCCGCCCCGGCGCCCGGCGGCACCCGCGGCGAGGCGCTGCAGCGCGCGGCCACCTGGCTGACCGCCAACAACGGTGCGCAGGTGCCCTACAGCCAGGCGAAGAACTGGAAGGACGGCTACCGCCAGGACTGCTCCGGCTACGTCTCCATGGCGCTGAACCTGGGCGCCCCCGGCACGAACACCGTGGGACTCACCAGCTCCCGGATCACCCGGCCGATCACCGTCAACGACCTGAAGCCCGGTGACCTGCTCATCGACGCGGCCGGCGACAACAACACCCGGCACGTCGTGATGTTCGAGAAGTGGGACAACCCCGCGCACACCTCCTACACCGCGTACGAGCAGCGCGGCGGCCACGGCACCGACCACCGGTCGCTCACCTACGGGCTCAACGGCGGCGAGTTCAAGCCCTACCGCCCCGTGAAGTTCACGGACTGATCCGGGCGGTTTCCGGATCCTGTAACGAGAGGCACTTCCGCCGCAGGGGAGCGGAAGTGCCTCTCGCGGTGCGTACCGCGGCTGTGCTGGAATGCCGTGCGTGCATGGGAAACCGAACCGCGCCACCAGTTCCCGCCGCAAGCCGCTCGCACCCCTGCCCGACCAACTCGGCGGCCCGGTGCGCGACTTCGTGTCCGGACTGCGGCACATGCATGGCGAGCTGGGCCTGAGCCTGAAGGAGCTGGAAGGCAGGCTCCCGGCCAGCAGATCGTCCCTGTCCCGCTACCTGCGGGGCCAGAGCCTGCCCGACGAGCGGCTGTTGGTGCAGTGGTGCAAGCTCTCGTTCACCGGCGAGGACCGGCTGCCCGAGCTGGTACGGCTGCTGCACCGCGCCAACGAGGCGGCGCCGGCGGGCGGTTCGGTGAGCACGGAGGCGCCCGGCGGCGCACCGGAACGGCCGCCGGCATCGACGCCCCGGCTGAAGCCGGTCCTCGTGGGCGTGGCGACGGCCGCGGTTCTCGCGGTGGCAGCCGTCGTGACGTGGGGTCTGATCGACGACAACGACGCGCCGGGCAAGGGTGTTTCACGTGAAACACCGGCGGCCAAGGGCACCGAGCGCATTACGGTCCACAACGTCGACAAGAAATGCCGCCCCCAGCACACGCGCGAGTGTTCCATGGGACTGGCCATGGACCCGTACATGGCCTACCGGCCGTCCAACATCGGCGGTCATGTCTGGCACGGTGACCGGCTCACCGCCGAGTGCCGGATCGCCAACGGCGTCACCGTCACCGACGAAGTCGGTGGCCACAGCAGCATCTGGTTCCAGGTCCGGCAGGACGGCAAGGAACTGTGGATGCCCGGCATCCGGATCGACCCCGACCAGCTCCAGTACTCGACGCTCGACAACTGTGAGTGATCGGGGCCGCTCCCGGCCTACGCCTCGCTGTCCAGCCCCGCGAGGACGAGCCCGAGCCGGGCGGTCCCGTCCGCGGTGACCGTGACCGGTACGCCCCAGTCCTGCTGGTGCACATGGCAGGCCGGGTACTCGATGTCCGGGTCGTCGTCGCAGGACGCGGCCATCGCCGAGACGTGCAGCACGCCCTCGTTGACCCCGTCCGCCAGGACCAGGTCCCGACCGAGGTCGGTGCCCGCGCCCTCGCCCTCCGCCAGCAGCTCCGGCGGCGTCGAGCTGACCAGCAGCCGGGTGGACGGGCCGTAGCGGGTGTCCAGCTTCTGCCCGGCCGGCGCCTGGAAGACCACGTCCAGCCGGAGCCGGCCGGGGGCCACCTCGGTGGCGGCGCGCTGGGTGCGGTGCGCGACCGACTCCACCCGTACCGCCGCCTCGGGCAGCCGCAGCCGGGTCAGCCGGTGCCGGGCCGACTCCACGACGACGATGTCGTCGCCGACGAGCACCGCGTCCGACGGCTCCCGCAGGTCCGTGGCGAGCGTGGTCACCTCGCCGGTCGCGGGGTCGTAGCGGCGCAGCGCGTGGTTGTAGGTGTCGGAGACCGCGACCGAGCCGTCCGGCAGGGCGGTGACACCCAGCGGGTGCTGCAGCAGCGCCTGATCTGCGGCACCGTCACGGTGTCCGAAGTCGAAGAGGCCGGTGCCCACGGCCGTGTGCACGACGCCCTCGCGGTCGATCCAGCGAACGGCGCTGGTCTCGGAGTCGGCGATCCACAGCCGGTCCTCGGTCGCGGCCAGGCCCGACGGCTGCGCGAACCACGCCTCGGCGGCCGGCCCGTCCACCAGGCCCTCGTTGGTGGTGCCCGCCGCGGCGCGCACGGTCCCGGTCTCCGGGTCGTACGTCCAGAGCTGGTGCACGCCGGCCATGGCGATCCATACCCGGCCGTCGAAGTACGCCACGTCCCACGGCGAGGAGAGGTCCACCTCGCGGGCCGGGCCCTCGGTGGGCGAGCCCTGCCACCACTGCTTGCCGGTGCCGGCGACGGTGCCGACCTCGCCGGTCTCCGGGTCGAAGAGGCGCAGCGCGTGGTTCACGGTGTCGGCGACGATCACCTTGCCCCCAGGCAGCAGTGCCAGGCCCTGCGGCTCGCTGAAGGCGGCCCGCTCGGCCGGTCCGTCGGCCAGACCGCGCTCGCCGGTGCCGATCCGGCGCAGCACGCTCTCGCCGTCCCCGTCCAGCTCCACGAGCTGGTGCCGGGTGGTGTCCGAGACCAGGAAGGAGCCCCCGGGAAGCTGGAGCGCCTTGCCGGGGAAGCGGAGGTCGGTGGCGACCGGCTCGGGCGGTACGTACGGGCCGTCGCCGCGCCGCAGCGTGCCCTTCGCCTCGTGCTCGGCCTCCAGCTCCTCGACCAGCTTCTCGATGGCGTGGGCGTGGCCCTCACCGGCGTGCTGGGCGACGACGTAGCCCTCGGGGTCGATGACGACCAGCGTCGGCCAGGCGCGGACGGCGTACTGCTTCCAGGTGGCGAGCTCGGGGTCGTCCAGGACGGGGTGCTCGACCTCGTACCGCTCGACGGCGTCGACGACGGCCTGGTGCTCCGCCTCGTGCACGAACTTCGGGGAGTGCACGCCGACGATGACGACGGTGTCGCGGTGCCGCTCCTCCAGCTCCCGCAGCTCGTCCAGGACGTGCAGGCAGTTCACACAGCAAAACGTCCAGAAATCCAGGACGACGATGCGTCCCCGCAGGTCGGAGAGGGTCAGATCCTTGTCGCCGGTGTTGAGCCAGCCGCCCTTGCCGATCAGCTCGGGGGCCCGGACGCGCGCACGTGAAGCCATGTGCACATTCAACGTCACGTGGCCGGGTGTGCATTCCGCCGGGGGGTGTGAGGCCCGTCCGGGTGCAAGCCGGCCCGGGGCGGGCACAGATCCCCGCATGAGATACCTGGTACGCGACCGGATCTTCGGGATCGGCGACGACTACTGGATCGAGGACGAGACGGGCCGCAGCGTCTACCTCGTCGACGGCAAGGCGCTCCGGATGCGGGAGACCTTCGAGATCAAGGACCGCGAGGGCCGGGTCCTGATCACGCTGCGCAAAAAGGTGCTGAGCCTGCGCGACACGATGACGATCGAGCGGGACGACCAGGCCATCGCCACCATCCGCCGGAAGCGGCTGTCGCTGCTGCGCAACCACTACCGCGTCGAGCTGGTGGACGGCACGGAGCTGGACGTCAGCGGCAAGATCCTGGACCGGGAGTTCGCGGTCGAGTACGACGGCGAACTGCTCGCGGAGATCTCCCGGCGCTGGCTGACCGTCCGCGACACCTACGCGGTCAACGTGCTGCGGGAGGACGCCGACGCCGCCCTGCTCATCGCGGTCGCGGTGTGCGTGATCCGGCTGGCGGAGCGGGAGCACGAGGACTGACCGCCCGCGCTCCCCTCACTTCGGTCGCCGGCCGCGGGTCACGGCGTCGGCAGCCCCAGCACGCGGTCCCGCAGCACGGGGAAGGAGTGCCGCACCTTGCCGACCAGCTCCGGGTCCAGCTCGGCGCTGATGATCTCCTCGTCGGGACCGGCCTCGGCGAGCACCTCGCCCCACGGATCGACGATCACGCTGTGCCCGGCCTGCTCGACCCCGGCGTGCGTGCCGCCCGTGCCACAGGCGAGTACGTACGTCTGGTTCTCCACCGCCCGGGCGCGGGCCAGCAGCGACCAGTGCGCGCGGCGCCGCGCGGGCCAGCCGGCCGGTACGACCAGGGTCTGCGCGCCGGCGTCCACCAACTGCCGGAACAGCTCGGGGAAGCGCAGGTCGTAGCAGGTGGCCAGGCCGAGCGTGGTGTCCGGCAGCGCGACCGTCACCGGCTCGGTGCCGGCACCCAGCAGCGTCGCCTCGCCCTTGTCGAAGCCGAAGCGGTGGATCTTGCGGTAGTGCGCGGCGCGCTCACCGTCGGGGGAGTAGACCAGCGAGGTGTTGTAGAGGACGCCGTCCGCGTCGCGCTCGATGACGGATCCGGCGTGCAGCCAGACGCCCGCATCCCGCGCCGCCGCGGACATGGCCTGATGGGTCGGGCCGTCCAGTGCCTCCGCGACCTCCTCGAAGGCGTCGAAGGCGAAGGCGCCCACCGGCCACAGCTCGGGGAGCACGACGAGGTCCGCGTCCGCCTGGGAGCGCACGCGTGAAGCCACGCGCTCCCGGCGGGAATTGACCGGTTCCTGCTGGTCCACACCGACTTGGATCAATGAAGCGCGCACAGTACCACCGCCTGGTCTTCCGAGCCCGGTCCGTCGTCAAAAAATGCCTACGATGGTCACCCGAAAGCACTGCCGGGGTGCCCGTGCGCAGCGTAACTTAACTGCACAGACAGCAGCCCGCGTACAAACCGTCCGAGGGGTCCCGTGACCGTCCACCCAGTCCTTCAGCCCTCCATCGACGCCTGGACGCACTCCATCGAAGCTATATCCGAGCTGGTGACGCCGCTCGTGGAAGGGGAGTGGAATCGCGCCACGGAATGCCCCGGCTGGTCGGTGCGGGACGTCGTGTCCCACCTCATCGGCCTGGACTGCGAGGCGCTGGGCGATCCCCGCCCCATCCACTCGCTGCCGCGCGATCTCTACCACGTACGCAGCGAGTTCGCGCGGTACATGGAGATGCAGGTCGACGTCCGCCGGCACCACACGGGCCCGGAAATGACGGCGGAGCTGGAGTACACCGTCATCCGCCGCGCCCGGCAGCTCCGCAACGAGACGCGCGAGCCGGACGCCACCGTGCGAGGCCCGCAGGGCAAGGAGCAGACGCTCGAACACGCGCTGAAAGTGCGGGCCTTCGACACCTGGGTGCACGAGCAGGACATTCGCCGCGCGCTCGGCGAGCCCGGCAACCTCGACTCCCCCGGCGCCCACCTCACCCGCGACTTCCTGCTGCCGGCGCTGGCCAAGGTCGTCGCCAAGGACGCGGGCGCGCCGGCCGGCACCGCCGTGGTGGTCGACGTGACCGGCCCGGTGGAGTTCATGCGGACGGTACGGGTCGACGCGCAGGGCCGCGGGACGGTCGACGGCAGCGTCTCGCTGGGCCCGGCCGTCACGATCTCGACGGACTGGGAGACCTACGTCCGGCTGGCCTGCGGCCGGGTGCGGCCGGCGGCGGTCGCCGACCAGGTCAAGATCGATGGCGACCAGGAGCTGGCCGGGGCCGTGCTGGAGCACTTCGCGGTGACGCCGTAGGCGCGGGGCGCGCCGGGAAACGCACCGCCGCAGGCGCGGGGCGCGCGCCCGGAAGCGCACGCCCGGCCCGGGGCGGTCACACCGGTACGTGCACCGCCTCCACCCGGCTCGCCACCGTCCGCTCGCGCTCCCGGCGCGCCGCCCGCTTCCGCAGCCGCAGGATCTGGCTGACGCCAAGCGCCTCCAGGACGAAGACTGTCGCGAACGCGATGCGGTAGTTGTCGCCGGTGGCGTCCAGCAGCACGCCGACCGCCAGCAGGGTCGTCATCGAGGCGGTGAAGCCGCCCATGTTGACGATGCCGGAGGCGGTGCCCTGGCGCTCCGGCGGGTTGGCCGGGCGGGCGAAGTCGAAACCGATCATCGAGGCCGGGCCGCACGCGCCGAGCACGACGCAGGTGAGGACCAGCAGCGCCATCGGCGCGTGCCCCGGCCAGCAGAGCATGGCGGCCCACAGCGTCGCCGTGGCGCCGACGGTACCGAGCGCCAGCGGCATCCGGGCCGCGTGGTGGCGGGCGATGACCTGCCCGTAGATCAGCCCGGAGGCCATGTTCGAGACCACGATGAGGGTGAGCAGGCCGCCGGCCGCGGTCTCGGTCAGCCCCTGCGCCTCGACGAGGAACGGCATCCCCCACAGCAGCAGGAAGAACATCGCGGGGAACTGCGTGGTGAAGTGCACCCACATGCCCAGCCGGGTGCCCGGCTCGCGCCAGCACTGGGAGATCTGCTGCCGTACGTAGCCGCCGCCGGCCGCCGACGGACCCGCGGGCGCCGGCTCGAAGCCCTCGGGGTGGTCCTTGAGGAAGAGCAGGACGAGAGTGATCACCGCGATGCCGCAGACGGCGCTGCCGGCGAAGGTCGGGGTCCAGCCGAGGGTGTCCAGCAGCCGCGCGAGGACGAGGGTGGAGACCAGGTTGCCGGACATGCCGATGAGCGCGGCGATCTGCGCGATCATCGGGCCGCGACGGGCCGGGAACCAGCGGGTGCCCAGCCGCAGCACGCTGATGAACGTCATCGCGTCGCCGCAGCCCAGCAGCGCGCGGGAGATCAGCGCCATGCCGTACGAGCCGGACAGCGCGAAGCCGAGCTGGCCGACGGTGTAGAGCGTCGCGCCGAGGATCAGGACCTTCTTGGGGCCCATCCGGTCGACCATCAGGCCGACGGGTATCTGCATGCCCGCGTAGACCAGTAGCTGCAGGATGGAGAAGGTCGACAGCGCCGAGGCATTGATGTGGAAGCGCTCGGCCGCGTCCAGCCCGGCGACGCCGAGGCTGGTGCGGTAGATGATCGCGACGAAGTAGACGGCGACGCCGATGCCCCAGACCCACATGGCCCGCCGGCCGCCGGGCGGGTCACCGGGCAGCGACATCGGGACGCTCCGTGCGGTACTCATCGCACGTCCCCCTGGGCCAGGTTCCGCACCCAGCTCACGTGCCGGTGCACGGCGGCGGTCGCCGCCTCCGGGTCGCCGGCCCGCAACGCTTCGAGGATCTCGGCGTGCTCGGCGATGTTCTTCGCGATCCGGTCCGGGTGCGCGTGCATCACGGCGACGCCCATCCGAAGCTGGCGGTCGCGGAGCTGCTCGTAGAGCCGGTCCAGGATCTGATTGCCCGCGCTGCGCACGATGGCGGCGTGGAAGGCGCGGTCGGTGACCGAGACGGCGGCCAGGTCGCCGGCGGCGACCTGCTGCCGCATGGTCGCCAGCAGCGACTCCAGCTCCTCGATCAGCGCGGCCGGCGCGGGCACGGCCTTGCGCGCCGCGTGCTCCTCGACCAGCAGCCGGGTCTCCACGACGTCCGCGATCTCCTGCGCGGAGACCGGCAGGACCAGCGCGCCCTTCTTCGGATAGAGCTTGATCAGCCCCTCGACCTCCAGCCGCAGCAGCGCCTCGCGTACGGGCGTTCGCGACACCCCGACGGCCTCGGCGAGCTCGCCCTCGGTGAGCAGCATGCCGCCCTCGTAGCGGCGTTCGAGGACGGCGTGCTTGATGTGCGCGTAGACCCGCTCGGCAGCGGGCGGCTGCTTCACGGGGGCGGGAGGAGGTGAGGCTGGGGCTGAAGGCATGCGCACAGGATAGATACAACAGGTATGCGTCTGCGAGCGCGTCCATCATGCGGACCGGAGGACGGGCGAGGAGACTGCCTACGCCAACTATCCGGCACCCTGCCTACGCTCCATGAGCAGTGCGCCACGAGACCGTGTCGTTTCCGTGACGCTCAGTGATCGAGATGGTGATCGAGATGGGGTGCGTCCGCGTGTCCGTCAAGAAGAACCTCGCCGTCGACCGCACGGCACTCGCCCACAAGGTCCGCTACGCCCTCGGCCACCCCGGGCGAATACCTCCGTACGTCCGGCGAGCCGCCCGCGACCGCTGGCTCGCCCTGCACCATCCCGATCACGTGAGCTACTACCGGGCGGTGATGGCCTCCGACACCCGGCGCAGCCCCGAGGCGGCCGTCGGCAGTCGGGCGCACGACCGCTGGCTCGCGCTCGGCCGGCTGCAATTCGACTACCTGCGGGAACACGGCCTCACGCCGCAGTCACGGATGCTCGACATAGGCTGCGGCAACCTCCGCGCCGGGTGGCGCTTCATCGAGTACCTCGAACCGGGCCACTACTACGGCATCGACATCTCGCCCGACATCCTGATCGCCGCGAAGCAGACGCTGGCCGACCGGGGGCTGCAGGACCGGCTCCCGCACCTGACCCTCACGAAGAACCTCACGCTGGACTTCCTGCCCGAAGCGCACTTCGACGTCGTGCACGCGCACAGCGTCTTCTCGCACTCGCCGCTGGAGATCATCGACGAATGCCTGGCCCACGTGGGACGGGTGCTGGCCCCCGGCGGCTTCTTCGACTTCACCTTCGACCGCACGACGGGCGCCGAGCACCAGGTGCTGCGCGAGGACTTCTACTACCGGACCGAGACCCTTGCCGGCCTCGCCGCGCGGCACGGGCTGGAGGCCCGCTTCATGGCGGACTGGGAGTCCCGCGGGCACGGCCAGTCCAAGCTCCGCGTGACCGCCGGCTGACGCCCTACAGCCGCCCCGCCTCCGTGAGGCGTCGGACGACCTGGCGGAAAGCAGGGGCGCACACATCGAAGTCGTCCGCGTTGTGCCAGGCGACCTCGGCGATCTCGCGGCCCGGGACCGGGTCCGCCGTGGCCGGGCCGCCCGTGAAGCAGGTCATGTGCAGGCGGCGGCCGGCGCGGCCGTGCGCCTCGTCGTGGACGGTGAACGCCTCGGTCAGCTTGTCCGCCGGGACCCGCACGCCGATCTCCTCGGCCAGCTCGCGGGAGAGCGCCTCCGCGGCCGTCTCACCGGGCTCGTACTTGCCGCCGGGCAGGTAGAAGGTGTCGTTGCCGCGGGTGCGGACGCTCAGCAGGCGGCCGTCCCTGATGTGCAGCCAGGCGACGGACCGCAGGGGCGGGAGGGCGTCCGGGGTGACAGTGTCAGCAGTGATCTGTACGTCGCTCATGACGGTGACGGTAAGCAGGGCGGCGCGGCGACACCAATTCCTTTTCGCCGACGCCGCCCTGCCGGTCGCGTACTACGACCAGGTGATCAGGCGCTTCGGGCGTTCCAGGATCGCGGCGGTGTCCGCGAGGACCTTGGAGCCCAGCTCGCCGTCGACCAGGCGGTGGTCGAAGGAGAGTGCCAGGGTCGTCACCTGGCGCGGCTTGACCTTGCCCTTGTGGACCCAGGGCTGCTCCTTGACCGCGCCGAAGGCGAGGATCGCGGACTCACCGGGGTTCAGGATGGGCGTACCGGTGTCGACGCCGAAGACACCGACGTTGGTGATGGTGACCGTGCCGCCCGCCATGTCCGCCGGCGAGGTCTTGCCCTCGCGGGCCGTGGCGACCAGTTCGCCGAGGGAGGCGGCGAGCTGGGGCAGGGTCTGCGCGCCGGCGTCCTTGATGTTCGGGACGATCAGGCCCCGGGGAGTCGCCGCCGCGATGCCCAGGTTCACGTAGTCCTTGCGGACGATCTCCTGGTTCTCCTCGTCCCAGGACGCGTTGATCTCCGGGTGGCGCTTGATGGCGACCAGGAACGCCTTGGCGACGAGCAGCAGCGGGTTGACGCGGACGCCCGCCATGTCGGGGTCCTGCTTCAGCTCCTGTACGAGCTTCATCGTGCGGGTCACGTCGACGGTGATGAACTCCGTGACGTGCGGCGCGGTGAAGGCGGAGCTCACCATTGCCTGGGCGGTGGCCTTGCGCACGCCCTTGACCGGGATACGGGTCTCCCGCGCGGCGGCGACGGCCTCGGGGGCCGGCGCGGGCTCGTGCGGGGCCGGCTCCACGTCGTACTCCGGTGCCGCCGCGGGCGCGGGCGCGGGCGCGGCCGCCGCGTGCACGTCCTCGCGGGTGATGATCCCGTCGGGGCCGCTGGGCACGACCGTGGCCAGGTCGATGCCGAGGTCCTTGGCGAGCTTGCGGACGGGCGGCTTGGCCAGCGGACGCCCGGTGCCCGCCGGAGCCGCCGGAGCCACGGGCCCGGCTGCGGGTGTTTCACGTGAAACCGGCTCGGCGGCCGGCTCGGGCACGGCGTACCCGTTCAGCTCCGCCTGAACGGCCGCCTGCGCGCCGTTCGCGGTGCCGGGCTGCGCCTTGCGCGCGCGCCGCTTCGTCGAGGACGGCGCGGCGCCGTAGCCGACGAGCACGGCCTTGCGGCCCTCCTCGCCGTCCTCGGCGGCCGGCTCGGCGGCTTCCGGAGCGGCTGCCGGGGCCTCGGCGGGACCCGCGCCCGGGTCGGTGTCCACGGTGATGATGACCGTGCCGACGTCGACCGTGGTGCCCTCGCCGAACCGAAGCTGGTGCACCACCCCGTCGTACGGGATGGGGAGCTCGACGGCCGCCTTGGCGGTCTCGACCTCACAGACGACCTGGCCGTCGGCGACGGTGTCGCCCTCGGCGACGTACCACTTGAGGATCTCCGCCTCGGTAAGCCCCTCGCCCACGTCGGGCATCTTGAACTCGCGGAAGCGCTGATCGGTTGCAGTCATGGTCACGACTCTCCTCAAGCCCCTCAGTACGCCAGCGACCGGTCGACCGCGTCGAGCACCCGGTCCAGGTTCGGAAGGTACTCGTCCTCCAGCCGGGACGGCGGGTAGGGGGCGTGGTAGCCGCCCACCCGCAGCACCGGTGCCTCCAGGTGGTAGAAGCACCGCTCGGTGATGCGCGCGGCGATCTCCGCGCCGGAGCCGAGGAAGACCGGCGCCTCGTGCACGACGACCAGGCGGCGGGTCTTCTCGACCGAGGACTGGAGCGTGTCGAAGTCGATCGGGGAGAGGGAACGCAGATCGACGATCTCGACCGACTTGCCCTCCTCGGCGGCGACCTGGGCGACGTCCTGGCAGACCTTGACCATCGGGCCGTACGCGGCGAGCGTCAGGTCGCTGCCCTCGCGGGCGACACGGGCCTTGTGCAGCGGGTGCGGAAGGGCCTCGGTGTCCAGCGCGGACTTGTCGTGGTAGCGGCGCTTGGGCTCGAAGTAGATGACCGGGTCGTCGCCGGCGATGGCCTGCTGGAGCATCCAGTAGGCGTCCGAGGAGTTCGACGGGGTGATCACCTTCAGGCCGGCGACGTGCGCGAAGAGCACCTCGGGCGACTCGGAGTGGTGCTCGACCGCGCCGATCGCGCCGCCGTAAGGGATGCGGATGACGACCGGCAGCTTGATCTTGCCGAGCGCGCGGGCGTGCATCTTGGCGAGCTGGGTGACGATCTGGTCGTACGCCGGGAAGACGAAGCCGTCGAACTGGATCTCCACGACCGGGCGGTAGCCGCGCAGGGCCATGCCGATCGCGGTGCCGACGATGCCGGACTCGGCGAGCGGGGTGTCGATCACCCGGTCCTCGCCGAAGTCCTTCTGCAGGCCGTCGGTGACGCGGAAGACGCCGCCGAGCTTGCCCACGTCCTCGCCCATGACGAGGACCTTGGGGTCGGCCTCCATGGCCGTGCGCAGCGATTCGTTGATCGCCTTGGCGATGGTGATCTTCTCGAAGACGGCCATGTCAGTTCTCCTCCGCGAACGCGGCCTGGTACGCGGCGAACTGGGCGCGCTCCTCGTCGACGAGCGCGTGCCCGTCGGCGTAGACGTGCTCGAACATCGCCATGTCATCGGGGTTCGGCATGGTGCGCACGGCGTCCCGCACCCGCTTGCCGAGCGCCTCGTCCTCCTTCTCGACGGACGCGAAGAACGCCTCGTCGGCCATCCCCTCGGCCTCGAGGTACCGGCGCAGCCGCAGGATCGGGTCCTTGGCCTCCCAGGCCAGCAGCTCGTCGTTGCCGCGGTAGCGCGTCGGGTCGTCGGAGGTGGTGTGGGCGCCCATGCGGTAGGTGTACGCCTCGACGAGCATCGGCCCCTGGCCGGTGCGGGCGCGGTCCAGGGCCGCCTTGGTGACGGCGAGCACGGCGAGCACGTCGTTGCCGTCGACCCGTACACCGGGGAAGCCGTAACCGCGGGCGCGCTGGAAGAGCGGCACCCGGGTCTGCTTCTCGGTCGGCTCGGAGATCGCCCACTGGTTGTTCTGGCAGAAGAACACCACGGGGGCGTTGTAGACGGCGGCGAAGGTGAAAGACTCGGCGACGTCACCCTGGCTGGACGCGCCGTCACCGAAATAGGCGATGACGGCGGAGTCGGCACCATCCTTCTGCACGCCCATCGCATAGCCCGTCGCGTGCAGCGTCTGCGAGCCGATCACGATCGTGTACAGGTGGAAGTTGTTGCTGTTGGGGTCCCAGCCGCCGTGGTTCACGCCGCGGAACATGCCCAGCAGGTTCGTCGGGTCCACCCCGCGGCACCAGGCGACGCCGTGCTCGCGGTAGGTGGGGAAGACGTAGTCGTCATCGCGCAGCGCGCGCCCGGAACCGATCTGCGCGGCCTCCTGGCCCAGCAGCGAGGGCCACAGGCCCAGCTCGCCCTGGCGCTGGAGGGTGGTCGCCTCGGCGTCGAACTTCCGCGTGAGCACCATGTCGCGGTACAGGCCGCGCAGCTCGTCGGCGGACAGGTCGATCGCGTACTCCGGGTGCTCGACCCGCTCCCCTTCCGGGGTGAGCAGCTGGACGAACTGATCCGGGTCCTGCTCCGCTGAAACCTTCGCCCTCGGCTTGGCCGGGGCTTTCTTCGCGGTCGTGCGCTTGCCGCTTCCGCGTGTGGCTTTTCGTGCGGCACTGCTGTCCACGGTCACGTGCTGCTCCTCCGTCTGTCCGGCCCCCGGGGTCCGCCGGTGGCCGTATTGCGGCTCACCCGGTATCCGATACGGCGCACGGGGTGTGTGCGAACGCGGTCAGGCCCGGGTGGAACAAAACTGCCCCGGACGTGGCCTGCCCATGCACGTTACCCATTTCCCGAGCCTAAGCGAAAACGGCCCTGACCTGCGATTTTGCTTGGATTTCCAAGTAAATCGCGGAGGGTGGGAACAACTCCTGGTCACAGCGTCGCAGGCCGCCGGGACAACGGCACGTTATATCGGCGGGCCGGAGCACGGGAAGGGTCGGTGTGTGAGACTGAAACCGTGCGCGAAGACGGAAAAATCACGGTATTCCTGCTCGACGACCACGAGGTCGTCCGGCGCGGCGTCCACGACATGCTCACGGTCGAGAGCGACATCGAGGTGGTCGGCGAGGCCGGTACCGCCGCAGATGCCCTGGTCAGGATCCCTGCGACGCACCCCGACGTCGCCGTGCTCGACGTCCGGCTGCCGGACGGTAGCGGTGTCGAGGTCTGCCGCGAGATCCGCTCGCAGAACGAGGACATCAAGTGCCTGATGCTCACGTCTTTCGCCGATGACGAGGCGCTTTTTGACGCGATCATGGCTGGTGCGTCCGGTTACGTACTCAAGGCCATCCGCGGGAACGAACTGCTCTCGGCCGTCCGGGACGTCGCGGCCGGCAAGTCCCTGCTGGACCCCGTGGCCACCGCGCGGGTCCTCGAACGGCTGCGCGACGGCGGCGGCCACAAGGGCGACGACCGGCTGGCGAACCTCACTGAGCAGGAACGACGCATCCTCGACCTGATCGGCGAGGGACTGACCAACCGCGCCATCGGGGAACGGCTGCATCTGGCCGAGAAAACCATCAAGAATTACGTCTCCAGCCTGCTGGCCAAACTCGGTATGGAACGCCGTTCCCAGGCCGCCGCATACGTCGCGAGAATGCAGGCGGAAGGCCGCTGAGCTCGTTCATTTCCGGGCCGCCCGGTGACTTATAGGGGCTGACCTGCGGCGTAACGAATTTCGGGACCAACGTCCCCGGTGAACCAGGGGCCGCCGCCCCTACAGCCGCGCTCGCGCCGCCGGGCAGGCTGGTTCCCATGCCTGACGAATTCCGCGCACTGGAACTGCTCAGCCGTACGCCCTACGGCCGGGTCTCGGCCAGCCAGCGGGCGCTGCCCTTCACCACGATCGCCCGGCACGTCGTGACCGGGGGCCGGCTCCTGCTGCGCCTGCACCGCGGCTACGGCTACCACCGCGCCCTGGACGGCAGCGTGGTCTCGTACCAGGCGGACAACCTCGCCGGCGGCGAGTCAGAGACCTGGACCGTCCAGTTCACCGGCACGGCCCGCGTCCTGCACCCGGAGCCGGCCGACCGCGACGCCTTCGGGCGCACCCCGGCCCTGGCCGACGGCGAGCCCTTCGACCCGGTGTTCCTGCACATCGAGCCGGTCTTCGCCAAGGTCCACACGCTGACCGATGTACCGGTGTTCCGGTACGCCTCTTCAGGCTGACTGATAGGCGACCTGTGCGGCGGAGCGGCCCGGGCCATGTGATCTAACATCTGACGGGTGCTGCGCTCATCTGCGGTCCGGACGGCAACGGCGCCCGACGGACACATCCTCGGCTCCCTGCTGCGCCGCTACGAAGGCGCCGGGGAGCCGCTGACGTGCGAGCCCGTCGCCGAGGGCCTGCTCAACCACGGCTACCGGCTGGCCACCACGCGCGGCCGCTTCTTCCTCAAGCACCACCTCGACGCCGACCGCGCCGCCCTCGTACGGCAGCACCGCGCCACCCGCCTGCTGGGCGCCATGGGCCTCCCCGTCGCGCCGCCCGTACGCGCCGCCGACGGCCGCACCGTCGCCGTCATCGACGGCCGCTGTTACGCGCTGCACCCCTGGGTCGAGGGCCGGCACCTGGACGGCGCGGCCCTCACCCCCGCCCAGTGCCGCCGCCTCGGCGCGCTGCTGGGCCGCGTCCACGTGTCCCTCGCCCAGGTGATGCCCGACGAGCCGCCGCAGCCCGGCCAGGAGAGCGCCGACCCCGCCGCGACCTTCACGGGCATCGACGAGCTGCTGGCGCTGGCGCGGGACGCCCGCCCGCACGACAGCTTCGACGCGCTGGCCGAGCACCGGCTCCTGGAGCGGCGCGCCCTGCTGGCCGCGCACGCCCACCACCGGCCGGCCCGCGCGGCGCCCGCGGGCTGGGTGCACGGCGACTTCCACCCGCTGAACCTGCTCTACCGGGGCGCCGAGCCGGCCGCGATCGTCGACTGGGACCGGCTGGCGGTCAAGCCGCGCGCCGAGGAGGCCGTACGGGCCGCCGCGATCTTCTTCGTACGGCCCTCGGGCAGCCTGGACCTGGCGAAGGTGGCGGCGTACGCGCGCGCCTACCGGGGTGCCTCGGGCGTCGGCGCGGAGGAGCTGGCGGCCGCCGTGCACCGCGTCTGGTGGGAACGCCTGAACGACTTCTGGATGCTGGACTGGCGGTACCGGCTGGGCGACCGGCGCGCCGACAGCCTCTTCCCCGCCTCGGCCGCGCTCGCGGTGTGGTGGACGGACGAGTACGCGGCGGTACGCGGGGCCTTCACGGGCTGAGGGCGGCGCGGTACGCAGGCTCTCTTTCACGGGCTGAGGGCCGCCGGGAACGGTGTCCCCGGCGGCCCTCAGTAGCCCTGTACGGTCCTCAGCGGCCCTGTGCGGCGCTCACTGATCGCCGCCCTCACCGTCCGGCGGCGGGATGATCGGGGACTGCTCGTCGGTCGGCTCATCGGTGGGCGCCGTCGGCTCCCCCGTCGGCTCCGTCGGCTCCCCAGTCGGCTCCGTCGGCTCGCCGGTCGGCTCCGTCGGCTCGCCGGTGGGCTCCGTCGGCGTCGGCTCCCCGGTCTCCGTCGGCGTCTGGGTGTAGTCACCGGTGTTGCCGCCCGAGCCGGCGGGCAGCGTCGCCTGCGTCGTCGGCTCCTCCGTCGGCGGCTCGGTGGTCTTCTCGTCCTTGCTCTTCGTCGCCGTCGGCGTGGGCTTCGGCTTCTTCGGCTGCTCGTCGCCGCCGGTGTTCTGCAGCGCGATGGCCACGCCCGCCACGATGGCGATCAGGGCGAGGGCCGCGATCAGCCAGATCTTGCCGCGGCCGCCCTTCGAGCCGCGCGGACCGCCCTCGTACCCGCCGTCGTCGTCCCGCCCGGTCGGCAGGATCGGCTGCGCGGTCGTCGAGCCGTGCGCCGGGTGCGGCATCGCCGTCGTGGACGCGACACCCATCGCGGGCGTCGAGCCGCCCTCGTGCACGGCGACGGGGCCGGTGCTCCACGTACCGGTGTGGCCGCCCTGCTCGTGCAGCATCTGCAGCGCGTACTGGACCAGGCCGCGCATCTCCTCCGCGCTCTGGAACCGGTCGTCCGGGTCCTTCGCCAGCGAGCGCATGACCAGCCCGTCCAGCTCCGGCGGCACCGCTTCCAGGACCTCGGACGGCGGCACCGGCATGTCCTGCACGTGCTGGTAGACCACCGACAGCGGGGTCTCGCCGACGAACGGCGGGCGCAGCGCGAGCAGTTCGTACAGCAGACAGCCCGTCGCGTACAGGTCGGAGCGGGTGTCGACGGTCTTGCCGAGCGCCTGCTCGGGCGAGAGGTACTGCGGCGTGCCCATGACCATGCCGGTCTGGGTCATGGTGTTCGACGCGCCGTGCAGGGCACGCGCGATGCCGAAGTCCATCACCTTGACCGCGCCGCTGTTCGTGATGATCACGTTCGCGGGCTTGATGTCGCGGTGCACGATGCCGTGCTGGTGGCTGTAGGCCAGCGCCTCCAGTACCCCGGAGACGATGATCAGCGCCTGGTCCGGCGGCGGCGCGTCGGCGTTGAGCAGCAGGTCACGGATGGTGTGACCCTCGACCAGCTCCATCACGATGTACGGGATGGTGTTCCCGCCGACCAGGTCCTCGCCGGAGTCGTAGACGGCCACCACGGCATGGTGGTTCAGCCCGGCCACGGACTGCGCCTCGCGGGTGAAGCGGGCCTTGGACACCGGGTCCTCGGCGAGGTCGGAGCGCAGCAGCTTCACCGCGACCGTACGGCCCAGCCGTACATCCTCGGCGGCGAACACCTCCGCCATGCCGCCCCGGCCCAGACGGCCCGTCAGGCGGTAACGCCCGTCACCGACCAGACCACCGTTGCCCCACATCTCCGGTGCGTCGGGGATATTGGAGCCGGTGGCTTCAGGATCGGACGGGCCCTGGGGGCTCTGCGTCTGTGCCATCGGTCCTCGCCGTCGAATCGATCCGCGTACCCGCGGTTTTACGTCTCGGTCTTCGCAAGAGCACGCTACAGGCTCCGCGGCGCGCACCGGTTTTGAAAGGGGACCGGCCATCAAACCGTTCACCGGCCACATGTCGCAAGTTCACTACGAGTGACCGTTTTGCCCGGCGCTCGCTGACAGAGTCGTGACAGGTTTCTGACACGCTCGCGACAACCCGCCGCCGCGGACCTGACAGGCTCCCGTCAGGTGACGCGGCGGTGCAGGGATGCTGCCCATCTGGTCACGGAACGGGCACGCAGCTTGACTGGTCGGAGCCCTGAGGCAGACTTGGCTGCGGAATTCCAGAACCTGGCCGGCCGGTCGCATACCGGGCCCGGCCAGCAACAGAACAGCCCGGACAGTGCCGCGTACGGGATCGTGCCGGGTACGGGACGACGGGCAGCGCGCCGAGGGGGAAACGGAAAACATGAGCCAGGACGGCGCACAGGCCCACGGCGCGGGCCGTTCGGTGGGACGGGGACGCTACCAGCTCCGTGATCTTCTCGGCACCGGTGGCATGGCCGCCGTCCACCTCGCGTACGACAGCGTGCTGGACCGCGAGGTCGCGATCAAGACGCTGCACACCGAGCTCGGCCGCGAGCAGGCGTTCCGCGAGCGCTTCCGCCGCGAGGCACAGGCCGTCGCGAAGCTCTCGCACACCAACATCGTCTCGGTGTACGACTCCGGCGAGGACGAGCTCGACGGCGGCACGACGCCGTACATCGTCATGGAGTACGTCTCCGGGCAGCCGCTGCGCTCGGCCCTGGACGCCGATGTCGCGCAGTACGGCGCCATGCCCACCGAGAAGGCTCTGAAGATCACCGCCGATGTGCTGGCGGCCCTGGAGACCAGCCACGAGATGGGCCTGGTCCACCGGGACATCAAGCCGGGCAACGTCATGGTGACCAAGCGCGGCGTCGTGAAGGTCATGGACTTCGGCATCGCGCGCGCCATGCAGTCCGGCGTCACCTCCATGACCCAGACCGGCATGGTCGTCGGCACCCCGCAGTACCTCTCGCCCGAACAGGCGCTGGGCCGCGGCGTCGACGCCCGCTCCGACCTGTACTCCGTCGGCATCATGCTCTTCGAGCTGCTGACCGGGCAGCTTCCCTTCGACGCGGACTCGCCGCTGGCCATCGCGTACGCGCACGTGCAGGAGGAGCCGCCGGTTCCCTCCAGCATCAACCGCTCGGTGCCGCCCGCGGTGGACGCGCTGGTGGCCCGCGCGCTGAAGAAGAACCCCAACGAACGCTTCCCCACCGCCCAGGCGATGCAGGACGAGTGCCTGCGCATCGCCCAGTCCGGGCAGTCCGGCTCCTCGCCGGTGATCATCGGCGGCCAGGGCCCGCGCAGCAGCGGCGCGTCGGTGGCCTCCGCGGTCTTCCCGTCGGCGACCGGCAGCCTGGGCATGGGCGCACCGAACGTGCAGAACCCGTACACGCCGCCGCCGGCGAACGGCCCGTACGGCGGCTTCGCCCCGTCCACCCCGCCGCCCCCCAGCCACGGTTACCAGACCCCGGCGCCCGGTCCGTACCACGGCGGCATGCGGACCCCGCCGCCCACGCCGTCGCCGTACACCGCCTCGATGCAGAGCAGCGGTTCCCGCAGCAAGGGCAACAAGCCGGTGATCATCGGCTCCGCCGTGGTCGCGCTGATCGCCGTCGTCGCGGTCGTCCTGGTCATCGCCCTCAGTGGCGGCGACCCGGACCAGCCGGGCCCGCAGGCCAACGGCACGCCCCAGCCCTCCGCCTCCGCCACCGAGGACCCCGCCGGCAAGGTCCAGCCGGAGCAGAAGGACCGGACGATCGACCCCAAGGACTGCACCGAGGCCGTCAAGAGCTTCGACGACAAGTCGAAGGTCATGATGCCGAACTTCTACAGCAAGAACCTCGCTTCGGTGAAGACCTGCATGCAGAAGGCCGGCTGGCAGTGGGACATCACGTACGAGAACAGCGAGCCCGTGTGGGGCAAGAACGCGGTGATCCGCCAGACGCCCGGTGAGAACGAGGATTACGACCCCAAGGGCAACCAGAAGATCCAACTGGTCGTGGCCACGGGCAAGTCCGGCTGAGACGGGCTCCGGACGCACCTGCACCGAGGGGCCCTTCGCGCGTCGTGCGCGCAGGGCCCCTCGGTGCAGGTTTCCGACGTCCCGTCCGCCGTCCGGCGGCGGTGGCCGTCAGAGGTACGGGCCGGAGCGGGCGCCGCCGCGGCCGGGGTGTTCGTCGTCGTCCTCGGACGCCACGCCGGGCGGGAGCGCGCGGCGCATCTGCTCCAACTGGGCGCGTGCGGCCATCTGCTGGGCAAACAGGGCGGTCTGGATGCCGTGGAACAGGCCCTCCAGCCAGCCGACCAACTGTGCCTGCGCGATGCGCAGTTCGGCTTCGGTGGGCACGGAGTCCTCGGTGAACGGCAGGGACAGCCGCTCCAGCTCCTCCACCAGCTCGGGGGCCAGCCCGTCCTCCAACTCCTTGACGGAGCCGGCGTGGATCTCCTTCAGGCGGACCCGGCTCGCCTCGTCCAGCGGGGCGGCCTTCACCTCTTCCAGCAACTGCTTGATCATGCTGCCGATCCGCATGACCTTCGCCGGCTGTTCGACCATCTCCGTCACCGGAACCTCGCGTGGCTCATCGTCGCCGCCTCCACCACCGGAGCCTGCGCTGCCGAGAGCCATGCCGTCCGGGCCGACAACCAGGACGTGCGGGCTCTCCTGCGACCGTTCGTTCATCGGCATATCCATGCCGCCATTCTCTCGTACATGCAGTAGGAACAGTTGTGCCCCGAGGAACTAGTGATCCACCCTCGCGATGCACCCCGTCGCAGTACTTCGCCGCAATTCAGGGCTTTTAGCGATACATGAGCGCCTTTTCCGAGATGCCGCGTTTATGGGCTCATGTGACTCTGATTACGTCACTCGACGGCTCGGCACGGGAGGACACGGCGTGGTTCCAGGACTCCGCTCGCTCATCGTCGCCGGCCTGCTGACGGCCACCACGCTGCTTCCCACCACCGCCGTACCCGCGGCCGCCGCCATGCATCCCCCCGTACGGGCGCACACCCGGGCGGCGGACCCCCCGCGGCCGCAGTCCACCGACGGGCTGCCCGCCGACAGCCGGCTCCCCGTACGCGGGTCCGGCCGGCCGCAGCCGTCCGTGCAGGACCAGCCGGGCACCGGCGCCACCGGTCACCGCCCCCAGGGCCCCGGCACCTCGATGTCCGCAGGGGCCTCGGAGGCCCCGGCGGAACCGGACGACAGCCCCTCGCCGTCCCCGACCGCCTCCGGCCCGAGCCCGTCCGCCGGCGCGAGCGACTCCGCCACGGCATCACCCGGGCGGCCCACCCCCAGCCACTCGGCATCCGGCTCCGGCGGGCCGACCAGCCGGCCGGCGACGCCGTCCCGTACCGGCGCCGCCACTCCGTCCCGTCCCGGCCGGACGAGCGGGCAGGAGACGCCGCACGCCTCCGGTACCTCCGACAGCGCCGGTACGCCGATCGAGGACCCCGGCGCGACCGACCGGCCGGCCACCGGCGCGCACTCGGACCGTCCGTACGCGCCTCTCTCGCCGCACGGCCGGACACACGCATGGCAGACGCTGCGGCCGCCGCACCGTCCCGCGGCCGCCGGGCCCTCCTCGACGAACCGCGAGACCGCCGGTGCCGTCCGGCCGCCCTACGCCCCCACCGAACACGCCGCCCGGGTCGCCCGCGTCCTCCCCTTCGGCGCCGGGCTGGCGCTCACGGGGCTGGGGCTGGCGTTCATCGGGCTGCGGCTGCGGCGGCGGTGAGGGCGGCCCGGCTCCCGGCTCAGCCGACCGTCAGGACGACCTTGCCGATGTGGCTGCTCTCCTCCAGGACGCGGTGCGCCTCGGCGGCATCCGCCATCGGCAGCGTGCGGTCCACGATCGGCCGCACCTGGCCGTTCTCGACCAGCGGCCAGACGTGCTCCCGTACGGCGGCGACGATCGCGGCCTTCTCCTCGATCGGCCGGCCGCGCAGCGACGTCGCGGTGACCGCGCCCCGCTTGGCCAGCAGCGCGCCCAGGTTCAGCTCGCCCTTCCGGCCGCCCTGCAGACCGATGACGGCCAGACGGCCGTTGGTGGCCAGCGCCTTGACGTTGGCGTCCAGGTACTTCGCGCCGATGATGTCGAGGATCACGTCCGCGCCCCGGCCGTCGGTGGCCTTGCGGATCTCCTCGACGAAGTCCTGCTCGCGGTAGTTGATGAGCACGTCGGCGCCCAGCTCGCGGCAGCTCTCCAGCTTCTCGGCGCTGCCCGCGGTCACGGCCACCTTCGCGCCGACGGCCTTGGCGAGCTGGATCGCCATGGTGCCGATGCCGCTGGACCCGCCGTGCACGAGCAGGGTCTCGCCGGGCCGCAGGTGCGCCACCATGAAGACGTTCGACCAGACGGTGCAGGTCACCTCGGGCAGCGCGGCAGCCTGCGTGACGTCGATGCCCTTCGGCAGCGGCAGCAGCTGGCCGGCCGGCACCGCCACCTGCTCGGCGTAACCGCCGCCCGCCAGCAGCGCGCAGACCTCGTCGCCGACCGACCAGCCACTCACGCCCGGGCCGACCTCGGTGATCGTGCCGGCGCACTCCAGGCCGGGGTAGGGGGAGGCACCGGGCGGCGGGTCGTAGAAGCCCTGGCGCTGCATCACATCGGCGCGGTTGGCGGCGCTGGCCGCGACCCGCACCAGCACCTCGCCTTCGGACAGTTGCGGCGCGGGCACCTCGGCCCACACCAGGGCCTCGGGTCCGCCGGGTTCGGGAATGGTGATCGCACGCATGGCCGCGAGGCTACTCGCCTCCGTACCGGACGGACGAGCACCACCCGCGCGGTCCCCGCAGGTGCTGGCCCCGGGGCCCTGCTCGTCCGCGAGCCCGGGACAGCCCCGGCCCTCGCGTTTCACGTGAAACAGTCCCGCGTGTACGTACCGAACGTACGGGCCAAGAAGGGCGGCCCGTCAGAAGCCCCTGGTCCCCGAAGCCCCGTTCGCCGCGGGGCTAGTCCCCAAAGTCCTGTTCGTCCGCGCGGCGGATCACCCGGTCCTTCTCGTCCGCCCGGCGCATCGGCTGGACGCCGGAGCCCGGCAGTCCCTGTGCGGCCGGGCGGCCCAGCTCCGGCACCTCGTCCTTCGGCACCGCGCGGACGATCGTGATCAGCCGGTCGGCGTGCTGCAGCGGGCTCGCCGCCGGGTCGTCGTACGCCAGCAGCCGGTGGCCGCGCAGGACGGAAACGACCAGGTCACCGGTGTCCCGTACCGACTTGCCGACCTCCGCCTTCACCACCGGGCGCTCGATCAGGTCCAGCCCGCTGCCCTGCTGGATCAGGTCCTCCATGACCGTGCTCGCGCTCGGGCTGTTCACCGACAGGCCCAGCAGCCGGCCGGCCGCGCTCGCCGAGGTGATCACGGAGTCGGCGCCGGACTGCCGCAGCAGCGGCGCGTTCTCCTCCTCCCGCACCGCCGCCACGATCGTCGCCTTCTTGTTGAGCTGGCGGGCGGTGAGCGACACCAGGACCGCGGTGTCGTCGCGCTGTGTGGCGATGATGATCTGGCGGGCGCGCTGGACCTCGGCGCGCAGCAGCACGTCGCTGCGTGTGGCGTCGCCCAGTACGCCGGCGAAGCCCTCGGCGACGGCCGAGTCGATCACCTTGGGGCTCGGGTCCACAATGACGATGCGGTCCCGGCTCGCGCCCGTAGCCCGCAGCGTCTGCACGGCCGACCGGCCCTTCGTACCGAAGCCGACGATGACGGTGTGGTCGCGCAAGGCGGTCCTCCAGCGGTTCAGCCGCCACTGTTCACGGGTCCGCTCGGTGAGGACCTCGAGGGTGGTGCCGACCAGGATGATCAGGAACAGGACGCGGAGTGGCGTGATGAGCAGGATGTTCAGCAGCCGTGCACTGTCTCCGTACGGGACGATGTCGCCGTACCCGGTCGTGGAGAGCGTGACGGTCGCGTAGTAGACGCAGTCGAGGAAGTCGACCGAGCCGTTGGCGTTGTCGTGGTACTCGTCGCGGTCCACCCAGACGATGAGGACCGTCAACACCAGCACTATCAGCGCCATGACGAGCCGGCGCACCACCTGGCGCAGCGGTGCGGCCGGCGCCCGGCGGGGCAACTGGACCCGGTGCGAGACGTCTTCGGGGAGCCGCTCGTGTGCCGCGGCGTCCTGCATGGGGAGCTTCACGCGCGGCCTCCGGTGGCACCGGTGTCCGGGGTCGTGGCGAGGTACGGGTTCGTGGCGGCGGGGGACCAGGGGAGGCCGAGGAGCGCGGCCGGCTCACCCTCGGCGGCGCCGCCGGGCGGGATCACGGCCAGCGCGTCGGCGGCCGCGATGCCGCGCAGCATGGCCGGGCCGTTGAAGTGCAGCGGGCTCGCCACGACGCCTCCCTTCTCGTCCGTGCGGCAGGCCACGGGGACCAGCCGGGTGTCGTGCGGGTGCCCGTGCACGCCGTCGGCGAGGCGTACCCGGCGGGGCTCGGGGCGCATACGGCCCGAGAGCGTACCGAGCAGCGGTTCGGCGAGCGTCAGTAGCCCCGAGACGGCGGCGAGCGGATTGCCGGGGAGGCCGACCAAATGACGGGGGGTACGCGGGGAACGGGCGGAGCGCGCGGCGCGCTTGGCGGACCGGCCGCGCGGGGTGCTGCCGTCCGCCGGGTCGAGCCGGGCGAGCAGCATCGGGTGGCCGGGGCGTACCTGTACGCCGTCCACCAGCAGTTCGGCCCCGAGGCGGTGCAGAGCCGGGTGCACATGGTCGACCGGTCCCGCGGCCGTGCCGCCGGTCGTGATGACCACATCCGCCGTCGAGGAAGCGATGGCCTCGTACAACACGCCCTCGTCGTCCGCGAGATGGCGCGGGCCGATGGTCTCCGCGCCCAGGGCGTGCAGCCAGGGCGCGAGCATCGGGCCGAGCGCGTCCCGGATGCGTCCCTCGTGCGGCAGTCCGCTGTGCAGCAACTCGTCGCCCAGGACCAGGATTTCCACCACCGGGCGGCGGTACGTCCACAGCTCGTCGTAGCCCGCGGCCGCGGCGAGGCCGAGCACGGCCGGCGTCACCGGCGTGCCGGGCGGCAGCAGTTGGTCGCCGTTGCGGCACTCCTGGCCGCGCGGCCGGATGTCCTGCCCCGGCGGCGCGCCACCGGGTGCGGACAACAGCACGCCGCCGTCGGCCGCTTGCACGGTCTCGCCGTGCTCGGAGCGGAGCACGGCCGAGGCGCCGGGCGGTATGCGCGCCCCGGTGGCGATCCGGATCGCGTGCCCGTCGGGCAGCGGCCGGGCGGGGGCCTGACCGGCGAGGATGCCGGCGGTCGCGGCGGGGGCGAGAGAGCTGGGGGCGGTCACGCGCCAGGGCCCTGGCCCGGAGACGGCCCAGCCGTCCATCGCCGAGGTGTCGAAGGAGGGCAGGTCCGTGAGCGCCGTGAGCGCCCCGGCGAGCACGCGGCCCAGCGCTTCGGGGCCGAGCGCTACGGCGGCTGCCTCCAGCGGCCCGTCCACGGCGCCGGCGGCGGCCTCCCGCGCGACGTGCCAGGGGGAGTGGGCGCTGTGGCGGTGGGTCGGTGCGGTGCGGGAGGCGGCTGCGGGTGCGGGGGAGCTCGGGGAGTGGGCCTGCGCGCTCGGCTGCGGTTCGGCGGCAGCCGGAAGGTCCGGGGAGCCGGGCCCTTCTGGGCCCGGCTGCGGCTCCTGCTCCGGCTGCCGCTCCGGCTCCGGGGTACGGGCCTCGGCCGCCGCCTCCGCCCTGGTTTCGTGGCGGCCGTTGCCCCAGGGTGCGTGCCAGGGGTCCATCCACGTACGTTCGGACGAGCGCTCGCGGGCACGGTGCTCCGCGCCTTGGGGTGCGGCGTCCGCTGTACGAGGCGCGGCATCCGGTACCAGGGGCGCGGTGTCCGGTACCCGGGGCGCGGCATCCGATGTCCGGGCCCGACCCGCGTTGGCGATGGCGAGGGCGTCGTCGAATTCGCCGGGGTCTCCCGTAAGACCGGGCATCATTCCGCCGTGTCCGCGGCTTCGGCTTCCGCGGCTTCCGCGGCCCAGCGGTTCGCCAGCGCCGCCGCGCGGCTGCTGACCTCCGCCACGTCGAGGCCCTGCTGGGCGGCCGCGTACCCGACGAGGAAGGTCGTCAGTGGCGCGGCCGGCCGGGCCACGCCGTGCGCCGCGTCCCGCGCCAGGTCGAGGAGGACGGCCGTGTCGACATCGAGCTCGATGCCCAGTTCGGCCTTGACTGCGGTGATCCATTCGTCCAACACGTGTCCATGCTCCCTGATCCGGGCGCGCGCCGCGCTGAGGGCCTCCCAGGTGTCGCAGTCGAACGAGGCCGCCGCCGTGTCGTCCCGGACCCGCCGCAGCGTCAGTTCGGCGAGCAGGGCACGCAGCGGCAGCCCCTCGAGCCCGCCGCGCGCGGCCCGCAGCGTCTCAAGGGCGCGGCGCAGCGCCGCGGCCTTGTACGCCGCCACGAGCGGCTGGTCCCGCCCGTCACCGTCGACCAGCAGCGCCCCGTCCGCGTGACCGGGCGCCTCCCCGGGTCCCGCTCCCGCTACGGCTCCCGGCCCCGTTGCCGCCGCCAGCAGCGCGTCCACCGTCGCGGTGGTGAGGAAGGGCAGGTCGGCGGAGAGGACGAGCACCGTCTCGGCCGTGGTCTGCCGCAGGCCCGCGTCCAGCGCCGCGACCGGCCCGGCCCCGGGCGGGTCCTCGCACGTCGTCACCACGGGGCGCGCGGTCGGCCGCTCGGGCCCGACCACCACGGTGCGCGCCGCACCGGGGCAGGCGGCGAGCACCCGATCCAGCAGGGACCGGCCGCCGACCGCGAGGGCCGGCTTGTCCGCCCCGCCGAGCCGGCGCGCCGCGCCCCCGGCCAGCACGATGGTGTCGTAGTCGCTCGTCACCCCCCGAGTATCACCGGCACCCGGCGATCGACACCCCTTCCGTACCGGTGTTCGTGATCGTGTGTGGCTCTCACAGCCCCCGCAACAGGATCGCCGGCGACTCCACACAGTCCGCGACGAAGCGCAAGAAGCCGCCCGCCGTGCCGCCGTCGCACACCCGGTGATCGAAGGTGAGCGAGAGCTGGGCCACCTGCCGCACGGCCAACTCCCCATCGTGCACCCAGGGCTTGGCGGCTATCCGCCCGACGCCGAGCATCGCGGCCTCGGGGTGGTTGATGATCGGCGTGGAGCCGTCGACGCCGAAGACGCCGTAGTTGTTCAGCGTGAACGTGCCGTGCGACAGCTCGGCGGGCGTGAGCCGGCCCGCGCGCGCCGTCTCGGTGAGCCGCCCCATCTCGGTGGAGAGCCCCTCGACCGTACGGGCGTGCGCGTCCCGTACGACCGGCACGATCAGCCCGCGGTCGGTCTGCGCCGCGAACCCCAGATGCACCTCCGGCAGCCGGACGATCTCGTGCGTCGTCGTGTCGACGGTGGAGTTCAGCTCCGGATACCGCGCAAGGGCCGCCGTACAGATCCGCGCCAGCAGCGCGAGCAGCGACACCTTCTCGCCGCGCCCCGCGTTCATGGCGCGGCGGGCGGCCAGCAGCTCCGTCGCGTCCGCGTCCACCCAGCAGGTCGCGTCCGGGATCTCCCGCCGGCTGCGGGCGAACTTCTCCGCCGCCGCGCCCCGCATCCCCTTCAGCGGCACCCGCTCGCCCCCCGAAGGGGCCACGGGGCCAGCACCCGCAGCGGCGGCCACCGCTCCGGCCTGCTTCCCGCCGCGCAGCGCGTGCTCGACGTCGGACCGCAGGATCAGCCCCTCCGGGCCGCTCCCCCGGACCGTGCGCAGGTCCACGCCGTGCTCCCGCGCCAGCCGCCGCACCAGCGGCGAGATCACCGGCACGGGCGCCGCCCCGCTCACGTCCTGCGGTACCTCCGGGACGGCGGTCTCCCGTACGGCCGTCTCCGGGACCGTCACCTGCCCGGCTGCCGTCGCCCCCACCGGACCGCCCACACCGGTCGTACGGGCCGCACCGGCCGCATCCGTCGGCCGTACGCGTCGCCGGCGCCCCGCCGGCGCGCTCGTGCCGTACCCGACCAGTACGTTCCCCGAGCCCTCGGCCTCCCCGGCGCGCTCGCCTCCCGTGGCGCGCTCGGTCCCGGCGTCCGGCGACGCCCCCACCGCCACCGTCACCAACGGGGCGCCGACCGGCAGTTCGTCGCCCTCCTCGCCCATCCTGGCGGTGACGACGCCGCCGTACGGGCACGGCACCTCGACCATCGCCTTGGCCGTCTCGACCTCCACCACAGGCTGGTCGACGGCGACGACCTCGCCCACCTCGACCAGCCAGCGCACGATGGTCGCCTCGGTCAGCCCCTCGCCCAGGTCGGGCAGCGGGAACTCGCGTACTTCGGCCATCAGCTGCCACTCCCCTCGGTGCCGCCGCCGGCGTCGCTCTCGGTCCAGTCGGACTCCCACTGGAGGCGTGCCACGGCGTCCAGCACCCGGTCGACGCCGGGCAGGTGGTGCCGCTCCAGCATCGGCGGCGGATACGGGATGTCGAAGCCGGCCACCCGCAGCACGGGCGCCTCCAGATGGTGGAAGCAGCGCTCGGTGATCCGGGCGGCGATCTCCCCTCCGGGGCCGCCGAAACCGGTGGACTCGTGGACGACGACCGCGCGCCCCGTGCGCCGCACCGACGCGCACACCGTCTCGTCGTCGAACGGCACCAGGGAGCGCAGGTCCAGTACCTCCAGGTCCCAGCCCTCCTCACGGGCCGCCTCGGCCGCCTCCAGGCACACCGGCAGCGACGGCCCGTACGTGAGCAGCGTGGCGCTGCTCCCGGGGCGGCGGATCTCCGCACGGCCGAGGGGCGCGACAGGCGCCGGGTCGTCGGGGGACCAGTCGGCCTTGGACCAGTACAGCCGCTTGGGCTCCAGGAAGACCACCGGGTCGTCGGAGGCGATGGCGGCGCGCAACATGCCGTACGCGTCGGCGACGGTCGCCGGGGCGAGCACCTGCAGCCCCGGCGTGGCCATGTAGTACGCCTCGGAGGAGTCGCTGTGGTGCTCGACGCCGCCGATCCCGCCGCCGTACGGGATGCGGATCGTCAGCGGCATCGGGAGCGCACCCCGCGTCCTGTTCCGCATCCGGGCCACATGGCTGACGAGCTGCTCGAAAGCGGGGTAGGCGAACGCGTCGAACTGCATCTCCACCACGGGCCGCAGGCCGTACATCGCCATGCCGACCGCCGTGCCGAGGATGCCGGCCTCGGCGAGCGGGGTGTCGGTACAGCGGTCCTCGCCGAACTCCTTGGCGAGGCCGTCGGTGATCCGGAAGACGCCGCCGAGCTGCCCGACGTCCTCGCCCATCACATGGACGGTGGGGTCCTCGGCCATGGCGTCGCGCAGCGCCCTGGTGAGGGCCTGCGCCATCGTGGCGGGCCTGCGCTCGGTCGCGGTCGTGCCCCCGGCGGCCACTGCGGTGCTCATCAGTGCTCCCCCTCCGCTGCGATCTCGGCGCGCAACAGGTCCGCCTGCTCGCGCAGTTGGGCGGTCGGCGCGGCGTACACGTGGTCGAAGAGGTCCATCGGGTCCAGCGCCGGGTCCGCGTTCATCCGCTCGCGCAGCGCGCCTGCCATCTCCTCCGCCGCGTCCTTCGTGGCGCTCACGTACGCGGGCGTCAGCAGGTCCCGCTCCGCCAACTCGCCCTCCAGCAGGGCGATCGGGTCGTGGCCGCGCCAGGTCTCGACCTCGGCGTCGCTGCGGTAGCGGGTGGCGTCGTCGGCGTTGGTGTGCGCCTCCATGCGGTACGTCACGGCCTCGACCAGCGTGGGGCCGCCGCCGCGGCGCGCTCGCGCCACCGCCTCGCCGAGCACTTCGTACAGCGCGGGCGCGTCGTTCCCGTCGACCAGCCGTCCGGGCATGCCGTATCCCACCGCCTTGTGGGCGAGCGAGGGGGCGGCCGTCTGCTTGGCGAGCGGGACGGAGATCGCGAAGCCGTTGTTCTGGACCAGGAAGACGACGGGTGCCTGCCATACGGCCGCGAAGTTCAGCGCCTCGTGGAAGTCGCCCTCGCTCGTGCCGCCGTCGCCGACCATGGCGAGCGCGACGACGTCGTCACCCTTGAGGCGGGCGGCGTGCGCGAGGCCCACCGCGTGCGGCAGCTGGGTGGCGAGCGGGGTGCACAGTGGCGCCACGCGGTGCTCCCGCGGGTCGTACCCCGTGTGCCAGTCGCCGCGCAGCAGGGTGAGCGCCTGTACGGGGTCCAGGCCGCGGGCGACGGCGGCGAGGGTGTCGCGGTAACTGGGGAAGAGCCAGTCGCGCTCCTCCAGGACGAGCGCGGCGGCCACCTGGCACGCCTCCTGGCCGGTGGAGGAGGGATACACGGCCAGCCGGCCCTGGCGGGTGAGGGCTGTGGCCTGGGTGTTGTACCGGCGGCCGCTGACGAGCTGCGCGTACAGCCGCTTGAGGAGGCCGTCGTCCAGCCCGCGGGCCGCGTCCGTGCCGAGCAGGCGGTACGGCTCCTCGTCGGGCAGGAGGGGCCCGGGGTCGACGCGGGGCCGCCAGGCGGGCGGCGGGGCCGGCCGGTCGCTGGTCGCGGTGCTGCCATGCCTGCTGCTGCCGGGCTGCTCGAGAACCGTCATGAGGGGCACCTCCTCGGTGAAAGGGGTGGCGCTGTGCGCCGCGTGCGGGGTGGTGACGGGCGACTGGAGGGAAAACTGCGGGTGCGGGGGACCGGCCGGTGGGCCGGACTCCTCCCTACCGATTGTTCGGTTGCCGACACATTTTGGCTACAGGCGGGCCGAGCCTGTGGACAATCGGTTCTGCACAGCCTGGAATGAAGTCAGGACGTCCAAGAAGGGGAGACAGGACGGCATGCCGGACGAACAGATGGTCAATCCCGCCGGACGACACCCCGTCCGCCCACTGGACGCCGTGGACCGCGACATCCTGCGCATGCTGCAGACCGACGGCCGCGCGTCGATACGGTCCGTGGCCGACCGCGTGCACATCTCACGGGCCAATGCGTATGCCCGGATAAACCGCCTGCTGGACGACGGCGTCATCCGCGGTTTCAGCGCCCGGGTGGACCAGGAGCGGGCGGGACAGGGCGCGTCGGCGTACATCACGCTGAAGATCGTGCAGAACTCCTGGCGCACGGTGCGCGAAGCGCTCCAGGCACTCCCGGGTGCCGCGCACATCGCCCTGGTCAGCGGGGACTTCGATGTCCTGCTGCTGGTCCACACGAAGGACAACAGGGCGCTCCGGGAGCTCGTCCTCACCCGGATTCAGTCGATACCGGAAGTACTGAGCACCCGCACGCTGCTGGTCTTCGAGGAGACCGACCTCGAACCAGAGGGGTGAGCCTTACGCCGCGTGACCCTCGCGGGCCCGTCGGCGTCAGCCTTCGTTGCGCAGGCCCGCGAAGGCCGTACGGACCACGGCGTCGGCCACTTCCTCGGCGCTCGCCGAGCCGCCGCGGCCCGGCCGGTACCACTCCACGATCGAGTTGATCATGCCGAAGAGCAGCCTCGTCGCCAGCCGGATGTCGGCGTCCGGGCGCAGGTCGCCCTCGGCGGCCGCCGCCTTCAGCAGCTCGGCGACCTCGTTGTCGAAGTCGCGGCGGCGCTCCATGGCCCACCGCTCGGTGTCGGTGTTGCCCCGCACCCGTAGCAGCAGCGTCACGTACGGCAGCTCCGCGATCAGCACCTCGACCTCGCGCCGGGTCACGTACTCCAGCCGCTCGATCGCCCGCCCCTGGGTCGCGCCCGGCTCCTGGAGGACGCCGAAGAGGCCGTCCAGCGCCCTGCTTATCGCCCGCCGCAGCAGCTCTTCCTTGCTGCGCACGTGGTGGTAGATGGAGGACTTGGAGATGCCGGCCGCCTTGGAGAGGTGCTCCATGGACGTGCCGTCGTAACCGCGCTCGTTGAACACCTCGACGGCGACCGCGAGCAGCGAATCGGGCGTGTAGGTGTCGCGCTTGGCCATGGTCATGATTACAGCAGCTTTCCGGACGGGGCCGCACAGCGGACCAGGGAGCGGGACGGGGCCGGCGGCCGGCGGGCGCTGAGCGGACTCTCACCCCACGCGCCCCACCGCGACGACCGGCGCTCCGGCGGAGTTTTTCCACAGGCTTTCCGAGCCCTCTTGCCCCGACCGATCGTTCGGTTACTCTAGCTCCCGATGCCCGTCCGCTCCCAGCCCCGATCGACGAGGAGTTGGTCCCCGATGGCCGCCGACCCGACCGCCACGCAGTTGATCGAGAAGCACCGCCCCACGCTCGATCAGGCGCTGGAGACCATCCGCAGCCGTGCGTACTGGTCCCCGCACGCGGAGCACCCCAAGGCGTACGGCGAGGACGCCGCGCCCGAGGGCAAGGCCGCCTTCGAGGCCCTCCGCGGCACCCGCTTCGAGCTGGACCAGCCCGGCACCGACGGCTGGGCCGGCGAGGAGATCTCGCCGTACGGCATCGAGCTGGGCATCACCTATCCGCATCCCGACCCCGACGTCCTGCTGCCCGTCATGCGCGCGGCGATCCCTGCCTGGCGGGACGCGGGGCCCGAGGTCCGCGCCGCGGTCTGCCTGGAGATCCTCTCCCGGATCAACGCCCGCACCCACGAGTTCGCGCACGCGGTGATGCACACCAGCGGCCAGGCGTTCATGATGGCGTTCCAGGCCGGCGGGCCGCACGCCCAGGACCGCGGGCTGGAGGCGGTGGCGTACGCCTTCGCGGAGCAGACCCGCACGCCCGGCGAGGCCCCCTGGTCCAAGCCGCAGGGCAAGCGCGACCCGCTGGAGCTCAGCAAGACCTTCCAGGCCGTGCCGCGCGGCGTCGCCCTGATGATCGGCTGCAACACCTTCCCCACCTGGAATGGTTACCCGGGCCTCTTCGCCTCCCTGGCCACCGGCAATCCCGTGCTGGTCAAGCCGCACCCCCGGGCCGTCCTGCCGCTCGCCCTCACCGTCCGCGTCGCGCGCGAGGTGCTCGCCGAGGCCGGCTTCGACCCGAATCTGGTCGCGCTCGCCGTGGACCGCCCCGACGAGGGCCTCGCCAAGATCCTCGCGCTCCGCCCCGAAGTGCGCATCATCGACTACACCGGCTCCACCTCCTTCGGCGACTGGCTGGAGGAGAACGCCCGCCAGGCGCAGGTGTACACGGAAAAGGCCGGCGTCAACACCGTCGTCATCGACTCGACGGACGACTACAAGGGCATGATCGGCAACCTGGCGTTCTCGCTGTCCCTCTACAGCGGCCAGATGTGCACCACCCCGCAGAACCTCCTCATCCCCCGGGACGGCATCAGCACGGACGCCGGCCCGAAGACGTACGACGAGGTGGTCGGCGACCTCGCGGGCGCGGTCCAGGGCCTGCTCGGCGACGACGCCCGCGCCAACGCCCTGCTGGGCGCGATCGTGAACCCGCAGGTGGCCGGGCGTATAACGGCAGCCCCCGAGCTCGGCGAGGTCGCGCTGGCCTCCCGCGAAGTGACCCACCCGGAGTTCCCCGGCGCCACGGTCCGCACGCCGGTGATGGTCAAGGCCGACGGCGAGCGGAAGCAGTGGGAGGCCGCGGACACCGAGCCGCCCTTCCTCTCGGAATGCTTCGGCCCGGTCTCCTTCGCCGTGGCCGTGGACTCCACGCCGGAGGGGGTGGAGCTGCTGCGCCGCACGCTGCGCGACAAGGGCGCGATGACCGTCGGCGCGTACACCACCTCGCCGGAGGTGGAGCGCCTGGTCGAGGACGCCTGTCTGGAGGAGTGCGCCCAGCTCTCGCTGAACCTCACGGGCGGGGTGTACGTCAACCAGACCGCGGCGTTCTCCGACTTCCACGGCTCCGGCGGCAATCCGGCGGCGAACGCGGCGCTGTGCGACACCGCGTTCGTGGCCAACCGGTTCCGGACGGTGGAGGTGCGACGCCAGGCGTGAGTGCCTAGGCGGGCGGCTCGATGCGGGCGTGGCGGCCGATCCAGGCGTGCATGGCGATGGCGGCGGCCGCCCCCGCGTTGATCGAGCGGGTCGAGCCGAACTGCGCGATCGAGCAGACCATCGAGGCGTGCGCCCGGGCCTCCTCGGTCAGCCCCGGCCCCTCCTGCCCGAAGAGCAGCACGCAGCGCCGCGGCAGTGCCGTGGTCTCCAGCGGGACGGCGCCGGGGAGGTTGTCGATCCCGATGATCGGCAGCTCCTCGGCGGCCGCCCAGGCGGTGAGATCCGCGGTGTCGGGGTGATGGCGCACGTGCTGGTAGCGGTCGGTCACCATCGCGCCCCGCCGGTTCCAGCGCCGTCGGCCGACGATATGGATCTCCTTGGCCAGGAAGGCGTTGGCCGTGCGGACGACCGAGCCGATGTTGAAGTCATGGCCCCAGTTCTCCACGGCCACGTGGAAATCGTGGCGGCGGGTGTCCAGGTCGGCGACGATCGCCTCGCGGGTCCAGTAGCGGTACTGGTCGACGACGTTGCGCCGGTCACCGTGCGCGAGCAGCTCGGGGTCGTACCGCTCGTCCTGCGGCCAGGGCTCCGGGTGCGGCCCCACGCCGACCACGGTCGCGAAGCCCTCGTCGTACTGGACGGGCTCGGCGGTCCGGGCGGACTCGTCGGGGAGGATCGTCGCCGGACCGGTGGTGCGCCGGCCGGGGCCGTCCGGGCCGCCGCCGGTGGTGGTGTCCGTGCCGCTGCCGGGGGCGGTTTTCTCGCTGCTCACCCCACGAGCGTATGGCCACCACCGGACTCCCGCGTACGAGCCCCCGGCCCACCGGCCGGCTTCCCCTCGTCCCCCGCCGCTCCGTCCGCCGCTCCGGCCGCACCGCCGGCCGCCTCGCCGGACGCCGGTCGCGCGGGGCCGCCAGGGATCAGCCGGTCGCGTACGGCCGCCACCCGGCCACCGAGCCACCGCAGGAAGTTCGTCGGCAGGAAGACCGCGTCCGCCGCCACCATCGCGAGCGAGAAGAACGGCAGCCCGAGCAGCACCGCGATCGACAGGTGCTCCAGGATCATCGCCACCAGCAGGACGTTCTTCACGCGCCGGTTGAAGACCGTGAAGGGGAAGGCGACCTGCACGATCACCGTGCCGTAGGTGACCAGCATGATCAGCAGCCCGCTACCCGCGAGCAGCGCCGACAGCTCGGGCCACGGCGAGAAGTAGTCCAGGTGCATCGGGTAGAAGACGGCGGTGCCGTCCTGCCAGCGGTTGCCCTGGATCTTGTACCAGCCGGCCGTGGCGTAGATCAGACAGACCTCGACCATGATGACCAGCAGCGCGCCGTTGTGCGCGAGGTCGGCGAGGGTGTTCAGGACCGTACGCGGCTCTCCCGGCGCATAGCGCCGCACCCACCACCACGCGCCGTGCACCAGCCACAGCACCCACAGCGCCAGGCCCCAGCCCACGTGCGGGAACGGCCCGTTGGCCGTCCACTCCAGCCCGTACAGCCCCAGCAACTGGGCGAGGGCGAGGGCCGGCCCGAGGACGGACCACAGGAGTACGCCGGTCACGTCCCGGCCCGGCGTCCCGTCGGCACCGGCCGCCGCCGTCCGCCGCGCGCGCCGGGCGTCCAGCGACCAGACCTGCCCGCAGCGGGTCAGGACCAGGTACATCGACATCAGGTGGATGACGTTGTCGCCGCCGTCCCCGAGGAAGACGCTGCGGTTCTGCAGCGACAGCACGCCGATCATGAACAGCACGGACATGGTGCGGGTGCGCCAGCCGAGCATCAGCAGCGCGCTGGAAATCATGGCCAGCGCGTACACGAGCTCGAACCAGCCGCGGCCGTCGGACCAGACCAGGACGGAGAACGCGCCGTTGCTCCCGAGGAGCCGGCGGGCCATGTCCAGGCTCCAGACGCCGTCCGGGCCGTACAGCTCATGGCGGTACGGCCACTCGCGCAGCAGGAAGAACAGCCAGGTCGCGGCGAAGCCGATACGGATCACGGCGGTCTGGTACGGGGCCATCGGACCGGCCGTGACGCGGGCGAACCCGCGGCCGACCGCGCGCTCTATCCAGGTGTCCTGCACGACGTAGTCCTGTGCGTCCTGTGCGTCATGTGCGTTTTGCGCGTCGGCGCCGCCGGTGTCGCTCGCGTGCCGAGGCTCGGTGGAGTGCGTGGTCACTTGCTCGCCCCCTCGGGCACGTCGTCGACGGTGACCGGCCACCAGGGCAGCACCCGGTACACGGGCTTGTCGCTGATCTTCTCGCTGCTCCACGGCGGCGGCCCGACAGGAGTCGTCACCGAGCGGAACTCCATCCGGTCGACCGTGCCGCCGTGCGCCGTCCACTCCGCGCCGAGGCGGCCCATCGCGATCCGCCGCAGGTAGCGTTCGGTCAGCTCACCGCGGGTGCCGTTCGGTCGGTTCTGCGCGTCGTGCGAGCCGACGAACGACTCCCAGCCGCGGCGCAGTTCGTTCTGCTGCGTGTGGCTGGGGAAAAAGTTGTGGTGAATGGCCCGGCCGTCGAGCGCGGTCAGGTCGGTCCAGCCGGTCGTCCGGGCACTGCCTCCGTCGCCGGGGCGTATTTCCGCCCGTACTTGTACGGAGATGTTCTGCTGCAGCGGATTGGGCGCGAAAAGCTTCCAGTTCTGTTCGTACTCCGGGTAGACGTAGTCGCTGACCGCCGCGCCGTGCGCCTTGGTGACCGTGTTGGACGGGGCGACGTGCAGGAACATCATCGCGATGTGGACCAGGGCGGCGACCGCGATGCCGCCCGCCGCGGTCGCCACCACGATCCGCGAAGGCAGCGAGAGCGCGGTGGCAGGCGACTCCTCTGGTGGTCGCGTTTCATCCGCGTTTGACTGCATTCCTGCCCCGTTCCCCGGTCCTGTGCGGCTCCATCCCGCCACGGAACCGTACCCAGGCCACGTGCGCAACGACAGCGATCCCCCGGTTGTGCACAGCCTCGACACCTTCCCTGCCGTCGCCCGCACCCCCGCCGGACCGCCCTCGTCGCACCTCGGCCGTCCGCCGCCATTCCCAATTCCTGCAACGTGTTCTACCTTGCAGGCCCCCAACGGTGCGCGCGGAAGGACAGCCAGTGGACTTCACCTTCACCGAGGAACAGCAAGCGGCCGCCGAGGCGGCCGGGGCCGTCTTCTCCGGCGTCGCCCCGGACGCCGTCCCGTCGCCCGCCCTCACCACCGGAGCCGTCGCCGAGGACATCGACCGCGGCCTGTGGCGCACGCTGGCCGACGCCGACCTGCTCGGCCTGGTGCTCGACCCCGCGTACGGCGGGTCGGGGCTCGATCCCGTCGCGCTCTGCCTCGTCCTGCGCGAAGCCGCCAAGGTCCTCGCCCGGGTGCCGCTGCTGGAGACCTGCGCCGCCGCGCTCGCCCTTCAGACGTACGCCGACCCCAACCTGCGCGAGGAGACGCTGCCCCGCATCGGCCGCGGCGAGCTGATCGTCACCGTCGCCGCCGCCGGACGCACCGGCCACGAACCGGCCGAACTGGCCGTCGAGGCGGACGAGGAGGACGCGCACTGGACGCTGGACGGCACCCACAGCGCCGTGCCCTGGGCATACAGCGCGGACCGCCTCCTCCTCCCGGCGCACACCCGCGACGGCAGCGCCGTCCTCGCCCTCGTCCCCCGCGACCACCCCGGCGTCTCCCTCGCCGAGCAGATCTCCACCAACGGAGAGCGGTACGCCGAGGTCCGGCTGGACGCCGTACGGCTCACCGCCCGCGAGATGATCACCGACCCCGCCGCCTGGGAACGGCTGCGGCAGCTCCTTACCGTCGGCACCTGCGCCCAGGCGCTCGGGCTCGGCGAGCGGGTCCTCGCCATGACCGCCGAATACACCGGTACGCGCGAACAGTTCGGGCACCCGGTCGCCACGTTCCAGGCCGTCGCCGTACAGGCCGCCGACCGGTACATCGACCTGCGGGCCATGGAGGCCACCCTGTGGCAGGCCGCCTGGCGCATCGGCACCGGCGCACCCGGCGCCCTGCCCCCGGCCGGAGACGTCGCCGTGGCCAAGATCTGGGCCGCGGAGGGCGTACGCCGCGTCGTACAGACCGCGCAGCACCTCCACGGCGGGTTCGGCGCCGACACCGACTACCCGCTGCACCGCTACCACGCCTGGGCCAAGCAACTGGAACTCGCACTCGGCCCGGCCGCGGCCCATGAGGAGGCGCTGGGAGACCTGTTGGCCGCTCACGCGCTGGGGTGAGACCTGAGCGGTACAACGGCAATGCCCGCAGAACAACGGCGGCGCCCCGCTTCACGTTTCACGTGAAACAGAGCGCCGCCGCGAAAAGCCTTCGGCAGGTGGTCAGATGACCGTGCCCGCTCCGCCCTGGTCGGTGACCACCGGGCGTCCGGCGGCCTCCCAGGACTGCATGCCGCCCTCGACGTTCACCGCGTCGACGCCCTGCTGGACCAGGTACTGCGTGACCTGTGCCGAACGGCCACCGACCCGGCACAGCACGTACACCTTGCCGCTCTCGGGCGCCTTCTCCGTCAGCTCGGCGTAGCGCGCGACGAAATCACTCATCGGGATGTGCAGGGCGCCCTCGGCGTGCCCTGCCTCCCACTCGTCGTCCTCACGCACGTCCAGCAGGAAATCCGCCGGCGTGAGCGCGTCGACACCGACCGTGGGCACAGAACCAAAATGCATGACCCCGACGCTACCCGACCGGACTCCCCGCACGCCGCCCGCGCTATGCCACGAGCTGAGCCAGCCGCTCCTCGCGCTCCGCCACGTCGGCCAGCAGCTTCTCGGCGATCTGCTCCAGCAGCGCGTCCGGATCCTCCGGCGCCATCTTGAGCATCTGGCCGATCGCGCTCTCCTCCAGCTCCGCGGCGACCGCCGTCAGCATCTCCTTGCGTGTGGCCAGCCACTCCAGCCGCGCGTACAGCTCCTCGCTCTCGCTGAGCTGCCGCTCCTGCGGCACCGGACCGGCCTCCCACTCCGCCGCCAGCTGCCGCAGCGCCGCCTCGTCACCGATCGCGTACGCCGCGTTGACCCGCGAGATGAACGCGTCCCGGCGCTCCCGCTCCGCGTCGTCCCGCGCCAGATCCGGATGCGCCTTGCGCACCAGGTCGCGGAACACCTTGCGGGCCTCCTCGCTCGGCCGCACCTTCTGCGGCGGCCGCACCGGCTGGTCCGTCAGCATGGCCTGCGCCTCGGGCCACAGCCCCTCGGACCCCATCCAGCCGTGGAACAGCTCCTCCACACCCGGCATCGGCAGCACGGCGGCACGGAGCTCCTGCGCCCTGCGCACGTCCTCCGGATCGCCCGACCGTGCCGCGACGGCCTCCGCGATCTGCGCGTCCAGCTCGTCCAGCCGCGAGTACATCGGCCCGAGCCGCTGGTGGTGGAGGCGCGAGAAGTTCTCCACCTCCACCCGGAAGGTCTCCACCGCGATCTCGAACTCGATCAGTGCCTGCTCGGCCGCCCGCACGGCCTGCGCCAGCCGGGCGGTGCCGCCCGCCGCACGCCCGTCGGAGCCGCCGGCCGCCGGATCCTCCGGGCCCGCACCTCCTGCGGCTTCCTGGCCGTCCTGCCCGTTCTGCGCTTGCGAGTTCGTCACCCGGCCACCCTACGGCCCGGCTCACACTCCCGGCTCTGCGGCCAGTCGCCCGTTGCGCACGGCCGTGACCAGCTCTTCGTGATCGGCCTCCGTACGGTCCGCGTACGCCACCGCGAACGAGGCCAGCGCCTCGTCCAGCACCTCGTTCTTGCCGCAGTACCCGGCGACCAGCCGCGGGTCGGCGCTGTGCGCATGGGCCCTGGCCAGCAGCGCACCGGTCATCCGCGCATAGTCGTCGAGCTGGTCCGCCGGCAGCGCCGCCGGGTCCACGCTGCCCTTGCGATTACGGAACTGCCGCACCTGGAAGGGCAGCCCCTCCCGGCGCCCGCTCGCCGCGGCCTCCGCGCCGTACACCGTCGTCCACCCCAGCAGCATGTCGCTGACGACCTGCATGCGCTTCTGGCCCAGGACCACCCGACGCGCCTCGTGCTCCACGGGCGCCACCTCGAACCCGGCCTTCCCCACATACGGCGCGAGCGCGGACGAGCGCGCCTCCTTCACCTGCAGCACCAGCGGCTCCCCCCGGTGATCCAGCAGCAGGACGACGTACGACCGCAGGCCCACGCTCCCCGTCCCGACGATGCGGAAGGCCACGTCGTGCACCGCGTACCTGGACAGCAGCGGCAGCCGGTCGTCGGGCAGCGTCCGCAAGTACCCGGCGAGGGCCGACACCACCGCGGCGGCCTCCCCGTCCGGCACCCGCCGCAGTACGGGCGGCGCGTCGACGAACTGCCGCCGGACGCCGTTCTGCCCTCCGCCCGGAGCCGTGCCGTCGTCGTCCGGTACCGCCTCGGTCGCCTTCGCGGCGAAGCGCGCGCTGGTGTTCTTGCGCGCCTTGTCCATCACGCGTTCCAGCGTGCCCACCAGGTCCCGCGCGTCGGCGTGCGAGACGAGGTCCTCGTCCACGATGGCGTGCCACGCGTCCGCCGCGGGCATCCTCGCCAGCAGCCGCATCGTGCGGCGGTACGCGCCCACCGCGTCCCGCGCCGCGTCCCGGCAGGTGTCCTCGCCGGCGCCCGCCTCGCGGCCCGCAAGGACGAGCGAGGCCGCCAGCCGCTTCAGGTCCCACTCCCACGGCCCCCGCAGGGTCTCGTCGAAGTCGTTCAGGTCGATGACGAGCCGGCCGCGGGCGTCGGCGTACAGGCCGAAGTTCGCGGCGTGCGCGTCACCACAGATCTGGGCCGCGATGCCGGTGACGGGCGTGGCCATCAGGTCGTACGCCATCAGCCCGGCCGAACCGCGCAGGAACGCGAACGGCGAGGCCGCCATCCGGCCGACCCGTATCGGTATGAGCTCCGGCAGCCGGCCGGCGTTGGACTCCTCCACCGCGGCCACGGAACCGGGGCGGCCGGCCCCGAAGGCCGGCTCACTGTGCGCGGACCGCGGAACCGTCTCCCGCAGCGCCTTACCGGCGGCCTTCGGCCCCGGCCCGTCATCACCGCGCCGCGCAAAACCGCTGACGTAGGGGAGCCGCAACGTGTCCATCAGGGGGTCCCTTCGGGGGTGGAGGCGGGTGACCACCATCCCACCGCCCCGCCCTCCCGGCGGAAAGCGGCGCAAGAACCAGGAGAACTAAGGTTGTACTATGCAACCAGCAGGAAGAAAGGCAGCGAACGTGACACAGCGAGACGACTCCGTCGGCATCATCCAGCAGGAGCTGACCGCTTTCGCGCGTCGCGCCCGCGCCACAGCGGCCCGTATGCACCCCGAGCTCTCGCTCGTCTCGTACACCCTCCTCGCTCACCTGGAGGACCAGAAGGGCTGCCGCGCCACCGATCTCGCCGCACATTACCTGCTGGACAAGTCCACGGTGAGCCGGCAGATCTCCGCGCTGGAGAAGCTGGGATTCGTCGAGCGCCGCGTCGACCCGGACGATCACCGCGTACAGGTACTGCACCCCACCGAGCTCGGCGCGCAGGTACTCGCCAGCGCCGGCGCACAGCGCCGCCAGGCGTTCACCGACCGGCTCGCCGACTGGGACGACGCGGACCTGGAGCGCTTCGCCTCGTACCTGCTGCGCTACAACGAAGCCCAGCAGCGCCTCGGCTGACCACGCGGGCGCCCCCGCAATGAACGCGGCGCCCCGCAATAACCCTCCTCAGTCCCGGAATCGCTCCGGACACTGCCCCCCGTCCGCCAGATACGTCTCCGCCCAGCGCGCGAGCTCCTTGAGCGCCGGCTCCAGGGCGAGCCCGGCCCGGGAGAGCCGGTACGCCACGCGCAGCGGCGGGCCCGCGTCGACCTCACGGACCACCAGACCCGCCGAGCCCAGCTCCCCGAGCCGGTCGGAGAGCATCCGCTCGCTGATTCCGGGGATCGCCCGCCGCAGGTCGGCGAAGTGCACCGGGCCCGCCATCAGGGTGGCCACGATCAGCCCCGTCCAGCGCTTCCCGAGCAGCCCGAAGACGCGCGTCATACCGCTGTCGACCTGCTTGCATGCCTCTCCGCCGTGATCCGCCATGACACCAGAGTACTGCTTTCCGGTAGGGAGATATAAAAAAGTAAGTAACTGTGGTATCCATAGGTGCATACGGTTTTCCACTAAGGAGCTCACCATGGCCACGCTGCTGCTCATCGATTCATCCGTCTCGCCCGAGGGCGTATCCGCCTCCCGTGCCGTGACCGCCGCCTTCCGCAGGACCTGGGAGGAGCAGCACCCCGGCGGCACGGTCATCCACCGCGACCTGGCGGCCGAGCCGCTGCCGCACCTCGACGGCGTCGCCGCCTCGGCCGGCTTCAGCGACCCCGCCACGCACACCCCGGAGCAGCAGACCGCCTTCGCGCTGCGCACGAAGCTCGCCGAGGAGATCGAGCAGGCGGACGCGATCGTGATCGGCGCACCGATGTACAACTTCACGATCCCCTCGACCCTGAAGGCGTGGCTGGACCAGACGATCATCATGGGCCGCACGGCCGGTGCGGAGCCGTCCGCCAAGGGCACCCCCGCCGTCGTCGTCGCCAGCCGCGGCGGCAGCTACGCGCCGGGCACCCCGCGCGAGGACTTCGAGTACGTGCAGAACTACCTGGAGTCCGTGCTCACCGGCGGGCTCGGCTTCAAGGTGGACTTCATCGTGCCCGAGCTGACGATGGCGCCGTCGAACCCGGCGATGGCCGAGCTGATCCCGCTCTTCGAGGAGTCCCGCGAGAAGGCCCAGCAGGAAGCGGCCACCAAGGCGAAGGAGCTCGCGGAGCGCGTCGCCGCCTGAGCCGGACCGAGCCGTACGGCGGGTGTGAGGTACGCCTCACACCCGCCGCCGCAGTTTCGGACAACGAAAAACCCCCGGTCCGGATCTCTCCGGGACCGGGGGTCCTCTGTGCGCGAGGGGGGAGTTGAACCCCCACGCCCTTTCGGGCACTGGAACCTGAATCCAGCGCGTCTGCCTATTCCGCCACCCGCGCATGGGTGTTGCCGTCTGATTCTCTCACCGGGGATCCGGGCCGTTCGGTCCGGGTCTTCGGCGGGAGCGCCTTTCGACATGGAAAACATTAGCACGCTGTGGGGGGTGCCTTCACACCCGTTCTCCGCAGGCCACCGCCCTGCCGGTCATGGACCCGTCCTCCGTACCGACCTCCCGGCCGTCACCCACCCGGCCCCGCGGCGGACATCCAATCCTCCCCGTCGCGTCAGTACGGCGCCCGTCGCGAAGGTCCATCCGTGCACCGCGCGGCTCCTCAACGGCCCCGCCCGCCCGGGGAGCTCGGCAGTTGCGGGACACTGTCGTCCGGCCGCATCTACGATCGCAGTCAGCATCGGACGGCGAGCGTGGGCAACCTTGTGAGAGGCGACACTCGTCCTCTAGGCGGGAAAGGGGAACCAGCTGTTTTCCCGACGCGTGGATACGATCAGTAAGCAGTACAGGGACGACCCTGAAGAAGACTGAGGAAGGAGGTGCCCCGTGGGAGTACTGAAACGCTTCGAGCAGCGTCTCGAGGGCCTCGTCAACGGCACCTTCGCCAAGGTGTTCAAGTCCGAGGTGCAGCCCGTGGAGATCGCGGGCGCGCTCCAGCGTGAGTGCGACAACAACGCCACGATCTGGAACCGCGACCGGACCGTCGTCCCGAACGACTTCATCGTGGAGCTGAGCGCTCCGGACTACGAGCGTCTCAGCCCCTACAGCGGGCAGCTCGGCGACGAGCTGTCCAGCATGGTGCGGGACTACGCCAAGCAGCAGCGCTACACGTTCATGGGTGCCATCAAGGTCCATCTGGAGAAGGCCGAGGACCTGGACACCGGCCTGTACCGCGTGCGCAGCCGTACCCTCGCCGCCAGCACGTCGCAGCAGGGAGGCGCCGCACCCCAGGGTGCAGGCGCGGCCCGGGCCGGCCGGCCCGGCGGCGGACACGTGGGCCCGCCCCCCATGCCCTCGTCCCCGCCGCCCGGTGCGCCGCCGGCCGCGCGCCCCACAGCGGGCCCGCAGCCGCAGACCCAGACCCGGCGCTGGATCGAGATCAACGGCACCCGCCACCAGATCTCGCGTCCGACGCTGGTGCTCGGCCGCAGCACCGACGCCGATGTGCGCATCGACGATCCGGGGGTCTCGCGCCGTCACTGCGAGATCCGGGCCGGATCGCCGTCCTCGATCCAGGATCTCGGGTCGACGAACGGCATCGTGGTGGACGGGCAGCACACCACCCGCGCTACGCTCCGCGACGGCTCGCGGATCGTCGTGGGCAGCACCACCATCGTTTACCGGCAAGCCGAAGGGTGAAGCGGGGGCAATGTCAGAGCTGACCCTCACGGTCATGCGGTTGGGTTTCCTCGCCGTACTGTGGCTGTTCGTCATCGTGGCCGTACAGGTCATCCGCAGCGATCTGTTCGGCACGCGCGTCACGCAGCGCGGCGCCGCCCGTCGCGGGGGCCAGGAGCAGCAGCGAGGCGCACAGCGGCAGACGGCGGCACCGCCGCAGGCGCAGCGTCGCCAGGAGAGCGGCCGCGGCGGCAACAGCCGCCAGCGCCGCGGCGCTCCCACCAAGCTGGTGGTCTCCGAAGGGACCCTCACGGGCACGACGGTCGCCCTGCAGGGCCAGACCATCAGCCTCGGCAGGGCGCACGACTCCACGATCGTGCTGGACGACGATTACGCCTCCAGCCGGCATGCCAGGATCTACCCGGACCGTGACGGCCAGTGGATCGTCGAGGACCTCGGATCCACGAACGGCACGTACCTCGAGCGGACCCGGCTGACGACTCCGACGCCGATCCCGCTGGGAGCCCCGATCCGCATCGGCAAGACCGTCATCGAGCTGCGGAAGTAGTACGACAATGAGCGAGCGGAGCGAGCGAGCCGCGGCGGTCCTCTCGGCCGGCCTGTGCACGCTCCCGACCGGAGGGTGGGCAGTGTGGCGCGAGACCGGCTGTACCCCGAGCCGACGGGCGAGGTGCGCATGAGTCTGTCACTGCGTTTCGCCGCGGGATCCCACAAGGGCATGATCCGGGAAGGCAACGAGGACTCCGGATACGCCGGCCCCCGCCTGCTCGCCATCGCCGACGGCATGGGCGGCCAGGCCGCCGGCGAGGTCGCCTCCTCCGAGGTCATCTCCACGCTCGTCCAGCTCGACGACGACGTGCCCGGCTCGGACATCCTCACCTCGCTCGGCACGGCCGTGCAGCGCGCGAACGACCAGTTGCGCGTCATGGTCGAGGAGGACCCGCAGCTCGAGGGCATGGGTACGACCCTGACCGCCCTGCTGTGGACCGGGCAGCGGCTCGGCCTCGTGCACGTCGGCGACTCGCGCGCGTACCTGCTGCGCGACGGCGTGCTGACGCAGATCACGCAGGACCACACGTGGGTCCAGCGGCTGGTCGACGAGGGCCGCATCACCGAGGAAGAGGCCACCACGCACCCGCAGCGGTCGCTGCTGATGCGCGCGCTGGGCAGCGGTGACCACGTCGAGCCCGACCTCTCCATCAGAGAGGTGCGGGCCGGGGACCGGTACCTGATCTGCTCGGACGGGCTGTCGGGGGTGGTGAGCCACCAGACGATGGAGGACACCCTCGCCAGTTACCAGGGCCCGCACGAGACCGTGCAGGAGTTGATCCAGCTCGCGCTGCGCGGCGGCGGCCCGGACAACATCACCTGCATCGTGGCCGACGTACTGAACGTCGACGACACCGACACCCTCGCCGGGCAGCTCAACGACACCCCGGTGATCGTGGGCGCGGTCGCGGAGAACCAGCACCAGTACGACGACGGTGCCCTGCACACCCCGGCGGGCCGCGCGGCCGAGCTGGGGCGCGGCGGGCGCGGCGACGTGCCCCCGCAGCCGGCCGGCGGGTTCGGCCCGCCCGGGAGCGGCGGCGCGGAGACGGTGCCGCCGCAGGGCGCGTACGGCGCGTTCGTCGACGAGGACTACGCGCAGCCGCGGCGGCGGGGCCGGTGGCTCAAGCCGACGCTGATCGTCGCGCTGTGCCTGGCCGTGGTCGGCGGCGGACTGTACGCGGGATACCGCTGGACGCAGTCGCAGTACTTCGTGGGTGCCAGGGACGGGCACGTGGCCCTGTACCAGGGCATCAGCCAGGACCTGGCGTGGTTCTCCATGAACAAGATCGACCAGGACCACCCCGAGATCGAACTCAAGTACCTGCCCGCCTACCAGCGCAAGCAGGTCGAGGAGACGATCGCGGTCGACAGCCACAACCAGGCACTGGCCAAGGTCGGCGAGCTCGGCAAGCAGGCCGGCGCGTGCAAGTCCCTGCAGCAGCGGGAGGCCGCGGAGCGCGAGGCGGCCCGCAAGAAGAGCGAGCGCCAGGCCGGCGGCACCGCCGGTACGAAGCCGGGCGCGACCGCCAAGCCCAGCTCCACGGCCGGGCCGGGCAGCGCGACGAGCAGCGCGAGCCCCACTCCTACGCCGTCCACCAGCAACTCCCCCTCAGTGGAGCAGCAGCGGCTGGAGAAGAATTGCAGCACCCAGCAGTGAGGGCGTAGGGGGCCGTTGATCTCATGAGCAGTACCAGCAACACCACCACCATCGGGACGATCGGAGCCCCGAGCCGCCGGAACACCGAACTGGCGCTGCTCGTCTTCGCCGTGATCATCCCGGTGTTCGCCTACATCAACGTGGGGCTCGCCAAGGAGGACACGGTCCCCGCCGGCGTGCTCGGCTACGCCCTGGGCCTCGGCCTGCTGGCGGGCGTCGCGCACTTGGTCGTGCGGAAGTGGGCCCCGTACGCGGACCCGCTGATGCTCCCGGTCTCCACGCTGCTGAACGGGCTGGGCCTGGTGTTCATCTGGCGCCTGGACCAGGAGCCGCAGATCACCACGCCGCAGCTCGGCGGGGCGATGGCGCCGGGACAGCTCATGTGGTCCACGCTCGGCGTCGCACTGTTCCTGGGCGTACTGATCTTCCTGAAGGACCACCGCGTCCTGCAGCGCTACACCTACATCTCCATGGTGGCAGCGCTGGTCCTGCTGATCCTGCCGGTGTTCTTCCCGGCCCGCTTCGGTGCCCGCATCTGGATCACGATCCCGGGCGTGGGCTCGCTGCAGCCGGGCGAGTTCGCGAAGATCATCATCGCGATCTTCTTCGCCGGGTACCTGATGGTGAAGCGGGACGCGCTGGCGCTGGCCAGCCGCCGCTTCATGGGCCTGTACCTGCCGCGCGGCCGTGACCTCGGCCCGATCCTGGTCATCTGGGCGCTGAGCCTGATGATCCTGGTCTTCGAAACCGACCTCGGTACGTCGCTGCTGTTCTTCGGCCTCTTCGTGATCATGCTGTACGTCGCGACGGAGCGGACCAGCTGGATCGTCTTCGGTCTGCTGCTCAGCGGCGCCGGCGCGGTCGCCGTGGCCACCTTCGAGTCCCACGTGCAGACCCGTGTGCACAACTGGCTGAACCCCCTGGAACTGCTCAACGGGGGCGTCACCGAGACCGCCCAGGCGATGTACTCCTTCGGTTCCGGCGGCATCCTCGGGTCGGGCCTCGGGCAGGGGTACTCCCGCCTCATCGGCGGTATCGCGCCGAAGAGCGACTACATCCTCGCCACTGTCGGCGAGGAGCTGGGCCTGGCCGGAGTCATGGCCATCCTGCTGCTCTACGGCCTGCTGATCGAGCGCGGCATCCGTACGGCGCTGGCCGCCCGCGACCCGTTCGGCAAGCTGCTGGCCGTCGGCCTGTCCGGCGCGTTCGCGCTGCAGGTCTTCGTCGTCGCCGGCGGTGTCACGGGGCTGATCCCGCTGACCGGTATGACCATGCCGTTCCTGGCGCAGGGCGGTTCGTCCGTCATCGCCAACTGGGCACTGGTCGCGATCCTGCTCCGGATCAGCGACACCGCGCGCCGCCCGGCCCCGGCCCCCGCTCCCTCCACCGACGCCGAGATGACCCAGGTGGTCCGACCGTGAACAAGCCCCTGCGCCGGGTCGCGATCTTCTGCGGCCTGCTCGTCCTCGCCCTGCTCATCCGCGTCAACTGGGTGCAGTTCGTCCAGGCCGACGAACTCAAGAACGATTCCCACAACCGCCGGGTGGCCATCGAGCGGTACAGCATCCCGCGCGGCAACATCATCGTCGGCGACAAGCCCGTGACCGGCTCGACCACCACGGACAGCGGCGACTTCAAGTACAAGCGGACCTACAAGGACGGCCCCATGTGGGCGCCGGTCACCGGGTACGCCTCGCAGGCGTTCGACGCGAACCAGCTGGAGAAGCTGTACGACCCGGTCCTCACCGGCACCGACGACAAGCTGTTCTTCAGCCGCACGGTGGACATGTTCACCGGTGAGAAGCAGCAGGGCGGTGACGTCGTCACGACCCTGGACCCGAAGGCGCAGAAGGCCGCGTACGACGGTCTGAAGGGCAAGAAGGGCGCGGTCGCGGCCATCAACCCCGAGACCGGCGCGATCCTCGCGCTGTCCTCGGCGCCGTCCTACGACCCGTCCAGCTTCGCCGGCATGAGCGACGACGACGCCAAGGCGTACAACGGGCTGCTGAAGAAGAGCGACCCCGACGAGCCGATGCTGAACCGGGCGCTGCGCCAGACCTACCCGCCCGGCTCGACCTTCAAGGTCGTCACCGCCGCCGCGGCGCTGGAGAACGGCCTGTACACGGACATCGACGCGAAGACGAACTCGCCGCTGCCCTACTACCTGCCGGACACCGCGCACCAGCCGCTGAACAACGAGGGCAACCTCCCCTGCGAGAACGCCACGCTGCGCGAGGCGCTGCGGGTGTCCTGCAACAGCGTCTTCGGCAAGATCAGCGCCGACCTGGGCAACAAGAAGATGATCGAGGAGGCCGACCAGTTCGGCTTCAACAAGGAGCACTTCACCCCGGTCCGCGCGGACGCCAGCGTCTACCCCAAGGACAACCGGCCGCAGAACGCCATGGCCGGCATCGGGCAGGCGTCCAACCGCGCCACGCCGCTGCAGATGGCCATGGTCGCCTCGGCCGTCGCCAACGGCGGCACGCTGATGAAGCCGTACATGGTCGACAAGCTGGTCGCGCCGAACCTCAACGTCATCCAGCAGACGCAGCCGGAGAAGCTCAGCGAGCCGCTGAAGCCGGAGAACGCGCAGAAGCTGCAGGACATGATGGAGACGGTCGTCAAGTCCGGTACCGGCACCACCGCGCAGATCCCGGGCGTCACGGTCGGCGGCAAGACCGGTACGGCGCAGCACGGTGAGGACAACAAGGACAACCCGTACGCCTGGTTCATCTCCTACGCCAAGACCGACAAGGGCACCCCAGTGGCCGTCGCCGTGGTCATCGAGGGGTCCGACACCCTGCGTGGCGACATCGCGGGCGGCAAGCTCGCCGCTCCCGTCGCCAAGGCCGTCATGGAGGCGGTAATCGACGGCAACAAGTGACCTCGGTCACGACCGTACCGGTCGGATATCAGGTGGCGGCCGTGGCCGGGCCACGTCAGGCGTGCCGGGTACGGTATGCCCGAACAGCACACCGCCGGACCACACACAGGTGCGGTCGGGATCAACGGAGAGGGCTGGAGTAGCTATGGAAGAGCCGCGTCGCCTCGGCGGCCGGTACGAGCTGGGCTCGGTGCTCGGCCGCGGCGGCATGGCCGAGGTCTACCTCGCCCATGACACTCGCCTGGGTCGCACCGTCGCTGTGAAGACGCTGCGCGTGGACCTCGCCCGCGATCCGTCGTTCCAGGCCCGGTTCCGCCGGGAGGCCCAGTCGGCCGCCTCGCTGAACCACCCGTCCATCGTCGCGGTCTACGACACCGGCGAGGACTACGTCGACGGCGTCTCGATCCCGTACATCGTGATGGAGTACGTCGACGGCTCCACGCTGCGTGAGCTGCTGCACTCCGGCCGCAAGCTGCTGCCCGAGCGGTCCCTGGAGATGACCATCGGTGTGCTCCAGGCGCTGGAGTACTCGCACCGGGCCGGCATCGTCCACCGCGACATCAAGCCCGCGAACGTCATGCTCACCCGCACCGGCCAGGTCAAGGTCATGGACTTCGGCATCGCCCGCGCGATGGGTGACGCCGGGATGACGATGACGCAGACCGCCGCGGTGATCGGTACCGCGCAGTACCTCTCCCCGGAGCAGGCCAAGGGCGAGCAGGTCGACGCCCGCTCGGACCTCTACTCCACCGGCTGTCTGCTGTACGAACTCCTCACCGTACGGCCGCCGTTCGTCGGCGACTCGCCGGTCGCGGTCGCGTACCAGCACGTACGCGAGGAGCCGCAGCCGCCGAGCAACTTCGACTCCGAGATCACGCCCGAGATGGACGCCATCGTCCTGAAGGCCCTGGTCAAGGACCCCGACTACCGCTATCAGTCGGCGGACGAGATGCGCGCCGACATCGAGGCGGCGCTGGACGGGCAGCCGGTCGCGGCCACCGCGGCGCTCGGCGCCGTCGGCTACGACCAGGACCAGCCCACCGCGACGCTGCGGCCGCAGGACCCAGCGGGCGCCACGTCCATGCTGCCGCCGGTCAACCCCGATGACGGCGGTTACGGCTACGACGACCGTCCGGACCGGCGCCGCGGCCAGAAGAAGAACCGCACCTCCACGATCCTGCTGATCGTGGCGGCGGTCCTGGTGCTGATCGGCGCGATCTTCATCGGCAAAGCGATGTTCAGCGGCGGCAAGGCCGGCGGCGACCTCGACGTGCCCAGCCTGGTCGGCAAGACCCTCACCGAGGCCAAGGAGGCCGGCCGCAACGGCGACTTCGAGGTGGTCAGGGGCGGTAGCACGACCTGCGACAACGTCGAAAAGGGCCAGGTCACCAAGCAGAACCCGAAGCCCCGGGCGACCATCGGCAAGGGCGACACGGTCACGGTCACGATGTGCACCGGGCCGGCCAAGGTCACCGTGCCGGACGTGCTCGGCTACACCTTCGACAAGGCCAAGTCGATCCTGGAGAACAAGGGCTTCACGGACGTCCAGCAGACGACGGAGCAGTCCGACCAGACCCCCGGCAAGGTCATCCGGCAGGACCCCGAGAGCCAGACCGAGGCCGCCAAGGACAAGACGATCACTCTGACCGTCGCGGCCGCCAAGCCGAAGACCTCGGTGCCCGACGTCACGAACAAGCCCTTCGACGCGGCGCAGAAGCAGCTCACCGACCTGGGCTTCGAGGTGGCACGCACCGACCAGGAGTCCGACCAGCCGGCCGAGACCGTGCTGTCGCAGGACCCGGCCGGCGGCAGCCAGGCCGAGAACGGCTCCACGATCACCCTGACCGTCGCCAAGGCGGCCGAGAAGGTCCAGGTTCCCGACCTGGCCAACCAGAAGCTCAAGGACGCCAAGAAGACCCTCACCGACATGGGTCTCGCGGTCGGCAACATCACCGGGCCGCAGGACGACAAGGCCACCGTCGTGGTGTCCGACCCGGTGGCCGGCACCGAGGTCGCCAAGAACACGCCCGTGAACCTCACCACGATGCCCGGCAACGAGGACGGCGGGGACGACGGCGGCTTCTTCGGCGGCGCCGGCGGCTGGGGCCGCGACAAGAACTGAGCCGGCGGCAGTCGGCACACGAAGAGGGCCCGGGGCATTGCGCCCCGGGCCCTCTCGCGTACGCCTGCGGACTAGCGCAGCTCCTTGGGCGGAGTGCGGTCGGCGTCGACCTTCTCGGTGCGGACCAGCTCGCCCCACACGATGTAGCGGTAGGTGGAGGTGTAGACCGGCGTGCAGGTCGTCAGCGTGATGTAGCGGCCCGGCTTACGCTTGCCGGACTCCTTGGGCGTCTTCTCCAGCACACCGACGTCGTACTTGGAGGTCTCCGGCAGCGTCGCGAAGACCTTGTAGACGTACCAGGTGTCCTGCGACTCGTAGACGACCGCGTCGCCCTTCTTCAGCTTGTCGATGTTGTGGAACTTGGCGCCGTGCCCGTCCCGGTGCGCGGCGAGCGTGAAGTTCCCCGTCTTGTCCTGCGGCAGCGCGGACTTCACGGGGTCGGTGTAGTAGCCGGCCACCCCGTCGTTGAGGACCTTGCTGCTGGTGCCCTTCTTGACCAGCACCTCGCCGTTCTTCATCGCGGGGACGTGCAGGAAGCCGATGCCGTCCTTGGTGTCCAGCTCCTTCTGCTCCGGGCTCTTGGCCTTCGCCCAGTGCTGCCGGACCCGGTCACCCTGGTGGTGCGCCGCGCGGTCGGCGAGGACGTTGGTCCACCACAGCGAGTAGGCGACGAAGAGGCCCATGACCACGCCTGCCGTGATCAGCAGCTCGCCGATGACGCTGACGACCGCGGCGATCCGGCGCCGCGCCTTCCGCGGCGGGGGCGGGGGCGGCGTGCTGGACGACGCCTCGGATGCCTCAGTGTCCTCGACGCGGCAGGCGTCCGCGTCCTGTCCGGTGGCAGTCACCGCGTGGTACCCCCTGATGGTGCTCAGCTGACGAGCGCATCCGGCTTGCCCTTGCTCCGCGGCCGCTCCTCGACCATCTTGCCCCACACGATCATCCGGTAGGTACTGGTGAACTCCGGGGTGCACGTGGTCAGCGTGAGGTACCGGCCGGGCTCGGTGAAGCCGGAGCCGGGCGGGATCGGGCCGATCACCCCGATGTTGGAGGGCGAGGTCTGCGGGAGGATGCTCTCCATCTCGTACGTGTAGAAGCGGCTGCGGGTCTCGACGACGATCTTGTCGCCCTTCACCAGCCGGTTGATGTAGCGGAACGGCTCGCCGTGGGTGTTGCGGTGGCCCGCGACCGCGAAGTTCCCCGTCTTGTCCCAGGGCATCGCCGTCTTCAGCTTGCCCTCGCCGTAGTGGCCGACCATGCCGTGGTCCAGGACGCCGGTCTTGCTGATGCCCTCGGCGATGGGGACCTTCACGTCGAGCTTCGGGATGTACATGATCGCGAAGCCCTGGCCGGGCGAGAACGCGCCCGCCGCGCGCTTGTCCGCGCCGTCCTTGTCCCACTCCTGCTGGAGGTTGCTGGCCGCGCCGCCCGCCTGGTTGTGCGCCAGGACGTTGGTCCACCAGAGCTGGTAGGCGACGAACAGCAGCATCAGCACGCCGAGCGTGATGAACGCCTCGCCCGTGACCCGGCTGACGACGACGCCGACGCTCTCCTTTCGGGCGCGAGCGGCCCGTCGGGCGGCGACTCGCGAGGTCGGTGCGGACTCGGGGGCGGTCTCTGCGGCCTTCGCGGTCTCCGCAGCGTTCGCGGCCGGGGCCGGGCGACGGGCGCGTTTGCCGCCCCGTCTGGCGGCCTCCGCGGCTGGAGCGGCGCGGCGGGCACGTTTGCCACCCTGTTTGGCGGCCGCCTGCGCCGCTCTGCGCCGCGCGGCGCGGCCGCCGGGGGCCGGAGTCTCTGTTTCACGTGAAACAGCGTCCTCGGGCCGTTTCACGGCCTTCGCGTCCGCCTGCCGCAGCGCCATCGTCTCGTCGTCCTGCCGCGGCGTCACCGTCTCGTCGTCGGCGGGCAGGTACGGCACGGCCGGGGCGATGAGCGTCTCGGCCGACGCGAGCGCCGCCTCGCTGTACGCGCCCGGGTCCTCCTGGGCGTACGCGTACGTCCCGGCCTGTTCGTAGGCCGGGACCTGCGGATAGGCAGCGGTCGGTTCGTAGGACGGGACCTGCAGGTAGGTCGCGGTCGGTTCGTACCCGGCGGCCGGATCCTCGTACTGCGGCTGGTCGTAGTACTGCTGGTGCTCGTGCTGGTTCCGGCCGGGCAGGGGGTCCGTCAGGGGATCGCCGAGCTCCCCGACGGCCGCCTCGAACGCGGCAGAGCCGTCGTACGGATCATGAGGACCGTACGACGACGTGCCTTCGCGCTCGGGGCGGAGTGCGGTCACGCGCCGGCCTTGCCGACCACGGGGGCAAGCCCCGTCGAACGCTCCACCGCTCCCTCGTCACCGCACTCGACCAGCCAGTTGGCGAGCATTCCGTGGCCCCACTCCGTCAGCACCGACTCCGGGTGGAACTGCACGCCCTCCACTCGCAGTTCGCGGTGGCGCACGCCCATCACCAGGCCGGTCTCCGTCCAGGCGGTGACCTCCAGCTCGTCCGGCAGCGTGTCCCGCTCGACCGACAGGGAGTGGTACCGGGTGGCCGTGAAGGGCGTGGGCAGCCCCTGGAAGACGCCCTTGTGCTCATGCGTCACCAGCGACGTCTTGCCGTGCAGCAGCTCGGGGGCGCGGCCCACGACACCGCCGTACGCCACCGCCATCGACTGCATGCCCAGGCAGACGCCGAAGACCGGCACGTCGGTGTCCGCGCAGTGCCGCACCATGTCGATGCAGACGCCGGCCTGCTCGGGCGCGCCCGGGCCCGGCGAGAGCAGGACGCCGTCGAAGCCGTCCTGTGCGTGCCCCGGCTCCACCTCGTCGTTCCGCCGCACCTCGCACTCGGCACCGAGCTGGTAGAGGTACTGGACGAGGTTGAAGACGAAGCTGTCGTAGTTGTCGACGACGAGGATCCTCGCGCTCATCGGACGGCTCCCATCTGCTGTGCGGCACCCATGCCCTGGTCGACCGTGACGTCGTTGAAGGGGAGCAGCGGCTCCGCCCATGGAAAGACGTACTGGAAGAGCAGGAAGACGATCGCCAGCGCGAGCACGAGCGAGATCAGTGCCTTCACCCATGCGTTGCCCGGCAGATGCCGCCAGATCCAGCCGTACATGCTGTCCCTACTTGCCGATGCCAGTTGTCATTTGCCCCACCAGAGTAAGGGGCGAGCCTTGGCCATGTGGCTCAGCTTCGCAATGCCGCCGGACGTCCCGCGACCACGGGTGCGGTGGCGTCCAGATGCGCCCAGGCGATGAGCCGGTGGCTGTGCCCCCACTCCGGCTCGCAGGTCGTCAGGGTGAGGTAGCGGCCGGGGCCGTCGTAGCCGGATGTGCCCGGTACCGGGTCGATCACCCCGATGTCGCCGGGCAGCGTGCGATAGGGCCGCTTGTCGATGCGGTACGTGAACCACGTCGTGCCGTCGCTGATCACGACCGCGTCGCCGGGCCGCAGCCGCGGGAAGTCCTTGAAGGGGTCGCCGTAGGTGCGGCGGTGGCCCGCGACGGCGAAGTTTCCGGTCACGCCGAGGCGTGCGGTACGGGCGTAGTGGCCGAGGCCCTTCTGCAGGGTGCCGGTGGCGGTGCCCTCCAGGACGGGTTTGGCCCAGTCGCGGCCGAAGCGCGGGATGTACATGACGGCGAAGGGCTCGCCGTCGCGGTACGCGGGCGCCGCGGGTTCGTGCGGCTTGCCGTCGTCCGGAGCGGGTGAGGCGGTCGCGACCGGCCCCGTGGACCAGCGGTCCTGCAGCCGGCCGAGCTCGCCATCCATGGCGCTGTCGGCCCGTACGCCGGTCCAGTACAGGACGTAGACGACGAAGAGCACGATCAGTGTGCCGATGGTCAGGCACAGCTCGCTGAACGTCCTGACGATCAGCCGTACCGTCATCCCCCGCCCTCCGCGCTTGTGCGCGCCCCCGCGCGCTACGGCTTCACAGGCTGTGCGTAGTGGAGATCCACTGTGCCGGAGTAGCCGGGCAGCGTCATCGCCCCGTGCGGCTCGACTTTCCAGCCGAGGCCGTAGGCGTCGACGTACTGGAGGTAGTTCTGGATGGCGGGTGAAGCGTTCAGGGAGTCGGTCAGCGCCTGGCGGTCGCCCACGGCGGTGACGGTGTAGGGCGGGGAGTAGACCCGGCCCTGGAGGATCAGGGTGTTGCCGACGCAGCGCACCGCGCTGGTGGAGATCAGCCGCTGGTCCATGACCTTGATGCCCTTGGCGCCGCCCTGCCACAGGGCGTTGACCACGGCCTGCAGGTCCTGCTGGTGGATGACCAGGTCGTTGGGCTGCGGCTCGGGCACGCCGGGGATCTGGGCGGTGGCGTTGGGCGGGGCGTCGGTGAGGGTGACGGTCAGGGCCTGGCCGCTCACCTTCTTCGTCCCCGCGTTCTTCTCCAGCGCGTCGACCCGGGCCTTGTCGGCATCGGTGCTGCCGCTGTCCTTGCCGGCGAGGCGGTCGACGTCGGTGCGCAGCGAGGCGTTCCGCTCGTCCTGGATCTTGTTCTTCTGGCTGTGGTCCTGGATGAGATCGGACAGCCGCAGCATGGAGTCGTCCGAGCGCAGGTTCGTGCCGCGCGCGGTGTCGAAACTGATCCAGAAGAGCAGGCCGGCCAGCGCGAAGACGACAAGCGTCAACAGGCGTACGGGGCGCAGCCGCAAACGGGAGCGGCGGCCGGGGGAGTCAGCGGAATTGCTCAACGTACCCTTACTCCTTACGACGCCGCGGAAGCACTACGCTAACGGACGCCCCGGGGGGAGCACCCGATCCCCGACGCCCCCCACCCCGGTGCCAGCCTTTGTACATCCGCGCGGTTACGCAGCGCATCGACAGGAGAGTTCCTCGTGCCGAAGTCACGGATCCGCAAGAAGGACGACTTCACGCCGCCGCCGTCGGCGAAGCAGACCTCGATCAAGCTGAACTCAGGGCGGGGCTGGGTGGCGCCGCTGATGCTGGCGATGTTCCTGATCGGACTGGCGTGGATCGTGTGCTTCTACGTGACCGAAGGTGACCTGCCCATCAAGTCGATGGGAAACTGGAACATCGTGGCCGGCTTCGGCTTCATCGCGGTGGGCTTCGGCGTCTCCACGCAGTGGAAGTAGCGCCCCGAACGCAAGCTGTACCCAAGGCCATCCACACGGTTATCCACAGCCGGGGAAAACTTCAGAAGATCTGTGGATAACCCCTGTGGGGTTGACGCCGGTCACACCGGCGGCGGGTGCCGCCGATGACCGGGTACCACCGCGCTGTACTGGGGAAACGTCCCTGCAGCGGTCCCCCTTGCCGGGATTCTGCACCCTGCGCACAGGGGCCGACACGAGCTGTGGACAAGTGAACGGACGATCACTCCGGGCTGGTGCCCGAGGGGCGGCCGGGAGCCGTGTGACTCCTGTGGGTGTCGAGTGGGTCCCCTATGGGTGCTGAGTGGGCTCCTCGGCCGGGAGGCCCGAGGGCACGACTGCCTGACGGCCGGGGCCCGCTCCGCGCCCGGCTCCGCCTGCGCGCCCTCGGGCTCGTCCGGTACAGCAGCCGTCAGCCGGTGAGCTGGACGGTGCGGATCCACACGACCGCGACGATCACCAGGAGCGCCAGCACGCAGGCCGCAGCCTGTATCGCGTTCCGGCGGCCGCGCGGCGCGTGCACCATGGCGTACGTCACCGCGGCACCCACCACCAGGCCGCCCACGTGTGCCTGCCAGGCGATGTTCGGCCACAGGAACGTGAAGGCGAGGTTCAGGCCGAGCAGGATCAGCACCGGCTTCATGTCGTAGTTCAGCCGGCGCAGCAGCACCGCCGTGGCGCCCAGCAGCCCGAAGACCGCGCCGGACGCGCCCAGCGACGGCTGGTTCTGCGCGGCGAGCAGGTACGACAGGGCGCTGCCGCCGAGCCCGGCGAGGAAGTACAGCGCGAGGAACCTGACCCGGCCGAGCGCCGCCTCCAGCGGCGGCCCCAGCCACCACAGCGAGAGCATGTTGAACGCGATGTGCATGACCTGCTGGTGCAGGAACATCGCGGTGATCAGGCGGTACCACTCGCCGTGCCCGACGCCGACCAGCCCCAGCGAGCCGGGATCGAAGGCCAGGCCCACCAGGTCCAGCGCGTTGACGAACCGGTCACCGATGACCATGGCCGCGACGAAGACCGCGACGTTGACGCCGATGAGGATCTTGGTGAGCAGCCGCGGATCAGCGGTGAGCGCACCGCCGGCGACCGTACGGGGGCGGCTCGCACCCGGTGCGTGGCCGGTCCCGCTGCCGCCGCGTACGCACTCCGGGCAGTGGAAGCCGACCGAGGCGCTGACCATGCACTCCGGGCAGATGGGCCGCTCGCAACGGGTGCAACTGATGCCGGTGGCCCGGTCGGGGTGGCGGTAGCAGCCCGGCGAACCGTTTCCGCCCTCCGACGGATCGTTTCCGCCGTGAGCGTCCTGCGGTCCCTGCGGATTGCCTGGCGCCTGCTCCATCGCTTCCCCTCGTCCTCAATGGCGCACGGCCCTGACAAGCTGCGCGCCCCGCCTGGTCTACGACCGGGCGGGGCGTCATGGTTCCACGCCGCCCGCGGCAGGCCGCGGGCAGGGGTGACGAAGAGGTCCTCGTGCGGCGGGGATCAGCGGGTCTCGATGACGACCTGCTCGATGACCACGTCGTTCACCGGACGGTCGGTGCGCGGGTTGGTCTGGGTGGTCGCGATGGCGTCCACGACCTTCTTGCTCGCGTCGTTGGTGACCTCACCGAAGATGGTGTGCTTGCCGGTCAGCCATGCGGTCGGAGCCACGGTGATGAAGAACTGCGAGCCGTTGGTGCCCGGACCGGCGTTGGCCATGGCCAGCAGGTACGGGCGGTCGAAGGCGAGGTCCGGGTGGAACTCGTCGGCGAACTCGTAGCCCGGACCGCCGGTGCCGTTGCCCAGGGGGTCGCCGCCCTGGAGCATGAAGCCGCTGATCACCCGGTGGAAGATGGTGCCGTCGTACAGCTTGTCCGTGGACTTCTGTCCGGTCGCCGGGTTGGTCCACTCCCGCTCGCCCTTGGCGAGCTCGACGAAGTTCTTGACCGTCTTCGGGGCGTGGTTCGGCAGAAGCCGAAGTTCGATGTCGCCCTGGTTGGTCTTCAGGGTGGCGTAGAGCTGCTCAGCCACGATCTACCTTCCATAAGTCTTCACTGACGGTTCCCGATCCTCGCACGAACGGGCGCGCCCGTCCCCCGCCCGCCACCTCATGCCCGGCGTTCGCACTGATTTCCCCCCTGCTGGGGGTTTTCTCCGCCGACCAGCGGGGACCCGTACATTCCGCTCAGGGCGTCGACCGTACGTCCGTACCGGGCGGACCGCCCACAATCGCTGACCGGTCCGACGCCAACCACGGACCGGACCGACCACAACCGCAGACAGGCCGCAGAACAGGCCGGAGAAAGACCGCAACAGCCCGCAGACAGGGGGCGAGAAACCGCCGAATCCCGATACCGCGGCCGGAAGCCGCCGAAGCGGCGCGCGCCGCGCCGAACCGTGGCATTGTCATCACAAGGCGCCCGAAGTCCGCATTGACCCGGATGCCCGCCTGCACATGCCGTACGTCCGCCGCGCAGGCATGATCTGCAAGCGGGCGGAGAGGCGAACTGCAGACGTGGGCAAGCGCCCCCGAGCCCGGACACGCCACCGATGAGGAGGATCCCGTGACCCGCAAGGACAGCGTGCGCGCCGCCACCGGAACGGCCAAGGACAGCGTGCGGCACGCCGCGGAGGTGGTGGCTCCGTATGCCGGCACGGCCAAGGACACCGCTGTGCACCTCTCCCACGAGGCGCGCGCGAAACTGGCCCCCAAGGTGACCGAGGCCGCCCATCAGGCACGTCAGCAGTACGACGCCCGGCTGCAGCCACGCCTGGAGCACGCGCGCGGCGCGCTGCCCCCGAAGGTGGACGCCGCCGCCACGAAGGCCGCGGCCCGTACCCGTAAGGCCGCCCGGCAGGCCACCGACTACACGGCGCCGCGTGTGGAGAAGGCTGTCCGCAGCGCCCGTACCGCCGCCGAGCCCGTCCGCGAGGAAGCCATGCTGCGCGGTGCAGCGGCCGTGGCGGCGCTGCGCGGACAGGTCACCGCCGCCGAGATCGAGAAGCTCGCCAAGAAGCACCGCCGCCGGGCCCGGACCGGCAAGGCCGTCAAGCGGATCACCCTGCTCGGCATCCTCGCCGGTGGCGCCTTCGCCGCGTGGAAGTGGTGGGACAAGCAGGCCAACCCGGACTGGCTGGTCGAGCCGCCCGCCGCCACCGAGGTCGGCGAGCGCGCCCCGCTCAGCGCCGTGGACGGCAGCCCCGGCGCGGTCCTGGACCCTGAAGTCCAGGCCAAGCAGGCGGAGTCCGAGGTCGACGAACGCGACGGCGGCGGCCGCGCGTAAGCCCCCGGCCCCGCCGCCCAGCGGCACCGCAGAACAATCGCACAGCAGAACGCCCTCCGAGCGCTTCCCGCAGCTCGGGGGGCTTTTTGCGGTACTGGACGGGATCGGCAGCTCGGCGGGCGTCGTGACCAGCGCCGCGATCGTCATGGTCACCGTCTTCGCCGGCTTCGTCTTCCTCAGCCTGGTCGAAATGAAGCAGATGGGCTTCGGCCTCGCCGTCGCGGTCCTGCTGGACGCCTTCCTCGTCCGCATCATGATCCTGCCGTCGGCCCTGACCCTGCTCGGCAGGGCGAGCTGGTGGCCGTCCCGCACGATGCGCAGGGCGCAGGCGCAACCGACCGGAGCGGCCGGTTCCCCCGTACGTGAGGCCCCTCAGGCGGCCGTCCCGTCCTCGCCGCCGGTGTAGCCGTGGAACGGGCCGGGCGGGCGAGCACGTCCCTTCGAGCGAGCCCCCGGCGGCGGGCCGGTCACTCGATCCTCCGCAGCATGTCGTCGATCGAGCCCACCCGGGCCTTCAGCTCGGCCAGCTCGGCCTGCAGGGCCTCCTGCCGGGCCACGGCCTCTTCGGCGAGCTCGCGGTACGCGGCCATGGCCACGGCGTCGGCACGGTGGCGCTGCAGCCTGAAGTGGGCAACCACCGCCGCCGTGATTCCCCCGACGACGATCAAGACGATAGAGATGGCGACGATGGCGCCGGTCATGTACGAGTCCCCCTCTTGACGTCCTAGCCTTCCTTGTCGGCAGGCCCGTCCGGCTCGCGTGGCTGTTCCTCGTCCTCCCGGAGGGCGTCCAGCGTCCGGGCGCGGCGGCGTTGGCCCCTTCCCCACCATGAAAAAAGGTCACCCGGCCGGCGTTTCCGCAGGCCGGGTGACCTTTTGAGAGTGGAGCCTAGGGGAGTCGAACCCCTGACATCTGCCATGCAAAGACAGCGCTCTACCAACTGAGCTAAGGCCCCGTCGCGCACCAGAGTACCCGGTACCCGCTCGCTTTCCCGACCGGGTATCGCTCCGGGCGGTTGCTCTCCGTAGGATGCTTCGCGAGATTCGCGGCAGCGAAGCGAAGGGGAGACGCCATGGATGCAGCACAGCAGGAAGCCACCGCGCGCGCTCGGGAGCTGCAGCGCAGCTGGTACGGAGAGCCGCTGGGGGCGCTCTTCCGTCGTCTCATCGACGATCTCGGGCTCAATCAGGCCCGTCTCGCCGCTGTGCTCGGCCTGTCGGCGCCCATGTTGTCGCAGCTCATGAGCGGCCAACGCGCCAAGATCGGCAACCCGGCCGTGGTCCAGCGCGTACAGGCGCTCCAGGAGCTGTCGAGCCAGGTCGCCGACGGCAGCGTGTCCGCGGCCGAGGCCACCGACCGGATGGACGAGATCAAGAAGACGGCGGGCGGTTCGGTGCTGAACAACACGACGCAGACCGCCACCACGGGGGCCACCACCGTGCGTCGCGTCGTGCGCGAGATCCAGTCGCTGCTGCGGTCCGTCGCGGCGGCCGGCGACATCATCGATGCCGCGGATTCCCTCTCCGCCACCCATCCCGAACTGGCAGAGTTCCTGCGGGTCTACGGGGCGGGCCGGACCGCCGACGCGGTGGCCCATTACGAAGCGCACCAGAACTGAACCAGGACTGCTGACGACCAGAACCAGTCAAGAATTAGTCCGGAACTGGTTACGAAGCGCACCACAATCAGCCAGGCAGGCAGCTTGTCGAGGGAGCGGACGCGGCGCCATGGGTGAGGTCTTCGCCGGCAGGTACGAGCTGATCGATCCGATCGGGCGGGGCGGGGTGGGCGCCGTGTGGCGCGCCTGGGACCAGCGGCGCCGGCGCTACGTCGCGGCGAAGGTGCTCCAGCAGAGCGACGCGCACACGTTGCTGCGCTTCGTACGGGAACAGGCGCTGCGCATCGACCACCCGCACGTGGTCGCGCCCGCCAGCTGGGCCGCCAACGACGACAAGGTCCTGTTCACCATGGACCTGGTCAACGGCGGTTCGCTGGCGCACCTGGTGGGCGACTACGGCCCGCTGCCGCCGCGCTACGTGTGCCTGCTGCTGGACCAGGTCCTCTCGGGGCTGGCCGCGGTGCACGCCGAGGGCGTGGTCCACCGGGACATCAAGCCCGCCAACATCCTGCTGGAGGCCACCGGCACCGGGCGGCCGCACGTGCGCGTCTCCGACTTCGGCATCTCGATGCGCAAGGGCGAGCCGCGGCTCACCGAGGCCGATTACGTGGTCGGGACGCCCGGTTACTTCGCGCCCGAGCAACTGCTGGGCGCCGAGCCGGACTTCCCCGCCGACCTCTTCGCGGTCGGCCTGCTCGCCCTGTACCTGCTGACCGGCAGCAAGCCGGACTCCCAGGCGCTGGTCGACCACTTCACGCAGCACGGTGTGCCCGGCGCGCCCGAAGGCGTGCCCGAGCCGCTGTGGCAGGTGCTGGCCGGTCTGCTGCAGCCCGACCCGGACGCCCGCTTCAAGACGGCGAACGGCGCCCGCAAGGCGGTCCTCTCGGCCGTCGAGCTGCTGCCCGAGGAGACGGTCGAGGACGAGATCGTCGAGGTCTTCGACCACATCGGGCCGCTGCCCTCGGGGTACGGGCCGGACGGGCCGGTCGGCGGCGGTACGCAGGGCAGCGGCGCGCGGGGCAACGGTGCGCAGGGCAGCGGCCCGAGCGGCGGTCCGGTGAGCGGCCCCCGGATGCCGGGCACCGGCAGCTTCCCGTCGGCACCACCCGTCCCGCAGGAGCCCCCCAGCCGCACCCCCACGCCGACGCCCCTCCCGGCGCCCGATATGCAGCCGTACGCGCCACCGGCGCAGCGGTACGAGCCGTCGGTGCAGCCGTACGTTCCGCCGGTCCGGACGTACGAGCCGACCGCCGCGGCGCAGCAGGACCTGCCGCAGACCAGGCCGTACACCGTGGGGCAGCCACGCGTCCCCCATCGGACCCCGGCGCCCGCAGGTCCCGGTGCGCAGCCCCCCGCCGCTCCCGGTGCGCAGCATGCGAAGCCGGCCCGCCCCGGGCCGTCCCCGAAGGTCGCCGTGCCGGTCCTGGTCGTCGCGCTGCTGTGCATCGCGGTCGGGATCTGGGCCCTGATCGCGAGCTGACGCTCTGGGCCCGCCACAGAGCCGTACAGGCCCCTGGGCGGTCAGCCCCGCGGCGGTCGGCTTCCGAACCCCTGTCCGGCGTCCTGAGCGCCGTTCTGAGCGCCGTACGGCTGCTGTCCGGGCACCCGGTCCCCCTGACCGCCCGGCGCGCCCTCAGCGGGGCCCGTGGCCGCCATGGTGATCGCCGCCTTGCGCCGCGCCCTCGCCGTCCACACCCCGAGGCCGACGAGCAGCGCCGCACCGACGCCGATGCCCGCGTACCCGACCGTCCGCAGATGACCGCTGCGCTCCGCCTCGGACGCCGCGCGGCCCGTCTCCGCCAGGTCCCGGTCCCCGGAGGTGACGGAGAAGTCGGCCGCCGGCTCCGCGTAATGGGGGCCGGGCTTCGCCGCGCCCTTGAGGCCCACCCGGAGCGTGAGGTCGGCGCCCTTCTTGAAGAACTGCGCGGCGTCCGGGTTGAGCGACACCTCCAGGTAGTACCAGCCCGCGAAGCGCATCGGGCTGACGGCGTCGTCGTCACTGAAGCGGTTGCCGTAGTCCACCGGCGCGGTGAACAGCCGCACCGCCGTCTGCTTGCCCTCGTACGCCTTGAAGCTCTCGTCGCTGACCAGGCCGCGCGCCGGGTTGTACGCGGTCAGGCCGAGCGCCTCCGGGACGAACGAGGAGATCCCCGTGCCCGGCTTCCGCGCCGTGCTGGACAGTTCGGCGCTCACGTTCAGCTGCTGCCCCCAGTCCACCGGCACCCGGTAGAAGCGGGTCTCGCCGGGCCGGATGCGGTCCCGCCACTGCCCCTCGCCCACGGAGGCGGCGTCGTTGAAGCCGGTACCGCCCGAGACGGACTTCCGCGCGCCCTCCGTGGGCGGCGGGGGCGTCGCGCTGCTCCAACTGCCCTTACCGGGTTCGGCGGGCGCAGCCCCCGTAAGGGCGGGCTCGGTCATGTAGTGCAGCTCGACCGGCCAGCTGTCGGGGCCCGAGGTGGCGTCCCCGGGGCGTTCGACCACCACGTAGTACGGGCCCGCCTGCTGACACTCCGACAGGTCACTGCCGATGCGGCGGGCGGCGTAATCGGCGATCGGATAGGCGGTCTTGCCGCCGTGGAACCGCACGTCACCGTCCGGGCCGCAGGTCGTGCCGTTGCTGTCCTGCACGGAGACGGTCAGCCCGTCGGTGTAGTCCTCCACCTTCGTGTCCGGCGCCGGCGCGGCCACCGCGGAGACGTAGGCGGTGGAACTGCCGTCCAGATCGAGGGCGTAGAGCTTCTTCTCGCCGCGCTTCAGGGAGTCGGTGTACGTACCGGGGACGATCTCCGGCGCGGATCCCGTACTCGCCTTTCCCTCGACGGGTTTGGCATCCGGCGCGGGCGCATACGTGGGCGGCGCGTCCGCCGTGGCCACCCCCGGCAGCACCGCCAGCACGCCGAGCGCCATCGGGCCGGCCAGTCCCCTCCTGATCGTGCGCCGCGTCACCACGTACTACCCCTCATCGTCCCGAGCCCCCGCCCATCCTGCCCCGCCGGCCGCGTCACTGTCCGCCGCCCCGGTGCACACCCATCGAGTTTGCTAGCGCAACTTAGTGGTGTGCTACCGCAAACTCAAGACACGAGGCATCACGGTCCCGCAACGACCACCGGGAAGCGCCGCCGAACAGACGAAACCCCGGCCGCCGCAGAGCGCGGCAACCGGGGTTTCGTACGTACGTGCTGGGGCTCACACGCCCGAACCTGCGGGCACGGAGTCGGTCGCCTCCGTCCACAGATCCTGCTCGGCGCGATCCGCCTGGATCTGGCGGTACACGAGGAGCCCGCCGATGGCGGCCAGTGCGACCAGGAGAAGCTTCTTCACCGCGCGACCTCGTCTTTCGTTGACGTAGGGGACCTTCGGGGGCCGATGATACACACCGGTCGATATCAATCGGTGACCTAGCCCGCCCCCAACTCGCCAGAAGCACAAACGGATCGGCCCGGGCGGAGAACTCTCCGTCCGGGCCGATCCTTGCCGGTGGGGCTAACAGGACTTGAACCTGTGGCCTCTTCCTTATCAGGGAAGCGCTCTAACCGTCTGAGCTATAGCCCCTGGCTTGGTGCCGCCTCGCTGGCTGCACCGAAAGATTAGCGCACTTCAGAGCCATGACCCAAATCGATAGCCGCCGGGGTCCCGAAAGGCCGTCCGCGGCCACCCGCACCAGGTCATTCGTCCTCGGCCAGGGTCAGCTCCACGCCGCCCACGAAGCCCGCCGAGAGGTTGTAGATGAACGCGCCGAGCGTGGCCAGCGCCGTCGCCAGCACCACGTCGATCACCGCGATGACACCGGTGAACAGCAGCACCCGCGGCAGCGACAGGAACGACTGAAGGTCGAAACCGGAACCGCCGTCGGAGCTGGTGGCCTCGCTGATCGTGCCGCCGACCGTGGTGAAGACGCCCATCGCGTCCATCACCATCCACAGCACCGACACCGCCACCAGCGTGCACAGCCCCAGCGCGATCGACAGCAGGAAGCTGACCTTCATCACCGACCACGGATCGGCGCGGGCCACCCGAAGCCGGGCCTTGCGCGTACGCGGGGTCGTACGGACGCCCGTACGGGGCACGCGCATCCCCTGCTGACCCACCTCGGTCGCGTACGCCGACGGCGGGCGGTAAGGCTGCCCCTCGGCGCCCTGCGGACGGGGCTCGGGCTGCGGCTGTGCCTCGGGCTGCGGCTGCCGGGTGTCGGTCACTGTTCCCCCCTCGGAGGCGGCCTCCTTGCGGGGGCCGCCCTCAGCATCGGAGCCACGGGCGCTGTCCGTCACGGTCGCGGGCCCGGAGGACGAGCTCCGCCCGTCGCCCGATCCGCCCGCCTGCGCACCCGTGGCTCCACTCACGACCTACTCCTCGCGCTACTCCGCCGCGGGCTCCTCGCCCCCGGCCGCCGGGGCCTGGTCCTGCGCCGCGTCGTCGGCCGGCTCGCCGTCCGCCAGCGCCTCGACCTCTTCGGCCTCGCGACCGGCCTCGGCGTTCCGAGCGATACCGACGACGGCATCGCGCTTGCCCAGGTTGATCAGTTGGACGCCCATGGTGTCACGGCCCGTCTCCCTGACCTCGTCGACCCGCGTGCGGATCACCCCACCGCCGAGGGTGATCGCGAGGATCTCGTCGCTCGCCTCGACCACCAGCGCGCCGACCAGCTCACCCCGATCCTCCACGATCTTGGCGGCCTTGATACCGAGGCCGCCGCGGCCCTGTACGCGGTACTCGTCCACGTTCGTACGCTTGGCGTACCCGCCATCGGTGGCCGTGAAGACGAAGGTGTTCGCCCGCACCACGTTCATCGACAGGAGCTCGTCGCCTTCGCGAAAGCTCATGCCCTTGACGCCGGAGGTCGCACGGCCCATCGGGCGCAGCGCTTCGTCCGTGGCGGTGAACCGGATCGACTGTGCCTTCTTGGAGATGAGCAGCAGGTCGTCCTCGCCGGAGACCAGCTCGGCGCCGATCAGCTCGTCGTCCGAGCCGTCCTCCTGCTCGCGCAGGTTGATGGCGATGACACCGCCGGAGCGCGGCGAGTCGTAGTCCTTCAGCGGCGTCTTCTTCACCAGGCCGGCCTTGGTGCCCAGGACCAGGTACGGCGCCGCCTCGTAGTCGCGGATCGCCAGGATCTGCGCGATCTGCTCGTCCGGCTGGAAGGCGAGGAGGTTCGCGACGTGCTGGCCGCGCGCGTCCCGGCCCGCGTCCGGCAGCTCGTACGCCTTGGCGCGGTAGACCCGGCCCTTGTTCGTGAAGAACAGCAGCCAGTGGTGGGTGGTGGACACGAAGAAGTGGTCGACGATGTCGTCTTCCTTGAGCTTCGTGCCGCGGACGCCCTTGCCGCCGCGCTTCTGCGAGCGGTAGTCGTCGGTCTTGGTCCGCTTCACATAGCCGCCACGGGTGATCGTGACGACGATGTCCTCCTCGGCGATCAGGTCCTCGATGGACATGTCGCCCTCGAAGGGCACCAGCTTGGAGCGGCGGTCGTCGCCGTACTTGTCGACGAGCGCGGTCAGCTCGTCGCTGACGATCCCGCGCTGCTTCTCGGGGGAGGCCAGGATCGCGTTGTACTCGCGGATCTTCGCTTCCAGCTCGTCGTGCTCGGCGGTGATCTTCTGCCTCTCCAGGGCCGCCAGGCGCCGCAGCTGCATCTCCAGGATCGCGTTCGCCTGGATCTCGTCGATCTCCAGCAGGCCCATCAGGCCGCCGCGCGCGTCCTCGACCGTCTGGCTGCGCCGGATCAGCGCGATGACCTCGTCGATGGCGTCCAGGGCCTTGAGCAGACCGCGCAGGATGTGCGCCCGCTCCTCGGCCTTGCGCAGCCGGAACTTCGTCCGGCGGACGATGACCTCGATCTGGTGCGTCACCCAGTGGCGGATGAACGCGTCCAGGGACAGCGTGCGCGGCACGCCGTCGACCAGCGCCAGCATGTTGGCGCCGAAGTTCGTCTGCAGGTCGGTGTGCTTGTACAGGTTGTTCAGGACGACCTTGGCGACGGCGTCCCGCTTGAGCACGATGACCAGGCGCTGGCCGGTCCGCGAGGAGGTCTCGTCGCGGACGTCGGCGATGCCGCCGATCCGGCCGTCCTTCACCAGGTCGGCGATCTTCTGCGCGAGGTTGTCGGGGTTGACCTGGTACGGAAGCTCGGTGACCACCAGGCACTGGCGGTTGTGGATCTCCTCGACCTCGACGACCGCGCGCATCGTGATGGAGCCGCGCCCGGTGCGGTACGCCTCCTCGATGCCCTTGCGGCCCACCACCAGCGCGCCGGTGGGGAAGTCCGGGCCCTTGATCCGCTCGATCAGGGCGTCCAGCAGCTCCTCGTTGGAGGCTTCCGGGTGCTCCAGCGCCCACTGCGCGCCGGCCGCGACCTCGCGGAGGTTGTGCGGCGGGATGTTGGTCGCCATGCCGACCGCGATACCGGCCGAGCCGTTGATCAGCAGGTTCGGGAAGCGCGACGGCAGGACCGTCGGCTCCTGGTTACGGCCGTCGTAGTTGTCCTGGAAGTCGACGGTCTCCTCGTCGATGTCCCGGAGCATCTCCATCGACAGCGGCGCCATCTTGCACTCGGTGTACCGCATGGCCGCGGCCGGGTCGTTGCCCGGAGAACCGAAGTTGCCGTTGGAGTCCACCAGCGGCATTCGCATCGACCACGGCTGCGCGAGGCGGACCAGCGCGTCGTAGATCGAGGAGTCGCCGTGCGGGTGGTACGTACCCATGACGTCGCCGACGACGCGGGCGCACTTGTAGAAGCCCTTCTCGGGGCGGTACCCGCCGTCGTACATCGCGTACAGGACGCGGCGGTGCACCGGCTTCAGGCCGTCCCGCACGTCGGGCAGGGCACGCGAGACGATGACGGACATCGCGTAGTCGAGATACGAGCGCTGCATCTCGGTCTCGAGCCCGACGGGCTCGACGCGCATGCCCACGCCTTCGATGGCGGCGGGCGCGCCCTCGGCGGTCACGCCGTCCGGGGTCACGGGGGGATTCTCGTCGGCCATTGCTGTTCAAAGTCCTTTCGAGCTGCGGCTGTTGATCGGGCCGACGGGCTCAGATGTCGAGGAAGCGGACGTCCTTGGCGTTGCGCTGGATGAACGAGCGACGTGCTTCGACGTCCTCACCCATGAGCACGGAGAACAGGTCGTCCGCGCGGGCCGCGTCGTCCAGCGACACCTGACCGAGCACCCGGTGGTCGATGTCCATCGTCGTCACGCGCAGCTCTTCGGCGTTCATCTCACCCAGACCCTTGAAGCGCTGGACCGAGTCGTCCTTGATGCGCTTGCCGGACCGCTTGCCCAGCTCGATCAGGGCGTCGCGCTCGCGGTCGGAGTAGGCGTACTCGAAGTCGTCCCGGCCCCACTTGATCTTGTACAGCGGCGGACGGGAGAGGTACACGTGCCCGGCCTCCACCAGCGGCCGCATGAAGCGGAACAGGAAGGTGAGCAGCAGGGTGTTGATGTGCTGGCCGTCGACGTCGGCGTCCGCCATCAGGATGATCTTGTGATAGCGGAGCTTCTCGATGTCGAAGTCCTCGTGGACCCCGGTGCCGAAGGCCGAGATCAGCGCCTGGACTTCCTGGTTCTGCAGGATCTTGTCGACCCTGGCCTTCTCGACGTTCAGGATCTTGCCGCGGATCGGGAGGATCGCCTGGTACTCCGGGTTACGGCCGGACTTGGCCGAGCCGCCGGCGGAGTCACCCTCGACGATGAAGATCTCGCACTTGGTCGGGTCGTTGGACTGGCAGTCGCTCAGCTTGCCCGGCAGCGACGCGGTCTCCAGCAGGCCCTTGCGGCGGGTCAGGTCGCGCGCCTTGCGGGCGGCGACGCGGGCCGTCGCGGCCTGGATGCCCTTGCGGATGATGTCCGCGGCCTCGTTGGGGTTCCGGTCCAGCCAGTCCGTGAGGTGCTCGTGCGCGACCTTCTGGACGAAGGTCTTCGCCTCGGTGTTGCCCAGCTTGGTCTTGGTCTGGCCCTCGAACTGGGGCTCGCCGAGCTTGACGGAGATGATCGCCGTCAGACCCTCGCGGATGTCCTCACCGGTGAGGTTGTCGTCCTTCTCGCGCAGCAGCTTGCGGTCGCGCGCGTACCGGTTGATCAGGCCCGTCAGCGCGGCGCGGAAGCCCTCTTCGTGCGTACCGCCCTCGTGGGTGTGGATGGTGTTCGCGAAGCTGTAGACACCCTCGGTGTACTGGGTGTTCCACTGCATCGCGATCTCCACCGAGAGCATCCGCTCCTTGTCCTCGGCCTCGATGTCGATGACCGTGGGGTGGACCGTCTCGCCCTTGCGGGAGTTCAGGTACTTCACGAAGTCGACGAGGCCGCCTTCGTAGTGGTACTTGACGGTGAGCGGCTTGCCCTCCTCGTCGACGTGCGCCTCGCGCTCGTCGGTGAGCTGGATCGTCAGCCCCTTGTTGAGGAAGGCCATCTCCTGGAAGCGCCGGGACAGCGTCTCGAAGCTGTACTCGGTCGTCTCGAAGATCTCGCCGTCGGCCCAGAACGTGACCGTCGTACCGGTCTCGTCCGTGGCCTCGTTGCGCGCCAGCGGGGCGGTCGGCACGCCCTGCTTGTAGTCCTGCGTCCAGCGGTAGCCGTCCCGCTTGACCTCGACGGAGACCCGCTGGGACAGGGCGTTCACGACGGAGACACCCACGCCGTGCAGACCACCGGAGACCGCGTAACCGCCGCCGCCGAACTTGCCGCCCGCGTGCAGCACCGTCAGCACGACCTCGACGGCCGGCTTCTTCTCGGAGGGCACGATGTCGACGGGGATACCGCGACCGTTGTCGATCACCCGGACGCCGCCGTCGGGCAGGATCGTGACGTCGATGGTGTCCGCGTGGCCGGCCATCGCCTCGTCGACGGAGTTGTCGACGACCTCCTGGACGAGGTGGTGCAGACCACGCTCGCCGGTGGAGCCGATGTACATACCCGGTCGCTTGCGAACCGCGTCCAAGCCCTCAAGGACAGTGATCGCACTGGCGTCGTACGACTTCTCTTCCGAGGAGCCGCCACTGGCGACGGCAGGAACCCCCTCTTCGGTAGAAGCCGTGATGTTCTCGTTGAGGTCGCCGGAGTCGGCCACGAAGCGCCCTTTCTGGCACAGGCACGAGCCTTCTCCTGCCGCCGGCGGGAAGACCCCGTGCCGGTCAGGAGCGGCTGCGTCGTTCGACATGTTCCGCGAGTGGGCGGGATTGCCACCAGTCTACCGGTAGCGCCGACACTCATGGGGGTTTGCGGGCGCCTGAGTCCTCACGTGCCGCCCTGAACTGGCGTCCGCCGACTCCCCATATCTGAGACGGGCCCCCAGGACGCTCACACCGGCACTCAGCGCTTCGGGCTGTCAACCTCCGACTACGGTGAGCGGAGTCTCTTGCGTCACACCAGAACATCCCAGGCATCTCGCCCGTATGGGCACCCGCCGCAGGGGCAGTTTCACGTGAAACCGGAGGCAGAGCCGGTTTCACGTGGAACGAACGACAGACGCGGTTTCACGTGAAACGGAAGGCTTCGGCCCCACGCGTACGGATCAGCCGTACGTGTCCCCGGGCCCCTTGCTCCCAGGAGCCCGCAGCGAGCCGTACCGGCGGGGCGGGCCCCCCGGCCCCAGCACCTTGATGATCTTTACCGAGCCATGGCCCAGGTCCTCGTTCAGCCGCGCCACCAGCGTCGGCGCCAGCAGCCGTAGCTGCGTCGCCCACGCCGTCGAGTCGCACTGCACCGTCAGCACCCGGGCGTCCTCGTCGTACTTCTGCGGCTCACAGTGCTGCGCCACCTCGGCGCCCACGAGCTGAGGCCAGCGCCCCATCACCCCGCCGACCGCGGCCGGCGTCTCCCAGCCGCGCTCGGTGATCAGCCGGTTGATCGCCGCACCCAGCGGCAGCGGGTCCCGACCGTCGGCCCGCGCGCCGGAACGGAGCCCGCCCCCGCGCCGGGCCTGCTTCTTCTGCTGCGCCGCCGCGCCCCGGGCTCTCGCCTGCTCCTTGGCGGCCACCAGCGCCTGCCGCGCCAGATCGACACCGGACAGCTCCGGCGGCTTCGGCTGCTCGGGTCCCGCAGGCTCCTGAGGACCGGACTGCTCACTCACTTACGACACCTTTTCCGCCGTGCCCTCGGAGACCGCGAACCGCGTCCCCGCCAGCACGCCCGGCACATCGTCGTCCACCGCCGCCGTCACCAGCACCTGCTCGCCCGGCGCCACCAGCTCGGCCAGCCGCTCCCGCCGGCGGGAGTCCAGCTCGGCGAAGACGTCGTCCAGTACGAGGACCGGCTCGTTGCCCTCGGCCCTCAGCAGGTCGTACGAGGCCAGCCGCAGCGCCAGCGCGTACGACCAGGACTCACCGTGGCTCGCGTACCCCTTCGCGGGCAGCCGCCCCAGCTTGAGGACCAGGTCGTCACGGTGCGGACCGACCAGCGTCACGCCCCGCTCGATCTCGTTCTTCCGCGCCTCACCCAGCGCCTCCATGAGCAGCCCGTACAACTCCTCACGGTTCGACGCCTCCGCCAGCCGCTCGCCCACCGAACCGCGGTACTCCAGCGCGACCGGACCGCCGCCCGGTGCGAGCTGCTCGTACGCCTTGTCCGCCAGCGGCTGCAGCGTCGCGATCAGGTCCAGCCGCTGCGCCAGGAGCTCGGCCCCCGCGCGGGCCAGATGCTGGTCCCACACGTCCAGCGTGGACAGGTCCATCTTCCGGCCACCGTGCCGGCGCGCCAGGGCCGCGCTCTTCAGCAGGGTGTTCCGCTGCTTCAGCACACGGTCGTAGTCCGAGCGCACACCCGCCATCCGCGGCGAGCGCGCAGTGATCAGCTCGTCCAGGAAGCGCCGCCGCTCGCCCGGATCGCCCTTGACCAGCGCCAGGTCCTCCGGCGCGAACAGGACCGTCCGCACGATGCCGAGCACGTCACGTGGTCTGACCTGCGAGGATCTATTGATCCGGGCCCGATTGGCCTTTCCGGGGTTCAGCTCCAGCTCGACCAGCTGCTGCCGCTCACCCTGCACCACCTGCGCCCGGACGATCGCCCGCTCCGCTCCCATACGGACCAGCGGCGCGTCGGAGGACACGCGGTGACTGCCGAGGGTGGCGAGATAGCCGACCGCCTCGACGAGATTGGTCTTCCCCTGGCCGTTGGGCCCGACGAAGGCCGTGACGCCCGGGTCGAGCGGGACCTCGACCCGGGCGTACGAGCGGAAGTCGGCGAGCGACAGATGCGCGACATGCATGGGCGGCGCCGACCTCCCCCGGCGTAACACTGCTGCGGTGCCGGGGAAAACGCCCCAGCACCTGGGATTACTTCTTGTTCTCGACCGCGTGGCCGCCGAACTGGTTCCGCAGCGCGGCGATCATCTTCATCTGCGGCGAGTCGTCCTGACGCGAGGCGAACCGCGCGAACAGCGAGGCGGTGATCGCCGGCAGCGGCACCGCGTTGTCGATCGCGGCCTCGACCGTCCAGCGGCCCTCACCGGAGTCGGCGGCGAAGCCCCGCAGCTTCTCCAGGTGCTCGTCGTCGTCCAGCGCGTTGACCGCCAGGTCCAGCAGCCAGGAGCGGATGACCGTGCCCTCCTGCCAGGAGCGGAAGACCTCGCGCACGTCCGTGACGGAGTCGACCTTCTCCAGCAGCTCCCAGCCCTCGGCGTACGCCTGCATCATCGCGTACTCGATGCCGTTGTGGACCATCTTCGCGAAGTGACCGGCGCCGACCTTGCCGGCGTGAACGGAGCCGAAGTCGCCCTCCGGCTTGAGCGCGTCGAAGATCGGCTGGACCTTCGCCACGTCCGCGGCGTCGCCGCCGTACATCAGCGCGTAGCCGTTCTCCAGGCCCCACACGCCACCGGAGACGCCGCAGTCGACGAAGCCGATGCCCTTGGCGCGCAGCTCCTCGGCGTGCTTCTCGTCATCGGTCCAGCGGCTGTTGCCGCCGTCCACGACGATGTCGCCCTCGGACAGCAGCTCGCCCAGCTCATCGATCGTCGCCTGGGTGGCGGCGCCGGCCGGCACCATGACCCACACGACCCGCGGACCCTGCAGCGAGTCCACGAGCTCCTTGAGGCTGCCAACGTCAGCGAGGTCCGGGTTGCGGTCGTAACCGATGACCGTGTGGCCTGCGCGGCGGATGCGCTCGCGCATGTTGCCGCCCATCTTGCCGAGACCGACGAGACCGAGCTCCATCAGAGACCCTCTTTGCACATAGTCGTTGCCCTTGTACCTGACCTACGACGAGCCTACGCCCGAAGGGCCGTGCACAGCTGTGGGCTCAGCCGCTCATAAGCCGCAGGTCAACCGCGTCATTCGGGCGGCCGTACGGAGCGAGTCCGTACGGCCTTCCGGGCGCGGCACAGGGCACCGGGCGCAGGCTCAGCCGGAGAGACGCACCGGCATACTGCGGCCCGGCGAGGGACGCCCCTCGCGCTCCCAGCCGACGCGACGTGTCAGGCTCAGCCGGACAGGCGGACCGGCATGATCAGGTACTTGTACGCGTCGTCCGCCTCGGCGTCGGCGGCCGGCTTGCCGCTCAGCAGCGCGGGCTTGGTCGACGTCGTGAACGAGAGCTGCGCCACCGGCGAGTCGATCGCGGACAGACCCTCCAGCAGGAAGCCGGGGTTGAAGGCGATCGAGATGTCGTCGCCCTCCAGAGCCGCGTCGACGCGCTCCACAGCCTGTGCATCGTCGCTGGAGCCGGCCTCCAGGATCAGCACGCCCTGCTCGAAGCTGAGCCGCACCGGGGTGTTCCGCTCGGCCACCAGCGCCACACGCTTGACGGCCTCGACGAAGGGGGCGGTCTCGATCACCGCGACGGAGTTGAACTCGGTCGGGAAGAGCGTGCGGTACTTCGGCAGGTCGCCCTCGAGGAGGCGGGTGGTCGTCCGCCGCCCGGCGCCCTCGAAACCGATCAGGCCCTCGCCGGCACCGGAGCCGGACAGCGCCAGCGTGACCGTGTCACCGCTGCTCAGCGACTTGGCGGTGTCCAGCAGCGTCTTGGCGGGCACCAGCGCGACCGCGGAGGCGTCCGGGCTCTCCGGCTTCCACAGGAACTCGCGGACCGCGAAGCGGTAGCGGTCGGTCGAGGCGAGCGTGACGGTGTCGCCCTCGATCTCGATGCGGACACCGGTGAGCACCGGGAGGGTGTCGTCGCGGCCGGCGGCGATGGCGACCTGGGCGGCCGCGGAGGCGAAGACCTCACCGGGGACGGTGCCGGTGGCGGTGGGCATCTGGGGCAGCGCCGGGTACTCCTCCACAGGAAGGGTGTGGAGGGTGAAGCGCGAGGAGCCGCAGACGACGGTCACTCGTACACCGTCTGTGGAGATCTCCACCGGGCGGTTCGGCAGCGCACGGCAGATGTCGGCGAGCAGCCGGCCGGAGACGAGGACCGTGCCCTCCTCCTCGGTCTCCGCCTCCACCGAGACGCGTGCCGAGACCTCGTAGTCGAAGCCGGAGAGGCTCAGGGAGCCGTCCTCCGCCTTCAGCAGCAGGCCCGCGAGGACGGGCACCGGCGGACGGGCCGGGAGGCTCTTGGCCGCCCAGGCCACTGCCTCCGCGAGTACATCGCGCTCCACCCGGATCTTCACCGGAAACCGCCTCCTGCTGTTGCTGGCTCTTCGCCCTGCTGGCCTTCGTCGTCGGCTGGGTTGCCGGAGACCAGTCTGACGCACACCACCGACAGTCGGTGCGGCTCGGGGTCAAGTCGGGACGGGAGCTCGGAGAGGCCCGGTCCCCAAGTTGTGCACAGCACCCGATTCGAAACGAGTTCCCCGCTACATATCCGTGGTCGTAGTAGTAGGGGCTGTGGAAACCGTGGACAACCGGCTTTTCCCAGGTCAGCGCCCGTTTTTTGTCCACCGGGGGCTGTGGGTGCAGCCGTGGATAAGCCGGCGGTTCTGTGGACCGCCCGACTTTGTGCACACCTGATGCACAGGGGAGGCCGGTTTCTCCCCAGCGCCGTCCCCAGTTTTACCCAGGTTCCCCACAGCCCAACCCGGCACTTTGGTGTGACGGCTTTCACTCGAGCCAGTGAGAGGGGGTGTTGCCTTGCCGAACAGTGGACAGCGGTGTGGACGAGGTGTGTACAACGCGGCTTTGCCTGTGGGCAGCCGGTGGACAGTCGCGTGCCCGCCCTGTGGACGGGATCTTTGTCCACACCCTGTGGATGGCGGTTGTCCGCAAATCCACACCCTGCTGACCTGGTGCGATGTCCTGGCCGCCGGCCTCCTTGTGGACGCTGTTGGGATAACTCTCCAGTCCCCAGGGTGTGGAAGGAAGATTCTCGCCCAATCTGTGGAGGGAGGCCGTGTCCTCGTCAGAAATCGAACAGGGCTGGGGAGTTCGGAGCCGGCCGGGGAGCGGGTTCCACAGCGTGGGGACGGCTCGGGACGCCCGGAGAGCCTGCCGCAGGGGTACTTGAGGGGCACTCAACGGCGAAGGGCGCTCCGGGAGTTGTCCCGGAGCGCCCTGTGCGCGTCCGCGGCCGGCGCCGCCCGCGTCAGCCGTTCTTGATGCGGTTCGTCAGCTCGGTCACCTGGTTGTAGATGGAGCGGCGCTCCGCCATCAGCGCGCGGATCTTCCGGTCCGCGTGCATGACGGTCGTGTGGTCGCGGCCGCCGAAGTGGCCGCCGATCTTCGGCAGCGACAGATCGGTCAGCTCACGGCACAGGTACATCGCGATCTGCCGCGCGGTCACCAGTACCCGGCTGCGTGAGGAGCCGCACAGGTCGTCGACCGTCAGCCCGAAGTAGTCGGCGGTGGCGGCCATGATCGCGGTGGCGGTGATCTCGGGGGCCGCGTCCTCGCCACCGGGGATCAGGTCCTTCAGGACGATCTCGGTGAGGCCGAGGTCCACCGGCTGCCGGTTGAGCGAGGCGAAGGCCGTGACCCGGATCAGCGCCCCCTCCAGCTCGCGGATGTTGCGCGAGATCCGGGAGGCGATGAACTCCAGTACCTCCGGCGGCGCGTTGAGCTGCTCCTGCACCGCCTTCTTGCGGAGGATCGCGATACGGGTCTCCAGCTCGGGCGGCTGGACGTCCGTGATCAGGCCCCACTCGAAGCGGTTGCGCAGCCGGTCCTCCAGGGTCACCAGCTGCTTGGGCGGCCGGTCACTGGAGAGCACGATCTGCTTGTTCGCGTTGTGCAGCGTGTTGAACGTGTGGAAGAACTCCTCCTGCGTCGACTCCTTGCTCGCCAGGAACTGGATGTCGTCGACCAGCAGGATGTCCATGTCGCGGTAGCGCTTGCGGAACGCGTCCGCCTTGCCGTCGCGGATGGAGTTGATGAACTCGTTGGTGAACTCCTCCGAGCTCACGTATCTGACCCTGGTACCGGGGTACAGGCTGCGGGCGTAATGGCCGATCGCGTGCAGCAGGTGGGTCTTGCCGAGCCCGGACTCGCCGTAGATGAAGAGCGGGTTGTACGCCTTGGCCGGGGCCTCGGCGACGGCGACCGCTGCGGCGTGCGCGAAGCGGTTGGAAGCGCCGATGACGAAGGTGTCGAAGAGGTACTTCGGGTTCAGTCGCGCGGTGGGCTCTCCGGGGCCCGTCGCCGGCGCGGGCTGGGCCGCGAGCGGGCCGGGGGCGCCGCTGGGCGCGGGCAGATTGCTGCCGGGGCCCGCGTGCCGTCCGGGGCCGCCCGGCTGGTGGCCGTCGGAGTCGCGGTGCTGCGGGGACTGCTCGTACGGAGAGCGTTGCGAGTCGGCGTGCTGCCCGGGGCCGGGGCGGTCGGCGCCCTGCCGGCGGTAGTCGTCGGTGTTCTGCGAGCGGTAGTCGTCCGCTTGTGACCGGTAGTCGTCGTTCTGCGACCGATAGTCGCCGGGTCCGGGCCGGCCGTGCTGCTGCAGGTGCGACGGCGTGGCATAGGGGTCGCGCTCGGGGAAGCCGCCGAGCCGCTGCTGCTGCCAGCCGTAGTCGTCGTGCCGGCCGGAGTCGTCGCCCATGCTGGAGCGGCGGTCCTCGGAGTGCTGCGGCCAGGCGCCGGGCGCGGGCCGCGGCTGCGGGTGCTGCTGCTGGTACTCGGGGTAGGCGGGGCGCACGGTGGGCAGCTCGTCGCTCTGGTGGCCGCCGTGCTGGCCGCCTCCATGTCCAGCCTGGTGTCCCCCCTGAGGGCCGTTTTCGTGGCCGCCCTGGTGGCCGTTCTGCCGACCGTAACCCTGGCGGCCGTCGTAGCTTTCGTACGCGTCGTGCGAGAGCTGGGGCTGCTGCGACGGGAGGTGCTGCTGGGGCGGCGCGGGGGGCTGCGGCGCCTCGGCGGTGTCGTCGACGGTGATCGCGATCCGGATCGGGCGGCCGCACTCGTGGCTCAGCGCCTCGCCGATCAGCGGGGCGAGCCGGCCTTCCAGTACACCCTTCGCGAATTCGTTGGGTACAGCGAGCAGCGCGGTGTCGGCGACCAGGGCGAGCGGCTGTGTCCGCTTGAGCCAGTCCTGGTCCTTGGGCTTGAGGCTGTCGCTCTCCGCCCGGAGCAGGTGGTCGAGGACCCGCGGCCACACTGCGGCAAGATCGGCAGGGACGTCAGCCACAGAGCACGCTCTCTCACAGTCCCACGAATGTGTGATTCTCAGGACGGGCGGGAAGGAATCGGAGTTCAGCCACGGTAGTCAGCAGACCCGCGCGTGTTCAAGTTGTTGTCCACAGCCTGTGCATAGCGTGTCCTGTCCTAGAGCCGGTTTGACCGGATGATGCAGCCGCGCGTACCGTGACCAGGTCGAGTTGTCGATGGCTGCTGCCGCCTGCCTCCGATGGGCAAAGATCGCGCCCAGCGATCGTGTAGCGGTGCACTCGGGCGTATGCGAGCTACTCGTGGGCGCACGGTGACAGCCAGTCGACGCCCCACACCTGTCTCGCAAGAGGCAACAATCTTTCCTGGAGCCCCCGAGTGAGCAAGCGCACCTTCCAGCCGAACAACCGTCGTCGCGCCAAGACCCACGGCTTCCGTCTGCGCATGCGTACGCGTGCCGGCCGCGCGATCCTCGCGTCCCGCCGTGGCAAGGGTCGCGCCCGCCTGTCGGCCTGACAGCCCGGCCTCTAGGTCCATGACGTGCTGCCTACCGAGAATCGGCTGAGGCGGCGCGAGGACTTCGCGACCGCGGTACGCCGAGGACGCAGGGCCGGGCGCCCGCTCCTTGTCGTCCATCTACGCAGCGGTGCAACGGACCCGCACGCAGCGGGGGAAATGGTTCCCCCGACGCGTGCGGGTTTCGTCGTGAGCAAGGCCATCGGCAACGCCGTGGTGCGGAACAAGGTCCAGCGCCGGCTCCGCCACCTCGTGCGCGACCGTCTGGACCGGCTGCCCGCCGGTAGCCTGGTGGTCGTACGTGCGCTGCCCGGCGCGGGCGATGCGGAGTACGACGCGCTCGCCCGCGATCTTGATGCCGCGCTGCAGCGCCTGCTGAGGACCCCCGGGCGGGACCCTGGAGGGGGCGCTCCGTGAAGTACCCGCTGCTGCTGTTGATCAAGTTGTACCAGTGGACCATCAGCCCTTTGCTGGGACCGGTCTGCAAGTACTACCCGTCGTGCTCCCACTATGGCTACACGGCCATCGACAGGCACGGCGCGGTAAAAGGGACAGCGCTGACCGCCTGGCGCATCCTGCGTTGCAATCCGTGGTCGCTCGGTGGTGTCGACCATGTACCGCCCCGGAAGCATCCGGTCTGGCACCAGCGGCTGAGGAGCCGCTTGGGCGGGCCCGCCGTCCATGAGCCTGCCGCAAAGCCCGAGACTCAGCCCAACGCCCAAGGAGCTTGATTCGTGGACACGATCCTGAATCCTCTCTATTACGCAGTTTCCTGGATCATCGTCCAGTTCCATTCGCTGTACAGCCTGGTCTTCGACAAGAACAGCGGCGCGGCGTGGGGCCTGTCCATCGTCTCGCTGGTGGTGCTGATCCGTATCTGCCTGATCCCGCTCTTCGTGAAGCAGATCAAGTCGACGCGGAACATGCAGGCGCTCCAGCCCAAGATGAAGGCGATCCAGGAGCGCTACAAGAGCGACAAGCAGCGCCAGTCCGAAGAGATGATGAAGCTCTACAAGGAGACGGGCACCAACCCGCTCTCGAGCTGTCTCCCGATCATCGCGCAGTCGCCGTTCTTCATCTCGCTGTACCAGGTCCTGAACCACATCGCGAACAACGAGGTTGTCGGCGTCATCGACAAGCCGTTGCTGGCGAGCGCGCAGCAGGCGCACATCTTCGGTGCCCCGCTGTCCGTGAAGTTCATGGACTCGGCGTCGAAGGTCGAGGCGCTCGGCGCCTCCCTGACCGACGTCCGGGTCGTCACGATCATCATGATCGTTCTGATGTCGGCGTCGCAGTTCTACACCCAGCGCCAGCTGATGACGAAGAACGTCGACCTCACGGTGAAGACGCCGTTCATGCAGCAGCAGAAGATGCTGATGTACGTCTTCCCGATCATGTTCGCCGTCTTCGGCATCAACTTCCCCGTCGGTGTCCTCGTGTACTGGCTGACCACCAACGTGTGGACCATGGGCCAGCAGATGTTCGTCATCCGCCGTAACCCCACTCCGGGCAGCCGGGCCTACACGGAGCGCCAGGAGCGGCTGCGTGCCAAGGGCAAGCTGAAGGAGGACCCGGCCGAGGTCGAGGCGAAGAAGGCCGTCGAGGAGGCGCGCCAGAACCGCCAGCAGCCCAAGCGCCAGAGCAAGTCCCAGCGGCAGACCGCGGCCCCGGCCGGCGGCGGTACGCAGACCCGCACCCGGGCCGGTGCGCAGGGCGGGCAGTCGGGCTCCACGGCCAAGGGCGAGACCAAGCAGTCGCTGCAGAAGGACTCGGGCCAGAAGGCGGACGCCGCGAAGAAGTCCTCCGAGGGCGGCAAGCCCAAGGGCAGCTCGGCCTCCGGTTCCTCCCGTAACGCCAAGTCCGGACAGCGCAAGGGCCAGCAGCGGCCCAAGCACCCGTCCAAGAAGTAGAAGGAGTCTTTCGTGACGGACACGACCCCTGCCGCCGAGGGCACCGACACCCTGTCCCGGCTGGAGCAGGAGGGCGAGATCGCGGCCGACTACCTCGAGGGCCTGCTGGACATCGCGGATCTCGACGGCGACATCGACATGGACGTCGAGGCCGACCGTGCCGCGGTGTCGATCATCAGCGACTCCACCAGCCGTGACCTGCAGAAGCTGGTGGGCCGGGACGGTGAGGTGCTGGAGGCGCTCCAGGAGCTGACCCGGCTGGCGGTGCACCGGGAGACGGGCGACCGCAGCCGTCTGATGCTGGACATCGCCGGCTACCGCGCACGCAAGCGCGAGGAGCTCGCGGAGCTGGGTGCCAAGGCGGCCCAGGAGGCGAAGACCTCGGGCGAGCCGGTGAAGCTGAAGCCGATGACGCCGTTCGAGCGCAAGGTGGTGCACGACGCCGTCGCGGCGGCCGGACTGCGCAGCGAGTCCGAGGGCGAGGAGCCCCAGCGCCGGGTCGTCGTGCTCCCGGCCTGATTCCCCGGCGCTCGCGCGTGTCTTTGGCCCCGTCTGTTCGCAGGCGGGGCCACGTCTTGTCAGCCTTCTGCCAGGACCGGGTCTCGATCCGGGTACCGGCAGGATCAGCAGTTCAGAGGAAGGGCGGTAACCGTGACGGAGTCAGCGGCGGAGCTTCCAGCGGCGCCGGAAGCGGCGCGGGAGATTTTCGGTGAGCGCTTCCCGGAGGCCGTGCGGTACGGCGAGCTGCTCGCCGACGCGGGTGTACGGCGCGGGCTGATCGGTCCGCGTGAGGTGCCGCGGCTGTGGGAGCGCCACCTGCTGAATTGCGCGGTGCTCTCCGAGGTGGTCCCCGAGGGTGTCTCGGTGTGCGATGTGGGCTCGGGGGCCGGGCTGCCGGGCATTCCGCTGGCGCTGGTGCGACCGGATCTGAAGATCACCCTGCTGGAGCCGCTGCTGCGGCGGACGAACTTCCTGCAGGAGGTCGTGGAGCTGCTGGGTCTTGATCACGTGACCGTGGTGCGGGGCCGGGCCGAAGAGGTGATGGGCAAGATCCCTCAGGTCCACGTGGTGACCGCGCGTGCCGTGGCACCGCTGGACCGGCTGGCCGGCTGGGGTGTCCCGCTGCTGCGGCCGTACGGCGAGATGCTGGCGCTCAAGGGCGACACCGCGGAGGAAGAGCTGAAGGGCGCCCGGGCGGCGCTCAGCAAGCTCGGCGTGGAGGCCACCTCGGTGGTGCACGTCGGTGAGGGCGTGGTCGATCCGCTGTCCACGGTCGTCCGCGTGGAGGTGGGCGAGAGCCCCGGCGGCGTCCGCTTCGCGGCCAAGCGTGCCAAGGCGAATCGCGCCAACCGGCCGGCCAGGAGCCGGCGGCGGTAGACCGGCACAGCACAACACCAGACGCAGACAGGAGCGCTTTCCGTCCGCCGACGGGAAGCGCTCCTGTCATGTCTGGCCAGGGGCGTCGCTCGAACCGCCGAGGGCCGTGCTCCATACAAACCACCAAAACGACATAAGCCGGAGTGTCGCGGGGGAATAGGACACGGCGCTGGCATCGTGTTTCACGTGAAACGTCGCTCCCTGCTGCATGGAATCATCAGTCGAGGTCGTGCGGCTGCCGCACCGCGTGGCCACCGACCCGGTCGGGTCACGGATGTATCCACAGAGGAGGATTCATCCACAGGAGACAGGGCCTCGCTGGTTCGCGACACCGAAACCATGGCAGGCTCTGAGCATTGCGAGCCTGAAGTCGAGGAGAGTGAATCCTTGCGGTCCGACGCCAACATCGCGGGACCGATGACCGATCCGGTCCCCGGTCCCCGTAGCGAGTCGTTCGGGGACGACGTTTCACGTGAAACGCCGCCCCCCATGGACGACACCCCGATCGGTCGTGCTGCTCAGCTGGCAGTCCAGGCGCTGGGCCGGGCGGGAGAGGCTCTGCCTCGCCCCGAGCAGACCCGGGTCATGGTGGTGGCCAACCAGAAGGGCGGGGTCGGCAAGACCACGACCACCGTGAACCTGGCTGCCTCACTCGCCCTGCACGGGGCACGAGTACTGGTGGTGGACCTGGACCCGCAGGGCAATGCCTCCACGGCCCTGGGGATCGACCACCACTCCGAAGTCCCCTCCATCTACGACGTGTTGGTGGAGAGCAAGCCACTTTCCGACGTGGTTCAGCCGGTACCGGACGTGGAGGGGCTGTTCTGCGCGCCCGCCACGATCGACCTGGCCGGCGCGGAGATCGAGCTGGTCTCGCTGGTGGCCCGGGAGAGCCGGCTGGACCGGGCCATCAAGGCATACGAGCAGCCGCTGGACTACATCCTCATCGACTGCCCGCCCTCGCTCGGCCTGCTGACGGTCAACGCGCTGGTGGCCGGGGCCGAAGTACTGATCCCGATCCAGTGCGAGTACTACGCGCTGGAGGGCCTGGGCCAGCTCCTGCGGAACGTCGATCTGGTCCGGGGCCACCTGAACCCCAAGCTTCATGTGTCGACGATCCTGCTGACCATGTACGACGGCCGGACCCGGCTCGCCTCCCAGGTCGCCGACGAGGTGCGCAGTCACTTCGGCAGCGAGGTACTGAGAACGAGCATCCCCCGCTCCGTGCGCATCTCTGAGGCGCCGAGCTACGGGCAGACGGTGCTCACTTATGATCCGGGCTCCAGCGGTTCGCTGTCCTATCTCGAAGCGGCGCGTGAGATCGCGCTGCGCGGGGTCTCCGGGGCGGCCGGTCAGGGGCTCAGCGTGACCTATGAATCACAGCACAGCATGTCGGAGGGGAATCAGTGAGCGAACGACGTAGAGGACTGGGCCGCGGGCTCGGTGCGCTGATCCCCGCGGCACCGCAGGGTTCGGACAACGCCGGCCCGGCGGTGGGACGGGGGACGACATCGCCATCGGCGGTGCCGGTCATGACATCGGAGCGAGGCGTTGCCGCAGCCAAGGTGGCGGCCATCCCGGACGCTGCCGTTTCACGTGAAACGGAGGCACCGGCCGAGCCGGTGGTGAACGACAAGGGGAGCGAGGTCGCCGGGGCGCACTTCGCCGAGCTGCCTATCGACTCGATCACTCCCAATCCACGGCAGCCGCGTGAGGTGTTCGACGAGGACGCCCTGGCGGAGCTGGTCACCTCCATCCAGGAGGTGGGCCTGCTCCAGCCGGTCGTCGTGCGGGGGATGGGGCCGGGGCGGTACGAGCTCATCATGGGCGAGCGCCGCTGGCGGGCGTGCCGTGAGGCCGGCCTGGAGAAGATCCCGGCGATCGTCCGGGCGACGGACGACGAGAAGCTCCTCCTGGACGCGCTGCTGGAGAACCTCCACCGGGCTCAGCTGAACCCGCTGGAGGAGGCGGCGGCCTACGACCAGTTGCTGAAGGACTTCAACTGCACACACGACGAGCTGGCGGACCGGATCGGGCGGTCGCGTCCGCAGGTCTCCAACACGCTGCGGCTGCTGAAGCTGTCGCCGTCGGTGCAGCGACGGGTCGCCGCGGGGGTGCTCTCGGCCGGCCATGCGCGGGCGCTGCTGTCCGTGGAGGACTCCGAGGAGCAGGACCGGCTGGCGCACCGCATCGTGGCCGAGGGCCTTTCGGTGCGGGCGGTCGAGGAGATCGTGACCCTGATGGGGTCCACACCCAAGAGCGCGTCGAAGACGAAGGGGCCGCGCGCCGGTACCCGCGTCTCGCCCGCCCTGACCGATCTGGCCTCACGGCTCTCGGACCGGTTCGAGACGCGGGTGAAGGTCGATCTCGGCCAGAAGAAGGGAAAGATCGTCGTGGAGTTCGCCTCGATAGACGATCTCGACCGCATCCTGGGCACGCTGGCTCCCGGAGAGGGACGGGTGCTGGACAAGCACCCGGAGGAGGACAGCGACGAGGCGTGAGCGGACGCCGCTGTCCGCCGGGAGGGCGGGCCGTGTGCCGGTGAGGTGACCGGAACACGGCCCGCCCTTTGCCTTTTCGCGGTACCCGGGTTCATGTTGTCCCGGTTACGATGCGTTCGGGTATGGCACGCATCCACTCGGAGTCACCTCACGTCGAGGAGAGGCCATGCGATCGGTGAGCCGCACCGGATTGATGGCAGCGGGGTTCGGTCTGGGCGCAGTCGGCGGATTCGTCGGTGGTCTGCTCAGTGAGCGCGTTCCGCTGACCGTGCCGGGAGGTGCGGTGGGCGAGGGAAGTGAGGACCTGGCTTCATGGGGCGTCGGCTCGTACCGCTCACGCTGGACAACCTTCCGGATGTCCCCAAGCGCTGCCGCTCGTGTGTCTTCTGGGAGCTCGACCCCGTCAGCGGTGAAGCCGCGGTAAAGAGCGGCCGGCCCGAGCTGGAGAAGGAAGCGTGGATCTCCGCCGTGCTGCTGGAGTGGGGCTCCTGTGGCCGGGTGGTCTATGTGGACGAGGTCCCGGTCGGCTTCGTGCTGTACGCGCCTCCGGCATACGTGCCACGCTCCACGGCCTTCCCGACGAGCCCGGTCTCCCCCGATGCCGTGCAGCTGATGACCGCCTGGCTCATCCCCGGCTACCAGGGTCAGGGGCTGGGCAGGGTCATGGTCCAGACGGTCGCGAAGGACCTGCTGCGGCGGGGCTTCAAAGCGATCGAGGCGTTCGGTGACGCGAAGTGGACGGAGCCGGCGTGCGTGCTGCCCGCCGATCACCTGCTCGCGGTGGGCTTCAAGACCGTGCGGCCGCACCCGCGCTACCCACGGCTGCGCCTGGAGCTGCGCACGACCCTGTCGTGGAAGGAAGACGTGGAACTGGCGCTGGACCGGCTGCTGGGTGCTGTTCAGAAAGAACCGGTACTCCGGCCCCTGTAGTGCGGACAGCGAAACGGGCCCGCCCCGGAGGGCAGGCCCGTTTCACGTGAAACATCGTGCGGAGATCAGGCGAGGTAGTCCGCCAGGTCCCGCTCGATCGCGGCCTTCGGCTTGGCGCCGACGATGGTCTTCACGACCTCGCCGTCCTTGTAGACGTTCATGGTCGGGATCGACATGACGCCGTACTTGGCGGTGGTCGCGGGGTTCTCGTCGGTGTTGAGCTTGGCGATGACGATCTCGTCGTGCTCCGCGGCGATGGCCTCCAGGGAGGGGGCAACCTGACGGCACGGGCCGCACCAGGTGGCCCAGAAGTCGACGAGTACGGGCTTGTCGCTCTTGAGGACGACCTCTTCGAAGTTGGCGTCCGTCACGGTCACCGTGGCACCGGCCATGGCGTTCTCCTTACTGGGTGGGTGTGAAAGCTGACGTTCGCGGTCAGGCGGTGGGGGTCTGCTCCGGCGTGGCAGGGGTCTGCTCGGGCTCGGCCGGCTCGCTGTCGGTGAGCGAGGCGAGGAAGCGCTCGGCGTCCAGGGCGGCGGAGCAGCCGGTGCCGGCGGCGGTGATCGCCTGACGGTAGGTGTGGTCCACGACGTCACCGGCGGCGAAGACGCCCTGGATGTTGGTGTGGGTGCTGGGCGCGTCCACCTTGAGGTAACCGTCGTCGTCCAGCTTCAGCTGGCCCTTGAACAGCTCGGTGCGCGGGTCGTGACCGATGGCGATGAACAGTCCGGTGACCGGCAGCTCGGAGGTGTCGCCGGTCTTGAGGTTGCGCAGGGTCAGGCCGGAGAGCTTGTTCTCGCCGTGGATCTCGGCGACCTCGCTGTCCCACACGAACTTGATCTTCGGATCGGCGAACGCGCGCTCCTGCATCGCCTTGCTGGCGCGCAGGGTGTCGCGGCGGTGGACGATGGTGACGGACTTGGCGAAGCGGGAGAGGAAGGTGGCTTCCTCCATCGCGGTGTCGCCGCCGCCGATGACGGCGATGTCCTGGTCCTTGAAGAAGAAGCCGTCGCAGGTGGCGCACCACGACACGCCGCGACCGGAGAGCTCGTCCTCACGCGGCAGGCCGAGCTTGCGGTGCTGGGAGCCGGTGGTGACGATGACGGCACGCGCGCGGTGCACAGTGCCGGCGGAGTCGGTGACCGTCTTGATGGGCTCGGAGAGGTCCACGGCGGTGACGTCATCGGGGATCAGCTCGGCGCCGAAGCGCTCGGCCTGGGCCCGCATGTTGTCCATGAGGTCCGGGCCCATGATGCCGTCCCGGAAGCCGGGGAAGTTCTCCACATCGGTGGTGTTCATCAGTGCGCCACCGGCGGTGACGGCGCCCTCGAAAACCAGCGGCTTCAGCGAGGCACGGGCGGTGTAGAGCGCGGCGGTATAGCCCGCAGGCCCGGAGCCGATGATGATCACGTTACGGACGTCGCTCACGGGTGTCTTCCTTGTCTCTGCCGACTGCGTTGGGTGGGCTGGAGGAACTCTCACCCCACCCAACGGATCCTACGGGGCGAGCATTCCCGCAGTGTCCCAGCGCACCTCCAGCGGCCCGCAGCCCGGGGCCGGGCTCGGCGACTCAGCCGCGGGTATAAGTCCCGCTGAGCAGAATCTTGCCAGGAACAGACGGTGAGGCGGAGACGCAGGACGCCGAGACGACGTAGGCAGAGACCCGGGCCGTGTCGGACGGATGGGGCAGCACGACGAGGTAGGCGTCCTTGCCCTGATAGGTGTCGCGGCTCGCGGCCAGCGGCTTCTCGGGACGTGCAAGGCCCTTGCGCACGCAGGAGGGGATCGTGTCGTCCGCGCCGCGCAGCGGCGACTGGGGCGAGCTCTGGGTGCCGACATCGGGGGTCTTGCTGCGGCCGGGCTCGGCGAGCAGATCGCGCACGTGGCTGCCCAGGGTCGCGGAGCTGAGCGACCCGTCCGCGGGGCTCTGCCCGGTGGCGGTCACGCCGGGGTCCTGGTCCTGCCCAGTGTTCGCGGAACCATTCTGCAGAAGGATGCCGCCGATACCGAGCACGGCCGTGGCGGCCGCTGTGCCGAGAAGTACCTTGGGCCAGCGGTGCCCCCTCGCCGTGCGGGCGCCGGGGGCCTTGCGACCAGGACCCGTGGCGGAGCGGGGGTAGCCGGCCGGGCGATCGGCGGAGCTGCCACCGGAGCGCACGGGCACTGTTTCACGTGAAACAGCGTCCCGCTTCTCCTCCACGGTTTCACGTGAAACCGAGCCATCATGCGTACCGGTCGACTGCCCCATGACGCGGGAGCTGTCGCCCAGGGAGCTCGATACGAGGGCGGCGTCACCGGTGGGCGCCGTGGCATCGAGCAGAGCCTCGGCCGCCAGAGCGGCGTCGATGCGACCGACGACGTCGTCGGGCATCCGCCCCGGTCCTGGCAGCGTGCCGAGCAGTGCGCGGATCTCCTCCAGCGAGCTGTGGACGTCCTCACACAGCGGGCATCCGTCGAGATGTGCACGGAGATCTGCCGCGCGGGCGGGCGAGAGCAACCCGTCCGCGAGCGCGGAGATATCCGCGACCTCCGGATGCCCGCCCGTGTCGGTCGTGGCTGTCACGCTCGCCCACCTCCGCCCTTCACGGCCCCTGAGTCATTCGGTCCTGCCGTCTGTGGGACGGATGTCCCCTGCGCCCGGTTCCTTCCCCCGCCTGAGGTGCCCTTATCCCCGTCTTCGGCGCGCAGATGGGTGAGCATCGGGAGGAGCCGGGCCCGGCCGCGCGCGCACCGGCTTTTTACTGTGCCGGTGGGGACGCCAAGTACCTCCGCGGCCTCGGCCACGGGGTAGCCCTGCATGTCGACGAGGACGATGGCCGCGCGTTGTTCGGCGGGGAGAGTACGGAGGGCGCTGAGCAGTTCGCGGTGCAGATCCTGGCGCTCGGCCGGTACGGCGGCGGATTCGTGCGGCTCAATGAGCTGTTCCAGCCGCTCGGTCTCCGCGATCGGCGAGGTGCGCCGGGAGGCTGCTTTGCGGGCGCGGTCCAGGCAGGCGTTGACCGTGATGCGGTGCAGCCAGGTGGTCACGGCCGACTGGCCGCGGAAGGTGTGGGCGGCGCGGTAGGCGGACACCAGGGCGTCCTGCACGGCGTCGGCCGCTTCCTCGCGGTCGCCGAGGGTACGCAGCGCGACCGCCCAGAGGCGGTCACGGTGGCGCCTGACGATCTCGCCGAAGGCGTCGGGGTCACCCTCGACATGACGGGCGAGGAGTGCCTGGTCGGAGGGGCGGACGTTATCTGCCATGGCCCGCCTCGCAGGAGCCGGCCCAGTGCGGGCCGGGGAGTGCCGGCCGCGTGGACGGCGCCGCTGTACATGTCCTGCCCGGGGCTGCCCGGGCACGGGCTTCGGGCGGGACGGCCAGGACACCGGCCGGACCGATCTTTCCTACGACGGCGGGCAACACTGCGCCATCACGCATAACCGAACCCCTGGCGTCAAGCTGTACACGGGAGCTTACATACGGGTGCTCGGCGGTACCAGGCTCCAGGACGACGGCCACAGCGGCCGGCCGCGGGGGCGGAAGGAGGCCCGGGGAGCACCGGCGCCTCCTGGCCGCTGTCCGCATCGACATCCTGGCGCCCCCCTGCTGCCCACCCCTAGCTGCGGACCTTGATCTCCTTGATCTGGCCCCGGTAGTTGCCATCGTCCTTCAACGGGAGGTCGGTGAGCCAGACCAATACGTACTGTGTCTTGATCGGCTCCTTTGCCTGCAGCGTGACCGTCTCCCCCGAGCCGCCGGCGACCTTCTTGAAGCCGTCGAGGGACGTGGGCGCACCGCTGCTGTCCTCGGGCGCGGCGCGGAAGTCGAGCGAGGTGTTCCCGACGAGGTCGACCTTGACGCTGCCGACCTGCTGGACCTTGCCGAGGTCGAGAATCAGCCCCACGCCGTCCTTGAGGCCGCCGAGGTCGGAGCGGCCGTAGTAATTGCGGGTCGGCCAGGACGTGGCGGGGTCCCCGTCGAGGGCCTTGGGGGCGTCCTGCGGGTTCTCCGTGCCGTCACCGCCCGGCGGCGGGTCGAAGTCCACGACCTTGTCGACGCGGACGGTCTTGCCCGACGCCGTGCCGGCGTGGCCCCCGGTCGTCTCCGAGCTCCCGGAGTCGTCCTGGTTCCGGTCCTTCAGGAGCGTGTCGGCCAGCTGCCAGCTGCCCAGCCCCAGCGCGGCGATCAGCAGCGCGGAGACGCACCACTTGGCCGCCCTTCCGGTACGGCTCTGCAGCGGAGGCGGCGGTGTGGGAACAGGACGGGTGGCCGATGCGCCGGGCCGTCCGGCGCCGGCCGACTGACCGTACGTGCCCTGCTGGTAGCCGGTGCGCTGGTACGGCGGCGGGGTGGTGAAGGAGGGCTCCGGCGGGCGGATGCGCGGCATCGCGCCGACGGCCTTGGCCAGCTCCTCCGGCGTGGTGCAGGGCTGCTCCTGGCGGGAGGCGGTGGCGCCGTCGTTGACGAGCGCGCGCATGGCCAGCTCCGACAGGCCGCGGTGCACTCCGGCCCGAACCTGGTCGGGGGCGATCAGACCGACACCCTTGGGCAGCCCGGACAGACCGTACGCGTCGTTCTCGTACGGCCAGCGCTGGGTGAGCCCGGCGTACAGCAGAGCGCCGATGGCCTCCGTGTCGGTGCGCTGCGGGTGATCGCTGGTGATCCCGCGCAGCGCGGCCATGATCGCCAGACCCCGGATGCGGTACTGGCCGGAGGAGGTGCGCAGAACGGACCCGGGGGTCAGCCGGAGGTGCGCCAGGCCCTCACGGTGGGCGGCGGCCATGGCCTGGGAGATCTGCGTCACGAGCTGGTAGGCGTCGTGCGGTTCGAGCGGTCCGGAGGCGAGGACGGCGGTCAGTTCGGTGGCGTCCGGGAGCCATTCGTGGACGACGTATACCAGGTCGTTCTCCTCGACGGCGTCGAGGACCTGGACGAAGCGCGGGTCGCCGAGCAGCGCGGCGGACCGCGCTGCGGAGAGCACGGGGCGGGCACGCGGGTGGTCGGCGGGCAGGATGTGGACCCCGACGGCGCGGCGCAGTTTCTCGTCCACGGCACGCCAGCTGCTGAAGCCGTCCAGTCGGGTGACGCACTCCTCCAGGCGGTACCGCCTGGCCAGCTTGTGCCCGCTGTGCAGTTCGGGCGGCTGTGCCTCGGATGCTGTGGCGTTCTTCGCGCCGTCGCCCGCGGTGTCCTGTGCCGCGTCGGTCACCTTCTCGGCCTTCGTGCCGTCGGTCGTGGCCTCGTCCGCCTTGGCGGCGAGCGGTTCTCCACCGCTCGTGTCGGCCACGTCGACGGCAGCCGTGCTCCGTTCCGCCACCGTCGTTCCTGCCTCCCCATCCGTTGCATGCTCAAAAGAGCCAAGTCAATTGTGCCCACAGTCCGCCACAGTGCACGACACACGGTGGCGGACGAAGGTTGTGCTCGCTCAGCGCCCCAGCTTGCCGCGCACCATGCCGACCAGGGCGTTGAGTTCTTCGATGCGCATCTTCTTGGCGGCCGCGTAGAAGACCACCAGCAGGACGGCACCGCCGCCGACCAGCGCGACGAGCGATCCCAGGACGCCGGTCCCCAGCCCCTGCATGATCCCGTACACGGCGGCGCCGGAGAACAGGGTGGCGGGGAGGCTCGCGCCGGCCAGCCGGGCGTACGTACGCACTACGTGCGCGCCGTCCAAGTCGCCGCCCATCCGCTTGCGCAGCCGCCGCCACGCCACGCCGACGCCGATGATGTACGCCAGGCCGTAGGAGGCCGCCATGCCGACCACGGCCCACCGGACGGGCAGGACGAGGTAGCACAGGGCCGAGGCGGCGGCGTTCACCGCGGCGACGATCAGTGTGTTGTAGAAGGGCGTGCGGGTGTCCTCGTACGCGTAGAAGGCGCGCAGCACGACGTACTGCACGGAGTAGGGGATCAGGCCGAGGCCGAAGGCCATGAGCATGTAGCCCGTGGAGACGCCGGCGGCGGATCCGGTACCGGCGAAGACCAGCGTGCACATCGGGATGCCGAGGGTCAGGAAGCCGAACGCGATCGGCACGACGGCCACGGCGGAGGTGCGCAGCCCCTGGGAGATGTCGTCGCGTACGGCTCCGATGTCGCCGTCGTGCGCGGAGCGCGACAGACGCGGCAGCAGGGCGGCCATCACGGAGACGGTGATGATCGCGTGCGGCATGGTCCAGATCAGCTGGGCGTTGGAGTACGCCATGTAGCCGGTGCCGGGGGCGCCCTGTCCGGCGGCCTTCTCACCGGCCAGGGTGGAGAGCTTCGAGACGACCAGGACGCCGGCCTGGTTGGCGAGCACGAAGAGCACGGTCCACTTGGCGAGCTTGGCGGCCTTGCCCAGACCGTGGCCCCGCCAGTCGAACCGCAGCCGGAGCTTGAAGCCGGCGTCGCGCAGGTACGGGATCATCGCCAGCGCCTGGACGACCAGGCCGAGCAGGGTGCCGATGCCCAGCAGCCGGATGCCGGCGTCGGGGATGGTCGTGACGCCGATGTGCGAGGAGCCGGCGCTGCCGTACACCCAGATGAACAGCCCGAACGTGCTGATCATGACGACGTTGTTGAGGACCGGGGTCCACATCATCGCGCCGAAGCGGCCGCGGGCGTTGAGCACCTGGCCCATGATCACGTGGATGCCCATGAAGAAGATCGTGGGCACGCAGTAGCGGGTGAAGGCGACGGCGACCTCGAAGCTGGCCGAGTCGGGCGCGAATCCCGACATCGCCCGCACCAGCCATGGCGCCGCGAACACGGCCCCGACGGTCAGGCCGCCGAGGATCACCATCACCAGGGTCAGCAGGCGGTTGGCGTATGCCTCGCCGCCGTCCTCGTCCTCCTTCATCGCGCGCACCAGCTGCGGCACGAACACCGAGTTCAGGCCGCCGCCGATGGTCAGGATGAAGATCATCGTGGGCAGGGTGTAGGCGACCTGCCAGGAGTCACCGAGGACGGCGGCGCCGAGCGCGGAGGCGATCAGCGCGGACCGTACGAAGCCGGTGAGCCGGGAGACCATGGTGCCGGCGGCCATCACGGCGCTGGACTTCAGCAGGCTGCCGGCCTTGCCGCCGGTGCGCCCGGCGGGCTCCGGCGGCTCCGGTGCGGAGGCCGGCTCGGGCTCGGTCGGGGGCACGGGCTGCGGTCCGCCCGCCGGCTCGTACTGCCCGCCGGCGGGTTCGTACTGTCCGCCCGGCGGTCCGTACTGTCCGTTCGACGGCTGGTACGGGCCCGGGCCGCTGTTCTGGGCCGGCGGCCGCTGCGGTTCCGGCGCCCGCTGGTCACGGTAGAGGTGGGCGAACGCGTCGGGCTCCGCCGGCCGGTCGGCGGCCTGGGTGATCAGGTCGTCCACCCCGACGAACTGGGTGGTCGCCGTGGCGTCGCCGTACAGCCGGTGCGCCGGGCCCTGCGGCTCGGGCGCCGGCGGTGCGGGCCACGCCTCCGGGCCCGGGGTGTGCCGGGGGGCCGGCGGCTGCTGGTAGAGCGGGTGGTCCGGCGCGGCCTGGTGCGGCGGGTGCGCCGCCCGGTCGTACAGCGCGTCGGCCACCGGGTCCTGGGCCGCGGGGTCCTGCGAGGGGAAGGGCGCCCGCGAGTAGGCATCCTGCACGTAAGGGTCCGGTGCCTGCGGCGGTTGTGGGGGCCGGCCTGCGGCGTCGCCGCTCGCAGCCTGGCCGCGGTCACCGTCGTACGGCGCATTCATAGCTGCCCCACCTCATCCGTCGCCGGCCATCCGGCCCCGCCATGTATCAACGGTCCACTTTCTCACCTGAGCCGGACGCGTCCGTGCTTTCCGAACCGGTGTCCGCAGCCGGGTCACCCGGCTGCTCGGATTCGCCGTCCGAGGGCCGGCCGTCCTGATCCGTGCCGTCGCTGTCCGGGGTGCCGTCCCCGTCGTCCGAGCCGGCGCCGCCGTCGGTGCCGCCGTCCGTACCGTCCCCGCCGTCGGTGCCGTCGTCGTCCTCGCGGGCCGCCGCGCGCTTGCGCTGCAGGTAGATCCGTACGCCGGCGAGGACGAGCAGCAGCACGCCGCCCGCGATGACGAGCATGACCGTAGCGGTGATCTCGGTGACGTTCACCTCGAAGGTCATCGCCCGCCCGTACCGCTTGCCGTCGGCGGTGTAGAGCTGCGCGGTGACCTGCACCGGGCCGTTCGCGTGCGCGGTGGTGTCGAACTTGAAGGACTGGCTGTGCCCGCCCTCGACGTCGATCGTCTGCGGTTCACCCACGTCCAGACGGTTGGGCTGGGAGGACGTGAGCCGCAGCGTCATGCCCTCGACGCCCCGGACGAGGTTGTTCTGCACCGTGACGGGAATTGTGGCGCTGCGCCCGGAGAGCGTGGCGTCCGACTTCTGGATCAGATGCACCTTGGTCGTCAGGCCGTCCAGGTAGCTGCGGACGGACTTGCGGAACGCCTTGGCGCCCGTGGCGTCGCCGCGCCACGACGTCGACATCATCCGCATGATCGCGTTGCCGAAGGGGGTCTCGACCCGCCACGGCTCGGCCAGGATGACCTCGAAGTCGTCCAGCGCGGTGCGCGTCTCCTGCGCTTGCCGGAAGGCGGCCGCCGGCAGCTCGTGCTTGCGCAGCGAGGACGGGTAGGAGGCGGGGCCGGGCACCTGGCGGGTGGCGCTCCGGTCGGGCTTGGCCTTGGCCGCGTCGCTGAGGTCCTGCGCCTCGGCCCAGCCGCTGTCGTCCAGCGCCCGCACGGCCTTCGCCATCGCCTGGGCCTGGCTCGCGGTGGGCATCCGCTGGGGGGCCACCACGACGCTGCGCTGCCGCGACGGGTCCTGAAGATTGATCATCAGGGTCTGGGAGAGGAAGTTCTGCACCGCCAGGGTTGCGGAGCCGGCCTTGGACAGGTCGCCGGTGAAGGCGGTGGACAGTCCGGCGTCCGCGACGACGGCGGTGTTGCCGCCGCCGATGGGCCGGGCGGCGGTGGGCGTGTAGGACAGGCCGTTCTCCCGCATGCTGTCGCTGCGGGCGATGACGTTGTGGGCCCCCGCCGAGGTCGCCACATCCACGACCGAGGAGTCCACGGCGCCGTCGACGGGCCAGGCGAAGTCGTTGCGCGCCTTCACGCCCGGGAGGACGGTGTCCACGGTCTTCGACGCGAGCTCGGTGGCCGGGCCGAGATGGCCCAGCGCGCTCGGTACGGCCTTGCCCTGGTGCGCCAGCGAGGCGATGTCGGGGTCGCCGAACGGCAGCGCGATCACCTCGTGGGCCTGGACCGCCTGCTCCAGATCGCTCAGCCACTGCTTGGCCACGTCCTGGTTCCGGCCCGGCCTGGTCGTGCCGTGCGGCCCCTCGACCTTGTACCGGCCGGTCATGGCGTCGACGGAGGCGAGCAGGTCGGGATCGACGACGAAAGTGACCGGGAGGTCCTTGCCGAGGGCGACGAGCTGCTGGAGCCGGCCGCCCGGGGCGATCTCGGCCGCCAGCTTGTCGTCGCGGAAGATCGGGGTCTGCTGTTCGTCGCCCTCGGTCTCCGCGGTGAGGTGGGTCTTGGAGATCAGCGGCCACAGGTACGTGAGGTCGGTCTTCTTCGACGCGTCGGCCTCCTGCCAGGGCAGGAAGGTGCGCTCGATGCCGAGCACCTGCTCGTACGGGGCGCTCCTGGACCGTCCGGAGAAGGAGACGCCGAGCTGGTAGACGCCGTCCTTGCTCAGGCGCAGCTTCTTGACCGGGACGCGCAGGGTGAAGGGCTGGGAGACGCCCGGCTTCAGCGCCTTGATCTTCTCGGCCTTGCCGCCGACCTCCTGGCCGTCCAGGCCGGCGGAGTAGCCGGTGCGCCGGGCCACGTCGTCGATGGAGCTGCGGTTGTTCAGTACGGGCCCGCGGCGCAGTCCGATGTGTCCGCCGGTGATCGTCGCGCGGCCCTCGTTGGTGATGCTGCCGGAGACGGTGACCGCGTCGTCGTCCTTGCCGGGCGCCGGCGGGGTGAGCGAGTCGATGTCCACATCGACCGTCCGGGAGCCGGACGGGGCGGCGTGCGCTTCCTGCGCCGCGGGGACCTGCAGCACACCGGCCAGCAGTGGCGCACCGGCGACCAGCGCAGCGGCCCGTCGCAGCCATCGACCACGCGGCCGTTCGGTCACCTGGAACCCTGCCGCCTCGGCCACGCGCTCGCCCGTCCCTCGTCGTCGTCAGTGGTCGTCGCAATATGCGTCCACGCATGGTAACGATGACTGCTGTGGCGAAGTGCTGCGGACTGCTCCACCTGCTCGGGCGGGTGGCCGGTCTCCGCGAACTCGTCCCCTTTATACGTGTCCGCCTCGCGCGGCGCGGCCACGTACCCTGTCCTGTTGTGCCGAACGCCAACAATGACACCCACGCCCCGCAGACCGAGCGCAGCGCACAGACGACGCAGGCGCTGAACCAGGTCCAGCGCCGCGCCGTCAGCGAACTGCTGCGCGTGTCGCCCGTCGCGGACGATCTGGCCCGCCGTTTCCAGGAGGCCGGGTTCACTCTTGCCCTGGTCGGCGGTTCAGTGCGGGATGCCCTGCTGGGCCGGCTCGGCAACGACCTGGACTTCACCACCGACGCCCGGCCCGAGGACGTTCTGAAGATCGTCCGGCCGTGGGCGGACGCGGTGTGGGAGGTCGGCATCGCCTTCGGCACCGTCGGCTGCAAGAAGGACTCCTTCGACATCGAGGTCACGACGTACCGCTCGGAGGCGTACGACCGGACCTCCCGCAAGCCCGAGGTGTCCTACGGCGACTCGATCGAGGACGATCTGGTGCGCCGGGACTTCACCGTGAACGCGATGGCCGTGGCGCTCCCGGAGAAGGAGTTCATCGACCCGCACAACGGCTTGGAGGACCTCGCGGCGCAGGTGCTGCGCACGCCGGGCACCCCGCAGGAGTCCTTCTCCGACGACCCGCTGCGGATGATGCGGGCGGCGCGCTTCGCCGCCCAGCTCGACTTCACGGTGGCGCCCGAGGTCGTGGCAGCGATGAAGGAGATGGCGGACCGGATCGACATCGTCTCCGCAGAGCGGGTGCGTGACGAGCTGAACAAGCTGATCCTGGGCGCACACCCCCGCAAGGGCCTCGCGCTCCTGGTCGAGAGCGGCATCGCCGACCGGGTCCTGCCGGAGCTGCCGGCGCTGCGGCTGGAGCGTGACGAGCATCACCGTCACAAGGACGTCTACGAGCACTCGCTGACCGTCCTGGACCAGGCCATCGACCTGGAGGAGGACGGCCCCGACCTGGTGCTGCGGCTGGCGGCGCTGCTGCACGACATCGGAAAGCCGAAGACCCGGCGATTCGAGAAGGACGGCCGGGTCTCCTTCCACCACCATGAGGTGGTCGGCGCGAAGATGACCAAGAAGCGGATGACCGCGCTGAAGTACTCCAACGAGATGGTCAAGGACGTCGCGCGGCTGGTGGAGCTGCACCTGCGGTTCCACGGCTACGGCACGGGCGAGTGGACCGACTCGGCGGTCCGCCGGTACGTACGGGACGCCGGCCCGCTGCTGACGCGGCTGCACAAGCTGACCCGTTCGGACTGCACCACGCGGAACAAGCGCAAGGCCAACGCCCTCTCGCGGGCGTACGACGGGCTCGAGGAGCGCATCGCGCGGCTGCAGGAACAGGAAGAACTGGACGCGATCCGGCCGGACCTGGACGGCAACGACATCATGCAGGTACTCGACATCGCGCCCGGGCCGGGGGTCGGCAAGGCGTACAAGTACCTGCTGGAGCTGCGGCTCGAGAACGGCCCGATGGGACGGGACGCGGCAGTCGCGGCGCTCAAGGAATGGTGGGCCGAGCAGCAGAGCTGATCCCGGCGGCCGACGTGCCCGGCCGCTCATGTTTCACGTGAAACACCACACGCATCGCCCCGGCCGTCCTTCGGCCGGGGCGATGTTTCACGTGAAACACGAGCCCGCGCCATGGCGAGCGCGACGGCCAGATGGACCACCGCCACCCCGATGATCAGCGCGGAGGAGCGGCCGTCGGGCGGCAGTATGAGGGCCGCCACCCCGGCTGCGCCGACGAAGGAGACGTGGAAGAGCACGTCGTAGAGGGAGAAGACCCGGCCACGGAACGCGTCGTCGACGGCGGACTGGACTTCCGTGTCCGTGGCGATCTTCGCGCTCTGGGTGGCGAGGCCGAGGACGAAGGCGGCGACGAGTACGGGCACCAGCGCGAAGGACAGGCTGAGCGCGGGGACCAGTACCGCGGCAGCGCCGGCACACACCGCGATCCAGCCGGTGGCGGTCAGCCGGATGATCGCCCACGCGGACAGCACCGCGGCGGTGAAGAATCCGGCGCCGGACGCGGCGACCGCGAGCCCCAGCGTGGTCATCCCGTCGGGCCCGTTCAGCGGCCAGTAGGCACGGCACAGCATCAGCACGGTGATCGTCAGCGCGCCGTAGCAGAAGCGCATCAGCGCCATCGCGGCCAGTGCCCGGGCCGCGGACCGCCGCCGGCCGAGGTGGTTCAGCCCCGCGGCGAGCCCGCGAGCGGTGCTCAGCAGGGCGGCGGAGACACGTGGTGCGACCCGGCCGGGGTCCGGCCCGAGGAGCGCCGCGGGGATGCGCAGCGCGACGAGCGCGGCGCAGAGGTAGAGGACGGCACCGAGCAGGACGGCGATCGCGTCGGTCTCCGCGCCGGCGAGCCGGATGGCGAAGGCGAGGCCGCCGCCCGCCGTGGCGGCGAGCGTGCCGGCCGTGGGGGACAGGGAGTTGGCCACCACCAGCGCCTCGGCGTTGTCGACGACCCGGGGCAGCGCGGCCGACAGACCGGCCAGGACGAAGCGGTTGACCGCGGTGACGCTGAGGGCGGAGGCGTAGAAGAGCCAGTCCGGCGCGCCCGTCAGGAGCAGCAGCGTGGTCGCGGCGGCCAGGACCGTACGCAGCAGGTTGCCGTGGAGCAGGACCTGGCGGCGGCGCCAGCGGTCCAGGAGTACTCCGGCGAACGGCCCGAGGACGGAGTACGGGAGCAGCAGCACCGCCATGGCGGAGGCGATGGCCGCGGGGGACGCCTGCTTCTCGGGGGAGAAGACGACGTAGGAGGCGAGGGCGACCTGGTACACGCCGTCGGCGGCCTGGGAGAGGAGCCGGACGGCCAGCAGCCGCCGGAAATCGCGGCGGCGGAGGAGTACGCGGAGGGCACGCACGGCGGACATGGGCCACAGCCTCACACAGGCCGCGGGCCCCTGGGGAGACTCCCGGGGGCCCGCGGTCAGGACGGTGCGGTCGCGGCGGCGTCCGCGGTCGCGCTAGCTCAGCGCTCGACCTCGCCCTTGATGAACTTCTCGACGTTGTCCCGGGCCTCGTTGTCGAAGTACTGGACCGGCGGGGACTTCATGAAGTACGAGGAGGCGGAGAGGATCGGGCCGCCGATGCCGCGGTCCTTGGCGATCTTCGCGGCGCGCAGCGCGTCGATGATGACGCCCGCGGAGTTCGGGGAGTCCCAGACCTCGAGCTTGTACTCCAGGTTCAGCGGGACGTCACCGAAGGCACGGCCCTCCAGGCGGACGTAGGCCCACTTGCGGTCGTCCAGCCAGGCGACGAAGTCCGAGGGACCGATGTGGACGTTGTCAGCGCCCATGTCGCGGTCGGTGATCTGGGAGGTGACGGCCTGCGTCTTGGAGATCTTCTTGGACTCCAGGCGCTCGCGCTCGAGCATGTTCTTGAAGTCCATGTTGCCGCCGACGTTCAGCTGCATCGTGCGGTCCAGGACGACGCCCCGGTCCTCGAAGAGCTTGGCCATCACGCGGTGCGTGATAGTGGCGCCCACCTGGGACTTGATGTCGTCACCGACGATCGGGACGCCCGCCTCGGTGAACTTGTCCGCCCACTCCTTGGTGCCGGCGATGAAGACCGGGAGGGCGTTGACGAAGGCGACCTTGGCGTCGATGGCGCACTGGGCGTAGTACTTCGCGGCGTCCTCGGAGCCGACGGGGAGATAGCACACCAGGACGTCGACCTGCTGGTCCTTGAGGACCTGGACGACGTCGACGGGGGCCTCGGCGGACTCCTCAATGGTCTGGCGGTAGTACTTGCCGAGACCGTCGAGGGTGTGGCCGCGCTGGACGGTCACGCCGGAGCGCGGCACGTCACAGATCTTGATGGTGTTGTTCTCGCTGGCGCCGATGGCGTCGGCGAGGTCGAGGCCGACCTTCTTGGCGTCGACGTCGAAGGCAGCCACGAACTCGATGTCCCGCACGTGGTAGTCACCGAACTGCACGTGCATCAGACCGGGCACGCGGCTGTCCGGGTCGGCGTCCTTGTAGTACTCGACGCCCTGTACCAACGATGCGGCGCAGTTGCCCACGCCGACGACGGCTACGCGAACCGAACCCATTCCGGTTGCTCCCTGTTTGTTCTCGACGCGGCTCCGCGGCTGCGGAGCCTCATGTTGCGGTGTCATCGGACGGATCCGGCCGGGATCCACCCCGGTGTCGGGGCAGGCCGCCCGTCTCTCCTGACTCGTTCCGGTCCGGGGCTGCGGCATCCGGGGCACGCTGGTCGCGCCCGGCCCGCTCGCTCTCGATCAGCTCGTTCAGCCAGCGCACTTCGCGTTCCACGGACTCCATGCCGTGCCGCTGCAGCTCGAGGGTGTAGTCGTCGAGCCGCTCGCGGCTGCGGGCCAGGGAGGCGCGCATCTTTTCGAGGCGCTCCTCCAAGCGGCTGCGCCGGCCCTCCAGTACACGCATGCGGACATCGCGCGAGGTCTGCCCGAAGAAGGCGAACCGGACGCCGAAGTGCTCGTCCTCCCAGGCGTCGGGCCCGGAGTGGGAGAGCAGCTCTTCGAAGTGCGCCTTCCCCTCCGCCGTCAACCGGTAGACGATCTTGGCCCGGCGCCCCGCGAGTGACGCAGCCGGGGCGGCGCCGTGGGCGGTGTCTCCCCCGGTCTCCTCGGTCAGCCAGCCGTGCGCGACCAAGGCCTTCAGGCAGGGATAGAGGGTGCCGTAGCTGAACGCTCGGAAAACACCCAGCGAAGTGTTGAGCCGCTTCCGCAGCTCGTACCCGTGCATGGGGGACTCGCGCAGCAGGCCGAGCACGGCGAATTCGAGGATGCCGGACCGTCTGCTCATCCTCCGCCTCCCCTGCTGTGTGCGCTCTTTATGCCGAGCTGATGTATCGACTCGATACATCCAGACGATAGAACGGGCCGCTGAGTGGGACAAGGGCGGGGACGGTGAACGGCATCACATCGCCGATTCGCTGTAGCCAACGTGACTGATTTGGAGTGAATTCCGAGCCTGGGCAGGTTTTGGCCGTGCGTAGTCTGTGCGGCATGCAGACTGCCGGGAACCAAGTGGCGAGAAGTGGCGTCTCCGTCCCCGGTGTAGTGCGGCCCGTGCGACCAATGCGGGCCGTGTTGTCGGGGGGACCTGAAGTGAACTGCCGCCTTCAGGCGATGAGATAGCGCGCCTGCCCGAGGAGTAACCGTTCCATGAGCGAGCACCGTCGCAAACCGCCGCAGCCGCAAGGTGGCGGACGTGCCGCGGCCCGACGCGCCGCACAGCAACAATCGAGTGGCCGCCGAGCCGCGCCGTCGCGCGGTTCCAGCATGGCCTCCGCTTCCGCTTCCCCGTCCGGGGTGCCTGAGCAGGAGCCTCCCTACCAGGGGCGGGCGGCGGCGCGCAGGGCTGCGCAACGCGGCGGGCGCCGGAGGGCGCCCGAGGCGGCAGCCGCAGGTGGCGGCCGCGGCGGCCGGCGCTCCGGCGGCGGTGCGGGCGGTGGTGGCTACCCGCCCAAGAAGCGGTTCATCGACTACCCGCGCGCGGGCAAGGACGGGGCCCGCCGCTGGGTGCCGTCCTGGCGCCTCGTGCTGGGCAGCTGCCTGGGCTTCATCGCGTTCGTGCTCGGCCTGTCCGGCATCGCGCTCGCCTACGTCGACGTACCGAACCCCCAGAAGCTCGCGGGGGTGCAGAAGAACGTCTACTACTGGTCCGACAACAAGCAGATGGTTGTCGCCGGTGGTGGTGAGCTCAACCGCCAGATCGTGCCGATCAGCCAGATCCCCAAGTCGATGCAGAACGCGGTGATCTCCGCGGAGAACGCCTCGTTCGAGACGGACTCGGGCGTCGACCCGATGGGTATCGCCCGCGCGGTGGTCAAGATGGCCATGGGCGGCGAGACCCAGAGTGGCTCGACGATCACCCAGCAGTACGTGAAGAACACGTACCTGAACCAGGAGCAGACGCTCAAGCGCAAGATCACCGAGCTGTTCATCTCGATAAAGGTGGGCGCCTCGGAGCCCAAGCCCAAGATCCTGGCCGGGTACCTCAACACGGCGTACTACGGGCGTGGCGCCTACGGCATCCAGGCCGCGTCGCGCGCCTTCTACAACAAGGACAGCGAAGACCTCACCACGAGCGAGGGAGCCTTCCTCTCCTCGCTGCTCAACGGTCCGAACCTCTACGACCCGTACGTCACGACGGAGAGTGAGGGCGCGAACCTCAAGCGGGCCAAGGCGCGCTGGGCGTGGACGCTGGACCGGGAGGTCGAGGTCGGGCGGCTGTCCAAGGCCAAGCGAGCACAGATCGCGAAGGAAGGCTTCCCGCGGCCGCGGCCGCCGAAGAAGGCGATGGACCTGCGAGGTCAGAAGGGCTACCTCGTCGACCTCGCCAACAACTACATCACCGCCAATACCGACATCTCGGAAGCCGAGCTGAAAAAGGGCGGCTATGCGATTCACACCACCTTCGACCGGAAGAAGATGGGTGAACTGACCAAGGCCGTCGAAAACGTCTCCAAGAAGGCGCTGAAGCCCAACCAGCGCGCGGTCGACAAGTACGTGCAGTTCGGCGGGGCCTCGGTCGAGCCGAAGACCGGAAAGATCGTCGCCATCTACGGCGGCAAGGACGCGACGGAGCACTACACCAACAACGCCGACTACACCGGTGTCCAGGTCGGCTCCACGTTCAAGCCGTTCGTCCTGGCCGCGGCGATGGACAAGGGCGTGCGGGACCCGAACAACCCGGCCGTCCGCACTCCCGTGTCGCCGAGCAGCATGTACAACGGCGACAACAAGGTACGGCTGCTCAACTACGACCGGACCGTCTGGCACGACCGGGACGGCAAGGAATGGCACCAAGCCAACGACGGCAATGAGGACAAGGGCCGCATCAGCCTGCGTACCGCCATGCAGTACTCGGTGAACACGCCCTACATCCAGCTGGGTATGGACGTCGGCACCGATGTGGTGAAGCAGGAGGCCATCGCCGCCGGTCTGCGGGACGACAACAGCATGGCGCGGACCACGCCGACCTTCTCCCTGGGCACCTCGGCGCCCAGTGCCATCCGGCTGGCCGGTGCGTATGCCACCTTCGCCGCCAGCGGCGAGCAGACCGACCCGTACTCCGTCGAGTCGGTGACCAAGGACGGCACCAACTACTACAAGCACCCGTCGAAGACCAAGACGGCCTTCGACCCGAACGTGGCCAACAACGTCACGGACGTGCTCAAGAACGTGGTCAAGAAGGGCACCGGTACGGCGGCGCAGCTGCCGGACGGCCGCGAGGCGGCCGGTAAGACCGGTACCACCGACGACAACAAGTCGGCGTGGTTCGCGGGCTACACCAAGCAGCTGGCCACCACGGTCGGCATGTGGCGCGTCAACGACCAGGCGAAGTCGCAGCGCTTCCTGAAGATGTACGGCGTCGGCGGCGAGGAGAAGATCCACGGAGCTTCGTTCCCCTCGCAGATCTGGCGCGACTACATGATGCAGGCCATGCAGGGCCAGCCGATGGAGGCGTTCCCGCAGCCGCAGCCGATCGGCAAGGTCGTCTACGGCGAGAGCGCCAGCCCGACGCCGACCCCGACGAAGACCGAGGACAAGCCGTCGGAGGAGCCGTCGGAGGAGCCGTCGGAGAGCCCGAGCGAGTCCACCCCCAGCCCGTCGGCGAGCGACACCTGCTCGCCCTGGGACCTGGGCTGCAAGGACAACGGAGGCCAGGACGGCGGCCCGACCGGTGGTCCGGGCGATCCCGGCGACGAAACCTCGCCACCGGAGACCGAGCCGCCCGGCGGCGATGACGGCGGTGGTGGTTTCTTCGGAGGCCCGGACGGCTTCGAGAACTGACCGCGCGCTGTTTCACGTGAAACGCTCGACCGGTTTCACGTGAAACAGCGGATGCGAAACGACGAGCCCCCGACCCGGCATGCCCGGGCGGGGGCTTCGCCGTCTCCGGCACAGGGACGTGCGGCAGGATGACCCCATGACGAGCGTGCGACAGGACGAGCCCGTACGGCCGACGCAACGGGACGAGGTGGCAGCGGCCGGCAGTGAGCTGATCGGCGGCCCGCTCGGCCGCCGCGTACTGCTCGGCGCGAGCTGGTGGACGCCGGCACGCGTCATCGCTCTGGTCGCCCTGGGGATGTTCGCGCTGGGGATGGTGCAGAAGCTGCCCTGCTACAACGGCGCCTGGTTCTTCGGCGCGACCAGCCAGTACACCCACGCCTGCTACTCGGACATCCCGCACCTCTACGTCGGACGCGGGTTCGCCGAGAACCTCGTCCCGTACTTCGACCGGTTGCCCGGTGACATGCAGTACCTCGAATATCCGGTGCTGACCGGTGTGTTCATGGAGGTCGCCTCGTGGCTGACCCCGCACGGCGGCACGATGCAGCACCGCGAGCAGATCTACTGGCTGGCCAACGCCGGGATGCTCATGGTCTGCGCAGCCGTCATCGCGGTCTGTGTGGCCCGGACACACCGCAAGCGGCCCTGGGACGCCCTGCTCGTCGCCCTGGCGCCCGCCTTCGCGCTGACGGCCACCATCAACTGGGACCTGCTCGCCGTCGCGCTGACCTCGGTGGCCATGCTGCTCTGGTCGCGCAGCCGCCCGCTCGCCGCCGGAGTGTTCATCGGGCTGGCGACCGCGGCCAAGCTCTACCCCGTCCTGCTGTTGGGGCCGCTGTTCGTCCTGTGCTGGCGGGCCGGGAAGTGGCGGTCCTTCGGGGCGGTGACGGGCGGCGCGGTCTTCTCCTGGCTGGCGGTGAACCTGCCCGTGATGCTGCCCGCCTGGGACGGCTGGCAGAAGTTCTACACCTTCAGCCAGGAGCGGCCGATCGACTTCGGCTCCGTCTGGCTGCTGATCTCCCAGCGCACCGGCAACCCGCTGGAGTACGCCAACACCTACGCGACGCTGCTGATGATCGTCGGGTGCGGGGGCATCGCGCTGCTCACGCTCTACGCGCCGCGCCGCCCGCGCCTGGCCCAGCTGGCGTTCCTGGTCGTCGCGCTCTTCATCCTGACCAACAAGGTCTACTCACCGCAGTACGTGCTCTGGCTGGTCCCGCTGGCCGCGCTGGCCCGGCCGCGCTGGCGCGACTTCCTGGTGTGGCAGGCGTGCGAGGTCATGTACTTCCTCGGCATCTGGCTGTACCTCGCGTACAGCGGCAGCGGGGACAAGCATCAGGGCCTGCCGCCCGAGGGCTACCAACTCGCCATCGTCCTGCACCTGTTGGGCACGCTGTACCTGTGTGCGCTGGTGGTCAGGGACATCCTGCTGCCGGACCGGGACACGGTGCGCCGGGAAGGGGCCGACGACCCCACGGGTGGTGTCCTGGACCAGGCGCCCGACGTGTTCGTCCTGGGGCGGCAGCACCACTCACCGCGGCACGCCGCCCCGTTCGAGGGTGCGGCACGGGTCGAGTGGGGGCCGGCCGGGGACTGACCGCCTCCGTCGGCGCGTGCCGGCAGGGCGGCCGGAGATAGCGGCGGGCCCGGACACCCGGCGGGGAGCCGGGCGTCCGGGCCCGTTGCTTTGGTCCGGAAGCCGCAGGTCAGCGGTCCACGAGACGGTCGAACTGCGTGGTGGTGTGCCGCAGGTGGGCCACCAGCTCCTCGCCGACCTTCGGTTCCGGCGCGTCGCTGGGCACGAACAGGATGGAGACCTGCATGTGCGGCGGCTCCGCGAACCAGCGCTGCTTGCCGGACCACACGTACGGCGAGAGGTTGCGGTTCACCGTCGCCAGGCCGGCCCGGGCAACGCCCTTGGCGCGGGGCATCATGCCGTGCAGCGCCTTGGGGGCCTCCAGGCCGACGCCGTGCGAGGTGCCGCCGGCCACCACGACGAGGTAACCGTCGGAGGCCGCCTTCTGCTGGCGGTAGCCGAAGCGGTCGCCCTTGGCGACTCGGGTGACGTCCAGGACCGCACCGCGGTACTCGGTGGCGTCGTGGTCGCCGAGCCACAGCCGCGTGCCGATCCGGGCGCGGAAGCGGGTCTGCGGGAACTGGGCCTGCAGCCGGTGCAGCTCGTCGGCCTTGAGGTGGCTGACGAACATGGTGTGCAGCGGCAGCCGGGCGTTGCGGAGCCGGTCCATCCAGCCGATGACCTCGTCCACCGCGTCGGTGCCGTCGGTGCGGTCCAGCGGGAGATGTATGGCGAAGCCCTCCAGCCGGACGTTCTCGATCGCGGAGGCCAGCATCGGCAGCTCCTCCGGCGTGACGCCATGCCGCTTCATGCTGCTCATGACCTCGACCACGACCCGTGCCCCGGCCAGTCCGCCGAGCCCCTGGACCGAGGAGACCGAGCGGATCGCCCGGTCCGGCAGCGGCACCGGCTCCTCACCGTGCCGGAACGGCGTCAGGACGAGCAGGTCACCGCTGAAGTAGTCCTTGATGCGGGCCGCTTCGTAGGTGGTGCCGACGGCCAGGAGGTCGGACCCCAGACGGGTCGCCTCATCGGCGAGACGCTCGTGGCCGAAGCCGTAGCCGTTGCCTTTGCAGACCGGGACCAGCCCCGGGAACTGCTGCAGCACCTGCTGCTGGTGCGCCCGCCAGCGCGCGGTGTCGACGTAGAGGGTGAGCGCCATGGCCGGCCCGTGAACCTTTCTCGTTGCGGTGATGCGTCGGATCTGTGGGGAATGCCGCGGGCGAGCGGTCAGCGCCGCGACATGTAGATGTCCAGCGCCTTGTGCAGGAGCTTGTTCAGCGGGAAGTCCCACTCGCCCAGGTACTCCGCCGCCTGCCCACCGGTACCGACCTTGAACTGGATCAGACCGAAGAGATGATCGGTCTCGTCCAGCGAGTCGCTGATGCCGCGCAGGTCGTAAACGGTCGCGCCGAGCGCGTAGGCGTCCCGCAGCATCCGCCACTGCATCGCGTTGGACGGGCGGACCTCGCGGCCGATGTTGTCGGACGCGCCATAGGAGTACCAGACGTGGCCGCCGACGACCAGCATCGTCGCCGCGGAGAGGTTCACGCCGTTGTGGCGGGCGAAGTACAGCCGCATGCGGTTCGGGTCCTCGCTGTTGAGGGCCTTCCACATGCGCTCGAAGTAACTCTGCGGCCGCGGGCGGAAGTGGTCTCGCACCGCGGTGATCTCGTACAGCCGCTGCCACTCGGCAAGGTCCTCGAAGCCGCCCTGGACGACCTCGACGCCGGCCTTCTCGGCCTTCTTGATGTTGCGGCGCCACAGCTGGTTGAAGCCCTTGTGGACGTCCTCCAGCGAGCGGTTCTCCAGCGGCACCTGGAAGACATAGCGGGGCTGCACGTCACCGAAGCCCGCACCGCCGTCCTCGCCCTGCTGCCAGCCCATGCGGCGCAGCCGGTCGGCGACCTCGAAGGCGCGCGGCTCGATGTGGGTGGCCTCCACGTCCCGCAGCCGCTTGACGTCGGGGCTCTGGATGCCGGACTTGATCGCCGCGGCGTCCCAGCGGCGGATGACGACCGGCGGGCCCATCTTCACGGAGAAGGCGCCCTGCTGCTTGAGATGCGCGAGCATCGGCTGCAGCCAGTCCTCCAGATTGGGGGCGTACCAGTTGATGACGGGGCCCTCGGGCAGGTACGCGAGGTACCGCTTGATCTTGGGCAGCTGGCGGTAGAGGACCAGGCCGGCGCCGACGAGCTGACCGGTGGAGTCGAACCAGCCCAGGTTCTCGGAGCGCCACTCGGACTTCACATCGGCCCAGGCCGGGACCTGCATGTGACTGGCCGCGGGCAGGCTCTGGATATATGCCAGATGCTGCTCTCGACTGATGGTCCTCAGGGTCAGGCTCATGCGGGGCGCTCCTCGGCAGGTTTGTCCCCGTGGTCGGGGCTCCGGCTCTCGCGCCGAAGCCTACTGCGCCAAGGGAGCGCCCCGTCTGGGCCTACGTACGCAGGGGGCCGTACGTCATCCGTGCGGCTAGCCCAGCACCCCTCCGAAAAGGCCGCCGTGCGCCATGCCGAGGAAGAACCCGAGTGCCGACGCGCCGAGACCGATGATCAGCACGAAGCGTTCCCCGGTCGTGACGGAGATGAATTGTCCCCAGGCGCCCGTGGCGATGCCGAACAGCCCGGCCCAGGAGCTGAGCAGGTGCAGGTGGGTGAAGGAGGCGGAGATGACGGCGATGAGGCCCAGCACCAGCGTCGCCGCGGCGAGGGTGTTTTCGAGGGGGTGCGCCTTGCCGTCGCTGTTCAGCAGGGAGAGCAGGCCGTGCTGCTGGGTCTTCTGGGGCTGTACTGCATGTGTCATGCGGCACCTCCGTAGACAGGGCGGCGCACTGTAACGCCGCTCACACCCGTTGTGTTCCAGATTGGGGGGATCGGTGGCGTGATTTCAACCGGAAGCCTTCAGGCAGGTACTCTGTACGGTCTGCGCCCATGTCTGTCTGCATTCGCTGTACGGACCGGGCGCGGAACGCATCACGACCCTCCTGCCACGGAACGACCGTGGCCGCTGAGTCCAAAGGAGGTGGGTTCCACATGCGTCACTACGAGGTGATGGTCATCCTCGACCCCGATCTGGAGGAGCGCGCTGTCTCCCCCCTGATCGAGAACTTCCTTTCCGTCGTCCGTGAGGGCAACGGCAAGGTCGAGAAGGTCGACACCTGGGGCCGTCGTCGTCTCTCGTACGAGATCAACAAGAAGCCCGAGGGCATCTACTCGGTCATCGACCTCCAGGCCGAGCCGGCCGTCGTCAAGGAGCTCGACCGTCAGATGAACCTGAACGAGTCGGTCCTCCGGACCAAGGTCCTCCGTCCCGAGACCCACTGACCGCGTAAGCGTTCAGCGGACATCGGGTTCGAGTAGCAACACAGCAGCCAGCAGCACACCCGCCGAGAGGTTCCCCTAATGGCAGGCGAGACCGTCATCACGGTCGTCGGCAATCTTGTCGACGACCCCGAGCTGCGCTTCACCCCGTCCGGTGCGGCGGTCGCGAAGTTCCGCGTCGCGTCCACTCCCCGCACCTTCGACCGTCAGACCAATGAGTGGAAGGACGGCGAGAGCCTGTTCCTGACCTGCTCGGTGTGGCGTCAGGCGGCGGAGAACGTCGCCGAGTCCCTCACGCGGGGCACCCGCGTGATCGTGCAGGGCCGCCTCAAGCAGCGGTCGTACGAGGACCGCGAGGGCGTGAAGCGCACGGTCTACGAGCTCGACGTCGACGAGGTCGGCGCGAGCCTGCGCAATGCCACGGCCAAGGTCACCAAGACCAGCGGCCGGGGCGCTCAGGGCGGCGGCTTCGGCGGCGGCCCGCAGGGCGGCGGCCAGGGCGGTGGCGGCGGCTGGGGCGGCGGCCCCGGCGGCGGCCAGCAGGGCGGCGGGGCTCCCGCCGACGACCCCTGGGCGACCGGTGCTCCTGCAGGCGGTGGCCAGCAGGGTGGCGGCGGTGGCGGCTGGGGCGGTGGCTCCGGCGGCGGCTACTCGGACGAGCCGCCCTTCTAGGCACGTACGTCTGGCACGTACACGCGGGGCTGTTTCACGTGAAACCACGCTTCACGTGAAACGTGGTCCGGCGGCCTGAGGGCGCCAGCACAAACTTCTTGAAACTCACTGGAGAGAGACAATGGCGAAGCCGCCTGCTCGCAAGCCGAAGAAGAAGGTTTGCGTGTTCTGCAAGGAGAAGATCTCCTACGTCGACTACAAGGACACGAACCTGCTGCGGAAGTTCATTTCCGACCGCGGCAAGATCCGTGCCCGCCGGGTCACCGGCAACTGCACCCAGCACCAGCGTGACGTCGCCACGGCCGTGAAGAACAGCCGTGAGATGGCACTGCTGCCCTACACCTCCACCGCGCGATAAGGGAAGGGTGACCGAAACATGAAGATCATCCTCACCCACGAGGTCTCTGGCCTCGGCACCGCCGGCGACGTCGTTGACGTCCGTGACGGTTACGCCCGTAACTACCTGGTCCCGCGCGGTTTCGCGATCCGCTGGACCAAGGGCGGCGAGAAGGACGTCGAGCAGATCCGCCGCGGTCGCAAGATCCGCGAGATCGCGTCGGTCGAGCAGGCCAACGAGGTCAAGGGTCAGCTCGAGGGCGTCAAGGTGCAGCTGGCCGTCCGCGCCGGCGACGCCGGCCGCCTGTTCGGCTCCGTCACCCAGGCCGACATCGCCTCGGCGATCAAGGCCGCTGGTGGCCCGGACGTGGACAAGCGCCGCGTGGAGGTCGGTTCGCCGATCAAGACCCTGGGCGCGCACCAGGTCTCCGTGCGTCTGCACGCCGAGGTTGTCGCCAACCTCGGTGTCGAGGTCGTCGCTGCCTGAGTGCAGCCCGATCGCACGGCCTGATCACCGGGTCGCGGGCAGCAGCCGCTGACCGTGGCCCAGTGACCGAGTCACGCTGAAGGGGCCGCATCCTTTCGAGGATGCGGCCCCTTCGGTCGTTCGGAGCCGGGGAGCCGGCCGCGCGGCCCGGCGGGCGCGGCGGCCGTCGGTGGGTACCGCCCGTGCTCCCCTCAGCGGGCCGCGCCGGTCACGATCCAGCGGCCGGAGCGGGTACGGACCCACAGGGTCACCATGCGTACGGCCATCATCAGCGCCATCGACCACCACAGCGCGGTCAGCCCGCCGCCCAGCGCCGGTACCGCCAACGCCACAGGTGCGAAGACCGCCAGCGTGACGAGCATCGCCCCGGCCAGGTACGGCCCGTCCCCCGCGCCCATCAGTACGCCGTCGAGGACGAAGACGATGCCGGAGACGGGCTGGCTCACCGCGACCACCAGCAGAGCCGGCAGCAGGACGTCCTTCACGGCCGGGTCGGCGGTGAACAGTGGGATGAACAGCGGCCGGGCCAGTGCGACCAGGATGCCGAGCACCACTCCGGAGGCGATCCCCCACTCGACCATCCGACGGCAGGCGGCCTTCGCCCCGTCCACATCCGCCGCGCCCAGATAGCGCCCGATGATGGCCTGGCCGGCGATGGCGATCGCGTCCAGCGCGAAGGCCAGCAGCGACCACAGGGTCAGGATGATCTGGTGGGCGGCCACATCCGCGTCACCGAGCCGCGCGGCCACCGCCGTCGCGATCATCAGGACGGCACGCAGCGAGAGGGTACGCACCAGCAGCGGCACGCCGGCCTGTGCGGAGGCGCGGATACCGGCGGCGTCGGGGCGCAGCGAGGCGCCGTGCCGCTTGGCGCCGCGTACGACGACGGTGAGGTAGACGGCCGCCATGCCGCACTGGGCGATGACGGTGCCCCAGGCGGAGCCGGCGATGCCCAGGCCGGCGCCGTAGACCAGGCCGGCGTTCAGGGCGGCGTTGAGAGTAAAGCCGCCGATCGCGACGTACAGCGGGGTTCTGGTGTCCTGCAGGCCGCGGAGCACGCCGGTGGCGGCGAGCACGACGAGCATCGCGGGGATGCCGAGCGAGCTGATGCGCAGGTAGGTGGTGGCGTACGGAGCGGCGGTGGAAGACGCTCCGAAGACGTCGACCAGCCAGGGAGCGGTGGGCAGTACGACGGCGATCACGGCGGCGCCCAGGAGGAGGGCGAGCCAGATGCCGTCCATGCCCTGGCGGATGGCGGCGGAGAGATCGCCCGCGCCGACCCGGCGGGCGACGGCCGCTGTGGTGGCGTAGGCGAGGAAGACGAAGACCGAGACGGCGGTCGTGAGGAGGGCGGCGGCGACGCCCAGCCCGGCCAGCTGCGGGGTGCCGAGGTGGCCGATGACGGCGCTGTCGACCATGACGAAGAGGGGTTCCGCGACGAGCGCGCCGAACGCGGGGAGAGCGAGTGCGATGATCTCGCGGTCGTGCCTGCGGCCGGTGCGCCGGGGCTTCGCGGGAGCCTGTGTCATGCACTCAATCTAATCTTCCACAGGTAAGAGACACAACTAGGTTGTGGCCCTTACGTCCCGGGGTCTGAGGCACTCTTTTCCGTGGGGAATGGCGCGATCTTGAACAGGTTGCCGAAGTTTTTCTCCCCCACAGGCTATGGACGAAGGAGCCGCAGGTCAGAGGTGTCGGGCAGGGGTGATTGTGTGTTTGTCCACACCGATTTCCCCCGCGCCGTGCACAGGAACCGGGGAGTTCTCCACAGGTTGGGGGCGATCATCCACACGGCCTGTGGATAACCAGATTGGCGGACGGTGCCCGGCGGCCTACCGTTGTGCGGCGCCCCCTCCCCGTGTCGGTCCCTGGATTCATCCGAACTCGTCGCGCCGTAAGCGGAGTCGGGTGTCTCGATTGTCAGAGCCGTGCCGTAAGAAAGAAGGGCACAGCAAGGTCCGCGTCGCGGACGGGAGGAGGTGGCCTGGTGAGCGTGCCTGAGCCCATGCAGCCCATGGAGGACCCCTGGGCCGACTCCGGCCCCGGCGACCGGCTGCCCGCCCGCTCTCGCCGGAACGACGGCAAGGGACGCGGCCGCGAGGACCGGTTCGACCGCGAGGACGGCGACGGTGCGTGGTCCGGCGGCTTCGAGCGGGTCCCGCCGCAGGACCTGGACGCCGAGCAGTCCGTGCTCGGCGGCATGCTGCTCTCCAAGGACGCCATCGCCGATGTGGTGGAGGTCCTCAAGGGCCACGACTTCTACCGCCCGGCGCACGAGCTGGTCTATCAGGCCATCCTGGACCTGTATGCCAAGGGCGAGCCGGCCGACCCGATCACTGTCGCCGCCGAGCTGACCAAGCGCGGCGAGATCGGCCGGGTGGGCGGCGCGTCGTATCTGCACACCCTCGTGCAGTCCGTGCCGACGGCCGCGAATGCCGAGTACTACGCGGAGATCGTCCACGAGCGGGCGGTGCTGAGACGCCTCGTCGAGGCCGGCACCAAGATCACGCAGATGGGATACGCCGCCGACGGCGACGTCGACGAGATCGTCAACAGCGCGCAGGCGGAGATCTACGCCGTCACCGAGCAGCGCACCAGCGAGGACTATCTCCCGCTCGGCGACATCATGGAGGGCGCGCTCGACGAGATCGAGGCGATCGGCTCCCGCCAGGGCCAGATGACCGGTGTCCCCACGGGCTTCTCCGACCTCGACTCGCTGACGAACGGCCTGCACCCCGGCCAGATGATCGTCGTCGCGGCCCGTCCGGCGATGGGTAAGTCCACGCTCGCGCTGGACTTCGCCCGGGCATGTTCGATCAAACACAACATGCCGAGCGTCATCTTCTCGCTCGAAATGGGCCGCAACGAGATCGCGATGCGTCTGCTGTCCGCCGAGGCGCGGGTGGCGCTGCATCACATGCGCTCCGGCGCGATGACGGACGAGGACTGGACCCGGCTGGCCCGCCGGATGCCCGACGTCTCGGCCGCCCCCCTCTACATCGACGACTCGCCGAACCTCTCGATGATGGAGATCCGGGCCAAGTGCCGCCGCCTCAAGCAGCGGCAGGACCTGAAGCTGGTGGTCATCGACTATCTGCAGCTCATGCAGTCCGGCGGTTCCAAGCGCGTCGAGAGCCGACAGCAGGAGGTCTCGGACATGTCCCGTAACCTCAAGCTGCTGGCCAAGGAGCTGGAGCTCCCGGTCATCGCGCTCTCTCAGTTGAACCGTGGCCCTGAGCAGCGTACGGACAAGAAGCCGCAGGTCTCCGACCTCCGAGAGTCGGGATCGATCGAGCAGGACGCCGACATGGTCATCCTCTTGCACCGCGAGGATGCCTACGAGAAGGAGTCCCCGCGAGCGGGTGAGGCGGACATCATCGTCGGCAAGCACCGTAACGGCCCCACCGCCACCATCACCGTCGCCTTCCAGGGCCACTACTCCCGCTTCGTGGACATGGCCCAGACCTGACGGGGCGTGTGTCAGGGACCCACAGTCCTTGGCGCAGCAGTGCCGGCGCCCTCGTGGTCAGGAGCGGAAGAGCCGCCAGAACGCCAGTGCCCTATCGCCGGCCGGAGCAGGCGCGTCGTCCGTGATCCACGTGGCGATCACACCGATCAACGCGCCCGCCAGGTACGCGGCATGTACCTCGGGCGGTACGTCGTCGAATCCGCTGGGCCGCCGCCCGTCCCGGAAAGCCCCGGCGAGCTCGGCGGTCAGCCGTTCCCGCATCCGCGTGGCGAACAGCGCGCTGCCGTGGGTGCCGAGCATGCGGCGGTACAGCGCCGCGTTGGCGGTGATGTGCTGGAACAACTCGTGCAGTGGCTCGGGAACCTCGTCCCTGGGGGCGTCCTGAGGGCACAGCGCCGCCGCTCGTGCCACCTGCGCCACGGCGTCTTCCATGGCGTCGGTGACCAGCGCGTTCACGTCGGGGAAGTGCTGGTACACGGTGGCCCGGTTCAGCCCGGCCTGCTTGGCGACCTCCGACATGGAGATCGCGGCGGGGTCCTTGTCTGCGACCAGTTCCAGGATCGCCGTCCGCAGCCGGGCCCGACTGCGCTGGGCGCGAGGGTCATCCAGGTTCATACCACTCACACTAATCGACAGTTGTCGCTTTTCTAAACGACAACTGTTGGTTAGTGTCCCGGTCATGCGAATCGAGATCTGGGCAGACGTGGTCTGCGCGTGGGCGTACATCGGTAAGCGGCGCCTGGAGAAGGCACTCGCGGGGCGAGAGCCGGACGGAGCCGAAGTCGAGGTGGTGTGGCGCCCGTTCAGGATCGACCCGACCACGCCGGACCGGGCCGTACCCATCGAGGAGGCATGGCGTGACCCGATGGTGGATGCCGCTCTGCGGCAGTGCGCGCCGGGCCTGTCCCCGGCCGAGAACCGGGTGCGCATCTCGGAAATCGCGGCGGCGGATGGTCTGGGCCCGCGCTGGGGAGCGGCATGGCGGGCCGCCAGCCACGACGCGCACCGCCTTATGCACCTGGCTCTCGGGCACGGTGGTGCCGGACTGCAGAACGAGGTGGCCGAGCAGGTCATGAAGGCTCACTTCATCGACGGCGCCGACATCAGCGACCGGAGCAGTCTCCAGGACATCGCCGTGCGGTCCGGATTCGCGGCGGGAGCAGCGCTGCTGGACACCGATGCGGGTGACCAGGACGTGCGGGAGCTGCTGCTGATCGGCAAGGCACGCGCCATCGCGACCTCGCCGACGATCGTGGTCGGCGACCGGGCGCTCGCCGGCGCCCAGCCGCCGGAGGTGATCGCGGACTTCCTCGCCCAAGGTGACCGCAGCCGTGAACTGCCCGCGGAGGTACGGCGTCTGCGCTGGGCGGAGTCCCTGCTCGACCAGCACGATCCGCTGGGTGCCCTCACCATGCTGAAACCGCTGCTCGACGAGCACGCCGACGACCCGAACGTCCGTCGGCTCGCGGCCCGTGGCTACTTCCACTCGGCACAGCTCTCGCGCGCCCGAGAGGTACTGGAGGCGTTGGTCGAGGACGCGCTCGACGACTCGTACGCCCGGCTGATGCTCGGACGGACCCTGCAGCGGATGGGGAAGGAGGACGAGGCCGTTGTGCATTTGAAGATGGCCGGTGCGATGACGCCGGAGTACGCCTGACCGGAGTTCGCCCGGACGGGCAACGTCCACCTGGCCCGGTCCCGAGCTCCGGTCCGGAAAACCCTCGACTGCCTCGAAGGCGAGCTGTCCGCCGGCCGCACGGTCGATGAGACTGAGCCTGTCGGATTCGCCGATGCGGTACGGGAGTTCGTCGGCAGCCGGCATGTCGGAGCGTGAGGGATGGAGTGGAGCGTGAGCGGTGTGAGGAGCTGGGACGGCGTGGTGGTGTCCTCTGATGAGGATCGTCAGGGTGCGGAGCTGTTGCCGGGTACCCGGCGAGCGCTGTGGTGGCGGCTGGCCGTAGGGCAGACGGAGGGGCGGGCGCCGTCCATGGTGGGGGCGGTCGTACGGGACGGGCAGCCGGTGTGGCTGGGGCTGCGCGGGGCGGTGGACGGCGCGGTGCCGCACGCCGACATGCAGTACCGCATCGGTTCGCTCACCAAGACGTTCGTGGCGGTGCTCGTCCTGCGACTGCGGGACGAGGGGCTGCTCGGGCTGGCCGATCCGCTGGGCAAGCACCTCGACGGTACGCCGGTACCCGACGCGACGATCGCGCAGCTGCTCTCGCACAGTGCCGGGCTGGCGGCCGAGGCGCGCGGGCCGTGGTGGGAGCGGACGCCGGGCCTGCTGCGTCCGGGACCGGCCGACCTCTTCGGTGAGCGGCCGCGCCGCCACCCGGCGGGTCGTCGGCACCACTACTCCAACCCCGGGTACGCGCTGCTGGGCGCGCTCGTCGAGCGGCTGCGCGATGGCGAGCACTGGGGCGCGGTGCTGCGCCGTGAGGTGCTGGAGCCGCTGGGGATGACGCGTACGACCTTGGACCCGGTGGCGCCGCACGCGGCCGGCTGGGCCGTGCACCCCTGGGCGGACGTGCTGCTGCCCGAACCGGCCGAGGACACCGGGCGGATGGCGCCGGCCGGTCAGCTGTGGTCGACGGTGTCGGACGTGTGCCGCTGGGCGGCGTTCCTGGCGCGAGGCGACGAACGGGTACTCGGCGCGGCGAGCGTGGCCGAGATGCGGACGCCCGCCGTACCGGCCGAGGGCGACTGGAGCACGGGGTACGGCCTGGGAGTGCAGTTGCTGCGGACGGACGACGGCCGGGTGCTGGCCGGACACACCGGCTCCATGCCGGGCTTCCTGGCCTCCCTGTGGGTCGGCACGGACGCCGGCACGGACGAGGGCGTCGCGGGTGTCACGCTGGCCAACTGCACGTCGGGCCCTGCGATCAGTGGGATCGCCGCTGACTTCGTACGGATCGTGGCCGAGCAGGAGCCGCGGATTGCCGACCCGTGGAGGCCACTGACCGGACCGCTGGACGAGGAGCTGCTGGCGCTGACCGGCCCTTGGTTCTGGGGCTCTGCACCGTACCTCCTGCGGCTGCGGGCGGGCCGGGAGCTGGAGCTGAGCCCCATGTCCGGCGGGGGCCGCAGCTCGCGGTTCCGGCCTGGGGAGGACGGGAGCTGGACGGGTCTGGACGGTTACTACGCGGGGGAGACGCTGCGCGCGGTGCGGGCCGGGGACGGTTCGGTGAGCCATCTGGACCTGGGCACGTTCGTGTTCACCCGCGCGCCGTACGAGCCGTCGGTGCCGGTACCGGGCGGCGTCGACGCGGGCGGCTGGCGTACGGAGGGGTGAGTTCGGAGGGGAGAGGGCGGAGCGAGTCAGGTGAGGGGTGGCGAGGGCCGCGGGCGCCGGAGTCGGGGTGACGGGGCGGACGTACAGTCGAGCGAGATATCAGGAGTGCCCGGGAGCCGCCGTCGTGCGGGACCCGCTACCGCTGGAAGGCCACTGTGACTGCCGTGAACGATGCGACCGCGACCGCGAACTCCGACGCCCCGGTGCTGCTCGACCTGCCGCCGCTCACCGCGGCGCACTTCGCACGGATCGAGGACAAGGTCGCCGCGCTGATGGGTACCGAAGCGGACGTCGTGGCGATGCAGGGCGAGGCGCTGCTGCCGCTCGAGGCGTGCATCCGCTCGGCCGTACGGCCCGGAAGCACCGCCCTGAACATCATCACCGGGCCGTACGGCGAGACCTTCGGCGGCTGGCTGCGGTCGTGCGGCGCCGAGGTGGTCACGATCACCGCCCCGTTCACCGGTGCGGTCTCGCCGCAGCAGGTCGCGGACGCGCTGCGGGAGAACCCCGCCATCGACTTCGTGAGCCTGGTGCACGCCGAGGCCGCGACCGGTAACACCAACCCCGTCGCCGAGATCGGCGCGGTGGTGCGGGAGCACGGTGCGCTGCTGATGCTGGACGCGGTGGCGTCGGTGGGCGCGGAGCCGCTGCGTACCGACGAGTGGGGCGTGGACCTCTGCGTCATCGGCGGGCAGAAGGCGCTGGCGGGACCGGCCGGTGTCTCGGCTGCTTCCGTCAGCGCCCGCGCCTGGGAGCGGATCGCCGCCAATGAGCAGGCGCCGCGCCGGTCCTACCTCTCGCTGCTGGACTGGAAGGAGCGCTGGATCGACGGCGGCCGTACGGCGCTGCCGCACGCCCCGGCGCAGCTGGAGATGCTGGCGCTGGAGCAGGCCGCGGACCGGGTGAACGACGAGAGGCTGGACGCCGTCATCGCCCGCCATCGCGCGGCCGCGGCGGCGACGCGTGCGGGCGTACGGGCCCTGGGCGGCCTGACGCCGTACGTGCTCCGCGACGAGGACGCCGCACCGGCCGCCACGACGCTCCGGGCGCCGGAGGACGTGGACGCCCGCGAGGTCGTGGCAGCGGCGCTGGCTGCGAACGGTGGGGTGCCGCTGCAGGCCGCGGCCGGGGCGCTGGCCAAGGAGATGATCCGGCTGAACCACTACGGCCGGGCAGCTGACCGTGGAGTGGTCCTGGCCGCGCTGTCCGCGCTGGGCGAGGGGCTGCGGACGCTGGGTGCGGAGACGGACGGCGAGGCCGCCCTTGAGGCAGCGGGGGCTGCTTGGGATGCGGTGATCGGGGGCTGAGCGAGCCGCAGAGGGAGGCATCGGAGGTCGATGTAGGCCATTCGAGTGCCTGAAGGGGTGTAGGCCGGGAGATGGCCTGAGTGGGGCCGTGTTTCACGTGAAACACGGCCCCACAGTCATGTGCGCCAGGGGGGCGAAGCGGAGCCGGGCGCGTAAGCGGAATGGGCGTTCTCCGAGGGGCGGCGAGCATTCGTCGGCAATTCACCTGAAAACGGAGCGTCTAGCCCTCTAACTGCCCTAGTTTATGGGCGAGTTGAGTGCCGTGCGGGCGGGGTGAGGGCGAGTCCCCGCGGAGGGTGGCGAGTCTCGCAGGGGGGAGTTCGCGGCCGATTCGCGGTCGGCCGCCCCGGGGGTGGTTCAACCACGCCTCAGTAAACGGAGGGGTCGGCCCGTTTCTGTTGCAGTTTTTCGTCGGCTCTTTTCGTCGGCGCGCCGGATGCGCGGTTGTCGATCATGCTTTTAGCGGCCCTTAGAATCGGAATGCCCGGCCCGTTTATCTGTGCGGTTTCCGGGGTGGAGGTGCAGCCGTTTTCGAGGAGGCCGGGAGAATGCCGGAGACTGTGTCCGCTGCATTGCGTGCCGACGCGCGACGCAATCGGGCGCTCGTGCTACAGGCGGCCCGATCCGCCTTTGAGGAACGCGGGTTGACCGTTCCGCTTGGAGAGATCGCTCGGCGCGCGGGGGTGGGAGCGGGCACCGTTTATCGCCATTTCCCGTCCAAGGACGCCTTGTTCAGGGCGACGGTCGCGGACAGGCTGCGGCTATTCACCGATACGGCGCGGGACTTGGCCGATGTGCCGGACCCGGGGGAGGTCTTTTTCCGGTTCATTTCCTCGGTGGTCAGGCTGGTCGCTCAGAACAAGGCGATGTGTGCCGCGCTGGAAGGGGCGGCAGTGACCGATGCGCGTCCCGTACTGCCGGGACTGGAAGAGGAATTCTGGTCGGCGTTGGAAGTGCTGCTGATCAGGGCCCAGCGGGCCGGCACGGTGCGTAAGGACGTGTCCCTCGCCGATGTGCGCGTGCTGTTGACCGGGTGCATGACCATGGAAGTCCGCCGGGCGGCGGCTTCCGGCGGTCCGGAAGGGGCGCCGGGGGAGGGGGTGACGGGCCGTATGACGGCCCTGATGTGTGACGGACTGCGGGCCGGGCGGGACGTAACGAAACTCCCGTTCGAAGCCGCAGAAAATAACGAAACTGTGTGCGAAGAATGCGGCGGACCAGTGCGTATGGCGCATACCGGCCGGCCCGCCCGCTACTGCGGCGGGGCCTGCCGGCAGAAGGCGCACCGGACCCGGGCCAGGACGCGTACGGGAGGCACCGCAGCCCCTGAGGCGCAGCCCGCCGACGGGATCACCGCCGAGTCCGCTGATGGGTCCGCCAATGGGGCCACGACGGGGGCCGCCGACGGTCCCGCCGAGGTCACAGCTGGCGCTTGAAGCCCAGGTGGGAGGCGTCGAAGCCGATCCGCTCGTAGAACCGGTGGGCGTCGACGCGGGTGGCGTCGGAGGTCAGCTGTACCAACTCGACGCCGAGCGCCCGGGATTCCTCCACCGCCCAGTCCATGAGCCGGGTGCCCAGGCCGCTCCCCCGCTCCTCGGAGTGGATGCGCACGCCCTCGATGATCGACCGGGTGGCGCCGCGCCGCGAGAGCCCCGGAATGACGGTGAGCTGGAGCGTGCCCACGACGCGGTCGGCGCGTTCGGCGACGATCAGGTGCTGGTTCGGGTCCTCGGCCAGCCGCTTGTACGCCGTACGGTACGGAGTCAGGTCGTCCGGGGACTCGCGGGTGGCGCCCAGTGCGTCGTCGGCCAGCAGTGCCACGATGGCGGGGAGGTCCGCTTCGGCCGCCCGACGGATCTTGAAATCGCTCATGGCCGCGACCATATGCCGTGCGAGGGCCGCATCCCAGGGGTAGTGCGCGTCGCGCACACCACGTCGCTCCGGAGCGCGCGGCGCGCCCACAGCATGCGCCCGTAGGCAAGCACCCGCAGACGCCCCCTAAGCCCCAGCCGCCACAGCAGCCCCGCCCGGTACAGCAGCCTCGGCCGACACGGTGGCCTCCGCCGGTACCGCCCCCGTGGCCATCCCCTCCACCGCGGCCACCAGGGGTGCCAGCTCCGGGCGCCGGGCCGCCTCGCGCAGGGCCTCGCACAGTGCCGCGTCGTGCGTGGGGCGCGCCTCCTCCAGCAGCTGGTGGCCCTGCTCGGTGACGTTCGTGTAGATGCCGCGGCGGTCGTCGGGGCACAGGTAACGCGACAGCAGCCCGCGCTCCTCGAGCCGGGTGACCAGGCGCGTCGTCGCGCTCTGGCTGAGGACGACCGCATCGGCGACCTGGTGCATGCGCAGGTGGCCGCCCACGCCGTCGTGCTGCTCGCTGAGCACGTTGAGGACGGAGTACTCGCGCACGCTCAGCTCGTGCCCGTCCTGCAGGGCGCGCTCGATGTGCGTCTCGATCCGGCCGTGCAGGACGGAGAGCGCGCACCACCCCTGGGCGAGGCCGGGTGCGCGGACCGTCTGCTGGCACTGCGTCATGAGAACCCTCCTTTGGGTCGTACCCCTCAGGGTAGGTCACGCATGAAATAGCCCGCGCTTGCAAGTAACCCGCGTCTGCAATTAATGTGAACGCATCCAACCTCCCTCTGCAACGTTTTGAAGGGCCCAGTCATGCCTCTCGCACTCCTGGCGCTGGCCATCGGCGCCTTCGGAATCGGGACCACCGAGTTCGTGATCATGGGGTTGCTGCCGGAGGTCGCCGCCGATTTCGGCGTCTCCATCCCCACCGCCGGCTTCCTGACCACCGGCTACGCGCTCGGTGTCGTGGTCGGCGCCCCGCTGCTGGCCGTCCTCGGCGCCCGGGTCTCGCGCAAGCGGATGCTGATGCTGCTGATGGGCCTGTTCATCGCGGGCAATCTCGTCTCGGCCGTCGCCCCCGTCTTCGGCGTCATGCTGGCCGGCCGGGTGATCGCCTCACTCGCGCACGGCGCGTTCTTCGGCATCGGCTCGATCGTGGCCGCGGGCCTGGTCGCGCCGCACAAGAAGGCCGGCGCGATCGCGATGATGTTCACCGGCCTCACCGTCGCCAACGTCGTCGGCGTCCCGGCCGGCACGTTCATCGGGCAGAGCGTCGGCTGGCGCGCGACCTTCTTCATCGTCGCCGCGCTCGGCGTACTGGGTCTGCTCGGCATCGCGGCCCTCGTACCGGCCGACCGCCGCGAAGCGGGCACCGCACAGCAGCGCACGCACCTCCGCAGCGAGCTCGCCGCCTTCCGCAACCCACAGGTCCTCCTGGCCATGGCCATGACCGTGCTCGGCTTCGGCGGCGTCTTCGCCGCGATCACCTACATCGCGCCGATGATGACCGAGGCCGCCGGGTACGCCGACGGGTCCGTCACCTGGCTGCTCGTCCTCTTCGGCATCGGCATGGTGATCGGCAACCTGATCGGCGGCAAGTTCGCCGACCGGGCGCTGATGCCGATGCTGTACGTGGCGCTCACGGCACTGGCCGTCGTACTGGGGACCTTCACGTTCACCGCGTACGACAAGGTCGCCGCCGCCGTCGCCATCCCGCTGATCGGCGCCTTCGGGTTCGCGACCGTACCGCCGCTGCAGAAGCGGGTGCTCGACCAGACCGCGGACGCGCCCACGCTCGCCTCCGCCGTCAACATCGGCGCCTTCAACCTCGGCAACGCGATCGCCGCCTGGCTCGGTGGCCTGGTCATCTCGGCCGACCTCGGCGTCACGGCCCCCAACTGGGTCGGCGCGCTGCTCGCGGCCTCCGCGCTGGTACTGGCCTTCTGGTCGGCCGCGCTGGAACGCCGGGACCGGGCGGCCACCGGCGGCACCGGCCGGGTCGTCGCGGGCGCGACGGCGGAGGAGAGCGCGGCGGAGCCCGCACGGGCGTGACGCCTTGAGCGGCGACTTCGCCCCCCCGGAAGCGGCTCGGCCCCCCGGAAGCCGCTCGGCCCCGTCCCTCCCCACGCACTACCCCTCGTACCAATCACCACCACACCCCCCCAAGGAGCACCACCCCATGAGCACCCCCGACACCATCGCCGCCGTCCGTCCGCTCACCACCGGGGACGTCGACGCCCTCGTCGAGGCCGCGCGGCGGGCCGCCGACGGTGAAGGCGTACGCGGCAGCGTCACCGTGCTGGACGCCGGCGGCCACCTGCTCGGCTTCCGGCGGGACGACGACGCCGTGCTGATCTCGGGCGAGACCAGCACCCGCAAGGCGTACACCGCGCTGCAGCTCGACGCGCCCACCGCCGACCTGGTCGACCTGGTCCGTCCGGACGGCCTCTTCCACACGCTGCCGACCGCCCTCGACCGGCCGCTGCTGTTCATCGCGGGTGGCGTACCGCTGCACCGCGACGGCCGGCTGATCGGCGCCATCGGCTTCGGCGGCGGTGCGCCGGAGCAGGACCACCGGATCGCCGTCGCCGCCGGGCAGGCCGCCGGCCTGGAGTGATCACCGCACGGCCGCCCGGCCGGCCTTCTCCGGCCGCCGCCCGCGCTCCTCGCGCAGGCGGCGGCCGCGGGCTGTCGGACCCCAGGGCTTCAGTACGGAGATCGCGGTCAGGAAGACGTACAGCGTGAGCGCGACGGCCGGTGCCACCACGAGATCGGTCTCGGGAGGTACCGGCCGGCCGGCCACCACCGCGCCGGCGGCCGCGTCGATCTGCGTACGCAGCGCGAGGACGGTGGCGAGGGCCGCGCCCAGCGTGAGCCAGAACTTGGTGACCACCCACCGGTACCGGGCCAGCCCCCACGGCGTGCCGAGCGAGAGGACGAGGCCGGAGACCAGGGTGAGCAGCGCGAGCGGGATGATCAGCCAGTCGATGAAGATCTTCATCGAGCGGTAGGCGGCCGCGGCGAGTTCCGAGGCGGCGTCGGCCCCGTCGGCACCGCCCGCGCCCGGGTCCGCACCGGCACCCGCGGTCGATGCCGCGATGCCGAGCGCCAAGAGGCCGAGCGTGAGCCCGAGCCAGCCGACGGAGACGACGACGTGGACGACGAGGGTGGCCCGGCGTGCGGAACGGCTGAGCTGCTGCATGCCACCACCGTCGCGCCCGGTGGCCCGCCGCGCGTCTGACGGCGGGAGTATCCGCCCGTACGCGCGGACGAGTACGAGTACCTCTACTGGTCGGAGCCGACCAGCGGTACCGGCCGGAGGCGGCCGACGCGCCCCGGCCCGCCCGTCCCGCGGTACGACCGCCTACCCTCGCCCCCATGGCCAAGCTGCACCTCTTCGACCTGGACGGAACGCTGCTCTACGGGTCTGCCGCCGCCGTGGAGATCGCGCGGCAGCTCGGGCTGGAACGGGAGACCGGCGAGCTGGAGCGCGCCTTCGCGGCCGGCGAGCTGACCCCGCCGCGCTTCGCGCAGTTGGCCTGCGACCTGTGGACCGAGCTGACCCACGCCGATGTCGCGGCAGCTTTCGAGGCGGCGCCCTGGCTGGCCGGCATCCGGGACGTGTGGGCCGACATCCGCGAGCGCGGGGAGCACTGCGCGGTGATCTCCCTGTCGCCGTCGTTCTTCGTGGACCGGCTGCTGGGCTGGGGCGCCGACGCGGCGTACGGCTCGCGTTGGCCGGACGTGCCGTTCCGGGAGCGGGTGGACCCGGCCGGCATCCTGTCCGCCGGGGCCAAGGTGCGGATCGCCGACGAGCTCTGCGCGTCGTTCGGGCTGAGCCGGGCCGACTGCGTGGCGTACGGGGACTCCCGCTCCGACACGGATCTGTTCGCGGCCGTCCCGGCGTCCGTGGCGGTGAACGCTGACCATCACGTCAGCGAGCTCGCGACCTTCGCGTACGCGGGCCGGGACTTGCGGGAGGCGTACGCGCTGACGCTCGGCGGGAAGGCCGGCGGATGAGTCCACCGGCTTGCGCCGCCGGTCACGCCACCGGCCGATTCACCCGGAACTCACCAGGACTTCACCGGGACGTCGGTGAGCTGCTGCGGAACGGGACTTGTGAATTCGACCGCTGCCGGTATGGTCGAATCCGATTCATCGGACGGGCGCGCCGTGGGATATCCCGGCGCACGTCCGGAGTCCGCCAGCCTACCGGCAACGCATCGGCTGTTACCGGGACTTCAGGCTGTCCGCCCGTACGTACGGGAGCGGGCTGACATGCTGCGAAGGCGTGCGGAGACGGGAACTGCGGTGGGTGTGACACCAGTCGGAGCTGCGCCGCTTTCGCGGGTATTGCCCGGCTAGCGGTTGCCGATCAAGAATGCGAAGACGCTCCACGACCGTTCGAGGCGAGGCAGACCATGGACGCTCCGACCACTGAGTCGGCCGGTAACGGCGCCGACGGTGACAGTGGCGCATGGGGTTGGTTCACTCCCTCTCCCGCCAAGTCACCGGAAAAGCCCACCGATTCGACCGAACCAGTCGAATCGTCCGGAACAGCCGAATCCGCGGCCGAGCAGGCCGTTCCGCCGACCGCTCCCCGCACGACTCCTCAAGCCGCTCCCCGGGCCGCCGGCCGGACGGCCACGCTCCCGCCCCGCCGTGAGGTCCCGGCTGCGGCCGGGCCCGTGCCCGAGTCCGCGCTGGAGGCGTCGGTCCGTACGCAGCGGCCCGCCGCGGCCGAGGCGTCCGCCGACGCACTGCTCATCCGGCGCACGATGGCGGAGATCGAGCCGGTGGCGGAGCAGGTCACCTCGTACTTCTACGCGCTGCTCTTCGTCCGCTACCCCGACCTGCGCCAGCTCTTCCCGGTCTCGATGGACGAGCAGCGCGACCGGCTGTTCAAGGCGCTGCTCACCGCCGCCCAGCGGGTCGACGACGACGCGTCGCTCACCGAGTTCCTGGCGCACCTCGGCCGCGGTCACCGCAAGTACGGCACGCTGCCCGAGCACTACCCGGCCGTCGGCGAGTGCCTGCTCGGCGCGCTCGCCCGGTACGCCACGCTGAGCTGGGACGGCGAGGCCGAGGCCGCCTGGATCCGCGCGTACACCAAGATCTCGCAGATCATGATCGATGCCGCCGCCGAGGACGAGGCCACCGCGCCCGCCTGGTGGGACGCCGAGGTGGTCGCGCACGAGCTGCGCACGTCCGACATCGCGATCGTCACCGTGCGGCCGGACCAGCCGTACCCGTTCCTCGCCGGCCAGTACACCAGCGTGGAGACGCCGTGGTGGCCGCGGGTGTGGCGGCACTACTCCTTCGCCTGCGCGCCGCGCTCGGACGGCCTGCTCTCCTTCCACGTCAAAGCGGTACCGGCGGGCTGGGTCTCGGGTGCGCTGGTGCACCGGGCGCGGCCGGGCGACGTCATCCGGCTCGGCCCTCCGGGCGGCTCGATGACCGTCGACCACACCACCGACAACGGCCTGCTGTGCCTGGGCGGCGGTACGGGCATCGCGCCCATCAAGGCACTGGTCGAGGATGTCGCCGAGCACGGCCGCCGGCGCCCGGTGGAAGTGTTCTACGGTGCTCGCAGTGATCATGACCTCTACGACATCGACACCATGCTGCGGCTGGAGCACGCCCATCCCTGGCTGTCCGTGCGCCCGGTGATCTCCAGCGGGCCGACGGGCGGTGTGTACAGGAGCATCAGCGGGCGGCTGCCGGACGCGGTGCGGGAGTACGGTCCGTGGGGCGAGTACGACGCGTACGTGTCGGGGCCGCCGGGCATGATCCGCAGCGGTGTGGACGCGCTGGTCGGCGTCGGCGTCCCGTCGGACCGCATCCGGCATGACGCCGTTGAAGAGCTTGTCGCGGCGGGAGAGTAGTACTTGAGCACCGAAGACAGCAGCCGCTGGGGTTACTCGGGTGAGCCTGCGAGCCCGTATCCGGACGAGTACGCGGTCCAGTACCCCGGCCGGTACGCGAGCGAGTACCCGGATGTGTACACCTACGAGCGCCCCAGCCCGGCTGCGCCCACGCACGAGAGACCCGGCTCGACTGCGGAGAAGCACGAGCGGTCCGGTCCTTCGCAGGCGTACGAGCGGTCGGCCGTGCGGCCGGTCCCGAGCTGGGCCGTCGACGAGCGGGCCGAGCGGCCCGGCAGCGACGGTGAGCACCTCGTGCAGGAGCGGATGGGGACGACCGACCGCGCCGACCGCTTCTACCGCGACCAGGTCCTGGACCATCTCAATGCGCGCATGCGGGAGTTCGTCGGCCGCCAGGAGATGTTCTTCCTGGCGACCGCGGACGGGAACGGCGAGTGCGACTCGACCTTCCGGGCCGGGCCGCCCGGCTTCGTCCGCGTGCTGGACGAGCGCACCCTGATCTACCCCGAGTACCGCGGCAACGGCGTGCTGGCCTCGCTCGGCAACCTCTCCGAGAACCCGCGGCTGGGCATCCTCTTCGTGGACTTCCTGCGCGACCGGATCGGCCTGCATGTGAACGGGCGGGCCTGGGTCGTCCCGGACGAGGAGATGCGGGTACGCCACCCCGAGCTGCCGGTCGACCCGATTCCAGGGCGGCGCGCACAGCTATGGGTGGCTGTCGAGGTGGAGGAGGCGTACATCCACTGCGCCAAGCACATACCCCACCTGCAGAAGGTCCCCCGGCAGGAGCGCGGCGACCGCGCCTGGGGCACGGACGATGTGAAGCGCAAGGGCGGCGATTTCTTCGGCGCAGCGGCCGAGGCGGCCGATCGGGCCCCCTACCGGCGTCGGGAAGAGACGCCGGCCCACTCCCGGCGTCGGGAGGAGACACCGGAAGAACCGGCGGAAGCGGCGCCGGCCCGGCCCCGCACCCCCAACCCCTCTTCTTTCCAGGAAGAGGCGGAGCGAGTACTGGCGCTCGTGCAGCAGCGGGCACCGGCGGACTCCGGCGACTTCCGCGGCTGGTTCGGCTAGACCAGGGCGACGTCTGTTTCACGTGAAACATGTCGTGTTTCACGTGAAACAGTCGGAAGTGAACCGACGTGGACGTGGATGTTTCACGTGAAACGGACGGTTCGTACGAGGTGGGCCCTTAGCCCAGATCGGGTGCGTGCAGCGCCCGGACGCCTTCGATGTTGGCGTCGAGATAGTGCCGCAGGGAGAGCGGTACGACCTCGACGGAGGCGATCCCGACGCGCGTGAACGGCACCCGCACGATCTCGTACTCCCCGCACGGCTCCTCCATCTCGGGGCCGTGCCGCCTGGTCAGGTCCATGGAGTCGAGCCGGCAGACGAAGAAGTGCTGGACCTTCACGCCGTCCACGCCGCCGTCCGTGACGTGCTCGACCGTGTCGACGAAGACCGGGACCACATCCTTGACCTTGGCGCCCAGCTCCTCGTCCACCTCCCGGTGGAGGGCGTCGATCACGGTGGCGTCCTCGGGCTCCACGCCGCCGCCCGGCGTGATCCAGTACGGGTTCCGTCCCGGCTTGGTGCGCTTGATCAGGATGAGGTCGTCACCGTCGAGCAGGATCGCGCGGGCGGTGCGTTTGACGACTGGCCGTACGGTCATAGGGGACAGATGCCGCTTTCGACGGCTGGTGAAACCCGCGTCTTGCGGGGTGCGTGACATCCGGCCGCAGGCGCGCCGGATACGCCCCGGTCAGCGCCGGAACGAACCCCTCCACGCCGCTCACCAGTGCGGTAGCTCTACCCGCCGGTCACCAGGCCGCAGCGGCCCGCAGCAGCCACTCGTGCGCGCGGGCGATGTGCGGCAGGGCGAGCGTCCCGGTGCGGACGACGAGGAAGTATGTGCGCAGCGGCGGCACCGGCGGGTCCAGCAGCGAGACCACCTCGCCGCGGTCGAGCGCCGGCGCGGCGAGGTAGCGCGGTACGACGGCGATCCCGGCGCCGGCCGCCGCGCAGGCCAGTACCGCGCGCAGGTCGGCGGCTATCACGGCGGCGGGGGCCGTGGGCCGGGCGTCGAAGACGGCGGACCAGTACCGGGTGATCAGCGGCAGGCTCTCGTGGACCTCGACCACCGGTACCGGGTCGAGGGCCTTCGGGCCGCGGTCCTGGAGGCCGGCCGGGCCGCCGATCCGTGCTGCCCAGCGGGGCGCGGCGACCAGGACGTGTTCCTCGTCGCACAGCGGGGTCGCGGTGAGCAGGCCGCCGCGCGGCCGGGCGGTGGTGACGGCGAGATCGTGGTGGCCGGCGGCAAGCCCGCTGAGCAGCTCTTCGGCGGAACCGAAGGAGGTGCGGACGGCGAGACCCCGGTCGATGAGCGGGGCGAGGGCCGGGAGGGCGCGTTCGGCGGCGAACTCCGGGGGCCCGGCGAGATGGAGAGTGCGGGTGACGGATTCCTCGTCGAGCCCGGCTTCGGTGATCTCGGTGAGCGCGTCGAGATGCGGGGCGATCTTGTGGGCGAGTTCGTCGCCGACGGTGGTGGCGATGACCCCGCGTGGCCTCCGCAGAAACAGCGGACGGCCTAGCTGGCGTTCCAGCGACCGTATCTGACTGGTCACCGCGGGCTGGGAGAGTCCGAGGAGGGCGGCGGCACGGGTGAAGGAGCCGGCCCGGTGCACAGTGACGAAGGTGCGCAACAGCGCCAGATCCATCCATACCCCCTTCTTCTGGAATGCCTGCTCGCGGGGCCACTATAAATTTGTCGATAGGGCTGTGTCGCTAGCGTGATTGGACACTGACGCTGAGTCAACTAGCCTTGATTATGCGGTTCGTTGCGCATTGAACCGAGGGCGGTCCGAGCCAAGAGGGGGGAGGCTCGGACCGTCTGCTGTGCGTACGGCCGATGTCGGCCGACGGGCCCACCGGCGGAGCGGTGCCGGACGGAACTACTCCCGCGCGGCCCCGTCCAAGGCCCGGAGTACGTCCGCGACCAAGTCGTCCGGGTCCTCGGCGCCGACGGAGAAGCGGATGAACCCGTCCGGTACGGCGTCACCGCCCCAGCGTCCACGCCGCTCGGCCGTCGACCGTACTCCCCCAAAACTCGTCGCGTCGTCCACCAGCGTCAGTTCGGCCAGAAAACGTTCCGCGTGCGCCTTGTCCGGCAGGACGAAGGAGACGACGCAGCCGAAGCGTCCGGGGCGCATCTGGGCCACCGCGCCCGCGTGCGCGGGATCGGTCGGCAGCCCCGGGTGGCGCAGCCCGGTGACCTCCGGGCGGTCGCGCAGCGCCTCGGCGACCGCCAGCGCGCCCACCGCCTGCCGCTCGACGCGCAACGCCAGCGTGGCCAGCGACCGGTGCGCGAGCCACGCCTCCATCGGGCCGGGGATCGCGCCGACGGTCTTGCGCCACTGCCGTACGGAGTCCGTGAGTGCCTGGTCGCGGGTGGTGACATAGCCCAGCAGGATGTCACCGTGGCCGGTCAGCGCCTTCGTACCGCTGGCCACGGAGAAATCGGCGCCGAGGTCGAGCGGGCGCTGGCCGAGCGGCGTGGCGAGGGTGTTGTCGACGGCGACCAGCGTGCCCTGGGCGTGCGCGGCCTCGGCGAGCCGGCGGATGTCGCAGACGTCCAGGCCCGGGTTGGAGGGTGTCTCGATCCACAGCAGCCGGGCGCCGTCCAGTACGTCGAGCTGGGCGTCCCCGGCGGTCGGGGCGGTGCGGACCTCGACGCCGTAGCTCTCCAGGCGCTCCCGTACGGCGGGCATGAGCTGGTAGCAGTCGTTCGGCAGGACGACCACGTCACCGGTGCGGACCTGGGAGAAGAGGACCGCGGAGATCGCGGCCATCCCGGAGGCGAAGACCGACGTGCGGGCCGGCGCGCCGGGCGACTCCAGTTCCGAGATCGCCTCTTCGAGGAGGGTCCAGGTCGGGTTGGACTCGCGGCCGTAGGTGTACGGCCCGGAGGCGTCGCCCGGCAGGTGGTAGTGGGCCGCGAAGACCGGCCCGGGGAGGGTCGGGTGGTACGCCTCGGCCTCGGGGAGGCCGGCCCGTACGGCCCGGGTGCTGTCGCCGGTGATGCGCGCGTCGTCGCCTGTCATGGGCTCGTCCCTGCCTTCTCGTCGAGCATCTTCCGCCCGGCCGGCTCGTCCCGGACGACCGTCAGCAGGTCCTCGCAGACGGCCTCGACCGTGCCGGGCAGTCCTCGAAGCCTGTCACGCCGCCGTAGTTCGGGTCGGGAAAGTCGGGATCGAGGACGGCCGTGGCGTGCGTGCCGGGCGCCGTGCTCCGGGCCGTGTGGCTCAGTCCTCGTCCGGCAGGATCACGTGCAGCGCCCAGGAGACGATCGAGACGATCAGGCCGCCCAGTACCGCGGTCCAGAAGCCGTCGACGTGGAAGGCGAGGTCGAGCTTGCCCGCCAGCCAGGATGTCAGCATCAGCATCAGGGCGTTGATCACGAGCGTGATCAGGCCCAGGGTGAGGATGAAGAGCGGGAACGACAGCAGCTTCACCACGGGCTTCACGATGACGTTGACGACGCCGAAGATCAGCGCGACGAGGATCAGCGTCCAGACCTTGTTGCCGGTGCTGGTGCCGGTCAGCGTGATGTCGCTGAGCAGCCAGGTGGCCACGGCGAGGGCCGCGGCGTTGGCGATCGTCTTGACCAGAAAATTCTTCATGGTGGGATCGTCGCAGACACGACGGCAGCAGTGAGGGGTGCGCGGGTGATGAAGGCGTTCAGGCTGGAGGAGCTGGAGGCGGAACGGGCCGCCAACGACGGCGCGTACTTGCAGTTCCTGCGGGAGCGGAACATGTCGGCCGGGCTGTACGCGCTGGACGCCGGCAGCAGCGATCCGCAGGCGCCGCACCAGCAGGACGAGGTGTACCTGGTGGTGAGCGGGCGCGCGTCGATCACGGTGGGGATGGAGACGACGCAGGTCGCACGGGGCAGCGTGGTGTATGTACCGGCCGGGGTGCCGCACAAGTTCCACCACATCACCGAGGACCTGCGGGTCATGGTGATCTTCTCGCCGCCGGAGAGCTGAGCCGGAGAGCCCGGCCGGCTCCTCCGGGCAGCCGAGGCGGGCCTTCCGTACCCGTAGGGGAAGGCTCAGGGGACAGCCGGGGCCGCGGGCCCCCAATGTGGCCGGGCGGCGTCCTAGCATCGATGGTGCAGGGCGGGATCGGACAGGAGCCGGGCGGGCCGGGCGAGTACCGGGCGACGACCAGAAAGCAGGGCAGAGCAATGGCCGTGAAGGAGATATTCGCGGGACTTCCGTGGTGGGTGAAGTGGGTCGCGGTACCCGTCATCCTGCTGGTCGTCTTCGGCGGGCTGATCGGCAGCGTCGTGGGCTTTCTCATCGGGCTGCTCTTCAAGATCCTGCTGGCGGTGGCGCTGATCGCGGGTGTCGTCTACCTCGTCCGCAGGTTCAGCGGATCGTCGTCGTAGCCCTCATTCGGTGAGCTGCGCGTTCACCGCACAGCGAGTGGTGATACCGCGCGAGTGGTGACACCGCGGCGAATCGTCGGGCGTCCCGTTCCCCCTCAGGGGGATCGGGACGCCTTTTGTTCGTTTCTGCCGTTCGTCCCGTTGTTCGTTCTTGTATCCGTACCGCGGTTCCTCCGCACGGGTTTGTCTTTGCGAACTGATGTCCGGGGCGCTCGCGACAGGTGGGCTTCCGGCCAAGTCAAGAAATGCGCCGCCCGAGGTAATTCGCAAGCTAATCGACCTGCCCTCCGCAGCGCTCACGTTAGAGTGCCGACGCGGGGCGCCTTCCGGATGCCGACGCTCCGGAATGTCCGGCCGGTCCGGCCGGTCTGGACGGCGCGGACGGTGACCGGAAAGCGCACGCGGCGCGGGCGCGGGGCCCGAGCCCGGGGTCGGCACCCCGGCGACCTGTCCTGGGGGTTGGTCTTGGCCACGGCGAACGACGCATCCACGACTTCCCCGACACTGATCGGCTCCGTCCAGCGGGCGCTGCGCCTCCTCGAAGCGGTGGCCGCCCACCCGCGCGGCGCGCCCGCCAAACAACTGGCCAGGGAGACCGGTTATCCCCTCCCGACCACGTACCACCTGCTGCGCACTCTGACCCACGAGGGATATCTCCAGCGTGAGAACGGCGTGTTCCTCCTCGGCGAGGCCGCCGAGCTCATCGGCCGGTCAGGGGCCCGCCGCCGGCGTTACTCCCGGATCGCGCAGGCGCTCTCGGCCATCGGTCAAGAGGTGGGCGCCGCGCTGTATTTCGCCGTGTACCACGCGGGCGAGGTGGAGGTGGTCGCGGTGAGCGACGATCCGGAGCGGCCGCCGGTCGAGGAATGGGCGGACTTCCGTACGACCGCTCACGCGCACGCGATAGGCCAGTGCCTGCTGGCCCAACTCGACGAAGAGGGGCGGAAAGATCATCTTTCCCGGTACCAAGTGCAGTCGCTCACGCCCCATTCCGTACGGACGGAGGGCGATCTGCTGCACCGGTTGAACACGGTGCGTAAGGCCCAACTCGCCGTCGAACGCGAGGAATATGCCATCGGTACGGTGTGTTCGGCAATTCCCATTCAGGTCGGTTCGGCGGCGGCGACCGTGGCGATTTCTCTCCCCGCAGGTGAGGCGGAGAGACTGCTGGCTGTAACCGAAAAGGTACAGAGGATGGCAGAGTCGACCCTTATGACGCTGGCCTTCTCTATCAGTATCTGAAAAATTACTCCTTGTGATCTGTCGGCAACTGGTCGACGATGGCGTCAATAGCGGTCGGCGGATCATTACCGGCCACTTCGATCAAGTAGTGCGGGGCAGTGGTTGATGAGCCAAACAGTGCAGGCAGAAGTGATGATGAGCTTCATCGTCTCCGAGGAACTCGCCTTCCGGATTCCGGTGGAGCTCGATTTCGACAGCGCCGATCCCTATGCCGTGCGCTTCACGTTCGATCTCCCGGGTGACGCCCCGGTGACCTGGGCGTTCAGCCGGGAACTCCTCCTGGACGGTCTGAGCCGGCCGGCCGGTGAAGGGGACATCCACGTGGAGCCGGCCTCGGGCGCGCACCTCAGTGACGTCTTCGTCAGTCTGCAGGTGGGCTCCGAGCAGGCTCTTTTCCGCGTCGGTGCGGCTCCGCTGGTCGCCTTCCTGGACCGTACGGACCGGCTGGTGCCGCTCGGCCAGGAGGAGATCTGCGGCACGCTCGACGCGGAGCTGGACCGGATCTTCGCGAACGCGCAACGAGCGGGCTGACCGCCGGTCCGGCCCGGTCAGCGCTTGCGGCGGCGGCCCCGTCCACCGCGTCTGCTGCCCGGCTGCCCGGGCCCCGGACCGGCCTCCCGGCCGTGCTCCGTGCGCGGCCCGCTCCGGCTGCCCCGGTCCGCGGAGACCACCAGTACCGCCAGCAGCGTGGTCAGCGGTACGGAAGCGACGAGCCCGATGCTGCCCACGAGCGTCCGGATGATCTCCTCGGCCACCACCTCGCTGGTGGCGACCGTACCGACACTGCTGCGTGCGATGGAGAACAGCAGGAGCAACGGGAGCGCGGCGCCCGCGTACGCCAGTACCAGCGTGTTCACCACCGACGCGATGTGGTCCCGCCCGATCCGCATCGCCGCCCCGTAGATCTTCCGCCGGCTCGCCGTCGGGTCGGCGTCCCGCAGCTCCCACACGGCCGCCGTCTGGGTCACGGTCACGTCGTCCAGCACGCCCAGCGACCCGATGATGATCCCCGCCAGCAGCAGACCGCGGATCTCGATGCCCGGGTAGAGGCTGTGCACCAGCCCCGTCTGGTCGTCCGTGTTGCCCGTCAGCTGCGCCCAGCCGATGAACACCGATCCCAGCAGCCCGATCAGCAGCAGTGACGCCAGCGTGCCGAGCACCGCGACCGATGTACGGGCCGTCAGGCCGTGACACATGTAGAGCGCGATGAGCATGATCGCGCTGCCCCCGACCACCGCCACCAGCAGCGGATTCGAGCCCTGCAGGATGGCCGGCAGGATGAACAGCGTGAGGACGGCGAAGCTCGCCGCCAGCGCGACCAGTGCCAGTACCCCGCGCAGCCGCCCGACGACCACCACCGCCAGTGCGAACACCGCGGCCAGCACCCACATCGGGAAGGTGCGGTCCACGTCGGTGACCGAGTACTGCAGGTCCCGGGGCGCCTTGGGCGCGTACGCCACCACGACGCCCTGGCCCTCGGTGTAACGGCGCGAGGCGTCCGGCGTCACCACGGTCTTGAAGCGGTGGCCCGTGTCCTTGCCGGTGGTGACCTCGATGGTGGCCTGCTCGCAGCTCTGCGCGTTCTGCTGCGCGCCGCTGCCGGGTCCCGTCGGCGGCTGTTGCTGCTGCATCTGCTGCTGTTGCTGCGCGTTGACGTCCGCGCAGTCCACCTTCGTCAGCCGGACGACCCGCGCGGACTGGGTCTCCTGGTCGAAGCCGACCCCCGACGGCTTGTGCGCGGGCGCGCCGCCGGGCCAGAGGGCGATCAGTCCGACGCCCACCGCCAGGGCGAACGGGATCAGTACCGCGGCGATGACCTTGCGCAGGTGGTGGGAGACGGGCGCGGCGGGTCCGTGGCCATGGCTGTGGCCGTGCGCATGCGGATGAGTGTGCGGCTGGGTCTCGGGCTCGTTGCGGGTCACCGCCCGATCATCCAACAACTCACCGGGCCCCCTGTTCACCACGCGGCTCCGGCCGCTACCGTGGTGGCACCTTTGCAATCGCGGGAGCTCGGAGCACCGGGCTGAGAGGGCGCTGATTCCGTACCAGCGGTGTTTCACGTGAAACACCGACACGGAAAGAGCTGCGTCGACCGCCGAACCTGTTACCGGGTAATGCCGGCGTAGGGAGTGGGTCTCAATGACTCTGCAGGATGCACGCACGCCCGAAAACGGTGCGACCGAGGCTGCCGGCGAGCAGCAGATCGGCTGGCACAAGGGCTATGTCTCCGGATCGCGCCCGGACCTCCGGGTTCCCGTCCGGCGAGTGCACCTCACCAACGGCGAGCACGTGACGCTTTACGACACGTCAGGGCCGTACACCGACCCCAACATCGAAACCGACGTCCGCCGCGGCCTCGCGCCGCTGCGGGAGAACTGGATCATCGCTCGCGGCGACACCGAGGAGTACGCGGGCCGGCCGATGCGTCCGGAGGACGACGGCCTCAAGCACACCTCGCCGCGTGGCGGCCTGAAGAACCTCGACGCGGTGTTTCCGGGCCGCCCGCGGCAGCCCCGCCGCGGCCGGGACGGCGCCGTCACGCAGCTCGCGTACGCGCAGCGCGGCGAGATCACCGCGGAGATGGAGTACGTCGCGGTCCGCGAGAACTGCTCGCCGGAGTTCGTACGCGACGAGATCGCCGCGGGCCGCGCGGTACTGCCGGCCAACGTCAACCACCCGGAGATCGAGCCGATGATCATCGGCAAGAACTTCCTGGTGAAGGTCAACGCCAACATCGGCAACTCCGCGGTGACCTCCTCCATCGAGGAGGAGGTGGAGAAGATGACCTGGGCGACCCGCTGGGGCGCCGACACGGTCATGGACCTCTCCACCGGCCGCAACATCCACACCACCCGCGAGTGGGTACTGCGGAACTCCCCCGTCCCGATCGGCACCGTCCCCCTCTACCAGGCCCTGGAGAAGGTCGACGGCAAGGCCGAGGAGCTCACCTGGGAGATCTACAAGGACACCGTCATCGAGCAGGCCGAGCAGGGCGTCGACTACATGACGGTCCACGCCGGCGTGCTCCTCCGGTACGTCCCGCTCACCGCCCGCCGCAAGACCGGCATCGTCTCCCGTGGCGGCTCGATCATGGCGGCGTGGTGTCTGGCGCACCACAAGGAGTCCTTCCTCTACGAGAACTTCGAAGAGCTCTGCGACATCCTCGCGTCGTACGACGTGACGTTCTCGCTCGGTGACGGGCTGCGCCCGGGCTCCATCGCCGACGCCAACGACGAGGCGCAGTTCGCGGAGCTGAAGACCCTCGGCGAGCTGAACACGATCGCCAAGGCACACGGCGTACAGACCATGATCGAGGGCCCGGGCCACGTCCCGATGCATAAGATCAAGGAGAACATCGACCTCCAGCAGGAGATCTGCGAGGAGGCGCCGTTCTACACGCTCGGCCCGCTGACCACCGACATCGCCCCCGCCTACGACCACATCACCTCGGGCATCGGCGCCGCGATGATCGCCTGGTGGGGCACGGCGATGCTCTGCTACGTCACGCCCAAGGAGCACCTGGGCCTGCCGGACCGCGACGACGTGAAGACCGGCGTCATCACGTACAAGATCGCGGCCCACGCGGCCGACCTGGCCAAGGGGCACCCGGGCGCCCAGGAGTGGGACGACGCCCTCTCCGACGCCCGTTTCGAGTTCCGCTGGGAGGACCAGTTCAACCTGGCCCTCGACCCCGACACGGCCCGCGCCTTCCACGACGAGACGCTCCCGGCCGAACCGGCCAAGACGGCGCACTTCTGCTCCATGTGCGGCCCGAAGTTCTGCTCCATGAAGATCTCCCAGGACATCCGCCGCGAGCACGGCGGCGACCTGTCCGTGGACCCCGAGGCCGGCATGGCCGAGAAGTCCAAGGAATTCGCGGCAGCGGGCAACCGGGTGTACCTGCCGATCGCGGACTGACCGCAGGCACGACCTGAACGCACGACGAGGAGGCCCCGGGGATACCGGGGCCTCCTCGTCGTGCGGGAATCACTCCGGCTGGTGGTCCGGGCCGCCGTAGTCCGGGCTGGTGAAGTCCGGGCTCGTGAAGCGCGGGCGGGTGGTGGTGCGGTGGTCGTCCTCGGGACCCGAGAAGCGCGGGTGGGTGTAGCCGAGTGTGGGCATCCGGCCGCTGTCCGGGGAGCGGTGTGCCACGAACCTTCCGGCGGCCTCGGGGGCCGGCGGCGACTGTCCGTCTGCGGACGCGGGCCCGGTCGCCTCGCCCGCGCCGGCCGTGTCCGGTGCGTGTTCCTGGACGGCGGTAGAGCTGTCCGCGGCCGTCGGTTCCGCGGGCACCACCGTGCTCGCGGGGACCGCCGGGCCCTTCTCCCGCTTCCGGATGTCCGGCTCCGGAGGCGGCTCCGGAGCCGTCAGGGCTTCCAGAAGGAAGGGATTCAGGCCGCGTTCCCGGAGGGCCTGGAGCCAGCGCTCTTTCGCCCGTTCGACCTCCTGGGCCAGTTCCGTGGGGCGGGAGGCGCGCAGGGACGTGGCGCCGTTGCGGAGCGCGGTGACCACCAGGCCGCCCATCGCGATGAGGATCGTCGCCGCGGTCAGGGCCGCGAAGACCCAGCCGACGCTGATCAGCGGCTGGGCCAGGGACGCGTCGGGGTCGACGGTGTGCAGGACGTAACCGATGAGGAGGAAGAGGACCGCGGCGATACCGGCCAGGACGGGCGCGAGGACCGTGACCATGGCGGCCAGTCCGGCGCCGGTGGCCTCGGCGACCTCGCCCACCGTGGCGAAGCCGACGCCGGCACCACCCGCGCCGTCAACGCCGCCCTCGCCCGCTTCGGTACCGGCCGTGGCCGGGCGCGCGGAGGCGGGCGCGCGCAACTCCGCCCGGAGCGCGACGTAATGCTGGTACTCGGCCGTCGCGCATGCGGCGATGGCGGTCGTGGCGCTGAGCGCCATGGTGCGCAGCTGCTCGGTGTTGAGGCGCATGCCCGTCGCGGCGAGATCCGGGCGGTCGGCCGCGGTGCGCAGTGCCTCGTCGAGGGCCCGCCGGAATTCCTCGCGGTCCTCGTTCAGCAGGTGCGGAGCGCTGTTCATGTGCATCCCCCGATGCTCCGTAGGGCCGTACGGGCCGGCGTGGGCCGGGCAGTTGGCGGGAAACGGAGGAGAGCCTGCTACGGATAGACCGATGGTAGAGCGCCTCCAGCATGGCGTGACAGAGGATTTCGGAAATTCGCTCCGCCCGTGACAAGCCCTCCCCGGCCGCCCGGCAGGTCCCACCGCCGGCCTGCGGTACCCCTGCCCCGATACGGGTCAGACAGTCAGGGGAAGTTGGACGACGAGCAGCTTTCCGGCCATCGTGACGCCGCCGTCCATGGCGACCGCGAGCCCGTCGGCGTACACGTGCGGCTCCTCGACGATGGTGTCCTCGCCCTCGCCGTCCTCGGTGCCGACCTCGCCGAGGAGGTACGGGATGGGGCTGTGACCGTGGACGATGCGCTCGCCGCCGTACGTGGCGAGCAGGTCGCGCACGGCCTGCGGCCCGGACTCGTCGCGGAAGGCGAAGCGCTTGGTGAGCTTGCGGAAGAGGTCCCAGACCTCGTTGGCGTCACTGCGGGTGAGGACTTCGTGGACGGCGTCGTTGACGGCCTCGATGGAGTCGCCGTAGTCGAGGTACGCCGTGGTGTCGGAGTGCACGAGGAGGTGACCGTCCTCCTCCGTGACGGCGTCCAGCCGGGCCATCCACTGCAGGTGGTGGTCCTGGAGGCGGTCCATGTCGGTCTTCTGGCCGCCGTTGAGCAGCCAGGCGGCCTGGAAGGAGGCGGTGCCGGCGCCGGACTGCACGGGGGTGTCGCCGAACCGCTTGGCGCCGAGGAGGAGCAGCTCGTGGTTGCCCATGAGGGCCTTGCAGTAGCCGCCGGCCGCGGCGGCCTCGGCGGAGAGCTGCATGACCAGGTCGATGACGCCGATGCCGTCGGGGCCGCGGTCGGTGAAGTCGCCGAGGAACCACAGCCGGGTGTTGCCCGCCGCCCAGTGGCCCTCGGCGTCGATCAGCCCCTCGGCGAACAGCGCGGCACGCAGCTCGTCGTAGTAACCGTGCACGTCGCCGACGACGTACAGCGGGCCGCCGGCCTCGCCCTCGCCGACCTGCTGGAGGTCGACGGCGGGGTGGTCGACGAGCGTGTCCGTGTACGCGGTCGGGGTGCCGTCCGGGCCGACGACGGGGATGTCGCGCTCCGTGGGGGTGTAGTCGGCGGGCAGTTCGTCCTGCGGCAACGTGGCCTGCGGGCCGGTGCCGTAGGTGAGGCGCGCGTACGGCCGGGCCCTGGTCCGCACGCGGACCTCCGGGTTGAGGCGCGCCTGGGGAGCGGGTACGTCCTGGAGGACCTGGCCGGCCTGCGGGCCGTATCCGTCCTGACGGACCTGAGGGACGTATCCCTCCTGCGGCGCGTACGCGTCATCGGCGGCGTATGCGTCCTGCGGACGACCGTCCAGTGCGGCCCCGGGAGTTCCAGGAGGAACGGGCGCAGGAGGTTGTGCTGCCATGGTCCGCACCATGGGTCCCAGACCGGCCCCCTGAGTCATCGACCCCTCCACCGTCGCGCCGCCGTGCACCTCGCGGACCTTGCCTGGTCGACGGCGGTCCGTGGTGTCGTGCGCCCATCATAGGAACGCCGCTCGCAGGTTGTGACGCACCCGGGGGTGGTCAATCGTTCGGAGCCCGGCATTCCCTGCTGTTTTCTCCCGGCTTCGCCCTCTATTTCCCTGCGCGGCCGTGGCCGTCCGGCGGAACGCTCAGTCGCCGGACGGTCCGCGTGGTGGGCTGACCGTCGTACGTGGGGACCTCCGTTGAGAGGAGGTGCGCACGATCAGGTCGGTCGGTATTACCTGCTCGACCGGGCGTCCGCTGTCGAGCCCCTCGATGGCGTCGATGAGGAGTTGGACGACGGCGGTGCCGATGCGGCGGGGCTTGAGCGAGAGGGTCGTGATGGGGGGCTCGGTCGTGGCGTAGACCGTGGACTCGCTGCAACACACCAGCAAGAGGTCGTCGGGGACCCGGAGGCCGTACCGGCGGGCGGCGGCGAGCAGATCGGTGCCGTTCGGGTCGAAGAGGCCGTAGACGGCGTCCGGGCGGTCCGGGCGGGCGAGCAGCCGGTCGGCGGCGACGGCGCCCGCGCACGGGTCGTGCGCCGGATAGGACTCGTACACCGGGTCCTGGCCGACCCGCTCGCACCAGCGGAGGTACGCGGTGGTGGACAGGCGGGTGTAGGTGTCGGTGGTGGTGCCCGTGAGGAGGCCGATGCGGCGGGCACCGGCGTCGGCGAGATGCTCCAGAAGCCCCATGACGGCTGCCTCGTGGTCGTTGTCGACCCAGCCGGTGACGGGGAGGGTGCCGCCGGGGCGGCCGTCGGAGACGACGGGGATGCCGTGCCGGACGAGCTCGGTGACGACGGGATCGCCGTCGGCCGGGTCGATGACGACCGTGCCGTCCAGCGCGACGTTGGACCAGACGTCGTGGCGGGAGGTCGCGGGGAGGATGACCAGGGCGTACCCCCTGGCCAGCGCGGCGGAGGTGGCGGCGCGCGCCATCTCCGCGAAGTACGCGAACTCGGTGAAGGTGAAAGGTTCATCCCCGTACGTGGTGACGGTCAGCCCGATCAGGCCGGACTTGCCGGTACGGAGCGTGCGGGCGGCGGCGGAGGGGCGGTAGCCCAACCGGTCGGCGACCTCGCGGACGTGGCGACGGGTGGCGTCCGGAAGCCGGCCCTTGCCGTTGAGCGCGTCGGAGACAGTCGTGATGGAGACACCGGCTGCGGCGGCCACGTCCCGGATGCCTGCCCGCCCCAACCGGCGTCCGGTCGACCGGCTCACCTGGTGCTTCCCTGCTGCTGTCATGGCGAGCCGATAGTAGGGCTCGGAGGGGGCCATCGCGGGGCTCCCTTGTGCGCAGGCGAAAGGCACGTTTCTGCATGCCGAAAGGCCGTCAAACCCCTTGGAAAGCAAGGGCGTTGGTGGTCAGGACGTGATTCTGCCCGGTGATCGTCGGGCTTGACCTGCAGATTGCGTCAGGTATCGAAGAGGTCTCAAGTCACCTTCACGGGTGATGCGCGCCACGGCGCGAGCCACCGGCGCGTGACACAGGGGGAGGCGCTCCGCAAAGCCCCTGCGCCCTGAGCTGGGGCATGGCGCCGGTATATGACATGCGCATGCCCGTACCGGTTCCGAGGGGGTCCGGGGGACGGAGGACCCTACGCCGCACGGCTCAATCCTCATAAGGTGTGCAGTATTGGTGACGAGCGGGACGGTCGAGGAGGACCTGCGGTGAGCGAGAAGACCCCGAAGCTGCGTGCGGCGCTGGACGGCGTCCCCACCTACAAGCCCGGGAAGCCGGCCGCCGCGGGCGGCCCGGTGGCGTACAAGCTGTCCTCCAACGAGAACCCCTACCCGCCGCTGCCCGGCGTGCTGGAGACCGCGGTGGCCGCCGCCGGCGCCTTCAACCGGTACCCGGACATGGCCTGCACCGGGCTGATGGCGGAGCTGTCGGAGCGGTTCGGCGTGCCGGCGGAGCACCTGGCGACCGGCACCGGCTCGGTGGGCGTGGCCCAGCAGCTCATCCAGGCGACGGCCGGGCCGGGCGACGAGGTGATCTACGCCTGGCGCTCCTTCGAGGCGTACCCGATCATCACCCAGGTCTCCGGCGCCACGTCCGTGCAGGTCCCGCTGGACGACAACGAGGTGCACGACCTGGACGCGATGCTCGCGGCCGTCACCGAGCGGACCCGGCTGATCTTCGTGTGCAACCCGAACAACCCCACCGGAACCGTGGTGCGCCGCGCCGAGCTGGAGCGTTTCCTGGACGCGGTGCCCTCGGACGTACTGATCGTGCTGGACGAGGCGTACCGCGAGTTCATCCGCGACGCCGACGTACCGGACGGCATCGAGCTCTACCGCGACCGCCCGAACGTCTGCGTGCTGCGCACCTTCTCCAAGGCGTACGGCCTCGCCGGGCTGCGGGTGGGCTTCGCGGTGGCGCACGAGCCGGTCGCGGCGGCGCTGCGCAAGACGGCGGTGCCCTTCGGCGTGAGCCAGCTCGCGCAGGACGCGGCGGTCGCGTCGCTGCGCAGCGAGGACGCGCTGCTGGAGCGGGTGGACGCGCTGGTGGCCGAGCGGACCCGGGTGGCCAAGACGCTGACCGATCAGGGCTGGACCGTGCCGGAGTCGCAGGCCAACTTCGTGTGGCTGCGGCTGGGGGAGCGCACCGTGGACTTCGCGCGGGCGTGCGAACAGGCGGGCGCCGTGGTGCGGCCGTTCCCCGGCGAGGGCGTGCGGGTCTCGATCGGCGAGACCGCGGGCAACGACATCTTCCTGCAGACGGCGGAGGCGTTCCGCAAGGAGCTGTGACCGGCAGGCGTAGTGCGGCGGGGGGGCCGCGGTCCTTGTGGGCCGCGGCCACCCCCTTTTCCTGCGCGGATCTCCGGAGGCGTCAGGCGCGTTCCACCCGGATGGGATCGCCGTCGTGGACGGTGGCGAGGCGGCGCGGGTCGCCGTCGACGCGGCCGAGGATGTTGCAGGGAGAGGCGAGCCGGGACTCGTCCCCGCGGGAGATGGGCGTCGGGCCGTACGGCAGAGCCAGCGCGTCGCCGTCGGTCCAGAAGGCGACCGTGCCCGGCTCGACGACCTGCTGGGCGCCGGCCTCCAGCGCGGGGGAGACCGGGGTGGCGAAGTAGACCTCCTCGCCCCAGGTGCGGGCGGTGGAGGCGAGCGGGAGCGCGGCTTCCAGGGCGGTGGTGGTCGCCGTGTCCTCCAGGGTGGCGGTCAGGTGACCTGCGGGCCATGAGATGCGTATCTGCATGACGCCAAATTCAACAATATGTTGAAGGTCGGGGGAAGGGGAGCCGACGGAAAACGGCGTGTACACGTTCACTAACGGCCTGGTCGGCGGCCGTTTCGTAGGCCCTGTCGGGGTTTTCCGCGCCACGGAATACCGCGTGACCACGGTCACGTACCCCCCGATCCGCTGGGCTGAACGCCATGGGAGATAATTGCTTGTGAATGTGAACGCGTTCACAAGCACCTCCGCTTTTGTCCTCATTTATGTAGGACAAAAGGTGCGGGAGGTGTGGCGAGAACGGCGACCGTAAGGAGACATCGACGTGGAACTGGCGTTGGCGCCAGAGACCCTGGCGCGATGGCAATTCGGCATCACGACCGTCTATCACTTCCTCTTCGTGCCCCTGACGATCTCTCTCGCCGCCCTGGTGGCCGGACTGGAGACGGCGTGGGTCCGCACGGGCAAGGAGCGGTACCTCAAGGCGACGAAGTTCTGGGGCAAGCTCTTTCTGATCAACATCGCGATGGGTGTCGTCACCGGCATCGTCCAGGAGTTCCAGTTCGGCATGAACTGGTCCGACTACTCGCGGTTCGTCGGTGACGTCTTCGGCGCCCCGCTCGCGTTCGAAGCCCTCATCGCGTTCTTCTTCGAGTCCACCTTCATCGGGCTGTGGATCTTCGGCTGGGACAAGCTGCCCAAGAAGATCCACTGCTTCTGCCTGTGGATGGTCTCGATCGGCACGATCCTGTCGGCGTACTTCATCCTCGCGGCCAACTCCTGGATGCAGCACCCCACCGGCTACAAGCTCAACAAGGCCACCGGGCGCGCGGAGCTGACCGACTTCTGGAAGGTGCTGACGCAGGACACCACCCTGGTCGTCGTCTTCCACACCCTCACGGCGGCCTTCCTCGCGGGCGGCGCCTTCATGGTCGGCATCGCCGCGTACCACCTGCTGCGCAAGAAGCACGTCAAGGTCATGCGGACCTCGCTCCGTCTCGGCCTGGTGACGCTGGTCGTGGCCGGTCTGATGACCGCCGTCAGCGGCGACCTGCTGGGCAAGGTCATGTTCAAGCAGCAGCCGATGAAGATGGCCTCGGCCGAGGCGCTGTGGGACGGGCAGGCACCCGCGCCCTTCTCGGTCTTCGCCTACGGGGACGTGTCCAAGGGCCACAACACCGTCGAGGTGGAGATACCCGGCCTGCTCTCGTTCCTCTCCCACGACGACTTCTCCTCGTACGTGCCCGGCATCAACGACGTGAACAAGGCCGAGCAGCAGAAGTTCGGGCCCGGTGACTACCGGCCCAACATCCCGGTCGCCTACTGGGGCTTCCGCTGGATGATCGGCTTCGGCATGGCCTCCTTCGCCCTCGGCGTGGCCGGTCTCTGGCTCACCCGCAAGAAGTTCTGGCTCTCGCAACGGTTGCGGACGGGGGACGACGAGATACCGCATCTCGCGCTCACCAAGGACAAGGCGCTCGGCGACGGGCTCTCCAAGTGGGCCTGGCGGCTCGCCGTGATCACCCTCGGCTTTCCGCTGATCGCGAGCTCCTGGGGCTGGATCTTCACCGAGATGGGCCGCCAGCCCTGGGTCGTCTACGGCGTGCTGCGCACCTCCGACGCGGTCTCCCCCGGCGTCTCGCAGGGCGAGGTGATCACCTCGATGGCCGTCTTCACCGCGCTGTACGCGATCCTCGCCGTGGTCGAGGTCAAGCTGCTCGTCAAGTACGTCAAGGCCGGACCGCAGGAGCTGTCGGAGTCCGACCTCAACCCGCCCACCAGGATCGGCGGCGACGACAACGACGCCGACCGGCCGATGGCCTTCTCGTACTAGGGGGCAGCTGTGCACCTTCACGACGTCTGGTTCGTCCTCATCGCCTTCCTGTGGGTCGGGTACTTCTTCCTCGAAGGATTCGACTTCGGGATCGGCGTCCTCACCAAGCTGCTCGCCCGTGACCGGAGCGAGCGGCGGGTCCTCATCAACACCATCGGCCCGGTCTGGGACGGCAACGAGGTCTGGCTGATCTCCGCGGCCGGCGCGACCTTCGCGGCCTTCCCCGAGTGGTACGCCACGCTCTTCTCGGGCTTCTACCTGCCGATGCTGCTGATCCTGCTCTGCCTCATCGTGCGCGGCGTGGCCTTCGAGTACCGCCACAAGCGGGACGAGGAGCGCTGGCAGCAGAACTGGGAGAACGCGATCTTCTGGACCTCGCTGCTCCCCCCGGTGCTGTGGGGCGTGGTCTTCGGCAACATCGTGGGGGGCGTGAAGATCGATGCCGACAAGAACTACGCCGGGTCCCTGCTCGACCTGCTGAACCCGTACGCGATCCTCGGCGGTCTGGCCATGCTGGCGCTGTTCACCTTCCACGGCGCGGTCTTCGCCTCGCTGAAGACGGTGGGCTCCATTCGGGAGCGGGCGCGCGTGACGGCCTCGTTCCTCGGCATGATCACCATGGGGCTGGGGCTCGTCTTCATGGTCTGGACGCAGATCGACAACGGTGACGGCAAGAGCCTGGTCGCGCTGGTCGTGGCGGCGGTCGCGCTGCTCGCCGCGCTGGTGGCGAACATGTTCGGACGGGAGGGCTGGTCCTTCGCCTTCTCCGGCGTCGCCATCGCGGCCCTGGTCGCGATGCTGTTCCTGACGCTCTTCCCGAACGTCATGCCGTCCTCGCTGAACGAGAGCTGGAACCTCACGGTCAGCAACTCCTCGTCCACCCCGTACACCCTGAAGATCATGACCTGGTGCGCAGCCATCGCGGCCCCGCTCGTGATGCTCTACCAGGGCTGGACGTACTGGGTGTTCCGCAAGCGCATCGGCACGCAGCACATCGCCGACGCGCACTGATCCCCTTCCGTTACGCACGCCAGGACGGATGTTTCACGTGAAACCGATCGACCCGCGCCTGCTTCGGTATGCCCGTGCCACCCGCTTCTTCCTCGTCGCGGTGGTGATGCTCGGCCTTGCCGGAGCGGGCCTGGTCATCGGCCAGGCGATGCTCATCGCCGAGGTCGTCGTCGGTGCGTTCCAACGCGACCTCGACCTCGGCGGCCTGAGCACGCCGCTCCTGCTGCTCGCGCTGGTCTCGGTCGGCCGGGGGCTCGTCTCCTGGCTGACCGAACTGGCCGCGCACCGGGCGAGCGCGGCGGTGAAGTCCGAGCTGCGGACGCGGCTGCTGGAGAAGGCGACCGGACTCGGCCCGTCCTGGCTCGGCACTCAGCGGACCGGCGAGCTCACCACGCTCGCCACCCGCGGCATCGACGCGCTCGACGACTACTTCGCGCGCTACCTGCCGCAGCTCGGTCTCGCGGTCGTTGTGCCCGTCGCCGTGCTCGTACGGATCGTGACCGGCGACTGGATCTCCGCGGCGACCATCGTCGTCACGCTGCCGCTCATCCCGCTGTTCATGATCCTCATCGGCTGGGCGACCCAGTCGCGGATGGACCGGCAGTGGAAGCTGCTGAGCCGGCTGTCCGGCCACTTCCTCGACGTCGTCGCGGGACTGCCCACGCTGAAGGTCTTCGGCCGGGCCAAGGCCCAGGCGGACGCGATCCGCACCATAACCGGCGAATACCGCCAGGCCACGCTCCGCACGCTGCGCATCGCCTTCCTGTCCTCCTTCGCCCTGGAACTGCTCTCGACGATCTCGGTCGCGCTGGTCGCGGTCGGCGTCGGCATGCGGCTCGTGAAGGGCGACCTCGACCTGTCCACCGGGCTGATGGTGCTGATCCTGGCGCCCGAGGCGTATCTGCCGCTGCGGCAGGTGGGCGCGCAGTACCACGCGGCGGCCGAGGGGCTGGCGGCCGCCGAGGAGATCTTCGCGGTACTGGAGGCCGAGGCGGGGGCCGGGCACGGCGGCACGCGCGAGGCCCCGGCGGGCACTGGGATCGTCGTGGACGGCCTGGTCGTACGCCACCCCGGGCGCCCCGAACCCTCGCTCCCGCAGACCTCGTTCGAGGTCGCGGCCGGGGAGACCGTCGCGCTGACGGGGCCGTCCGGCGCGGGCAAGACCACGCTGCTGAACGTCCTGCTCGGCTTTGCGAAGCCGGCCGCCGGCCGGGTGCTGATCGACGGCGTGGACCTCGCCACGCTCTCTCCCGACGACTGGCGCGGCCGTATCGCCTGGGTGCCCCAGCACCCGTACCTGTTCGCCGGCACCGTCGCCGAGAACGTGCGGCTGGCCCGGCCGGACGCCGACGACGCGGCGGTGCGGGCCGCGCTGCGCGACGCCGGCGCGCTCGGTTTCGTCGACGCGCTCCCCGACGGCCCCGACACCCGGCTGGGCGAGTCCGGCGCCGGCCTCTCCGCCGGACAGCGCCAACGGCTCGCGCTCGCCCGCGCGTTCCTCGCCGACCGCCCGGTACTGCTGCTCGACGAGCCCACCGCGAACCTCGACGGCGCGACGGAGGAGTCCGTCGTGGAGGCCGTACGCCGACTGTCCGAGGGCCGCACGGTCCTACTGGTGGCCCACCGACCGGCGCTGTTGCAGGCGGCGGACCGAGTGGTTCACCTCTCCGGACCCCACAACGCACCTGCACCCGCCGTGACATCGGGAGGGGCCGGGGGCGAGAGGGCGGTCGTCGGGCGTAAAGCGCAGCAGTCCGACGATCACCCCCGGAGCCCCGATACCGACACCGACCACGACGCTTCGGTACGGACGCCCGCCCGTCCCCTGGCCCGCCTGCGGGGCCTGGCCGGCCCCCACCGCTCCCGCTTCGCCCTGGCGCTGCTGCTGGGCAGCCTCGCGCTGGGCAGCGCCGTAGGGCTGATGGCCACCTCCGGCTGGCTGATCTCGCGCGCCTCGCAGCAGCCGCCCGTGCTGTACCTGATGGTCGCGGTCACCGCGACCCGCGCGTTCGGCATCGGCCGGGCCGTCTTCCGGTACGCCGAGCGGCTGGTCGCGCACGACGCGGTGTTCCGGATGCTGGCGGACGTCCGTGTGGCGGTCTACCGGCGACTGGAGCAGCTCGCGCCCGCCGGGCTGCGCGACCGCAGCCGCGGCGACCTGCTGTCCCGGCTGGTCGCGGACGTCGACGCCGGACAGGACTACTTCCTGCGCTGGCTGCTGCCCGCGGGCGCGGCCGTCGTGGTCGGCGCGGGCTCGGCCGGGTTCACCGCCTGGCTGCTGCCGGAGGCCGGCGCGGTGCTCGCCGCCGGGCTGCTGCTGGCGGGCGTCGTCGTACCGCTGGTGTCCGGCGCGCTGGCGCGGCGGGCCGAGCGGCGGCTGGCCCCGGCCCGCGGCGTGCTCTCCGCGCGCGTCGTCGACCTCCTGACCGGTACGGCCGAACTCACGGTCGCGGGCGCGCTGCGGGAGCGGCTGGCCGGCACCCGGCGCGCGGACCGCGAGCTGACGGCCGTGGCATCCCGGTCCGCCGCGGCGGCCGGTGCCGGCGCCGGACTGATCGGGCTGCTGACCGGGCTGACCGTCGCGGCCGCCGCGGTCGTCGGCGTACAGGCCGTGCACGACGGGCGGTTGAGCGGGGTGAGCCTGGCGGTGGTCGTGCTGACGCCGCTGGCCGCGTTCGAGGCGGTCGCCGGGCTGCCGCTGGCCGTGCAGTACCGGCAGCGCACCCGCCGCGCCGCCGAGCGGGTCTTCGAGGTACTGGACGCTCCGTCGCCGGTCAGGGAGCCGGCCGAGCCGGTGGCGGTACCGGAGTCGCCGTTCCCGGTGGTGGTGAGCGGGCTGACGGCCCGGCACCCCGGGCAGTCGCGGTCGGCGCTCGACGGGGTGGGCTTCACGCTCGCGCCCGGCCGCCGGATCGCGGTCGTCGGCCCGTCGGGCTCGGGCAAGACCACGCTCGCGCAGGTGCTGCTGCGCTTCCTGGACCGCGAAGCCGGTTCGTACATCCTGGGTGGGGTGGACGCGCAGCAGGCGGACGGCGACGCGGTACGGCGGCTGGTCGGCCTGTGCGCGCAGGACGCCCACCTCTTCGACAGCTCGGTGCGGGAGAACCTCCGGCTGGCCCGTCCTTCCGCCGAGGAGAACGAGCTGTGGCAGGCGCTGGAGCGGGCCCGGCTCGCGGACTGGGTGCGCGGGCTGCCGGACGGGCTGGACACGCTGGTCGGCGAGCACGGCGCGCGGCTGTCCGGCGGGCAGCGGCAGCGGCTCGCGCTGGCCCGCGCGCTGCTCGCGGACTTCCCCGTGCTGGTGCTGGACGAGCCGGCCGAGCACCTGGACCTGGCCACCGCCGACGCGCTGACCGCCGACCTGCTGGAGGCGACCAGCGGCCGGACGACGGTCCTGATCACGCACCGGCTGGCCGGTCTGGAGGCGGTCGACGAGATCCTCGTACTGGATCGCGGGCGTGTGGTGCAGCGCGGCCCGTACGAGGAGCTGGCCGCGGCCGACGGCCCGTTCCGCCGGATGCGGGACCGCGAGCGGGCGACGGACGCGCGGTACGTCGCGGCGGCCCGCCCGTAGCGGCGCGCCCCTGGCGCCACGCGGGCGCACGCGAGTCTCGCAACGACCACGACTTTCCTCGACAAAAGGGACTTACTAGGCTCGTGGCATGGCAGCCACGGCAGGACCAGCGAGCGGGCCCGGACCGGCAGAGGACCCGGCGCAGGAATCCGATGCCGGCACCATGGACGCCGCCACGGAGGCGACGCGAAGCCTCCAGGGGCTGGCCCCGCAGATCACCGCCCGGCTGCCGCGCCTCCTCGAGGCGATGCGGACCGTCGGCGCCGGCCTGGACCTGCACATCACGCTGGACCGCATCGTGGAGACCGCGGCCGAGCTGGCCGGCGCCCGGTACGCGGCCATCGGCATCGTCGACGAGGCGCGCGAGGGCCTGTCGGACTTCGTGACGTACGGCGTGGCGGGGGAGGACCACCGGCGCATCGGCGCGCTGCCCGACGGCCACAAGGGCCTGCTCGGCGCGCTCATCCACGACCCCCGGCCGGTGCGCCTGACCGACCTCACGCAGGACCCGCGCGCGGCCGGTTTCCCGCCCGGGCACCCGCCGATGCGCACGTTCCTCGGGGTGCCGATCCGCGTGCAGGGCGAGATCTTCGGCAACCTCTATCTGACGGAAAAGCGCGGCGGCGGCGAGTTCAGCGAGGGCGACCTGCAGATGGTGCGGGTGCTCGCGACCGAGGCGGGCCTGGCGATCGGCAACGCCCGGATGTACGCGGCGACCCGGCAGCGCGAGCGCTGGATCGACGGCGCGGCCGCCGTCACCACCGCGCTCCTCGCGGGCAGCGACGTGGACGAGTCGCTGGCCGTCGTCGCCGAACAGGCCCGGCGGCTGGCGGACTCGGCGGCCGGGATCGTGCTGCTGCCCGTGGCGGACGGCGGGCTGGAGATCGTGGCCGCGGCGGCGGACGACCCGGTGCGGCTCACGGGGACGCACATCCCGCCCGACAGTCCCGTGACCGCCACCCTCCTCGCCGGCGAACCGGTGTTCGTCGAGGACTCGGCGGCCGATCCGCGCATGGTCACCGAGGTCGCGCCGTACTTCGGGCCCAGCATGCTGCTGCCCCTGAAGAGCGGCGGCCGTGTGCTGGGCACCCTCGCCACGCCGCGGGCCCGTGGCGCGCGGCAGTTCACCGCCGCGGAGCGCACGCTGGCCACCCAGTTCGCCCAGCAGGCCGCGCTGGCGCTGGTCCTGGCGGACGCGCGGCGCGACCGCGAGCGGCTGGCCGTCTACGAGGACCGCGACCGGATCGCCCGGGACCTGCACGACCTGGTCATCCAGCGGCTGTTCGCGACCGGGATGATGCTGGAGGGCGCCGCGCGCAAGGCCGTGGTGCCCGAGGTGCGGGACGGCGTCGGCAAGGCCGTCGACGAACTGGACGTGACGATCCAGGAGATCCGTACGGCGATCTTCGCCCTGCAGCAGGGACCCGCCGAGGCGCCCGCGGGACTGCGCACACGGGTGCTGCGCGAGATCGGCACGGCGGCGGTGCCGCTGGGCTTCCAGCCGTCGGTGAACTTCGCCGGCCCGGTGGACGCCAGGGTCGGCGAGTCGGCCGGCAAGAACCTGATCGCCGCGCTCCGTGAGGCGCTGTCCAACGCCTTCCGGCACGCCCATGCCTCCCGCATCGAGATCGTCGTGGACGCCACGGCCACGCTGCCGGACGGGCGGGACGCGGTACGGCTGACGGTCGCCGACGACGGCGTGGGCATCCCCGAGGGCGGCCGGCGCAGCGGCCTGAAGAACCTCGCCCGCAGGGCGGAGGCGCTGGGCGGATGCAGTACGTACGGGCCGGGGCTCGGCGAGGAGGGCGCGGGCACGACGGTCACGTGGGAGGCGCCGCTGTAACGGGCGGCGGCGCCGCCCCAGGTGGTGCGTACGGCAGGCTCCCCCAGGTGGCCGGACGTCTGTGCTCCGTTCGGTGGCTTACGCGCGGGAGCGGGAACCACGCTCCCGCGCCCCGCGTCCTGATCGCGCCACTATCTGCCCATGCATCCAGGTCTGTCGTGCCGTCCGGAGGCACGCGCGCCGCACCGGGGCCGCGCCGGCCGGCCGCGCGCCCGCCGACGCGGTGCCGTCGTAAGCGCGTTCACGATCGTGCTGGGCGGGCTGCTGCCCGGCGGACTGCTCACGGACGGCGCGCCCGTGGGCCCGGCCGTGGCGGCCACCGCGTACGAGAGCGCGGCGCTGCCGGCACACGTGGTGCGCCACGAGGACGCGGCACGACGCGGTACCGAGGTACGGCGCGCGGGCGGCGCGCGGTACGAGAGCGGCGGGTCCGGCCGTACCGCGGCGCGCGACCGTATCGCCGCGCGCGGACGGGCCGGCCGGCTGGTCCGGGCGCGCCTGGAGGTGCAGCGGCTCGACGCGGCCGCGAGCCGGGCCGGCCGGTCGTACAAGGAAGGCATGCGTGCCGCCAGGGCGGAGCGGGCCCGCGCCGGGCGGCTGACCGAGCGGCTGCGCCGGGAACGCCGTACCGCGGCGGCGCTGCGCCGCACCGCCGGGCGGATCGCGGCCGAGCAGTACCGCACCGGCAGCGGGCTGTCCTATGCCGTGCGCGTGCTGGCCGCGGCGTCCCCGGCGGACCTGCTGCGCGGCCACCGGCTGGCCGAGCGGCGGGAGCGCGCCGTGGCGGCCAGGGCGCGCACGGCGCTGCGCGCGAGCCGGGAGCTGGCGGCGGGGAGCGCGGCGGCGGCCGGCCGTACGCAGGCCCTCGAGGCCCGGCAGCAGCGGCTGGCCGGCGAGCGGGCGCGCATCGGGCGCAGCCTGGACCGGGCGCGCGGGCGGCTGTGGCGGTTGGTGACCGGCGCTGCCGGGTCCGGCGGCTGCGCCGGACCGCCGGACCGGGTGGCCTCGGCCGCCGGGTTCCTCGCGCCCGCTGCCGTGCCCGCGCGGGGGTGGACCCGGCCGGTGACGGGATACACGCTGTCGGCCTCGTACGGCGGCGCCGGTGCGCACTGGGCGAACCGCCACACGGGGCAGGACTTCGCGGTGCCGGTCGGCACGCCCGTGCGGTCGGTGGGCCGCGGCCGGGTGTCGGCGGTGGAGTGCGGGGGTCCCTTCGGGATCAGCGTGGTGGTGCGGCACGGCAGGCGCACGTACACGCAGTACGCGCACCTCTCGGCGGTACTGGTGCGCCCGGGGCAGCGGGTGCGCGCCGGGCAGCCGATCGCGCTGTCCGGGAACACCGGGAACTCCACCGGGCCGCATCTGCACTTCGAGGTGCGGCGCGGCCCCGGTGCCGACACGGCGGTCGAGCCGCTCCACTGGCTGCGGGGTCGCGGCGTACGAGTGTGACGCGCCGACCGGTCGGCGGTACGGGTGTGAGGCGCTGCAGGGTCGGCAGTACGGCTGTGCGACCGTGCAGCGCCGCCGGGTCAGCCGCTGGATCGTTCCTTCAGCAACTTGTCGATCAAACGTTCGATGACGAGAGCGACGCCGTCCTCGTTGTTGCCCGCCGTGCGGTGGGTGGTCGCGGCCAGTACGTCCGGGTGCGCGTTGGCCATGGCGTAGGACGTACCGGCCCAGGTCAGCATCTCGAGGTCGTTCGGCATGTCGCCGAACGCGACCACTTCGTGCGGGGCGATGCCGCGTTCGGCGCAGCAGCGGGCGAGCGTGCCGGCCTTGCTGACGCCCGCGCTGCTGATCTCCAGCAGCGCTGTGGGACTGGACCGGGTGAACGACGCGAGGTGTCCGGCGGCCTCGCGGGCCAGCGTGAGGAACGCGTCCGGGTGCAGCTCGGAGTGGTGGGCGAGAAGCTTCAGCACGGGTTCGTCGGCCTTCTCGGACTCCTCGCCGAGCAGCTTCTCGACGGGCGCGATCAGCGCGGCCGGATCGAGGTGGAACGGCGGGTACTGCGGCTCGTAGTGGATGCCGCCGGTGCGCTCGACGGCGAACGACGTACCCGGCGCCGCGGCGCGCAGCGCCTCCACGACGCCGAGCGCCGCGCTCCGCTCCAGCGCGCGGACCTCGACGATGCGGCGACCTCGGTGCAGATCGACGACGGCGGCGCCGTTGGCGCAGATCGCCAGGCCGTGTCCGTGCACATGGTCGCTGACGACGTCCATCCAGCGGGCCGGCCGGCCGGTGACGAAGAAGACCTCGATGCCGGCCTCCTCGGCGGCGGCGAGCGCGGCGATCGTACGGTCCGAGACGGTCTTGTCGTCGTGCAGCAGGGTGCCGTCGAGGTCCGTGGCGATCAGCCGGGTGCGGCGGCCGGGCAGCGGTGGCTCGGCGGCGGGATCGTCTGTCACAGGGCCATCAGTCACCAGGCCATCTTCCCGCATATGCGCGCACAGACGTGCGTTGGGTTGCGCGCATGAGCTTTACGCGCTTCCGGTCCATGTCCACCGTAGGCTCGGTGACATGCGACTGAGCACCGTGATTCTGCCCGTCCGCCGCTGGTCCGAAGGCGGGCGGGAGGTGTGGCAGCGCGCCGAGGAGCTGGGCTTCCACGCCGCGTACACCTACGACCACCTCTCCTGGCGGGTGCCCTTCCGGGACGGGCCGTGGTTCGGTGCGGTGCCCACCCTGACCGCGGCCGCCGCCGCGACCTCCCGCATGCGGCTGGGCACCCTCGTGACCTCCCCCAACTTCCGGCACCCGGTCACCCTTGCCAAGGAGCTGATCTCGCTGGACGACATCAGCGACGGCCGGATCACGCTCGGCATCGGCGCGGGCGGCAACGGCTTCGACGCGTACGCCCTGCTCGGCGAGGGCGAGGAGCCCTGGACGCCGCGTGAACGCGCCGATCACTTCGCCGAGTTCGTCGCCCTGCTGGACCGCCTGCTCACCGAGGACGCGGTCACGTACGAGGGCGAGCACTACAAGGCGCACGAGGTACGCAACGTCCCCGGGTGCGTGCAGCGGCCGCGGCTGCCGTTCGCGGTGGCGGCCACCGGTCCGCGTGGGCTGCGGCTGGCGGCGCGGTACGGGCAGGCGTGGGTCACCACGGGCGACCCGAAGGTGTCCGCGGCCGGGACGCCCGAGCAGTCGCACGCCGCGATCGCCGGGCAGATCGAGAAGCTGGGCACGGCGTGCGAGGCCGTCGGCCGGGACGCCGGGAAGCTGCCGAAGACCCTGCTGACCGGCTTCACGCCGGACCGGCCGCTGGACTCCGTCGACGCGTTCGTGGACTTCGCCGGGCGCCATGGCGAGCTGGGCATCGACGAGATCGTCCTGCACTGGCCGATCGACGACACGATCTTCGCGGCGGACCTGTCGGTGTTCGAGCGGATCGCGGCGGAGGCCCCGGCACAGCTCGCGACGTAGGGGCACCGGCGGGCGAAAGCCCGCTGAGGGCGGCGAAAGGGCCGCTGGTGGCGGTGCAGGGGCCGGGAAGCGCCCGGTGCCAGGGAAATGATCACGGCCCTTTGCCCCGCCAAGAGGAACCAAAGCGGAATCAAGAGGGAGAATCGGGGCAGAGGCGTCGTCATAGCGGGTGGACGGCTGGACCGTCCGGCTGGAGGACCTCATGGCAGAGACCCGATTCGCCCCGGACCGCGGACTGACCTCGCGCATGGTCATGACGATGTTCTTCATCGGCCTGCTGTACGTCGTGGTCGTCGGCGTGCTGGTGGTGCTGCTCAAGGGCGCATGGGTGTTCGTGCTGGTGATCTCGGGCGCGCTGTTCATCGGGCAGTTCTGGTTCAGCGACCGGATCGCTGCGTTCGCCATGGGCGCGCGCGAGGTCACCCCCGAGCAGGCACCCGAGCTGCACGGTGCCGTGGACCGGCTGTGCGCGCTCGCGGACATGCCCAAGCCGAAGGTCTGCATCGCCGACAGCGATGTACCGAACGCCTTCGCCACCGGGCGCAACCAGAAGAACTCCCTGGTCTGTGCCACCACCGGGCTGCTGCGGCGGCTGGAGCCCGAGGAGCTGGAGGGGGTCCTCGCGCACGAGCTGTCGCACGTCGCCCACCGCGACGTGGCGGTGATGACCATCGCCTCGTTCCTGGGCGTACTGGCCGGGATCATCACCCGGGCGGCGCTCTGGAGCGGCGTGGGGCGCAGCAACCGGGACAACAACGCCGCCCTCGCCATCCTGATCGTCACAGCCGTCAGTGCGGTGGTCTATGTCATCAGCTTCCTGCTCACCCGGCTGCTGTCCCGCTACCGCGAGCTGTCGGCCGACCGGGCCGCCGCCCTGCTCACCGGGCGGCCGTCCGCGCTGGCCGCCGCGCTCACCAAGGTCACCGGCCAGATGGCGCGGATTCCGACCCGCGACCTGCGCAAGGCCGAGCCGTTCAACGCGTTCTACTTCGCCCCGGCGTTCTCCAAGGCGAACGCCGTCCAGTTGCTGTCCTCCCACCCGACGCTGGAACAGCGCCTGGACCAGCTCGGCCGCATCTCCGCCCAGCTCGGCCGCCCGTGAACGCCGTGAGCAGTCCCTGGCGCGCTTCCTCTCCCCTTCCCGCCCCTCTGCCCCTGGGAGCCATTCGATGGGTTTTCTGGACGTGATCCTCGGCCGCAGCAAGGCGGTGCGCCCCGACCTGGACCAGCTCTTCGCGCTGCCGTCCGCCGCGATCACCCTGCAGGCCGCGACCGGATTCACGCCGACCGGCCGGGGGTCGGTCTGCTTCGCCAGCGTCGAGGGCGGGGCGTTCGCCCGCATCCGGGCCGATGTACGGGAGCTGCTCGGCCCGCCGGTGGAATTCAGCCAGGACCAGTACGGCTACACCTGGATGCTCGCCCGGCACGCCGCGGACGACACCGCGGGCCTGGTCAACGACCTGCACGCGGTCAACACCTCGCTCCAGGACGCCGGCTTCGGACCGCAGCTGCTCTGCTCGCTGATCGGCTTCCGCGACGAGCGGGACCGCTCGCTGGCCCTGGTATACCTCTACAAGCGCGGCACGTTCTATCCCTTCGCCCCGCTCTCCGGCTCCGGCGAGAAGCGCGACAACCCGCTCGAACTCCAAGTACGGTCCCTGCTCGGAGAGGACCTGACCGTGGAGAAGGACCTGAGCCGCTGGTTCCCGGTGTGGGGAGCACCGGGGCTGTAGCGGAGATCTACGAGATCTACGGAGGTACCTCCGAACGCGGGTGTTTCACGTGAAACGGACGGGCCCTCCCATGCGGAGCGCCCTCACCGCACGCGGGAGCTGAGCCACGGCGTCAGGCCGGGCCCGATGACCAGTTCCTTGTACGTCTCGTCGCCGGGCAGCGGTACCACCAGCCACCAACCGGGCGGAAGAAAACGGCCCTTGACGTGGGCGAGGTCGCCCAACACGGCGCGCAGAAAGGCCGGGACGGCGTCGCGGGGCAGGTCCTGGAAGGGGATGTCCTCCACGGTCACGGTGGCGTCGCCCTCCGAGAACACCTCGACCGCGATGCGCGGTGCCCCGCCGGACAGTTCGACATACGCCTCGTGCGGCAGCGAGCCGTCCGGGTCGGCGACGGCGAACGCTCCGGCGGACAGCCGGCGGCCCGAGCGGTCCGCACCGATGTCGTGGGTCACCTCGATGTCGCGGCCGTACGCGCGGGCGGCCTCGCGAATGGCGCCGACAACGGCTTCGGTACTGGGCAGACGAGGGTGGTCCATGGCGCCGATGATCTCACCGGGCGGGTTCTGCCGGGTGGTTGTCATCGGGGACGGGCCCCGGGCCGACGGGTCCCGTGTGGTCGGCGTGCGTGACCAGGGAGTCCATGCGGCGGGCGCTCACCTCGCGGTCGGTGGCCGCGGCGATGAAGGCCGCGACGCCTGCCGGGCCGACGAGGTCGCGGACGGACTGCACCGTGGCGGCCGGCAGCGGCACCTGCTCGGTGGTGGCAGCCTGCCGCTCCGGTGTCTCGCTGTGCAGCTGATGACGCAGATAGCGGCCCGCCAACGACCGCATGGCGCGCGCGAGTTCGGCGTCCACGGTCTGCTGGGCCAGCGGCCGCAGCCGGCGGACCAGGCCCGCCGCCTCCTCCGCCTCGGCGTCGCTCGGCGGGTGGTCGAAGTACTGCTGGAAGACATGCTCGGTGGTGAAGTCCAGGAAGCGCGAGGCTATGTGCTCCACCTGCACCCGCAGCTCCCGCAGATGACCTGAGATGGCGGGCAGTGGCACGCCCGCGGAGTGCAGCTCGGCAGCGACCGCGAGCTCCTGCGGGCTGGGCACGAGGAACTCCTCCGGGCTGCCCGGCACCGGCTCCAGCACCCCCAGCTCCACCGCGTCGGCCACCGCCGCCTCGTCGGGGCTGCCGCCGAAGGCCTCGTCCAGCTCCTCGCGGGAGATTCGGCCGCTCTCCTCGTCCGTCCATGGCCCGTCGATCTCGGCGACCAGGCCCAGCACCCCGCTCAGCCCCCGCCCCGCGTCCCACGCCTCCAGCAGGTCCTTGATGCTGGCCAGGGTGTACCCGCGGTCCAGCAGGTCCGAGATCTGCCGCAGCCGGGCGAGGTGCGCGTCGGAGTAGACGTTCGCCCGGCCCCGGCGCTCCGGCTTGGGCAGCAGCCCACGGTCCTGGTACGCGCGGATCGTACGGACCGTGGTGCCGCTCCGGTGCGCCAGCTCCTCGATGCGGTACTCGGACGCGGGGCTGTGCTGCTCGGTCAATGCGGTGCTCCTCACGAGATGGCCGCGCGCCCGCCGTGCCCGCGCCGCCCGGACGGCCGGGGAGTACGCGAGGTACCGGGCGGCCCTGCGCAGCGACCCTTTCTGCGAGGGATGGTACGACCGCGTGCAGCGGCGCGGTAACGCCCCGGCCGACTCTCGCCACCCCGGCACCAGCCCCTCCGGACCCGCCACGGCAACGGGCACCAGTCACTCCGGACCCGCCGCGAGACGTCTACAGCGGCTCGATCCGGGCTATGGCGCGCAGGGCGCGTGGGGCGAAGCGGGACAGGGCGCGGGAGCCGCGCGCCTCCGGAGTGACCGGCACGACCGCCTGGTTGCGGACCACCGCGCGCAGGATGGCGTCGGCGACCTTCTCCGGGGGGTAGTTGCGCAGACCGTAGAGGCGCGCGGCCTTGGACTGGCGGCGCTTCTCCTCCTCGGCCGAGACCCCGGCGACGTGCGAGGTGGCGGTGATGCTGGTGTTCACCAGGCCGGGGCAGATGGCGCTGACCCCGATGCCCTGCCCGGCCAGCTCGGCGCGCAGGCACTCGCTGAGCATCAGCACCGCCGCCTTGGACGCGCTGTACGCGGACAGCGTCCTGGAGGGCTGGAACGCGGCGGCCGAGGCGGTGTTGACGATATGGCCGCCCTGGCCGCGCTCGGCCATCTGCCTGCCGAATATCCGGCAGCCGTGGATGACGCCCCAGAGATTCACGTCCAGGACCTTCTTCCAGTCCTCGGAGGTGGTCTCCAGGAACGAGCCGGACAGGCCGATGCCGGCGTTGTTCACCAGGACGTCGACCGTGCCGTACTCGGCGGCGACCTTCTCGGCGAGCTTCTCCATGGCCGCCTCGTCGCTGACGTCCACCGCCTCCGACCAGGCGGCCCCGGCCCCGATCAGCCGCGCCAGATCTGCCGTACGCGCCGCCCCCTCGGCATCGCGGTCCACCGCGACCACCCGCGCACCGGCCTCGGCGAACGCGAACGCCGTGGCCCGCCCGATGCCGCTCGCCGCACCGGTCACCAGCACCAGGCTGCCGCCGAACCGGTCCGCGTACCGCCCGCGCGGGGCGGCCTCCCTGGCCGGATCGCCCTCCTCCTTGGCGGTGACGAACTCCTCGATCCAGGCGGCCAGTTGGTCCGGGCGGGTCCGCGGCACCCAGTGCTTGGCGGGCAGCGTGCGGCGGGTGAGCTGCGGGACCCACTGCTCCAGCTCGTCGTACAGCCGCTCCGACAGGAAGGCATCGCCGGTCGGGGTGATGAGCTGGACCGGGCAGTGCGCGAACGCGTCCGCGCGCGGACGGCGCAGCCGGGACCGGACGTTGTCCCGGTACAGCCAGGCGCCGTGCGCGGCGTCAGTGGGCAGGGACGCGGTCGGGTACTCCCCGGCCGGGACCTTCTCGACGCGCTCCAGGATCTTCGGCCAGCGCTTGCCCAGCGGGCCCTTCCAGGCCAGCTCGGGCAGCACCGGGGTGTGCAGCATGTAGACGTACCAGGACTTGGCGCCCTGGTTCAGCAGCTGGGCCGCGCGGCGCGGGGTGGGCCGGGCCATGCGCTTCTTGATCCAGTGGCCGAAGTGGTCCAGGGACGGGCCGGACATCGAGGTGAAGGACGCGATCCGGCCCTGCGTGCGCTCGACCGTCGCGAACTCCCAGGACTGCACCGAGCCCCAGTCGTGCCCCACCAGATGGACGGGCCGGTCCGGGCTGACGGCGTCGGCCACCGCCAGGAAGTCGTCGGTCAGCTTCTCCAGGGTGTACCCGCCGCGCAGCGGCTGCGGCGCCGTGGACCGGCCGCAGCCCCGGACGTCGTAGAGCACTACATGGAAGCGCTCGGCCAGCAGCGGAGCGACCCGCGACCAGACCTCCTTGCTGTCCGGATAGCCGTGCACCAGCAGCACCGTGGGCCGGGACGGATCGCCCAGCTCCGCCACGCACAGCTCCACGCCGCCCGTGCGCACCCAGCGCTCCCGCGCGCCCTCGAGTCCCGTGCTCACGATTGCCTCCCCGCTCTCACCACGTGTCCTGCTCACGCCGCCTTCTCCTCCTGCCAGCGCCGCACATGCGGCAGATCGTCGTCCAGCCAGAAGGCGCTCTCCTCGGGGTCCCGGGAGTCGGTGACGACCAGGATCTCCTCGAACTTCGCGCCGGTGCCCCGGAATCCGAGGTGCGGTTCGACCGCCCACAGCCCGGGCTGCGGCGGATGGTCGGAGAAGCGGTACGGGCTCCACAGCGGGGACCAGCCGTCCCGGTGACCGTGCAGCGCGTCGGACGCCAGGCCCTTGAGCGACTGGGTGCCGAAGCCGAACAGCGTGGGCGACCAGCGGCGTTCACGCACGCGGTCGACCTTGTGGGCGATCACGCCGAAGGGGTAGGCGCGGTGCCTGTTCGCATACCCCTGGCGGACCATGAGGCGCTCGACGTCCTCGTATATCTCGCGCAGCGGCCGGCGCTCGCGTACCTCGCGCAGGATCAGCTCGCGGTGCGCCTCCAGGTCGGCCAGCAGCCGGTCGTGCAGCGGGCTGAGGCCGAGGCAGCCGGAGTACCCGATGTCCGCGGTAAAGCCCTTGTACACCGGGGCCATGTCGAGGATGAAGGGCATCCCCGGCTCCAGCGCCCGGTTCGTCGGGAAGAACTGCAGCGGGACGCGGAAGTTCGCGAAGGCCGTGCGGTCGCCGAACCAGGCGAAGGGCAGGTGGAACCAGTCGGTGACGCCCCGCTCGCGCAGCCAGTGGCGCTGCATGCGGGCCGCCTCGCGCTCGGTCACCCCGGGCTTGAGCTGCGCGGCCACCGCCTCGGCGCAGGCGTACGCCAGCCGCTGGACCTCCCTGAATCCCTGGAGATCCGCGCCCGGTCCCGGGGCCGCGGCTCTGGTCCTGGTCGCTGCTGTGCTCGCGGTCGCTGCTGTGGTCATCGCCAACCGTTCCGTCGCGGTACGTGCGCGTAACTTGACACTGATGAATGTGACAATGGTCGGCGGCTGCGTCAAGGGTCCGTCCCCGGCCTGTGGAAAACTCCGCGGCCGGCCGCGAGTGATCCCCACGGCCCCCACCACCGGCCCGGCTCCCCTCAGCCCCTCGCAGGACCCCCTACGGGGCGCTACGCCTGGAGTCGGACGGACATCCAGCCGTCTGGGGTGACGCCAGGTGTGGCGGGCGCCACTAGCGTCGGTCGCGTGACTGTGATCGCGACCGAAAGCCTCAGCAAGCGGTTCCCGCGGGTGACCGCCCTGGACCGGCTCTCCGTTGACATCGCCCCCGGCGTGACCGGCCTGGTGGGTGCCAACGGCGCCGGAAAGTCCACCCTGATCAAGATCCTGCTGGGCCTGTCGCCCGCCAGCGAAGGCACCGCCGCGGTCCTCGGCCTGGACGTGGCCACCGAAGGCGGCGCCATCCGCGAGCGGGTCGGCTACATGCCCGAGCACGACTGTCTGCCGCCGGACGTCTCGGCGACCGAGTTCGTCGTCCACATGGCGCGGATGTCCGGGCTGCCGCCGACCGCCGCCCGGGAGCGGACCGCCGACACCCTGCGCCACGTCGGCCTCTACGAAGAGCGCTACCGCCCCATCGGGGGCTACTCCACGGGCATGAAGCAGCGCGTCAAGCTGGCCCAGGCGCTCGTCCACGACCCCCAGCTGGTCTTCCTGGACGAGCCCACCAACGGCCTGGACCCGGCGGGGCGCGACGAGATGCTCGGCCTGATCCGCCGCGTCCACCGCGACTTCGGCATCTCCGTACTGGTCACCTCGCACCTCCTCGGTGAGCTGGAGCGCACCTGCGACCACGTCGTCGTCATCGACGGCGGAAAGCTGCTGCGCTCCTCGGCCACGGACGAGTTCACCCAGGCCACCACCTCGCTCGCCATCGAGGTCACCGACTCCGACGCGCACCCGGACGGGCTGAGCGCGCTGCGCGAGGCCCTGACGGCTGCCGGCGCGGTGACCGGCCCCGCGGCCGGCCCCGGCGAAGGGCACCCGGCCGCGACCGGCCGTCTGCTGTACGTCGAGGCCGCCGGCGAGGAGACGTACGACCTGGTCCGGGACACGGTCGCGGAGCTCGGTCTCGGCCTGGTCCGGATGGAACAGCGCCGGCACCGCATCGCCGAGGTCTTCCGCGACGCCGACCATGAGAGCGGTCACGGAAGCGGCCACGAGGGCGACCGCGCCGCCGCCCCGGCCCGTACGGACGCCACCGCGCGCACCGCAGCCCCCGAAGCAGCCCCCGCAGGAGCCCCCGATGCCTGAGTCCACCACCGCCCCCACGGGCGGCCCGGGCCCCGCCGCCTCGATCCACAACATCGGCTACCGCCACTACGACGGCGCCCGGCTGGGACGCGCGTACGCCCGCCGTTCGCTCTTCTCCCAGAGCCTGCGCGGCGCCTACGGGCTGGGCCGCTCGGCGCGCACGAAGGTGCTGCCGATGATCCTGCTGGGGGTGATGTGCGTACCGGCCGCGATCCTCGTGGCGGTCACGGTCTTCACCAAGGCGCACGCCCTGCCCCTGGACTACACCCGTTACGCGGTCTACCTGCAGGCGGTCATCGGTCTCTTCCTCGCCGCACAGGCACCCCAGTCCGTCTCCCGCGACCTGCGCTTCAAGACCGTGCCGCTGTACTTCTCGCGGCCGATCGAACGCGTCGACTACGTGGCGGCCAAGTGCGCCGCGATGAGCGGCGCGCTGTTCCTCCTCACCGCCCTGCCACTGCTGATCCTGTATGTCGGCGCGCTGCTGGCGAAACTCGACTTCGCCGAGCAGACGAAGGGCTTCGGTCAGGGTCTGGTGTCGGTGGCCCTGCTCTCGCTGCTCTTCGCCGCGATCGGGCTGGTCATCGCCGCGCTCACGCCGCGCCGCGGCTTCGGTGTCGCCGCCGTCATCGCCGTACTGACGATCCCCTACGCCGCTGTCAGCGCCATTCAGGGCATCGCCTTCGCCCAGGGCAACATTGATGTCATCGGCTGGCTGGGGCTGTTCTCCCCGATCACCCTTATCGACGGCGTGCAGAGCGCCTTCCTGGGCGCGACCTCGGCGGCCCCCAACGCGATCGGCCCGTCCACGGGCGCCGGATTCGTGTACCTCCTCGTCGTGCTGGGACTCATCGCCGGCTCGCTCGCCCTGCTGATGCGCCGCTACCGAAAGGCCGGACTGTGACCGCCCACCCGTCGCCCGCCACCACCCTTCGAAGGGATGGGCTGCGCCCATGAGCACTCTGACCTTGGAAAATGTCTCCCGCTGGTTCGGAAATGTCGTTGCCGTGAACGACATCACGATGACCATCGGGCCCGGAGTGACCGGTCTGCTGGGCCCCAACGGTGCGGGTAAGTCCACGCTGCTCAACATGATGGGCGGCTTCCTGGCGCCTTCGAACGGCACCGTCACCCTCGATGACCGCACCGTCTGGCGCAACGAGTCGATCTACCGCGACATCGGCATCGTGCCCGAGCGCGAGGCGATGTACGACTTCCTCACCGGGCGCGACTTCGTGCTGGCCAACGCCGAACTGCACGGCCTGGGCCGCAAGGAGGCGGCCCGCGCGCTGGCCACCGTCGACATGGAGCACGCGCAGGACCGCCGCATCTCGACGTACAGCAAGGGCATGCGGCAGCGCGTGAAGATGGCGTCCGCGCTGGTGCACGAGCCGTCCGTGCTGCTGCTCGACGAGCCGTTCAACGGCATGGACCCGCGCCAGCGCATGCAGCTCATGGAGCTGCTGCGGCACATGGGCGACGAGGGCCGTACGGTCCTGTTCTCCTCGCACATCCTCGAAGAGGTCGAGCAACTCGCGTCCCACATCGAGGTCATCGTGGCCGGCCGGCACGCCGCCTCCGGTGACTTCCGGCGGATCCGCCGGCTGATGACGGACCGGCCGCACCGTTACCTCGTACGGTCCGACGACGACCGGGCGCTGGCCGCCGCGCTGATCGCCGACCCCTCGACATCCGGCATCGAGGTCGACCTCGAAGAGGGCGCGCTGCGCATCCAGGCCGTCGACTTCGGCCGCTTCACCACCCTGTTGCCGCGCGTCGCGCGCGACCACGGCATCCGGCTCCTCGCCGTCTCGCCTTCGGACGAGTCGCTGGAATCGGTCTTCTCCTATCTCGTAGCGGCCTGAAGCCGTACCGAAGCGGTCGCATACGACCTGAAAGGAGCCCTGACGCGATGTCATCGCTCGTCCACCCCACCGCCGCCCGGCTGACCTACCGGGCGCTGCTCGGCCGCCGCCGCGCCGCCATCCTCTTCGCGCTGCCCGTCCTGCTGCTGGTCATCGCCATTGCCGTACGGGCGCTGACCGGCGCCGACGACACCACGGCCAACACCGTCCTGGGCAGCTTCGCGCTGGCCACGATGGTGCCGCTGATCGGCGTGATCGCCGGTACGGGCGCCATCGGCCCGGAGATCGACGACGGCTCGGTGGTGTACCTCCTGGCCAAGCCCGTACGGCGGTCGACGGTCATCGTCACCAAGCTGCTCGTCGCGATCGGCGTGAGCGTCGTCTTCTCCGCCGTGCCCGTACTGATCGCGGGCTTCGTGCTGAACGGCAACAGCCAGCAGCTCGCGGTCGCCTACGCGCTCGCCGCGGCGGTGGCCTCCGTCGCCTACAGCGCCCTCTTCCTGTTCCTCGGCACGGTCACGAGGCACGCCGTCGTCATCGGGCTGGTCTACGCGCTGGTCTGGGAGGCGGTCTTCGGCAGCCTCGTCCCCGGGGCGCGCACCCTCAGCGTCCAGCAGTGGGCACTCGCGCTGGCCCAGAAGGCGGGCGCCGAGGGCGCGGTCACCTCGGACGTGGGCCTCGCGCCCGCCGTCGTGCTGCTCGTCGTGGTCACCGGCGCGGCGACCTGGTACGCGGCCCGCCGGCTCAAGTCGCTGACGCTGGCGGGGGAGGAGTAAGCACCAGTAGGGCCAGCGGAGCAGCCACCAGTAGGGCCAGCGGAGCGGGCACCAGCAGGAGCGGCGGAGTGCGCGCCCGTAGGTACCGGCTAACCGCTCTCCTCCTGGCGCTTGTTGAACTCCCGGACGTTCCTGCGGTGTTCCTCGTAGTCGGCGGTGAAGCGGGTGTCGCCGGGCCGGACCGTGACGAAGTACAGCCAGTCACCCTTCGGGGGCGAGACGGCGGCCCGCGTCGCGTCCTGGCCCGGATTGCCGATCGGCGTCGGCGGCAGCCCCTTGTGCCGGTAGGTGTTGTACGGGCTCTCCGTACGGGTGTCCGCATGGCTGGTGCGCAGAGTGGACCGGCCCAGCCCGTAGTTGAGGGTCGAGTCCATCTGGAGCGGCATTCCCTTGGCGAGCCGGTTGCGGATGACCCGGGCGACCTTGCCCATGTCCTGCGGGGTGTCCGCCTCGGCCTGTACGACGGAGGCCACCACGACCGTCTCGTACGCGCTCAGGGCCCCGGGGCGTGCCGACGGCGGCAGGCCGTCCGCCGCGTACCTCTGGCGCGCGGTGTTCACCATGAAGGACAGCAGGCCCGCCGGAGTGGTGTCCTCGTCGACCGGATACGTCGCCGGGTAGAGATACCCCTCGGGGTTGCCCTTCGCCTCCGCCGGCAGGCGCAGCCGCTTCGCCGGGTTCCGGGCCGTGGCGGCCTTCCTGGCGGCCTTCTTGGTGGTCCCGGCGGCGACGTCGAGCGCCTTGTCGACGGCCGCGTACGCCTGGGATGCCCGCCGGCCCTCCGGGAGGGTGAGCTTCTCGGCCCGCGCCGGCCGCTCGTCCCCGGGGAGGAGCACCAGGAGGAGGACGAGGCCGACGACGAGGACGGCGCCGCCTGTCAGGAGAAGCCGCGCCCTCCGAGTGAGGCGTGCGCGGCGCCGGCCACCGGAGAGCTGCGTATCGTGCACATCGCTCATGAGGGCACGGTAGGCCAGACCGTAGGGTGCGTGGGGTGACCACGCTCATCCCGCCGCTTCCGGTGCGCACCGTGCGGCACCGCGACACCACGGACGGCCAGAGCCTCCCCGCCTTCTTGTGGCGACCGGGCCCGGGCCACCGGATGATCTCCAGCGCGGTGCTCGGCGGCGGCATCGGCACCCGCTCCTGGGTGCTCAACGCCCAGGTCACGCACGGCTATACGCGCCGCGACCCGCAGGCACACCTCGCGGAGATCGCCGCCGCTGCCGGGGCGACGGGGCCGGGCGTCGGCATGATGACGGCAGCGGACATCCTGCGCACCCGCTCGTCGGCCTACGACGAGGGCGCACAGGCGCTCGTCACGGCGGGAACAGGCGTGCACGGCTGGGCCGCGGACGTGTCATCGGGCGCAGCGGACGCGGTACCGGGTGCAGCGCAAAGCGCCTACCGCCCCGGCACGATCAACGTCCTCGTCACGCTGCCTGTGGCGCTCTCCGACGCCGCGTTGGTCAACTCCGTGATGACCGCGACCGAGGCGAAGGTCCAGGCCCTCCTCGACCACGGCCTGGACGCGTCGGGCACCCCTACGGACGCGGTGTGCGTCGCCGCGCGCCTACCGCAACCGGGGGAGCTCGCCGAGGACTTCGCGGGACCGCGCTCCCTCTGGGGCGCCCGGCTGGCGCGCGCGGTGTACGGGGCGACGCTGCGCGCCGTGCAACGAGAAGGCGGGAGCGCGCGCCAGGAGGGACGTAGCGGGGTTCAGGCGCCGATGCGGCGGTCCCGCCCGGCACCCAGCCCCAGCAGTACCAGCGCCGCGCAGACCACGAGCAGCAGTGCGATCGGCAGCGTCCAGCCGCCCGTCGCCTGGTGCACCGCGCCCAGCGCCAACGGGCCGACGGCGGCGAGCAGATAGCCCCACGTCTGTGCCATGCCGGACAGCCGTGCGGCGGTCTGCGGATCACCGGCCCGCAGCACCATCATCGTCAGCGCCAGTCCCAGCGCCCCGCCCTGCCCGACGCCGAGCAGCGCGGCCCACACCCAGGCCCCGGCCACCGGGGCGATGAGCAGGCCCGTGCAGGCGAGCGCCATCAGCAGCGCCACGCACGCCGCCAGCAGCCGCTGCCGCCGCATCCGCCCGGCCAGTACCGGCACCACGAACGAACCGGCCATCTGCACCAGCGTGCTGAACGCGAAGACCAGTCCGGCCTGCGCCTTGTCCATCCCGTGGTCGGTGAAGACCGTGGGCAGCCAGGCGATGGCCACGTACGCGATCAGCGACTGCGAGCCCATGAAGAGAGTGACCTGCCAGGCCAGCGGCGAGCGGCCGAGCTTCGGGCCGGTCTCGACGCTGTGCTTCGGGGCCGCGGCGGCCTGCCCGTGCCGCGCGCCGCGCCGCGCGAGGACCACCTGCGGAATCCACACGAGCGCGGCCACCGCGGCGAGCAGCCCCCAGGAGAGCAGCGAACCCTGCCAGCTCCCGAGCGCGTTCTCCAGGGGCACGGAGGTGGCCGCCGAAACGGTTGCGCCGAGGATCATCGCCGTCGAGTACAACGCGGTCATGGGCGCGGCCCGATCGGGGAAGTCCCGCTTGATCAGGCCGGGCATCAGCACGTTGAGCAGGGCTATGGACCCACCGACCAGCGCACAGCCCGCGAACAGCGCCACGAGGGGCGGCGCGACGCGTACGACGATGCCGGCACAGAGCAGTACCAGCGCGCTGAACAGGACGGTCTCGGTACCCCAGCGCCCGGCCAGCTTCGGCGCCACGTAGGAGCCGAGTCCCATAAAGACCAGCGGGATCACGGTCACCAGGCTGCCGGCGGTCGGGTTCAGCCCGAAGTGCTCGCCGATCTCGCCGAGCAGCGGCGAGACGCCCGCGAGCGCGGCCCGCATGTTGAGGGACGCGAGGACGATGCCGAGGAGGAGCAGCGCGGGATGCGTACGCAGCCGACGGCGGGCGGCGGCGAGCGGGGGCGCGGGGGCGAGGTCCTCTTCGGCGTCGCTCAGCGGATCGATGGTGATCGACGGGGCTTCGGGTCTGGAGTCGGGCATGGGGCGGGAGGTCTCCTGTCGGTGGGGTGGGGGAGGTTGGCGGCCCGGGGCTGTCGCACGGCTCTGACCTGCGAGGCTTTGAAAGAGACAACGTGTCTCTTTCAAAAGTGAGTTATCCACAGCCCCCGCGCACTGTCCTCAGCCGTCGGCGAGCAGAGCCTCCACCGCACGTTTCGGCCGGTCCAGCAGCGTGCGGGCGGCCGCCTCCGCGGCGTCCGGGTCGCCCGAGGCGATCGCCTCCAGGACGGCGCGGTGATCGCCGTGCAGGATCTGCGGCATGTCCCGGTCGCCGAGCCCCGATACGAGCGCCTCGCGCACGGAACTGCTGAACCATTCGTACGTGGCGCTCAGCGCGGCGTTGTGCGCGGCGGTGACGACGGCCCGGTGGAAGGCGACGTCGTGGTCGGCGTACCGCTCCAGGCTGTCGGCCAGGGGCCGGCCCTCGGCGTCCTCCAGCGCGCGCTGTGCGTCCAGCGCGGCCCGCATCCGGTCCAGGTCCGCCGGCTCGTGCCGCAGGGCCGCGAGACGGGCGGCCTCGGCCTCCAGCGCGATACGTACTTCGAGGACGTCCCGTACGCCCGAGCGCCGCACCCCACGCATGACGGCGGCCGGGTCGGCGGCCGAGACGACGAAGGTGCCCTCGCCCTGCCGCGACCGCAGCATTCCGGCGTGCACGAGCACGCGCACGGCCTCCCGCACGGTGTTCCGCCCCACCTGCAACTGCTCGGCGAGCGCATGCTCCGTGGGAATCCGGTCACCGACCTTCCACTCCCCGGCGCTGAGCTGCGCCCGGAGCGCATCGACGACGGTATCCACGAGCGACTGCCGCCCGGCGGCCTGCAGGGTCATGGCTTGCCTCTCGTGTCCTGGCACCTCTAGGGACGCTTGCCCGGTCATCCTACAAATGGCCACCGCGAACGGTGCACGAGATGTCCGGGGACACCCCGTGCACCGGCGCAGCTACCCTGTGGATAACTGCTCCGTCTGTAAGCTTCAACTTGAAGCTTTCAGAACTTCCCAGGTCAGCGGCGTCGCCGCCGCAGCTCCGACTTCACGTCCCGCATGTCGTCGCGCAGATCGTGCACCTCTTCGCCGAGGTTGTGCACACGCACGCTGAGTGCCGCGACGATGTGGTTCGTCGCGTCGAGACGCCGGTCCATGTGATCCAGGCGATGATCAACGCGGTCCAGCCGGGTCGAGATCCTGCCGATCACGGGACCGAGTTCCTGCAGCGCCCGCCCGAGATCGACGAGGCCGGGCGAGCCGGTGGTGGCTGCCACCGGCCGGGGCGCTCGGGATGCCGCCTCGATGTCCAGCAGGTACGTACGGACCCTGCGCGCGACGTCGCTGTCCCGCAGCAGCATCGCGATGTTCAGGACCGTGCGGCGGCCGTAGACGGTGAGGTGTGCACGGCCCTGTGGATAACTCTTCTTTGAAAGAGACAAGCTGTCTCTTTCAAAGACTTGCAGGTCAGAGCCGTGCAGCACGCGCAGCCCGCTCTCCACCAGCTCCTCACGATGGCGCTGCGCGAGGCGGTTGATGACGCGCTCCCCCACCTCGAAGTACTCCGCCACCATCCGCGTAGTGACATGCAGCCCATCGGGCAGCATCACCAACGCCTTGACCTTGTCCAGGACTTCTATTCGTCCGACGACGCTGTCGCGCATCGTGCGCGACTCCAGCAGGACTGTTTCCGACGGCATGACAATGCCTTCTCTCGAACCGGAACGGTTGGGGTGTGCCCGTGTCCAGGGCTCAGGAGCGAAGGCTGCTCATGGATGCCACGTACTCATCAGCCGGTTCTCGACCGGCCGGCCTCAATTTCACGCACTCTCGTCGCCGCGTACTCACTGTGCCTTCGCGCAATGTGTACAACGACCGGACAAGCGTACGGTAACGCCACGTAATCACAGGTAGCCGCTGCGTTATCGCGGCTGCCACGCTCACGCCGCCAGAAAACGCTCCAGTACCGCCGCGATCCCATCGTCCTCGTTGGACGTGGTGATCTCATCGGCGACGGCCTTCAGCTCGTCGTGCGCGTTGGCCATGGCTACGCCGTGGGCGGCCCAGGCGAACATCGGGATGTCGTTCGGCATGTCGCCGAAGGCGATGGTGTCGGCGGCCTTGGCGCCCAGCCTGCGGGCCGCGAGGGAGAGGCCGGTGGCCTTGCTCAGGCCGAGCGGGAGCAGCTCGACAATCCCGGGGCCTGCCATGGTCACGCCGACCAGGTCGCCGGCCACCTCGCGGGCGGCCGCGGCGAGTGCGTCGTCCGAGAGCTCGCGGTGCTGGATGTAGACCTTGTTGATCGGGTCCGCCCACAGGTCGGCCGGGTTGTCGACCATGACGTTCGGCAGCGGGCCCTCGTGGACCCGGTAGCCGGGCGCGACCACGACGGAGCCATTCAGACCGTCCCGGCTCGCCGCCAGGTACAGCGGGCCGACCTCCGCCTCGATCTTGGCGATCGCCAGCCCGGCCAGTTGGCGGTCCAGCGTCACGGAGGTCAGCAGCCGGTTCTCGCCCGCGTGGTAGACCTGCGACCCCTGCCCGCACACCGCGAGGCCCTGGTAGTCCAGGTCGGCCAGGATGTGCCGGGTCCAGGGCACCGCACGGCCGGTGACGACGATGTGCGCCGCGCCCGCCGCGGTGACCGCGGCGAGCGCCTCACGGGTGCGCGCCGAGACGGTGTCGTCGGGACGCAGCAGCGTGCCGTCGAGGTCCGTCGCGACGAGCTTGTACGGGAAGGAGGAGGCCGGGGCGGGGGAGAGGGTCACTTGGAGACGGGCTCCAGAACCTCGCGGCCGCCCAGGTACGGGCGCAGCATCTCGGGGACGCGCACCGAGCCGTCCGCGAGCTGGTGGTTCTCGAAGATCGCCACGATCGTGCGCGGTACGGCGCAGAGCGTGCCGTTCAGCGTGGCCAGCGGCTGCACCTTCTTGCCGTCGCGCATCCGGACGGACAGGCGGCGGGCCTGGAACTCGTCGCAGTTCGAGGCGGAGGTCAGCTCGCGGTACTTGCCCTGGGTCGGGATCCACGCCTCGCAGTCGAACTTGCGGGAGGCGGAGGAGCCCAGGTCACCCGTGGCGACGTCGATCACCTGGAACGGCAGCTCCAGGCCGGTCAGCCACTGCTTCTCCCAGTCCAGGAGGCGCTTGTGCTCGTTCTCTGCGTCGTCGGGCGCGACGTACGAGAACATCTCGACCTTGTCGAACTGGTGCACGCGGAAGATGCCGCGGGTGTCCTTGCCGTACGTACCGGCCTCGCGGCGGAAGCACGGCGAGAAGCCGGCGTACCGCAGCGGCAGCTTGGCCGCGTCGACGATCTCGTCCATGTGGTACGCGGCGAGCGGGACCTCGGAGGTGCCGACCAGGTAGTAGTCGTCCTTCTCCAGGTGGTAGACGTTCTCCGCGGCCTGACCGAGGAAGCCGGTTCCCTCCATGGCGCGCGGGCGGACCAGCGCGGGGGTCAGCATCGGCGTGAAGCCGGCCTCGGTGGCCTGCGCGATCGCGGCGTTGACCAGCGCGAGCTCCAGGAGCGCGCCGATGCCCGTCAGGTAGTAGAAGCGCGAGCCGGACACCTTGGCGCCGCGCTCGACGTCGATCGCGCCGAGCAGTTCGCCGATCTCCAGGTGGTCCTTGGGCTCGAAGCCCTCGGCGCCGAAGTCGCGGATCGTGCCGTGCGTCTCCAGGACCGTGAAGTCCTCCTCGCCGCCGACGGGGACGTCGGGGTGGACGAGATTGCCCAGCTTCAGGAGCAGCGCCTGGGTCTCTTCCTTGGCCTCGTCCTGGGCGGCGTCGGCGGCCTTGACGGCGGCGGAGAGCTCGCCGGCCTTCTTCAGCAGCTCGGCCTTCTCGTCGCCGGTGGCCTTGGGGATGAGCTTGCCGAGCGACTTCTGCTCGGCACGCAGCTCGTCGAAGCGGACGCTGGAGGTCCTGCGCCGCTCGTCGGCGGAGAGGAGCGCGTCGACGAGCGCGACGTCCTCTCCACGGGCGCGCTGGGACGCGCGCACACGGTCGGGGTCCTCACGGAGCAGGCGAAGGTCAATCACCCCACCAGGCTACCGGGGCCGGACCGGGGCGCTCGACGCGATATTCCGCTGCGGGGCAATTTGTCCGGTTTAGAGTTGTTTATGTGGTGTTCTGGGAAGGCGGGGAATTGCGGGAAAGAATTCCCGCTGAGTGCCGGTCGTGAGTGCCGTTCGTTGTTGTCGGGGGAGTGGCGCAGTGGTGTTCCCGGGGCGTTCCGAGGGTGTCCGCAACGCTTCCGGAAGGCGGTGCGGAGTACCGACCGGGCCTGCCCGAGCGGGGAGTTGGCGGGCTGTGCACAGCTACTTGTCCACAGCTCCGGCTCGCTTCCAAAAGTTATCCACAGGCTGTGCGTTGTCTCTGTGGAAGTCGGAAAGCGCAGGTCCGTTTCGTGAATCCCGGGCGAAGAAATCCTTGCTGAAACCCCGTTCGGGTACTCTTTCGTGTGGGATTTCCTCGCCCTAAAGGATTGTTCCTGGGAATTATGCTGACGGGCCCCGTGGTGGGCGGCTGTGAGCGCCTGTGGACGGGTGTGGGGTCGGTAGGGCGATTTGTCGACTGTGCGACACCCCGGAATCGACTTGTCCCCAGGTCGAGAACCGTGCCTGTGGATAACTCTGTGGACAGGGTTGCGGGAAACCTGTGGGCAACTCCGACGGGCCGGTGGCGGGCCGGTGGTCAGGCCCGCCCGGCCGGCCGGACGAGCCGGGTCAGGCCCGCCCGTCCAGGCACCGGTTCAGCCAGTCCGCCGACTCCATGAAGGCGTCGTCGGCGGTCTCCGGCCGGACCTCGGCGGTGACCTCGTCCGCACGCGGGTACGAGCCGAGGAAGCGCACGTCCTGGCAGATCCGCTTCAGCCCCATCAGCACCTCGCCCACCCGCCGGTCGGTGATGTGCCCCTCGCAGTCCACGGAGAAGCAGTACTGGCCGATGCCCTCGCCGGTCGGCCGGGACTCGATGCGCATCATGCTGACCCCGCGGCTGGCGAACTCCTGCAGCAGCTCCAGCAGCGCACCGGGGTGGTTCTCGCGCAGCCACAGCACGACCGAGGTCTTGTCGGCGCCCGTCCGGGCCGCCGGCCGCGCGGGCTTGCCCACCAGGACGAACCGGGTCGCCGCGTTCTGCGCGTCGTGGATGTCCGTGACCAGCGGCTCGAGGCCGTACGTGGCGGCCGCGAACTCGCCGGCGAACGCCGCGTCGTACCGGCCCTCCTGCACCAGCCGCGCGCCGTCCGCGTTGGACGCCGCCGACTCCCACACCGACTCCGGCAGGTGCGCGCCGAGCCACTTGCGCACCTGGGCCTGGGCCGCGGGGTGCCCGGTCACGGTCTTCACGTCCGAGAGCGTCGTACCGGGCCGGGCCAGCAGCGCGAAGGCGATCGGCAGCAGCACCTCGCGGTAGATCATCAGGTGCCCGCCGGCGGCCAGTTCGTCGAGGGTGGTGGTGATGCCGCCCTCGACGGAGTTCTCGATCGGCACCAGCGCGCCGGCCGCCTCGCCCGCGCGGACGGCGTCCAGCGCGGCGGGCACGGACACCATCGGCACCAGCTCGCGGGTCGCCGCCTCGGGCAGTGTGCGCAGGGCGGCCTCGGTGAAGGTGCCCGCGGGTCCGAGGTACGTATAGCGGCTGGCCGACATCCGGTCACTCCTTCTCCGGGCTTCGCTGCTGTCCCGGGCGCTGGGGAACCTTTACCGTACTCGCCCGCCGAGGGGCCGCCCGCCGCCACCGACGATCATCCGCCGACCGCCGGTCACCCGCCGTCGACCGTCGACCGCCGCCGGTCACCCGCGGTCATCAGTCGACCGCCGCCCGCCGACCGCCGCCGGTGGTCGGCTACCGCGCCCTGCCCCCGCTCACCCCTCCAGCAGTGCCTGTCCCGCGTACCCCGACGGCTCCAGCGCCGGTACCGCGTACAGCCCGCTCGCCTCGTGGCGGAGGAATGGCGAGAGCGCGTCCCCCCTGTCCAGCTTGCGCTGGATCTGGGTGAAGGCGCGCAGCGGGTCGGCCTGCCAGCAGATGAAGAGCAGCCCGGCGTCCGGGGCGCCGTCGTCGCGGAAGCCGTCGTGGTACGAGAACGGGCGGCGCAGCAGCGCGGCACCCTGATTGGACTCGGGCGCGGCGATACGGGCGTGCGCGTCGGCCGGGATGACGGGGAAGCCGTCGGGCCCGTTCTTGGTGAGATCCATCGGGGTGTGCTCGTCGCCGCCGGTCAGCGGCGCGCCGTCGGACTTGCGGCGGCCGATGACCTTCTCCTGCTCGGCCCGGGACTTCTTCTCCCAGTCGTCCAGCAGCATCCGGATGCGGCGCACGACCACGTACGAGCCGCCGCGCATCCACTGCTGGTCCGTGTCGCGCCCGACGAAGATCCGCTCCTCGAAGTCCTTGTCCGAGGGCTTGGGGTTGTTCGTGCCGTCGACCTGGCCCATGAGGTTGCGCGTGGTCATCTGATGCGCCGTGGCGCCGGGGCTGCGGTTGAACCCGTTCATCTGCCAGCGCAGCCGCGCGGTGTCGCCGGCCTCCTTCTGGAGCGCACGCAGCGCGTGGAAGGCGACCAGCGCGTCATTGGCGCCGATCTGGACCCACAGGTCACCGTTGCTGCGCTTGGGGTCGATCGCGTCGGCCGAGAAGTGCGGCAGCGGGTCGAGCTGCAGCGGGCGGCGTGCGGTCAGCCCGGTACGGCCGAAGAAGCTGTGACCGAAGCCGAAGGTGACGCTGAGGGAGGCGGGACCCGCGTCCAGCGCCACGCCGGTGTCGTCGGCGGGCACCTCCCCGGCCATCAGCTTCTCGGCCAGCGCCGACCAGCGGCGCATCAGGGCGGCCGCCGTCTTGCGCCCGGCGCCGGGCGCAAGGTCGAAGGCGACGAGGTGGCCGTGGGCCTGCATCGGGGTGGTGATGCCGGCCTGCGGCGTACGGCGGTCGGCGCGGAAGGCGACCTCGGTGGTGCCGAGCGTACTGAGCGCGGGCGCGTCGTCCTGCGCCGCGGAGACGCCGAACGCGCCGCCCGCGCCGCCGACGACGAGCCCGGCCGCACCGGCCGCCCCGACGGTGCCGAGGAGCCGACGGCGCGAGAGCGTGACGCCCGTCCCGGCCTCGGCGCCCTCCCCGGCCCCGACGTCGCTGGCTTCCTTCGTGCTGTTCTCGGTCATGAGCTGATCTTCACGTTCCTGGTCTCGGTCACCTGATCGATGTCGGAGGTGCGGACTACAAGGGAGAGCTGCCAGGTGCCCGCCGCCGGAAGCTGGACGCCCTCCGCCGTCCAGTGTCCGGTACCGGTGCGCTTCAGTGCGGCGGGGAGCGGGCCGAGGTGCTCGGCCTTGGAGGTGAACGACACCCTTACCTCGGGGACGTCCCGCGCGGCGCCGTCCGGGCCGGAGATCCGCAGGTGCAGATCGCTGGGCCGGCCGCTGCGTGCCGGGTCGAGGTCGAGCCGCGCGGTGCCCTTGCCCTTCGGGCCCAGCGTGTCGAACGGGATGGTCACGGACACCGGCCGGGCGGCCGCGGCGAACTGGCCCGAGTCCTTCACCGCCTGCTCCGTCCGGGCCGGTTCCGTGGTGGTCAGGACGGTGGTCACGGCGAGCAGGACGATGGCGACGCAGCTCTCGGCGAGGACGGAGCGGCGCAGCCCGTACCGCACCGGATCGGCGTCCCGGACGCGCTTGCGCCGCGCGTCGGCGACGGCGGCCCGCTGCCGGGCGAGCTGCGCGGCACGCTCGGGGGAGTGCGCCGCGTCGGCCGTCTCCTCGGAGGCCGCGGAGGACACCGGTACCGGTTCGGGCGCGTCCTCCTGGGAGCCGTCCTGGGCAGGCACGGCGGCAGTGGCCGGAACGCCGGCAGCGGCCGGAACAGCGCCCGCAACCGATCCGCCCAGCCGCCCCGTCCACCGCCGCGACGCCCCCGCGATCCCGACGAGCACGACGACCAGGCCGACCTTGAGCAGCAGCAACTGCCCGTACGAGGTGTCGGTGAGGGCACGCCAGGTGCCGACCTGGCGCCAGGACTGGTAGACGCCGGTGGCGACCAGCACGAGTACGGCCCCGAAGGCGAGGCGGGAGAAGCGGCGGACGGCCGTCCCGTCGACGGCGGCCGGGTCGCGGTAGAGGGAGACCAGCAGGGCGGTCAGGCCGCCCAGCCAGCCGGCCACGGCCAGCAGGTGCACGACGTCGACGGGCATCGCGACGGCGGTCTGCAGGCCGGTGGAGGCGTGTTCGGCCATCGCCCAGGTCGCGGCGAGGCCCGCCGCGACGACCGTCCCGCCGACGCCCAGCCCGAAGGCCAGGTCCTTGCGGCGCTTGTCGTCGCTCTCCTCTTCGGCCCGGGCGTACGCGCCGAAGAGGACGGCCATGAAGAGGGCGGCCGCGGCGAGCAGCAGCAGCCGCGAGACCAACGCCGCGCCGGGCTTGGTCCCCAGTACCGCCTTGAGGCCGCCGAGGTCGAACGCATCGGCGAGATCGCCGGACCCGGTGTACGGGGCGCGCAGCAGGAGCAGCACGATCGTGGCGGCGGTGAGCGTCGCCCAGCTCAGGACGACGAGCCGCTGCACCGGACGGCTGCGCGCCGCCGAAGGCCGGCAGGCCAGTACGAAGCACGCACCGCCCACGAGCAGCGCGAACGCCGCGTAGGCGAGGTACCGCACGATGCCGTACAGCGCGCCGACCAGCCCGCCGCCGGCTTCCTGCTGGGGCACCACGGCGGCGGACTTCGAGGGTGCGCCGACGGAGAAGGTGAACGCTCCGGAGACCGGGTGGCTGTCGGCGGAGACGGCCTGCCAGGCGACGGTGTAGGTGCCGTCGGGGAGGCCGGGCGGCAGCCCCGTGCCGTACTTGACGGTGCTGCCGCTGCACAGGTCGAGCAGCTTGCCGCGGTCGACGCGCTTGCCCTTGGGGTCCAGTACGCGGATGGAGTCGTCGCCCATCGCGACGCCTTCGGAGAAGGAGAGCGTGACCTGCGCGGGTGCCTTCTGCACCACCGCTCCCTGCGCCGGTGAGCTGCCCGTCAGCGCGGCGTGCGCGGACGCCGGCGCGGCGCCGCCCAGCAGGACGCCGAGCAGCGCGGCGGCGAGGACCAGCAGGCGCAGCGCTGCGGTCCGGGCCGGGGGCGCGGCGCGGCGGCCCCGGTACGGCACGGCGCGGGGAACGGTGAGCGGCATGGCGGTGATCCCCCTACTGGTGCCCGGCGTGCTGCGGGTCGTAGTTGGTGGCCTTGACGGGCAGTACGGCCTTGATCGGCTTCGCCTTGCCGAAGTGCAGCTCGACGGAGACCTTGTCGCCGTTCTCGGGCTTCTTCTTCAGTGCCATGAACATCAGGTGGTTGCCGCCGCGGGAGAGCTTCAGCTCGCCGTGCGCGGGGATGGCCAGCGAGTCGACCTGCTCCATCTTGGCGCCGGAGGTCCGGTGCATGGTGACGTCGTCGGAGAGGTCGCTGGTGACCGAGGTCAGCTTGTCGGCGGTGTCACCGTTGTTCTTGATGACGAGGAAGCCGCCGGCCATGTCCTTCATGACGGGCTGCGGCATGTACGCGCCGGAGACCTTCAGCTCGGGCGCGCTGTCCCCGCCGCATCCGGCGAGGGCGAGTCCGGCGGTGGCGGCGAGCGCGGCGGCGAATGCGGTACGGCGGTTCACGGGTTCTGCCCCTTGATGATCTTGGGAAGTGCGCGGGCGTAGTCCTCGGGCCCCGCGTCCTTCATGCCGAGCCAGTGGATCCTGTCGTCCTTCGGGGAGGCCATCAGCACCTGCAGCCCGTGGTCGACGAGGATGTCGCCGTTCTTCTTCTTGACCGGCTTGGAGACGCCGACGTTCACGGCCGAGGCGGCGCCCTGGATGGTGGCGAAGTCGCCGGTCAGGCCGACGATGTCGGCGCCGAAACCGTTCAGCCAGGACTTCAGCCGCTCCGGGGTGTCCCGCTTCGGGTCGGTCGTGACGAAGACGATCCGCAGCTTCTTCTGCTCCGCCTTGGGGAGCTGCTTGCGCGCCACGTCGATGTTGCCCATGACGGCCGGGCAGGCGTCGGGGCAGTGGGTGTAGCCGAAGTAGATCAGCGTCGGCCGCCCCTTGGTCTCCTTGATCAGGTCGTACTTCTTGCCGTCGCTGTCCGTGAGGACGAGGTCCGGCTTCTCCATCGCGTCGTCGAGCGTGACGACCGGCTTCGACTGGGCGCCGGAGACGCTGGCGGCGGGGCCGCCGCCGTCACCGCCGCTGTCGCTGCCGCAGGCCGAGAGGGTGAGGGCCGCGGCCGCCACGAGGGCGGCGGCGGCGAGCTTGGGTGTTCTGCGCATTGCTCAGTGGTATCCCGTAGATCCGTTGTGGAGGCCGATATCCGTTGTGGGTGCCGGCCGGGCGCACCGCCCCGGCGTCCCGGGGCCCGCTGGGGGCCGCGGGGTGGCCGGGGCGGGCGCGCCGTGCAGGCAGGAAGGAACCGGCCGGCTGGTCCGAGTACGACCGGTTCAGGTGGTGCGGCGCCGCCCCGCGAAGAGGCCGAAGCCGACACCGATGACGCCGACCACGATGCCGACCACGCCCAGTACGCGGGCGGTGTTGTCGGTGCCGTCGGCGGCGGTGGTCGTGCTGCTCTTCCCGGCGTCCGCGCCGCCCTTGGCGTCCTCGGCACTTGCCGGGTCCGTACCGCCGCCCTGCTCAGCGGCGCCCGCGTCGACGAGCTTCAGTACCGGCGCGGGGTTGTCGGGCTCCGGCGCGCCCTCCTTCGCGGGCTCGATCCAGCGCACGACCTCCTTGTTGTCGTACGTCTGCAGCGCCTTGAAGACGAGCTGGTCGGCGTCCTCGGGGAGGGCGCCGAGGGAGACCGGGAACTGCTGGAACTGGCCGGGCTCGATCTTGCCGCCGGTCCAGGTGATCTTGGTGACGGCTTCCGTGAGCTTCTCGCCGTGCGCTTCGACCGGCTTGTCGAGCTTGGTCTTGGTGACCTTCACGTCCCAGCCGGGCACCGGCTGCGGCATCGCGGACGCCAGCGGGTGGTCGGCGGGCAGGTCGACCTCCAGCTTCACGGTCGAGGCGTTGTCCTGCTCGTTGGGGACCTTGAAGTTCACGGTCGCGTAGTCGCCCTTGGCGGCCTGGCCCGGCTGGATGGTGACGTGCGCGAACGCGGGGCCCGCGAGCAGCAGGACGGTGCCCGCGGCGGCGCCGCCGACGACGGGAAGGCGGCGCAGGACGGTACGGCGCCGCGAGGGGCCGCTGACGGCGGTGTTGTGGGACATGGTGAGGACACTCCTCAGACAGGAGGGACAAGGGCTGTGGCTGAATGCGCGCATGCGGCGACGGCACGCCGACGGCAGCCCGCCCGGAACGCGTCCGGGCCCCGGTCCTGCGGGTGTACTGGTGCTGCGCGTGACGTCAGGCCGCGAGGGCGAAGCGGGGCGGCCCCCGCCTGACGACACTGTGCTGGAGCACGAGCTCTTCGGGCCGGGCTTTGTCATGCCCGTACGAAACGGAGGCGCGCGGAGTAGTGTCCGCGGCGCCCAGGAGCCCGGCGCACAGCGCGCACACGAGGCGCAGCGCGGTACGCAGTGCGCCGAGCAACGCGGCCGTTACGGCCGTCGCGGCCTCCCGCGCGGCAGGCGCGGACAGCCGTACGAGCCGCCACAGCGCGGCCTCGCCGCGGCGCAGCAGCCAGCCGGCGGCCAGCGCCGCGAGCAGGTGCCCGAGCAGCATGGGCAGCGAGGGCAGCAGCCCGACGAGGGAACCGAAGTCGAAGTGGTGCACGACGGCGGAGAGTCCGGAGCCGGTACTCGTCGTACCGTGCACCGCCATGTCATGCCCGGCCGTGCCATGCCCGGCCGTGCCATGCCCGGCCATGTCATGCCCGGCCGTGCCATGCCCGGCCATGTCATGCCCGGCCGTGCCATGCCCGGCCATCTCATGCATGGCCATGCCGTTCCCGGCCGCGTCGTGCGCCGCGTGGGTGGCCGCCCCGGGGCCGATCCCGGCCCCGGCGAGGATCTCCCGTGCCTCTGCGGCGTCCAGCCGCCCGGTGCCGAACCCGCAGGTCATCTGGCGGGCGAGCCCGATCGCGGCGCGGTCGCTCAGGCCCTGCGCCCCATCGGCAGGAAGCTGTACCGCCATGCCGCGCTGCCCGACCATGAAGAGCGCGTGCAGCGCGAGCTGCCCGAAGGCGAGGGCGACGGCGATGCCCGGCAGCGTGCGTTCGCGGCCGGCGAGGGGGACGGCGACGGCCAGTACGCCGACGCAGCCCGCGCCCAGCGTCCACAGCGGGACGGTGGCGCAGGAACCGATCATGTGTCCCGCGGCGGCCAGCGCAACGCAGGCCGCGGTGAACACCGCGGCCCTGAGCAACCGCAGATCGGCCGCGGCGCGCCCCTCGGGAGAATGCATGGCGGGCGCCATCATCCCACTGCGCGTACCGGACGCATACGGCAGGGCGGGCGCTCCCGGACACCGGCCGGGGTAGGGCGTTGAGTACCCGCCCGGGTATCCGGTACCCGGCGGGGTATAGGGAGAAGAAGAGCGAACGCGCGCGGCCGTCCAGAGGCCGTAGCCGCTTCCGGACATTCCGGCGCCCGCCGAACGGACGGACCGGCGCCGGCTACGGGCATCCAGACGGCCGTGCCGCGCACGCTTTCGCGCGGGTGTTCCCGACCGCCCGAACGTCGACAATCAGTAGAAAGATGCAAACGGTCTTAGACGGACAGTAAGCGGTTTCAAACGGTCATCCGATGCGGGGCGCACATGCCCCGTGACCAGGGCGGTCGGCACGGCAGCGCTCCGTGTGCCCGGCGAACCCGCCGGAGATCGGCCGGAGTCCGGCTACCGCAATTGCAGGGGCGCGCGCAGGGGCGCGCCCACGGGCCTTTTACACCGGTACGCTCAATGGCCGCGTCCGCCGAATGGGCGGAGTCACGTCAAACCCACGCTTACCGACCATGGTGTGCGGCAATACGTATCGATATGTCGAGCCGCGGCCAGGAGGCTGGAGCGATGAGCATCTGGTGGTCCCTCCATCTTCGGCGGGAGGCAGCGAGCGTGCCGCTCGCGCGCCGGCTGCTGCTGGGGACGATGGAGACCGCGGGCGTCGACCCGGACGTCTGTTACGACCTCTCGCTCGCCCTCTCCGAAGCCTGCGCGAACGCCGTCGAGCACGGTGACGGCGCCGCCGAGGAGTACCGCGTCACGGCCTTCATCGACGGCGACACGTGCCGCATCGAGGTCACGGACTCCGGTCCGGGATTCCAGGACCGGGCCTCGGGCCCCGGGCCCCACGACCGTTCGCCGCGGACGGAACCCACGGTGCACCGCCGACACGCCCCCGCCCCCGCCCAGGCCGAGCACGGACGGGGGCTCTTCTTGATCGAGGCCCTCACCGACCAGGTCCGCTACCGCAACCGGACCGGCCGCCGGGGCGCGGTGGTCAGCTTCGACAAGATCCTCAAGTGGCGCGAGGGCGCCCTGCTGAACATGTCCTGACGGCCCCGCCCGCCGTGATCTAGTCTGATCCGAACTCCCTTGCCACAGCGGGCGGGAGAGCCGGAGGGGGAGCAGTGAACGGCGGCGCAGGACCAGCGAACGGCGGCAACGACGCGCGGGCCGAGGGCCACAGCCGCATCTACCAGGCATCCGGAGATCAGCACATCATCGAGAACCACTACTACGGCGGTGGTGGCGGTGGTGGCGGCCAGGACAGCGCCGGAGGCGCATGGTCCGGCCTGGACTCCGTCCGCTGGCCCTCCGTGGGCCGCGCACCATCCGTCCTGCGCGACCGCACCGAACTGATGGAGCGCCTGCGGGCCTCGGTCGGTCCCGACGCCCCGGGCAGCCAGGTGTACGTACTCCACGGCCTCGGCGGCTGCGGCAAGACGGCCGTCGCGTACACCCTCTTCCAGTACGCGACGGGCCCAGCGGGCCGCATCGGCCTGTGGGTCAACGCCTCGGACACCGCCTCCCTCCGTACAGGCATGCTCGCGGTCGCCGCCGACCGAGGCGCGAACGAAGGCGAACTGACCGCCGCCCGCAGTGGCCTGCGCGCCGCAGCCGACCTGGTCTGGGACCACCTGGACCGCTCCGACCGTCCCTGGCTCCTCGTCCTGGACAACGCGGACGACCCGGCGGTGTTGAGGGACGGCGGCTGGCTGCGGACGAGTCCGCGGGGCACGGTCCTGGTCACCACCCGCCAGGCGGCCCGCCACTGGTGGCCCGGCGCGGAGCTGTTGCAGTTGGGCGTACTCCCCCGCGAGGACGCCGCCCGCGTCCTCTGCGACCTGGCCCCCGAGGCCGGTACGGAGGAGGAGGCCGCCGAGGTGGCCGACCGCCTCGGCCGACTGCCCCTGGCCCTGACCCTGGCGGGCGGCTTCCTCGCCCACCAGGTCATCGATCCCTGGACGATGGCGCAGTACGGCGCCAACCTCGACGGTGACGAAGGCACCGACCCGATCGACCTCCTGGACCAGGGAGCTCTGGCCACCGGCGACAGTGACTCCCGCCATCTGATCAGCAGCACCTGGCAGTTCTCCCTCACGGCCCTCGAACGCCAGGGCCTGCCGGAGGCCGTCACCCTGCTCCGCCTGCTCTCCTGCTGGTCGAACGACCCGCTCCCCCTCTCCCTCCTCTCCGGCGTCGGCATATCCGCCGACCTCCCGCCCCACCGCGTCGAGGTGTCCCTCCGCGGCCTCCTGGACCAGTCCCTGACCGAACTGGTCGGGGGCGGGGTGCGCTGCGTCCGCACCCACGGCGTGCTCCTGGACAGCGTCGCCCGCACCATCCCGCCCGAACAGCGCGAGGCCCTCGCCGCCACGGCCGCCGGTCAGCTTCTGAAGGCCCTGCCGGAAGTACCCCAGCGCGGCGCGCCGGACCCCCGCACCACTCTCCTCGTACCGCACGCGGTCGCGCTCCTGCGCCGGATCGCGGCAGGGCCGGAGGTGAGCGGGCCGACCGTCGAGGCGGTCGCCGAATCGCTGCTGCGGCTGGTGACGGCGCTGCACCGGGCGGGTGACTACGCGCCCGCACTGACGGTGGTTCAGGAGGCGGTGGAGCGGGCGAGCCGCCGGCTCGGTGCGGACGATCCCACCGTCCTGCGGCTCCGGGAGCGCATGGGCCGGGCACTCTTCCGCCTCGGCCGCTACGCGGAGTCGGAGGCGCTGCACCAAGAGGTGCTCGCCGACCGTGAGCGCGTCCTCGGCCCGGCCGCGCCGGACACCCTCACCAGTTGCATGGCACTGGCTTACCCACTCCAGCCCCTCGACCGGGTTCCCGAGGCCATGACGTTCGTCCGCCGCGCGGTGGCCGGCCGGACCGCTGTACTGGGCCCCGACCACCCCCTGACCTTCCTGGCCCGGGCATTCCTCCTGGACGTACCGAACGGCCCGGAGCTCGAAGCGGAGGCAGACAACGCCGCGTCCCTCGTCGCGGACTGCCACCGGGCCCTCGGCCCCGACCACGCCATCACCGCGACCTGCGAGGCGTCCTGCGCGCGCGGCCTCTTCTACGCCGGCCGCCCTGATCAGGCCCTCCCCGCCGCCCGCAGCGCCGTCGCTCTCGCCGAACGCCTCTACGGCTCGGACTACTGGCTCACCCTCAACACCCGCTCCCTCCTGAGCTCCGTCCTCGACGCACTCGGCGAATCGGCCGAGGCGATCGCACACGGCGAGGCCGTCGTCGAAGGCCGCGCCCGGACACTCGGCCCGACCCACCCTTGGACCCGCGAGGCCGAAGATTTCCTGGCCGACTTCCGCGAGAGGCGGGAAGCCGAGTAAATCCCCGCTGTACGTGGCGGGTTCACCGACTTAGGCTGAACCCCCGTGTCGTACGGGGGCATTGGGGCCGGAGGGGGAACGGTGAACGGCGGCAACGACGCACGGGCCGACGGCCGCGGCCGGGTCTATCAGGCGTCCGGTGACCAGCACATCATCGAACACCATCACCATGGCTCCGAGGGCGGTGCCGGCGGCCCGGGCGGTGGCGGTGTGTGGTCCGGCCTGGACTCCGTCCGCTGGCCTTCGGTGGGCCGAGCCCCGGCGGTGCTGCGCGACCGCACGACCCTGATGGCCCGCCTCCGGGCATCCGTCGCCCCCGATGCCGGCGGCCAGGTGTACGTACTCCACGGCCTCGGCGGCTGCGGCAAAACGGCGGTCGCCTACGCCCTCTTCCAGTACGCCACCTCCGAGGCGGGCCGCATCGGCCTGTGGGTCAACGCCTCGGACACGGCGTCCCTCCGTACGGGCATGCTCGCGGTCGCCGCCGACCGAGGCGCGGGCGACGGCGAACTGACCGCCGCCCGCAGCGGCCTGCGCGCCGCCGCCGACCTGGTCTGGGACCACCTGGACCGCTCCGACCGCCCCTGGCTCCTCGTCCTGGACAACGCGGACGACCCCGCGGTGTTGAGGGACGGCGGCTGGCTACGGACGAGCCCGAGGGGGACGGTCCTGGTCACCACCCGCCAGGCCGCCCGCCACTGGTGGCCGGGCGCGGAACTGCTCCAGGTGGGCGTGCTCCCGAAGGCGGACGCGGCGCGCGTGCTCTGCGATCTCGCCCCGGCGGCCGGCACGGTCGAGGAGGCCGAGGCGGTGGCGGAACGCCTGGGCCGCCTCCCACTGGCCCTCACCCTCGCCGGCGGCTTCCTCGCCCACCAGGTCATCGACCCCTGGACGATGGCCGAGTACGGCCGCAACCTGGACGGCGGCCACGGCGCCGACCCGATCGACCTCCTCGACCAGGGTGCGGTCTCCGCGGGCGCGGACTCCCGCCACCTGGTGAGCAGCACGTGGCAGTTCTCCCTGAACGCGCTGGTCGCCCAGGGCCTCCCCGAGTCCGTCACCCTCCTCCGCCTCCTCGCCTGCTGGGCGGGCGACCCGCTCCCCCTCTCGCTCCTCTCGGGCGTCGAGATGGGCGACGCACTCCCGAGGCGGCGAGTGGAGGTGGCCCTGCGCGGCCTCCTCGACCAGTCCCTGACGGAGGTCGTCCCCGGCACCGTCCGGTGCCTGCGGACGCACGGGGTGCTGCTGGACAGCGTGTGGCGCGGGACGTCGGCCGACCAGCGCGATTCGCTGGCGGCGACGGCGGCCGGGCAGCTGCTGTCGGTACTCCCGGAGGTCCCGGAGCGGGGAAGGCCGGACCCCCGGACCAGTCTGCTGGCACCGCACGCGGTGGCGCTGCTGCGACGGGTGGTGGAGGGGCCGGACGTTGGCCGGCCGACGGTGGACTCCATTGCGGAATCGTTGCTGCGACTGGTCGTGGCCCTGCACCGGGCCGGTGACTATGCCCCGGCGCTGACCGTGGCGGAGAAAGCTGTGGAACTGGGTACGCAGCAATTGGGCGCGGACCATCCGTCGATTCTGCGGCTCCGCGAGCGGGTGGGGCGGTCCCTCTGCAGGCTCGGCAGGTTCGAGGAGTCAGAAGCCGTTCATCGCCAGGTGCTGGCGGACTGTGAGCGGGTCCAGGGACCCGCCGCGCCGGACACGCTGACGTGCAGCCTCGGTCTGGCTCGCCCCGTGAACGTACTCGGCCGGAGAGAGGAAGCCGTGGCACTTGCACGGCGAGCTGTCGCAGGCCGGACCACCACGCTGGGACCCGTTCACCCACTGACGCTGATAGCGCGCTCGCATCTCTTGTCCGTGCACCCCGAGCCGGAGGCTGGGGCGGAGTTCATGGCGGACTGCCAACGGGAGCTGGGACCGGAGCATCCGATCAGTGTGGGGGGCGCCCTCGATCATGCCTTCGCGCTGTTTTCCCTCCAGCGGACGAGTGAGGCGCTCCCCGCTGCTCGGGAGGCGTTGCGATTGTTCGAAACGAAATTCGGGGTCGACTACCCGATCACCCTGAACGCCGGTGCCTTGCTGAGCCAGGTGCTGGAAGCGCTGGGCAAGCACGCTGAGGCGCTGGGACAGGCGGAAGCCGTCGTCGAAGGGCGGATGCGCGTACTTGGTCCGGAGCACCCGTGGACGGTGACGGCGCAGGAACGACTCGCCCGCTTTCGCGGCGCGTAAACCGCGCCCCAGGCGCGCCCCCATGCCGAGTCCCCCGTGCTCGGCGTCCCCCGGTGGGCGCGCCTCAGGGCGCACGCTGCTAACGCGAAGTGACTCGCGTTAGCGGTCTGGACAATACTTGTTGTGATCGATCGCTGGCAATCCGGAGTGCCTTCATGAGCACAGCGCAGCACCCCCCGGGCCAGGCCCGCCCCGGGGGCCGTACCGCACGTACCCGTGCCGCCGTGCTCGCCGCCGTCTTCGACGAGCTGGGGGACAAGGGGTTCGCCGCGCTGTCGATGGAGGGCGTCGCACAGCGGTCGGGCGTGCACCAGGCGACGATCTACCGCCGCTGGCGCACCGTGGAGGGCCTGGTCTGCGCGCTGCTGACCGAGCGCTCCGGCAGCATCCCGGTGCCCGACACCGGCACCCTCTGCGGCGACCTGCGCACGCTGGCCCGCGGTATCGGCGCGTTCTACGAGGACGCGCGCAACCGGGCCATGATCGAAGCGGTGGTCTCCGCCGCGGCCCGCGACCCGTGCGCCGAGGAAGTGCTGCGGGAGTTCTTCGACGACCGCCTGGGCGTGGCGGGCGTCATGGTGCGGCGCGCGGTGGACCGCGGCGAGCTGCCGCCCGGTACGGACGCGGAGGCGGTCGTCGGCGCCCTCGGCGCGCCCTTCTACTACCGGATGCTGATCGTGCGCCGGCCGGTGGACCTGGAACTCGTGGAGCAGGCCACCTTCGCGACGTACGCGGCGGCCAAGGCGGGCGCGTACGTCCGTACCGCCGATGCCCAAACGAGCGAAGCCTTACCCCAACCCGCCGAAGCGCAAACCGGGGAAGCCCACACCGGCGAAGCCCAACCCGGGAAAGCGCAACGGGTGGGCGTTCAGGAGAACGCCCACCCGTGAGTGCGCCGGCCGGCAGACCGCCGGCCACCGGCGCAGGTCAGCCCTTAACGCGCGCCATCCACGCCTCGACCTCGTCCGACCGGCGCGGAAGCGCCGCCGAAAGGTTTCGGTTGCCGTCCTCGGTCACGAGGATGTCGTCCTCGATACGGACGCCGATGCCGCGGTACTCCTCCGGCACGGTCAGGTCGTCGGCCTGGAAGTACAGCCCGGGCTCGACGGTCAGGACCATGCCGGGCTCGAGGATGCCGTTGACGTACGACTCGGTGCGGGCGGCGGCGCAGTCGTGGACGTCCAGGCCGAGCATGTGACCCGTGCCGTGCAGGGTCCAGCGGCGCTGCAGGCCCAGCTCCAGTACGCGCTCGACCGGGCCCTCGACCAGGCCCCACTCCACCAGGTGCTCGGTGAGCACCCGCTGCGCGGCGTCGTGGAAGTCACGGAAGCCCGCACCCGGCTTCACGGCCGCGATGCCGGCCTCCTGCGCCGCGTACACCGCGTCGTAGATCTTGCGCTGGAGGTCGGAGTAGCGGCCGTTGATCGGCAGCGTGCGGGTGACGTCGGCCGTGTAGAGGCTGTTCGTCTCCACGCCGGCGTCCAGGAGCAGCAGGTCGCCGGAGCGGACCTCGCCGTTGTTGCGGACCCAGTGCAGGGTGCAGGCGTGCGGCCCCGCGGCGCAGATCGAGCCGTAGCCGACGTCGTTGCCCTCGACGCGGGCACGGAGGAAGAACGTTCCCTCGATGTAGCGCTCGCTGGTCGCCTCGGCCTTGTCCAGGACCTTCACGACGTCCTCGAAGCCGCGGACGGTCGAGTCGACGGCCTTCTGCAGCTCACCGATCTCGAAGTCGTCCTTGATCACGCGCGCCTCGGAGAGGTACACGCGCAGCTCTTCGTCGCGCTCGGCGGTGACCTTGTCGGTCAGCGCCGCCTCGATGCCGGCGTCGTGGCCGCGTACGACGCGGACCGGGCCGGTCGCCTCCTTCAGGGCATCGGCGAGCTCGCGCACGTCCTTGCAGGGCATGCCGTACAGCAGTTCGGCCTCGGTGAGGCTGTGGCGGCGGCCGACCCACAGCTCGCCCATGCCGTTCAGCCAGAACTCGCCGTTCTCGCGGTTGGAGCGGGGGAGGCGGTACAGCGTCGCGTCGTGCCCGTCCGCCCCGTCCGCGCGCGGCTCCAGGACGAGGACGCTGTCGTCCGTCTGGTCACCGGTGAGGTAGACGTACTCGGTCGCGGCGCGGAAGTCGTACTCGGTGTCGTTCGAGCGCGTCTTGAGGTTGCCCGCGGGGATCACCAGGCGCTCGCCGGGGAACCGGCGGGAGAGCGCGGCGCGCCGCTCGGCGGCGTTCGCGGCCTGCTCGATGGGCTGCAGGTCGCGCAGCTCCGTGTCGGCCCAGCCGGACTTCATGTTGTCGGCGAGCTCATCGGAAACGCCCGGGTAAAGGCCGTTCTTGCGCTGCTTGATCGGCTGCTCGTCGCCCTCCGGGGTCTCCGGGGGCTGCGGGCTGAGCTCGTCGGTCACTATGCCTCCTCGTTAAGACTGAACCGTTCTCCATCGTATGTGCGGACGGAAAGCGGGCCAGAGGCGGGAAGCTGTGACTTCTCAGGTCTTACGGCCTTGAAAGGTGAGCCGTAGGGCGCTGCCGCAGGGTCCTACGGCGAGCCATGGGGCCCGGCCGCAGGGCCCTCGTACGCCGTACGGGCGCCCTCACCCCTCGAAGTGCACCGCCAGCAGGACCACGTCCTCGGGCGAGCCCGGGTCGGTGAGTCCCTGCGGCAGCATCGCCCGTACGACGTGGTCGACGAGGGCCTCCGGGTCCTGGCGTACGGACTTCGGCAGACCGGCCGCCGCGGCGTGCAGCCGGGAGAAGGCGCGGTCCACCGGCTCCCCGGTGCGGTGCAGCAGCCCGTCGCTGTACAGAAGAAGGGTTTCTCCGGGGAGCGGTTCGAGCTCCACGCTCGGCGCCTCCCAGCACGCGAGCATGCCCAGCGGCGCGGACAGCGAGGTCTCCACGAACTCCGTGCGGTGCTCGCCGATGATCAGCGGCGGGCAGTGGCCCGCGCCGGCCAGCACGATCTTGTGGGCCGGCGGCCCGCCGAGCGGATCGGCCACCGGCGGCTCGGCGAACGCGAACAGCGCGGTCGCGCTGCGCGCCGGCTCGGTCAGCCGCAGCAGCAGTTCGAGGTCGGAGAGGACCGCGACCGGGTCCTCGCCCTCCATGACCGCGTATGCGCGGAGCGAGGCGCGCAGCCGCCCCATCGCGGCGACCGCGCTCGGCCCGGAGCCGGTGACGGAGCCGACGGACAGGCTCAGCGCGCCGTCCGGGAGCGGCAGTGCGTCGTACCAGTCGCCGCCGCCGTACGGCCCGGCGGCGTGCCGTACGGCGAGCCGGACGCCGGGCGCCCGCGGCAGCCGGGCGGGCAGCATCTCGGTGCGCAGGGTCTGCTCGGCGTGGCGTCTGCGGTGCAGTTCGATCAGGCGGGAGACGTGCCGGGTGGCGTAGGCGCGGTACAGGGCGAGGAGGCGGCGCCCGCGTTCACCGGGCTCGGCGGGCTCGTCGTAGAGCCAGACCACGGCCCCGAGGGGACGGCCGGCTCGCTCGGTCCCCTCGGGGCCGTCGGCCGACGGGTCGGTGATCAGCGGTACCGCGTAGCTCGCCGCGTACCCGAGACGCGCGGCGACCTCGCGCAACCGGGGGTCGAGCCCGGGGTCGCCGGCGAGATCGGGCTGCGCGAGCTCGGTGGGGACACCGGTACTCGGACGGGGCAGCGGTGGGGTGCTCCCACCGGGCAGCGGTTGCTCCACGACGCCCGCGTCCGGGGTGACGGCCGTACTTCCCTCCGCGCCGGCTCCCGCTTCCGCCCCCACGTCCGCGTCGGACGCCGCCCCCAGCCCGTCCAGGAGCCGCCCCAGCGGCATCGCGCGCCGCGGGACCGTCTCCAGGTGGCCGATGTCCGCGGGGCCGAGGCCGAGGCCGACGGTGGTCTCGGGGCCGAGGCCGTCGGGCGGTTCGAGGGTGACCAGGCCGCGGCGGGCGCCGACGAGCGCGGCGCCGGCCCGCAGCAGTTCGTGGAGCGCTGCCTCGAGGGTGTCCGTACGGGCCAGCCGGCCGGTGAGGTCGTGGAGAGCGGTGAGGTCGGAGAGGCGGGCGGCCAGCCGCTCATGGGCGGCCGCGAGTTGAGCGAACGGGCGGGTTTCCGGGGCGGCAGGGGCCGCAGTGTGCGCCGGGGCCGGAAGAGTGGGTTCGATTCCGGCCACTTTCGGGACGTGGGGGGTCGTCATGGCCGGCGGCTTACGTCGGCCCGGGCGTCATCCGAGGTGGAAGCGTCGTCCGGGGAGGTTCGCGGCGGTTTTGTGCAGGCATTTGTCCGATGTGCCCGCCAGTCGTTCACACTCAATAGCATCGCAAACCCCCATGTCATGCTGCTCCGCTATCAATGGGATCCACATGTACACGCCCCGTTGTTGCGTGTCCAGCATTGCCCTGGTGAGGATTATGGTGTCAGTGTGGCGAACAGGTTGGCCGAAAAATAGCCCCTGGAAGGTCAATTTGCGGTCGACTGACGGCGATCAACAGCGCGTCATCTCCACCATGGGGGTACGTACTCGGATAGGTGCGGGGCCAGTTGGGGCCGTGCCGGAACTCTCCGAAGGGCGCGGGCGTCTTACGCGGTGACGACCGGGCCGCACCCCCACGTGGCGGGATTGCACCACAGGACAGGCAAGCGCCATGCGCGCGCCACCCTCCGCCATGTTCCACGCTCGGCGTACGGCGTGATGCGCTGCCTTGTACGCGCAGTGATGACTGATCCACGTGACACGTGGTGTGATCCGCGCCCGGCGCGGCGGCGCACCGCACAGCGGCATGAACCGGCATGTAGTGCGATGGACATGGCCCTCGGCGTTTACGGAAAGGAACGAGCGCTCATGCGCGAGATCCTCGGAAGGCGACGCAAGTTCCAGCTCCGGCGCGGCGGACGATCGGCACTGCTCGGCGCGGCGCTCCAGTGCGCCACCGAGTGGCACTGGCCCGTCCTCCCCGGCGTCGGCCTGCGTTCGGGCGGCAAGGCCGCCCGTGGTGCGCAGCAGCAGCGACCCTGCGGCTGCCCCGACCCGGACTGTGCGGTGCCCGGAGCACATCTCTTCGACCCCGGCCTGCTGGCCGCCACGACCGACGCACGGATGGTGCGCTGGTGGTGGACGAACCGCCCGGACGCACCGGTCGTCCTGGCCACGGGCGGGAAGGCGCCCTGCGCCGTGAGCCTGCCGGCCGTGGCGGGCGCGCGGGCGCTCGCCGAGCTGGACCGTACGGGCGTGGCGGTCGGCCCGGTCGTGGCGACCCCGACCCGCTGGACACTGCTGGTCGCGCCGTACTCCCTGCCGGAGCTGGGCGAACTGCTGTACGCGCAGGACCTGGTGCCCAGCTCGCTGCGCTTCCACGGAGAGGGCGGCTACGTCGTCCTGCCGCCGTCGCAGACCGGCGCGGGCAAGGTGCGCTGGGAGCGCCCGCCGGCCGCGCGCGCCTCGGCAGCGCGCTCCGGCGCACCTTGGCTCCCGGACGTCGCCACAGTGGTGGACGCGCTGGTGGAGGCGAGCGCGGGCGCCCCGGGCGGCGGCAGCCGGCTCGCGTACTGACCGCACGCCCGCTCCCACACCCCCCACAGCACGGTTTCGGGCGCCGCGGAACAGAAGCGTTTCAGTCGCCCGGCACCGCCCACTCGTCCCTCTCACGGATGTCACGGCGCGCGGAAGATTCACTCGTACGGGTGTGAGCGAGGCGTCCATTCTCGGGAATCGGGTGTGAGGCCCCCGGAAGGGCGCCCCGTACTCGATATGTTCGGCCCACCGTCCAGCCGTTCGGGGTGCCCGGCGGCTCTCCGCATGTGTGTCGCGGAGGCCCACCGGACTTCCCGGAGGCGTCTCCAGAGCCCGTGCGCGCTCCCCCGGTCACCGGGGCGGCCCGCGTGCTCTCAACCGCAGGTGGGTCCCATGGTTCGCGAGTCGAACGTCCGTATGATCGCGCTCGCGAGCACCATCGCGCTCGCCCTCACCCTGCCGCTGGCCGCCGCAATCGCCGGCCCCTCGGAGCCCGGCGAACCGTCGCCCGGCGCGAAGCCGTCCGCGTCGTCGCAGTCCCGCGGCGAGGCCGCCGGGCGGACTGCCGGGCAGGCCGGTGAGCTGCCGCCGGGCACCCCCCGGGGCTCGGCGCAGGACGCCCCGCTGCCCGGCCGTCACGGGCCCCCGCAGGACGGCGCCCGGCACAGCACCATGGCGGGGAACGGCGCGGCACGGAACGGCGACACGTCCGGCGCCCTGCTGAGGAACCTCGGGCTCGGAAGACTCAGCGAGGATGCGGGCGACGGCCGCACCGCCCGCTGCGGCCCCGAACTCTCCTCGCCGCACGGCATCCGTGCGCAGACCTGCGTGGTGGCCGAGGACGGCCGCACGAGGGGCGTCCTGTACTACCGCAACGCCTCGGGCGGCCCGCTGCGCGCGGTGCTGACCCTGATGCGGCCGGACGGCCGGACCGTACAGACGCACTGCGCGCTGTCGGCGGCGGACGAGCCCGGTACGTGTGCGACGCCGTCCGGGGCGACCGTGCGCGGGAGTGCGCCGTACGCGGCGATCGCGGAGATCGCAGACGTACGGAGTGATCAGCTGCTGCTGCGGGCGGGGAGCAACTCCGCGCCGCCCGAAGCGGATTCGGCCCGCTGAGCGAGCCCGGTCCGAAGCCGGACCGGGTCCGGACATGGAAGCGCCCGGTCGCTGGCGACGGGGGATGCACCAGCGACCGGGCTCCTAGAACGGTAACAAGAGATCGGCCGTTCGCAAATTCGATCGCGAAATTCCGGACGCTTATTTACCGGTGAGTACGGTCGGTGTGACAGGAGTCACCGCAAACGTTTCAGGCGCGGTTACTGTCAGCTCAGCGTCACCTGACGGTTGGTGAGCCCGCCGCGCGCCCGGCGCTCGGCCGGCGTGAGGGGCGCGTCCGCGGCGAGCGCCTCTGCCAGCCGCTCGCCGAACTCCGTGGCCGGCTTGGTGATCTCTTCTGCAGTCAGCTCCGTCGGCAGGTCCCATACCGGTACGACCAGGCCGTGCGCCCGGAACGAACCGACCAGCCGGGTGCCCTCGCCCAGCGAGGAGGCGTCCGCGGCGTGCAGCCGGGCGAGCGCGTCCAGCAGCTTCTCCTCGGGGTGGTCCATCACCCAGCGCAGGTGGTTCTTCTCGCCCGCGTCGCACCAGTACGCGCCCGGGAGGCCGGCCAGGCGGGCGGTGGGGAGGGCGGCCGCGTTGGCCCGCTCCAGGGAGGCGGTGACCTCGGCCGTGGCGTTCTCGGCGTCCTCGATCCAGAACTCGAAGCCGCTGTGCACGGTGGGCTCGAAGGCCGCGTCCTGGTCCAGCAGGTCCTGCAGGCGCGGGCCGTCGGCGGGGGCGCGGCCCGCCGCGACCGGGGTGCCCGGATCGGCGGCCAGCGCGCGCCGGAGCGTGTCGGCGAGGTCGCGGCTGAGGTCGCCGGACGCGGTGTCGTTCTGCAGGCCGAGCAGTACCGAACCGTCGTCGCGGCGCAGCGCGGGCCAGGCCATCGGCAGTACGGTCGCCAGCGTTACCGAGGGCACGCCCTCGGGCAGGCCGCCCTTCAGGGACAGCGCGGCGGTGGCGGCCGGTACCAGCTCGCGCAGCGCCACCCAGTCGCACTCGCCCGGCAGGCCCTCGAAGGGGCGCTGCACCAGCTCGGTCACCGCGTGCGCCGCGGCCCGTCCGTGGCATGCCTTGTAACGGCGGCCGGACCCGCAGGGGCAGGGCTCGCGGGCGCCGACGACCGGCACCTCGCCGTCCGTGATCTGCGGGTTCGACGTGGTTGCCGACTTGGTCTGGGGACGGCGCTTCTTGCCCATGGCGAGGGGTTCTCCTGGTCGTTCCGACGCGTATCGGCGCGAGCCTAGGGCATGTGCCGCGTCCTGGCCCGGCCTTGACGCCGGCCACGGGTGCCGGCGTCGGCCATGGGTCCCGGCCCGGCGCCTGCCATGGGTTCCGGGCGCCGCGCTGGGGCCGCGAGCGCCGTGTACGAGCCCCGAGCGCCCGCACACGCGGCGCGCTACGCCGGCTCGTCCAGATCCGCCAGGGCCTTCGTCAGTTCGGCCGGGAGGCCGGCCGCCAGCTCCATGCGGGTCGCGAACGCGTCGTGCAGCGACAGCGTCGCCCAGACCGTGACCTCGCCGTGCCCGTCCCGTACGCCCCAGTCCTTGGCGAGCGAGCGGATGATGGCCAGCCCTCTGCCACCGCGTGCGGTGACCGAGGGAGTGGCTGGAAGTGGTCGGGTCGGACCACCGCCGTCGGTGACCGAAACCGTCAACTGACCCCGCGCGTCGATGCGCCAGGCGGCCCGGACCGAATTGCCTTCGCCATCCGGTGAGCCGTCCGCGCATATCGGACGCGCATGTCTGCAGGAATTGCTGAGCAGTTCGGAAAGAATGAGTACGGCGTCGTCGACGACCGTGTCCTGAACTCCGCTTGTCAGCAGCTCATCGCGCATTCGCCGCCTGGCCGAGCCCACGCCCGCAGGACCATGGGGTACGGCCATGGTCGACGACGTCGGCACCTCCTGTGCCACCACCAACGCCACCCCCGAGACCTCCTTTGCCCCACGCCACGGGATGAATGCCCCATGGCGATGGACCGGAAACCGGCCAATCCGTGTCCGGTGACGCACTTGGGACGATCAGACACGGTCTGAATGCGCCGGTGCACTCCCTGTGAACAATGGGCCACCGATATGTCCGCTCGGGCATTTCCGGGCCACCGTTTATCAGCCCTCGCCCCTTACGTCAGATTCAGCAGATTCCTCACCTGCTTGGGGCGATTCGTAATGATTGCGTCCACTCCCAGCTCGCGGCAGAGGGCGACGTCCGCCTCCTCGTTCACCGTCCACACGTGGACCTCGTGCCCGGCATGGTGCGCCTTGGCCACGTAGTCGGGGTGCGCGCGCAGTATCCGGATGCTCGGCCCGGCGATCTCCGCCCCCGGAGGCAGCCGCCCCTCCCGGTGCCGGGGGAGGATGAACTGCATGAGGTACACGGCGGGCACGGCCGGGGCCGCCGCCCGTACGCGCTGCAGCGAGCGGGCCGAGAAGCTCATGACGCGGACGGCGGACGGCGTACCGGGCGGCGGCTTGGTGTGCCCGAACCGTTCCAGCAGCTCGACCAGCCGCTCCTCGACCTGGCCCGCCCATCGCGAGGGGTGCTTGGTCTCGATGGCCAGCTCCACCCGGCGGTCGGCGTCGGCGACCAGTTCCAGCAGCCGCTCCAGGGTCAGCACGGACGTACGTTCGGTATCGCCCGCGGCTTCGTGGTCGCTGCCCAGTTCCGGATGGCGGCCGTCCGGCGCCTCGCCGGCCGCGTCGTCCTTCCAGGAGCCGAAGTCCAGCGCGGCCAGATCGGACAGTTCCAGAGCGGAGACGGCGCCGCGTCCGTTGGAGGTGCGGTTGATCCGGCGGTCGTGCACGCACACGAGGTGGCCGTCGGCGGTCAGCCGGACGTCGCATTCCAGGGCGTCCGCGCCGTCCTCGATGGCCTTTCGGTACGCGGCCAGAGTGTGTTCCGGGGCGTCCTCGGAAGCCCCGCGGTGTGCGACGACGGAAATGGCGGGCGGGGCGGGGCGGACACCTTGTACCGAGCGCGCAGTGGTCACCGAGTTATCGTGCCATCGCGCGGTGACGCGCCGTCCGGTCGGCACCTGGAGCATTACCCGGGGATGCGCCGTAAATGTCCGGGATAAAGGATGAAGGCAAGGTCACAGCCTCGGCTTACGGTGCCCTGACGGCCCGTGGGAAAGGCTTGAACCGGACACTCCCGTATAACGTCACGCCGACATGTCACCGTCAAGCCGATACGCCACGCATCGCTCGAACATGCCGGCCCTGTCATCGGGCCGGAATGGTCAGGAAGCTGAGGAGAGAGCTGTGAGCACCGAGAACGAGGGCGCCGCCGTCCCGCCGGAGGCGGAGCCGCAGGCGCCCGCCGGGGCCCAGGGGTCGGCCGCGCCTGCGTCCGGCGCGCAGGCTCCGCACACACCCCAGGACGCACCTCCCCCGCCGGCCTTCGCGCCGGTGGCCGGCTCCGCCCCCGCGCCCAAGCAACTGCCGAGCGCCGGCGCGTCCGACGGCGCTCTGCTGCCCGCGAGCGCCGGCGCTGACACCGGCGCTCTGCCGCCCGCGGCCACCGGCGCGGACGCCGGTGCTCAGCCGACGTCGGGCGCCGGTTCCGGCCCCGGCTCCGCCCCCGGTCCGCAGGGCGGCGGCTCCTCCTCGGGCTGGTCGCAGGACCCGCAGCACACGGCGGCCTTTCCGCCCGTCCCGCCCGGTGGCGGCGGACCGCACGACGCCGGCGCTCCGTACGGTGGCGGCGCGGGCGGCTGGGGCGGCCCGCCGCAGCCCCCGTACGGCGGTGGCGGCTGGGGTGCCCCGGCCGGTCACCCCGCCCAGGGACCGCGCCGCCGCGGCGGCCTGATCGCCGCCGTACTGGTGGCAGCGCTGGTCGCGGGCGGTGTCGGCGGCGGGATCGGCTACTGGGCCGCGGGCCAGGACGACACGGCCTCCACGACCGTCTCGGCCTCCGGCGACCCCCAGGCGCTGAACCGCAAGCCGACCTCGGTCTCCGGCATCGCCCAGCGCGCGCTGCCCAGCGTCGTGACCATAGACGCGCAGGGCGCGGGCGGCGAGGGCGGCACGGGCACCGGCTTCGTGTACGACAAGCAGGGCCACATCCTCACCAACAACCACGTCGTGGCGAGCGCCGCGGACGGCGGCAAGCTGACGGTGACGTTCTCCAATGGCAAGAAGTACGCCGCCGAGGTCGTGGGCCGCGCCCAGGGCTACGACGTCGCCGTCATAAAGCTCAAGAACCCCGACGACGCCACGCTCACCCCGCTCCCGCTCGGCAAGTCCGCCAACGTGGCCGTCGGCGATGCGACGATCGCCATCGGCGCCCCGTACGGCCTCTCCGGCACGGTCACCACCGGCATCGTCAGCGCCAAGGGCCGCCCGGTGGCCTCCAGCGACGGCGGGGGCACGAACGCCTCGTACATGTCCGCGCTGCAGACGGACGCGTCGATCAACCCCGGCAACTCCGGCGGCCCGCTGATGGACGCCTCCGGCAACGTGATCGGCATCAACTCCGCGATCCAGTCGGCGGGCAGCGGCGGCGGCAGCGACCCGTTCGGCGGCGAGGGCCAGTCCGGCAGCATCGGCCTGGGCTTCGCCATCCCGATCGACCAGGCCAAGCGGGTCGCCGACGACCTGATCCGTACGGGCAAGCCGGTCTATCCGCAGATCGGCGTGCAGGTCGGCATGCGGGAGACGAGCGACGGCGCGACGATCGCCCAGCGCGGCAACGGCGGCACGGCCGCCGTCACCCCGAACGGCCCGGCCGACAAGGCCGGCCTCAAGCCCGGCGACAAGATCACCAAGCTCGACGACACCGTCATCGACAGCGGCCCCACCCTGATCAGCGAAATCTGGCAACACCGCCCCGGCGACAAGGTATCCCTCACCTACGAACGCGCCGGCAAGCAGCACACAACAAAGGTCACCTTGGGCCAGCGCGTGGGCGACAGCTAACCCGCGAGATCCAGCCCGCCGGGAGATAGTCGAGGCGCGCGTTCGGCCCGCCGGGAGAAGCCGACACGCGAGCCCGGCCCGGCGGGAGACGACTGACACGCGTCCCCGGCTGGCCGGGGACCGCTGACATGCGTGCCCGGCTGGCCGGCAGACGGCCGACGTGGGAGCTTCGACCCGCCCGGAAACCGCTGACGTGCGCGGACAGCCCGCCCTCTGATCCCGGCGACCGGGCGCTCGGACAGCGCACGGAGCGAGCTGACGCGCTACCCTGATCCCCGCGTCACCGTCGGCCGACCGCCGACAGGTACCGCGGGGAGGCTTGCCCGAGCGGCCTAAGGGAACAGTCTTGAAAACTGTCGTGGCGGCAACGTCACCGTGGGTTCAAATCCCACAGCCTCCGCACTGAGAAGGCCCCTGACCAGTAACTTTGGTCGGGGGCTTCCGTCTTGAGCGCTGTCCGTCGCTGCCCGCGGTTCCCCGTTGTTCCCCGGCTGATCGGGCACGGAAGGGCACGGGCGGCGACTTGTCGGCCAGGGTCTTGTCGGGGTGTCGCGACGCGATGGCCCGTACTCTCGCGCTCTCGAGCGCGAAGGGTGAGTACATCGAGGTCCTCGACGCGGACGACATGCTCGCCCCGGCGCCCTCGCCCGCGACCTGCGCGCCCTGACCAGTGACCCTTCAATCGGCTGGGCAACGGCCCGTGTCCTCGACCTGATGCCCGACGGTTCGACTGTCGGCTTCGACCAGGACCCGCCCGAGGGCCGATCGGGCCTCCTCCTGGCCCTCGGCGGGAGGATGGCCCTGCCGGCATCGGAGGACACGGGCCTGTTGCTGGCACTGAGCGCGGGCAGCCGCGGCTGGTTCTCCGCGGAGACTGGTCTGCTGTACCGGAAGTGGCCTGGTCAGGTCACGAGCCGGGCTGCGCCCTCCGACGAGGAGGAGCGGGAGGCGCGGTTCGCAGTCGTACAGGCTCGGGCTCGGGCTTTGGCTGCCATGGAGAACTGGCGGCACGAAGCACAGTAATGTCCGTCGGCCGGCTGAGCTGACTGGTGTCGCGCCGTCAGCACGGCCGTTCTGGATACGCGGGGAGCGTTGGCTGCGGGCCAGGGCCAGACGCCCTGGCACATGGCAAGCAAGTGAGCCGAGGCAAAGTTCTCCGGAATGTGGTCAAGGTGCGTGGTGGTCAGCACGACCGCCAAGCCTGTGCCGTACGCAGGTTTGCCGTGGTCGTTCAAACAGCGTCCGGTGTTGCTGCACGGCCACATTCGCCTTAGCACTCACCGCGATAGTTAATGCCCTTCGGGTGTGGGCTGTAGGGCAGCAGGTCGGCGACGGCGCTGTGCCGGGGGCGTTGAAGGATGCGGTGTCGGTGCGGGACAGTCGCCGGCAGGGTGCGGATGGGGCCGGTCAGTCCTTCAGGCCATCGTCCCAGGAGCCGTCGAAGGGGCCGCCGTAGCTTTCAAGGAGGAGCACCAGCGCCGCAGTGACCCGGGGGTCCCATCGGTCGTCGGCCACGGTCAGGTGGCAGTCGCTCGACCAGTCGAGTACGTCCTCGCCGACACCGTCGAAATACCATTTGGTGCGGCGCGGCGTATGCCCCAGCTCACCCCCGCCGCCGTTGAGGGCGATGCCGACGAACAGGAGAGCTTGCAGGGGCAGAAGCAGCCACCACACACACCACCAGAAGAGGTTCCCCTTGTGGCCGATGGCAGCGGGGCCTCCGGTCGGCTGCACGCTCCAGCGCGTCCTGAGTCCACCGGTCAGGGCCCGTTCCCGGACGATGAGCGCCAGCGGTTCACCGGCCGGGCCGAGAACTTCGTACGTCGCGGCCTTGCCCTTTACGGCGGATTTGGTGACGACACGGGCGTGGACACGCTGCCGGTAGCGGTCGGCCCAGAGAACGAAGGTCCGAACGCCTTCCTCGCGGGCTTTGCAGTACTCCTCCGCACCGCCGGGTGGGAGCACCCGCTCGGGATAGGCCAACGCCGTGGCCTGATCACGGACTGCGCGGGGATGGATGGTGGCCTCGGCGACGCATATCTTCAGGCGTACCCCTCCGTCGTCCGGCTCCGTCTCGCGCTCGCTCCTCAAAACTTGCCCTTGCAGCCATACCTTTGTCTCCAGCGCCTGCCTCCTTGCCATTGTGCGCAGGCCAAATGCCCTGGATGACAAATGTGTAGCGCACGCTCGACGCGCCGCACTCCTCGGGGCCGTCGCGCATGAACCTCATGCCCATTGTGACGTCGACATCGCGGCCTCCCAACTTGCTTTTCGGACGGGAGATGACGCGGCACTGCTGCGGCGCGACGTGACCCGGTACCAGCCTCCTTCGGCTGAACTACTCCCCGTTCACCGGGAGTTGATATATCACTCCACGCTTCATGGTTTGCCGACGTCTGACAATAGTTGGACATTTGGCTATCCATGGACCGAAACAGCAAAATTGGGCAACGCACGAGAGTTTCACAAAATGGTCCAGCTCAAGATCCGCTCAACTCGGGTTCCCGCTGCGAGATTCAGCTAGTACATTCGTAGTTGACCAAGAGAGCGCGGCATCCGACCAATGCCGTTGCTTATAGAAGTTGAAACGGGGAGCAATTCAATGAAGAGCCTTGTCTCGGGTGCAATGTCGGCCGTTATGCTGGGAGGCGTAATTCTCGGCAGCGGTGTCGGTGTGGCACATGCCGAGTCGAGCCGGCCCGCGCCGCGTGCCGCCATGGTGAACCCCATCGAAGAGGCTCGTTCGATGTGCATGATGGACAGCAAGAGTGACTGCGCGTACTTGATGCACAACACCAAGATGCTCAAGATGGTCAAGAACTGCCTGATCAAGGGGGCAATCGGCGGGGCCGGGGCGCTGATTGTCGGTCGATACGTCAGCAAGGACGTGGCCAAGGACATCGCGAGCAAGACCGTCGTCGCCGGCGCCACCGGCTGCCTCTCGTCGCTCGCCTAAAGGCTTAGGGGATTCTGATGGCCAAGATTGTATTCACCCTCCTCTGGGCCGGCGTTCTCATCGCGGTAAACAAGCTGCTCGATGACGTCACTTGGGCCCAGTATCTGGCAACATTCGTCCTCGCGGGAATGTATGCCTTTGCTGTCACGAAGGTGCCGGGTGCGCGCAGCAAGGGCACCCAGGAAAGCTCAGAAGTGTGACTTTCTTGGCATCACGCGTCCGTGTTTCCGCCCCCTGAGAGTCAGCCGTCCATTCCTGGCGTGCGTCAAGTAATAGGCGATCTGACGGGGTAAGCAAGTCATGGCGGCGGTGCTCACTGGGCACCGCCGCCATGGCCATTGTTGTCGGTGCGTCCGCGGTCTTCAGCTATACGGCGCGCCCGGCGGGCCCGCCGTATGTCGGTATTGGATCTCCGTCCTGGTCATCCAGCGGATATCCGTTGCTACCGCGGGGCGAGTCGTTGAGGGTGCGGACCTGCTGTTGTCCGGGGACCTCATTGCAGCGGTCTACAGGACACCGGCGGCGGTCGCGGCCCACATGCTCGGTTGGGCTTGAGCTGCTGTCCAGGCGTTCACTCACGCGCTCCGCTCGCCTCCGTGTCACCACGTGGCTTTCTGGACACCATTTCGTGCGGCGAGGTAGGCCGTGGCCATGGCCTTGTCTTCTTCAGCGCGTGGTGTTCGGAAACCGATCGGTTCTTGGATGTCGGTCGGCCTGGCTACTGGGCAGCGCCTCTACGTGTCCAACCAGAATGTGTAGAGGCAGACTTCGGTCCGAAACGGATGAAGGGGCCGCGTCCGCCGGACAGTGGCGGTGGCGGCCCCTTCGAGCTCTGGGGGAGGTTTCAGGCAAGCGGCCAGGCAGCCTGAAGCCTGATCAGTCGTCGTCGCTGTCGTTGTCGTGGTCGTCCTGGTCGACGTGCTGGTTGAGGACCTTGCCACTGGCAGCGTCAATGGTGACGTCGTGGCTCTTGTGGTCCTTGCCGAGGACGTCGACCTCCCAGACGGTGGAACCGTTGCGGTCGTTGTCGTCGAGGCCGTAGGAGACGACGGTGCCGGGGACGGCCTTCAGGGCCTTGGCGGTGGCCTTGTCGTGGCCGATCTTGTCGGCCTTGATCTGGGCCTGGGTCTCGGCGGCGTCCTGGGCGGCGTCGTCGTCGCGGTCGGTGTGCTTGTTCAGGACCTTGCCGTTGCCTGCGTCGATGGTGACGTCGTGGCTCTTGTGGTCCTTGCCGAGGACGTCGACCTCCCAGACGAGGGAGCCATTGCTGTCCGCGTTGTCGAGTTCGGCGGAGGTCGCGGTGCCGGGGACGGCCTTGAGGGCCTTGGCGGTGGCCTCGGACTGGCTGATCTTGTCGGCCTTGACCTGGGCGCGGTCCTTGGCGGTGTCGTCCAGGTGGCGCTCGCTCTGGGAGAGCTTGACCGAGGAGTGCGGGGCCGGGGCATCGTCGTTCGCGAAGGCGGTCGCGGCACCCGTGCCGCCGATCACTGCGACGGCGGCGGCCGTGGCGAGGACGACTGCGCGGGGGATGAGCGTGCGCTTGGCGTTGGCCTGCATGGGGAGGTTCCTCCGGGGCGTGGTGCGGTCGGTTCCGCCGGGGGGCCTTGTCGCGCCCTTCCGACATTGATCACAGTGCCGAACGGGACCTGAACACAGCCTGAAGGGCGCTGAAGCGGTCTTCAGGTTCCGGCCCCGGGACAGGCTCCGGCTCCGGGACGGGTGAAAGGGCGGCCCAACGCGCAAGGGGCGGCTGTCCTGTGACATCGAACCTGGAGTGTGTGACGCCGAAGTTTGAGCGGTAGTTCGTTGGCACTATCGGAGTCGAGGCTGCCGGGGATCTCGAGATTCGCAGGGAAGACTGTGCGATCTCCAGCCAGGCGGTTCCGGGCACATCCCGTCTCCACTCCGCCGACCGCGGCGGCTACCGGCGGAACCGGCGGGACTGGGCGCGCAGCTTGGACATCCAGCTCGACCCCCAGGTCATGAGGGCCGCCGTCGCAGCCAAGCTGCCGAGTGTCACGAAGAAGGCCCCCGGATGGTGGTGGTTCACCCAGCAGGGTTCCCACTCGTTGAGGCAGGGCCTTGAGACGCTCTTTCGTCCGGGGATCGAGCGGGCGACGGCCAGCGCGCTCACCACGGCCACGGCCGCGTACGCGATGCCGGCCACGGCCCATCGGGACGAGCGCTCGCTCCCGGCCGAGTTGAAACGGCGGAAGGAGCGCTTGGCGGCCGTGAACGTGATCGGGAGCAGCGCGCCGACGGTGACGCCGAATCCGATGTCGGTCGCCGTCGAGTGTGCGGCCAGGTCCCACAGGTCGTCACCGAGCCACAGCGACAGTGCGAAGAATCCGAGGATGGCTACGAGCGCGGCGACCTGCTTGGCTATTGTCTTCCGGCTCGCCTTGGGACGGTTCATCAGCGGATCCTCTCGGTGGTCTTGTGTGTGCGGCCGGTTCGTGGCCGCGGGCCCGCCCGTCCGCGAGGCGTACGAAGCAGGCGGACGCGGGGCGGTGCTGCGGCGGCCGTCGTGCCAGGGCAGCCGGAACGGCTGCGAGGGATCCCTGTCACCTGCGGGGCAGCGTCGAGGCGGATCAGCCGGTCCCGCTCCAGGCACGGCTCGTACCCGATGTGCTCAGCGGTCGTGGCGCAGAAGTACCTGCCCGCGAGGCTCTTCCCGCCCTTGGGCCGGCGGAACGGCCGCACGGGCGTGAAGATCCCCAGGTCAAACGCGACAAGGTTCGGATCTGCGTACGCTCCCGCGAGCTCCCCCACTCCCACCCCTGACAACCCAGCGCGTCGTGCCACTCAAACTTCGGCGACTTCGGTGACACAACCTAATGATCACCAAGGTTCGCTGGCAAAGATCAAGGTTCGATGACACAGGACAGCGGCCCCCTGCACGCCCGCCATGCCGCAGCCCCCTGATCCGCGATGCGAGACACATCTGGGGCGGTCATCTTCCTGGCCGTCCAGCTCTGCGAAGACCGAGAGGGAATCCGCGCAGCGGACAAGACGCAGGAAGAGATGCTCGGGGAGCATCTGGAAGCGGGCCGTCTGAGAGGGCGCTCCTTCGAGCGGATCATGCTCCTCGGAGGCGACGACGTCATAGAGGCGGCCCACGAGCTCAACACCATCGCCGGGGAGATCGACTGGCAGGCGACGGGCAAGATCGCAACGCACCACAGAGCCGCGGCATTTCGGGCGGTCAGCGGGTACGTCGGCGCTCGATGCAGCCTTCTCTTGAGGTCTGTCATGGCGGTAACGGCACCGTGGGTTCAGATTCCACAGCCTCCGCCATGGATCATCAGCACGCTGTAGGCCATGGAATTGCAGGTGAGGCGGGGTGTCCGGCTTGGTCGGGGGCCCCTTTTGCGTGTGCTGCGCCGTTCTCGCCGCGTCTCGTCGTGGCTCGTTGTGCCCCTACGCGCCCCGGTCGTCCGCCCCTTCCGGACGTTTGACGGGTGGGGCTCACGCTTGCGGGGGAATCGGGGGTGGTTGTCGGTTCGGGGGGTGTCGCTTGGGCAGTTCTGGTGGCGCGACGTCGTTACGCAACAGGCCCGGGGGGGTCGGCCAACCACCCAGGGGTTACCCGTCCAAGTGGTTCCGCAGGAGGAAAGTCATGGCAAGCATCCGTACCGCTCGCACCATCGCCGCCGTTGCCGCGCTGCCGCTCGCAGCAGCCCTGTTCGCCGGGGTCGCGTATGCGGACAACGGCTCGTTCGCGTCGGCCGGGTCGGGGGCGGTGTCGGCGAGCCAGGAAGGCACCGGCGTCGGGAACGACAACAACGGCAACTCCACCACGACCCAGCAGGTCGCGAACGGGGACGGAGCGTCCAATCAGAACAACACCGCGAGTGTGAACGGCTCAGGATTCACCCACGTCGACCAGTCGAACGCGACGGTGAACTTCACGAACCTCTGGTGACCTCTTCGGTGACCTGAGGACGACGGGCGGCCGGCGCTGGGGAGAGCCGGCCGCCCGTCCCTTCGCTGCCTGACAACGACCTTGACAGTGAGCGGTTCCTGACGGACAGTCAGGAACCGCTCATTCGTGTGTCGGCGGGTGCGGAGGGGGCGGTGGTGAGCGGTACGGATTCCGGGTTCGATGAGCGGCTGAAGGCTTACGTGGGGCGGGCCGCCATGGTCGGCGGGACCGGCAAGGATCCGGTCAACGCGGCGATGATCCGGCACTGGTGCGAGGCGGTCGGCGACACCAATGCCGCGTACACCGGCGAGGGGGCGATCGCGCCGCCCACCATGCTCCAGGCGTGGACCATGGGCGGGCTCTCCGGGCATACGGGCAGGTCAGCGGCGTACGAGGAGCTGTTCGCGCTGTTGGACGGCGCCGGGTACACGGCGGTGGTCGCGACCGACTGCGAGCAGGAGTACTTGCGGGCGCTGCGTCCGGGTGACGAGGTCCGCTTCGACGCGGTGATCGAGTCGGTTTCGGCGCGGAAGACGACGAGGTTGGGGGTCGGGTACTTCGTTACGACGAAGATGGATGTACGGGTTGGAGGGGAGGACGGGGAGGGGGAGGAAGGGGAAGTCGTTGGAACGCATCGGTTTCGGATATTCAAGTACGCACCGAGGAGGAAGGGGACCGCGGAGAAGTCGGGTGGGGCGCGCGAGAGTTCCGCGCGGCGGCCTCGGCCCGTGGTCAATCGGGACAATGCCGGATTCTGGGCGGGGGTCGCCGAACGGCGGCTGTTGATCCAGCGGTGCGGTGATTGTGGACGGCTGCGTTTTCCCTGGCTGCCGGGGTGCAACGGCTGTGGGAGTGAGAAGTGGGAGACCGTCGAGGCGGGTGGCGACGGCGTCGTTTTCTCGTACGTCGTGATGCACCATCCGCCGTTTCCCGCCTTCGACCCGCCGTACGCGGTGGCGGTGATCGAGCTGGCCGAGGGGGTGCGGATGGTCAGCGATGTGGTGGGCGTGGACCATGACGAGGTGCGCATCGGGATGCCCGTACGGCTGGAATTTCGGCGGGTGGACGAGGAGTTGGTGCTGCCGGTGTTCCGCGCCGTTGGCCCCGCCACGGAAACCACCGAACCCGCCATGGAAACCACCGAACCCGCCACGGAAACCATCGGCCCCGCCACGCAAACCGCCGAACCCGCCTCCCGCGACCCCGAGTTGGCCCCTCTCGCGGTCCCGATCACCCGCACCCTGATCGTCGCCGGAGCTCTCGCCTCCCGGGATTACCAGGACGTGCATCACGATGCCGAGGCGGCCAGGGAGAAGGGTTCGCCGGACATTTTCATGAACATCCTCACCAGTAATGGGTTGGTCGGGCGGTACGTCACCGATCACTTCGGGGCCGGGTGCGTACTGCGCAAGGTGGCCATCCGGCTGGGGGCGCCCAACTACCCGGGCGACACGATGACATTGCGCGGAAGCGTCATAGAGGCAGAGGAAGGCGGGGGGCGCGCGGAGGGGCTGACCGTCGTGCGCGTGATCGGGGAGAACGGGCTGGGGCGTCATGTGACCGGCACGGTCACCGTCGCGTTGGCCGGTGGGGGCGTCGTATGAGTGTGCGGCGCGGGGACGGGCTCGGTGGGCGGGCGGCCATCGCCGGCATCGGTGCGACGGAGTTCTCCAAGGACTCCGGGCGGAGTGAGCTGAAGCTGGCGGTCGAGGCCGTGCGGGCCGCGCTGGCGGATGCCGGGCTGGCACCGGGGGACGTGGACGGCATGGTCACCTTCACCATGGACACCAGCCCGGAGGTCACCGTCGCCCAGGCGGTGGGCATCGGTGAGCTGTCGTTCTTCTCGCGGGTGCATTACGGCGGCGGGGCGGCGTGCGCGACCGTGCAGCAGGCGGCGATGGCGGTGGCGACCGGGGTGGCGGAGGTGGTGGTCTGCTACCGCGCCTTCAATGAACGTTCGGGCCGGCGCTTCGGTTCCGGCGTGCAGCAGCGCGAGCCGTCCGCCGAGGGCGCGGCGCTCGGCTGGAACCTCCCCTTCGGGCTGCTGACGCCCGCCTCCTGGGTGGCCATGGCGGCGCAGCGGTACCTCCATGTGTACGGGCTGACGCCGGAGGCGTTCGGGCAGGTGGCGGTGGTCGACCGGCGGCACGCCGCCCGTAACCCCGCCGCGTACTTCTACGGGAAGCCGATCACCCTGGAGGAGCACGCCGCCTCCCGCTGGATCGTCGAGCCGCTGCGGCTGCTGGACTGCTGCCAGGAGACGGACGGCGGGCAGGCGATCGTGGTGACGTCGGCCGAGCGGGCGCGTGACCTGCGGTGCCGGCCCGCGGTGATCACCGCGGCGGCGCAGGGCGCGGGCCGCGCGCAGGAGCAGATGACGAGCTACTACCGGGACGGCCTGACCGGCCTGCCCGAGACGGCCGTGGTGGCGCGGCAGTTGTGGCGGAGCAGCGGGCTGACGCCAAGGGAGATCGACGTCGGCATCCTGTACGACCACTTCACTCCGTTCGTGCTGATGCAGCTCGAGGAGTTCGGGTTCTGCGCGCCGGGCGAGGCGACGGACTTTGTCGCCGCGGACGCGCTGCCGCTCAATACGCACGGCGGGCAGCTCGGCGAGGCGTATCTGCACGGCATGAACGGGATCGCGGAGGGCGTGCGGCAGATCCGCGGCACGTCCGTCAACCAGGTGCCGGGCGCCTCCCGGGTGCTGGTCACGGCAGGCACGGGGGTGCCCACGTCGGGGCTGGTACTGGGCGCGGACGAGGGCTGACGGCCGGCAGCGGACGGCGGACACCCGTCAACGGGCCGCCCCGCACACGCACCCCCGCGCACACCCGCCCCGCGACCCCGCACGCGCACCCCGTACACACCCGCCCCACGACCGCTCCCACCCGGCATACGGCTGAACGGGCGGTCCCGCCCGCGTGTCCGTTCCCGGGTGGCGGAGTGTGCCCCGTTCACTCGGCGTATGAGATGGACAAAATCCGCAAAAAGTATCGCTTTGCTGGCGCTGCTGCCGACCGTCGGGCTGGTCCTCGCCCTCATGGCAGCGCTGATCCCGTCCTGGTTCTCCTCCTCCCCGAAGGCCAGTGACGCGCGGCCGGCGGAGGCGTCCGGCGCCGGCAAGGCGGGCCGCGCTGCCGAGGCCGCGGCCGCCGATCCCGCCGCTTCCCCCGGCCCCGCGGCCCGGGCCCCGGCCAAGGCGCCGCCGACCGGCCCGTACCTGTACAAGGGCTTCGGGCTCGACACGTGCGAGGCCCCGGCGGTCAGCTCGCTCCGGGCCTGGAACAGCAGCCGGTACCGGGCCATCGGCGTCTACTTCGCGGGGCGCGGCCGCGCCTGTCCCAAGCAGCACAATCTCAGCCCGCAGTGGTTCCAGGGCGCGAAGTGGGCCGGCTGGCGGGTGCTGCCCATCTACCTCGGCTCGCAGGCGCCCTGCGTGAAGAACAAGCACAAGCGGAAGTACGCCATCGGCGCCGACCCCTACGGCCAGGGCGTGACCGAGGCCAGGGTGGCGGTGAACCGGGCCCGCGCGTACGGGATCATGCCGCGCAGCCCGATCTACCTGGACATCGAGGCGTACAGCCTGTCGAACCGCGCCTGCGCGGACCGCACGCTGCGCTTCATCCGCTCCTGGAACCGTGAGGTGAGCCGCTTCGGTTACCTGCCGGGCTTCTACAGCAGCGCGAACGCCGGCGTGCGGCACATGGCGCAGGCGCGCGCGCAGGGGATCACCGACCTGCCGGCGGTCATGTGGTTCGCGCGCTGGAAGACGCCGCCGTCCGCCTACGGTGAGAAGTGGCTGCCGAACACGGCCTGGCACCCGAACCGCAGGATCCACCAGTACGTCGGCCATGTCGTGGAGACCCACGGCGGCCGCGCGCTGCGGATCGACCGCAACTGGGTCGACGCTCCGGTAGCGGTGATCCAGTGACCGGCCACCCCCGTCGGGACGGTCCCGGCCGGGAGAGCTCCGTCGGGCGGACCCTGACGGGGGTGGGGCCGCGCTCCGTCCTGAGGAGGTGGGGACAGCCCCACCCGTACAACCAGAGGCGGATGCGGCTTCGGCACCTCGGGCCGATCCCCGCCGAGCCCGGCGCTCCTAGCGTGGAGGGCATGACCACGCCAGTGTGCAAGGGCGCCTCGACCGCCGCGGCGGCACCGTCGCCGGCGCCGCTCCCGTCGCCCTCGGCGCTCCCTTCCGTCGCCTCGTTCCCGTCCTTCCCGTCGTTCGCGGCGTACGTACGGGACCGGGGCCCGGCGCTGCTGCGCGCGGCCCGCTCGCTCACCGCGAACCCCAACGACGCGGAGGACCTCCTCCAGACCGCGCTGACCAAGACCTTCGTGGCCTGGGAGCGGATCGAGGACCACCGGGCGCTGGACGGTTACGTACGGCGGGCGCTGGTGAACACCCGTACCTCGCAGTGGCGCAAGCGGAAGATCGAGGAATACGCCTGCGACGAGCTGCCCGAGCCCGGCCCCGTCACGGCCGCCCCCGATCCCGCGGAGCGACAGGTACTGCGGGACGCGATGTGGCGCGCGGTGCTCAGGCTGCCCGACCGGCAGCGGGCCATGGTCGTGCTGCGCTACTACGAGGACCTGAGCGAGGCGCAGACCGCCGAGGTGATGGACGTCTCGGTGGGCACGGTCAAGAGCGCCGTCTCCCGGGCGCTGGCCAAGCTGCGCGAGGACCCCGACCTGGCGCGGGCTGCCTGAGGGCCGGCGGCCCGAGCCGACCGTGCCACGGGTGCTCACGCACGTCGATCCTGCACGTCAAGCGGACAGCGGCGTGACGGGACACACGCCTGTTTTTCTCGGGCAGTAGTGACATACCACGTGGTACGGCAGCAGAATCGGCGGAAAATCTACTCACCCGTAACCGGTCCTCGGGAGGCCCCCCGGTGCTGAGCACGATGCAGGACGTACCGCTGACAGTGACCCGCATCCTTGCCCACGGGTCCACCGTGCACGGCAAGGCCGAGGTGATCACCTGGACCGGGGAGGGCGAGCCGCACCGCCAGACCTTCCGGGAGACCGGCCTGCGCGCCGCGCAGCTCGCCCACGCCCTCCACGACGACCTGGGCGTACGTGACGACGAGCGCGTCGCGACCCTCATGTGGAACAACTCCGTCCACCTGGAGGCGTACCTCGCGATCCCCTCCATGGGCGCGGTCCTCCACACCCTGAACCTCCGCCTGCCCGCCGAGCAGCTCGTCTGGATCGTCAACCACGCCGCCGACCGGGTCGTCCTCGTCAACGGATCGCTGCTGCCGCTGCTCGCCCCGCTGCTCCCGCAGCTGCCCACGCTGGAGCACATCGTCGTCGCGGGCCCCGGCGACCGCTCCGTACTGGAAGGCACCGCCGCGCAGGTCCACGACTACGAGGAGCTGCTGGCCGGACGCCCCGAGACGTACGCCTGGCCCGAGACCGACGAGCGGCAGGCCGCCGCGCTCTGCTACACCTCCGGCACCACCGGCGAGCCGAAGGGCGTGGTCTACAGCCACCGCTCGCTCTACCTGCACTCGATGCACGTCAACAACGCCGAGGCGTTCGCCCTGACCGGCCGTGACATCGCGCTCCCGGTCGTCCCCATGTTCCACGTCAACGCCTGGGGCCTGCCGCACGCCGCCTTCATGGCGGGCTCCTCGCTGCTGATGCCGGACCGTTTCCTCCAGCCGGCCCCGCTCGCCGAGATGATCGAGGCCGTACGGCCCACCATCGGCGCCGCGGTGCCCACCATCTGGCAGGGCCTGCTCGCCGAACTGGACGCCACCGAGCGGGACGTCGCCTGCCTGGGCACGGTGATCATCGGCGGATCGGCCTGCCCGCCCTCCCTCATGAAGGCGTTCGAGGACCGGCACGGCATCCGCGTCGTGCACGCCTGGGGCATGACCGAGACCTCGCCGCTGGGCAGCGTCGCGCACCCGCCGGCCGGCGTGACCGGCGACGAGGAGTGGCGCTACCGCTGTACGCAGGGCCGTTTCCCGGCCTCCGTGGAGGCGCGGCTGGCCGGTCCCGGCGGCGAGTACCTGCCCTGGGACGGCGAGTCGGCCGGCGAGCTGGAGGTACGCGGGCCGTGGATCGCGGGTGCGTACTACGGCGGCGCGGACGGTGAGGCGTTCCGCCCCGAGGACAAGTTCAGCCCGGACGGCTGGCTGCGCACGGGCGACGTCGGCACGATCACGCCCGACGGCTACCTCACCCTCACCGACCGCGCGAAGGACGTCATCAAGTCCGGCGGCGAGTGGATCTCCTCGGTCGAGCTGGAGAACCATCTGATGGCCCACCCGGACGTCGCCGAGGCCGCCGTGGTCGCGGTCCCGGACGAGAAGTGGGGCGAACGCCCGCTGGCCACGGTCGTCCTGAAGGAAGGCGCCACGACCGGCTACGAGGACCTGAAGGAGTTCCTCGCCGGCCGCATCGCCCGCTGGCAGCTCCCCGAACGCTGGGCGGTCATCCCGGCCGTCCCGAAGACGAGCGTGGGGAAGTTCGACAAGAAGGTGCTGCGCAAGCAATACGCGGACGGCGGGCTGGACGTGACGCGGCTCGGCTGACCGCTCCGGTGACCGGGGGAGCGGTACGTCCGGGGAGCGTGCTGCCCGGACGTACCGCGCCGCCTCAGCGGCGGCCGGGCCTGCGGTGGGGGAGGAAGCGGCCCGCGGTGAGCCAGAGGAGGGCCAGGGCGCAGACGCCGGGCCAGTGCCAGTGGGTGAAGACCGGGCCGGTGAGGGCGGAGGCCAGGGCGCCGGCGAAGAAGGCCGCGACCATGTAGGCGGTGTTGGCCGTGGCGGGCGAGCCGGTGGAGGTCAGGGCGAGGGTCTGGTTGGCCACCTGGCCGCAGACCAGGCCCGCGTGGACCAGTACGGCCGCCAGACACAGGGCCCAGAGCTGGTGTCCGCCGAGCAGGAAGAGGGGTACGGAGACCAGCGTCAGCGCGTACGCGGCGCCGACCACCCGGTCCGTGCCGAAGCGGTCGATCAGGCCGCCGGCCAGCGGCGCCACCATCGCGGAGACCAGCCCGAACAGGCCGAAGAGCCCGGCGGTCGCGGTGGAGAAGTGGTACGGCGCGCCCGTCAGCAGCAGGACCACCGCCGTCCACAGCGCGCTCCACACGCCGAACAGCCCGCCCTGACGCAGACAGGCGCGCCGCAGGTCGGCGGAGGTGATCAGCATCCCCGGGACCTGGGCGACGCCCTTGCCGATCCGGGTCAGCAGCGCGCCGGAGACCTCGCGGCGCTCGGGCGGCAGCAGCGCGGCGGTCACCGAGCCGATCAGTACGGTGAGCACCGCCGAGCCTAGGAGGACGGCGCGCCAGCCGTACGCCTGGCCGGCCAGCCCGCCCAGTACACGGGCCGCGACGATGCCGGTGAACAGGCCCGCGACCACGGCAGCGACGTGCAGGCCGCGGCGCGCGGCGGGCGCCCGCTCGGCGACCAGCGGCACGAGGAGCTGGGGGATGACGGTCGTGGCGCCGGCGACCAGCAGCGCGGCGCCCAGTGCGGGCAGGCCGGGGGCGAGCCCCGCGACGGCCATCGCGGCGGCGGTGACGACGGAGAGCACGGCGATCAGGCGGCGCCGGTTGGCGGTGTCGCCCAGTGGTGCGAAGGACAACAGGCCGATGGCGTAACCCAGTTGGGAGAGGGCGGTGATCCAGCTGACGCCGGCGGCGGGCAGCCCGAAGCCGCGCGCGATCAGGCCCAGGAGAGGCGCGGCGAGGTAGATGTTGGCGACCGTCACCGCGGTGCAGAGGGAGATGACGGCGAGGAGGAGGCCGGGCGGCGGGCCGGTACGGCCCCGTGGCGCGGCGGCCGCGGCTTCCTTGCCGGCCGATGCGGGTGAGGGGCCGGTGGCGGTGGACGGTGTGGCTGAGGGTGTGGTGGGCATGGCGGCGGTGGCTTCTCCCCGGTAGCAACCAACTGGTTGGTTGCAAGTCTCTGCGCGTGCGTCGGTCGTGTCAACCAAACAGTTGGTTACGCTGATTCCATGACAGGGACCAGGGACCCCGCGGCCACCAAGGCGCGCATCTTCGAAGCGGCGGCCGCCGAGTTCGCCGCGTACGGCATCGCGGGTGCCCGCATCGACCGGATCGCCCGCGAGGCCAAGGCCAACAAGCAGCTCATCTATGCCTACTTCGGCAACAAGAGCGAGCTGTTCGCGCAGGTCCTGGAGACGCGGCTGGTCGACCTCGCCCGCGACATGCCGATCGACGCCGATGATCCGGACGCCTGGGTCGACCGGCTCCTGGAGTACCACGACACCCACCCGCAACTGCTGCGGCTGCTGCTGTGGGAGGGGCTGGAGTACGGCACGGGGCCCCTGCCGCGCGAGGACGAGCGCACCTCGCACTACGACCGCAAGGCCGAGGCGTTCGCCGACGCGCAGCGCCGCGGCGCCATCGACACCACCCTGCCACCGCGCGACCTGGCGTTCATCCTGCTCGGCGTGGCGGCCTGGTACGCGGCCATGCCGCAGATGCGGAAGATCCTGGTCGGCGACACGGACGAGGCGCGGGCCCGGCTGCGTGAGTCGATCGGCACGGCGGTGCGCCGGATCATCAGCAAGCCGTAGGGTGCGTCGCCGCGGCGACGCACCCCGCGGCGGGCGCGCCCTAGTTGGTGCCGATCTTGGCGAGCAGGTCGACGATGCGGCCCTGGACGTCCTGGCTGGTGGACCGCTCGGCGAGGAACAGTACGGTCTCGCCGGACGCCAGCCGCGGGAGCTGCGCCGGGTCCATGTCGGCCGAGGTGTAGACGACCAGCGGGGTGCGGGTGAGCAGCCCGTTCGCGCGCAGCCAGTCCACGATCCCGGCCCGCCGGCGGCGCACCTGCATCAGGTCCATCACCACGAGGTTGGGCCGGACCTGGGTGGCCAGGCTGACCGCGTCCGCGTCCGTCGCGGCCCGCGCGACCTGCATGCCGCGCCGCTCCAGCGACGTGGTGAGCGCGCCCGCGACGGCGTCGTTCTCCTCGATCAGCAGGACGCGCGACGGGTGCTGCTCGCTGTCCCGCGGCGCGAGCGCCTTGAGCAGTACGGCCGGGTCGGCGCCGTACGCCGCCTCCCGGGTCGCCTGGGCCAGTCCGGCCGTCACCAGGACGGGCACCTCGGCGGCGCCCGCCGCCTGGCGCAGCGACTGCAGTGCCTTGCGGGTGATCGGCCCGGTCAGCGGGTCGACGAAGAGCGCGGCCGGGTACGCCGCGATCTGCGCGTCCACCTCCTCGCGGGAGTTGACGATCACCGGGCGGTAGCCGCGGTCGCTCAGCGCCTGCTGGGTCGAGGCGTCCGGCGCCGGCCACACCAGCAGCCGGCGCGGGTTGTCCAGCGGCTCGGGCGGCAGCTCGTCGTCCATGGGCGGCGGCTGGTGGTCCATGACCTCTATGGCGCCGTTCGGGCCGTCCAGCGGCTCGGGACCCTCCTGGCCCTCGCCCGGCGCGGAGATCGCGAACGCGCGGCCCTCCGTGGACTCCATCAGCGACGGCTGCGGCTGCGGCTGCCCGCCCTGCGGGGCGCGGGCGGCGGGCACCATCTCGGAGCCGGTGCCGCGTTCGCCCTCCTGCGGGGGCGCGGCGAGCTTCCGGCGGCGGCCGGAACCGGCGCTGCCGGCGCCACCGAGGGTGCCGTTGGCGCCGGGGGCGCCGCTGTTACCGGTGGTACCGCCGGCCGGCCCGCCTTGGGCCTGGCCGCCCTGGGCCTGGTTGCCCTGAGTGGGCCGGCCCTCCTGGGCGGGCTGGCCATGGCGGCCCGGCCGGCCGTTGGCCGGCTGGTGCTGGTCGGCGATCTGCTGGGCGAAGGGGACGCCCTGCCCGAGCGTGCGCACGCTGAACGCCCGGCCGTCCGACTGCCCGGCCGCGGGCCCCGCTTCCTCTTCCGGTACGGGCAGGGGCCGGCCCGCGGCGCCCTGCTGACCGGGCGCGGCCTGGCGCGGTACGGAGGGGCCGCGCCGGCCGGCGTCCTGGGACGGGGCCGGGGCCGGGGGCTGGGGCTGCGCCTGCGGCTGGGGTTGGGGCTGCGGCTGGCGTACGTCCTCGGGCTGCTGCGTCGCCTGTGCGTCCTGCGCGCTCTGCGCTGCCTGGGCCGCTTGGGCCGCCTGTGCGTCCTGGCCGTGCGGAGCGGCGGCCTCGGCGGGGCTGGGGCGGCCGCGGCGGCGGCCGGTCGGCGCGGGGGCGGCCGGCGCGGGAGCCGCGGCGTCGTCCTCGGGGTGCGTGACCTGGCCACCGGCGCCCACCACGAACGTACCGGTGGACTCCGAGCCGGCCATCGAAGCGGCGGCCCGCTCCTCGGCGGCGGCGCGGCGCGCGCGGCGCCGGCCGGTCGGCGTGTCCCCGGCGTCGGCACCGTGCAGCGCGGGCAGCGCGCCACCGGGCGCGCCGGCCCCCTCGGGCGCTCCCGCCGCGGTACCCGTTGCCTCCTCGGGAGCCCGGCGGGCGCGGCGTCGGCCGGTACCCGTGGGCACCGGCTCACCCGGACCGGCAGGCCCCTGCGGGCCCGTGGCCTGGGCGGGAAGCTGCGGGCCGGGCGCCTGGGCGGCGGCCGACCGCGGGTCGGAAGCCTGCGCCCCGGCGGCAGGCAGCGCGGGCCGCTGCTGAGCACCGGGCTGCGGCTGCCGCGCACCGGGCTGCGGCTGGGCCGAAGCCTGTGCGGCCTGGGCCTGAGCGGCCGGGGCCTGTGCGGCGGCCTGGCCCGGATGCTGGTCGGCCGCGGCAGGCGGCAGCGCGAAGGGCGTACGCGGGCCCTGCTGCCCGGCGGACGCCGACGCCTGCGCGCCCCCGGAGCGCGCGGGGCTCAGCCCAGCGGGCCCCTGCCCGCTCTGACCAGCCTGGCCGCCCTGACCGCCCTGACCGGATGCCTGACCACCGCGGCGGCCCTGACCACCGGGCTGCTGTCCCGGGCCCGGACGGCCCGGTCCCGCGGCCGGGGTCAGCGCGCTCGCGGCGGACCGCGACGGCTCCTGCCCGGGGCCGCCCTGCGGCATCTGCTGCGGCGCGTCCGTACCCTGGTTCGCCTCCTGGCCCGGTACGTGGGCCGGGAGCTGGTTCGGAATGGAGCGTCCGGCGGTGTCGGAGAGCGCACGGCGGGCCCGACGGCCGCTCGGCTGCTGTCCCTGCTGTGCGTCCGACGTCCCCTGAGCGGGCGCGGCCGGCAGCGCGGGCAGCCCGCCGCCCGCGGACTCCTGCTCCGGCTTGCCCCGCCGCCGGCCGCCCGGCGGCACGGCCTCCGCGCCCGGCATGCCCGAGTGCGCCCGCGGGCCGGCCGGCGCGCCGCCGCCCGTGCCACGACCGTCCTCCGCAGCAGCGGCACCAGTACCGGTACCGCCCTCGGCCTTGTCACCGGCACCGGCACCGGCACCGGCACCGGCACCGGCCCCGGACGCCGGCATCTCCACCGTCCCGTCCGTGCCGCCGACCTGCTGTCCGGCCGTGTCCGGTACCGCCGAGCCGTCCGCCTTGACCGGTACCTCCAGCACGTACGCGCTGCCGCCCGCGCCGCCCGGTACCTCGTGGGTCTGCAGGACGCCGCCGTGCAGCCGGACGATGCCGCGCACGATCGGGCCGTGCACCGGGTCGCCGCCGCTGTACGGGCCGCGCACCTCGATGCGGACGACCGCGCCGCGCTTGGCGGCCGCGACCACGATCGTGGAGTCACCGGCGGGCGCGGCGCCCGCGGGCGCGTTGCCCGTCGAGTCGACGCCCGCGACATCGGCGATCAGGTGCGAGAGCGCCTGTGCCAGCCGCGCCGCGTCCACCTCGGCCTTCAGGGGCGGCGCGTGCACCGCGAACTGCGCGCGGCCCGGACCGATCAGCTCGACCGCGCCCTCCACGCCCGCGGCGACCACCGCGTCCAGCGAGACCTCGGTCCGCTGCAGTTTGTCCGTGCCCGCGTCGAGCTGCTGGTAGCTGAGGACGTTGTCCACCAGCGTCGTCATCCGGCTGTACCCGGCCGTGAGGTGGTGCAGGACCTGGTTGGCCTCCGGCCAGAGCTGGCCCGCGGGGTCCGACGCCAGGGTGCCCAGCTCGGTGCGGAGCTGCTCCAGCGGGCCGCGCAGCGACTGGTCCAGTACGGCGAGCAACTGGGCCTGCCGTGCCACCAGCGCGTCCATCGGGCGCCGGTCGGTGAAGGTCATGACGGCGCCGACGAGCTGGTCGCCGTCGCGTACCGGAGCGGTCGTCAGGTCGACGGAGACCGCGCGGCCGTCCTTGGCCCACAGGACCTGGGCGCGCACCCGGTGCTTGCGGCCGGACTTGAGCGTGTCGGCGAGCGGGGTGTCCGCCCAGGGCAGGGGGGAGCCGTCGGCGCGCGAGTGGTGGATGAGCGGGTGCAGTTCCTTGCCGCCCAGCTCGCTCGCCCGGTACCCGAGGATCTGCGCGGCGGACGGATTGACGAGGACGACCTTGCCGTCCGCGTCCACGCCCACCACGCCCTCGGCGGCGGCGCGCAGGATCATCTCGGTCTGGCGCTGCTGGCGGGCCAGTTCGCTCTCGATGTCGAGCTGTCCGGAGAGGTCACGGACGACGAGCATCAGCAGCTCGTCGCCGGTGTACGAGGAGCGGTGGTCCGCGTACGCCGCCTCGAAGGCCGACTCGTACGGGGTGCGGCCGTCCTCGAGGTTGGCGCTGGTCACCTCGACCAGCATCTCCGTACCGTCCGTGCGCCGCGCGACCATCCGCGTCGGCTTCTGCCGCCCGCCCCCGTGCGTGTCGTCGGGGCGCCGCATGGAGCCGGGGATGCGCTTGGAGTCGAACGTCGGGAGCAGGTCCAGCAGGCCGCGGCCCACCAGGGCCGTGCCCGGTGCCTCGAACGTCTCCAGGGCGATGGTGTTGGCGTTGACGACCGTGCCGTTGCAGTTGACCAGGAGCAACGCGTCCGGCAGTGCGTCGAGTATGGCTGCGAGGCGAGCAGCGCCTCGGGATGGCCTGCTGCTCACGACGACGCTTCCTCCCTGGTGACCGCATCTTGCCGACACCCACCGTGGTGTGTGACTGAAACCCACCGTGGCGTGTCACTGGAAGGGAGTCTACGGGCACCGGGCGGGGACGCGGAGGCGGATGACGAGGAGGTAATGCCACGGCCCTGTGCGACTCGGCGCACGCCCGACATGTGCCCCGCGTCCGGATCTGGGGCCCTACTTGGGCACGAAACCCGGCCGGTTTTCGCGCGCGTCCGACCGGTTTTCACGGGAAGCGGAACCCCCTCTTCCATCCAGCTCGCCTCCGGGCCCCGTCTCCCGGCACCGCCCTGACGTCGACTTTTGAGCCGACTTGGGGACCGCGGGCGGGCTCTCCTAGGAGGCGGCGGAGGGCAGCACCGGGACGAGTTTCTCCCAGCGGCTGATCTCACAGCCGTTGTCGCGCTTGAAGGTGGCGTCCACCGGGCGCCCGGCCCAGCGGCCGGTGACGTGCGCGGTGGCGGGGCCGCCGTACTGCATCGTGCACTGCGCGTCGGGCGGGACGGGTGCGAAGGGGTCCTTGCCCCAGCGCGTCACCTTGTCCAGCGCCCGGCACGCGTCCTGCGCCTTGGGGTGGTCGCCGCCGGCGGGGTGGCACTTCAGTTCGTGCGTTCCGTCCATCGCGGTATTGCCGGAGTCGGTGACGGTCACGGTCAGGTGGTCCCCGCCGCGTGACAGCGGGAGCGGCATCAGCCGGTGCTGCTCCGACGGGGTGACGGCACCGGCCGCGGGCACGCCGATGGCGGGCGCGACGGCGCAGGTGGCGGCGGTCAGGACGAGGGCGGCAATGCGGCGCAGCGCCATCGGGCTCTCCAGGGCGTGGGACACGGGGACGGGAGGGGTGGGCACCCCTGTCTCTCCTAACGCTCCACCGCGCCGTACGTTGCGCAACCGTGCGACCGCGTACCGCGACCATGCGCGGCGACTGCGCGCCGCGACGTCGCTCCGCACCGGCGGAAGTGCTTTGCCCAGCCGCCCGTGCGCCTAGTACCGTAGAGCTCGATTGGTGACAGCACGCTGAGCTGTGCCATCATCTGCACACACCACATCGCGTTCGCGCGGGTGGCGTTGCGTGGAGGCGTCGCCTAGTCCGGTCTATGGCGCCGCACTGCTAATGCGGTTTGGGTCTTAAAGCCCATCGAGGGTTCAAATCCCTCCGCCTCCGCACTGTGGGTGAAGCCCCGGCCGTTTGGTCGGGGCTTCGCTGTTTTTTCGCAGGTCAGGCGGGGTCCGGCTAATGGATTTCGCGCTACGGCCCAGCTCATGTAATGTTGTTCCCGCAACGCCGACCGGCCGAAAGATGGCCGGGAAGTCAAGCGCTCGTAGCTTAACGGATAGAGCATCTGACTACGGATCAGAAGGTTGCAGGTTCGAATCCTGCCGAGCGCACAGTGCGCTGAAAGCCCCGTCGAGAGATCGACGGGGCTTTCGCGTTGTCAGGGCGCGTTGCTGCGGCCGACGCTTCGCGCTGTTGCCGTCCGGTGCAGCATTTTCGTCCTGCGTCGCTGGTCATGTAATGTTGTCTGCGCATCGCTGCCCGGTCGAACAGATGGCCGGAAAGCCAGGCGCTCGTAGCTTAACGGATAGAGCATCTGACTACGGATCAGAAGGTTGCAGGTTCGAATCCTGCCGAGCGCACAGTGCACGAAGCCCCTCCGGGTCATCCGGAGGGGCTTCGTCGTTCCCGGCGCGCGGTCAGCCGGCCTCGTGGATGCGCAGGTCCTCCCGGTCCGGGGCGAGGTGGGGGTGGAGGGTCAGGTTCGCGTCGTAGTCGCCGCCGTTCTGGGAGCGGTACGGGATCGGGGGCGTGGTCGCGAGGGTGCTCAGGCGCTCGCGCAGCCGGCCGGCGGCCTCGGCGTACTGCTCGGGGGAGAAGCGGTTGGCGCCGGCGACGAGGAGCGGGGGCAGGACGGACATGCCCGCGTACCAGAGCGTGCCGTGCTGGAGGGGGAAGAGGACGGCGTCCAGGCCGCCGTTGATGCCGCGGGGGCCCATCTCGTGCTCGCGGGCGCCGACGGTGAGCACGACCATGGCGCGCTTTCCGGCCAGCCGGCCCTCCCCGTAGCGCAGGGTGCGCCCGGTGGCCTCGTCGAAGACGCCGTATCCGAAGCCCTTCACGAAGACGCGGTCGAACCAGCCCTTGAGGATCGCCGGCATTCCGTACCACCACAGCGGGAACTGGATGATCACCGTGTCCGCCCAGTCGAGCTTCTCGTGCTCGGCGGCGATGTCGGGGGCGAGGCGCCCGCTCTCGTACGCCTCGCGTGAGTGGTTGGCGACGTCCAGGCGGTCGGCCGGGTCGTGGCCGTAGTCGTCGGCGTCCACGACCGGATTCCACTTCATCGCGTACAGGTCGGAGACCCGGACCTCGTGGCCGTCGGCGCGCAGGGCGGCGATGCCGTCGTCCTTCAGGGCGCCGTTCAGGGAACGCTGTTCGGGGTGGGCGAAAAGCCAGAGAACCTTCATGTCCTCGATCGTCCGTGGGGCGGTGGCCCGAAACGAGTGGCCTGATGGCCATGGTGTGAAAGAATCGGGCCATGGGTGCTTTCACGGAGAGCGGGCGGCACCGGGTCGCGGTCCTGGTGCGGCACGGTCTGCTGCCGATGGAGCTGGGCATCGTCCACCGGATCTTCGGGCAGGCCAGATCGGCCGCGGGGGAGCGGCTGTACGAGGTGGTGACCTGCGCCGTCGAGCCCGGTGAGGTGCGGACGGACGTCGACTTCACGATCAATGTCGCGCACGGGCCCGAGGCGCTGGCCGAGGCGGACACGGTCGTCGTCCCGGCCTCGCACGAGGACTACGACCCGGAGGACGGGCGGCTGCCCGCGCCGCTCGCCGCGGCGCTGGGCCGGATCAGGCCGGGGACCCGGGTCGCCTCGATCTGCACGGGCGCCTTCGTCCTGGCCGTCGCGGGCCTGCTGGACGGCCGCCGGGCCACCACGCACTGGCGGTCCACGGAGGACTTCCGGCGGCTGTTCCCCGCGGTGCGGGTGGACCCCGATGTGCTCTACACCGAGGACGGCAACGTCCTGACCTCGGCCGGCGTCGCCTCCGGCATCGACCTCTGCCTGCACATGGTGCGCAGCGATCACGGCGCCGCGGTGGCCAACGAGGTCGCGCGGAGCACGGTCGTCCCGCCGCACCGCGAGGGCGGCCAGGCGCAGTTCATCCGGCGTCCGGTGCCCGAGCGCCAGTTCGCCACGACCGCCAGGGCCCGGGCCTGGGCCCTGGAGCAGCTCCACCGGCCGCTGAGCCTGCGCGAACTGGCCGCGCGCGAGTCGATGAGCGTACGGACCTTCACGCGGCGTTTCCGGGAGGAGGCCGGGGTCTCGCCGCTGCAGTGGCTCACGCAGCAGCGCATCGAGCGGGCGCGGCACCTGCTGGAGGAGACGGACCTGTCGGTGGACCGGGTGGCGGCGGACGCCGGGTTCGGCACGGCGGCGTCGCTGCGGCAGCATCTGCAGGTGGCGCTGGGGGTGTCGCCGAGCCAGTACCGGAGCACATTCCGGGGGCCGGAGGCGGGGCCGCAAGCGGGGTCCGAACTGGACGCGAAAGCGGGGGCGACGGCCGCGGTGAGGGCGGCCGGGTGAGGACGGCGGGGCGAAGGGCGGCGGGTGCATGGGGACGAGCTGGCGGTGCACGGGGCCGCGCTGGTCGGGCGAGGCGTTCGGGCTGGGCTGGTGCCGTCCGCAGCGCGCCGAGGAGCGGTTGAGCGCGCTGCCCGCCGGGAAGCCGCTGGCGTTCGCCGTGGAGGGGGAGCGGCGCTGTCTGGGCGTGCGGCGGGCCGGGCGGTGGATCCTCTGTCCGCGCGCCGCGGTGCTCGACGGCGCGGGCGCGCGCGACCAGTGCGGTGACTGCGCGCGGCTGGACCGTTCGCGGTCGGTGGCGGCGGACACGATGGCCGACAACCCGCGCCCGTACGGCGTCTATCTCGCGTATTTCGGGCCCGGCCTGCTGAAGGTGGGGATCACCGCGGCCGAGCGGGGCGCGGCGCGCCTTCTGGAGCAGGGCGCGGTCGGGTACTCCTGGCTGGGGCGTGGGCCGCTGATGGCCGCGCGGCGCGCCGAGGCACTGCTGGGGAGCGCGCTGGCGGTACGGGACCGGTTCGGCAAGGCGGAGAAGCGGGCGGCGCGGCGGGCGCTGCCGCCGGCCGCAGAGCGGGCCGCCGCGGTGGCCGCGCTGCACCACGAGGCACAGTCGCTGCCGGGCTGGCCGGAGGCGCTACAGCAGGCTCCGTACGCGTACGTCGATCACTCCGAGGTGTTCGGGCTGGACCGGATTCCGGCGGAGCCGGGGGCCCTGGCGGCGATCGCGGCGCTGCGGGCGGGGGACGAGATCGTCGGGGCTGTGCTGGCGGCGGCCGGATCGGACCTGTACCTGGAGCAGGCCGGTACGGGGCCCGTGCTCGTCATGGACACCCGGCTGCTGGCCGGATGGGTGCTGCGGGGCGCGGCCGGGCAGGTGACCACGGCGGCGGTGGTGCGGGAGGGGCGCCCCGAGGACGAGGGACGGCAGGAGGGGTTGTTCTGAGCACGACGGAGGGGCCGCGCGGGACGGCGGCCGAAGGGGACGAGCGGGTCGGGGCGTTCTGGCGGGAGCTGGGGCTCCCCGGGCTGATCGATGTGCACACGCACTTCATGCCGGAGCGGGTGCTGGAAAAGGTCTGGGCGTACTTCGACGCGGCCGGGCCGCTCGTGGGCCGGGAGTGGCCGATCACGTACCGGTACGAGGAGGAGGAACGTCTCGCCGTGCTGCGCGGCTTCGGCGTCCGCGCGTTCACCTCGATGATCTACCCGCACAAGCCCGGCATGGCCCGGTGGCTGAACGGCTGGGCGGCCGGCTTCGCGGCCCGCACGCCGGACTGCCTGCGGACCGCGACGTTCTTCCCCGAGGACGGCGCCGCCGGGTACGTACGGGAGGAACTGGCGGACGGGGCGCGGATCTTCAAGGCGCATGTGCAGGTCGGCGCGTACGACCCGGCGGACGAGCGGCTCGACGGGGTGTGGGGGCTGATCGAGGACGCCGGGGCGCCGGTCGTCATCCACTGCGGGTCGGGGCCCGCCCCCGGCAAGCACACCGGGCCCGAGCCGGTCGGCCGGGTACTGGCCCGGCACCCGCGGCTGCGGCTGGTCGTCGCGCACATGGGGATGCCCGAGTACACCGACTTCCTCGACCTGGCCGAGCGCTATGAGAGCGTGCAGCTGGACACCACGATGGCCTTCACCGACTTCGCCGAGCGGGCCGCGCCGTTCCCGCGCGCGGAGCGCGGGCGGCTGGCGGACCTCGGCGACCGGGTCCTCTTCGGCAGCGACTTCCCCAACATCCCGTACGGCTACGCGCACGCGCTGGAGGCGCTGACGCGGGTGGAGCTGGGCGACGACTGGCTGCGCGGGGTCTGTTACGGCAACGCGGCACGGCTGCTGGGGCTCTGATTCCCGGGGCTTCCGCGGCCGGGCGTCCACGCCGTACGGAGGGCCCCGGTTGGACGTCAGCGCCGTACAAAGGGCCACCGCCCCCGCGCTCAGGGCCGATTGTCAGTGGTGCCTGCCATGCTTTTCCCAGTGAGACCGGCTGGACCGCGCGGGGGGCGGCCCAGCCGGTCTGCCGACCCGCTGCCTGCGTTTCTCAGCAGATTCACAGAAACCCGAAAGGGGGTTCTCAGAGGCCGCGGCCAGGCTGTGGAGCATGACTGCCACTGCCGGATCGCCGCCCTCCGTGAAGAAGCACCCGGAACTGCTGCGCCCCGACGGGAGCCCGGTGCGCGTGCTCGTCGTCGACGACGAGGCGTCGCTCACCGACCTGCTCTCGATGGCGCTGCGGTACGAAGGCTGGGACATCCGCTCCGCCGGGGACGGCGCGAGCGCGCTGCGGGCCGCGCGCGAGTGGCGGCCGGACGCGGTGCTCCTGGACGTGATGCTGCCGGACATGGACGGCCTGACCGTACTGGGCCGGCTCCGCCGCGACCTGCCCGATGTGCCGGTCCTCTTCCTCACGGCCAAGGACGCCGTGGAGGACCGCATCGCCGGGCTGACCGCGGGCGGCGACGACTACGTCACCAAGCCGTTCAGCCTGGAGGAGGTGGTCGCCCGGCTGCGCGGACTGCTGCGCCGGGCCGGTGCCGCCGCCGTACGGCCCTCGTCGGTGCTCGCGGTGGGCGACCTCCTGCTGGACGAGGACAGTCACGAGGTCTCGCGCGGCGGGGTCGACATCCACCTCACGGCCACGGAGTTCGAGCTGCTGCGCTACTTGATGCGCAATCCCCGCCGGGTGCTCAGCAAGACCCAGATCCTGGACCGGGTCTGGTCCTACGACTTCGGCGGCCAGGCCAACGTCGTCGAGCTGTACATCTCCTACCTGCGGCGGAAGATCGACGCGGGCCGCAGCCCGATGATCCACACCCGGCGCGGCGCGGGATATCTGATCAAGCCCGGAGAGTAACGGTCATGTTCCGTACTCCCGGCGGCCGTTCCGGTCGGCGCCCGTGGTCGCTGCGCACCCGGCTGGTGGTGGCCGCCGTCGCGCTGATCGCCGTGGTCGGCACCGTCATCGGGACGGTCACCGCCATTGCGCTGCACGACTACCTCCAGAACCAGCTCGACCACCAACTGGGCGATGCCGTGCGGCGCACGCAGGGCGGCCCGATCGCGCACGATCCGCTGAAGCGGCAGACCCTGGACTTCCTCGCCATGCCGGGCCAGCCGATCGCCACCGTCGGCGCCCGGGTCGCGCCCGACGGCGGCATCGCGCAGGGCGCGAAGAGCAACGATTCGAGCAGCCACGAGCTCTCCGACCACCTCGACGCCCTGAACGACGCGCAGCTCCGGGCGCTCGCGGCGGTCCCCCGGGACGGCGAGCCGCACACCGCCACGCTGCCCGGGCTCGGTGACTACCGGATCGAGTCCACGGGCGACGGCTCGATCGTTGTGGGCTTCCCGCTGGACCAGGTGCAGGAGACGGTCGGCACGCTCATCGTGGTCGAGGTCTGTGTGACGGCCGCCGGGCTGATCGCGGCGGGCATCGCGGGCGCCTCCATGGTCGGACTCGCGCTGCGGCCGCTGCGCCGGGTCGCGGCCACCGCCACCCGAGTCTCCGAACTCCCGCTGCACCAGGGTGAGGTGGCGCTGCACGAGCGAGTCCCGGCGGCCGAGGCAGACCCGCGTACCGAGGTCGGCCAGGTGGGCGCGGCTCTCAACAGGATGCTGGGGCACGTCGGTTCGGCGCTGGCCGCGCGCCAGGAGAGCGAGACGCGGGTGCGGCAGTTCGTCGCCGACGCCAGTCATGAACTGCGTACGCCGCTCGCCTCGATCCGCGGCTACGCCGAGCTGACCCGGCGCGGCCGCGAGGACCCCGGGCCGGACACCCGGCACGCGCTGGGCCGCATCGAGTCCGAGGCGACCCGGATGACCGGGCTGGTGGAGGACCTGCTGCTGCTCGCCCGGCTGGACGCGGGACGCCCGCTCTCGTATGCGAGCACCGATCTCTCGCCGCTGGTCGTGGACGCGGTCAGCGACGCGCGCGCGGCCGGCCCCGGCCACCACTGGCGGCTCGAACTCCCCCAAGCGCCGGCGCTCGTACGGGCCGACGCGGCACGCCTCCACCAGGTACTGGTCAACCTCCTCGGCAACGCGCGCACGCACACGCCGGAGGGCACGACGGTCACCGCGCGGGTGGCCCGGCACGGCCCGTCCGTGCTGCTGGAGGTCGTGGACGACGGTCCGGGCATCCCGGCGGCGACGCTGCCGCACGTCTTCGAGCGGTTCGCGCGCGGCGACGCCTCGCGGTCGCGGGCCGCCGGGAGTACCGGGCTGGGCCTGGCGATCGTCCGCGCGGTGGTGGCCGCGCACGGCGGCGAGGTGGGCGTGGACAGCGCTCCGGGCCGCACGGTTTTCACGGTCCGGCTGCCCGCGGAGGCAGGCAGTTTCGCGTCCCGCTGAGGCGGGCAGTTCGCGCCCCGCTGAGGACTCACAGCCGGGCCACAGCCTCACCACACGGTCGTGACAGCGGGGCCGACGAACGTCGGTCCCATGACGACGACACAGCCGGCCCCGGGCTCCCAACCGGCCCCGGGCACCACTCAGGCCGCGGCCCCGGGGCCCATCCGGACCACCGTCCCGCTGGGCTCCCTGCCGCCGCGCGAGCATCTGCGCCCCGGCCGCACCACGACCGTCCTGGACGTCGTGATCCCGGTCTACAACGAGGAGCGCGACCTCGAACCGTGCGTCCGGCGGCTCCACGACCACCTGGCCCGCACCTTCCCGTACGGCTTTCGGATCACCATCGCCGACAACGCGAGCACCGACACCACCCCCGAGGTCTCGGCCCGGCTCGATGACGAGATCCCCGAGGTCACCGCGGTACGGCTGGAGCAGAAGGGCCGCGGCCGGGCGCTGCGCACCGTCTGGACGATGTCCGGCGCGCCCGTCCTCGCGTACATGGACGTGGACCTCTCCACCGACCTGAACGCGCTGCTGCCGCTGGTCGCGCCGCTGATCTCCGGCCACTCCGACCTCGCCATCGGCTCCCGTCTGGCCCGCAGTTCGCGCGTCGTGCGCGGCCCCAAGCGGGAGTTCATCTCGCGCGGCTACAACCTGATCCTGCGCGGCTCGCTGGCCGCCCGGTTCAGCGACGCGCAGTGCGGGTTCAAGGCGATCCGCGGCGACGTGGCCGAGCGGCTGCTGCCGATGGTCGAGGACACCGGCTGGTTCTTCGACACCGAGATGCTGGTCCTCGCCGAGCGGGCCGGGCTGCGCATCCACGAAGTACCGGTGGACTGGGTGGACGACCCGGACAGCACCGTGCACATCGTGAAGACCGCCACCGATGACCTCAAGGGCGTGTGGCGGGTGGGGCGCGCGCTGGCCACCGGCGCGCTGCCGCTGGACCGGCTGGCCCGGCCCTTCGGCGACGACCCGCGCGACCGGCAGCTCACCGGCGTACCGGGCGGCCTGGCCCGCCAGTTGGTCGGCTTCTGCGTGGTCGGCGCTCTCAGCACGGTCGCGTACCTCCTGCTGTACTCGCTCTTCCGGCTCGGCGTCGGGCCGCAGCTCGCCAACGCGCTGGCGCTGCTGGTCTCCGCGTTCGGCAACACCGCGGCCAACCGGCGGCTCACCTTCGGCGTACGGGGCCGCGACCGCGCGGTCCGCCACCAGGCGCAGGGCCTGGTCGTCTTCGCCATCGGCCTGGCCCTGACCAGCGGTTCGCTGGCGGCCCTGAACGCGGCGGCCGGCTCCCCCTCGCACGGTACGGAGCTGGCGGTACTGGTCGCCGCGAACCTCGCCGCGACCGTGCTGCGCTTCCTCCTCTTCCGCGCCTGGGTCTTCCCGGGCACCGCCTCCGCCCCGCACGAGGGCAACGACCCCAGGAGCATCCGATGACCGCCCCGCCGACGTACGACGCGCCGCGGACGGACGCGACGCACGAGCCGGAGACACCGGAGCGGCGCGCCGACCCCCGTTGGGCCCGCCCCGGCCTGCTGCTCCTCCTCGCGGTCACCGCCGCGCTCTACCTCTGGGACCTGGGCGCTTCCGGGTACGCCAACCAGTTCTACTCGGCGGCCGTGCAGGCCGGCAGCGAGAGCTGGAAGGCGTTCTTCTTCGGCTCCTCGGACGCCGCGAACTCGATCACCGTCGACAAGCCGCCGGCCGCGCTGTGGCCGATGGCCCTGTCGGTGCGGCTCTTCGGGCTCGGCGCCTGGCAGATCCTGGTGCCCGAGGCGCTGATGGGTGTCGCTGCGGTCGGCGTGCTCTATGCCACCGTGCGCCGGCGCTTCGGCGCGGGCGCCGGACTCCTCGCGGGCGGCGCGTTGGCGATCACTCCGGTTGCCGCGCTGATGTTCCGCTTCAACAACCCCGACGCGCTGCTCTGCCTGCTGATGGTCTGCGCGATCGCCTGTGTGCTGCGCGCCCTGGAGGACGCGCGGACGAAGTGGCTGGTGCTGGCCGGGCTCTGCTTCGGTCTCGCCTTCCTCACCAAGACCCTGCAGGCGTGGCTGATCCTGCCGCCGCTGGCCGTGATCTACGCGGTCTGCGCGCCCACGACCGTACGGAAGCGGATCGGTCAGCTCCTGCTCGCCGGGCTCGCGCTCCTCGTCTCCGGCGGCTGGTGGGTGGCGCTCGTCGAACTGTGGCCCGCGTCCTCCCGCCCGTACATCGGCGGCTCGCAGAACAACAGCTTCCTGGAGCTGACCTTCGGCTACAACGGCCTGGGCCGGATCAACGGCAATGAGACCGGCAGCGTCGGCGGGGGCGGCGGTGGCCGGGGCGGCGGCGGTGGCGGCGGCTGGGGTCAGACCGGCATCGACCGGCTGTTCTCCTCCGACATGGGCGGCCAGATCTCCTGGCTGCTGCCCGCGGCCTTCGTGCTGCTGATCGCGGGGCTGTGCGTCCTGTGGCGGGCCCGGCGCGCGACGGACGCCCTGGCCGCGCAGCAGCGGAACGCGTTCTGGGTCTGGGGCGGCGCGCTGCTGATGACCTTCGCGACCTTCAGCTTCATGTCCGGGATCTTCCACCAGTACTACAACATCGCCCTGGCGCCCTACATCGCGGCGCTGGTCGGCATGGGCGCCGCGCTGCTGTGGCAGCGGCGGCAGCACGTCGCGGCGACGGCGGTGCTCGCCGTCACGGTCGCGGGCACGGCGGTCTGGTCGTCCGTCCTGCTGGACCGGTCGCCGACGTGGCTGCCGTGGCTGCGCTGGGTGGTGCTGGTCGGCGGGCTGCTCGCGGCGGTCGCGCTGGCGGCCTTCGGGCGGGGCACTTCGGGCGCCGGGCGCCGGCTGGCCGTCGGCGCCGCCGGACTGGGCCTCGCGACGTCGCTGGCCGGACCCCTCGCGTACACGCTGAACACGGTGACGACCCCGCACACGGGCTCGATCATCACGGCAGGCCCGTCGGTCTCCGGCGGCATGGGCGGCCCGGGCGGCATGGGTCGCCCGGGAGGTATGGGCGGACCGGACGGGAAGCCCGGCGGCAACGGAGGCCCGCCGGGAATGCCGGGCGGCCAGGGCGGCCAGGGCGGCGCGCCGGGCAGGACGGGCATGCCGCCCCGCACGGGCACCGGCAAGACGGGCATGCCGCCCGGCATGCGTACCGGCGAGCGCGGCGCGATGCGCGGGGGCGGCGGCATGGGCGGCCTGCTCAACGGCTCGCAGGTCAGCACGGCGGTAAAGCAGAAGCTGCTCGCGGACGCCGACCAGTACACCTGGGTCGCCGCCTCCATCGGCTCGCAGAACGCGGCGAGCTACCAACTGGCGACCGGCAAGCCGGTCATGGCCATCGGTGGCTTCAACGGCAGCGACCCGTCCCCGACGCTCGCGCAGTTCAAGGAGTACGTGAAGGAGGGGAAGATCCACTACTTCCTCGGCGGCGGCATGGGCGGCCCCGGCGGCAACTCGGGCAACTCCTCGAAGATCACCGCCTGGGTGACGAAGAACTACGAGAAGGTCACCGTCGGCAGCACCACGCTGTACGACCTGACCAGCCCCGAGAAGTAGCCCCGCGGCCCGGGCCGACGCCCGGCCGAAAAACTGAATGTACGGCGTATAAGAGCTCCCTGTACGGTGTAAGTGTCCCGCTCACATCCGTACAGGGAGCCTGCATGCCGTCCCCCGTGGCCTCCGCTGCCGCCCCCGCCGAGAGCCCGCCGCGCCATCCCACGCGCTGGATCATCCTCGGCGTCATCTGCCTCGCGCAGCTCACCGTCCTCCTCGACAACACCGTCCTCAACGTCGCCGTGCCCTCCCTCAACAAGGAGCTGGGTGCGACCACCGCCGACATCCAGTGGATGATCAACGCCTATTCGCTGGTCCAGTCCGGTCTGCTGCTCACGGCCGGCAACGCCGCCGACCGTTACGGCCGCAAGAAGATGCTGGCCATCGGCCTGGTGCTGTTCGGCGTCGGATCGGTGTGCGCCGGCTTCGCGCAGTCCGCCGGCCAGTTGATCGCCGCACGCGCCGGCATGGGCATCGGCGGCGCCCTGCTGATGACCACCACCCTCGCCGTCGTCGTCCAGATCTTCGACAACGAGGAGCGACCCAAGGCGATCGGCATATGGGGAGCGGTCAACTCCCTCGGCTTCGCCGCCGGGCCGCTGATCGGCGGCACCCTGCTCAACCACTTCTGGTGGGGCTCGATCTTCCTGATCAACATCCCCGTCGCGGTGCTCGGCCTGGTCGCCGTGCTGAAGCTGGTACCGGAGTCCAAGAACCCCTCCGGCGACCGTCCCGACCTGCCCGGCGCCCTGCTGTCCATGATCGGCATGGTCGCCGTCGTCTTCGCGATCATCTCGGGCCCCGACCACGGCTGGCTCTCCGCCCGCGTGCTCGGCTCCGCCCTCGTCGGCCTCCTCGCGCTCGCCGTCTTCGCCCGCTGGGAGCTGCACACCCCGCATCCGATGCTGGACATGCACTTCTTCCGTGACCGGAAGTTCGTCGGCGCCGTCGCGGGCGGCATCCTCGTCGCGTTCGGCATGGGCGGCTCGATGTTCCTGCTCACCCAGCATCTGCAACTGGTGCTCGGATACGAGCCGCTGGAGGCGGGGCTGCGCATCGCGCCGCTCGCCCTGACCGCCGTGGTCCTGAACTTCTCCGGCCTCGCGGGCCGGCTGATGGTCAAGCTCCGTACGCCGCGGACCATAGCCGTCGGCATGACCCTGCTCGCGGGCGGCCTCGCGGCCATCTCGCTCTCGGGCGCCGGCTCGTACTCCGGCATGCTCGCCGGACTGATCGTCATGGGCATCGGCGTCGCGCTGTCGATGCCGGCCATGGCCAACGCCATCATGTCCGCGATCCCGCCCGCCAAGGCCGGCGTCGGCGCCGGCGTCAACGGCACGCTCATGGAATGCGGCCAGGGCCTGGGCGTCGCCGTGCTCGGCGCGGTCCTCAACTCCCGCTTCGCGGCGCTGCTCCCGGCGGTCGCGGCCGGTGCCGGCTCGCTGCCCGCCGCGCTCGCGGCAGCCCGTACGGACGCGGACCGCGCCGCCGTGCGGGACGCGTTCGCGACCGGCATCCAGACCAGCCAACTGGTGGGCGCCGCCGCGGTGTTCGCGGGCGGGCTGCTCGCCGGCATCCTGCTGGGCCGCGCCGAACGCGCCGAACGGGCGGGGCACCCCCGCGCCCAAGCGGAATAGCATCGAGGCGGCAGACCGCGTACGACCAGTTCAGCGATGAGGGAGGGCCGGCCATGGAAACGACGGGCAGCCGCGCCGGGAAACCACGGAAGAGTGTCTGGCTGACCGAACGCCCTCCGCTGAAGCGGAAGGCGGACCAGCCGGCCGGGCTGGATCTGGACAAGATCGTCGAGACGACGGTCCGGCTGCTGGACGCGGAGGGGCTCGCGAAGTTCTCGATGCGCCGGCTGGCCGCCGCGCTCGGCGTCACGGCGATGTCGGTGTACTGGTACGTCGACACCAAGGACGACCTGCTGGAGCTGGCCATCGACGCGATCGCCGGCGAGATCGACCTGCCGGACGAGAGCGACCCGGAGGCGGACTGGCGCGACCACCTGCGGCATCTGGCCGCCGAGTACCGCAAGGTGCTGGTCACCCACCGCTGGGCGCCGCGGCTGCTGGGGGAGTACCTCAACGTGGGCCCGCACGCGATCGCGTTCTCCAACGCGACGCTGCGCGTCATGCAGGGCAGCGGGCTCTCCCCGGAGGAGATCTCCGGCGCGCTCGGCGCGATCTTCCAGTTCGTCTACGGCTTCAGCACGATCGAGGGACTGCACGAGGAGCGCTGCCGGGAGACCGGCAGGACGCTGGACGAGCACTTCCAGGAAGTGGTCGGGGCGGTCCAGGGCCGCCCGGAGTTCGCCGAGACGATGGAGATGTCTGCGAAGGCGCTGGAGATCCAGCAGGGCGTCGGCGTCCGCGAGATGCGTGAGCGCGACTTCGCCTATGCGCTGGACGTGCAGATCGCGGGCATCGAGGCGCTCCGCGACCGGGGCCGCCGGCCCTGACGGGCGCGACGGAAGCGGTATCCGGCCGGCCGTCGGGAGTGAGCGGCCGGCCGGAGCGATGCGTACGGGCCGTCCGCGGTGTTCCGCGAACGGCCCTGGGGGCACCCCTGCTCGAACGCGGTCGAGCTCGGGGGAGGGCTCCTCAGCCGGCCATCGGCAGCGAGTCGCCCTGGACCGCCTGGATGTCCAGCTCCACCTTCAGGGTGGTGCCGATGGCGGCGATACCGGCCGCCACGACCTGGTTGTAGTTCATCTTGAAGTCCTCGCGGTGCAGCTCGGCGGTGGCGCTGAACGCCGCCCGCGTACCGCCCCACGGGTCCGGGCCCGTGCCCAGGTACGACAGGTTCAGGTCCACCGGCCGCTCGACGCCGTGCAGCGCGAGGTCGCCGTGGACGATCCAGCGGTCCGGGCCCGCAGCTTCCAGACCCGTGGAGCGGTAGGTCAGCTCCGGGTAGGTCTCCACGTCCAGGAAGTCGGAGTTGCGCAGGTGGCTGTCGCGCATCCCGTTGCCGGTGTCGATCGACGCGGCCTTGATGACCGCCTCGACGCGCGACTTCTCCACGTCCTCCGCGATGTCGATCCGGCCGGAGAACTCGGTGAACCGGCCGCGCACGCTGGAGATCCCCAGGTGCTGCGCGGCGGCGGCCACCGACGAGTGCATCGGGTCGATCATCCACGGTCCGGGCGGCGGCAGCTCCGCGCCGCCCTGCCGGGCCAGCGTCACGTTGCCGATGTCCATCCGGCCGCTCGCCGTCACGATCGAGGTCGAGGCGACCGGCGCGTAGCCCACGGCCGTCACGATCACCGTGTACGGGCCGGGCTGCAGCGGGGCCGCGTCGCGCACGACGCCGTCCTCGTCGGCCGTGGCGCGCAGGACCTGCGTGCCCGTCATGTCCGTGACGGTCAGCACCGCGTGCTTGACCGCCCAGCCGTCGCGTGTCCGGACCTGTGCCCGAACGCCCGCGCCAGTCGAACTCATACCCACTCCCGATTCGTGCTTGGTACATGTGGGCCCCGGCCGGCGGCGTGCAGGCCGTCCCCTGCCTGTGCGCCCGCCGCCGCCGGGGCCCGTGGTCCGGCCCGGGGCGCGTCTCCGCTCAACGCGCGCCCCGGACCGGGGCTGTGCTCTCAGGGCGATGATCCCGCCCCGGCCCCCGTTTTTCCTGTTGCCGGTCTCAGTCGCCGGGGTGTGCGAGCTCGACGTCGTAACCGTCGACTCCGCCCGCGTCGACCGACAGCGCGTTGGCCACCGGCGGGTACCCGCTGGCGATCACCGTGTAGTCGCCGGAGTCCAGGTCGGTGAAGGCGTACGCGCCGTCCGCACCGGTCGTGGAGGTCGCCACGACGTTGCCCGCGGCGTCGACCAGCGTGACGCGCGCGTCCGGCAGGGGACGGCGGTCCGCACCGGCCCGTACGACGCCCTGGACGCGGGCGCCGGACTGCAGCGCGATCTCGATGCGGGTGGTGCCCTGGCCGCTGACCTCGACCGGCTGTGCGGTCGGCCGGAAGTCGGTGGCGTTCACCGCGACGGTGTACGTACCGGCGGCCAGCTCGTCGAAGGCGAAGTTGCCCTCGACGCCGGTCTTGCCGGTCGCCAGCACCTCACCGCGGACGTCCGTGACCACGACCATCGCGCTGTCCACCGGCGCGCCGGTGACCACGCTGCGGACCTGGCCCCGAAGGCCGCTGGTGCCGCTGAGCAGGATGTCGTAGCCGATCGGCTGGTCGCCGACGACGACCGTGGACGCCTGCGGCTGGTGGCCGTCGGCGGCCGCGATCAGGACGTACGAGCCGGCGCCGGGGGCGTTCAGCACGTACGAGCCGTTGGCCTGGGCCACCGAGCGGCCGAGCTGGCGGCCGCTGAGCGAGATCAGCGTGACCGCGGAGCGCGGGACCGGGCTGCCGTCACCGTTGCGGACGAAGCCGGTGATGGCAGGGCCCTCCGGGGTGCCGGGGTCGCCGGCGGAGGCGTACGCCGCCAGCGGCTGGGCCTGGGTGGCCCGGGCGGGCTGGCCCTGCGCCCAGGAGGGCGTCCGGTCGTCGGCCACGGAGGGGGCGCCGACCAGGGCCGGCTCCCGCTCCTCGGACGCGGCGGCCGGAGCGGCGGCGGCCGAGGCGGTGGCCGGGGCGGCAGCGGCGTCGGCCGGAACCGCCGTCGCGTCCGTGGTGGCGCCGGACGCCGTGGCGTCCGAGCCGTCGTCGGAGGACTGTGCCAGTCCACCCTTGGTCTTCAAGGCGACCTCCTTGATGAAAAGCGTCAGAAGGAAGGCGAGCAGCGCGCACGGGGCGGCGATCAGGAAGATGTCCGCGACAGCGTGCCCGTAGGCACTCTCCATGACCGTCCGGAAGGGCGCCGGGAGGGCGTCCAGGTCCGGGATTCCTCCGCCGCCGGCCCCGCTGGACTGGGCGGCCTTGGCGGCAGCCGGTCCGAGGTCGGTCAGGCCGTCCTTGACGTAGTGCGTGACTCGGGTTGCCAGCACCGCGCCGAGCGCCGAGACACCCACCGCACCGCCGAGGGAGCGGAAGAAGGTGACGACGGACGAGGCGGAGCCGAGGTCCTGGGGGGCGACCTGGTTCTGCGTGCACAGGACCAGGTTCTGCATCATCATGCCGATGCCGAGACCCATCAGGGCCATGAAGATCGCGATGTGCCAGTACTCGGTGTCGTACCGGATCGTGCCCAGCAGGCCGAGGCCCGCGGTCAGCAGCACGCCACCGGAGACCAGCCACGCCTTCCACTTGCCGGTCTTGGTGATGATCTGGCCCGACACGGTCGAGGAGACGAACAGCCCCGCGATCATCGGGATGGTCATCACGCCGGACATCGTCGGCGACTTGCCGCGCGCGAGCTGGAAGTACTGGCTGAAGAAGACGGTGCCGGAGAACATCGCGATACCGACGAACAGCGAGGCCAGCGAGGCCAGCGTGATCGTCTTGTTGCGGAACAGCCGCAGCGGGATGATCGGCTCGGCCGCCTTGGTCTCGACCAGGACGAAGATCAGCGCGAGCACGACGGCACCGCCGACCATGGCACCGGTCTGCCAGGACATCCAGTCGTACTTGTCGCCGGCCAGGGTGACCCACACCAGCAGCAGGCAGACCGCCGCGCTGATGAAGAAGGCGCCCAGCCAGTCGACCTTGACGCCCTCGCGCTTGATGACGGGGAGCTTCAGGGTCTTCTGCAGCACGATCAGCGCGATCACCGCGAAGGGCACGCCGACGTAGAAGCACCAGCGCCAGCCGAGCCACGAGGTGTCGGTGATGACACCACCGAGCAGCGGACCGCCGACAGTGGCGACGGCGAAGACAGCGCCGAGGTAGCCGCTGTACCGTCCCCGCTCACGCGGGGAGATCATCGCGGCCATCACGATCTGGGCCAGGGCGGACAGACCGCCCACGCCTATGCCCTGCACGACACGGCAGGCGATCAGCATGCCGCTGTTCTGCGAGAGGCCGGCGACGACCGAGCCCGCGACATAGATGACCAGCGAGAGCTGCACCAGCAGCTTCTTGCTGAACAGGTCGGAGAGCTTGCCCCACAGCGGGGTGGTCGCCGTCATCGCCAGCAGCGAGGCCGTCACGACCCACGTGTAGGCGCTCTGGCCACCGTTCAGGTCGTGAATGATCTCCGGGAGCGCGTTCGACACGATCGTCGAAGAAAGGATGGCGACGAACATACCGAGCAGCAGCCCGGACAGCGCCTCCATGATCTGGCGGTGCGTCATGGGCGCTCCGGCGGAGGCGTCTCCGCCGCCTCCGTGCTTGGCGTGGCCGCCCCGCACACCGGCTGGTGTGGTTGTAGCCATGTAATTCCTTATCGTCCTGCTGATGTACGGGTGGTTTGGCTCCGCGTGACGTCCGTACGTGTGACGTCGGTACGCGTGGGTTCCTGGTGCGCCCGGGTGCGGCAGTCGCCGAAGCTCTCGTGCAACTTCGCGAGCAGCTCGTTCAGCCGGCCGACGTCGTCGTCGGACCAGTCGTCGAGGTACCGGGCGAGGGAGTCTGTGTAACGGACGGACAGCTCGGCGAGCAGTTCGCGTCCGCGGTTTGTCAGTCGCAGCAGCCTGGACCGCTTGTCCAGCGGGTCGGGCTCCCGCTCGATCCAGCCGCGCTCCGCGATGTGGGCGACGTGCCGGCTGGTCACCGACATGTCGATCATCAGCAGCTCGGCCAGCTTGCTCATCCGCATCTCGCCGTACCGGTCGAGGATGGTGAGCACGCCTACCGAGGCGGGCGGGCAGTCGTGGGGGAGGATGCGCCCGAGCTCGCGTTTCACGGCACCGATGGCGCTGAGTTGCCTGGCCAGCTCCTGGTACTGACCCTGCGCGGCCATGGGCACCTCCACACATCTTTTGTTGCTTGAGGCAACCATAGAACCACTTGGTTGCCGAAGGCAAACGAATCTGGGGTTCACGAGGTAAAGGAAACCAAAAAGATGTATCGCACACGAGTCAAAGGTGCGGATGTGCTCCGTAAATCCGCAGGTCAGAGCGGTGTGCGAACGTCCTCCCCGGGGCATACGGAGCCCCTTGTGCCCCCTCCGGCGCTTTGCGGCGCTCTGACCGGCTCCCCACCGATGTCCGCCCGCCCGGGACGTTGCCGTGTCCCGGGCGGGCGGGGGTGTCCCTCCTACCCGCCGGTTCGCTAGGGTCTCGGCCTATGGCGAACAACCCGCAGACGCCCGACGGCAACCACGACCCGGCCGGCAGCACGCAGATGTTCCGCGCCTTCGTCGACGAAGGCGCCCCCCAGACCCCCCGCACCGCCGCGGCCACCCCCCAGTCCTCCTCGGGCCCCCGCGCGGGCATCATCATCGGCGTAGTCGTCGCCATCGTGATCATCGCAGCGGCCGCCTGGCTGGCCCTGGCCTGACCGGGCCCGGCTCACTCCCCCTTACTTGTCATCACGTCGGACAGCGGCGCCCCGCGGGGCACCGCCGTCCTCTGCGTACGACTGCCTTCTGCGTACGATCATCGCCGCGCGTACTAACTGCCGCCGTGCGTACTACTGGTCATGCCGGGCCGCCCGCTCACCCCGACTCTCAGCAATCCTGATCGCATCCCGCAACGCCTCGACAAGTCCGTACGCAAGCACTCTCAACTCACCCGGGCGTAGCGGCGAGGCGGCGTTGCCGCGTCTCCCGAGCACCGCCTCGCTCCGCTCCGCCAGCCGCGCCCCCATAGCCAGCTGCACGACCTCCACCTCATCGGCGAGTTGCGACACGTACCCGCTCCCGTCCTCGTCCGTCGACAGGTAGCACCGCCGCCCATCACTCCCGGCCCAGGGCAGCAGCCGCAGCCGCTCTTCCCCGCTCACGACACGTACACCGATACGCCGCCCTGGTACGCGAAGAGCCGAGCGGCCTGCTCCCGCGCCCGCCGCTCGGCGACAACGAGGTACGGCCGCACGAGACGGGACGCGTCGCCGTCGATGGGCACATCGAGCAGGCGAGGGGGCCGTGAAGGCCGGGAAGGGGGACTGGTTGTTCTCCGGTTACCGGAAGCCGGACAGGAGTGGTTGACCGTCGTAACGGGCCGGGAGCACAGGTCTCCCAGCCACGCTACGGCCCGGACGATACGGTGACGCATGTCGGCGCTCCTCTTCAGGGCTCGCGTTGACCACACCCCGGGGTCGTTGCCGCGACCGCCGGGGCTTTGGAACAGCTCTACTGCAGTCTGCTACCCCTAGGTTGCCTAGGCACCGTAGCTACGTGTCGCGTGGTATGGCGTGGGCTGCTTACCTTGGTTGCGTGATGGAGTTTGCACCGGACGAGCCGCGATGGCGGCAAGTGGCAAGGATCATCCGCGCGCGCATAGAGGACGGCACTTACCCACCAGGTACGCGAGTGCCATCCGTGGCCGAGATGCTGGAAGAGTTCGGCATCGCCACGTCCACCGGTCAGAAGGTCCACCGCGGGCTGCGTGCAGACGGACTGATCCAGACGCAGGTTGGCATGGGCTCCTTCGTGACGAAGAGCGCGAAGGAGAAGCTGGCCGAGAGTCCCCACGATGGATGAATGACGCTCCGAAGAAACGCTTCCGTGCGCCTAGGAGAAGTACCGTCCGGCTGTGATGGACTTCGCACCGGACTGCCCCCGCTGGCGCCAGGTCGCTGACGTGATTCGCCAGCGCATCGCGGACGGCACCTACGCCCCCGGCACGCGCGTCCCATCCGTACTGAACCTCTCGGCGGAGTTCGGCATCGCCACCTCCACATCGCAGAAGGTGCACCGGGCCCTGCGCGCAAACGGGCTGATCCGGACTCGGGCAGGCATGGGCTCCTTCGTGGCGAGAGAGCTGCCGGTGAAGCCGTCCGAGAAGCCGACCGAGGATCCTGCCGACGGATGAACCGTGCCTTGACCTGGCTCGATCGCGCAGCCGAGCGCTGTACCGTCCGCCGGTGATGACGTTCGACCCGACAAGACCCAAGTGGGTCCAGATCGCCGACGTGATCCGCAGCCGGATCGCGAGCGGGGAGTACCCGCCCCACCACCTGATCTCCGAGGCCCAGATGGAGCGGGAGTTCGGCGTCGCGCGAGTGACCGTACGCAAGGGCCACCGCAGCCCTCCGCGCCGAGAGCCTCATCGTCACCACCCCGGGCATGGGCTCCTTCGTCTCGAAGTAACTCCCGGAAGTCTCGCCGGCGCACCCACGGACGCCTGACCGGAGCTCGATCGGGGCCTGCACCCGCCTGCGCCGCCGAGTGGCGTACCGCCCAGCGCGACCCGCGGCCATTCCAGCGACTACCTGCTCTATGTCACCCGTTGGGATGACGGTATAAGGATTTCCTTCTAGAGCTCGCCGGTCTACGCTGGGATGTGGCGCATGACCTGGGAGATCAATCTCCACCCATCGGTGGAGCTGTGGCTGCTCAAGCTGGCAGAGGAGGATCCGGTGAGTGCGGACCTCGTCGCAGCGGCCATCGACATGCTGGCTGAGAGCGGACCGATTCTGGGCAGGCCATTGGTCGACCGGATCACCGGCAGCCGGGTGCACAACCTCAAGGAGTTGCGGCCGGGAAGCGCAGGCAGAACCGAGGTACGGGTCCTGTTCGTCTTCGATCCGGTACGTGAGGCGGTTCTTCTTGTGGCAGGTGACAAGGTCGGCCGTTGGAACCAGTGGTACGAAGAAGCAATTCCACTTGCCGAGGCCCGTTACAGCGCGTACTTGACGAGCGCCCACCGCGCAGGAGAGGACCGGGACGCCTGATGAACGGTTACAGCAGTTGGGCAAAGGTGAAGCGCCAGATGCGCGAAGCCCATCCCGAGATCACCGATGCCGAGTGGGAAGCCCGAAAGCAGGCGGCGCGGACGGCGACCGAGGCACATGTGCTCGGCTATCACCTGCGCATGATCAGGGAAGAACAGGGACGCACACAGGCCCAGGTGGCGGCTGCGGTCGGCATTTCCCAGGCGCGGGTGTCCCAGATCGAACGGGGAGAGATCCACAACCTGGAGACGATGCGCACGTACGCCGCGGCACTGGGGGCCCGGATCACGCTGTCCATCGAATACGGCGACCGAGTGATCGGCGCTGCCTGAGAGGTCTTCCCCTCCCGCGCGGGCGCCGCGGACCGGTGCCGCACCTCGAGCCGTCACGCCCACTCGACGTCCACAGACCAAGTGGATTCAGCGAATACGAGCACCCCAGCGGAGCGCACACCAGCGGCCCCTACTCGACCGTCATTCATCCCGGCCAAGCCGCTCGCCCTCACGCGGAGTCGAACTCTCCGCGCTCGATGAGCTCCGCGACGAACTCGCTCTGCGCAGCCACATCCTCGATCCGCCCCACGGGAACCTCGCTCAGGCCGATCTCGCCGGACTCATGCAGACAATCCGCCTTCAACCTGCGCCCATCCCGGTAAACCTGCACCTTCCTCACTTCATACCCGTCATCCCCGACTTCGCTGTAGAACACGACCGCCTCATCCGGAAACCCGTGATTCCAGCGAACCTTCCAGTACTCCACCAACTCAACCCCGCCCCGGCAAACGCCACGGCCGCTTACTTCCAAGCGGAATCAACATCTTCGTATCGGTACGCACCCCAGTGACACTTGCCACGAATCGACACGCACAGGATTGACTAGCTATTCAGCCAGAAGGTCTGATTGTGTGAATATGCCTAATTGTCGTGTCGGAGTGCCTGAAGGGCGGCGTTGCAGAAATCCTCGGGCGGCAAATATGAATGACTGTCGACGTAATGCACAATCATTGCAGGAGCGGCGTATGTAGTGCCGCGAGGGCCGGTCACGTGAATTTCCCCACTACCGATGAAAATGTCATTCCAAGACGTGTTTTCGCGAGCTACTTGGAAAGAAGGGCAAAGTTCGCAGAAATGCATGCCGCGCTGAATGTTCACTGACTCCTTGGCCAGTTTGGCGAGCGCCTTGGTGAGTCCTTTGGGGGCTTCTCCCCTTCGGTAGTCATGATCCCTGGAAAGCCAGCCGACGTTCAGCATGGGTTCGTCAGACTCGGAATATGCGTAAGCGCTAAGGTCGGGGTAGTAAGTCATCTGTATTCACCAAGGTTTGATGTGTTCGCGGCAAATTACGACATGCACGGCACCCATGCCCTCAGTGACGATATCACTGAGTCGAGTAGGCGCATTTACGGTTATTGATTTGCTGCTGATGTTTAGGTTCTTGGGTACGTCAACGGTGTAGTCGGGGAGGCTCTTGCCAGGGCCGAAAGTCTCGAATGGCGTCCTGTTTCCGCCAACTTCGATCTCATGGCCGATGGCGTCCGAAAGGCGTTTCCCGTCCTCGACGTAGAACTTCAACCATGTTCCTGCAGGGACAGTCATGTCGCCTGCACCGAACTCATAGTATCCGTGACCGGAGATGACCTGAGAGTTGTCGGTCCTCCCCTTTTGCGTGACGCTCTTCGCCCAGTCGTTACCATTTCCCTCGCCGTGTGCGGGTGGCTGTGCACGTCTGTCTTGATCTGGCGGACACGGACCCAGGCCAAGCGGATCCGTCGATGCCAATGGATTGTGAACATACGTGGCCGGGTTAGGGGCAGGGATCAGACCCAAAGGGTCAGGGCACGCGTAGCGGGCACTTTCGGGGTCGTAATACCGGAAGTAGTTGTAATGCAGCCCGGTTTCTGGGTCGAAGTATTGGCCTGGGAAGCGGAGAGGGGTGTACGCGGTCGCGTCGGCGTTCCAGGTTGTGGTGCCCCAGAGGGTCGTGCGGGTGTGCCAGGCTATTTTGCCTTCGGGGGAGACGAGTTCGGTGGGGGTGCCGATCAGGTCGGTGATGATGGCGAAGAAGCGGGAGTCTATTTCGGATTGGGGGGCATCGGATGCGGAGATGCGTTCGGTTTGAGTGATAGGGGCCAGGCCGTTGTGGTCCCAGGTGAGGGTGATGGAAGGGGCAGGCCCGTCACCTGAGGTGGTTTGTTCGGTGAGGGTGGTGCCGTCCCAGGTGAAGTCGATCTGTTCCAGGACGGCAGTACCGTCCGGGGAAACGCGCTGCTTGGATGTGCGGCGGCCCAGGGGGTCGTAGCGGTAGTGCCAGACCGTGCCGTCGGGGGTGGTGACCGAGGTCAGGCGGTCTTCGGTGTCCCAGGTGTAGTGCCAGGATTCGCGTTTGCCGGAGAGGTGGCGTTTCTGGCGCAGGGTCAGGCGGCCGGCGGGGTCGTGTTCGTAGCGGATGCGGCCGGCCTGGGTGAGGCGGGTGCCGTTGTAGGTGCGGGTGCCGGTGGCTTCCGAGTTGGCGTGGGCGCCGGGCCATTCCGCGGAAGTCTGGTTGCCGGCCTCGTCGTAGGCGTAGGTCTCGGTCCAGTTGTGGGCGGAGACCGCAGTGACGCGGCCGACGGGGTCGAGGGCGAAGCGGCGGGGGCCGCTCAGGAGGTCGTCGATGCCGGTGAGGTAGCCGTCGGGGCGGTAGGTGTACGACCGGTGCTGAAGCGGGGTCGTGTGTGTGGTCGCGCCTTCCGCGGAGGTCTCCGATGCCGTCGTCGCGCCGTACAGAGCCTGGGACGACAGGCGGCCCGCCGGGTCGTATGACTGGTGGAGGGTGATCAGGCCGTCCGTGAGGGAGCGGGTGATCTCCTGGCCCGTGGCGTCGTGGGTGAAGTCGAGGGTGCGGCCGGACGTGGTGAGGGACGTGCGGCGGCCGGCGGCGTCGTAGGCGTACGACGCTTCGGCGCCGGTGGGCGTACGACGGTGGGTGCGGCGGCCGAGCGTGTCGTACGCATAGGAGATGGTGCGGCCGTTGACCGTCTCGGCGGTGATACGACCCAGGGGATCGCGGGTCCACGCCACCTCGCTGTCCGGCGCTGTGGCGCGGAGGAGGCGGCCGCTCGGGTCGTGGGTGTAGCGGGTGGTCACGCCGTCGGCGGTGCGCTTGGCCGTCGTACGACCGAGCTTGTCGTACTGGTAGACGGTCGTGTGGCCCAGCGGGCTGGTGCGGGCGGCGAGGCGGCCTGCAAGGTCCCGTTCGTACGTCACCTGGCGGCCGTCGAAGTCCGTCTCGGCGGACAGCAGGCCGGCCGGGTCGTATGCGTACGACCACTCCAGGCCCTGCGGGTTGGTGACCTTGGTCAGCTGGAGCTTTGTGTCATACGTGAAGGTGTAGCGGACGCCGTTCGGCTCGATTCGTGCGACCAACTGGTCGAAGTGGGTGTACTCGTACTGCGTCACGCCGCCGGCGGCGTCCGTGTGCGTGAGGCAGTTGCCTTCGCCGTCGTACGTCCAGGTCTCGGTCGCGCCGTCGGGTGCGACGCGGCGGGCGAGGTGGCCCTCGACGGTCCAGGTGTAATGGGTGGTGGCGCCGAGAGGGTCGGTATGGGCCACGACGCGGCCGAAGGCGTCGCGTACGTACTTCGTCACGCCGCCCAATGGGTCGGTGATCTCGGTGGGCAGTCCGGCCGCGTTGCAGCGCATGCGGGTTGTCTGGCCGAGCGCGTTGGTCACCGCGGACAGGTGCCCGCGGGCGTCGTAGGCGAAGGTCGTCGTCGCCCCCGACGGGTCGGTGGCGGAGATGCGGCGGCCGTCTTCGTCGTAGGTCTGCCGCCAGACCGCACCGTCCGGTTCGGTGACCTCGGTCGGCAGGCCGAGGGCGTTGTACGTCGCGGTGACGCGGGTGTCGTCGGGGCGGATCACCGCCGTGATGCGGCCGACCGCGTCGTACTCGAAGGCCGTGGTGTGCCCCAGCGGATCGACGGCGGTCATGACGCGGCCGAGGTGGTCCCGTTCGGTACGGGCAACCGCGCCGGTCGGTCCGATCGTGGCGACGATCTTGTACGCGTCGTTGACCAGGTGGCGGGTGGTGTGCCCGAGAGAGTCGGTGAGCGCGGTGATGCGGTGGCCGGTGGCGGGGTCGGTCTCGTCGTAACTGATGCGGACCGCCATGTGACCTTCGGTCCCGCCCTCGGCGATGCAGCGGTTCCGGTCGTCGTAGACGTAGTCGTACCGGCGGTCGTTGGTGTCGGTCCAGCAGACGACGCGGTACCGGTCGTCGTACTCGAAGCGCAACGGCAGGTCGGAGGAGTTGGTCACCGAGGTGAGGTTGCCGTCGGTGTAGCCGTAACGGAGGAGTACCTGATCGGTGCCGTCCTCGGCCCCGCCCGCCAGGTGGAGGGCGGTGATGCGGCCTTCCTCGGTGGTGAACGTGAGGTGGTAGCCGCTGGAGTGGACGATCCCGGTCGGTGTGCCGTCCGGATCGTGGTCGAAGGTGATCCAGTGGTCGCCGTTGCGATCGGTTATCTGCTCCAGGCGGGCGATGCCGTCCCCGGTCTCGTCGTCACCGGCGGGCGGTGGTGAGAAGTGGCGTATATGCCCGGTGCCGGGATCGGTGAGGGTGTAGCCGCCGTCGGGGGTGCGTTCGAGCGGGTGGCGGGGGCCGGACTCCGGGAGTGTGGGCACGCCCGGGGCTGGGTGGGGGTAGGACAGCAGCAGGCCGTCCTCGCCGACGAAGACGACGCCTTCGACGTCGATCTCCAGCCGCTGGTCCGCCGTGCTCGCCCAGGAAGGCCCGAACCACTGGCCTGTTGTACGGCCTGACTCCAGCTGTCGGGTAAAGGCCAGCGGCAACGCACCGGGGAGCACGATGTCGGTCTGCGGCAGGTACATCCTGCCGGTGGCGAGGTCCACCGGGTCCGAGCCCTCGGACTCTCGTTCCGAATTCTTCGTGTCCGACTGATGGTGACCGTCCTCGTGCAGATGGCGGCGCGCGGAGCCTTCGCCTGCCTCCTCCATCCCCTCGCGCAGCGCGCGGTTGCCGGCGTGTTCCATGGCGTCCTCGCCGAGGCGGGCCACCCTGAACGTCCGGGTCCCCGCGCTAGCCGCCGCCCCCGCGCCGCCCGTGGCGACGTCCAGGACAACGTCGAAAAGCAGGCGGCCCTTGGCCTCCGACGCGTCGTGGCTCCAGCCGGTGCCGACGACGGCCGCGGGGAGGCGCTCCGGGTGGTTCGCCATGCCGACCAGCCCCGCGGCCGTGGAGTTCAGCGTCATCGCGTACTCGGCCGGGTGGGAGACGTTGTACGAGTCCATGGGGCTGACCGAGCGGGCGAAGGACATCACGCCGAATGCGCCCTTCGTGAAGCCGCCCACCGTGTGCAGGAGCTCCGTCGGCGCTCCCTGGATCTTGTCGTACGCCTCCATGCCGAGCCGGTCGGTGAACTCCGGCTTGGCGGGGGCGTGGGCCAGGGCGGCGTCCACGTGGGTCACTGCGTGGGCGCCGGACGTGTTGCGCTGCTTGCGGGCGTGCTTCAGCTTGTCTCTGGCGCCGTTGCGCAGCGCCTCGCCGGGATCATGAGTGAAGTCGCCCGGGTCGGTGGGGCGCTTGCCCGGGTCCTTGCCCGCGTCCTGGGCGTCCTTGTAGGTCTGGAGGTCCTTCGCGTACGCGGTCACCTCCTTCGCGTGTGCGGCCCGCGCCTTGTCGGTCGCCTCCTGGCCCTTCTTGTACTCGTTGATCGCCACCTGGGCCTGCTGCTGCGCCCAGTCCACGGTCTCGGCGAAGTCGGACAGGGCCTTCGACGCCTTTTCGCAGGCGTCGGCGGCGTGCGCCCACTTCGTCGGGTGCATGGCGAATTTCTTGCGGAAGGCGTCAGCGGCCTGGCCGCGCCACTCGCCCGAGTCGAGCTGCCGCATCCCGGAGGCGACCTTGTCGAACGCCTTCTGGAAGTCGCTGAGGTTCTTGGCCGTGGCGCGGATCTTGTCGGGGCTGCCGTGCACCAGCTTCTTGGGGTCCTCGGTCTCGCCCAGCTCCCACTCCTCGACCTCGGCGCCGAGATGGTTGGCGACCGAGTCGCCCTTGCTGCGGACCCAGTCGGCGCCGCTGTCCCAGCCGGCGCCGTCCATGGCGTCCGCCAGCCGGCCGCTGTAGTGATCGATGCCCTGGCCGATCGCCTTCTGGCCGTCCTCGTACGCGTCACCGACCTTGTCGGCGACATCGTTGACACCGTCCTTGACGCCGTCCGGTATCCAGTCGTCCCAGCCCATCAGCCCTTGCTTCCCCCGTGCTCGGTGCGGCCCTCGCCGCGCTTGCCGCTCTCCCCGTGTGCGCCGCCGTCATCGGCCTTCTGGTCAGGGCCGAAGGCGTCGTCCATCGCTGCGTCGTACTCGTCCCCGTAACCGGCGACCTTGGCGTACGAGCTGTACTGGCCGCCGATCATCCCGTCCGTGGTGAGGTCGTGCGCCGTCGCCTTCCAGAGGTCCTCGGCGTCCTGGCCGGCCTGCAGCATGGACTTGGCGCTGTAGTCGGGGTTGGCGAGGTTGTGGATCGGGTTGTCCTCGAGGGTCCGGCCCCAACTGCGCTTCTCGACGTCCTCCTCGGACAGGTGGGGGTTGCCCATCGCCGCCGTCCAGCCGACCTTCATCGTGCCCTGGACATAGCCGTCCGCCTCGTGCATCAGGCCCGCCGAGAGGCCCGCCCCCTCGGCGAAGTCGAGGGCCTCCTTCACGAGGGAGCGGACGCCCCACTCCCAGCGCTCGCAGAACGTCTCGAACTTCGCGGTGAGGTCCGCGTAGCCGGTTTCCATGCCGGTCAGGGCGAGTTCGGAGAAGCCGCGGCCGACCTCGGCGCCGCCCGCCTGGCCGATGGCCTGCAGCTCGTCGATGGCACCGTTGATGCCACTGGTGATCTTCTTGATGGCCGACGGCGAGACATGGAGGTCCTTGAGCTCGTCGCTCATCTCGGGCTGCTCGCCGCTCACGCCGTCGCCTCCCCCGGGGCCGGGCCTGTGCCCGGGGCCCGATCCTCTGCTGGGCTCTCTTCCGTCGCCCTGTCCGCCGCTGCCGTCGCGAGTGCCTCACCGTTGGCGCCGTCCACGGCCGCCTCGTCGGGGACGATGCCGAGTACGGGTGGGAACATCACGCAGCCGCCCGTCTCCGCGTCCGCGACGTCCAGGGCCACGCCCGTCGGCTCGCCGGCCGCCGGGACCACCACGTCCAGCAGCCGGGCGCCGTACACGGTCAGGAATTCCAGGCCGTCCGCGGGCGGCGGCTCCCATCCGGCGGCGACGGCGAAGCGGGCGAGGGCGGGCCTGTCGCTGAAGGCGTAGATCCAGCGGATGCCGCCGTAGGTCGCGGTCATCAGGTCGCCGTCGAGCGTTGGGACGATCACGGCCGTACGGCGGAACTCGCCCAGCCGAGCGGCGAACGCCCGCTTCTCACGGGCGATTACGTCCTCGGGGGCAGGGGTGATGGCAGGGGGCGTGTCAGGGTCGGCCGGTGTCGCCGCCGGCGGCGTCTCGTCCGCACGGTCCGCTCGCCGTTCGCTCGCCTGCCGCTCCCGTGCTGCCGCCTCGGCGTCGGCCTGCCGCAGCAGGTCCTCCAGGCGCGGACGGCCGTCCGCACGCGCAGCACCCGAAGATTCCCCCGCCCCACTGGTACTCATGCCTCACATATTCGCACTCGCGTCTGACAGCAAGCCAGGAGTACCTGGACAGGGCGGGCTTGGGGCCTTCACTTCCAGGTGGCGGCGGCGCCCTTTGTGGTGATGTGCATGCCCAGCGGCACCCGCCAAGCGTCCACGCACACCTTCCACGTGTGCGTCTTCGTCTCGCCGCCGGCGATCGGGACGGGTAGCTCGCGGGTCGACTTCCGTGTGTCCCAGTCGATTCCGAGCCCGCCGATGATGTGGGTGGCGAAGGTGATGGTGCCGTCCGTCACCGGTCGGCCGCCGGTGTTGTGGAGCTTCACGGTTACTTGTTCGCACCAGCGCACGTCGGTCTTGGTGAGGAGCGGGGCGCCGACTTTCAGGAGGGCGGGGGTGTTGTCGGTGGGAGTGGGTGTGGGGGAGGGGGCTGGGGCGCTGTCGGCCGGTGTGGCTGGGGCGGTTCTGGAGGGCGGCTGAGGGCTACCCGAGGCATCTGGCGTGCCAGCAGGGGAGAGGGGGCTGGATGTCGCGTCGCCAGAGCGTTCGCCGGTGTTGGCGGCGGGGGTGCTGGGGCCGGCGGAGGAGTGAGAGCCGTCCAGCGGGGTCAGGGTGACATCGTCCGTAGGGGCGACGAGCTTGTCCGGAGCGCGGTCGTTCGCTGGGCCCGACGCGAGGTAGCCCGGGGCCTCAGTGGTGCCGCAGGACGCCAGAAGGGTGGCCAGTAACGCCAGTACACCCGCCGATGCGCCAACCGTCGTCCGTCGCATGGGGGCAGTGTGGGTGACGGGGCGTCAGGTGTACAGGGCGTACGACGGGGAACCGGGCGGGAGTGCGCATGTCGAAGCCCCGGGCCAGGTGATCGCTGGTGGCGCCTGGGGCCCGGGGGTGCGTCGCGTCGTCAGTCCGTGGTGAGGCCGTCGCGGAGTTGGGCGAGCGTGCGGGTGAGGAGGCGGGAGACGTGCATCTGGGAGATGCCGACCTCCTCGCCGATCTGGGACTGGGTCATGTTCGCGAAGAAGCGGAGCATGATGATCTGCCGTTCGCGCGGCGGGAGTTTGGCGAGCAGGGGCTTGAGGGACTCGCGGTACTCCACGCCCTCCAGCGCGGTGTCCTCGTAGCCGAGGCGGTCCGCGAGGGAACCCTCGCCGCCGTCGTCCTCGGGGGAGGGGGAGTCGAGGGAGGAGGCGGTGTAGGCGTTGCCGACGGCGAGGCCGTCGACGACGTCCTCCTCCGATACGCCGAGGCACGCGGCGAGTTCGGCGACGGTGGGGGAGCGGTCGAGCTTCTGGGACAGGTCGTCGCTGGCCTTCGTGAGGGCCAGCCGCAGCTCCTGGAGGCGGCGCGGGACCCGTACGGACCAGGACGTGTCGCGGAAGAAGCGTTTGATCTCGCCGACGACGGTGGGCATGGCGAACGTCGGGAATTCGACGCCTCGTTCGCAGTCGAACCGGTCGATCGCCTTGATCAGACCGATCGTGCCGACCTGGACGATGTCCTCCATCGGCTCGTTACGGCTGCGGAATCGGGCAGCGGCGTAGCGCACCAGCGGGAGGTTCAGTTCGATGAGCGTGTCGCGGACGTACGTACGCTCCACGCTGTCCTTGTCGAGTGTGGCCAGCCGCAGGAACAGGGAGCGGGAGAGCGTACGGGTGTTGAGGGCGTCGTCGTCGTGCACGTGCGGTGCTGGTGCGGGAAGCACCTTCGAGCTGCCCAGTTCTACGGACATGCCACCCCCTTGAGGTCGCGGTCGGGTCGCCGCTGCGTCTCTTGCGCCCCATGCGGAGCGAAGAGTTCAGCCTCCACCTGAATACCGGAGGCGGCGCCACGGCAAACGCGGTTCCTGCAGAATGTCACATGTCGGCAACACGCTGTAGCGCCATGTCGACATATCCCTGCAGGAAGGAGTGGTGGGCCCTTGGTGGCCGTACCTCGTCCTGGTTAGGCGTCGATCCTGTTTGCGGATCTGAGCCTGGCGAAACTCCGCGAGAGCAGCCGGGAGACGTGCATCTGGGACACGCCGAGCTCCGCACTGATCTGGGACTGCGTCAGGTTGCTGTAGTAACGGAGCAACAGGATGCGCTGCTCGCGTTCGGGCAACTGTACGAGCAGATGGCGGACGAGGTCGCGGTGTTCGACGCCGGCCAGCTCCGGGTCCTCGTACCCCAGGCGGTCCAGGAGGCCGGGCAGGCCGTCACCCTCCTGGGCGGCTTCGAGGGACGTCGCGTGGTACGAGCGGCCGGCCTCCAGACAGGCGAGCACCTCCTCCTCGCCGATCTTCAGGCGCTCGGCGATCTCCGCGGTGGTGGGGGACCGGCCGTGCAGCACGGTCAGGTCCTCGGTGGCGCCGTTGACCTGTACCCAGAGCTCGTGGAGGCGGCGCGGGACGTGGACCGTTCGCACGTTGTCGCGGAAGTACCGTTTGATCTCGCCGACGACGGTCGGCATCGCGAAGGTGGGGAACTGCACGCCGCGGTCCGGGTCGAACCGGTCGATCGCGTTGATCAGCCCGATCGTGCCGACCTGAATGACGTCCTCCATGGGCTCGTTACGGCTGCGGAAACGTGCCGCCGCGTACCGGACCAGGGGGAGGTTCGCCTCGATCAGCGCGTCCCGCACGCGGCCGTGCTGGGGGGTGCCCGGCTCCAGGCCGGCCAGCTCGGCGAAGAGGACTTGTGTGAGCGCCCGGGTGTCCGCACTCCTGCTCTGGCGGGATGGCGCCTTCGGCGCAGTACGGGCCGTCACGGTTCACGCCTCCCCTTCACAGCGCTCCAGTGCGTCAGCGAGTAAGTCAGGACTTCGGTTGGTGCTTCGATGCTTCGGTGGTGGGCGGTAACGGATAGATCGGGCAAAAGCGGTCATAGCATCACAAGACATGTGCACTGTGTGCAAGCACCGCATATTGCCGTGTTGAAGGGCAGTTGGCGGCAGTGAGCGGGCGAGGAAGGGGTGGTGAGGGGGCAGTACGGAGGGCCCTCGCCGGGCCGCCGGAGGGTGGCGGACATGAGGAAACCCCCCGCCCGCAGGGGCGAGGGGCTGTTCGGCCCGGAGGGGCCGAGGGCGGCGCCGCCGGGTGTCCGGTCACGCGGCGACCGCCGTATCGCCGTCCGGTCGAGGCCGGACCGCGCTCAGATCTCGTAGTCGGCGATCACCCAGGTGGCGAACTCCGCCCACTGCTGGACGCCCGCCTGGTGGGCGGGGTGCTCCAGGTAGCGCGTGAGGGCGGCCTTGTCGGCGACGGCCGAGTTGATCGCGAAGTCGTAGGCGATCGGGCGGTCGGTGACGTTCCAGCCGCACTCCCAGAACTGCAGCTCGGGGATGAGGTCACCGAGCTCCTGGAACGCCTTCACGCCGGCCGCGACGCGCGGCTCGTCGCGCTCGACACCGTCGTTGAGCTTGAAAAGGACCAGGTGGCGGATCACGGGGCGGCCTCCAGGACGCGGGGTACGGGTAAATCGTTTCTGCTGGCGGGGCCACGCGCGACCCGTGGAGGGGCAACCGGGGCGGCGGCGAGGCGCTGGGCCGGTGGAGCGGTGGCCGTGCGCTGAAGCGGTGGAGCGGTGATCGTGCGGTGAAGCGGCGGTGCAGTGGTGCGATGGTCGTGCGGCGGTGCCGGTTACTTGATCAGTGAGGTCATGAACTGGCCCACGCCCTGCGCGGCGTCCGATATGCCCTCGAACCCTATTTGCACGAGGTCGGCGGCCCGCGTCGGGGACGTGACGATCGTGTACAGGACGAAGACAACGACCACGTACAGCGCGATCTTCTTCGTTTCCACCATTCGTCCCCGTCTCCCCTACGGCCCTATCCGGCGGCTCCTGCCCGGTGCAGTCGGGCGAGTTTAACCACACCGGCCCCACGGCAGCAGACGTGGCCGGGTCGGTACCGCTGCGTTCCGGCGCCCGCGCGTCTCCGCCGTCCCGGGCCCTACGCCGCCCTTATGGACGAAAGTCCCGCCAATCCGGGTCGTTCGGCGCCCCGTTGAGCCGGGGGTACGGCTGCACGCTGGAGAGTGAGCCGGCGGATCTGGCAGGAGTCCGCGGGTTCGGGGACCGGGACCTCGCTGCGGGGTCCGTGCCGCGTTCCTCCCGGCCGCGGTGCGGGCCATGAGGCCCGGAAAGACGAAGGGCCCGACTCTGAGAGTCGGGCCCTTCGTGCGAGCGGTAGCGGTGGGATTTGAACCCACGGAGGAGTTGCCCCCTCACGCGCTTTCGAGGCGCGCTCCTTCGGCCGCTCGGACACGCTACCGAGATAGAGCTTAGCCCAAGGGGGGCCGTGCGCCGAAATCGGTTCCCGGGGGGCGGGGGTCCGAGCCGTACGAAAGGGGGCTCGGATCGTACGAATGGGAGGTCCGGGGCGTACGAATGGGCGGTCCGGGTCGTACGAAAGGGAACCGGCGCGGGCGCCCGGCGAGGCCCGTACGCCCGCTCAGCGGGCGCGGAAGAAGTCCGTGAGGAGCGTCGCGCAGTCGTCGGCCAGGACGTCGGTGATGACCTCGGGGCGGTGATTGAGGCGTCGGTCACGTACGACGTCCCAGAGGGAGCCGGCCGCGCCCGCCTTCTCGTCCCGGGCGCCGTAGACGACCCGGTCCACCCGGGAGAGCACGATCGCGCCCGCGCACATCGTGCAGGGTTCGAGCGTGACGACGAGGGTGCAGCCGGTGAGCCGCCATTCGCCCGCCCGTCGCCCGCCACCGCCCCGGCCGGAATCGCTGCGCGATGCTTCCTTTTGGATTGCGTCGGCGGCCGCCCGGATGGCGAGGACCTCGGCATGCGCCGTCGGGTCGCCGGTGGCCTCGCGTGCGTTGTGGCCGGTACCGATCACCCGGCCGTCAGCGGACAGCACGACGGCACCCACCGGGACGTCACCGGTCCCGGGGGCGAGTGCGGCCTCGGCCAGGGCCTGCCGCATGGGCGCGGCCCACGGGTCGCGCAGTGGATCGGGTGCGGGGTCCGCCGGGGCCGCGGCGGGCTGTGCGTCGGTCATGGGAACAGTGTCCGGGACCGGCGGCCGCCGGTCCGCGGCGGGCGGTCGGGGGAGCGGCCCGCGGGGCGCCGCTCCCCGGCCGTCACCGCACCGCCTCCAGGACCTCCGTGCAGCCGAGCGCGTCGGCGATCTCGCTCAGCGCGTCACCGTGGCCGTCGAAGGACAGCAGCTCCTTGCCGGTGACGCCGAGGTCGTCGAGGAGCTCGACATCGCCGAGGGGGCCGGCCGGCACCGGGTCGTCACCGGCGGCCTCCGGCTCGTCCTCAGCGCCCTCGGGCTCACCGTCCTCGGTACCGTCCAGGTTGGTCAGACCGTCGAGATCCTCCTGCTTCTCGTCGTCGCGGCCGAGCAGCTCGTCGGTCAGCATGGCGCCGTACGAGCTACGGGACGCGACGGCGGCGTTCGAGATGAAGACGCGCGGGTCTTCCTCGCCGTCCACCCGGACGACGCCGAACCACGCGTCCTCCTGCTCGATGAACGCCACCACCGTGTCGTCGTCGACCGCGGCCTGCCGGGCCAGGTCGGCCAGGTCGGCAAGCGTCTCCACATCGTCGAGCTCTGTATCGCTCGCTTCCCACCCGTCTGAGGTGCGCGCGAGCAGTGCGGCGAAGTACACCGTGACTCTCCCACTGGTCAGAGGCGTATCCGGGCCGGGCGAGGGCGGACGCGCGTGCGCCCGGAGTCCCCGCCCCATCGGAATCGTGGCAGAAACAACGCGTTCGCGCGGGGTCTTCGGCGCTGCGTCGTGCGCGGGTTCTGCGAGATGGGGTCCTCGTGGGGGCCGGACGGGGGTCGGATACCTCCGCTTCGTCGGCGGGAGAGCCCCTTCACCAGCGTGAGCGCTGCGAGGGCAGCCGCGTCACCAGCGGAACGTCCGCATGCGCATCGCCTGCCGCATCCGGGCGGCGCGTGCGCGGCGCGGCTGTACGCGGTCGCGCAGTTCCTTGGCCTCGTTCAGCTCACGGAGGAACTGCGCCCGCCGCCGTCGGCGCGCCACGTCCGACTCGGTGGCCCGGCCGGCCGCCGGCTCCTCCACTTCCCGGTCCGCCGGGCGGTCGGGTCTGGGGCCGCCGCCGTCGCCTCTGGCCGCGCCGTGCGCGGCGCCGGGTCTGCGGGCGTCCGGGCGGTTCTGGCGTGCGTCCGGCCTGTTCTGCCGGTTGTCCTGCCGGTTCTGCCGGGCGTCCTGCCGGTTCTGACGGTTCTGTCGTGCGTCCTGACGGTTCTTCTGGTCGGGCATGAGCGACACCGCCTCGGGCCGAGGTCCTCGCCCGGAGGCCGGCCGGCGGTCCGGGCGTCTGTGCCCACTTTCCCCCGAAGTGTTGGGTTGATGCGAGTTGGTTGACGTTGGCCGAGGGGCCGTCCGTAGATGGCCGATCTTCGTACCGTGCTCCGCGCGAGGGGCCGTACGGGGCGTGGCGGACCGGGGGTCGGCCCACCGGCGGGCGCTCGGGGGCCCCGGCCTCGGTTACTGTCGATGTCATGCGGATCCACGTCGTCGACCACCCGCTGGTGGCGCACAAACTCACCACTCTGCGCGACAAGCGCACCGATTCCCCCACTTTCCGGCGTCTCGCCGACGAGCTGGTCACCCTGCTCGCGTACGAGGCGACCCGCGATGTGCGCACCGAGCAGGTCGACATCGAGACCCCGGTGACGGCGACCACCGGCGTCCGGCTCTCCCACCCCCGCCCGATGGTCGTGCCGATCCTGCGGGCCGGTCTGGGCATGCTGGACGGCATGGTGCGGCTGCTGCCGACCGCCGAGGTCGGCTTCATGGGCATGGTCCGCAATGAGGAGACGTACGAGGCGCAGACGTACGCCACCCGGATGCCGGAGGACCTCTCCGGGCGGCAGGTCTACGTCGTGGACCCGATGCTCGCCACGGGCGGCACGCTGGTCGCGGCGATCAAGGAACTGATCAAGCGCGGCGCCGACGACGTGACCGCGCTGTGCCTGCTGGCCGCGCCCGAGGGCGTGGAGGTCATGGAGCGGGAGCTGGCGGGGACGCCGGTCACGCTGGTCACCGCGGCGGTCGACGAGCGGCTGAACGCGGACCGCTACATCGTCCCCGGGCTGGGCGACGCGGGCGACCGCATGTACGGGACGGCCGGCTGAGCGTACGAACAGCCCGGGCGGTGCAGCGTACGAACGGGCTGAGCGTACGACCCGGCCGAGCCTACGAACGGGCCGAGCGTACGAGGGCCGGGCGCGCTTCGGTGGTGCTCAGCACCCCGGCGTGTCCGGCTTCTCCTTCGGCGGGGCGGTCAGCGCGGCGAGTGCGGCCTTGGCGTCCTTCTCCTTGGCCAGGTCCTTGAACTTGTCGCCGATGATCAGGTCGACGTCGCCGCCCTTGCGGGTGTCGGTCTTCCGCTGGGCCCCGGCCACCTGCGTGCCCAGCACCTTGAAGGAGCCGTCCGCCGCGGCGGGCGCGCCGAGCAGTACGCCGGTGCCCTTGACCTTCTTGTCGTAGGCGGCGGGCGCGTTGCCCACCTCGCCGATCGTGAAGCCGCGCTTCTTGAGCGCGTCGGCGGTGTCCTTGGCGAGCCCGCTGCGGGTGGTCGCGTTGAACACGTTGACCTTGATCGTCTTCGGCTTGGGCAGCGGTTTCGCCGTGTGCTGCGGCTTGCCGCCGTCCTCCCGGGACGGGCACTTCGGCTTCTCCTGCGCGGCCTGCGCGGTGCCGGACTGCCCGGTGAAGACATCGATGAGCTGTACGGCGCCCCAGGCGCCCACGCCCAGTACGCAGGCCGAGGCCACGACTGCCACAACGATCCTGCGATCACGACGGGGACGGCGCATCCGCGGATACCTGTCGCCCGTGATGCGGTACTTCTTACCGCCCATGCCGGGGGGCGTCAGCATGCTCATGTCCGCAGCGTAGTGCGGCTGCGGCGCTCTGCCTATTAAATGATCTGTTCGTGGCGCGAGACCTGACCCGAAAGGGCCAATACCGGGCGTCGCTGCCACGCTCCGTGAAGCTCAGGCCCTCGATCAGCGCTTATCGATGCTTACCGATCAGCCCTTACCGGCGGGCGGCCTCAGTCCAGTTCCAGGACGCGGGCGTGCAGGACCTGGCGCTGCTGGAGCGCGGCCCGCACCGCGCGGTGCAGTCCGTCCTCCAGGTACAGGTCGCCCTGCCACTTCACGACGTGCGCGAACAGGTCGCCGTAGAAGGTCGAGTCCTCCGCGAGCAGCGTCTCCAGATCGAGCTGCTGCTTGGTGGTCACCAACTGGTCAAGGCGTACCGGGCGCGGGGCCACATCCGCCCACTGGCGGGTGCTCTCCCGGCCGTGATCGGGGTACGGCCGCCCATTTCCGATGCGCTTGAAGATCACACGGAAAGCCTACCGGTCACCCGGGCTCGGGCGCAGCCATGTCGCACGGGTACGAACGGGGTGTATACGGCGTACAGGGAGCAATGCCCCGGCGCTGCCCGAGTACGGCGGGCCGGTCTCCGAAGAGGACCGGCCCGCGCGTGCGGGGGAACGGGGCCCGGCCGGGGATCGGCCGGGGATCGGGGGACGCCCCCGGCCGGAGCGCATCACCAGACGAGGGCGTCGGCGGGGTTGTCCTGCCAGTACGTCACCTGGGCGACGCCGGGCTGGACGTACACCGGGCCACCCTTGACGGTGACGTTCTTCAGGGTGGTGTCCCTGGACACGGCCACGCCGAACTTGCTGGTCCTGAAGCCCTTCTCCGGCGAGTCGGCGGCGGAGAGCATGACGCCCGCGTAGGCCGTCTCGCCGGGGGCAAGGGTGACCACGGCCTGCGGCTCCGAGCCATCGATGACCGGCGTGACCGCCTGCTGGTCCTTGTGGAGCCGCAGGAGCGGGTAGGTCTCGGCCGAGAAGTCGCAGGTCTTCTTCGAGGTGTTGGTGGCCTTGAGCAGGACGTGGTTGATCGGCCGGTTGACGGTGCCGGCCTCGAACGTCAGCGCCGACGCCGTGCAGGGCGCCACCTTGGCGGCGGCCGCCGGGCGGGCGGTCTGGGCCAGGGCCGGGCCGGCGGTCGCTGCCAGGGCGCCGACGGCGATGAGCGAGGCGACGGCGGCCTTGACGGTCTTCTTCGGCATGATGCGTTCCCCCGTGACTGGTGAGTCCGATGGTGGTGGCTGTTGCGGCCGGCTGGTCCGTCCGGCACGACATCCACTCTGTCCGAGGGTGCTGTTGGTCCGCTAACGTCCGGCTAACGCCGTCTTTCCGCCCCCAAATGCGACGAAGCCGGGCGGCCGTCGAGCGGCCACCCGGCTCCGTGAGGGGCGGACCGGCCGCGGAGCACGCGGTCCACGGCCCGTCCCCGGGAATCAGATCGTCGAGGCGTCGATCACGAAGCGGTAGCGGACGTCGCTCGCCTGCACCCGCCGGTACGCGTCGTTGATCTGCTCGGCCGGGATCACCTCGATCTCCGCGCCGAGGCCGTGCGTCGCGCAGAAGTCGAGCATCTCCTGGGTCTCGGGGATGCCGCCGATCATCGAACCGGCCACCGCCCGGCTGCCGCCGATCACCGAGAACGGCGAGAGGCCGAGCCGGTCCTCCGGCGCGCCGACCTGCACCAGCGTGCCGTGGGCACGCAGCAGCGAGAGGTAGGCGTCCACGTCCAGGTTGGCGGAGACGGTGTTGATGATCAGGTCGAAGCGGCCCGCCAGCTCCTCGAAGGTGGCCGGGTCGGAGGTGGCGCGGTAGTCGGAGGCGCCCAGCTTCAGGCCGTCCTCCTTCTTGCGCAGCGACTGGCTGAGGACGGTGACCTCGGCGCCCATCGCGTGCGCGATCTTCACGGCCATGTGGCCGAGGCCGCCCAGGCCGACGACCGCGACCTTCTTGCCGGGGCCCGCGCCCCAGCGCGAGAGCGGAGAGTAGACGGTGATGCCGGCGCAGAGCAGCGGCGCGGCGGCATCCAGGGAGATGCCCTCGGGGATACGGAGGGCGAAGTCCTCGGAGACCACGACGTGGGTGGAGTAGCCGCCGTAGGTCGGCTCGCCGTCCCGGCCGATGGCGTTGTACGTCTGTACGTTGCCGGTTCCGGTGCAGTGCTGCTCCAGGCCGGCCTTGCAGTTGTCGCACTCCCGGCAGGAGTCGACCATGCAGCCGACGCCGACCCGGTCGCCGACCTGGTGGCGGGTGACTTCGGAGCCCACCGCGGCGACCACGCCGGCGATCTCGTGGCCCGGGACCATCGGGAAGATGCCCTCGCCCCAGCCGTTGTCGACCTGGTGGATGTCGGAGTGGCAGATCCCCGCGTACTTGATCTCGATTTCGATGTCGTGCGCGCCGAGCTCACGGCGCGGAATGGTGGTGCGCTCCAGGGGTGCCTTGGGCGCGGGTGCTGCATACGCGGCGACAGAGGTGTGTGTCATGCCGTCCAGCCTGCTTCGCGCGCGGAAGTGGAGCCAGACCCCCCGTTTACGTACGAACGGCGTTCCTACCAATGGCAGTGACACCCTCGGGCGCCGTCGCCCGTCTCCCGGGGCCGCCCCCGCGGAGTTATCCACAGGCCCCCGCGGCGTTCCGCGAAGACCCGGATACTTGCCTTATGGACCAGCGCACAGAATTGAGCGAGTTTCTGCGCACCCGCCGCGCGCGTCTGCAGCCCGAGGACGTCGGACTGCCGCGGCACAGCGGGCGGCGCAGGGTGCCGGGCCTGCGGCGGGAGGAGCTCGCGCAGCTCGCCGGGGTGAGCGTGGCGTACTACGTCAGGCTGGAGCAGGGCCACGGGCAGAACGTCTCCACGGCGGTCCTCGACGCGATAGCCGGCGCGCTGCGGCTCAATGCCGCGGAGCGGGCGCATCTGAGCCATCTGGTCAAGCCGAAGGCCAAGCGCTCGCGCGGCGCGGGGCGGCCGCAGCGGGTGCGGCCCGCGCTGCAGCAGTTGCTGGACGCGATGGAGGGGATACCGGCGTATGTGGCGGGCCGCCGCCTGGACGTCATCGGCTGGAACCGCATGGCGTGCGCGCTGCTCGGCGACTACGCCGCGCTCCCGCTCGAGCAGCGGAACATCGCCTGGCAGGTCTTCCTGGACCCGGCCGCCCGCGAGCTCTACGTCGACTGGGAGAGCAAGGCCGCCGACATCGTCGCCTACCTCCGCCTGGACGCGGGCTGCCATCCCGACGACCCGCTGCTCGCCTCGCTGATCGGGGAGCTGTCGGTCAAGAGCGAGGAGTTCCGGCAGCTGTGGGCCACGCACGACGTGCAGGACAAGGGCTTCGGCGTGAAGCGGCTGCAGCACCCCGTCGTCGGGCCGCTGACCCTGTCGTACGAGACGCTGCGGCTGCCCGCCGACCCTGACCAGCAGCTGATCGTCTATCACGCGGAGCCGGGCTCGGCCTCGGAGGAGTCGCTGCGGCTGCTGGGGAGCTGGGCGGCGGACCCGGTCGCCGTCGAGCCGGTGACGAAGGACACCGCCCGGCAGCGGGACGCGGGGGGTTAGAGTGGCCGGGCCGTGGTGCTCGGGAAGACCGGTGAAGACCTTCGGGTCCGATTCCGGAGCGGCCCTCGCCACTGTGATCGGGGAGCTACCGACCCTCGCCTTGTACGCAGCGCCGCGTGCAGGGGGCCACTGACCGCGTACCGCGGACGGGAAGGCCGGGACGGGAGCGTGTACCCGTAAGCCAGGAGACCGGCCACGGCATCTCACGAATTGATTCCACGAGGTGCTGGAGCGTGACCGCCGGATGGCCCTGCCCACCGATGCCCCTGGTTCTTCCGTGCTGCCCGATTTCCGCTGGCAGCGCCGCGACACCGTACGGACCGCCGGTCTGCTGGCGGTCATAGCCGCTCTGCACATCGTCGCGTTCGGTGTGCTGTTCCTGCTCGTCGTGCCCGGTCACTACACCGTCGGCACCCAGGTGTTCGGCGTGGGCCTCGGCGTCACCGCGTACACCCTCGGCATGCGGCACGCGTTCGACGCGGACCACATCGCCGCCATCGACAACACCACCCGCAAGCTCATGGCCGACGGGAAGCGCCCGGTCTCGGTGGGCTTCTGGTTCGCGCTCGGCCACTCCAGCATGGTCGTGATCATGGCCGCGCTGGTCTCGGGCGGCGCGGCGCTCGCCGGGACCCTGATGGACGAGGACTCCCGTACGCACCAGGTGCTCGGCACGGTCGGCACCACCGTCTCCGGTGCCTTCCTCTATCTCATCGCCGCCCTCAACCTGGTCGCGCTGGCCGGCATCTGGCGCGTCTTCCGTGCCATGCGGGCCGGGGAGTACGACGAGTCGGAGCTGGAACGGCAGCTCGACTCGCGCGGTTTCATGAACCGGGTGCTGGGCCGGTTCACCAAGGCCATCACGCGGCCGGGCCAGATGTTCCCGATCGGGCTGCTCCTCGGCCTCGGCTTCGACACCGCGACCGAGGTGACGCTGATGGTGATGGCGGGCAGCGGCGCCGCGTCCGGGCTGCCCTGGTACGCGGTCCTGTGCCTGCCGCTGCTGTTCGCGGCCGGGATGAGCCTCTTCGACACGCTCGACGGCACGTTCATGAACTTCGCGTACCAGTGGGCGTTCTCCAACCCGGTGCGCAAGGTCTACTACAACCTCACGATCACCGGCCTGTCGATCGCCGTGGCCCTCTTCATCGGCACCATCGAGCTGGTCAGCGTGTTGCACGACAAGCTCGGCCTGAAGGACGCGGTCACCGGCTGGATCTCCGGCCTGGACCTGGACAACGTCGGTTACCTCATCGTCGGCCTCTTCGTCGTCGTCTGGGCGGCGGCGATCGCCTACTGGCGGCTGTCGGACGTCGAAAAGCGCTGGGCGGCACGGGTGGCCGCCTCTCCGGAGAGCTGAGCGCGCAGAAGAAGGAGAGGGGCGGCGGGCCGGGTGCCCGCCGCGTCTACTTGCCGGCCGCCTTCTTCGCCGCCCGCTTCATCTGCTGCTTGTACGCGCGGACCTCGGCCAGCGACTCGGGGCCCGTGATGTCGGCGACCGAACGGTGGGAGCCCTCCTCGCCGTACGGGCCGGCGGCCTCGCGCCAGCCCTCGGGGCGCACGCCGAACTGCTTGCCGAGCAGCGCCAGGAAGATCTGCGCCTTCTGCTTGCCGAAGCCGGGCAGGTCGTTGAGGCGCTTCAGCAGCTCGGCGCCGGTGGGTGCGTCCCGCCACACGGCCTCCGCGTCCCCGTCGTAGTGCGTGACGAGGTACTGGCAGAGCTGCTGCACCCGCTTGGCCATCGACCGCGGATAGCGGTGCACGGCCGGCTTGCGGGCCAGCAGCTCCTCGAACGCCTCCGGGTCCTGCGCCGCGATGGCCTGCGCGTCCAGGTCCTCGCCGTTCATCCGCCGGGCGATGGTGTACGGACCGGTGAACGCCCACTCCATCGGCACCTGCTGGTCCAGCAGCATGCCCACCAGCGCGGCGAGCGGACTGCGGCCGAGCAGTTCGTCGGCTTCCTCCTGCTGGGCGACCCGCATCCTCACGTTCATGTTTCTGATGATCCCTTCCGGCGCCGCACCCCGCATATCCAGGCAAGCGTTTTCGTGCGACGATCCCGTCCATGCCGACACTGAGCGAACTGATTCCCGCCGAGGCCGTGCGGCTGGACGTGGCGGCGGCGGACTGGCGGGAGGCGGTACGGGCCGCCGGCGACCTGATGGTCGCGACCGGTACCAGTACCGGCGAGTACACCACGGAAATGATCGAGAACGTCGAGGGGAACGGGCCTTACATCGTCATCGCGCCCGGCTTCGCCTTCGCGCACGCCCGCCCCTCGCCCGCGGTCCTGAAGACCGGCATGTCCTGGGTGCGGCTGGCCGAGCCGGTGGAGTTCGGGCACGAGTCGAACGACCCGGTGAGCCTGGTCGTCGGGCTCGCGGCGCGCGACTCCGGGGCGCATACGGAGGCGATGGCGGCGCTCGCGAGATTGCTCGGTGACCCGGAGACCGAGCGGGCGCTGCGCGAGGCCCGGACGCCGGAGGCGGTGCACGCGGTACTGGCGGGCCTGGACGCGTCGCAGGAGCAGGAGGAACGGCAGGAGCCGGAAGAGCGGCAGGCCGGCGGCGGGTCCGCGCACAAGATCCTCACCGTCTGCGGCAACGGCCTGGGCACCAGCCTCTTCCTGAAGAACACCCTGGAGCAGGTGCTCGACCGCTGGGGCTGGACGAAGTACGTCACCGTCGAGGCGACCGACACCATCTCCGCCAAGGGCAAGGCCGGCGAGGCCGTCGCCATCCTCACCTCGGGCGAGATCGCCAGGACGCTCGGCGACGTCGGCGTCCCGGTGAAGGTCGTCGAGAACTTCACCAGTACGGGTGAGGTCGACCGCATCCTCCGCGACACCTACGACGTCCAGTAACGAAGGGCGCGCTTTTTCATGCACTGGCTCGTATCGATCGCCGAATTCCTGGTCAACGAGGTCCTCAGCCAGCCGGCGTACCTGGTCGGCCTGATCACGGCCACCGGGCTGATCGCCCTGCGGAGATCCGCCGGACAGATCATCGGCGGCGCCATCAAGGCGACGCTGGGCTTCCTGCTGATCGGGGCCGGCGCCGATCTGGTCGTCGCGGCCCTCGCGCCGCTGGGCGAGATGATCCAGGGCGCGACCGGCGCGCACGGCGTCATCCCGACCAACGAGGCGATCGTCGGCATCGCGCAGGCGCAGTTCGGCGCCCGGGTCGCCTGGCTGATGATCGTCGGCTTCGGGGTCAGCCTGCTGCTGGCCCGCTTCACGCCGCTGCGGTACGTCTTCCTGACCGGCCACCACATGCTGTTCATGGCCACGCTGCTGACCGTGGTGCTGGCCACCGCCGGCCAGTCCTCGGCCGTCGTGGTGCTGGTCGGCGGCGTGCTGCTGGGCATCCTGCTGGTCTCCATGCCGGCCTTCGCGCACCCGTGGACCAAGCGGATCACCGGTGACAACACCATCGCCATCGGCCACTTCGGCACCGCCGGATACGTCGCGGCGGGCGCGACCGGGCAACTGGTCGGCAAGCGCAGCCGCAGTACGGAGGACATGAAGCTGCCCGAGGGGCTGCGCTTTCTGCGCGACTCGATGGTGGCCACCGCGCTGTCCATGGTCCTGATCTACGTGATCATGTCGGTCCTCTTCCTGGCCAGGGCCGGCCGGGGGACCGCGTTCAAGGCGTTCGCCGGCGACGGCGGCACGGCCGCCACCGGTATCGGCAACTACCTCATGCAGTCCGTCATGCAGGGTCTGCAGTTCGGCATCGCCGTCGCGATCATCCTGTTCGGCGTGCGGACGATCCTGGGCGAGCTGGTCCCGGCCTTCCAGGGCATCGCCAAGAAGGTGGTGCCCGGCGCGGTGCCCTCCCTGGACGCGCCGATCGTCTTCCCGTACGCGCAGAACGCCGTCCTCATCGGCTTCCTCTGCAGCTTCCTCGGCGGCCTGGTCAGCCTCGGGCTGCTCTCCGCGCTCTTCCACCCGTGGTTCGGCCTCGCGCTGGTCCTGCCGGGGCTGGTCCCGCACTTCTTCACCGGCGGCGCGGCCGGCGTCTACGGCAACGCGACGGGCGGCCGGCGCGGCGCGGCCCTCGGCGCCTTCGTCAACGGCGTCCTCATCACCTTCCTGCCCGCGCTGCTCCTGAAGGTGCTCGGCGCGTTCGGCGAGGAGAACACCACCTTCGGCGACGCGGACTTCGGCTGGTTCGGCTCGCTGATCGGCAACGCGGCCAAGACGGGCGGCGCGGGCGCCGTCGTACTGATGCTGGCCATCGGCGCGGTCGTACTGGGCGGCGCCGTGCTCGTGCAGAAGCGGGTGGTGGAGACCGGCTGGGACCCGGGAGCGCGCCGGGACGCCGTACTGCCCCGTACGGAAGCCCCGGCGGCCGCGGCCCCGACGGGCGGCACGGCTGCCACGACCGCCCACGCGAAGATCGCCCCGCCGGCCGGCGCGCCCACGCCGCCCCCGCCCCCGCCGCCGGAATCCCGCTGAGTCAGCTGGAGTGCTGCCGGGACGGCGGGCGGATGAGGAGCATCATCGCGTCGTCCCGGGAACCGCCGTCGCGGTAACGGTCCAGGTCGACTTCGAGCGCGTCCAGGACGACGGTCGGCTCGTGGCCGCAGAAGGCCGTGAGGCGCTCGGCGAGCGGGTAGAACTCGCCCGCGCCGTTGCGGCATTCGGCCACCCCGTCCGTGCACAGCAGCAGCCAGTCGTCCGGCGCCGGCCGCACGACCGCGGTCGGGCACCGGTCCTGCACCATCCGCATCAGCCCGAGCGGGGCCGTCGCGTCCAGCCCGGCGAGCCAGGAGGCCCGGCCGCCGCGCACCAGCAGCGGCGGCGGATGGCCGCAGCTCAGCAGTTCGACCCGGCCGTCGTCGTACACATTGATCAGCAGCGCGGTGACGAAGCCGTCGTGGTGGTGGATGCGGGTGACGGCGGTGTCCATGCGCAGCGCGATGCCCGCCAGGCTGCTCTCGTGGTGCGCGAGCTCCCGCCAGATGTGCAGCGTCTCGGCGGCCGTCCCGACCACGTCCAGGCCCTTGCCCGACACGTCACCGATGAGCAGCCGCACGCCGAAGGGGGTGCGCTCGGCGCCGCAGATGTCGCCGCCGACCGTGGCGCCGGGGGTGGCCGCGAGATACCGCGCGTCCAGCCGTACTCCGCCCACCGACTCGGGCGGCCGGGGCAGCACCGCCGCCTGGGTCACCTGGGCCAGTCGGCCGAGGCGGGCGAGCTTGGACTCCTGGCGGCGGCTGCGGCGGGCGGCGGCGCGGATCAGCGCGGTCACGGTCAGCACGCCCGCCAGCGCCGCGACCACGTTCACCGGGCGGGCGCCCCAGCCCAGTAACGCCACCCCGCCGAGCGCCGCGGCGCCCGCGCCCAGCACGTCGCGTCCGCCCGACCGCCCCATCGCGGGCAGCGCCGCGACGGCGGGCATCAGGGGAAGGAAGAGCTGCGGGAGATGGAGGGACCGCCCGAGGAGGGCGCAGACCGCGACCACCGCCAGCGGAAACGTTCCTCGGATCAGCCTCACGGAATTGCCGGACGTCGGTGCGGCCGGGACGGTACTGATACGTCCGGCCGGAGGAAGCTTCGGCATGGCGGACCTGCCCGCTGAGCGGCGGCTGGAACGGAACAGCCTAGTGAGCATTCGATGCACTAGGTGTGCATATGGCGAATTCCCTCGGATAGAAGCTGGTCAAACCCGTGCGTCGGATATCAAGATGCGCGCAGCGTCCAGACCAGGAAGCGGTTCACCAGCTCTCGCTCCTCTCCCGACAGGCTCAGCCGTTGCCGCCCGTAGGCCCGGGTGGCACGCGGCATCCGGAAGGCCGTGCCCTCCTCCTCGTCCGGCTGCGGCTCGATCAGCGACTGCCAGGCCAGCCCCGTGAACGCCGCGACGAGCGGGCCGGGCGGCAACAGCTCATCGCCGCAGATCTCCAGTACCTGTGCCAGCTCGAAGCTGCCGGGGAAGACGCTGAGCCGCGCCCAGAGCAGCCGCTCCTCGGCCGTGCACAGCCGCAGGCTCCAGCCGAGGGAGTCGCGCAGCGAACGCTGGCGGGCGGGCAGGCCGGGCAGTCCGGGCGCGGTGGCCGGCAGGTCGAGCGCGGCCTCGGCCCGGGTGAGACCGGCGAGCACGTCGGCGGCGGAGCGGTGCGCGAGCTGGCCCGCCGCGATCCGCACGGCGAGCGGCAGGCCGTCCAGCAGCGCGCAGATCCGCCGGACCGCGTCGGGCGCCGCCTCCTCGGCATCGAGCTGCCGGGCGTACTCCGTGAACAGCCCGGCCGCGACGTCGAGCGGTACGGGGGGAAGCGGATACAGGCCGGGGGTGCGCAGCGGGGTGCGGCTGGTGGCCAGTACGTGCAGGCGGGGGCAGGCGTCGACCAGGGCGGTGAGGACCTCGGTGCACCGCTCGGCCAGGTATTCGCAGGTGTCCACGACCAGCAGCGCCGGGGTGTCGCCCAACGCCTCGGCGAGCGCGGCGAGCTGGGGTTTGCCCGCCGGCCCGTCCATGCCGAACGCGCGGGCCAGCCAGTGCGGCACGAGCCCGGGGTCGAGGAGCGGCGCGAGGTCGGTACGGGCCACGACCGCGTCCGGGCCGAGCCCCGGCCGGCGTGCCAGCGCCCCGGCGAGCGCGCTCTTGCCGACGCCGCCGGGGCCCGTCACCGTCACCAGACGCTGGCGCCGCAGCAGGTCCTCGACCTCCGTCAGGGCTCCGTCCCGCCCGGCCAGGGTGACCTGGTCGCAGTTCTTCGACTCCAGCATGTTCCCGCCTCCGAGTGCACCTCCGGCCGGGCCAGCTCCGGAAGAGGTGACCAGCCTGCCGGGTGGGCGGGGTGCCGGCATCGGTGATCGGCCGCGATAGGTATACCTAACTCTCGCGGTGCACCAGGTCGTTCACGGGTAGTGGACGCTCTCTCGGACCCGGGGCGGCATCGGGATCTCGAAGTGCACCGTCTCGACGCCCGGCCCGTGCTCGCCCGACGCGCGCGCGTCGAAGACCTCGTCGGCGAGGCTGCGCCAGAAGGCGCCGCTGCCCTCGACCTTGACGTTGGTGTGCAGGTAGATCCGCTCGTAGCCGGGGGTGACGGCCGCGAAGTCGCAGGCCCGGTGGACCATCGTGCGGGCCAGGCCGTGCCGCCGGTGTGCGGGGTCGACGTAGACGCGTACGAGCTGGGCGGTGGAGCCGGACGGGTAGCGCTCGGCGAGCCATCGGGGGTGCGGCGGATGGGCGGGACCCGCGGAGCGCACGCCGGTCGTGCCCACCACCTCGCCCTCGTGCACGGCCACCAGCAGCAGATGGCGGGGATCGTCGAGATAGGTACCGGGGATGTCGATCACGTCGCGGTGCCACCGCGGCACGTAGCCGTAGCGGAATTCCCGGTAGAGGGTGTCGAGCATGATGCGGCGGGCGCCGTCGATGTCGGCGGGGGTGGCGGGCCGCACGGTGTAGGCGGAGGCGGCGAGCCGCGCGGTGTCGGTGACAGTCATGGTGTTCCGTGCTTTCGGGGTCAGGGTGTCGGCAGGCCGGGGCCGGCGCAGTGCACGTCGGCAGCCGGGACGGCCCCGTGCACCAGGTAGGCCGCCGCCGCGCCGTCGACGCAGCCGTTGCCGCGGCTGGCGAACACGCCGTGGGAGTAGTCGTCGTGCAGGGTGACCAGGCGGGAGCCGGGCAGCCGCCGCTGCAGGGCGCGGGCGCCGGCGATCGGCGTGACCGGGTCGTGGTCGGAGGCGATCAGCAGGACCGGGGGCGCGGCGGGGTTGCCGAGCGCGGTGCGGTGGGCGGGCCTGTGGTGCCAGTACGCGCACACCGAAGCCTCCATCCCGGTGAGCACCGGCTGCGGGTCCAGCCGCCGTATTCGCCGGATGTCGGCGGTCACCCGGGCGGGCGTGGGGCCGGGCCCGTCCGCGCACTTGACGGTGCGGTTCGCGGCCTCGTACGTCCGGGACGCCGCGCCGTCGAAGGGGTCGGCCGGGCGCAGCGGCGCGACGGTCCCGTCCTGTAGGTATGTACGGATGCCGTCGGCCAGGCCGGCCCAGCGCTCGGTGCGGCCGAGCGTCCGGTAGACGGTGCGGTCGAACTCCGCGGCGCCGAAGCCGTCGACGGGACGGTCCGCGAGGCCGTCGCGGGCGCGCTGGTAGGCGGCGCGGACGGCCGCGGCGCTGCCGCCCAGTCCGAAGCGCTTCCCGTGCGCGGCGGCCCAGCCGAAGAAGGTGTCGCGCTGGCGCAGCAGCGCCCGGCTCTGCCGGAGGTCGAAGTCGTACCAGTCCTCGGGCCCGACGACGCTGTCGAGCACCATCCTGCTTATGCGGTGCGGGAATTGCGCGGCGTAGGCGGCGCCGAGGTAGGTGCCGTAGGAGACGCCCAGGTAACCGATCTTCCGCTCGCCGAGGGCCGCGCGTATGGCGTCCATGTCGCGGGCCGTCTCGGTGGTCGAGAGGTGCGGGAGGGCGGCGCCGACGCCGGTGGCGCAGTCGTCGGCCGTGCGGCGCAGGGAGTCCAGGTAGGCGCGCTCGGCGGCGGGGTCCTTCGGTACCGGGTCCTGGCCAGGGGCGTCGAAGAGGCCGCCCATGGGGCCGCAGTCCGCGGGCGCGCTGCGTCCCGTGCCGCGCGGGTCGAAGCCGATCACGTCGTACGCACGCCGCACGCTCTCGGGGAGTTTGGCGCGCTTGGTGACGGCATACGGGAGCCCGGAGCCGCCGGGGCCGCCCGGGTTCACCAGCAGGACGCCGCGCCGCTCCTCCCGCGTGCCGGAGGCCGGTACGCGGGAGACGGCGATGTCGATATGCCGGCCCTCCGGGTGGCTCCGGTCCAGCGGGACGCTCAGCTCGCCGCACTCGACGCGGTCGGGCGCGGGCGGGTCCGGTACGGAGCCGGGGCAGGCGCCGAAGCGCAGCGCGGGGGCCGGGGGAGCGGCGGCGTGCGCGGGCGGCGCGGGGAGCAGCGCGGCGGCGGTGGCCGCGAGGGCGCAGAGCAGGGCGGGGCGACGGGCGGCGGTGATCACAGAGCTCGCATTCGGGGCAGTGGCGGGAACACCGTGCAAAGAGGTGACTTGAAAATGATTATCGTTTACAGTGTGGCTCGGTCAAGCCGGACGACTCCCTCGGGACGCGATTCCGGCCGGGCCGACGACCGCAACTCACCGCTGGCGAAGGGGAATCGTGGCTCATCTGCTGATGGTCGAGAGCTGGGTCGGAGCGATGAGCAGGCTGCTGCCACGCGCGATCCGCGAGGGCGGGCACGAGTTCACGTTCCTCACCCGCGACCTGCACCACTACCTGCGCAGCGCGCCCGAGGGCACGGCGCACCCGCTGCTCGGCGCCCGCAACGTGCTGAGCGCCGACACCAACGACCTGGACACGCTGCTGCCGTACGCCGAGCGGCTGCATGCCGCGCTCGGCTTCGACGGCGTGATCACGTCCTGCGACTACTACCTGCCGACCGTCGCCCGGATCGCCGGCCACCTCGGCCTCCCCGGGCCGGCGCCCGAAGCGGTCGAGAACGCCTGCCGCAAGGACGCCACCCGCCGCGTGCTCGCGGACGCCGGGCTGCCGCAGCCGCGGTTCGCGGTCTGCGCCGACCGGTCCGAAGCGGCCGCGGCCGCCGCGGAGATCGGCTACCCGCTGGTGCTCAAGCCGGTGGACCTGTGCGCCGGGATGTTCGTACGCAAGGTCGCGGACGAGGCGGAGCTGCAGCGCGCCTACCGCGCCATCGAGGACTTCCCCGTCAACGCGCGCGGCCAGCGCCGGGCCCCCGTCGTCCTCCTCGAAGAGCTGCTGCACGGGCCCGAGGTCAGCGTGGAGACCGTGACGCACGGCGGTGCCACGCGGGTCGTCGGGGTGACGGACAAGAGCGTGGGCGGGGCGCCGGCCTTCATCGAGACCGGGCACATGTTCCCCGCCGCGCTCTCCGCCGCCGACGCGGCGGCCGCTGCCGACACCGCCGTACAGGCTCTCAAGGCGCTCGGTCTGGACGGCGTCGTCGGGCACACCGAGATCAAGCTGACACCCGACGGGCCGCGCGTCGTCGAGGTCAACCCGCGCCCCGCCGGCAACCGCATCACCGAGCTGATCCGCCATGTCACCGGCATCGACGTGGCCGCCGCCTGCGTGGACGTCGCACTCGGCCACCGGCCCGATCTGACCGTCCGCGACACCGGACTGGCCAGCGCCGCGATCGGCTTCCTCGTGCCGCGGGAGGCCGGCGTGCTCGCGGACATCGACGGCGGCGACGCCGTGCGCGAGGCGGACGGCGTACTGGAGCTCCAGCTCGCCGAGCCGGGGAAGACCGTGAAGGCGGCGGGCAGCAACAACGAGTACCTGGGCCATGTCATGGCCGGCGACCCGGACGGGCCGGGCGCCCGGGCCCGCGTCGAGGAGCTGCTGTCCGGACTGCGCCCGCGGGTGGTGGGCCGATGAGCCCGGCCGCCGACGGCCCCTGTACCGCCGTCACCTCCTACGACGACCTGGTGGCCGGCGTCCTGGCCGGCGCGTACGGACCCGATCCCGCCGAGCGGCGGATCTCCACGGCCTTCAGCACCCGGCAGGCCGTCCGCCATGCCGGGCGCGCCGGCGGCTACCGCAACGAAGTACTCAGCCTGCGGCTGGGCGCGGCGGTCGGCTCCTGCGCGGTCGAGCCCGGCGCGCTGACCGATGAGGCCGTCGAGGCGTGCGTCGGCGCCGACATCGCCACTCTGCTGGCGCACGAACTGCTGCCGGTGCGGGTGGCGGCGCTGGACGCGTACCTGATGGACGTCGCGCCGCACGGGACGGCGAGCGGCTCCCGGTCCTTCCCGCTGCCCGCCGGCAGCTCGCTGGAGAAGTCCCGCGCCCGGGCGCGCGCCGTCGTGGAGCTGATCGACGCGCCGCCCGGCGCGCGGGTGCTCGTCGTCGGCGTCGTCAACTCGCTGCTGGAGGCGCTGCGCGAGCGCGATCTGGCGTACGTGCCGTGCGACCTCAAGGGCGGTACGACGGAGTGGGGCGAGCCGGTCGTCACCGACGCGCTCGCCGAGCTGGACCGCTGCGACGCGGTGCTCGCCTCCGGCATGACGCTGGGCAACGGCACCTTCGAGACGCTGCGCGCGTACGCGGCCGCGCAGGGCACACCGCTGGTGATGTTCGCGCAGACCGGCAGCGCGGTGCTGCCGCGATTCCTCGGGGCCGGGGTGAGCGCGGTGTGCGCCGAGCCCTACCCGTTCTTCTGGCTGGACGGCGGGCCGGGGATCATCCACCGGTACCGCGCCGCCGGGGCCGTGTCCGCCCTCTCCGGAGCCGCCGCATGACCACGGCCGTCCTGCCCGCCACCGCCAATCCGCAGCTCCTCGCCCTGCTCGGCCGCACCCCGCTCGCCCGGATCACCGCCGGGCTGCCCTGCCCGCACCCCGGCTTCTGGGCCAAGCTCGAAGGGCTCGGCGCGGGCGGCATGAAGGCGCGGGCCGCGGTGTCGATGCTGCTGGGCGCGAAGGAGCGCGGCGAACTCCGGCCCGGCGCACCGGTGGTGGAGTCCACCTCCGGCACCCTCGGCGTCGGCCTGGCCTTCGCGGGCCAGGCCCTCGGCCACCCCGTCGTGCTGGTCGGCGACACCGAACTGGAGCCGTCCATGCGGCAGTTGCTGCGCACGTACGGCGTCCGGCTGGAGCTGGTGGACCGCCCGCCGGCCGAGGGCGGCTGGCAGGCCGCGCGGCTGGCCCGGCTGCGCGCCCTGCGCGCCGAACTCCCGGACGCCTACTGGCCCGACCAGTACAACAACCCCGACAACATCGCCGGTTACGCCTCGCTCGCCGCCGAGATCGCCGCCGACCTGGACCATCTCGACGTCCTGGTGTGCAGCGTCGGCACCGGCGGGCACAGCGCGGGCATCGTCGGCCCGCTGCGCCGGCACTGGCCGGGCCTGCGGCTGATCGGCGTGGACGCCACCGGCTCCACGATCTTCGGGCAGCCCGCCAGGCCCCGCCTGATGCGCGGCCTCGGCAGCAGCATCCACCCGCGCAACGTCGCCTACGACGCGTTCGACGAGGTGCACTGGGTCGGCCCGGCCGAGTCCGCCGACGCCTGCCGCCGGCTGGCCGCAGGCAACTTCGTCAGCGGCGGCTGGAGCACCGGCGCGGTCGCGCTGGTCGCCGCCTGGGCGGCCCGTATCCACCCGGGCGCCGTCGTCGCCACCGTCTTCCCCGACGGGCCGCAGCGCTACCTCGGCACCGTCTACGACGACGACTTCGCCACCGCGCACGGGCTGGACCTGGCCACCGCCGCCACCCGCCCCGTCGAGATCCCGCACCCCCGGGCCGCGGAGGCCACCGGCTGGACGCGCTGCCGGACGGTCGCCGACCCGCTCGCCCCCACACCCCCGGAAGGGACCCCGTGAAGCTCAGCCAGCGCACCGTACGGCTCCGGCTCACCGAGCCGCTGCGCATCTCCCGCTCGACCATGGCGGCCCGCGACGCCGTCTGGCTCGCCATCGAGCACCAAGGACAGCGCGGTTACGGCGAGGCCGTGGCCAGTACGTACTACAACCTCGACGCCGACACCATCGGGCGGCTGCTCAGCGAGACCGCGCTCGAACTCGCCCGTTTCAGCGGGCCGGAGGCGGCGCTCGACGCCGTGCGCGAAGGCGCGCTGCCCGGGCCGGCCACCCCGCCCGCCGTGACCGCCGCCGTCGAGTCGGCCCTGCTCGACCTCGTCGGCAAGCGCGCCGACACCCCCGTGCACCGGCTCCTCGGGGCCCAGGAGGCGCCGCGGGCCGCGACCGCGCGCACCATCGGTATCGGCTCGCGCCGCGCCGCCGGGGAGGAGGCCGGCCGGCTGACCCGGCACGGCTTCTCCGTCATCAAGGTCAAGGCCGGCTCGCCCGACCCCGAGGACGACCTGGAACGCGTCCTCGCGGTACGTGAGGCGGCGCCGTACGCCCGGCTGCTGCTGGACCCCAACGGCGCCTGGACCACCGCACAGGCCGCGGCCCTGCTGCCCCGGTACGCCGACCTCGGTGTCGAGGCCGTCGAACAGCCCATCGCGCCCGGCCGCCCCGAGGCGCTGGCCCGGCTCGCCGAACGCTCGCCGCTGCCCGTCATCGCCGACGAGGACGCGGTCGGCTTCGAGGACGCCCGGCGGCTCGTCGGCCGGGTGCACGGCATCAACGTCAAGCTCGCCAAGTGCGGCGGCGTGCACGCGGCGCTGCGCATCGCCGCCCTGCTCGCGGGCAGCGGCACCGAGCTGATGCTCGGCTGCCTGACCGCCAGCTCGCTCGGCCTTGCCCCCGCCGTCCACCTCGCCGACCGCGCCCGCTGGGCCGACCTCGACGGCCATCTGCTGCTCGCGCACGACCCGTGGACCGGCATCGGCGGCACCGACGGCACCGTACGGGCCGGACGGCAGCCGGGCCTCGGCGTGCGGCCGGTCCGCCACACCGACCTGCCCGACGGCACGGCCGCACCGGCCGGCCTCGTCCAGGAAGTGCCGCGATGAAGAAGACCTGGCACGAGATACGCGGCTTCCCGCTCGCCGTCCGCCTGCTGCTGGTCAACCAGCTCGGTGTCAACACCGGCTTCTACCTGCTCATCCCGTACCTCGCCGTCCACCTGGGGGAGGACCTGGGCATGTCGGCCGCGGTCGTCGGCATCGTGCTCGGCGTCCGCAACCTCAGCCAGCAGGGCCTGTTCCTCATCGGCGGCTCGGCCGCCGACCGGCTCGGCGCGCGCGGCGTCATCATCGCGGGCTGCGCCCTGCGCACCGTCGGCTTCGCGCTCTTCGCGCTCGGCGACGGCCTGGCCGTCCTGCTCGCCGCCTCGGTCCTCAGCGGACTGGCCGGCGCGCTGTTCAACCCGGCCGTGCGCGCCTACCTCGCGCAGGAGGCGGGCGACCGCAAGGCCGAGGCGTTCGCGCTGTTCAACGTCTTCGCGACCACCGGCGCGCTGGTCGGCCCGCTGCTCGGCAGCGCCCTGCTGCTGGTCGACTTCCGGGCCTCCGCGCTCACCGCCGCCGCGATCTTCGCCGTACTGACCGCGGCCCAGGCCGCCGTGCTGCCCGCCCGTACCGCCGTCCCCACCAGGAACTCCGTCCTCGGCGACTGGCGCGAGGTCGTCGGCAACCGCGTCTTCCTGGCCTTCTCGCTCGCCATGGTCGGCATGTTCACCATGGAGAACCAGCTCTACCTGCTGCTGCCGGACGGCGCCCGGCGGGCCACCGGCTGGGACGGCGCGGCCGGCATCGTCTTCCTCGTCGGCACCGTCACCAACCTCACCCTCCAGCTGCGGGTGACTCGCGCCCTGAAGAACCGCGGCAGCCGCTCCCGGTGGATCACCGCCGGACTCGGCCTGATGGGCCTGGCGTTCGTCCCGCCGATGGCCGTCGCGGGGCTGACCGGGCCGCCCGGCAGCCTGGGCGCCGCCGCGCTGCGCGCCCTGCCTGTACTGGCCGGGGCCCTGCTGCTCTACCTCGGCGTGATGATCGCCCAGCCGTTCGTGATGGAGCTGATCCCCGACTTCGGCCGCGCCGAGCTGACCGGTACCTACTTCGGCCTGTTCTACGTCGTCTCCGGCATCGCCGCCGCCGTCGGCAACACCGTCGTCGGCTGGGCCATGGACGCCGGGCAGGACGGCGCCGGCCGGCTGCCGTGGGCCTGCTGCCTGGCGTTCGGGCTGCTGTCCGCCGCGGGAGTGGGCTGGCTGCACCGGCTGCGCGCACTGCCGGACCGGGCGCCCGCCGAACCGATGGCGGTGGCCGCGTGACGAGACCGAAGGGACCCGCCGTGAGCAGCGGAAACCTGCTGACCGACAACCCGGAGCTGTACGAGGCCCGGTTCCCCGACACCGACCGGCTGGCCGGGCGCTGGGCCGCGGACTGCCTGCGCCGGTACGGCTCAGGTCCGCGCGTCCTGGACATCGGCTGCGGGACCGGGCGCGACGCGGCTTACCTGCACGACACCGGCCGCTCCGTCGTCGGCGCCGACCTCTCCGAGGCGATGCTGACGTACGCCCGCACCCATCACCCCGGACCTGCGTACGTACGCGCCGACCTGCGCGGCTTCCGCTTTCCCGAGCACTCCTTCGACGCCGTCGTCTGCCTGGACAGCGCGCTGCTGTACTGCCACACCAACGACGACCTCGACGGTTTCCTCGCCTCCTGCCGGCGAAGCCTGGTGCCGGGCGGGCTGCTCGTCGCCGAGATGCGCAACGGCGCGTTCTTCCTGGGCCGTACCGAGCTGCTGGATGCCCCCGTGGTGCGCAGCTTCGACTGGCAGGGCGTGGCTTACGCATCCACCACGACCCTGCACGTCGACCGTGCGGCGCAGTTGCTGCGCCGCACCCGCGTCTGGACCGCCGACGACGGCTCCGCGCCGGTCGAGCAGCGCTCCGCGTGGCGGCTGCTGCTCCCGCAGGAGCTGCGGTACGTGCTCGCCGCGCACGGCTTCGAGGTGCTGGCCCTGTACGACGGTCCGGGGCCGCGCACCGAGCCCGCCTGGCAGGAGGGGGACGCGCCGGGCGCGCGCCTGGACGGCGACCGCCTGCACCTCGTCGCCCGCCTGACGCCGCCCACCTGACCTCAACCGGCCGACTCCGCCCACCGCTTGACGACCCACTCGTATCCGGAGGACACCGCCATGCCCCATGCCCCTCTCGACGACTCCCGCTTCCCCGGCCTGCGCCGCCGGGGATTCCTCGCAGCCGCCGGCGGCGTGGCCGGGCTCGGCGCGCTCGCCCTCGCCGGCTGCGGTGGCCCCGGTACCACCGGTGACGCCGCGGGCGGGGGGAGCAGACCGCGGCGCGGCGGCACGCTGCGCGCCGCGTTCGCCGGCGGTGGCGCGAGCGAGACCCTCGACCCGCACCGCACCAACCTCTTCGCCGACGCGGCCCGCGCCAAGGCCCTCTTCGACAAGCTCGCCGACCAGGGCGCCGACCTCTCCGCGCAGCCGCGCCTCGCCGCTTCCTGGGAGCCCAATGACGGCCTGGACCGCTGGCGGGTGAAGCTGCGCAAGGCCACCTTCCACGACGGCAAGCCGGTGACCGCCGCCGACGTCCTCTACAGCTACCGCCGCATCGCCGACCCGAAGGAGGCGTTCCGCGCCAAGGCGTCCCTGGAGCCCATCGACCTCAAGGCGAGCCGGGCCGTCGACGACCGCACGGTCGAATTCGTCCTGAAGCGCCCCACCGCCGAATTCCCCAATGTGCTGGCCGCGTTCGGCGCGTACATCGTTCCCGAGGGCGCCCGCCACTTCGACGACAAGCCGGTCGGCAGCGGCCCGTTCCGCTTCGTCTCCTTCACGCCCGGCCGTTCCGCCGTCGTCGAGCGGTACGACGAGTACTGGGACGGCGCGCCGCACCTGGAGCGGCTGGAGTTCGTGATCGCCAACGAGGAGTCGGCCCGCGTCAACGCCCTCCTCGGCGGCCAGGTCGAGTACGCCCACGAGCTGAACCCGACCACCGCCCGCGCGCATGAGGGCAAGGGGCAGGTGGAGATCGTCCGGCTGCGCAACAGCGCCATGCAGGCGTTCGCGATGAAGACCGACCGGGCGCCGTTCGACGACAAGCGGGTGCGCGAGGCGTTCTTCCTGATCGCCGACCGCGAGGAGCTGGTCAAGGGCGCGCTGTCCGGCGCCGGCGAGATCGGCAACGACCTCTTCGGCAAGGGATACGAGTACTACGCCGACGGCCTGCCGCAGCGCACCCAGGACCTGGACAAGGCCCGCCACCTGCTGAAAAAGGCGGGCGCCGACGGTCTGAAGGTCACCCTGGACACCTCTCCCGTCGCCGCCGGCTTCACCGAGGCCGCCTCCATCTTCCGCGACCAGGCAGCCAAGGCCGGCGTGCACGTGAAGGTCAAGGTGGGCAGCAAGGACACATTCTGGACCGACACTCTGGACTCCGGGACGCTGGCCAGTTACCGCTCCGGCGCCATGCCCATCGAGTCGCACATCTCCCAGCGCCTGCTCACCGACTCCACCACCAACGCCACCCAGTGGCACCACAAGGACTTCGACGCGCTCTACCAGCAGGCCCAGTCGACCAAGGACAAGAAGGACCGGGCGGCCGTCTACGAGCGGATGCAGCGCCGGCTGTACGCCGAGGGCGGCTTCCTGGTCTGGGGCTTCGCCGACTGGATCCTCGGCACGGCGCGCAATGTCCGCGGCGTCGCGCGCGACGCACCCGCCAACACCCTGGACTGGGCGCGGTTCGACAAGGTGTGGCTGGCGTGAGCGGCACCGAAGCGGTGCGCGGTACGGGCGCTGTGCGCGGTACCGGTACCGCGCACAGCACCGGCCTGCGGGCCTGGGTGGCCCGCAGGCTGCTGCTCGGGGCCGGCCAGACCGTGGCCGTCGTCCTGCTGGTCTTCGCCCTGACCGAGGCGCTGCCCGGGGACGCGGCCGTGGCTCTCGCGGGCGACCAGCCCGACCCGGCCCGCATCGCGGCCATCCGCGAGGCCCTCCACCTGGACCGGCCGGCGCACGAACGCCTCGCCGCGTGGGCGGCCGGCCTCCTCCACGGCGACCTCGGTACCTCCCTGACCTCCGGCCGCCCGGTCGCCACCTACCTCGCGGGCGGTTTCGGCCCGACCGTGCTGCTCGCGGCCCTGACGGTGGCGCTCCTGATACCGGTCTCCGTCGGCCTCGGCGTGCTCGCCGCGCGCCGCGAGGGCCGGCTCGCCGACCGCCTCATCAGCTCCGCGACCCTGGGCGTCTACGCCGTACCGGAATTCGCCCTCGGCGTCCTCCTCGTCACGGTCTTCGCGCTCCGCCTGGGCTGGCTGCCGCCGACCGCCGTGGGCTACGGCACCGACCTGCTCGCGCACCCCGCCGCGCTCGTCCTCCCGGTCCTCGTCCTGCTCGCCCGGCCGGTGTGCTCGCTGGCCCGCCTGGTCCGGGCCGGGATGATCGACGCGCTGGCGTCGCCGTACGTCGCGCAGGCCCGCCGGTACGGCATCGCGGGCGCGCGCGTCCGGTACACGCACGCCCTCCCCAACGCCCTCGCGCCCGCGGCGCAGCAGTTGGCGCGCACGATCGACTGGCTGCTGTGCGGCGTCATCGTCGTCGAGGCGCTGTTCGTGATCCCCGGCCTCGGCACGGTCCTGATGAACGCCGTCGCCGAGCGGGACATCCCCGTCATCCAGGGCCTGGCGGTGGTCTTCGGGCTCACCGCTGTCGTCCTGAACCTCGGCGCGGACCTGGTGGCGCGCCGGTTCACACCCCGAGCGGCGGTGGCCGCGTGACGCCCCGTACGAGCACGGCCCGCCGCAGGCCGGGCCGCTTCGCGCTCGCCCTCCTGATCACCGCCGTACCGCTCCTGATCGCGCTCCTCGGCCCGCTGCTCGCGGGCGAGCCCGGCCCCCGCGCCGCCTCCTTCACCCTCGGGGGCGGGCACTGGGCCGGCACCGACTTCGTCGGCCGGGACGTCTGGCGGCAGGTGCTGCTCGGCGGCCGTACGGTCGTCCTGACCGCGCTCGCCGCCACCGCACTGGCCTACGCGGTGTCCCTTCCGCTCGGCCTGATCAGCGCGCTCACCCACCGCGGCTGGCTCGAAGAGCTCCTGATGCGCCCGCTGGACGTCCTCCTCGCGGTCCCGTCCCTGCTCCTGATCCTCCTCGCCGCGGCGGTGTTCTCGCCGGGTACGACGGGCCTCGCGCTCCTCGTCGCCCTGGTCAACATCCCGGACGCGGCCCGCATCATCCGCGCCACCGCGGCCGAGGCGGCCGCCCGCTCCGCCGTCGAAGCGCTGCGGATGCAGGGCGAGACGTGGTGGCGGATGGCCGTGGGCTACGTCGGCCGCTCGGCCCTGCGCACCCTCGCCGCCGACGCCGGCACCCGGCTGACCGGCGTCCTGTACCTCGTCGCCACCGCCGCCTTCCTGGGTGTCGGCGTGGCCCCGGACGCCGCCGACTGGGCGGTGATGGTCGACCGCAACCGCACGGGCCTCTTCGTCCAGCCGTGGGCCGTCGTCCTGCCCGCGGTACTGATCGTCGCGCTGACCATGGGCGCGAACCTGCTCTTCGACGCGGCACTGACGGGACCGGGGCGACGCCGGACACCGCTCCGAGAGCCATCGCCGGTACGGAAGGAGACCCGCCCGTGAACGGGGCCACGCACACCTCCCCCTCCCTGCTGCCCACCGGCGACCCGGTCGCCGAGATCGAGGACCTGCGAGTCGTGCTCGACTCCGCAACGGGACCCGATCGCGCAATCGTCGACGGGGTGTCCCTGGGGCTCTACCCCGGGCGGATCACCGCGCTCGTCGGCGCGTCCGGCAGCGGCAAGACGACCACGGGGCTGGCGCTGCTGGGCGAGTACCCGCCCGGCGCCCGCGTCACCGGCGACGTCCGCGTACCGGACGGCCTCATCGGTTACGTCCCCCAGCACCCGGCCGCCGCCCTCAACCCCGCCCGCCGCGTCGACGCCCTCCTCCGCGACATCGCCCGCGCCCAGGTACGCGACCTGCCCCGCCGCGACCGCCGCACGGCCGTCACCGAACGCGTCCTGCGCGCCTGCGCCGAGGCCCAACTGCCCGACGCCGAAGCACTGTTGCGCCGCTACCCGCACCAGCTCTCCGGCGGTCAGCAGCAGCGCTTCGTCCTCGCCCAGGCCCTGCTGACCGGCGCCCGTGCGGTGATCGCCGACGAGCCGACCACCGGCCAGGACGACCTGACCAAGCGCCGCATCGTCGAACAACTCGCCGGCCTGGCCCGCCAGGGCATCGCCGTCCTCCTCCTCAGCCACGACCTGGACGTCGTACGCGCCCTCGCCGACAACCTGTACGTCATGCGCGCGGGCCGCGTCGTGGAATCGGGCCCGGCGGCCGAGCTGTGGCAGTCACCCCAACACGAATGGACACGCGAACTGTTGTCGGCCGCGGAACCCCCCTCCGCCGTACGTCCTCCCTCCGCCCCAGCCACCCACTCCGGCCGTGAGGCCGAGCCCCCCGCCACCTCCGACACCGTCCCCCTCCTCCACGTCCGCGACCTGACCGCCCGCCACCACCGCACCCCCGTCCTGCACGTCCCCGACCTCACCCTCCGCCCGGGCGAGTGCCTGGCCGTCGTCGGCCGGTCCGGGAGCGGCAAGACGACCCTCGGCCGCTGCCTGGCCGGCCTCCACCGCACCCACGACGGCGAGATCCTGCTCGACGGCACCCCGCTCCCGCGCAGCCTGCGCTCCCGCACCCGCGCGGAGCTCGCGGCGGTCCAGTACGTCTTCCAGGACGCCCGCGCCGCCTTCGACGAACACCGCCCGGTCCTGGACCAGGTGGCCCGTACGGCCGTCCGGCTGCGGCACGTCCCCGCCGCCGCGGCCCGGACCGAGGCCGAGGACACCCTGGCCGATCTCGGCCTCCCCGCCGACCTCGTACGCCGCCGTCCCCAGCAGCTCTCCGGCGGCGAACTCCAGCGCGCGGCCCTGGCCCGCGCCCTCCTGGCCCGCCCCCGCGTCCTGATCTGCGACGAGATCACCTCCGGCCTGGACACCGTGACCCGCCGCGCCCTCCTCACCCTCCTCACCGACCTCCTCCACACCCGCCCCGACCTGTCCCTGATCCTGATCACCCACGACCGCGACACCGCAGCGGCGGCCACCCACACCGCGGTCATCGAGAGCGGACGCCTCTCGGACCACGGCCCCACCCGCCAGATCCTCAGCGCACCGCCTCGGGCAGGAGTTCCTGCATCGTCTCCGCCGCCCGTATCGCCGCATCCCCGCAGCAGTTGTTGAAGAGGACGTGGACGGTGTCGGCCCGGTCGGCCATGGACCGGATGCGCGGTAGCCATTCGGCGAGTTCGGGCGTCGAGTAGGTGTGCCGGTACTTGTCCTCCTTGCTGCCCGTTCCCCATGCGTCGCTCCGGCCGTGGAAGCGGACCACCGCCGTGCCGGGTGCGGTCACCGGGGTGACGGGCGGTACGGAGGCCGGCAAGGTCTGCGTCATGTCCACGGCCACGGCCGCCATGCCCAGCCCCGAGAGCAGCGCCGCGGTCCGGTCGGCCGCCTCCGGCCGCCACCAGCCGGGGTGCCGGAACTCGACGGCGACGGGCCAGCCGTCCGTACGTTTCGCGCACTGTTCGAGGAACTCCTCGGCCCGCGCGCCGGGCGCGTACCACGGCGGGAACTGGAACAGCAGCGTGCCGAGCCGGTCGGCGCTCCGCAGGGGTTCGAGTGCTCCGGTGAACCGCGTCCACACCTCGTCGAGCAGCCCCGGGTCTGCGTCGCGCGGATTTCGGGGACCGCGTGCGAATGCCGGGCGCAGCTCGGCAGGGAGCGCCGCGGCCCGGGTGGGGTGGCCGGTGAGGAGCGAGAACGCCTTCACGTCGAAGCGGAAGCCGGGCGGCGTGCGGGCCGCCCACAGTTCGCTGTTCCGGGCGCTGGGCAGCGCGTAGTACGTCGCGTCGGTCTCCACCACAGGAAACCGCCCGGCGTAGTACCGCAGCCGCCCCTCCGCGCCCCGGCTCCCCGCCGGGTACCAGCCACTGCGTACCAGCGCCGGATCCGTCCATCCACACACGCCCACGGCAATTGCACCCATAGCGCCCGGCTACCCGTGTTACCGGGCACTCACCGCCCGGGCCGGGCGATAGCCGGAGAAGGTGGACTCCAGTACGCCCTCGCCGCGCGTCAAGGAGGGGAGGGCGCGCTGGAGTTCGCGTACGCCGGCCGCGGGGATCGTGCCTTCCAGGCGGCAGGCGGAGTTCCGCAGCAGGGGAGTGTCCGGTACGGCGCCCAGCCGGGCCAGTACGGGCAGTACCGGGCCGAGTGCGTCGGCCGGCAGGTCCAGCAGGAAGCGGTGCACCGGCTCGTGGACCTCCGTGCCGGCCTGTCGCAACGCGCGCATCAGGACCAGCGGGGTCAGATCGCGGAAGTCCCCGGCCGTGCTCGACATGCTCTTGTCGAAGACGGCGTGTGCGTGGCTCTGCCGTGCCGCGTACCCGGAATGCGTCAGGGTGACTGAGCAGTCGGGGACGCGCCAGCCGTGCGGGCCTCCCCGGCGCAGCGTCTCGCGCACGGTCTCCTCGACCGCCTTGATGAACGCGTACGGCATCGAGCCCAGTTCGCCCGCCAGCCGGAAGTCCACACCGTCGCCCGGCGGTGCCGGCTCGACGCGCAGCCCGACGGTGGCGAGGAACGGATTGCCGTCCTTGTGCATGATCTCGAAGGCCGCCCCCGTGCCGACGAGCCGCTCGATGCAGATCACCGTGGTGCTGCGGAACGCGACCTCGATACCGAAGTCCTGCGCCAGCGTCGCCTGGACGATCTCCTTCTGCACTTCCCCGTAGAGCGATACGGACAGCTCCTGCCGGACACCGTCCTGGCGCAGACCGATCAGCGGGTCCTGCTCGGCGAGCCGGGAGAGCGCGACGTGCAGGGCGGCCTTGTCGGACGGGTGGGAGGGGACGACGACGGTTTCGAGTGTGGGTGGCGCGAAGTGCCGGGAGGCAGCAGCACCACGGCCGTTGGGGCTCGCCCCGCGGCCGGTTACCGTGTCACCGATCCGTACCTTCTCCAGGCCCCACAGCACCCCGATCTCCCCGGCGGCGACCACCCCGCTCCGCCGCACGACCACGCCCCGCTCGACGACCCCGACCGCGGTGACCTTGCCCTCCGTACCGCCCAGGGCCACCCGGTCCCGCGTCCGTACCGCCCCCGAGAACATCCGGACGTACGCGAGCTTCTCCCCGGCCGGTCCGCGCTCCACCTTGAAGACGGTGCCCGACAGCGGTCCGCCCGCCGCGCCCGCGGCCGCCGGCAGCAGCTCCTTGATGCCGGTGGTCAGCGCGTTCACGCCCGCGCCCGTGATGGCCGAGCCGAAGAACACCGGGTGTACGAGGGCCTGTTGCGTCTGCGCGGCCAGTCCGGCCCGGAGCCGGTCGTACGGCACCGCCGTCTCGTCCGCCACGTACGCGGCCAGCAGCGCGTCGTCGTGGTCGGCGAGCACCTCGGTCAGCCGCGCCGCGAAGTCCTCGTCGGCGTCCGCGTACGGGACCCACGCGGCCCCCGGCGTGCCCGCCGCACCGCCGACGGTGCCCAGGGCCACGACCGCGGCGTCCAGCTTTTCGCCCAGCTCGCGGACCACGGACGCGCAGCGCGCTCCGCGCCGGTCGATCTTGTTGACGAAAATGAGCGTGGGGATACCGAGCCGCCGCAGCGTCCGCATCAGAATGCGGGTCTGCGGCTGCACCCCTTCCACCGCCGAGACGACCAGCACCGCGCCGTCGAGCACGTGCAGCACCCGCTCGACCTCGGCGATGAAGTCCGGATGCCCGGGCGTATCGATCAGGTTGACCGTCAGTTCGTCGTCGACGACGAACGACACGACCGCGGACTTGATCGTGATCCCCCGCTGCCGCTCCAGCTCCAGCGAATCCGTCCGCGTACTTCCGTCATCGACGCTGCCGACCTCGTCGATGACCCCGGCGGCCTGCAGCAGCCGCTCGGTCAGGCTCGTCTTACCGGCGTCGACGTGCGCCAGAATTCCTAGATTCACATACTGCACCGAGCGTCATGTCCTCCGAATGGGCGGCGATTACCTGCTGCTGGGACATGAACGTCTTCGGCATTTCCGTCTCCTTCTCCGGTGGCTTCCGGCAGTGCAGCAGACCCCCGCCCCTTCGGCAACGTATTTATTCGGGGATCTCCGCGGAACGCGGCGCTGCCTCGCCCCGGGCGTGGCCCGGGACGAGGCAGCGGTGGTTCCGTTCCTATGTGCGTTGGCCGGATTCTTCGGGCTGTTCCTGGCGCTGTTCCTGGGGCTGCTCCTGGGCGCGGATCATCTGCGCCATTGCCTCGAGGCTCCTGGCTGCGGCCGCGCCGCCGCCGCAGGTCAGGGACGCGATGAGGTTGCCGAGCAGACCCGCCCGGTCAGCGACTATCCGTACCCGGCCGACTTCGACGACGAGACCCAGGAGGTCCAGCCGTAATCCCTCCGGAATATCGAGTACGACACACTCTTGAGCCGGTGTGGTCATTCTGAATCCCCCCTTGAAGGGCACTGACCGTGCTCTGATACCCCCTCGACGCACAGCCCATACTCGACCCGCGGATTGCCGCTCATGCCCGGCCGGAGTGGCCCGAACGAACGCAACTGACGTATACCCAGCACCATTTACCGAGCCCGGCAACGGGCGTCACGGAGGAATCGCCGAACACCCCACAGGAATGCGTCAACGAAAGAGACGTATGAGCTTCCGGACCACCGCCGCCGTCCGTTCCGCGCGGCTCAGTGCGTGCCGTCGTCCGGCTTGCCCTCGGCGCGGCGGTACTCGGCATTGATGCGCTGGGCCTCTTCGAGCTGGTCCTCGAGGATGACGATGCGGCACGCGGCCTCGACGGGGGTGCCCTGGTCCACGATCTCGCGGGCGCGGGCGGCGATCCTGAGCTGGTAGCGGGAGTACCGGCGGTGCCCGCCCTCCGACCGGAGCGGCGTGATCAGCCCGGCCTCGCCGATGGCGCGCAGGAACCCGGGAGTGGTGCCGAGCATCTCGGCGGCCCGTCCCATGGTGTACGCGGGGTAGTCGTCGTCGTCCAGCCGACCACTGAGCGGGTTCTCTGCTGTCATTTCACCTCGTTGAGCCGACCGTCGAGGGCCTTGGTGCCGTGCGGCATCAGGGCCCCGGCATCAGGGCCCCGCGGGAAATTCAACACCATCCGTCCGGGCTGCCGCCGCGCCGACCTCGTAGCCTTCACCGTGCGGCTGTTCAATGTCTACTCCGGCGAGGAGAGATTTCAGCCCGTTCGGCGGGCAGGCGTGAGCCGCTGATCGAGCCGCTGAATAGAATCGGCTCCCATGTCGAACCCTGACGTGCTGCTCGTCGACATCGCCGCCATGGTGGAGTCCGAGCAAAGCAATCAGATGCCCCTGACCGTCGTCACCAGCAGCGCCGTCATCACCGGCCGGCTGGCCCCCGAAGCCGTGTGGCGGCAGCGGGTGTCGGAGGTCCTGTCGGACTCGGCCCGCCTGGGCCCGTTCTCCGGCATCTTCACCACCGACCGGACACAGAACGGACACGGGGGCGTCGAAGCCCCCACGCACCTGCACTTCCATGTCGCCCGCATCCTGCAGGGCAGCATCGGTATCCCCGAGACGGGCGGGATGTACCGCGTCGCGATCCAGGACGTGAGCGCCTGGACCGTGGGCGACTTCAGCTACTCCGACCACTGAGAAGACGTATGCGTACCTGAGGCGTACGCGTCCCTGAGACGCACCCCTGAGACGTACGCGTCCCTGAGACGTACGAGAGGAGGGCCCTGCCGGTGTGCGCCGGCAGGGCCCTCCTCGTTGTGCTGATGCCGCTTCTCTCCCGCCTACTGCTCGGGGGTGGGGTTCCCGAGCAGCGCCGACGCGGTCTCCAGCGGGGAGAGAGCCTCCGTGGGTGCGGCCTCGGCCGTGTGGCACGTGAAGCCGAGCCGCGTCATGGCCCGGACGACCTCGCCCGCGGTGAAGTCCCGGCGGTCCTGCCGGGTGACGACCGCGCCCACCTGCTTGACGGGGAACTGACGGCGGCCGATCACCACCGAGTCACCCGTGACGGGCTCCGGCTTGACGCCCTTCATGGCGGCCAGCACCCCTTCCTTGGTCAGATCGAACGGGAAACGAGCGATGATGCAGCGCATGATGCCTCACAGACAGGGGGAGAGGGGCCGGCTGGCAGGGAGAGGGACGATCAGCGGGAGCCGGCCCCCGAGGCGGGGGCGGACTGCCGCTGGCCGGGGCCGCGCCGCGTGCGGTCGGTGCGCCGGTTCTGGGCGCTGCGGCTGCGACGGCCACGGGACGAGGAGGGGCTGCCGCTGCGGGGGCGCTCGGCGGCCGCCGGCTTGGGGATGGTGACCGGGACACCCGACGGGGCCTGCGCACCCGTGATGCGGCTCAGCTCCTCGTCACCGGAGCGGACCTGGGTGATCTGCGGGGTGATGCCCGCCGTGGCCATCAGGCGGCTCATGTCGCGGCGCTGGTTGGACGTCACCAGGGTGACGACGCTGCCGGACTCGCCGGCGCGGGCCGTGCGGCCGCCGCGGTGGAGGTAGTCCTTGTGGTCCTGGGGCGGGTCGACGTTCACGACCAGGTCGAGGTTGTCGACGTGGATACCGCGCGCCGCGACGTTGGTCGCGATCAGCGCCGTCACATCACCGGTCTTGAACTGGGACAGCGTGCGGGTGCGCTGCGGCTGGGACTTGCCACCGTGCAGGGCGGCGGCGCGTACGCCGTTGTTCAGCAGGTGCTGGGTCAGCTTGTCGACGGCGTGCTTGGTGTCCAGGAACATGATGAGCCGGCCGTCGCGGGCCGCGATCTCGGTGGTCAGCCGGTGCTTGTCCGTGCCGTGCACGTGGAGCACGTGGTGGTCCATCGTGGTCACCGCGCCCGCGGACGGGTCGACGGAGTGGACCACCGGGTCCGTCAGGTAGCGGCGGACCAGCCGGTCGACGTTGCGGTCCAGCGTGGCCGAGAACAGCATCCGCTGGCCCTCGGGGCGCACCTGGTCGAGCAGCGCGGTGACCTGCGGCATGAAGCCCATGTCGGCCATCTGGTCGGCCTCGTCGAGGACGGTGATGCCGACCTGGTTGAGCTGGCAGTCGCCGCGGTCGATGAGGTCCTTGAGCCGGCCCGGCGTCGCGACGACGACCTCCGCGCCGCCGCGGAGCGCACCGGCCTGGCGGCCGATCGACATCCCGCCGACCACCGTGGCCAGCCGCAGCTTCAGGGCGCGGGCGTACGGAGTGAGCGCGTCGGTGACCTGCTGGGCCAGCTCGCGCGTGGGCACGAGTACGAGGGCCAGCGGGCGGCGCGGCTCGGCGCGCTGACCGGCCGTACGGGCCAGCAGCGCGAGGCCGAAGGCGAGGGTCTTGCCCGAACCGGTGCGGCCGCGGCCGAGTACGTCCCGGCCGGCGAGGGAGTTCGGCAGGGTCGCCGCCTGGATCGGGAACGGCGTGGTGACGCCCTGCGAGCCGAGCTCGGCCAGCAGCGGCGCCGGCATGTCGAGATCGGCGAACTTCTCGACGGCGGGCAGCCCGGGGGTGACCGTCACCGGCAGCGCGAACTCGCCCTGGGGAGCGGCCTGCCGGCGTCCGTTACCGCCCGAGCGGCGCGGGGCGCCGGAACGGCCGGAGGACGGGGAGCCGAAACGGCCGCCGCCCCTGCCGGCGCCGGAACCGGAACCGCCGGAACCGGAGCCACCGTTACGAGAGCGGGTGTAGCGATCATTTCCGCGCGTGCGCTTCAATGGGAAACCTTCCTCGATGCGGCACGTATCAAGGAATACCCGCAGCGAATGCACAGCGCGGAGAATTGCGAGAACGAGCCGGATGAAATATGAAAGCGGGCCTGGCCGGTAATGAGCGGCCGCGGCGCCGTTACGCCCGGACGCGCGGCGCGGTCCGAGCAGGCGATCCGAAGAAACGCAGGCCCGTCGGCGAAGCGGATGAATTGCATCCGATTCCCTGAACGGGGCGTGCATCGGGTACGCCGGGAAAAGCAACGAGCTGGGGCCCGCACCCCAAGGTGCGGGCCCCAGCTGCGGTGATGCGTCAGCTTCAGGCGGGAACGATGTTCTCGGCCGTCGGGCCCTTCTGGCCCTGCGCGATGTCGAAGGTCACCTTCTGGCCTTCCTGGAGCTCACGGAAGCCCTGGGTGGCGATGTTCGAGTAGTGGGCGAAGACGTCGGGGCCGCCGCCGTCCTGCTCGATGAAGCCGAAGCCCTTTTCCGAGTTGAACCACTTCACGGTGCCAGCAGCCATGTCAATTTCTCCTTCGGGGCAGTTCCTGGAGCCCACACCTTGCGGGCTCCATGTCGCCGCGATGATCACCCCGCCGGAAAAAGACCGGAAACACAAAAAGCGCTCCCACCGGTACGGAAAACACGGTGGGGGCACTTGAAGTTTTGGGAACCACAACTGCAACTGGGATCGACAGTAGCACGGTACGGTCGGCACTGGGCGGTGAGTAATTCCACTTCACCTGCCGCGCAAGAAACCCTCCAGGCGCGTCACGCTGATTTCTCTCTCCGCGGTCACAGATATTTGCTCGCACGGGCGCAGCGTTTTTGGCCGCAAGGGCGCGGGGCCCGGGGTGCGGCCCGTGCCCGGGATGCGGGGCGCGGTCCGTGGAGCAGGAGGCTCGCCCGAGCTATGTCCGAGGACAGCCGGCCGCCCGTCCTCGGACGCAGCTCGTCGGTCGTCGGCCGCCGCGGAACGTCGAAGGGCCCCACCGCAAGCGGTGGGGCCCTTCGACGTAGTGCCCGGTGAGGCACTGGCGGAGGATACGAGATTCGAACTCGTGAGGGGTTGCCCCCAACACGCTTTCCAAGCGTGCGCCCTAGGCCACTAGGCGAATCCTCCGAGGAAGACATTACATGACGTGGAGGAGTGCTCGCGAACTCGATCCCCGGCCGACTCGTGTGACGTGAACAACCCTGCCCGGGGAGGGGGGTGAGGGTCGTTTCGGGGGCGCTGGATCAGGTACTGTGGGCGCAGCCCCTCACGTGGCGCTATCTGACTGAACTCCCCCAGGGCCGGAAGGCAGCAAGGGTAGGTCGGCTCTGGCGGGTGCGTGGGGGGCGTTTGCGTTCCCGGGGCGACGGCGCCGCGTCCCGGTGCGGTGACTGCGGGAAGCCGCGGGCGGGGCCGGTTGTCAGTGCGGGCCGATATCGTCGTATGCGTGTCATCCCTTGCGCTGTACCGCCGCTACCGCCCCGAGACCTTCGCCGAGGTCATCGGGCAAGAGCACGTGACCGACCCGCTGCAGCAGGCCCTGCGGAACAACCGCGTCAACCACGCGTATCTCTTCAGCGGACCGCGCGGCTGCGGCAAGACGACCAGCGCGCGGATCCTGGCGCGCTGCCTCAACTGTGAGCAAGGTCCCACTCCGACGCCGTGCGGGGAGTGCCAGAGCTGCATCGATCTCGCCCGTAACGGGCGGGGATCGATCGACGTCATCGAGATCGACGCCGCTTCGCACGGTGGTGTGGACGACGCGCGTGAGCTGCGCGAGAAGGCGTTCTTCGGCCCGGCCAGCAGCCGGTACAAGATCTACATCATCGACGAGGCCCACATGGTCACCTCGGCGGGGTTCAACGCCCTGCTGAAGGTGGTCGAGGAGCCGCCGGAGCACCTCAAGTTCATCTTCGCGACGACCGAGCCCGAGAAGGTCATCGGGACGATCCGGTCGCGTACGCACCACTATCCGTTCCGGCTGGTGCCGCCCGGGACGCTGCGCGAGTACCTCGGTGAGGTGTGCGGCCGGGAGGACATCCCCGTCGAGGACGGGGTGCTGCCGCTCGTCGTACGGGCGGGTGCCGGATCCGTGCGTGACTCGATGTCCGTGATGGACCAGCTCCTGGCCGGCGCCGGTGCCGACGGTGTGACATACGCCATGGCGACGGCGCTGCTCGGTTATACGGACGGGTCGCTGCTGGACTCGATCGTGGAGGCGTTCGCCTCGGGGGACGGCGCCGCGGCCTTCGAGGTCGTGGACCGGGTGATCGAGGGCGGGAACGATCCGCGGCGGTTCGTCGCCGACCTGCTGGAGCGGCTGCGGGACCTGGTGATCCTGGCGGCTGTCCCGGACGCGGCGGAGAAGGGGCTGATCGACGCACCGGCGGATGTGGTGGAGCGGATGCAGGCGCAGGCGTCCGTGTTCGGCGCCGCGGAGCTGAGCCGGGCCGCGGATCTGGTCAACTCCGGCCTGACGGAGATGCGCGGCGCCACCTCGCCGCGGCTGCAGCTCGAGCTGATCTGTGCACGGGTCCTCCTGCCCGCGGCGTACGACGACGAGCGCTCGGTCCAGGCGCGGCTGGACCGCCTGGAGCGCGGGGTCGGCGCGGCTGGGCTCGGCGGCGGCCTGCCCGCCGGAGCGGGCGGTGCGCCCGGCCCCGGTGGGATGCCGGTGATGCAGCCCGGTGGCGAGGTCCCGGCGGGATACGTGCCCGGGCCGGGTGCGCACGCGGCGCCGGCTGCCCCGGCGGGTCCCGCCGGTCCAGCGGCCGCGCGGGCCGCGGTCCGCGGGGCGACGAGCGGCCCGGCGGGCCCCGCGCCCACCGGCGGCGGCGCTCCGGCGGCCGGGGCGGATGTGCCGTCGGCCGGTGGCCCGGCGGGCGCCGGGCCGGGCGATGCTTCCGTGCCGGCGGCGGGCCCCGCGCCCGCCGCCGGCGGTGGTGCTCCGGCGGGCGCGTGGCCCTCGGGGGCGCAGCAGCCGGGCGGTGCGCCGGGTGAGAGTGGACAGGCGGCCGGCTCCGGTGCGGAGGGCGGCGCGGCAGCGCGCCGTCCGGGCGCCTGGCCCGGCGCCGCGAGCGGACCCGGCGGAGCCGGTGGGCCCGGCGAGCAGGCCGGTCAGCGGCCCGGAGCCTGGCCGACGAGCGGCGGTACGGGACCTCAGGGCGGCCCCGCGGCCGGTGCGGCCGACGGCGGTGCAGCCGGTGGGCGGCAGCCGGGCGGCTGGCCGACCGCGGCCGCGCCCGGAAGCCAGGGCGGCCAGAGCGGCGCGCCAGTACAGCAGTCGCAGGGGCAGCAGCCGCCCGCCCAGCAGACACCCGCCCAACAGGCTCCCGCCGCGCAGGCACCCGCCCCGCAGCCGTCCGCGCCCGCGTCACCGGCGCCGCAGCAGCCCGCGGGGCAGGGCCAGCAGTACGGCTCGGGCCGGCCCGCCGCTCAGGGGCCGGGGGCCGGTGCGCAGGGCGCTGTTCAGACACAGCAAGTACGGCAGATGTGGCCGGACATCCTGGAGGCGGTGAAGGGGAAGCGCCGCTTCACCTGGATCCTGCTCAGCCAGAACGCCCAGGTCGCCGGGTTCGACGGCACGACCCTGCAGGTCGGCTTCCCCAATGCCGGTGCGCGCGACAGCTTCGCGAACGGCGGCAGTGAGGACGTGCTGCGCGAGGCGCTGGCCGAGCGCTTCGGCGTGCAGTGGCGGGTCGAGGCGATCATCGACCCGTCGGGCGGCGCCAATCCGCCGGGCGGCGGCGCGGCCCCGCGCGGCGGAGGCTTCGGCGGCAGCGGCTCCGGTGCGCCCGGCGGTGGCGGCTTCGGCGGCGGTGGTGGTTACGGCGGTGGCGGTGCCCCGGCCGGGCCCCCGCAGCAGCCCGCGGCGCCCGCCCCGCCCCCGCAGGGCACGCCCGACCAGTCCGGAAGCGCGGGCGGCGGCCAGGGCGCGCAGCGCGCCCGGCAGGCCGTGGCCTCGGCCGGGGCGCAGCAGGCCCAGGCGCCGGCCGCCGAGCCCGCGTACCGCGAGCCGGAGCCCCCGTCGTACTCGATCGAGGAGGACATGCCGGCCGAGGACGACCCCGATCTCGTCGACACCGCCCTCAGCGGGTACGACCTGATCGTCCGCGAGCTCGGGGCGACGGTCATAGAGGAGTACAACAACGAGTGAGGCCCCGCCGGAAGACGGCGGAACGGAAAGTGAAGATCAAGCCCTGTATGTCGCTTTCCGTAATCGCCGCAGGCTCGGGGCCGCCAGGAGGAGACGTACATCCGTACTCCTTCCTGCGGTGTAGGGCGCGGCGGCCACGGAGCACGTAGGCTCGGGCTACCGCAAACATGTGTAGTCGTACGGCAGGAGTCCGCAGTGATCCCCGGTGGTCAGCCCGATATGCAGCAGCTGCTTCAGCAGGCCCAGAAGATGCAGCAGGACCTCGCGGCGGCCCAGCAGGAGCTGGCGCAGACGCCCGTGTCGGGGTCGGCGGGCGGTGGTCTCGTCAAGGCGACCGTGACCGGCGCCGGCGAGCTGAAGGGCCTGGAGATCGACCCGAAGGCGGTGGACCCGGAGGCGGCGACGCCCGAGGAGACGGCCGAGACCCTCGCGGATCTCGTCATCGCCGCCGTTCAGGACGCCAACGCCGCGGCCGCGAAGCTCCAGCAGGACAAGCTCGGCCCGCTCGCGCAGGGCCTCGGCGGCGGCAGTGGCATCCCCGGCCTGCCCTTCTGATTCCGGGCGGCGCCTGGCCATCCGGTCAGCGGCCGACCAGGAGACTCCGAACGATGGACTCCCCTTCGGCGGGGCGGCCAACTAGCGTACGGAGCAGGCGGGCAGGGCGACCGGAGACCAGAACCGGCGCCGGGGCCAGGGACAAGGACCAGGGAGAGAGCGTTCCGTGTACGAAGGCGTGGTTCAGGATCTGATCGACGAGCTGGGGCGGCTCCCCGGCGTCGGTCCCAAGAGCGCGCAGCGGATCGCCTTCCACATCCTCCAGGCCGAGCCGACCGACGTCCGCCGGCTGGCGAACGCGCTGATGGAGGTCAAGGCGAAGGTCCGGTTCTGCAGCGTGTGCGGCAATGTCGCGCAGGACGAGCAGTGCCAGGTCTGCCGTGACCCGCGCCGCGACCCCGCGGTCATCTGCGTGGTCGAGGAGCCCAAGGACGTCGTCGCGATCGAGCGGACGCGGGAGTTCCGCGGCCGGTACCACGTACTGGGCGGGGCGATCAGCCCCATCGAGGGCGTGGGCCCGGACGATCTGCGGATACGAGAGCTGCTGGCCCGGCTCGCCGACGGCACGGTCGGCGAGCTGATCCTGGCCACCGATCCGAACCTCGAGGGCGAGGCGACCGCCACGTACCTCGCGCGCATGATCAAGCCCATGGGGCTGAAGGTGACGCGTCTGGCCAGCGGACTGCCGGTCGGGGGCGATCTGGAGTATGCCGACGAGGTCACGCTCGGGCGGGCCTTCGAAGGACGGAGACTTCTCGATGTCTGATCCCACGTTGCACAACGTCACGCAGAATCCGGACGACTTCGCCGTACAGATCTCCGACTCGGTCGAAAGCTTCATCGTGGCGGTCACGGAAGTGGCACGCGGTGACGAGCCGGACAGCGCCGTGCCCTTCCTGCTGCTGGAGATCTCGCAGCTCCTGCTCACCGGCGGCCGGCTGGGCGCGCACGAGGACATCGTCCCGCAGGACCGGTACGAGCCGGACATCGGCCCGGAGCCGGACGTGGACGAGCTGCGTGAGCGGTTCGCGACGCTGCTGGACCCGGTGGACGTGTACAACGAGCTGTTCGACCCGTACGTACCGCGCAGTGCGCCCGTGGCCTGCCGGATCTCCGACGACCTCGCCGACATCGTGACCGACCTGCGGCACGGCCTCGCGCACTACCGGGCCGGGCGGATCAGCGAGGCCCTGTGGTGGTGGCAGTTCTCGTACCTGTCGAACTGGGGGCCCACCGCGAGCGCCGCGCTGCGCGCCCTGCAGTCGCTGGTCGCGCACGTCCGGCTGGACCAGCCGCTGGACGAGCTGGACGGCCTGGACACCGACAGCGGTGCCGACGGCGAGGAGAACCTGGAGGAAGAGGCCGGGAAGGTCATGGCGGCGGAGATCGCCGGACCGCTCGGCCTGCACCAGGCGTGAGGGCGGGTTTCGGTCTGCGCCGGGCGTGCGGGCGCGTACGGCGGGTTTCCCGGTGGCGCGAGCGTTCCTGCGTGCCCCTGCACGCCCCGGCGTAACACCGCACCCCCTGTGACCTGGCTTACGTTTCCGTACAGTTTCCGTGTGCTCTCCTCCGGAACGGGCAGGTGGCATGCCGAGCGGGCGCGACGATGCGCCACGCCGACCGTTTCGGGAGATACTCGGTAGCAGGACGCGAGTCGGCTCGCGCCGGTCACGGCGGAGGGCGCTTCGGTCGCGTACGGCCTCGCAGGAGGTCGCGTACGACCGGCACGCCGACCGTTTTGATCGCGTAGCGAGCAATGTGTCTCACGATGTGGTATTGGCGAGGCGGATTCCGCCTGCTCGATAGACTGAGCCGACCGCATGGCCCCTGAACAGGGGTCCGGAACGCCCGCAGACCTGCGGAACCCGCAGGCAGCCGGGGATCCGACAGACAGTTGCGAGGAGCGAGCACACGTGGGCCTTGTCGTGCAGAAGTACGGCGGCTCATCCGTTGCGGATGCCGAGGGCATCAAGCGCGTTGCCAAGCGAGTCGTCGAAGCCAAGAAGAACGGCAACCAGGTTGTCGTGGTGGTTTCGGCGATGGGCGACACGACGGACGAGCTGATCGATCTCGCGGGGGAGGTCTCCCCCATGCCTTCGGGCCGCGAGTTCGACATGCTGCTGACCGCCGGAGAGCGGATCTCCATGGCCCTGCTGGCGATGGCGATCAAAAACCTCGGACACGAGGCGCAGTCCTTCACGGGCAGCCAGGCAGGCGTCATAACGGACTCCGTGCACAACAAGGCACGGATCATCGACGTCACGCCGGGCCGGATCAAGACCTCCGTCGACGAGGGCAACATCGCCATCGTCGCCGGCTTCCAGGGTGTGTCCCAGGACAAGAAGGACATCACCACGCTGGGCCGCGGCGGCTCGGACACGACCGCCGTCGCGCTGGCCGCAGCCCTGGATGCGGATGTCTGTGAGATCTACACCGACGTCGACGGCGTCTTCACCGCCGACCCGCGGGTCGTGAAGAAGGCCCGCAAGATCGACTGGATCTCGTTCGAGGACATGCTGGAGCTGGCCAGCTCCGGTTCCAAGGTGCTGCTGCACCGCTGCGTCGAGTACGCACGCCGTTACAACATCCCGATCCACGTCCGGTCCTCGTTCTCGGGGCTGCGGGGTACGTGGGTCAGCAACGAACCGCAAGGGGACCAGCCGATGGAGCAGGCGATCATCTCGGGCGTCGCGCACGACACCTCCGAGGCGAAGGTCACGGTCGTCGGCGTACCGGACAAGCCGGGCGAGGCCGCGACGATCTTCCGTGCGATCGCGGACGCCGAGATCAACATCGACATGGTCGTGCAGAACGTCTCGGCCGCGTCCACGGGCCTGACCGACATCTCCTTCACGCTGCCGAAGACCGAGGGCCGCAAGGCCATCGCGGCGCTGGAGAAGACCAAGCCGTCGGTGGGCTTCGACTCGCTGCGCTACGACGACCAGATCGCGAAGATTTCGCTTGTCGGCGCCGGTATGAAGACCAACCCGGGCGTCACGGCGGGCTTCTTCGAGGCGCTGTCGAACGCGGGCGTGAACATCGAGCTCATCTCGACCTCCGAGATCCGCATCTCGGTCGTCACGCGTGCCGATGACGTCAACGAGGCTGTGCAGGCCGTCCACAGCGCGTTCGGTCTCGACACCGATTCCGACGAGGCCGTGGTCTATGGCGGCACCGGCCGATGATCACACCTGATGGGCTGACGCCGGCGGCCGACGGGCTGCCGGCACCGGCCCATGGGGCGTCGCTCCCGGACAGTGGTCCGGTGGCGACGGCCCGGGCGGGCCGCGCGGAGGACCGTGCGGCCCGCAAGCCGAACCTCGCCGTCGTCGGCGCGACCGGCGCGGTGGGCGGCGTACTGCTCGGCATCCTCTCCGAGCGCGCCGACATCTGGGGCGAGGTACGGCTGATCGCCTCCCCGCGCTCGGCAGGGCGCAAGCTGACCGTACGGGGCGCGGAGACCGAGGTCCTCGCGCTCGCCGAAGAGGTCTTCGACGACATCGACATCGCGCTCTTCGACGTGCCGGACGAGGTCTCGGCGACGTGGGCGCCGATCGCGGCCGCCAAGGGCGTGGTGGTCGTCGACAACTCCGCCGCCTTCCGGATGGACCCGGACGTCCCGCTGGTCGTACCGGAGGTCAACGCGCGCGCCGCCCGCGTACGGCCGCGCGGCATCATCGCCAACCCGAACTGCACGACGCTCTCGATGATCGTCGCGCTGGGCGCGCTGCACGCCGAGTACGGCCTGAGCGAGCTGATCGTCTCCTCGTACCAAGCCGTCTCCGGCGCCGGGAAGGCCGGCGTCGACGCGCTGCGCGGCCAGCTCTCCGCGGTGTCCGGTACGGAGCTGGGCACGGCGCCCGGTGACGTGCGGCGGGCCGTCGGCGACGACCTCGGCCCGTTCCCCGCGCCGATGGCGCTCAACGTCGTGCCGTGGGCCGGTTCCCTGCAGGAGGACGGCTGGTCCTCCGAGGAGCTGAAGGTCCGCAACGAGTCCCGCAAGATCCTCGGACTGCCGGAGCTGCGGGTCACCGCGACCTGCGTCCGTGTACCGGTGATCACCACGCACTCGCTGACCGTGCACGCGCGCTTCGAGCGCGAGGTCACGGTGGCCGGGGCACACGAGATCCTGGCCGCGGCGCCCGCCGTCGTCCTGTGCGACGACCCGGGGGAGGGCGAGTTCCCCACGCCCGCCGATGTGGTCGGCACGGATCCGACCTGGGTCGGGCGGGTACGCCGGTCCCTGGACGACCCGCAGGCGCTCGAACTCTTCGTGTGCGGCGACAACCTCCGCAAGGGCGCGGCGCTGAACACGGCACAGATCGCCGAAGTGGTCGCGGCGGAGCTCACGGGCCGGAGCTGACCGGCCGGCTCGGTTCCCCTCGAGTACTTGAAGTTCGAAGAACCCACTCCCCAAGAACTTCCCCCGTGGGTAATAATTCGCTGACTACTTGTGAAGGTCCTGTGAGCGGACCGTCTGTTCCGGTCCCTTGATCAGGGCCGATGGCCCGCTCGGTCATTCGCTCCCCGTCGTGCTGCAACCGCAGCCGCGCGGGGAGCGTCTTTGTCGCCGCCCCTCCTGGGCGTTCGGCACGGCACAGTTCGGCGACGCGCACGCACGGCGTACGGCGAAGGTCCCACGAGGGCCGCGGCAAGTACGTAAGACCGCCCTTACGGGCACGGGCAATATGGGGCATCGGGGAAGAGCTGGTACGCATGAGGGCATTCAACGCATCGCCAAAAACGGTGCCTTGCGCGTACAACCCTGACGGGGGGAAGCGTGTCCAACAGGCGTGGCAGAGGTACTCGGCATTGCAATCGGCCCTGGGAGCGCGGGCGGCGCGGCTGTGGCGCGGCCGTCCCGTACTCGCATCCCCGGTGGCATGCCGGTGATCGCCCCCTGGCCCGCCGCGCGTCCCACGCAGGCCCCGTCCCAGCACGGGAACGCTGACGACGCGATGGCAGCGGGCACGACAGTCGACCACCTCACCGAGACCTACAGAGCGCACTACCGCTCCCTGCTCGGTCTCGCCGCGCTGCTCCTGGACGACACCGCCTCCTGCGAGGACGTCGTCCAGGAAGCGTTCATCCGCGTGCACTCGGCGCGCGGACGCGTACGCGACCCCGAGAAGACCCTCGCCTATCTGCGGCAGACGGTCGTCAACCTCTCCCGCTCCGCGCTGCGCCGCCGCATCCTCGGACTGAAGCTGCTCTCCAAGCCGATGCCCGACATGGCGAGCGCCGAAGAGGGCGCGTACGAGCAGCTCGAGCGGGACCAATTGATCAAGGCGATGCGCGGTCTGCAGCGGCGCCAGCGCGAAGTCCTCGTGCTGCGCTACTTCGCCGACATGACCGAAGCGCAGGTCGCCGAGACGCTGGGCATATCGCTCGGCTCGGTGAAGGCGTACGGCTCACGGGGTATCGCGGCGCTGCGCGTCGCCATGGAGGCTCCGGCATGACCAGCAAGCAGCACGGCCCGCACGAGCCCGACGCGGAGGGTTCGGTGGGCCCGCACGGAACGGCGCGCCCGGAGGATGGGCACTCGGAGGACGGGCAGCCGGAGAACGGGCGGCCGGAGCGGGAAGCGGACGGCGAGGACGGGCAGCCGCAGCGGGAGACGCGCGGCGAGGACGGGCAGCCGCACGGTACGGAGCGTGGGGCCTCGGGGGCGGCATCGGCATCGGCGGGGGAATCGGGGTCGGCATCGGCGGGGGCATCGGTGCCGGATGACAACGGTGCCATGGGAGACGGCGGGCGCGAGGCGGACGCCGACGGCGGTCTCGGCGGGGCCGGGTTCGGTGGGTCCGGGTTCGATGGGATCGAATTCGGTGGCGGCAGTGGCTCCGGGGGCGGTGGCGAGGAGGAGCTGCGGAATCTCCTGCAGTCCGCCGTCCAGGACCTGGAACCGTCCCCCGACTCCCTCGACACCCTCCGCCGCGCGGTACCGGCCCGGCGCAGGCGCCGCCGGCACGCCGTGGTCGGCGCCGCCGCCGTACTGCTCCTCGGCGGTACGGCCATGCCCGCCATGCTGCACGTCGCGAACGGCGGGGACGACGCCGACGACCGCCGCGCCAACGCCGCCAGCAGCTCCGAGGCGCACGTCACCACCGGCGGCACCAAGGGCGGTACAAGCAGCCGGCACAGCGACCGCCCGGCCGGCAAGGACGGCAAGACGTCCGACAAGGACGGCGAGAAGACCGGCGAGGACAAGGGCACGGCGAAGGACGGCAGGACCGACGAGCCCGGCGGCCCCGCCGCCGACCCGGCCGCGACGATGGACGTCACCTCGCCCACCTGCCTGCGCGCCCAGCTCGGCAGCGGCAGCGGCAGCCTCGGCACGCCCGACGCCGAAGGCCGCGTCTACGGCTCCCTGCGGATCGTCAACACCTCCGCCGCGACCTGCTCGGTCGACGGCGGCGGCAGCGTGATCGCCGTCGCCCAGGGCAGCGCGGACCCGACCCGCGTCCAGGTCGTCGACCACACGGCGGGCGACGCCGCGCCGGGCCTGCCGGACCCGTCTGCCGCACCCGACCAGATCGTGCTGAAGCCCGGCCAGGCGTACGAGGTGAAGTTCGCCTGGATCCCGGCGGAGGGCGGCGGGCCTTCGGGCTGCGCGGCGCCCGGTACGCCGACGCCCGGCAGCTCCGAGGGGGCGGGCTCCGGCGAGCCGGCGAACTCCTCCTCGGCCGACGGCAGCGGCGACCAGGCGGGCAGCGGCAGCGACGGGCCGGCGGACGACGGTACGCAGGCGGCCAGCGTGGCGGTCAGCCACACCCCGGAGGCCGGCGAACCGTCGGCCGCGGCCACCACGATCAACGACGCCTGCGCGGGAACGGTGTACCGCACGGACCCGCTGCCGGGGCAGTAGCTCCCGGGCCTTGGGTGCCTTGGGCCTCGGACCTTGGACCTTGTGCGTGTAGAGCTGAGGGCCGGTGCCCGGAGGGCGGGGCGGGGCCGGGGCAGATACGGGCCCGCCGTCCGGGTACGAGGCACGTGCCCGTACCTTTGATGGTGTGTACCGGTTCCTGCTCACCCCGCGATGGTGGGGAATCAACGTCTTCGTCCTGCTGGCGATCCCCGTGTGCGTCTTCATGGGGAGCTGGCAGCTGAGCCGCTTCGAGGATCGCGTCGACACGCACCAGCAGCAGGAACACCAGGCGGCCGACGCCAAGACCGCGGCCGCCCGCCCGCTGACCGAGCTGCTGCCCGTCGACAAGAACACCTCGGGCCGGCGCGCCACCGCCACCGGGCACTACGACACCGGCCACCAGTTGCTCGTCCCCGGCCGGCAGCTCGGCGAGCGGACCGGCTTCTACGTGCTGACGCTGCTGCGCACCGACGGTGGCAAGGCGCTGCCCGTCGTACGCGGCTGGCTGCCGGGCGACGCGGACGCCAAGGCCGATGCGGCGAAGGTACCGGCGCCGCCGCGCGGCGAGGTGACCGTCACCGGCGCGCTGCAGGCGTCGGAGAACCAGGGCACGCAGGGCGTACAGACCGGCGGCGGCCTGCCGCAGGGGCAGCTCGGCATGATCAGCGCGGCGTCGCTGGTCAACATCGTGCCGTACGACGTGTACGACGCCTGGATCACGGTCTCGCACGCCCAGGCGCCGATGAAGGCCGTGCCGCCGGCCGCGGCCGAGGGCAGCGGACTCGACCTCAAGGCGTTCCAAAACCTCGGCTACACCGGCGAGTGGTTCGTCTTCGCGGGCTTCGTGCTCTTCATGTGGTTCCGCCTCTTCCGCCGCGAGTCCGAAGCAGCCCGCGACGCGGCGCTGGGTATTCCGGCGGAGGGGTTGGGGCCGGAGCGGGGGACGGGGGCTGGGCCGGAGACCGAGCCCGGGTCGGGGGCCGAGTCGGGCAGCGTTCCTGAGGCCGGGCCCGAGCGGAAGGTCTCTTCCGGCTCTTGAGGGGGCCTGGCCGGCTCGGCCGGGGGCTTGCCCGATGAGCTCCCCGGGGGGCCTCCCCCCTCC